>CAZOZL010000001.1:0-11843 GCA_964584305.1 uncultured Burkholderiales bacterium
ATTTGCCATTACCCAAACATTTATAGGTAATATCACTACCCATTACGTGGGTAGCTTTTATTTCATTTCCTATTGCAAGAAGGAAAAACAGCACAAAAAATGGTATAATTTTTTTCATAATAACTTAGCTTATATTAGTTCTCATAATTACAAGAGAACATTCATGTAGCATTTTGTTGCCTTAGTATCTTTTGTTTTATACAAAAGTTTATAAAGATACAAAAAAACGGACGAAATAAGTAGCATTTCTAATCCCATACCTTTGTACCCTCTGTACAATTCTTACAAATATCTATGTATTTGCGTCCTTTTAGTATTTGCTTTCTAAAGACATTGTACTTTTCTCCACGCCACACCTGCTTAAATGTGCTATACTTTAAATCGCCTAATTGGTGGGTGGCATCTTTATCAAAACAGCAGGGAACAACCAGCCCATCCCAAGTAATTACGCAGCTATGCCACAGTTTCCAGCAATGGTTTATTAGTTTATTTTTTATAGTGAAACCCGCCGCCACTTTTTTATATCGACTGTATTCCTCGTTTTCGGGTATTAAATCGTGTCCGTTTTCATAGTCGTATATTTGTGCTGTTTTAATCCCCAATTCATCCACCCCATACTCATTGGCTAATTTTTTTACCGCAGGCACTTCATGCTCATTATGGCTAAAA
The DNA here is from genome assembly GCA_964584305.1 of uncultured Burkholderiales bacterium. Taxonomy (GTDB): domain Bacteria; phylum Bacteroidota; class Bacteroidia; order UBA8524; family UBA8524; genus SB11. The sequence goes on from CAZOZL010000001.1 coordinate 670, forward strand.
ACAATAAACTGCCATATAATATGTGGGGTAGCACTATTCAGCTTTTTCTTCCATTCCGAAAGATTTTTAGTGCCTTCTAAAACCTTATCCAATTTCCCCCCAATACGGTATTTTTTATACGTTTCTTCCGTTACTCCATCAATGGAAATAATTATTCTATCCAAACCACTTTCTACTGTTTTGCGGGCATTTTCACTGCTTAGGTAGTGTGCATTGGTGCTTGTTGCTGTATAAATGTTTTTATTATGAGCATATTTTACCATGTCCAAAAAATCAGTATTTAAATAGGGTTCTCCCTGAAAATAAAGAATTAGATAAGTAAGGTCTTTGCCCAAATCGTCTAAAATAGTTTTGTATAAATCGCCCTGAAGCATCCCCGTTGGGCGGGTAAATGAGCGCAAGCCACTTGGGCATTGTGGGCAGCGTAAATTGCACGATGTAGTAGGCTCTATTGAAATACTGATGGGATTACCCCAATGAATAGACCTTTTAGTGATTTTTGCAGCAAAATAACTGGCAACTACCTTTGTTGCATTCCATACCCTGCGTGGGGTTAGTTTTTTTACAAAATTCCATCCATCTTTAAGATTACGGTTCATTTAGCGGGGTTGCTTAATCATACAGTTCAAAATTAATCTGTTTGCGGCGGTATCCCATAGCTTTAAGCCTATTTTTAGCTTCCCGTACCATATTGCTCCATCCACAAATATAAAATGTAGCTGGGCGTACATCTGCAAAAAGCCCCTCATATATAGGGTGTACATACCCTTTTTTGCCTGCCCAGTTTTGTTGCGATAGTGTTGTGATAAATTTTAGTTCGGAGTGTTTTTTTGCTAATTGCTCCAACTCTGCCTTATATAAAATATCTTCTTCAGTACGATTACCATAAATTATATAGATATTTTTATGAGAGATATTTTTATTAAAAATGTAGTGTGCCATACTGCGAAGCGGAGCAATACCTGTGCCTGTGGCAATTAAACAAATATCGTTCTCTATGTTTTCATCTAAATAAAAACGCCCTTGCGGGGCAGAAACTTTTAGTATGCTTCCTATTTTTATGTTTTTAAATAGATAAGGAGTTCCCTGCCCGTCTTCTTTCAGCACAATGCACAACTCTATACTATTTGTGCCGTTTGGGGCTGATGCTATGGAGTAACTGCGGGTGGTAAACTGGTGTTGTATTGGCAAATCAAGCATAACAAATTGCCCCGAAAAAAAATCGAAACGGGCAAGGGCTTCAATAGTGATGAAATAGCGTTTCACGGTGGGTGATTCATCAATAATATTAGTTATAATTCCGTTATAAAAACCCTCTGCCATTGTAGTGCAAAGATACAATGACAACAAGTATTTTCTAAACAACGAGAGGGTATTTATATTTGCCTTAAAATTATGATAGCAATATTAGGGGCAATGCGTGAGGAGGTGGAGGGTTTGGTTGCCCAAATGGAAAATATTACTAAAGAAACTGCTGGACAGCGCACCTACTACACAGGTAGTTTGTTTGGTAAACAAGCGGTAGTAGTTTTCTCGCGTTGGGGCAAGGTAGCCGCAGCCATAACAACGCTACATTTAATACAGCAATACAAACCAAGGGAAATAATTTTTACAGGAGTTGCAGGCGCAATACACCACAAATTAAATATTGGTGATGTGGTGGTAGGCAAAAACTTATATCAGCATGATATGGATGCTCGCCCTTTGATGAAACAATTTGAAATACCTCTTTTAGGCAAAACTTATTTTGAAACGGATAAAATAAGTAGGCACAAAGCCTTTGCTGCTGTTAATACACTTGTACAGCACAATTATTTAACCAAAGAAATTAGTAGTGATAAGTTGGCTGCCTATGCTATTACCCAACCCAAAGTACATATAGGTGATATAGGTAGTGGTGATAAATTTTTTAGCACTCCCAAACAAAAACAGGAATTGTTACAGCTATTGCCCGATATTTTGTGTGTTGAAATGGAAGGTGCAGCGGTAGCCCAAACCTGTTACGAGTATAACATACCGTTTAGTATTATCAGAACAATATCTGACGTGGCAGATGACAATGCTCATATAGATTTTCCTGCTTTTATACGCAATGTAGCCAGCTACTATTCAGTAGCTATAATACGGCAGCTTTTGTTAGTATAAAAAAGTTACTATTATATAAACGGTGAAACTTAATAATCGCCCACAGTGATTAAATTATTACATTTGGCGAATACAAAATTAAACACATTATGACATTTAAAATATCGACTATACTATTTGCTGTACTTGTATTAGTGGCTTGTAAAAACACCACAAAACCCGATGAAGAGAAACAAAACTCTGCCCCTAACCAAAATACTGAGGCTTCATCAGAAAATACAGAGGAAAACACAACAACTCCATTGGAAGCAAGCGAAACAATAGAGGGCACAGTATTTTTTGTAAACCTAAAAGAGGGGGATAAAGTAAGCTCACCCGTGAAGGTAGAAATGGGTATTGAAGGAATGGAAGTTGAGCCTGCCGCTGAATTAAATATAGGCAAAGGACACCACCATATTGTAGTTGATGGTGCTTTTATAGAAAAAGGAAGTGCAGTGCCTGCTGATGCAACCCATATACACTACGGTAAAGGACAAACCGAAGACGAATTGGAACTTGAAAAAGGCACACATACTTTAACCCTACAATTTGCTGATGGGTATCACCAGTCGTATGGTGAAAAATGGAGTACTACCATTACTATTGAAGTAGAATAAAATATACGTAAATAACTGAATATTAGCATATTTAGACAGAATAGGCAGAAATGCCCATTCTATACATAAATGTTTTGTTGAGGTTATAAATGCGGCAGGTTTCAACCTGCTGCAAGAAAATGCCTGAATGGCGCAAATGACCATTTTTACCTGTACCCTAATTTGGCTTCCCCTTTAGGGGAGGGGTACTTATATGGTAGTGCTAATAATTATTTGGAAGGGGTTGTTTATAACTTACCCTTCACCATAAATAGGGTGAGGTGGCAGGAAAATAGCATATCAAACACCAAGATATAACGCTTGAATAGCCGTAGCTGGGTAGCTTTTTTTTATATCTTTGCCTACGCGCCCTATGAGCCAAGCCCTACATATAATAGTACCTTGCTATAATCCCGCTATTGGTTGGGAAGCAGAGCTGGCAACGCACGCAAAAGCACTACAACAACAAATACCCCACTACGATATAGAAATTACGCTGGTTAATGATGCTTCGCAAAGGGGTGTTACTACCGAAAATATAGACTACTTAGAAAAAGAGCTGCCCCGTTTTAAATACATCTCGTATCCTGAAAATAAGGGAAAGGGATTTGCCCTGCGAGAAGGTGTAAAAACTATAAATAGCGGACTAATATTATATACTGATATTGATTTTCCATACGAGTATGATAGCATGATAAAAGTGCTTGAAGCACTAAAAGCAGGCAATGATATAGCCGTAGGAACTCGCGACGAAGGATATTATGAAAACACTCCAAAAAAACGAAAATGGATTTCTAAAATTGTACGTTTCATATTTAAAACAGTTTTTGGCTTACCCATTACCGATACGCAATGTGGCTTAAAAGGTTTTAACCAAAAAGGGAGACAAGTTTTTTTAAATACAAGCATAAAACGGTTTTTGTTTGACATGGAGTTTATTGCACTTGCCAGTAAAGATAAAAGTGTAAAAATGATTCCCGTGTATGTAACCCTAAGGCAAAGTGTTACTTTCTCTAAAATGAATGTGAAGGTATTGGTAAAAGAATTTTATAATTTTCTAAGAATAATATTCATTTTGCACCGCCGCAAATAATATGATAAATAACAACAGAAAATATGGCTACTGGTGGGTGATAGGCATAGGCGTTATTATCATACTTGCCTTTTATGGTAAGTATATTTTTAATGCCAACGAGTATTTGTATGGCAATTACGCAGACAGCTTAAAAAACTACCACACCTTTGCTTGGCATATAAACTACGATAGTAGCTATACGCATTTTAGTGGTATGAACTACCCTTTTGGGGAGCATATAGTTTTTACCGACAACCAGCCCTTAGTAAGCAATACACTAAGGTTTATAAACCGTAATGTTCTTGATATAAGTAATGGGGTGATAGGTATTAACAATATACTGCTTTTTGTGGGCTTACTTATATGTATCGTTTATTTATATAAAATATTTTTTGCATTAACACATAATGTTAGAGTATCAGTTGCGGCAGGCGTGGTATTAGGAATGTTATCGCCACAAATAGAGCGATTTAACGGGCATTTTGCATTGGCATATTGTTTTGTAATTCCACTTTTTATTTGGTGGATGTATACATTTTTTAACACCCCCAATTGGCGTACCAGCAGGGCAATGGCAATTATACTACTGCTATTGTTGTTTGTACACCTATATTATTTAATTATAATTGGTGCATTACTATTAGCCATGTGGCTTATGTTTCTTATTCGTGAAAGCCCACGAATAAATATTTTTACCGCCATACCCCATATTTTTATACAAGTAGTAGCACCCCTTGCCGTATATTTTATTTGGCTAAAACTAACAGATACTATTACTGACCGCCCCACAAAACCCTACGGAATAATTGAATATGCTGCACACTGGGAGGGACTTTTACTACCGCTTGGTTTTGAGTATTTTAAACCCCTTAAAGCATTTTTTAGTATAAGAAAAGTATCATTAGAAACAATATCGTATGCGGGGCTTCCTTCTTTGCTGTTTATACTATGGGCAATTGTAACAGGAGTAAGGAGGTTGTTTAAGAAAAAAACTCAAAAAGAGGCGACTCACTATCGCTTAGATAAACCGTATAACCAGCGTTTCATGGTTTGCCTTATATGGGCTGTGGGCATTGTTTTTGTATTTGCTGCCTTTTTTCCTCTTCTATTAAGTATTCCATCGGTTTCAAAATACTTAGGCTTGCTAAAACAGTTTCGCAGTATGGGGCGTTTACTTTGGGTGGTGTACTACGGGCTCACTATTTTTATAGTTTGGTATATCTACCAAAAAACAAAAAACAAAATACAATTAGGCTGGGTGGTTTGGGCAGTATTAGCCGTTTTTGCCATAGAAGGTGGCATCTATAATTGGCAACAAACCAAACTAATAGGAGCAAACTACTACAAAAAACTAAGCTGGATACCCCAAGAAATACAGCCAAAAAACTATCAGGCAATAATACCATTGCCCTTTTTTCACGAGGGCTCTGAAAGTGTTGGAGCAACCCCAGCGAATGACAGAATTGTTGAGCAAAGTTTTTTATTATCACTACAAACGGGTATTCCTTTGCAGGCGGTAAAAATGAGCCGCACATCACTAAGTCAAACACTACAACAGTTAGAAATGGGTTTTGAGTACACTGCCATACCCCAGGTACTATACAAGGGCAACAAAAAGCCCTATTTGCTTTTGCACTATATAAACGACAGTACCACGCTACCCGAGCTTAAAAAAATGCACCCCATAGCACAAACCGATAGTTTTAAACTATATAGTTTTAGCCCCAAGTTGCTCGAAGTACTTTTAATAAAAAGAGCGGCAAAAATTGAAACGCAAGCACAAATGCAAAGCAATAGTCTATATTTTTTTAATAATTATGATTCATTTCCTGCTATGCACGTTTTTAGCGGCAAAGGGGCAATGGTACTACAAGCAAATACCACTACCACACTATCCGATACCTCTTGTGTTTTTTGTGCTGATAGCCTTACCATCTCTTTTTGGATGTATGCAAAAATGGAAGGGATACCCCAGCTAAAATTATTAATAACTAATAATGATGATGCGCCAACAAGGGTGCATATACCCCACCACATAAAAGCGGTAAACAAAGACTGGATATTGGTAGAATACAATTACCCATCAACAAGTAAAAAAATAAAAATACAATTACTAAAAGAAGACGCAGCACCCAAGCAGCTAATTTATTTAGACAATTTTTTAGTACGTGCCACGCAGCACGATGCCTTGCAAATAGACTCCGAGTTTGTAGCAAAAAATAACCGTGTTATTTTTAGAAACAACCCATAACTTTGTCCCTTGCAAATAAAACAAGACCATATAGTTATAGTATTACTTACGGTATTGCTGGCAGGTTTTATTGCGCTGGTAGCCAGTTCCACAGGTTCGCACGGTGGCGAAGACAGTTTTATGCACTACTTGTTTGCCCGCTATGTACCCCAACACCCCGAAAACTTGCTAAACCATTGGGCAAAACCCTTGCTTACTTTAGTCCTTTCTCCTTTTGCCCAGTTTGGCTATACAGGCGCAAAAATATACAATAGTATTGCAGGTGTTTTAACGGCATGGTTTACCTATAAAACAGCACAACGGTTGGGCTTACAATCAGCCATGGCAAGTGTTATATTGCTACTATTTGCACCGCTGTTTTTTTTGTGCATCAACTCGGCACTTACCGAGGTTACTTTTGCCTTAGTACTATCAGCAGGTATTTATTTAATAGTAAGCAATAGGTATTTGGGGGCAGCTATTATACTCTCTTTTCTGCCTTTTGCAAGAACAGAGGGGTTTATAATTTTACCTATTATAGGGTTGTTTTATCTGTGGCAAAAAAAATATACTTCTTTTTTCTTTTTAGGATTAGGGCTGTTATTGTATAGCATTATAGGCTATTTTCACTACAATGACTTGTTTTGGGTATTCACTAAAAACCCGTATGCAGGAAAAAACGGGGTGTATGGTAGTGGTCATTTTTGGCACTTTGCTGATGGCTATCGTGATATAATTGGCAACCCGCAAAAGTGGCTATTTACTATTGGGCTACTCTCGTTTTTGCTAGCCCTTAACAAAACTGTGCGTACAGGCATTGCCCATGCCCATGCTAATTTTAAATATTGGTTGCTAATTGTTGCTTGCGCCCTTGCCTACTTTTTTGCCCACAGCACTGTGTGGTACTTTGGCATACAAGGTTCTGCGGGGCTCACCCGTGTAATGGCGGGTATATTACCCTTATTGGTATTAGTAAGCAATAGAGGGTTTGAGGCTATTTATAAGCGAATACCCGCCCCCTTAAAAAATATAAAGCTGGCAGTTGTTTTTACTATTCTATTTTTTGTGGTAGAATATCCTTTGAATAGATATAAAGACAGGCTTCCACTAAAACTGGGCAGCGAAGAAACTATGTTGTACAAGGCAGGAAACTGGTACAAAAACACAAAGTATTATATAACAAAGCCAAAGGTGTATTACTTTGCCCCCACCGTTGGGATAGCCTTTGATATAGACCCTTTTGATTTCACACAGCGTGATTATTTGCACAATGCCAAACAAAGTGGTGCAGTGTCAAAAGGCAGCATTATAGTGTACGACACCCACTTTGGACCACAAGAGTGCGAATATCCCTTAAAAGATATTACAACTAACCCTGACTATAAGTTGCTAAAAAAGTTTGGATACCCGCCTAATGAAAACAACGGATACTCTGTGTACATTTTTGAGAAAAAATAGGATGCTATTTAAAGCAATGAGGACTTGTGCCGCTTTAGAATAACAGTGCGTACAACGGCTATAAAACTGAAAAAATTAATTATACTCCCTTATAAATATTCCACACCCAGTTGCCTAAAACAACTGCAATTAGTGGTATTGCATATTGTTTTTTTCTGATAGTGAGTTCGCTTTTTTTGTAAAATAAATACAATGTTTCTTTCTTGAAAAACGCATCAAAAAGAAGCCAAAAAGGAGTTATCAAAAGAGTGAATAGGAGAAGAAACCCCAAAGGGTTAAGGGCTACTGCCCCGCTAATATTTCCATTTAAAATGGAGAGTACAGACCGTGTTGCCCCACATGATGGGCAGGGTATATTGGTAGCATTTTTTATCAAACATACTGTATATTTATTTCCATTAATAGTGCTTATACTATTATGGTTTACAAATAGCCAAATATACCCCACCACACAAGCGGCAGTTATTAATAAGTAAAACCTATTAACACTAAAAATCATTTTAAGCCAATAAATAAGGAGTAATATTTTGCATATTTTTTTCGCGGGTGGCTTTTTGTATCGAAAACCAGTCAACGATAGTCCATATACCAAGACCTCCACAAGTAAGCAGCTTACCCACTCCCATACCAGTATCACCTATCATAAAACGGTCAATACCAAACCCTCCCGCTAAAATAGAAACTATTAAAACAGTTTGAGGGTCTTTTAAAGAAACACTTTGAAGTGCCATCAATTTAGAATCATCCAAACGCATAAGGCTATTCCTCAGTTCAGATATTTGATGACTCTCAAACTACTTAGAATTTGTCATTAGATACATATCTACTTTTTTCTCATCCATAATTATTTTTTTTGTTTTAATGCAGCTCAATCATACTGTTTTTTTCTGATTAATACTAATCTTTTCATTTTTACAGTCGTTTCTCTCTTTTTACACTATTTAAATAGAAATGTCCGAAACCCACAATATACTGGTTGAAACCGCCCATATGCCCAATATGTCAAACTTTAAAAATTTGACATATATATTGATTTGCAACTCCAGTCCATTCCCTGTATATTTGGGTGAATAAGAAATAACAAGCGATACTATGAAAATTGGCGTTCTACTTTCAGGCAATGGCGTGTATGACGGTGCTGAAATTCACGAAACAGTTTTAACCCTATTAGCCATTGATGAGGCGGGTGCAGAGTGGATTTGCCTTGCGCCTAATTATAACCAACACCATGTTGTAAACCATGTTACAGGCGATGTGATGCCCGAAACCCGCAATATACTGGTTGAAGCCGCTCGCATAGCTCGTGGTAATATTAAGGACATTGATGGTTTTGATATTAGTGAGATAGACGGCTTGGTAATGCCTGGTGGCTTTGGCGCAGCAAAAAACTTTAGCAAATGGGCTTTTGACGGTGCCGAGGGCGAAATTAACCCTCAAATAAAAGATTTCTTATTAGCAATAATAAAAGCCAAAAAACCTATTGCTTCACTATGTGTATCGCCAGTGGTAATGGCAAAAGCACTGGAAGGTAGTGGTATAACACCAAAACTAACAATGGGTACTGATGCAGCAGCATCGCCATACGATATTATTGCCTCGCACGAAGGTATAGCAACACTGGGGGCACAAACAGAAACTAAAAACATTACTGAAATTTTGGTGGATGAAGAGAACAAAATAATCACAGCACCTTGTTATATGATGGAGGCAAGCATAAAGCAAATTCGTGCTAATGTGAAAATGGCAATAGATAAGCTGATTGAAATGGCAAGGTAGTTTTAATAGTTTAACCATTTATAAGATGGGTTGAAATTGACTAAATTTGCACCTAACAACCCAACCACAAATAACGTATAACATGAAAATAGCAATAGATTTTGACGGCGTATTACACGGATATAGCAAAGGCTTTCAAGATGGCGAGGTATATGACCCACCAGTACCTGGTGCTGCCGAGGCTATGCGAGCTATGAAAGAGCAAGGGCATTACCTATATATATTTACTACCCGTACTAATAAAATTTTTCGTAAAAAAGGCGATGGAAAGGACGAGAAATACCAAGAGAACCAAATAAAAGAGTGGATGGCGAAACACGAAATTCCCTACGATAAAATTTGGACTTTTGGCAAACCTATGGCTGATTTGTTTATTGACGACCGTGCCATAAATTTTGCAGGAAAATGGGATGAAACCCTTGAAACCGTTACCAATTTTAAAACTTGGTTACAAAAATAAACCCCATTATTATTAATAACAAAAGATATAAAAACTACCCAAATGAAAATTGCTGTTGACTTTGACGGAACTATAGTTGAAAATAGATACCCCGCAATTGGCGATGAAATGATGTTTGCTTTCGCCACCCTTGATGCCTTGCAAAAAAAAGGGCATCAGCTAATACTATGGACGTATAGAGTGGGTAAAGAACTGGACGAAGCCGTAGAGTTTTGTCGCAAACACGGTATTGAGTTTGAGGCCGCAAATGCAAACTACGAAGGCGAAGAGATGGATGAAACAACACCCCGCAAGCTAAGTGTTGACTGTTTTGTTGACGATAGAAATGTGGGCGGTTTTTTGGGCTGGGGAAAAGTGTATCAGCTTTTATGCCCTGATGGCAACAATTTTGAAGAAATGGTGTTAAACTTTGATGCCCATCACAACTATAACAAATATAAAGGGCTCAAAAAAAGGATATTATACAGCTTGTCAGCAGATAAAGGGCTGTAAACTGCTTAGTACCTATAAGCACAATTGGCTCTTAATTCCTCCATCAAATTGTTGTTGTTTACTTGTATGGTTTAATGCTTTTGCTATATATTTGGTTACTTATTATCATGTTGTCTATTTTAAAATAAACTTATGAAAAAGACCCCAATAGCTGTCACATTAGCGGCACTAATAACGCTTCTATACTCGTGTATAACCCCCACACTCTATAATCCTTATGGGCCCACTTGGCACAACTTTGCAACAGAAGAAATGATAAGCAATGGGGAAAAGCTTAGAGAAAAATACCCTGATGCCGATTTTTTATACAACAAGCAAGCAATAACCTATACTTTTAAAGTAGATGAGGAATTACTAAAAGAAGAAGACTCGGAATTTTTTTACGAAGAAAACACTTACCGCTCAAGGAACGCCCCCACCGACTATAGAGGTTATTATCAAAGTGACGTCGCCTACGTAGATAATGAAAGTGATTTACTACGCACCATTAATAGTACAATAAAAAATATAAATATATCTAAATGGAGGAAAAACGGCATTAGTATTATTGAAAAGAATGAGCTACAGGTAGTTACACTTGATGATGGATTGCGTTTTGATCATACTATATTCTATACCAATACCGAGTCTGTTTCGGGTATAAAGGGTAAATATGCTAATGATGCCCGCACATCGTTTATAGTACCCACATATACTAAAAACTATGAGAGTAACGGTATTTTTCATGATGATGTAAAACTGGCATATAGCTCTACGCCAATGTATGTAGTAGGCAACACCTTTGATATTGAATATACAAAAGAGTATAATGATTACCGCTACCTAACGTCTATCTACTTTCCAGAAGATTACCTTGTAAAAGAAAAAACAATTTCTATCGAAATTCCTGAAGGGCTGGATATTGAATTGGTAGAGATGAATTTTGAAGGGTATGATATTACTCGCACTGAAAATGTTTCATCC
>CAZOZL010000001.1:11943-48215 GCA_964584305.1 uncultured Burkholderiales bacterium
AGAAAAGAAGAAAGAAAAAGAACGTATCAAAAAGTAAAACTACCAAAACCATCACCTATACTATAAAAAACCTGCCCGCTATGAAGGGTGAGTATGCCAACTATGGGTCATCGCATACTGTACCACACCTGTTGGTAATATGCAAAACCTACACCACCAAAAAAGACACTATAAACCTAATGGGCAGCAATACCGCAGCACTATATAAGTGGTATAGCACACTGGCAAACAGGATGGAGAATGAGCCATCCAAAATTGTAACCATAGCAAAAGATATTGTAAAAGGTAAAACTACGGATGAAGAAAAAATATCAGCTGTTTTTTATTGGGTGCAAGACAATATTCGCTACTTAGCTTTTGAAGATGGTATAGCCGCATTTAAACCTGATGAGTGCCAAAACGTGTATGATAAACGCTATGGCGACTGCAAAGGCATGGCAAACCTTACCAAAGAAATGCTAAAATCATTAGGCTATGATGCTCGCCTTACTTGGATAGGCACAAGCCGCATAGCCTATGCAGGCACTACCCCCACACTATCCAGTGCAAACCACATGATATGTGCTGTGTATTTAGACTCTACTAAAACCAACCCTTATTTTTTAGATGCTACTGAAAGTTATGTTTCTTTTGGCGATTACGCCGATAGAATACAAGGCAGAACAGTTATTATAGAAGATGGTGAAAACTATATAGTAGATACTATACCTGTATATCCATACAGCCACAACAAAATAGAAAAAATTGAAAACTATACTATTGAGGGTAAACTGCTTAAAGGCGAGGTGAAAAATACATACAATGGCGAGAGTAAAACCACCATACTTAGTTCATACAATAGTGTTAAAACGCACAACCGCGAGCGAGCTATACGCCTGTTTTTAAATCAAAGTGATTTTAACCTATCAGTAGCAAACATTAAACATTCTGATTTTAGTGAGCGAAACAAACCCTTTGAAATTAACTACACCCTTGGTGTAAAAAACAGAATACTTACTGATGGGGATAAACTATATATAAACCTTGATTGGGAAAGAGAATGGACAAATTACACTATTGACACTGCCCGATATAGCCACTTCTCTTTTAGGCATAAAAAACATATTGCCAGCAAAATAAGCATTGCCCTACCACAAGGCTATAAAGTAGAAAACCTGCCGCAACCCGTAAGCATAGAAACTACCGATTTTATTTTCCGCCTTAGCTACAAACAACAAGGCAATAAAGTGGTATATACCAAAGAAATTATTATGCCCAAAGGCTATTTGCACCGCAGTAATATAAAAGAGTGGAATAGTGCGATAATACAAGTTTCAAACTTTTACGATAAATACATAGTACTTACCAAATAAGCAGCAAAAATGAAAATAATTAGTACAAAAAAAATAATATTCCTTAGTAGTCTGCTATTTCTTTGCTCAACCATATTTGGACAGCTTTTTAGTAAAGGAAGGTGGAAGCCCTATACTACTGAGCAAAAGCAAGGTTTTTTTACCGACGCTCTAAAAAAAGGAGAATTTAATGACGAGATTTTTGAAACCACCAGCACCCCTGATAAGTGGGAAAATGAATCCGTTATAATATTAGCAAAAAAAATATGGCATACTGGTTATGTAAACAATTGGAATCAAGTTGCCTACTATACATACAAAGCAAGAATAAGATTTAAACTGCAAGACCTAACGGCAGTAAAAGACTTTTCGACCTATTATTTTGATAAAGATGAACTAATAGAAATAACCATAGAAAAGCCTGACGGCACAAGAACAACCATTGATGAGGATGATGCCATAAAGGTTAGCGAAGAGATTACCCTGCCCTATTTTGGTAAAATAGATATAAATGAGACTAAAAAAATTGCCTTTGAAAACTTAGAGCCTGGCGATATTTTAGATGTTATAGTAATGGAGAAATCAAAGCATCTGAAAAGTGTATGGCACTGGACAGACCCAATAACAGCTATTCCCTCTTTCTTTTCTGTGCCCTTTTTCAAAAGTATGATGGCACTCGGCAACACCTACTCCCCCCCCTATAGTACAAACAATACAATATTGCTTAATGCTGACTACCCTGTTGTAGAGCAAAGAATTGATTTTGATTTGGGAAAACACTTTTATCTAAATTTTCGCTCGATAAACGGCGCACCAGAGCTTGAGGAAGCTACACGCAAAAGACGAAGAAGAAAACGCTGGGTTTTCCATGATACAATGCGTGATAAAATAAAAGACGAAGTATGGAGCAACCCCCTGGCATCACTACCAGCAGTGAAGTACGAAGTAAATTTTATGAACAAACGTACACGCAGAAAAACAGAAAAAATAATAAATAAAAAAGAACGCTTAAATACAGAAACTACCCATAAAGATTTACAAAAAATAACACACCGTTTTATAAAAAATAGCCGTAGGATAACAGGTAATACCTATTCTGATTTTTATAAAAAAGAAGGTAAAAAAATTAAAGGAGACAAAGAATTTATAAGTGCTTTTTATAATTATTACAAAACTACAACGTTATATAGAATTGCTCGCCGTTCTAATAGGCCTGCCTATGATGCTTCAATAAATAACGCCGCATTTGTAGGGTATGTGGTGAAAATACTGCGAAAAAGAAAGATACCCTATAAACTAATAATGGGTGTGCCTAGAAGTTCGGGAGGAATGCAGGGGTTAATAGGTGTAGGAGACTTGATGTGGGGAGTAAAAGTAATTTATGACGATGACGAGGTAATATATACCGATTGCGATTTGTATGCAGGACCAGGTGATGTAAACCCTAATTTTGAAGGAACACCACTATATGAAATAACGCCATCGTGGAGGAAAAAGAAAATTAAGATAGAAGAGATAGAAATTCCCGTTTCTGTACCTACCAAAAACCAATTTTCCTATAAAATAGCAGCAGAGTTTCAAGAAGATTTAGACACACTAAAAGTAAAAAGAGAAACTCACCTAACGGGCATGGCACGGTATAAGTATAAAGACAAAACCTTCCCCTATCACAAATACTACGAAACCCTGAAAGAAAAATTTGGCTACGATTATACTTTTGTCTCTGCATTACTATACGATAAAAATTTACTGAAAGACGAAGACTTTTTAGAAGCGGAGGACGAACGTATAACAGAAAGTGTACTGAACCGAAAAGCATACTTTGTAAAACGCAATATTAAGCGCAATATTAAAAGTGATTACCTACTGGCTGACTATACCAAACTTGAAGTAATACAAGACGGCTTAGACTTAGAAGAGCCCGATATTATATATACAGAAGAATACCGTTTGCTTGACCTGCTGGATGAGGCAGGAAATGGCACTTATATATTAAAGGTAGGTGAGTTTATTGATGGGCAAATAGAAGTAAAAGATAAAGAAGAGCGTGAACGCCAAACCGCAATATCATTTCCCTACTCACGCTCGTATGTATATGATATTGAAATTACCATACCTGCCCAAATGCAAGTAGTGGGCATAGAAAGCCTAAACCGAGATGTAAATACAGAAATAGGTAGTTTTAAAACCACTGCCAAGCTAAGCAACAATGTATTAACCGTAAAGGTAGAAAAAAACTACAAGGGCATATACCACGATAAAGAAAAATGGGAGCAGGTGCTAAAGTTTATAGATGAAGCTGTTGATTTTAGAAGTGCCAAAGTAATCTTAAAAAAACAATAAAACTGTTATTTATCACTGTTTCTTACCACAAAGTAAATAGCCAAGTTTTTGTGGAAGCGCGTTTTGGGTGTACAATTATTGAAGGAGCACTCGGTATTCGGTTATGCAAAAAGAATCGCCTTCAATGTGTACGCTTATGCTGAAGCTAAAGCATACTTTCCAGTATTGGAAATAAGTTATCTATACTCAGGATATGGCTTAAAGCAAACTTGGGTATTCGTCAAGTCTTTTAATCAAAAAAAGCCTAAATACACTATTTTCACTTTCTTTGCATCTTTGCAAAAAGAATGAAGAACATTATTACATGGCTAATGCGGAATATTCCGCGCCCTATACTTATACGTTTCAGCTATATTTTTAATAAAATATCGCCCATATTTTTAAAGGGAGATAAAGTACACTGCCCTGTTTGCGAAGGCAATTTTAAATACCTGCTGCCCTATGGCACTGTAAAACGTAGAGATAATGTGCTATGCCCAAAATGTTTATCCCTTGAAAGGCACAGGCTATTGTGGTTGTTTTTGCACCAAAAAACCAACTTTTTTAGTGCTGATAAAATAGACTTGCTGCACATAGCCCCCGAGCAATGCTTTTATAAACGTTTCCGCAAACAAGAGAATATAAACTACTTAACGGGTGATTTATACTCGCCATTGGCGGATGTGAAAATGGATATACACGAAATGCCGTTTGAAGATAATCGTTTTGATGCTGTATTGTGCAACCATGTGTTAGAACACGTAAACGATAGCCACAAAGCTATGACAGAGATATACCGTGTGCTAAAACCAAAGGGCTGGGCGGTGATGCAAGTGCCATTAGATACTACAAGAACCGTAACCTACGAAGACCCTACCATAACCAGTGATAAAGACCGTGAAGAACATTTTTGGCAAAAAGACCATGTGCGCCTATTTGGGTTAGACTATCCTGATAAACTAAAAGCAGCAGGCTTTAAAGTAACTCCTATAAATTTTGGGGAGGAATTACCCAGCGAGCTTATAGAGAAATACCGCCTACAAAAAGGCGAGGTAATATACTGGTGCCATAAATAAAAAAACCGTAACTGTAATAGTTACGGGTAATACTAAATTACTATTAAACCTAATTAAGGTTTTTTTAGTGAGATACTTTTGGCTCCATGCCTTTTGCTTCCTCAATCATGCCCTTCAGTTGGTCTAATGATGGCATACGGTTTATCAAATTTTTTGAAGCGTTTACTTCGTCCATCTTGGCTAAAAGATTTTCGGCATTGCGTGTACGAAACTCTTTTACCGTATCTACACCTGCTGCTTCTAATAACTCCGCAAACTGTGGACCTATTCCTTTAACTCTATAAAGGTCGGCATGGTTTACCCATGTTAAAATACGTTTTTCATCAATGCCCGTTTGCTCGGCTAATTTTTTGCGCCCAGCACGTCCTGCTGCATTATCTAACAAATCATCTACTTTACCAATACCTGCTGCTTGTAATTTTTCGCCATAGGCTGCGCCTATTCCTTCAATGTCTTCAATTTTGTAGCTCATAACTAATTTGATTTTTTTTTGGGTTACTTCTTTTCTACTTCAATAGTACTAAATCAATATTAAAAAAATGCGTCTAAAACTTCTAATTTTAGGTTTTATCATACAATAGATAACGGTGGTGCTTGCTTGTAGTTTTCTAATATGGCGGTACTAATGCCTAATGCTGTTAGCCTTGTTTTTATATACTTTTTCGGTAATACGTTCCATTGCTATTGCTTTAATGCCTCTTCTGCAGACTGTTGCCGTAGTATTTTCCCGCTTTGGGTAAGTATAAAATCATTAATATAATAAAAGGTTTTGGGTACTTCGTATTTTTCTAAAAAGCTACGCAAATCCACTTTTGCTTCATACTCATCCATAGGGTCTATGGGTTTGCCTTTAATTATGGCAATTAGTTTTTGCCCCAGTTCTTTATCGGCTTCATACCACGTAAAATACTCTCGTCCCATCAGTTGTTTCAGTCGGGCTAAGGCATTGTCTATTTTCTCTAACTGAATTTTAATTCCTCCTGAATTAATCACATTATCTATTCTTCCCAGCACTTCAAAACTACCGTCTTTGTGTATCACTACCCTATCATTCGTAACTATATCGGCATAGCCTGTTAGTTCTCCGTTAATTACCAAGCGTTCATCTCTATCTTTGCTTATTTGTATTCCCTGCATGGGTACAAACCTTGGGGTTGCTTTTTCTCCGTTTAGTTTTCGCAGTGCTATGTGGGTATAGGTTTCTGTCATGCCATAGGTATGGTAAAACTCAGGGTCAAGGTCGGTAAATCGTTTGCTCCAATTATTATTCATACTAGCACCGCCTACCAGTACTTTACGAAATTTATTAAGTTTTTGTACTGATGAGAAATCGAACCCAGAGAGTATATGGTGCATTTGCAAAGGCACAAAAGAGGCTAAGGTATAATTATGGCTTGCCGCTAATTGCTCCATAGGGTTGCCACTGGGTTCTACCACGCCAATAGGTATATTGGCTATTAGCCCTCTTATTAGCATCATTACGCCACCTGCTGTTTGTACTGATAGGCATAAAAATATTTTATCAGTACTGTTTGTGTCTAATATTTCAAGGGTTTGTTTTGCGCTTAGTTCTATAAATTTTCGTTTCCACTCAATGGGTTTTGGTTGCCCTGTTGAGCCTGATGTATGCACCACAAAAGTGTCTTCGCCATTTTGCCACTGTTTCACTATATGTATGGCTTGTTGCTGGTTGTAACTAAGTGTATCAAGTATTTTTTTGGACACATTCAACTCGGTGTATGGTATTTGCTGTTGATTGAATATAAAGTACGACACAGTATTAAGAAGTATAATTTTATACAGATATTTTAATAAGATGAGCCAATTGGTTAACCTCGTCAAAGGTATTATAAATATGAAAAGATGCTCTAACGCTGTTTAGTCCATTTTCGCTAACCGCCCTCACTCTTATCTTATTTTTCAATGCCAAATTAAAAAAATCTATATGCCCTATTTTTTTTAGTTTAAAACCCACAATAGCCGCCCTTGATTGTTCCTCTTCGGGGGTAAGCAGTTGCACACCATTGCCTATGGCTTGTAGTTGTTTGTAAAAATGTGTTGCTAATTGCTTTGTGCGCTTTTCTATTTTGGCTATCCCAATAGTTTCGTGAAATTTTATGGCTTCAATTACGCCTTTAAATGCGGGCGCACTCATAGAGCCATAATAAAACCTATGTGCGCTATTAACATAACCCTTAATATAGGTGGGGTTTTCTATCAAGCTCCAGCCTGTATCACTATGCCCGCCTACCCATTTAGCTTGCAAATCGTTTAGTTTTTCATTGTTCACATATAAAAAACCTGTTCCTTTTGATGCTAACATCCATTTATGACAACACGAGGCATAAAAATCACACCCCATATCGTGCAGGTTTAGTTGCAACATACCCGCACCGTGCGCACCGTCAATAAACGAGTATATCTCCTTATTTTTTGCTAATTGGCAAATTTGCTTTACGGGCAGTACTTGCCCCTGTGTACAGGGCATATGTGGCACAGCAATTACTTTAGTTTTTTTTGTTATTAGCTGCTCTATACGGTTTAGTGTTTCGGCGGCGGTATTGGCTATTTGCAGTACTTTAAGCACAATGCCGTCTAATTTTGCCCTATTAAGCCACGGGAGGGCATTGCCCACGTGTTCGTGGTTAGTTACTATTACTTCATCGCCTTTTTTAAGGGGCAAACCCCAGCAAGCTATATTAATACCTTCAGTTACATTATGGGTGAGGCAAATCTCGTTTTCGGCAGCTCCTACAAAGTTTGCCAATGCAGGCACTGCATTCTCCCACCCGCCGTAGTTGCCCGTTGTGTTTAGGTGCATCATAGCTTGGTATTGGCTTTGAATTACTTGGTGGGGCGAAGGTCCCATAGTGCCGTTGTTTAGATAAGCCAAATCATTTCGCAGGGGAAAGTTCTCTCGCACTACTGCCCAAAAACTTTCGTCGTTACTATTTTTAGCATCACTTATGTTTTTAAAGGTATTTTGTCCACTTACCCATTGTGGTAATACTACTGCACCTGCTGCTATCAATGTGCTTTCTCTCAAAAATTTTCTTCTACTATGCTCCATATTAATACTATCAAACCTACGCTTTGCTATACGGTTTTCAAAAAAAAAGAAAGGTTCTACTATGATTTTAAAATACACGCATTATATTTGAAATATAACCGATACGCAGTTGTGGAATTATAAGACACTTATAGTTTTGCAGCTAAAAAAATACTTAGTTTCTAACCCTTAAGAGCACCAGTGGATTTTAGCTCTATACATATATGTTTAATCGATGATGATGAGATACAAAACTTCATCAACGAAAAAATGATTCAGCGATCAAAAGCAGCGGCACAGGTATCAAAATACTTGAGTGCCCAAGCGGCTATTGATGATATAAGAGCAGGCACGCTAAAACCTACTATTATTTTATTGGATATTAATATGCCTATGATGAATGGCTGGGAGTTTATGGATATTGTAGAGAAAGAAAAGCTGCTCACTTTTGATACTACTTCTGCAAAAGTATATATCTTATCCTCATCAAAAGCCCCATCAGATATTGATAAAATAAGTGAGTATGAGTACCTGCACAATTTTTTTCACAAGCCACTCACACCTGATAATCTTCAATCTTTACTATAAAGAACCCGTAGAGGGTTTTAATTTTTTTTAGCTTTTAGCAAGAGACAGAATAGGCATAAATGCCCATCTATACATAAAGTTTTTTGTTAACGGTTAATGAATTGCGGCAACTTTCAGCCTGCTGCAAGAAACTGCCTTA
Organism: uncultured Burkholderiales bacterium; assembly: GCA_964584305.1. Classification (GTDB taxonomy): domain Bacteria; phylum Bacteroidota; class Bacteroidia; order UBA8524; family UBA8524; genus SB11. Next base: position 20,449 of record CAZOZL010000001.1, read on the forward strand.
ACAGTGCGAATGGTATTTTACACCACCCCCCTTTCTCCCCCCTTGCCTTCTCACAGGCTACCACAAGGGGGGAAACCACCGCACAGGCTAAAGTTAAACTACTGCAAACCCCTACCCATGTATTGCAGTTTTTACCTGTACTACAATTTGGCTTCCTCTTGAGGGGAAGGTTGCCTTTAGTCCGAGCATTGCCATTTTGAGCGAAGTTGAAAGGCGGGTGAGCAAGTGCAACAGGCTGTCATGCGTGCTACCCAAATACTATCGTTATTGCGAGATAACCTAAGAAGGTTAGCGCGGCAATCTGTGTGGCTGTAATGTCAAGGATTGCCGGCGGAAGACCCTCGCAATGATGGGGATGACAACTGCTAAAGGCTAAAAGCCAATAGCTAAAAACAGAGTTATAGCCCCTCGCAACGGTCTTACATTTATACCGAACATCTTGTAAGCAGCCTTTTCAAAGCAAATAAATGCCCGAATAAAGCTAAGGGAACTAAGAAAAAGGGCACCAAATGATAAGGAGATTGAAGCACAACCGTGTTATGAGGTAAATTGGTAAATACCTGAAAATTAGTAGGTGCTGAAAGTATGGCAACGGTAACAATATTAAATAATAATACTAACCCCGCCAAGTTCCAGCCTATTACAAGCCAAAGGGGCAATACCTTTTTGTGGTAACCAAAGTACGCTATAAATGGGGCTGTTAATCCCATCAAAATATCAGGGTTGCGCCCTTCAAAAGTCATTTGTATGGGTAATAGATTAAGAGAAAATAACCACACAAAAATTAGCTCAAGGGGCAACCTAAAGGTTTGTAACGCAATGGCATATTTCATTTTGGTATCGGCAAACTCTTGCAAAGGCTTATACAGCAAGGCAAAATAAACACCAAACAAATTTGTAGCCAACACAGCAGGTATAAAGGCTGAAGGCATCTCTTTAATAGTATCTAAGAAAACACCTTGGTGAGAAAGAATACTTAGAACTACCCATAAGGCAAAAAGCAATAAGGGGGCTACATATCTTCTTTTTGCTTTTGAGGCGACAATAGTTTTTCTAAAAACCAGCAAAAGAGCAATAAGCATAATTACCAGTAAGGTTATAAAAGAGAAATTTACGAGGAAAGGGATAGTTGTCATAGTGTTAAATCATTAAAAGTGTATATACAAGTATTTGATTAGATTTTTACATTCTTAATTCTTCAGTTTTAGAACTAATAGCCATCATAATACCATCCACTTGTTGTAGGCTAAAACTACCTAACAAAGCTGCAACTTTATGGTGCAACTCCTCCCAAATAGGGGCAATTTTTTCGAGCAAAACAAAGCCTTCATCAGTAATGCTAAGTACACTGTTTCTTGGGTCTGCGCCTTTGCCAACACTCACCCACTTCTTGCTTTCCAGTTTTTTAATATCCCTGCTCATAGTAGATGGATCAAGCACTAATAAGTTTGCTAATGTTTTTTGGTTTATACTTTCGTTTTTACCTATAATAAAAAGTATGGAAAGCATACTGCCTTGTATGCCAAAGGGCTTAAACTTTTCCATATATATAGCGTTTAATGTTTTGTGAAGTTTACGCAGCTTGGCATTAATACAAGTAGCGGGCTGTATTCTATCAAAATTAGGAGTGGGTCTCTTTTTAATCACAAAGCAAAGATAAGCCAAATAGTTGTACACGCAACTACTTGTAAAACTACGTGCCAATAACTGAACATCGGTATTATTAGCTGTTAGCAAGACAGAATAGGCATAAATGCCCATTTTATATATAAAGTTTTTTGTTAACGGTTAATGAATTGCGGCAGCTTTCAGCCTGCTGCAAGAAACTGCCTTAACAGTGCGAATGGTATTTTACACCCCCCTTTCTCCCCCCTTGCCTTCTCATCTCACAGGCTAAAGTTAAACTACTGCAAACCCCTACCCATGTATTGCAGTTTTTACCTGTATTACAATTTGGCTTCCTATAAGGGGAAGGGTGCATAGTTGCTAATGCTAATAGTTAATTTGGAAGGGATTGTTATACTATAACTCTATCAACGAAATAGTAAACTGGTACAATAAATTACCGAATACTGCACTACGGGGAAACCTTAGTATAAATGTACATTTTTATAAATACCCTACAGCCCTAAATGTTTTGCTATTTCGGCTCTAATAGAAGGGTTAGCACCTAATGCCAAAATCAAAGAAATAATTAGCCCTATCATGGCATATAAAAAATCTTTTCCAATAATTTTTAATGCCTTTTTCTTGTGCAAATCACCCGCTTTTTTGCGTGCCAGCCCAATTGCAATTTCACGCCCACCTATTATGCCTAAAAATACCCAAGTAGTGCTTAGCGGAATGGTGCTTATAAATAGTTTATAAATTAATAATAGTACATAAGTTAAATCTATTAGTGTGGCGGCACGCATATCATCAATACGTGTTTTTTCGCTTACTACACCTTGTATTTTATCGCCTCTCAAATAAAACAGTAATGCCATTCCAAAAAATATAATTCCCGCAAAAATTATAAACTGATATGTTTCTAACTGGCGAGGCAAATAAACGGCAATGTTTGCGCCATCTTGCATTATCCAAACCGACCAAAGGGTACCGCTTATTATCCATTGTGCTACCGCCCAGCCTTTATGCACCTTGCGTGAGCTAAAGTGTTTGCTAATAATTCTATACGCTATTATCCAAACTACAAACGAGATTATAAATGCCAGCCCGTACCCTGTCAAACTTTTGCCAATAACCTTAGTAATACCCGCCGTATTTGCGCTAAAAACACTAAGCAGCAAAAAAGTAGTAGATACAGGCATACGCAGGCGTGTAAGCACTATAAGCACTATTGGGGCAATAAGCTGGAAATAAGAAAACTCTGTGGGGTGGGGGTAGGCAGTGCTGCCATCAGGTTTCAAAAGCCTCTGGTAGGTTACATCTCCATCGTACACTATAAAACTAAAGGTGAGTGTTGCCAGCAATATACCGCCTGTGTATAGCCACAGTATCCACCATTTGCGGTGTTTATTACTCTCTATAAATGTGCCTAATGATTGTATGCTATCATTTGCTACTGCGGCATAGGCGGTAAAGGCGAAACCAAACCACATAGATACTTGCCAGTTGCCCACGGCAAAACCCGCAGCAATAAATGCCAACCCTATAAAAAGTATAAATTTTTTCTCGCTTAAAAGGCGTTCTACTACGTTTAAATATACCGTTCCCTTATGACCTTGCGAGGTTTTTTTACTCATTATTTTGCTGTTTTATGGCTCACAATGGGCAAAAGTACTTCGCACAGCAACCTTCAATGTTAAGATAATGTTAATTGTAGTACGCCAAGAAAAAGTAACTTAGTTTATCTTTTTAAGATAGGTTTGGTATTGTTTCACAGCTTTAAAAATAGAGTGTGCCACTTCTTTTTTTCCTCTGTCTGATGAAAGATAAGCCCGCTCTTTGGTGTTAGATATAAAGCCCGTTTCAATTAAAACACTGGGCATGGCTGTTTTCCATAGCACTAAAAAACCAGCTTGTTTTACTCCTCGGCTTTTTTTCATTTTTTTACGTGCCGAGAGATGGGTTTCGATATAGGAGGCTAAGTGTAGACTTTGGTCTAAAAAGGCATTTTGGTAAAAACTAAAAATGATGTGTGCCTCGGGCGAGTTAGGGTCAAAGCCTTCATACTCCTTTTTTCCCTCATAGTCATCTTCATATAAAACAGCAGCGTTTTCACGTTTGGCTACATCCAAATTGCCGTTACTTTTGTGCAAACCCATTACATAGGTTTCAGACCCATAGGGCTTTGTGTTTCCATTGTGATTGCAGTGTATCGATATAAAAATATCGGCTTTGTTACGATTGGCAATTTTAGGACGCTCGTGTAACTCTATAAATTTATCGGTACTTCGGGTATAAATTACCTTTACTCCTTTAATGCTGTCCTTTAGCATTTTGCCTAATTTTTTGGCTATGGCAAGGGTGATTTTTTTCTCTTGCACTTTGTGCGATATCGAACCAGGGTCTTTACCTCCATGTCCAGCATCAATCACCACTAACAAGCCCTTTGTATGGGCAAAAAAACTTCCCGTAAATGAGGTAGATACCGCAATTATAAAAAGTAATGTAAGTAAGTGAATAAGCCTTTTCATTTTTTATGGAATTGCCCTTACCTTTGAAACGTTTGTAAGAGCGGCATTATTGTTGCGTTTGCAAGATACCAAACCCTAATGTGGCTTGAAAAAAATAGCAAATTATTTTATCCCTTATGTATTGTTAATTTCTACAATACTATACAGTACCAATGTGCAGGGGCAAACTCAACCCACTGATACTACTGGTATTAATAGTAGTTTGCAAGCCCAAAAAAACAGAGACGATTCGCTAAAAAACGCGGGATACAAAAAATCTCCTTTTGATGCCAAAGTACAGTACAAAGCCAAAGACAGTATTTTTATTGACCTATTAGCCAAAAAAGTGTACCTGTATGGCGAGGCAGAGGTAATTTATGAAAAAATTAACCTTAAAGGGGCTACCATTACTATTGATTTTATAACTAAAGAAATTGCCGCCGATTATACCCTTGATACAGCAGGTAAAAAAATAGGGCAGCCTAATTTTAGCGACGGCAGCCAGTCTATTGATGCAGGCAGAATTGCGTATGATTTTGAAACCAAACGAGCCAAAATAAGCAACTTGGTAATGAAGGAAGGTGAGGGAATTATTTATGGCACAAAAGTGAAAAAAGATGAGGATAACAATATTTATGTAGGCGATGCCAAATACACCACTTGCGATGCTGACAAGCCGCACTTTTATATATACTCCTCAAAACTAAAAATAGTACCTGGTAAGCAAATTGTAACAGGACCTGCCAATTTGGTAATTGCTGATGTGCCTACTCCATTGTGGGTGCCTTTTGGGTTTTTTCCTGTTACACAAGGGAGAAAATCAGGTATAATAATGCCAGGGTATGGTTTCTCACCAGGGCAAGGCTATTTTTTAAGAAATGGGGGCTATTATTTTGGTATCAGCGATTTTTTTGATATTGCCGCCACAGGTGATATTTTTACACAAGGTACATGGGCAGGCAAAATAGCAAGCAGCTATGCCAAGCGTTACAAGTATAGTGGCAATGTGCAAATAACTTATGCCAATAACCAACAAGGCACAAAGGAAGATATTGATTTTAGCCGAACAAGAAACTATAATATTGTTTGGAATCATAGGTTAGACCAAAAAGCCAGCCCCAGCACCCGTTTTAATGCTAATGTAAACTACCAAAGCCCGAGCTTTACACAGTTAAACAGCTACCAGCCTACACAAATTATTCAAAGTCAGGTAAACTCAAGTATAAACTATGGTAAAGACCTTTTTGGAGGAAAAGCAAGCATAGCTTTAACTGCCAATGCTTCACAAAACAATCAAACCAAAGATGTTAACTTAACACTTCCGCAGCTTACTGTAAATGTGCCTCGTTTTTTCCCCTTTAAAAAGAAAAAGGCTTTCGGCGATAAAAAGTGGTTTGAATCTATTGGGGTAAACTATGGTTTCAATGCCCAAAATAATATTAATACCAAAGACTCTCTACTATTGCGTGAAGAAACTTTGCGCAATATGCAAAACGGGGGGATACACCGTATAAGCATGAGTACACAGTTTAAGGTGCTTAAATACTTTTCGCTTAGTCCACAGCTTTCAGGCAATGAGTATTGGTATTTGCAAACCAAAAATAGAACCTTTAGTGCTGATAGTAACAGGGTTGTTGAGGATACAATAAGAGGTTTTGCACGTGCCGCCGATTTTAATTTTAGTATTAACTTAGGGACTATGCTTTATGGCACAAAATACTTTAAGAAAAGTAAGAAACTGCAAGCCATTCGCCATGTTATGACGGTGAACTCTGGCTTAGGTTTTCGTCCCGATTTTTCGGATGAAGGTTTTGGTATTTATAAAAAAATACGTACGGATACTGCCAGTGAAGTATTGCAACTATACTCGCCTTTTGAAGGGGGAATTTTTGGCGGACCAGGGCAAGGGCGGCAAGGAACGGCCAGCTTTAATATAAACAACAACTTTGAGGCAAAATGGCGAAAATATAACGACACGGGCTACGAAGATGTGAAGGTGAAACTGATAGAAAGCCTTAATATAGGGACATCGTACAATTTTTTTAGCGACAAGTTTAAATTAGCCCCAATATCTGTGAATGCACGTACGGTTTTATTTAAACAGTTAAATATTTTGTTTAATGGCATACAGTTAGACCCATACGGATATATAGATACAGGTGGTGTTCAACAAAAAATAGATAGCTATGTAGTAAATGAAACGGGGCAATTAGCCCGCCTAACAAGTGGTTCATTGGCAATAAGCACCTCTATTAACTCTACCTTGTTTGATGGAAAGAAAAACGAAGAAGCACCACAACCAGGGGTAAATAGCCTGCAACGTAGGGCTATGGCAGCCAACCCTTTTCTTAATGCCTATGAACTGGCACTACTAAGCAGCATGGGCGATTTTGTTGATTTTGATATTCCTTGGAGTTTAAGTTTAAACTATACCTATAACTATAATAGACCATTTAATGAAAAGGTAGTTACCCAAAACATTACCTTTAATGGTGATATGAATTTGACAGAAAATTGGAAGGTTGCCTTTAGTTCAGGCTATGATTTTAATAGAAAAGAAGTAAACCTTACCTCTATTGATTTTTACCGTCAGTTACACTGTTGGGAGTTTAGACTTAGCTGGATACCTATTGGGCCACGCCAGTATTTTTTGTTCCATCTTAATGTAAAATCGAGCGTGTTGCAAGATTTGAAAATAAATCGCCGTAGAGATTGGTTTGATAATAACTAAGCCGACAATTAACTTATAAATAGCCTACTTATGGCAGAAAAACACGACGCTTATAAATCACTATTAGACCGTTTGGAATTATATACCGAGTGGCCCACAGTATATAGGTTTAAGTTTATTTTTAAAACTGAAGATGCAAAAACCGCCGTTATTATTGAAAACTGGTTTGATAAAACGGTTGAGAAACGCTATATACAATCAAGCAAAAAAAAGTATCAAAGCCTTACCATTGATGTGAACATGGAAACAGCAGAAGAGGTGATAAAAATATATAAAAATGGGGCTGAAATTGATGGTTTAGTAATGCTTTAAACCTGTTGGCTTTTTATTTCTATCTGCCCATTCAGCATTTTTGCTACGGGGCATTGTTTGGCTATTGCTAATAAACGCTCTTTTTGTTTATCGTCCAAGTTTCCTTTTAGTTTTATATCCCGATGAAAAACAGTGTGCTTACCTTCTTTAGTGCTTGTTTGCTCTATGTTTAGTTTCACATCAATTTGCTGCAAATCCCACTCTTTCCTGTTGGCGTACATACGTAATGTTATGGCTGTGCAACTGCCCAAACTTGCCAAAAGCAACTCGTAGGGGGCAAAGCCTGTATCACTGCCTCCTTCTTCTTTTGGTTCATCAGCAATTAGTGTGTGGTTTCTGGCGGTAATTTGGGTGGCATATTTTTGTTTTCCCAGCGTTATACTTATCGCTTGCTCTAATAGTTTTTCCATACACTAAGAGTACGCCATATATTTTAGAAAAACAATGTAATCACAACAAAATAGGATTTCAATCTTATTAGTTGCAACTATAAAAGCGCACCATTTTACAATTATATTCAATACTAAAGCTAAATAGAATGCGGGGCTGTATGGCTGCCGAAATTCACTTATCTTTGCGGCAAATTTTAAAACTCAATTATGAATCAAGCGTCTTCATTATTTGAAAAACATGAGCCCACCCTTAATGCGGCAATAAAAGCTATAAGCGAGCGCACCTACTATACTCCATACTCTGAATCGCCAAGAGCCTATGCCGAGGACGGGGATGCAAAGGGAAAAAGCTATTTTCAGAAGTTACTAAACCATCAGTTTGAAGAGCTTTCGCAAACGGGAGGCAGTGCTTATATAGGTGAAGAGGTTTCTCCATTTTTACAATTAGGATTAGGAGTAACCTATCCCGCATTTTCTCCCGAGCAATTGGTGAGCAATGCAAAAACGGCACAAAAAAGCTGGTCAAAAACAAGTGTTAAAGACCGTGCTGGAGTTTTAATTGAAACATTAGACCAAATAAAAAATCGGTTTTTTGATATTGCTTACGCCACCATGCACACTACTGGGCAAGGTTTTATAATGTCTTTTCAGGCGAGTGGGCCTCATGCAAACGATAGAGCTTTAGAAGCCATTACTATGGGCTATATTGAGTTAACTCGTTTTCCCGATGAGGTAATGTGGGTGAAAAACATGGGCAAGTTTGATGTTAAAATTCGTAAAAACTGGAAAGCAATTTCACGTGGAGTAGGTTTGGTAATTGGTTGCTCTACATTTCCTACTTGGAATACAGTACCAGGGCTTTTCGCCGATTTGATTACTGGAAATACCGTTATAGTAAAACCGCATCCCAAAGCTATTTTACCCATTGCAATAGTAGTGGCAGAAATACAAAAAGTATTAAAAAATAATGGATACGACCCCAATATTGTGCAATTGGCGGTAGATACCGTTGCACAACCCATAACCAAGCAACTGGCAGAGCATAAAGAGGTGAAACTTATAGACTTTACAGGCAGCACATCGTTTGGCAACTATGTTGAAGGGCTTGATGGTAAAGAAGTATTTACCGAAAAAGCAGGGCTAAACTCTGTATTGCTTGACTCTGCTACCGACTTGAAAGCAGTAATGCAAAATTTAGCTTTTTCGGTGTCATTATACTCTAAGCAAATGTGTACTGCACCGCAAAATATTTATATTTCAAAAGAGGGGGTAAAAACGCCTGATGGTATAGTAAGCTATGATGATGCAGTAAATATGTTGGCAGAAGCTATTAAGGGTTTGATAAACCACCCTAAAATGGGGGCAGGAACATTGGGCGGCATACAGGCTGATGCTACTGTGCAGCGTGTACAAACTATGGCAGGTGCTGGCGGACGAATGGTATTAGCAAGTGTAAAAGTGGCTAATCCTGAATTTGAGAATGCACGCACTGCCAGCCCCAGTATTATTGAAGTAGGCGTTGAACAAACAGATGTTTACTTAACTGAATGCTTTGGACCAGTGGTATTTGTAATAAAAACGGATAGTGCAGCACACTCATTAGAGTTAATAAAAAACTCGGCAGAGAAGCAGGGGGCTATAACAAGTTTGGCATATACTACCGATGATGATTTGCAAGCCCATATTGAGGATGAAATGAATAGTGTGTTTACACCCGTATCATTTAACTTTACAGGGGCAATATTTGTGAACCAGCACGCTGCCTTTTCTGATTTTCATGTATCGGGGGGTAATCCTTCGGGAAATGCGAGTTTTACTAACCCCGAGTATGTAACACGAAGGTTTGTTTGGGTAGGAAATAGATATAAAGCATAAAAAAAATTCAACACACAGCCAACCTAATTAGGGTTGGTGGTGTCATTGTTTAACTTAGAATATATAATAACTATGAGGAAACCAATCTTATTTATGGTTGCAATTGCGATTGCAGCTTCTTTTTCTGCTTGTAAAAAAGATGAGGACAATAGCGGGGGCGGAACAACGCCACAAATTACCTGCAAGCTAAAATCTACAAAAGAAACAATTACCACAGTTGGTAGCCCTACTTCTTATTCGGGATTTGTATTGTACTATGATAATAACGATATTATTAATAGGGCAAACTTTATAGATTCAACTACTGGTAAAGAAGATTCAACCTCGTACGCACTACTATCATACAGTAGCGGAAATATAACTGGTATAAAAATTTTCCAAAAAGGCACAACGTTTATAAATTTTGCAATGACCTACTCTGCCCAAAACAGGATAATGCGTCGTTCTTTTGATTTGCCCCCACAATTTGGTGATGGTGAAATTTCGCAAACCTATTTTTATGACAATCAAGGAAGGTTAAGCTATACTGTTCGTCGTACTGAGTTTACTATTACTGGTTTTGGCAAAATCATAAGTACTGATAGTGCCCTGTATCAAAACTATACTACACTGGGTCGCCCTGGTGGGGTTATTGTTTATAATTCAGTAACTAACTCATCTGGAACAACTCCTTATGGGTTGAGTGAGGAAATTAAATACGAGTATGATGCGAATGGTAATAGAACCAAAATCTCTACCAGAGACAATGTGAACGACCCATTTGAAGTAACTGATGAAGCAACGTTTGACATGGCAAAAACCCCAGGTGAAGGGGAAGAAGCATACAGGTTACTTACAAAACTTTTTATTGATGACTGGGACGATCCAAATATTGACGCAAAAGATATTGATAAGAACTTGATTATTTCTGCAACTGAATATGATAACGGAAATGGGAAAACTGAAACAACGAAATATACTTTTGATAATAGAGGAAACCCTGCCACATCAACAACTAATGCCACTGGCGAAATAGGCAACACCACCTTCACCTATTTGTGTAAATAGATATAGAGTAATACTAGAGTTTATACCAAAAAAGAGCAACCTAAATATAGGTTGCTCTTTTTTGGTATAAAACGAAACATAATGTGAAATGAAAATAATGTTAAGTTAGTTTGATGTTTAAACATCATTTGACTAAATTGCGTACCGCTTTTAACAGAGCGAATACTTTATATATAAATTAAAAAAAAAGACCCTAAAATGAAAAAACTAGTATTAGTTCTATTTGCAGCAGGTACATTAGTAGCTTGTAAAGAGAACAAAAAAACTTCTGAAAAAGCAGGAGAAGTAGCAGAAGCTGCAGAAACATCATCAACTTATACAGTAGGTGCGTCAAGTACCATTGGCTGGACAGGTAAAAAAGTGGTTGACGGTTCGCACAACGGAACTATCAGTATTAAAGAAGGTTCACTTTCTTTGGAAAACGGTGAACTTACCGCAGGTAATTTTACTATTGATATGACTACTATAGCAAATACTGATATAGAAGATGAGGAGAAAAAAGGACAACTAATTGGTCATCTTTCTAGTCCTGATTTTTTTAATGTGGATAGTTTTTCTACGGCCACTTTCGAGATTACTAAAGTTGCTGCATTAGAGGATGACGCAGACGGTAATACCCATACTATTAGTGGTAATCTTACTATAAAAGGTAACTCGCGTGAAATTAATTTTCCTGCAAAAGTTACTATGGAAGAGGATAAAATTATAACTACTGCAACAACGGAAATTAACCGTATGGAGTGGAATGTATCATGGGGTAACAAGGATGATGCAACTGCACGTGAAAGACTTAAAGATAACTTTTTAAGCAATATGATTGGCTTGGAAATTAACTTAATAGCAAATAAAGACTAAGTTACAACGTACAATACTTTTAAAACCAAAAAGGCTGCCTATGGCAGCCTTTTTTGGTTACAACTTAATCGTAGTACACTATCCCGATAATTTGTATTTTAATAATTGGTGATATGGCTGTTTCCTTATCACCCTGCCTGGTAATGAGACCGTACCTGTACCGTTCAGGCACTTTCTTGCAGTAGGTTTCAACCTCCCGCAATGTTGCACTCATCAAAAAAAAAAAGAATAAAGAAGCACTGCAATCCTATTTTTTGGGTGAATTATACTTTTTGCACACCCCTTTGTATATTTGATGCAATGGCAGACAACTACACATGGTATAAAGTATATGGTGCTGATGCTCCCCCGCAAAAACTATATAGCTTGCGAGCCATTGATTTAGAAGGCAAAAAGGTAGTACTTGCCCGAAATGACAAAGGGTATTATGCCGTTGACGACCGTTGCCCCCATGCGGGCTACCCTCTTAGTCATGGCAAGTGTATGGAAGATGGCACTTTAATGTGTATTTATCACCGCTATCGTTTTGATTTGGAAACGGGACAAAGCGGTGGCGATTACGTGCAAACCCATCCTGTGCGAGTAAATGATAAGGGCATTTTTATTGGGTTAAAGAAAAAAAAGTGGTGGCAGTTTTAGTTTATCGGTTTGAAAAACACAAAAAACCCCATACTTATAGCCATTGGTTTATGGCACAGCCCATTAGAACCTGACTTGCCACGTCCCGCTTGGTTTGTTGATGAGGGCTGGGATGCCAACGAAAAGCAAGCCATAATTACCCGATTAAAAAACAGCTATCCTTTACCCTACCCATACGCAGGCAAAAGCTGGTGCAGATTTAACTGTGGCGAGGCAGAAATGGGCAACCGTGATTTTAGCGACGGTATTTATCTTTTTCCCGAAGGGTTATTGCACTATATAAAACACCACACTGTAAAACTGCCTACTATTGTGGTAAAGAAAATGCTATCTACACCTATTAAGCACTACAATTTTGAAAGCGATTTTGCAGTAGATATAGAATGGTGGAAAACTCAAAAAGGATGAGTTTGTGCGATTTTTTTCTTAAATTGATGTCGATTTAATGGATAACACATCAAAATACAAACGGCACAAAAAAAATGTATTGTATCTTAGTTTAATTATTGACGGGTTGGGTATGCTTAGTTACTTAATACCTGGTATTGGCGAGTGGACAGATGTTATAATGGCAGTGATTACGGCTTTGGCTATTTTTAAATATTACGGCAGTTATGGCTGGGCTGCTTTTGGATTTTTAGAAGAAATACTGCCTTTTACTGATGTAATTCCTTCTGCTACAATAGTTTGGGTATATCGTTTTGTTTTCACTGAAAAAGAAACAAAAACACGTTTCCTAAATCAAAACAGCAAGGGCAAATAGGCATTGCTTTTGTTTTCTCTTAACTCTACAAATTATATATTTATTATGGAGATTAAACATAAAGAAAAAGACAAAAATGGCACGTTTTATATTGAAGAGAATGGCAGCCCTGTTGCAGAACTCACCTACTTACTAAGTGGTGATAATACTATGGTGGCTACACATACAGGCACACACCCTAAAATGCGGGGGCAAGGTATAGCCATGAAACTGGTAGAAGCTGCCGTAAAATATGCCCGAGAAAAAGGGTTGAAAATATCGCCTATGTGTTCTTATGTGGCATGGGCGTTTAACCAACGTGAAGACCTGAAAGACGTTGCCAAATAATGACTACACCTACTAAAAGTATAATTATGGAAGTAAAAAGAGAACTAAACGGACACAAAGGGTCATTTTATATTGAAGCCAATGGCGATAAACAGGCAGAAATGATCTTTACCATGGCAGGAGTTGACACTATGATAATAGACCATACCGAAGTAGGCGATGTTTTAAGAGGCAAAGGGGCGGGCTTGCAACTGGTGATGGCGGGTGTTGAGTATGCTCGTGAAAACAATATAAAAATTATTCCGCTTTGCCCTTTCGCAAAATCTATTTTTGATAAAAAAGAAAAAATTAAGGACGTACTGAAGTAGGATACCCGCTATCAAAATATTAGCTGTTAGCCTTGTGAGGGGGAGTGAGAATATAAACAAATAGGCATAAATGCCCATTCTATATATAAATGTTTCGTAGGGGTTATGAATTGCGGCAGGTTTTAACCTACTACAAGGAAATTTCTTGGGTTGTTTAAAAAAGATAAGCCGTTGATTAAATCTTAAAAGTCTTTTTTAACTCGCTAAAAAAATTGCGGCTAATCTCAAATGGGTCGTCCACTTTTTTCAAGTACATTCGCCCAGTGTCGTTAGTCCACTTGTCTATTTTAATCACATTTAGCAGGTTAACAACGGTAGAGCGGTGAATTTGGAAGAAAGCATCTTTTGGTAAGCGCAGTATCCAGTTTTTTATAGAGCCATAGGTAACATACATTTTACCATCTTCTAAAAACACTTTGGTGTAATTGCCATAGGCAGAAATATAGTTAACATCTTTTACTTTAATTAGCACCATTTTATGCTCGGCGTTAACCATTATCATTTGGTCTAACTTAAATTTAGAATTATCTGCGGTGCCTTCTTCCTCGCCATCGTTCATTTGGTCAGTAATTTTTGCAACCGTTTTGTTTAAACGCTCCATGCTAATGGGCTTCAAAATATAATCGGTGGCATTTACTTCAAATGCTTTTACGGCTTCGGTTGGGCTGGCAGTAATAAAAACAATTTTGCAGGTGGCTTTTACATAGGGAATTAAATCAAAAGCGCTTGCGCCGTTCAAATCAATATCTAAGAAAATGATTTCAGGGTCTTTCTCTTCTATCATGTCTTTTGCAGATAAAAGTGAATCGGCAGACCCGATAACCTCTAACGATTCAAAATTTTTAAGCTGTTCTTTAATCAGCTCCTGTGTCATTAAATCGTCCTCAACTACTAAAACTCTGTATTTCTTATTCATTATTTAGTATGCAATAAAGGCAAAAGCCTGTTCCTCTTCCCTCGCAAATTATGAAACTTTTGTTAATTGTGCTTCAATAACTTGTTCATAAAGATTTTCATACTGTGGCAAGATAACATCTAAACCGAATTTTTTTGAATACTTAAAAGCAGTTTTTTTGAAAATTTTGTGTGTTTCTTTCGATGTTAATATTTTTAAAGCATTAGCTGCCATACCCTCCACATCGCCTACATCAGAGGTGAAACCTGTTTTCCCATCAATATTTAGCTCGGGTAAACCACCCGTGTTTGATGAGATAACGGGAACTTCGCAAGCCATTGCCTCAAGAGCTGCTAAACCAAAACTTTCACTTTCTGAAGGCAAAAGAAACAAATCGCAAACGGAAAGGATTTCTTCAATAGGGTTTAGTTTCCCCAAAAACACCACTTTATCACATATATCCAAATCACGGCACTGTGTTTCGATGTTTATACGGTCGGGTCCGTCGCCAATTAGTAAAAGTTTTGCAGATATTTTTTTAGAAATAATATTAAAAATAGTCAATACATCTTCCACCCTTTTTACTTTTCTAAAGTTTGAGGTATGGGCAATTAAAAACTCGCCATTTGGGGCAATTGCCTTTTTAAAATGGGCGTGCGATTTTTTATTAAACTGGGCAAAGTCTATAAAATTATAGATAACCTTAATTTTTGTGGTGATATTGAAACTCTCGTACGTTTGTTGTTTTAAGTTTTCGGACACCGCTGTTACAGCGTCAGACTGGTTTATAGAGTAGGATACCACTGGCTCGTAAGTGGCATCTTTGCCTACTAATGATATATCGGTGCCGTGCAATGTAGTTACCACAGGAATATGTATGCCCTCTTGTGCTAATATTTGTTTTGCATAAACCGCTGCTGCTGCATGAGGAATGGCGTAGTGAACGTGCAAAACATCAAGTTTTTCAAACTTTATAATATCTATTAGTTTGCCTGTTAGTGCTGTTTCATAAGGCGGAAACTCAAACAAGGGATAATTAGAAACACCCACCTCGTGGAAAAAAATATTTTCGGAGAAAAAATTTAACCGAGCAGGCTGTCTATAAGAGATAAAATGTACTTTATGTCCTTTTTTTGCCAAGGCTTTGCCCAACTCTGTAGCCACAACTCCGCTTCCCCCATAAGTAGGGTAACAAACAATTCCTATTTTCATATTTCTAAAATCAACGCAAAACTACTGCTTTTGTTTTAGCCCACTAAGGTGTAAATATGAAACTTATTGTACATTTATCATAATTTGCCCTTTTTAAATGAATGGAAAACATATTTAGCCACGAGTATTTTATGCAACAAACCTTGAAAGAGGCACAAAAAGCATTTGATGAAGACGAAATACCCGTTGGGGCAATTGTGGTATGCCAAAACAAAATTATAGGGCGGGGATATAACCAAACCGAAAAACTAAATGATGTTACCGCCCATGCAGAAATGCTGGCAATAACGGCGGCAACAAATTTTTTGAATGGTAAATATTTGGATGAATGCACCCTGTACGTAACCCTTGAACCTTGTGTAATGTGTGCTGGGGCTATATTTTGGGCAAGACCCGAGCGGATAGTTTTTGCAGCAAGGGATGAAAAACGAGGCTTTATAAATAAAGGCAACAATTTGCTACACCCCAAAACAGAGACTATACAAGGCGTTATGGAAACAGAAAGTACCGCTTTATTGAAACAGTTTTTTATAGCAAAAAGGAAATGAACAAACCCGAAGAATGGATAAAAGACACGTTCTTACCGTTTCAATTAAATCCTTCAATAACAAAGCTCCTACAATTTTTTGAATTAAAAAAAATTATTAAATAGCAGTGTTACCGCTTTTTAACCCACTTTATATAACTTTGTGCTAATGAGAATTTTTGGAAATGCTGTGTTTTTTGTGATGTTGACGGTTTTGTCTTTATCGCTAAAAGCACAAAACAGAAAATATACCCTTAGCGGACAAGTGTTTGACTCCATTACTGCGCTACCCATTAGCGACCCACATTTGGTAGTAGCGGGTACTCGTTATCAAACCATTGGTTCTGAAAGGGGGTATTATAAAATAGAAAAACTAATTCCTGGTACAAATAATCTGCTAATTTGGGCAGAGGGGTACGATACTGCCGTTGTGCGTTTTGAAATTCGCAAAAACATGAAGCTCAATATAAAACTGATGCAGATATTGGATACTGCATCACTACATATTGAGGTTTCTGATTATACCCATGTTATAGACAGTACTTCTGAAACAAAAGCCCCACCAATAAAAACATCGCCTAAAAAAAAGAAAGAAAAGAAAGAAAAGAAAAGAAAAGCGAAGAAGAAGAAATCCGCAAAAAAGGACTTAACAAATAAAGACAAAGAAAAAATAAAGGTGCTTATTGAAGATGTTATCTTCTCAAAAGCAATATTTTTTGAGCGGTTTAAAAACAAACGCAAATCGATATATGTTATGGGTAGCTTTACTATTGATACGGGTTATCTTTATACTTTTAAAGCCAAATTTTCCAAAAAAAATGGCTTTGAATTAGAATGGTTCGATTTTAAACTAAAGGGGAAGCACTCGCAGTAAAAAACACCCTGTTTTATTTTAATATTACATATTATTACCCTACTTGCTCACTCTATCTGTCAAGATGAAGAGATTTGCCTATTTTCGTAGCTTATTTAATATAGAACCCTATACGCATGGATACGCAGGCACTAAAAAATACCGCATTAACTCATCTACATATTTCGCTTACCGCTAAAATGGTTCCCTTTGCAGGATATACTATGCCTGTACAGTATGGCAACCTGATTGAAGAACACAAACAAGTGCGTAATAGTGTGGGTGTTTTTGATGTATCGCACATGGGCGAGTTTTATATAAAAGGAGAGAAAGCATTAGACCTGATACAGAAAGTTACGAGTAACGATGCCACAAAACTTAGCGATGGCAAAGTGCAATACAGTTGCCTGCCCAATGACAAAGGCGGTATTGTGGATGACCTTTTGGTGTATAGATTTAAAGAAAACGAGTATTTTTTAGTAGTAAACGCTGGTAATATTGAAAAGGATTGGGATTGGATAAAAAGCCATAATACTGATGGTGTAGAGATGCAAAACCTTAGCAGCGAGTATTCTTTGCTGGCAGTGCAAGGTCCTAAAGCCATTAGTACTATTCAAAAAATTACTACCACTATACTTAGTGAAATGCCCTACTATACCTTTGTTGTGGGCAGTGTTGCAGGTATTGAAAATGTAATTATCTCGAATACGGGCTATACTGGTGCAGGTGGTTTTGAACTGTATGTATTAAATAGCGACGCTGAAAAACTTTGGAAAGCATTGTTTGCAGCAGGAGAAGAGTTTGACATAATGCCTATTGGTTTAGGAGCGCGTGATACGCTGCGCCTTGAGATGGGTTTTTGCCTATATGGTAATGATATTGACGATACCACATCGCCCATTGAGGCAGGTTTAGGCTGGATTACAAAGTTTACAAAAAACTTTATTAATGCAAACCACCATAAAGCGATTAAAGAAAATGGAGTACGCAAAAAACTGGTAGGTTTTGAAATGATTGACAGAGGCATCCCTCGCCAGCATTATGAAATACACGATGGTGATGGAAATGAAATTGGCAAAGTAACCTCGGGTACACAATCACCAAGTTTGGGCAAAGCCATAGGCATGGGCTATGTAAAGAAAGAATTTGCCAAAGCCGATACCGAAATTTTTATTAGTATCAGAAATAAAGCTGTGAAAGCAATAGTGAGGAAATTGCCCTTTATTTAAAAGTAATTTTTAATGTTATTTTTTTCTCGGTGGTAATGGTTGTATATGGGCTTGTAACTACTGTTAGTACTATGCTTGTCGGGTTTTATTTATTTTTGGAACAATCGTTTCCAAAATATAAAATTATTTGTTCGTGTGGTTGTTTCCCTTCTTAAACGGAATAATGAGGGGCATTAAGGGGTTGGATGAAACGAGGGTAAACCAAACTTATAAGTCAAGCTCGTACTATTATATATAGCCTTTAAAAATTAGCTGAAAACTACGGAAATCCTGCCACAGGTTATGTACTTCCTCCACTTTTGTTTTTCGTATGGTAAAGGTTACTTTTCCCTTTGCTTGTTTATCCACCGATGTGATTTTGCCGTCTAAAGTTTTTACAAATCTAAAAACATCACCTTCGGCAGGGTAGTCAAATTCCAACTCAAATACCCCGTTTATTATTTTCTCTTCGCTGCCTGCCGCTTCCAAAGCCCACTTTGCAGCACTGCCATAAGCGTTTATTAAACCACTAACGCCTAATAATGTGCCTCCAAAATAGCGCACTACCACTACCAAAATATTGGTAAGGTTTGCGGCGGTTATTTGCCTTAAAATGGGTTTTCCTGCGGTGTTGTTTGGCTCGCCATCATCATTGGCTCGTTGTGCGCTTTTATCAGGATGCAATACCCACGCATAACAGTGGTGGTTAGCATCAGCATATTTCGCTTTTAGTGTATTCAGTTTTTCCTTTATATCCTCCTGGCTATATACCAAAAAAGTAAAGGCAAAAAATTTACTGCCTTTTTCTTTTAGCAGGGCTTCGCCCGATTGTGCAGGGATGGTATAACTATCGTCAAACAACATTGCTTTCAAGTTTACAATAATTGTTTTTTAAAGCCACTATATAGTTTTAAACTTCGTTGTGGTATTGGTAAAAACATAAATTTTCAAAATTAATTGTTGCCAAAAAAAACGGTGTTTTTAAATCCTATCTATTTCTATAATCAATAAAAAAACAATTTACTTTTGTACCATACGTTTAATGTATAAGCAATATGATGAGCGCAGTAGCAAAATATGGTTTAGTAATAGTTTTTAGTACAATGGCATTTGTGGGCTTTGCACAGCAAGAAGAAGCTGCGCTTGATTCTTCACGCTATTTTATAACAGGCGAGCCGTTATCAAACATAGACTCGTTAAAATTTTACGAACGCCGGCTAATAGGACTTAGCGAAAGTATTATTACTGCCAAAGAGCAGGCGCAACGTTTCACCTCTACCTACACCTTTGCACGCACACTTATAAAGGCTTTAAAACTGCCCAACTCTTTTGACTATCCTTTCGATTCGGTAAAAAAATACATCTCCATCATTACCCCGCCTGATAAAAAATTTAGAATTTTTACGTGGAGTTTAAAATACGGGAAAGACTCATTGGTTACGGCTGATTCGTTTGTGTTTTATGGGGCTATACAAATGAATAACAAAGAGCGGTTAGAACTGTATGGCTTGTATGATAACTCTGCAAAAATAGGCAAAGCTGAGTATCGGGATTTAACCAACCGCTCGTGGTATGGGGCATTATATTATCAAATGGCGGTAACAAAATACAAGCGTAAGAAATACTATACCCTATTGGGTTGGGATGGGCATAATATAGGCAGTAACCGCAAGGTTATAGATGTACTTTGGTTTGATGAAAGAGGCAAACCCCGTTTTGGCGCACCCATTTTTGATATGGCAGATAAAAAGAAACCTAAATACAGAGTAGTTTTTGAATTTAGAAACGATGCCGTAATGACCCTGCGCTATATAAAAAAGAAAAAATTAATAGCGTTTGAGCATCTTATACCTCCCAGCCCCAATGGGGTGGGAATGTACACCCAGTATTTGCCTGATGGTAGCTACGATTATTTTAAATTTAAAAAAGGCAAGTGGCACAAAAAAAAGCTCTTGTTCGAGAATGTTAAAAACATTCCTATGGATGCTTTCGACCCAGCTGGTCGATGATTACCGCTGTAGCCACTGCTACATTTAGCGATTCTGCCTTGCCCCTTCGGGGAATACTAATTTTGTTTTTTGCTAAAGTCAGCAACTCATCACTCACTCCCCTGCCTTCATTGCCTATAAGTACAATGGCGTTTTTTGTAGGCTCAATATCATACACACTTTGTCCATTCATAACACAGGCATAAATATCTTTAGCATAGGGTTGTAACACTTCTTGTAGGTTTACATAGTGTATTTTTACTCTTGTAAAACTACCCATAGTAGCATTTATCACCTTTGGGCTATACGCATCAGCACAGTTTTCAGAGCATAGTATATGCTTAATACCGTACCAGTCTGCCGTGCGGATAATAGTGCCCATATTACCGGGGTCTTGTATAAAATCTAAAGCAATAGTTAAGGGCTGTTGCAGTACACTGGCACTAAAACTACTTTGTGGCAACTGCACTACTGCAAGCACCTTATTGGGTTGCTTAAAACCGCTTATTCTTTCTAATTCTTTTTGGTTTATGGTAGTGTATTCTGTTTTTTTAAGCAGTGGTAAATGGTTTGCTCTCCAATCTTCCAGTCCATATACCTTGTTTATAATAAAATCTGTTTGTAAAAGTTCTGCTACTGCTTTTTCACCCTCAACCACAAATTGGTTGTATTTTTGCCTAAATTTTTTAGTACGCAACAATTTTACGTGTTGAATTTCAGATTTACTAAGCATGAGTTTCTTCTTTATAAAAGTGCAAAAAGTATTTTTTTGACACTTCCACTGTTTTTGTTTTTATCAAGCTGCAAATTAACACAAGAATTAAAAAAGGAAGAGCTACTTGTAAACAAAGTAGAAATTGAAGGAATTAAAGAAAACAAACTTAATGATGGGGCAAAACTGCTAATAAAACAAAAACCCAATAAACGCTTGTTTGGTTTTTGGCGATTTTACCTTAGAGCTTACAACTATGGTATGCAGGGCGATACAGCGAGGTGGCACCGTAGGTTTTCCCGAAAAAATGTAGGCGAGCCACCTGTCATTTTAGACACCGCAAAGCTGCAACAATCAGCACAGCAAATAGAAGCCTATTTGTTTAATAATGGTTTTTTTAATAGAAAGGTAAGCTATACGGTTACGCCCAAAAAAAACAATAAGAAAAAAGCCGCAATAAAGTTTAGTGTAACCCAAAACAGCCGTTACATAGTACAAAATATTACCTACGGTATTGATGATAGAGACCTATACTTTACCATACTAAAAGACACTTTAGCCTCGCACCTAAAAGTAGGCGATTTTTTTAGTGCCGAAAATATGAGCAAAGAGCGGGAAAGAATAACCACACGCCTGCGAAACAAAGGATACTATTTTTTTAACAAAGAATATATTGTGTATGCGGTAGATACTAACCTAATGGGTAATACTGTGCATATAGATTTGCAAATTCGCAATCCTTCTTTTTTTAATCTGCACAAAAAATATACTATTAAAAATGTTTATATAAATATTATAAACCCAGAGTTTGATGATACTGCAAATGTGCATAGCCACTGGCACAAAACAGAAGGCTTATGGATAAACCTCAATGACAACTACATGAGTGAGGCTATTTTAATAAAACGGGTGCGGCTAACTGTGGGCGAGTTGTACAACCAAACGGATGTAGATAGAACGTATAATAACCTCACTGATTTGCAATTGTTTAAGCAAACAGGAATAGCATTTGAAAAAGATACTACGGGCGATTCACTAAACTGTTTTATTAACTTATACCCTGAAAAAAGACAAGAGTTTTTACTTGAACCTCAACTTATCACTTCCGACCAAAACAACGCCGTTGAGCAAAATAACCAGCGAAACTACGGTTTGGCAAATGTGTTCTCCTACCGTAATAAAAACCTGTTTCGCCGTGCCGAAACGTTTGAGTTGCGCTACCGTGTTGCACTTGAGGGGCAAGCAAGAAATAGCGATAGTTTACCTTTTTTAAGTAATATAGAGCATAATGTTACTGCTACTTTGGGCTTACCCAGAATATCACTATTAAAACCCTTGCAGCGGTGGTGGGTTTTAAGAAACCCTCGCTCATCATTAGTGGGTAGTTTTATCTACGAGTCTAATATAGATTTTAACCGCAGAGTACTATCATTAGGGTATAATGAGTTGTTTACCAGCAAAAATTTGTTGCACAGCTTCAATGTTTCTTTATTTGAGGTTTCGTTTAACAAAACAGATGAAAAACGTGATTTTTTAGCCCTTGTAAACCCCACCGATAGTATTTTTATTGCCAATCTGTTCATCACCAATCTTATTACCAATACAAGGTTTACTTGGGTATATTCTGATAAAAGATTAAGCAGGACAGGGTCTTATTTCTTTTCCCGCGTTTCTATTGAATCAGCAGGTTGGGGGCTTACCCGTTTTATGAAGGTAACTAACCAGCCATTGCCCACCGATGGAATTTATAAAATTGATAATGTAAACTTTGAGCAGTTTATAAAATTTGATGGCGATATACGCTACACCCATGTATTAAACGAGCGAAATACATTAGCCTATCGGCTGCACTTAGGCGTGGGTGATGCTTATGGAAACTCGGAAATAATGCCCTTTGTGCGAAGGTATTTTATTGGTGGTGCAAATAGTTTAAGAGGGTGGCGACCACGTACCTTAGGACCAGGAGGTTTTGTAAATACATTAGCAGGAATTAGGGCGGATAGAAGTGGAGAAATGCTGATTGAAGCACAAGCCGAATACCGTTTTAGCCTGATTAAAAACCTGCTTGAAGGGGCTATATTTGCTGATGCAGGGAATATTTGGTACACCCGCCCATTTGAGGGAAGAGATGGGATAAATTTTAAATTCAATACATTTTTAAATGAGATGGCAGTGAGCTCTGGAGTGGGTTTACGTTTCGATTTCTCTTTTTTTATTTTGCGATTTGATTTTGGTATTCCCATACGAAACCCTGAGCTTGCCAATGGAGAAAGGTGGCTATTTGATGATTACAGCAACGGCACTCGAAAAGTTTTCCCATCAATCATATTAAATTTAGGTTTGGGCTACCCTTTTTAAAAACAGATATGTACGCACTACTACGCTCATTATTATTTTTACTTCCTGCTGAAAAAGCACATTATTTTGCTATGAACCTACTTAGCAAGTTTGCTAATTTCGCCCCTACTGCTTATCTCATAAAAATAATATTTAAAACTAATAACACACCCGTAGTTGTGGCAGGCATTACCTTTCCTAACAAAGTAGGCTTAGCCGCAGGCTTTGATAAAAACGCTATATATGTTGATGCGCTGGCAGTACTGGGTTTTGGGCATATAGAAATAGGAACGGTAACTCCGCTACCGCAACCAGGTAATAGCCCGCCCCGCCTGTTTAGGCTGCCTAAAGATAAAGCACTGGTAAACAGACTGGGATTTAACAACCAAGGTGTGGATGTGGTCTGCGATAGATTAAAGCACAGAACATCAAAAGTGGTGATAGGGGGCAATATTGGTAAAAACAAAATTACCCTAAACAAAAATGCAATAAACGATTATGAAACCTGTTTTAAACACTTGTATGACAGTGTTGATTATTTTACGGTAAATGTAAGCTCGCCCAATACACCCAATTTAAGAGAGTTGCAAGACCGTGAGCCACTCACTGCACTATTAAATCGCTTGGCAGCAATACGCCATTTTAATATTGAAAAGGGGCAACCACGCCGTCCAATATTTTTAAAAATTGCACCCGACAATATGAGCGATGCACAATTAGATGAAATTTTAGAAATAGTAACCAAAGCAGGTATTGATGGTATAGTAGCTACCAATACCACCATTAGTCGTGAGGGTTTAAAAACCAGTAAAACTATAATAGAAAACATAGGCGCAGGGGGCATTAGTGGCGCACCTGTTAAAAACCGAAGCACCGAGATTGTTCGCTATCTCCATCAAAAAAGTGAGGGTAAACTACCCATAATTGCCGTGGGTGGAATAATGACTGCTAAAGATGCTCAAGAAAAACTAAATGCAGGCGCAAGCCTTGTGCAACTGTACACTGGCTTTATATACAACGGTCCAAGTTTAATAAAAGAGATAGCCGCTTTATAGCAATGATAGCCCTGTGGCGCAGAACGGACTATGTGAGAAACTTTTTTATATGTCAAATTTTGAAATTTTAAAAGAAAGAGATTAAAGCCTCTCTATTCATAGCTTTATTACCTCCTCTTTTTCTTACATCTCCAATTTTATAAAACATTACATTTGCGGCAAATATAGTCGCCTATGAAAACTATTGACAATTTTAACTTTGCAGGCAAGCGAGCCCTTATCCGTGTGGATTTTAATGTTCCATTAGACGAAAAATTTAATATTACAGACGATTCTCGCATACGTGCAGCCATTCCCACTATAAAAAAGATACTTAATGATGGGGGCAGCGTTATATTAATGTCGCATTTAGGTCGCCCAAAATCAGGGGATAAAGAGAGGTTTTCATTAAAACACACCATTAATAAAATAAGGGCGCTGCTACAAACGCCCGTTAGTTTTGCTAACGATTGTATAGGAGATGAGGCGCAAAATATGAGCAAAGCCTTAAAGGCAGGCTCTGTTTTGGTATTAGAGAACCTCCGTTTTTATGCTGAAGAACAAAAGGGCGACCGCAACTTTGCAAAAAGTTTAGCCGCGCTGGGAGATGTGTATGTAAACGATGCTTTTGGTACTGCACACCGTGCACACGCCAGCACCGCTGCTATTGCTGAATTTTTTCCCAATGCAAAATACTTTGGTTATGTGATGGCAAATGAGGTGGCAAACGCTGAAAAGGTGATGAAAAGTGCTGAAAGACCATTTACCGCCATTATGGGGGGTGCAAAAATATCAGACAAGCTATTGATTATTGAAAACCTTATGGATAGCGTTGACAATATGATAATAGGCGGGGGTATGGCATATACTTTTTTTAAGGCTCAAGGTAAGGGTATTGGTGGGTCGCTTTGCGAGGAAGACAGGCTGCAAACCTGCTTAAATATTTTAAAGAAGGCAGAAGAAAAAGGGGTGGCTATTTATTTACCCGAAGATAGTGTGATTGCCGATGCCTTTAGTAACGATGCAAACACTAAAAATAGCAGCAATGACGCTATTGCCGATGGCTGGATGGGCTTGGATATAGGAACGAAGGCAGCAAAACAGTTTGCAGATATTATAGCCCAAAGCAAAACTATATTATGGAACGGTCCAATGGGTGTTTTTGAAATGGAAAATTTTGAGAATGGGACAAAAACCGTGGCGCAGGCAGTGGCTAATGCCACAGAAAACGGTGCTTTTACCCTTATAGGCGGGGGCGATAGTGCTGCCGCAATAAACAAATTTAACTTGGGCGATAAGGTGAGTTATGTTTCTACTGGTGGTGGGGCATTGCTTGAATATTTTGAGGGTAAGGAGTTGCCAGGGATAGCTGCCATTAATAATAATACGGCTTTTAATAGTTAGCCTTAATCCGTCCGCTCGGGTAAATTCTCTCTATGGGTAAATCTTTTTTATATATGTCAAAATTTGAAATATATCGCCCCCAATGTCATTAATCAAGATTGAAATCCTATTTTGTGCTGTACTATTAAAAGCAACTGACTAAAGTGAGTATCGGCAGGCTATTATGGTTTTTTTTATCTCTAACTTCTGTTAATGACAAAAAGGAGAAACTAAAAAATAGTTTCTCCTTTGGAATTTCTGTGAATACAGTCCTTTTACTCCAATTCTTGTCGCTTACAAGAGCTTACTTTAAATAAACTGTATGCAGGGCAAACCCCTACCATACTTGTAAGTAAAAATATAACTGCAAAAGCACCTAAAACAATGGCAACAGTGCCATTAATTACTCCTGTGAAATATAATGCGCCTACTACTATTACTAGTAAAATACGTATTATTCTATCTGCTTTACCCATGTTTTTTTTCATGTCATTTATTGTTTTATTGGTATCAAATTTAAAATATTATTCTGTTAATAGCACCTTCGTTGTTAGGCGTTGGTGAGTACTGTTTACTACTATATAATACATCCCCGCAGGGTGATTGTTTAAATTAAAATAAAGCTGATTAGCACCACTATTAATTTCCTTTTTTTGTTCAAAAATCAGCTTTCCAGTAGCGTTAAAAAACTGAAGAAATACTACGCTTTTTTCTTTTGAGAATAACTCAAGAGTGGCTTCTCCATTTGTAGGGTTAGGATAAACGCCTGCTCCTTGCGAAAGTATTTTAGCTCCATTTATTGAAGTTAGCTTGTCAGCACTTTTACTCCATAGCGAAAAATACCCACCGTTGCTCACCATATTGGCTGTTACTGTTTTTGTTGAAACATTCACGCTACCCGCTACTGTACTCCATGTTGCTATGCCCGCATCCCATTTAATGGCTACTAAACTATCTTCTATAATAGACGCACTTGGTTTTAGGTCTTCGGTATCATCATAACTAAATGTAATGTTAGTTACTGGGTTTGTTGTAAAACCAGTAGTACCAACAAGCCAAAAACGATTTACTACTGCAAGCGAGTCGCTTTTGTTATTTAAATTTAGATTGCTCACCCCGTTGGGATAAGGACGATTATTGGCGCTTGTGGGGTAGGTAGATGCGGTAATTGTTCCACTACCCATTCCTGCTATTATAATGGCAACATTTACGGGAATATAAGCGTTTGCCATTGTGCCAAATGGGAAAACATACATTCCAGTGTTTGAGCCAACGCCCCAGTGAACAGCGCCTTTAGAAACACTATTTTCACTAATAATCATTCCTGTATTTCTGAGTATTGCATTTGAGGCAGGGTTTAGTATCAGTAATGTATCACCCGTTAACTGTATGGTTGCATCGCCTATATCAAACACTCCTGCGCCTCTTCCTACCATGGTTAACACCTCTATAGTTTTAATACCTGAATTAGAAACAGTAAGGTTATGGAAATCTGTTGAGGTGCTTCCCCCAATAGTTTGGTTTATACCCATTATATCAACAGTTCCCGTACTTTGCACAAGGGCTGCAGTTGATGCATTATTTATCCAATCTCCACCCACTTGCAACTTTCCCTTATTATCTATCAAACCATCGGCTTGATTAAGCAAAGTTCCCTCAATATAAATATTTGCATTCGCCTCTATTAAAATATTACTTCCATTATTTACAAATTGCGCACTACTTTTAGTAATAGTTGCCAAACTTGCAAATAGCATAGAAGCTGCTATTATTTTTGTTTTCATATCCTTTTGGTTTTAATAGTTATTAAGGACAAGTTACCGATGTTGAAACAAGTTTCCCTGTCATATCAACGGTTACTCGATAGCAAGAATTATTGGGTGCTGTTAAAATAATTCCATTTGCCGAGTTGGTCAAATAAACATCCCCATTAACAACTTCAATTTTTGCTCCTGGGCTGGTAGTTCCTACGCCTATATTTCCATCATCTTTAATGTGGAATAGCGAATTGCTCATGCTATTGGTAATGTTTATAGCTGCGGTAGCATTTGTTGTTCCTAAACCTACCACCATAAACTTAGCCCCTGGGCTGGTAGTTCCTATGCCTACTTTCCCATCATTTTTAATGTGCATTAACGATTTTAGTGATTTATTAGTGATGTTTAATGCAGGTGTTGTTGCCATATCATCAGCTCCTACCACCATAAATCTTGCTCCAGGGCTGGTAGTTCCTACGCCTATATTTCCATCAT
>CAZOZL010000001.1:48315-179662 GCA_964584305.1 uncultured Burkholderiales bacterium
ACCACCATAAATCTTGCTCCAGGGCTGGTAGTTCCTACGCCTATATTTCCATCATCTTTAATGTGGAATAGCGAATTGCTCATGCTATTGGTAATGTTTATAGCTGCGGTAGCATTTGTTGTTCCTAAACCTACCACCATAAACTTAGCCCCTGGGCTGGTAGTTCCTATGCCTACTTTCCCATCATTTTTAATGTGCATTAACGATTTTAGTGATTTATTAGTGATGTTTAATGCAGGTGTTGTTGCCATATCATCAGCTCCTACCACCATAAATCTTGCTCCAGGGCTGGTAGTTCCTACGCCTATATTTCCATCATTACGTACAAATAATAGCGTGCTGCCCACCGAGTCGGTAACGTTTAATGAAGAGGCCGTTGCGGCTGAATTAGTGCCTCTAATTTCTAACTTAGAGTTGGGGCTGGTAGTTCCTATTCCAACATTATCTTGGGCAAATGAAGGTACGGAAAATAGAAAAGCAGTAATAAGCATAGTGCTTACAAGTACTTTTTTAATGGTTTCTTTTTTTAATTTCATAATTGTTTTAGTTTCTTATATTTCTGAAATCAAAATTAGAGTCTCGAAACTCATTAGTCTGTGACTCTTATCACACACGGCAAACGCTTGTGTGAATGGGCATTAGATAGAGGAATAAAACAGGTATACCCACCTTTAAAAGGGCTGCTGCGTCGATATATTAATAGGATAATTCTATAATAAATATACCTTTGATAAAATGGAGACGAAGTAAATAACAAGCGCATAAACCATAGGGCAATAGTGGGGTTTATACAAAATTTGCACCACAATACTGCCCCCCTTAAATACGTAAAAAATAAATTGAAAATGAAAATAATAACACTACTCTCAGCAATCTTTATTCTTCAATTTGTGCAAGCACAAACAGCCTTAAACATTCCTCCCACGCAAAGCGGGACAACTATTAATTTAACGTTGCAAAATGGAACACAACAGTTTTATGCAGGAACAACAACTACCACAATGGGGGCAAATGGAAATATTCTTGGTCCAACATTAATTTTAAACCATGGCGATTTTGTTAATTTTTCAGTAAAAAATCAAATAGCAGATACTACCACTATTCACTGGCATGGGCTTCATGTGGCTGCTGAAAATGATGGCGGCCCACATACACCCATTTACCCAAACACAACTTGGACACCCAGTTTTGAAATTTTGGATAAAGCATCAACATATTGGTATCACCCACATTTGCACCACTATACAGACAAGCACGTATCAAAGGGTATTGCGGGGCTAATAATTGTTAAGGACAGTATTGAAGCTAAACTTATTTTACCAAGAACCTATGGAATAGACGATTTTCCATTGATAATACAAACAAAAGATTTTGATGCGAACAACCAAATTGTAGTGCATTCAAATTCTGATGATGTAATATTAGTAAACGCAACTATTGACCCTTTTTTAAATGTGCCAGCACAAGTGGTTAGGTATAGAATACTAAACGGCTCTTCGCAAAGAGCATTTAATTTTGGGCTAAGTAATAATAAAAAGTTTCATCAAATTGCTTCTGATGGGGGGCTACTTTCTTCTTCCGTTCAATTGTCAAGGCTTTTACTTGCTCCTGGTGAGCGTGCTGAAATATTGATAGACTTTACAGGAATGAAAAACCAAAGTGTAATCCTTAAAAGTTATGCTTCTGAATTGCCAAATGGAATATATGGCGCAAAAAACCCAGGAATGGGTGCAGGAATGACCATGACAGGGTATAACCCCAACTCTTTAAACGGCAGTGATTTTGATATTATAAATTTTAATGTTGGAGCGCAAACAACAAGCCCTATTACAACCATCCCTACTAATTTAGTAACTGTTACTCCAATTCTCGAGAGCACCTCTAAAATCACAAGAAAACTCTCTTTTACACCTGTAACAATGGGTCCAAACCAACTGAATGGTAATTTTTTGATAAATGGTGTCTCACTGGATATGAAGGTGATTAATTATACTATTCCTTTTAACAATACTGAAATTTGGGAACTAAGAAACCAGTCTGCTATTTCGCACCCTTTTCATATTCATGATGTTCAGTTTTATATACTTACTCGTAATGGGACTTTGCCTCCCGCTAACGAGCGAGGAAGAAAAGACGTAGTTTTGGTGAAACCCCAAGAAACGGTAAGGTTTATTGCACAATTTACAACCTTCACAAACGACACCGTTCCTTATATGTACCACTGTCATTTACTAACTCATGAAGATAAGGGTATGATGGGTCAGTTTGTAGTTTCAACCCCATTGTCTGTAGCCGAACGCTTAGAAAGAAAGTATGATATTACTGTTTATCCCAACCCTAATAATGGAGAAGTAACAATAACAATGGATAAAAAAATAGAGCATATCAATGTGTATGATATGCTTGGGAAAAAAATAAACTCAAACATTACTTACCGTGATGCCTCTGTTTTTATAGGCGGGTTGCCGAAAGGAATGCACTTTATTCGCATAGAAACGAATGAAGAAACAATACTAAAAAAGATACTTGTAAATTAAAAGTATTCTATACAATAGTAAGGCTATTGCATAGTCTTTAAAGTTTTTATTAAAGGTCTTCCAGCACAAGTTGTTGGAAAACTTTTTTTATTCAGCCCCGATTAATCAAGATTGAAATCCTATTTTGTACTGTACTATTAAAAGCAACGGACTTTAGTCGGTAGTACAATACTGACGAAGGAAATACATTTATAGGGTGAGGTAAACTTGCGGCAAGTTCTGCATCATAAAATGTACAGATTTATGCTATCGCCGCCCCACCCTAATAAAACAACACGTTAAGATATATGAGGTACTGCGCCTCTCTCCTTGGCGAGGGCAATTATTGGCAGATATACCTTGTAACAATTGGGTGAGGTTATGAGGAGAAACCACTCTATCCCGTTTTTAGCCTATAAAGTAAGTCGAAAATGGGTATATGCTTATACTACATTGCTTTTGTGTGGCGTTTTTAGTATATTAATACAAAGGAGAAATTGCGATGAAGAAATTAGAATTGAACTGGTTTACCAAAGGATTACAAGATTTTGAGTATAAAAAATATATACTATTAGCGTATTTGCAACACGTACATAAAAACTTTGAGGACAATAAGTTATATCCTCATTTAGCAGAGTTGTACAAGCATTATCAAAGCCTACAAGTGTTTTTAAAAACCAAAGAAACCATTTATAAAGAGTTCCCCAAAAAACTATCGAGTCTTGATTTTAAGCACTTTAAAATAGAGTATGAAAAAACCATTCACGATGGTGCGCTAATAGAAACCATTACCCGTGTGGTAAAATACGCATTACCCAAGCTAAAAACCGAATTAGCCGAAGGTAAAAATCGCTACAATGCTATTGAGGCAGCCCTATATTTTAGTCCGGTGGGCATTGTGCCAATGTATAAAAGCGAGGGTTATTTGTTGCTTAAAAACGGCAAAGCTAATAGCATTAATGTATATCAATACCAAATAGCCTTGTTTGAGAATGCAAGCAACAAGTATAGGGGCATACATACTACATGGGTAGCAAACTATCCCAATAACTTGGTATATACTTTTGAGGGAATTAAGAAAGAGTTAATAAAAACAAGGGCGGAATTGCCCAACCCTGCAACATACTTGGCTGAGACAAAAAAATATTTCCCGCAAGTTGAAACACTATTGCCCATTGCCAAAAGGCTATTGGTGCACAGTATCGCACAATAAATTATTCTATTGGTTTCTGTGAGCCTCCTGTATTGCTGGGGGGTACGGCGATATTATTAAGCTGTTCATTATTAATAGCTTCTTTTATAGCACCGTCGCTATCATCGCTAATAAAAATGTTAGAACCCATGGCGAGTACAATAATAGCAATAGCTAAACCCCAAGTAGCTTTCTCAATAAAATCAGAAGTGCGTTTTACCCCAAACGCCAAGTTTGACGATGAAAATTGGGTGGCTAAACCACCGCCCTTAGGCTTTTGTACCAATACTACTAATATTAATAAAATAGCTGCAAAAATTGTTAAACCTATTGTTAAACCGTACATAGTCGTAAATGTCCTTAATTCTAAAATGGAGGGCAAAGATGCCACTTTTTTTAAATAATTACAATACTCGAACCATTTATAGTAATGCTGCCATTTTGGCGAAATGGTATTATGCTGTTTTCTTTCTTTTGGCGTGATAGTCCACCAGAGCCTCCCAGCCCAATGCTGCCGCTATAATTAGCAATGGATAAATAGGGATTTTGAAGCGAGCAGCACCTATTGCGCCCGTTAAAAACCAAATATACACTACAAAAGCTACCAAGTATATTTTATACCACATAGATGTATTACGAACGAATAAATAGCCCAATGCCAAAAGCAGCACAATGCCATTAGCAATAGTGCTTAGTAGCATAATAATGATAAGCAATAGGGGCTGTGTGCTTAAAAAACGTTTCAACTCACCCCTATCTCCCTTGCTTATGTAGTGCATCAAACCTAAATTATTAGCTTGGGGGATATTGAAAAAGTGTACATAATCAAACCTACCAGGGTCGCCCATAAAATTTACCATCCCCCTTGCGTGGAATTTTCCATACCCCCATACATCGCCTAAAATAATGGAGGTGGTAGTGTCTTTTATATATTCAGCTTGTTGCTTATAGGTGGGTAGGGTAGCGGCTTTGTTGTTTATTTGGGCAATGGTACTATCTGCTGCGGCTTCGCCATATTTATTTAGCAAAAAATACTTCGTGTTATAATCTTTTAGGTTTACATGGGTAATGGAGGAGTAGTGCCTATACCCTGTTTGTTTATAGTTGTGCTGCATCCACAACACAATTACAAGGGGAATAAGCAATACAGAAACGGGCAATAAAAATTTACGGTATTTTATGCCTACTACAAGCAGTAGCACTATATTTATTACCCAAAAATATAGCATTACAGGCTTGGTAAGCACTGCAAGCGCAAGCAAAATAGTATTAATAATAATATACCCCGTTTTTTCAGTATTTTCAAAATACCGCATAAAACAATAAAATGAGGCAATAATAAAAAACTGTAACAGGGTTTCCGTCATTATCATATTGGCATATAGCAACTGATTGGGGAAGGCTACCCAAAGCACAGCACTCCAAAGGGCAGGCTGCGGTATATGAAAGTTGTTTTTCAATAGTTTATATACCAGCCATGCGCTGCAAATACTAAGTATATTTTGCAAAAAAAGCACTGCATATAGCGATGGGATAACGGATGTGATAGCCCAAATAAGTAGCCCATAAAAGGGCGGGCGTTTGCTGTAATAATCTATTTTTAAGGGTTCGGCAAAATCGTAAGCATATAAACTACCCTGCGATTTAAAATTTTCTGCCTGCCATATATAGTCAATACTATCGGGCAACTGGATATTGCCAATTGTGAGTGCCAGCACAAAAAACACGGCGTGTAACACCCCAAAAAACAGCACATACTTTTGCCCTTCGCTTAGTTTCATTCTCAAGGGCGAATATACTCAACTAAGCTACTATAAAATATAGTAAGTCCACACGCCTGTTATACCAACTAAAGTTAGTTGCTTTGCACGGTAATCCCTACAAAATAGGGTTTCAATCTTATTAGATATGAGTTGGAGGCTATCTGTCAAATCTTGAAGATTTGACAGATTATTAGATTATAGTCAGAATAAAGTCTTGCCGCTTAAACGCCCAAAGTAAGTGTTTCCTTACAAAAATGATACTCGTGGGGTTGGTTGCTTGCAACCAATACCAATCGGTTGGTGGCATATTTTTCTATAAGGTTTTGATACCACGCTATAGCGGCAGCATCAAAGTTGGTACAAGGCTCGTCAAGCATTAAAACGGGGGTATCGCTAAAAACAGCTAAGGCTATTTTTACTCTTTGTTTCATGCCCGATGAAAAAAATTTTAATTGTTTATCTATTGAGTTCTGTAAGCCCAAAACAGCTACTATCTCTTCTTTATCTGCTAAAAAAGCAAGTTTTTTCATGTTGAAATGAAAAGCTATTGTTTCGCGAAGAGTAAACTCTTCTATCAATTCTAAAAACGGCGAGGCAAGGCTAAGGTGTTGGTATTTTTGCTCTTCGTTAACTATTTTTCCATTGGTAAACTCGATAGTCCCTTTTGAGATGGACATATAACCCGCTATACACTGCAGCAGGGTTGATTTTCCTGAACCATTCGCCCCAAGTATAGCATATGAGTTGCCAGAGGTGAAGGAGTGGTTTAAGTCCTTAAAAATCCAGTGGCGGTTAAATCGTTTACCGCAGTTTTGCAGTTGTATGGTAAACAATGGGTATTAGCGGTTATAGTTATAGCCCTTCATCACTCCCCTATCAGATTCGCGGATGAAACTAATAATTTCATCCCGTTCTTTGGTGGCGGGGGTTTCTGCCTCAACTATTGAAAGGGCTTTGTTATTGTTATGACCACGCAGATAAAGTATGCGGTAAATTTCTTGAATTTCACTTATTTTTTCTGTTGAAAAGCCTCTACGCCGAAGCCCTATTGAGTTTATTCCTTCGTATGATAATGGCTCGCGTGCTGCTTTGGTAAATGGGGGTACATCTTTACGTACTAATGACCCGCCCGATATCATAGCGTGTTGCCCTATGTTTACAAACTGATGCACTGCTGAAAGTCCTCCTACGATAGCAAAATCACCAATGTTTATATGCCCTGCTAACTGTACCGAGTTGGCTAATATTACATTATCACCAATATTACAATCGTGTGCTATATGCACATACGCCATTACTAAACAGTTATCTCCTATTATTGTTTTGCCCGATGCTTCCGTACCTCTATTAATAGTTACGCACTCTCTTATGGTACAGTTATTACCTATAAGGGTTAGAGTATGCTCTCCTTTAAACTTTAAATCTTGTGGTATAGCAGAGATTACTGC
This sequence comes from uncultured Burkholderiales bacterium, assembly GCA_964584305.1. GTDB lineage: Bacteria > Bacteroidota > Bacteroidia > UBA8524 > UBA8524 > SB11. Next base: position 55,235 of record CAZOZL010000001.1, read on the forward strand.
CCCTGGGTAAATTTTACAGTTTTTGCCTATTCTTGCCCCTTCCATAATGGTAACGTTAGGACCTATCCATGTTCCTTCGCCTATTGTTACATTTTTATCAACTGTAACGAAAGGTTCTATAATAACTGTGTCAGCTATTTCTGCTTGTGGGTTAACGTAAGAGAGGGGTTGGATCATACTATGTATGTTTAGGGCAAATTAAAAGTGTTATTACCGCTATTCAAAATAAAAAAACGTTTAGTTCTTGTTTTTATCCTTTACAATCTGTGCCATCAATTCGGCTTCGGCTACCAGCTTGTTGCCAACGTATGCCTGTCCTTTCATTATACAGATGCCTCTGCGCACGGGTGCCATAAGGTCTAAGCGCATAACTAAGGTATCACCAGGCACTACTTTTTCTTTGTATTTGGCATTTTCTATTTTTACCAAATAAGTGCTATAATTTTCAGGGTCGGGTACGTTGCTCAATATTAGTACCCCACCTGTTTGTGCCATTGCTTCTATTTGCAATACACCTGGCATAATGGGATTATCAGGAAAATGCCCTTGAAAAAATCCTTCCACCCCTGTTACATTTTTTATAGCTACCACGTGTGTGGGGGTTAGCTCCATTACCTTATCTATAAATAGAAAAGGGTATCTATGGGGCAAAAACCGCATTATATCTACAATATCATAAACGGGTTTTTGGTTGGGGTCGTATTGAGGAACGCTAGCAAGGCTTTTCTTTTTCTTAATCAATTGTTTTATTTTCTTGCCAAACTCAACATTTGCTGCATGCCCTGGGCGGGCAGCCATAATTTGTGCTTTTAAGGGCGTTCCTATCAGGGCAAGGTCTCCTATTAAATCAAGTAGTTTATGACGAGCAGGTTCATTTTGGTAACGCAGGTCAACATTGTTTAATATGCCTTCTTTTTTCACCTTCACGCTTGGTTTGTTAAACAGCTCTGCAAGGTGTGTTAACTCGCTATCATCAACGGTTTTATCTACTATAACAATAGCATTACTTAAATCCCCCCCTTTTATAAGGTTTTGACTAAGTAGCATTTCTAATTCATGCAAAAAACAAAAAGTACGGCAACTTGCTATTTCTTCTTTAAACTCTTTTAATGAGGTTATTGATGCGTGCTGACTGCCCAATACGGGTGAGTTATAATCTACCATTACCGTTAGGCGATAATCATCCAAGGGCATCGCTATCATTTCTACTCCCTTATCAGCCTCTATGTACGATATATTTTGTGGTATCGAAAAATAATCACGTTCAGCGTCTTGCTCCTTTATTCCTATTTTTAAAATCTCATTTACAAAAATTTCGGCACTTCCGTCTAAAATAGGCACTTCAGCACCGTCTAACTGTACTACGGCATTGTCTATTTCTAACCCCGCAAGCGCAGCCATTGCGTGCTCTACTGTAGCTACGCGAGCCCCGTTTTGCTCTAAAGTAGTACCCCTAGAGGTGTCTACCACCAAGTCAACATCCGCATCAATAGTGGGTTGCTCGGGCAAATCTACCCGTTGAAATTTTATACCATGATTTTCGGGTGCTGGCAAAAAGGTCATATTTACCATTTTACCCGTGTGCAAGCCAATGCCTGAAACTTTTACAGGTCCCTTAATTGTGGTTTGTTTCGCATTCATTATATATAGCTATGTAGCAGATAAAAAAGAATTATACAAGTTTTATTAAAGGTGCAAAGATAGCCCTTTTTTGTTGCCTACTCTTTAAATTATCGTCAGGTTTTTTTGTCTTTGCTTAACTCAGCAACTGTGTTTTCTAATGCTATAATTTGTTTTTCTAATTTGGGTAGGTTTTTAAATAGCACTTGCGATTTAAACCAGCCCGTAATATCAATAGCAGGTGAGCCATGCCAACCTTTGCCTTTTTCGGTAATACTTTTTCCTATTCCAGCTTGCGCTCCAAATTGCGAGCCATCAGCAATGGTTAAATGCCCCGCAAAACCTACCTGCCCACCTATAACACATTGCTTGCCCAGTTTTGTACTGCCCGATACTCCTGTTTGGGCAGCTATTGCCGTATTTTCTCCCAACTCTACATTGTGGGCTATTTGGATAAGGTTGTCCAGCTTTACTCCTTGTTTTATTATTGTACTACCCATAGTAGCACGGTCTATAGAGCAGTTGCTGCCTATTTCTACATTGTCTTCAATTATTACATTGCCAGTTTGCGGGATTTTTACATAGGTGCCATCAGCTTGTGGGGCAAACCCAAAACCATCAGAGCCTATTACTGTGCCTGCGTGCAGTATACAGTTGCTACCAATAATACAGTGCGAGTATATCTTAACCCCCGCATTTATCACGGTATTGTTACCTATATGCACACTATCGCCCACATAAGCATTAGGATATATTTTTACATTATTGCCAATGGTTACATTTTTACCTATATAGGCAAATGCACCAATATAAGGTTTTGCGCCTATTTTAGCGTTTTCTGATATGTAGCAAGGCTGCTCCACTCCTTCACGATTATCTTCGGGGTTAAAGTATTTTCCCAGCACTTGTGTAAATGCTGAATAGGGGTCTTCTACTTTTATTAGTGTTGCGGCAATATTACCCGTAGGCACAAAGTCTTTACTAATTAAAATTGCGGTGGCTTTTGTTTCGTATATAAAAGGCTCGTACTTAGCGTTTGCTAAAAAAGTGAGTGCGCCCTTTGTTCCTTGTTCTATCTTGCTTACGGTAAAAATCTCAGCATTAGGGTTGCCTTCAATCTCTCCGTCAAACAGTTTGCAAATTTCTTCTACTTTAATTATCATAGTTTGGGTAGGGAAATAATGGGCTAAAATAATATTATTTAGGATAACATAAGTAAAATTTCTCTACTTCACGTTGTAACATAGGGAAATTATAGTTGTCAGAGGCTAAGGCAATATCTATTACCTTACCATTTTTTTGCAATAAATTTATGCTTACATCTTTATCAGAATACGCATTATTATGTACCGAACCTGAAAAAACGTAATACTGCAACTCGCTATCATTTAGGTTTTTGTGTTGTTTCACTGCCTGCATTTTCTCTTCTATCTCAGCGGTAGTAAAAGCAGTATTTTGTATTCTTATTTTTGGCAACCTACGATTAATGATGCTATTTGCTAAATATGCCAAAGTTTCATCAGTGTGGTGTACCCACGTTTTTATTGATGCCATAATATCAAAATCGTCTAATTGTGAAAACAGTTCAAGGTTTTTATCTTCCTCGCTAAAATTTTCGCCTGTAATTTTGTTTTGCAAAAAATGGTTTAATGCAGGTGTAGCAAATAAGTTTACCTCTTGTGCTATCAATTCTTTTGCTCTTTTAAGCAAATGTATTAGTTGCATTTCGGCAGCAACTACGGTTTTGTGAAGATATACCTGCCAGTACATTAAGCGGCGGGCTATTAAAAACTTCTCTATTGAGTAAATGCCTTTTTCTTCAACTACCAGCTTGTCGTTTTTTACATCCAGCATTTTTATAATACGGTCTGACCCTATTACCCCTTCTGATACTCCTGTAAAAAAACTATCCCGCATCAAATAGTCCATCCTATCCATATCCAACTGGCTGCTTATTAGTTGATGCAAGAATTTTTTAGGATACGCATCAGTAAAAATTTCAATAGCGATAGTTAGCTTGCCCTCAAACTCCTTGTTTAATCGCTGCATAAACAGCAGTGAAATTTGCTCGTGGTGAATGCCTTGCACTAAGGCGTGCTCAAGGGTGTGCGAAAATGGACCATGCCCAATATCGTGTAATAAAATAGCTACGCAGGTTGCTTCTGCTTCTTTATCCGTAATTTCAATGTCTTTAAGCCGCAAATTGTCAATAGCATCACGGGTTAGTTTTAATGCTCCCAAAGCATGATGAAAACGGGTGTGCAACGCCCCTGGGTACACCAAATGGCTTAACCCCAACTGCTTTATCCTGCGAAGCCGCTGGAAATAGGGGTGTTCTATTAAATCGAAAAGTAACCCGTAGGGTAGGGTAAGAAACCCATATAAGGGGTCGTTAATTATCTTTTTTTTATTCGTCATGCTTATAAGCAGATTAATCACTATGCGATTAATCTGCTGCAAAGCTATACAAAAGCGGTTTTTTTTACTATTGCTAATTATTCTATTGCCTCCGCTTTCTTTTTCAAATCGGCAGCAAATGTTTCAAAAGCAGTAGTAAAATCGGGCAGCGAGCCTTTTATCATAGGCAACATTGCTCCTGTATACACTTCTTGCATGGTAAATACAGTAACTTTCTCTCCCATAGGTTTTAGGCTAAAGGTACGAACGCCTTTAAACATTGCATTACCATCGCTCCACACCATTTTACTTGATGGATTAAACTCGCTAACTTTCATTTTAAAAGTTCGGTTAGGGGCAATTTTAGCATGAAGTTTAATTGCCTCATTCAACGCAATATTACCCTCAATGCTATCAATGGTGGTATTCCAGTTATGAAAATCAGGGGCGTTGGTTAAAATTGCCCAAATGGTTTTGGGTGTGGCATTAATGCTAATGCCCACTTCATAAATCATACGGAAGGATTTTTTGGTTTTTACTGCTTTTCCATTAGCAATTATGTTGCTTGTTGGGGGGGTAGATTTTGTGCTGGCGCAGGATACCAAGATTGAAATTAAACCAGCAAGAAATAATTGTCCTGAAATTGATTGATGTTTTCTGTTGAAATGGGTTGTAGTAAGCATTACTTGTTTTGTTTTTTGTTAAAATATTTCCTTTAGACAATTAAGCCTTAGAAAACGGACGAAAAACAAGAGCATATTTTACAAGTATTTGATTGCTAAGTAAATAAGCTAATCGCCTGAATGTTCAGGCAAATTTTCGAGCATATAATTATGAAAATCAAAACCTTCGGCTTGTATTGGGTCAATCGCCTTTACTAAACCCACTCTCAACTCAAAAAGCTGCTCATAATTAGCTTTGTTACGCTCTTTCACAAGTTTTAGTTTTCTGGTTTCGGCTTCTGCATCTTGCTGCGGGTTAAACATACCATTTAGTTCTGTACACTGATAACAAGCCCCTTGTTTTCCAATTAGCGAACATCGGCTTTCAAAAATGCGCATCATTCGTTCTCTGCTATCTGCCAATGCGTGCTTTACCTTACCCTCCGTTAGTATGGTTATTTGCATTATCTCTTTTACTTTAAAACCATATATCTCTTTTAGCATTAGGCAAACTTGTTCTTCCAAACTAAGGGTTTTGCTCATACAGGTAAAGCAATAGTCTAAATGTTCTTTCAATATATATTTCCCTTGTGGCGAGTTTTGGGTAATGCCAAACATGGTTTGTTGTATCTCTTTTGAGGCAAAGGTAGCCGTGCGGCAATTGTCTTGATAGTCTTCGTGCCAGCGTTTTTTATCTTTTAAAAAGTTTTTTGCATGGTTGGTAGCTATTGCAAACACCCATGTTTTAAAGGATGACTCTGCCCTAAAGCTACTAATGTTTTTAGTTGCCTTTAGGTAGGTTTCCTGCACAATATCTTCCATATCTTGCTTGTTGGGTACAAGCCGATACACATACGATTTCAACTCGTTTTGAAATGCGAGGTACTCTTGCAGATAAGGGTTGTTAAATTCCATAAACAAAAATAGTGTTCTATAGTAAGTTTGCAGTAATTATCTTGCCGCTGGGCTATGTAGAGTTTGATTTTTACCTTCACCATAATAATCGTGATGAGGGTATGAGGGAAACTATCTAACGCAGAAGAAAAAAGAATTTGGGTTGATAAAGTTGGCGGAACTACGTTCCGCCAACTTCTTTTTTGTGATGCTTAGTATAAAGAAAAGAGTGTTTGGTAGCTGCGGTTACTGTATAGGTATAAAAGGGTTGGCGCGTTGCAACCACTACTAAAAATGGACACTCTTTATGGCAAACAAACACTAAGAAACGATGAAGAATTTAAAATACATGGGTATTGTTACCTTGTTTATGCTGTTGGCTGTTGCTTGTAGTAAAAATGATGATGCTGGCAGCACACCAACACCCACCCCTAATGGGGGAGGCAATTCTCCAACCCCTGATTATGTAGATAGTATTGCCCGCAAGTGGAAGGTTACTGCCGCCACACACAAAGGCAACCCTGATGGTAGCTCTAAAGGTTTGGAGTTAGAGATTAGAAAAGACGGCTCTTATACCCTCACAAGTACTGGTTTTATAGGCACGTGGACGTTTTTAGATAATGATACCAAAGTATTGTTGGATAAGGGCAACTCGCAAATTGAAACTACTTGGACAGTGAAAAAACTTACTTCAACAAGGCTTGAGGTTGATTTTAAAAGCCCATTTACGGGTGGTGCTTCGAGTTGGGAAATGGAGGCACAATAAATAAGAAGAGTAAACGCTATTTAAAAAGGCGTTTTATATGCCAAATAAAGCCGTATCGGTAGATACGGCTTTATTTATGCAACAAATTTATAGCCCACGCCCCTAAGCGAGTGGAAGTGTTTAGGGTTTTTGGGGTCTTGTTCAAAGTATTTTCTAAATGCCAATATAAAATTATCAATAGTACGGGTAGAAGGATATACGCTATACCCCCATACCGCTTGAAATATTTTTTCTCTACTCACTACCTCGCCTTTGTTTTCAACTAATAGTTTCAGCAGTAGTGCTTCTTTTTTGGTTAGTTTAAACTCACCATTTACACCCTTCGCATCGTAGCTAATAAAGTTTGCATAGTTATCGCCAAAGGCATAATCGTTAAAGCCTTGTTTTGCTTCACCACTGTGTGCTTTGTTTCGGGCAATAAGTTTGCTTACCCTAAGTATTAGCTCTTCAAGGTTAAAGGGTTTTACCAAGTAGTCGTCGCCTCCTTTCTTTAGTCCGTTCACACGGTCTTCTTCTGTGTTTTTGGCAGATAGAAAAAGAATAGGTGTTTCATTGTCTTTTAAGCGTATGTTTTCGCAAACGGTTATCCCGTCAATATTAGGTATCATAATGTCTAATATTACCATTGCAAAGTTCTCTTCGCCAAATGTTTGAATAGCGGTAGCACCATCGCCAACAGCATTTACAGAATACCCTTCCAGTTCAAGGTTAAGTTTTAGGTTATGTGCTAATGAGGGTTCGTCCTCAACCAACAATATTTTATCTTTCATAATCGGTAGGTTTTATGATATTATTTTAAATGAAATTTTAAAAATGCTTCCTTGGGGGTCGTTATTCACTATTTCAACGGAAGCCTTGTGATTATCCGCTATCTCTTTCACAATATACAACCCTAAACCCGTTCCTTTTGATGTTCTTGTACTCTCATTCCCTACGCGGTAAAACTGCTTAAAAACATTTATTCGTTCAGCCTTTGGTATTCCTACGCCTTCATCGGCAATTAGCAAAGTAGCTTTATCGCCTTCCTTTGTTATCGAAATTTTTATAATCGATTTTTGGGGAGAATACTTTAACGCATTTTCAATGAGGTTATTAATGGCAAGGGTTAGGGCAAATATATCCGCACTTATTTCAATATCCTCTTCAATATCCTCTTCAATAGTGTAATTAGCACCATGTTTTTTTATATAGTTTTCGCTAATACCTGTTAGCAAAGTACTTAAATCAACGGTGGTAAAATGGTATTGATAGCTTTTTCCTTCTATTCGGGTGGCTAAAAGCATATTCTCCACCAAATCGTTTAGGCGGTTCACATCCTCAATACAGTTATCAATCATTGGGTTCATTTGCTCACGGGTAAGTTCTCGCCGTTGTATGGTTTGCAAAAACAGCTTAACAGATGCCATGGGCGTTTTTAGTTCGTGGGTAACTGCTAATAAAAAATTGCTTTTTTGTTGATTTAAGCGAATAATAGAGGTTAAGCGATTGTATAGCCAACTAAACCCAAACAGTAATAACGAAAGAAAAACAATTCCTTCAATAAGGTACATTCGCACCTTTCGGTTTTTGTCATTTTCCAGCTTTTGTACAATATCAGGAGCTGGTATTATAGATATTTGTTGATTTTTGATAGCTAATTTTGTGTAGGGGTGTTTTTCCTTTATTAGCTGCTGCATGGTAGCCGTATCGAAATAAATAATATGTCTGCCTAATTTTAACTTGGCAAAAACAGTATCACTATTTGGTTTAAACTTGGAATGTTCCAGCACCGTGCGAGTAGCCTTGTGTACCTCATACCCCAGCTTGTTATCATCGTCTATATGCACCTCATAGCTGAGTTTTACCAACGAGTATGTCCACCAGCCAAAGGCCGTCATTGTAAAAACAAGAATAATATAAAATGTAGTTCTAAGTTTCAATGTTTAAAAAAAGTGTTTCTTTTACAAAGTTTCACAAAACTTAACAGTTTTACACCCTATAAAGTGAGAAATTACACAAAAATGAAGAAAGTAAATGCGTTTATGAATGATTGAACTAAACAAATATACCCGCTCACAATTGGCATTACGCAATGGGCAAGACCGTGAAGAGGTTTGGGTAGCCTACAAAGGCTTGATATATGACGTTACCCAAAGTAGGCTATGGCGCAATGGAAAACACTACCAACACTGGGCAGGACAAGACCTTACCCTCGAGCTAAAAGATGCCCCACATACAGCCGCCGTTTTTGAAAGAGTGAAAGCAATAGGTAAACTGGTTTAAATCAGCGGCTATTTTTTTGATTTTCCCCTCGAAAGAGTGAAATTTGCCTAAAACAATATTACTATGGCAGTAGCAGCAGCTTTTAACTTTAAAAAATGGATTGATGAAAACCGACACCTTCTAAAACCCCCCGTTGGCAATATACAAGTGTGGAAAGATGCTGAATTTATTGTGATGGTTGTGGGTGGGCCTAACAGCCGAAAAGACTACCACTACAATGAAGGGGAAGAGTTCTTTTATCAATTAGAAGGAGATATTACCTTAAAAATTATTGACGAGGGGAAACCCCGTGATATACATATTAAAGAAGGGGAAATATTTTTATTGCCTCCCCGTACCCCTCACAGCCCACAGCGTGGCGCAAATACCGTGGGTTTGGTAATAGAGCGTGAACGCAAAAAAGAAGAATTAGACGGCTTTTTGTGGTATTGCGAAAACTGTGGCGATAAACTATACGAAGAATACGAATATGTACACGATATAGTGAAACAGTTGCCCCCCGTTTTCGAGCGTTTTTATAATAACAAAGAAAACTGCACGTGTGGCAATTGTGGTGCGATTATGGATGCTCCTAAAAAAATTAGTTAAACCATGCACTCAAAGTTTACAAGCAGAGTAAGAATATTTGCCTTGCTATTACTGTTTTGTGTTACATTATCTGCGATAGCCCAAAAAAAGGGAGAATTAATACCTTACCGTAAAGGAAATCTTTGGGGCTTTTCTGATAAAGATAAAAACATCAAAATAAAAGTCCGTTTTCAAGCAGTACATCTTTTTTCAGAAGGTTTGGCTGCCGCTAAAAAAGACGGGAAATGGGGTTTTATCAATAGTAAAGGAAAAATAAAAATTGCTTTTGAGTACGATGCTCTGGATGATTTTAGTGAAGGATACGCCTCTTTTTTAAAAGAAAGATGGGTAGGCATATTAAATATAAAAGGGAAAATAACAGTGCCGCCTACATTTGGACTAATAGGCAAACTAATAAACGGGCGGGCGTATGCCCGCAAAGCGCATTTGCTTGGCTATATTGATGCCTTGGGAAAACACATAACCCCCTTGCAATATAGTAAGACGGGTAATTTTGATAATAACTTAGCCATAGTGAAGCGCAACGGTTTTTGGCGAGTGATAAACGTAGAAGGCAAAACCATTAGCGATACCATTTATACTGAAATATTGCCCTATACAGAAGGGATAGCTATTGCACAACGCAACGGGAAATATGGAGGGATAAACCAGCAAGGGCAAGAGGTAATACCTTTTGTGTATAGCACGGCAACGCCTTTTAGCAACGGATTATCCGCCGTAAGCAACAATACCTTTGGGCAGTATAAATATGGCTATATAGATAAAAAAGGCAAGCTACAAGTGCTGTATAGCTATACCCATGCAAAAGAGTTTGGCGAAGGGTTAGCCCCTGTGCAACACAAGGGAAAATGGGGCTATATTAACACCGAAGGCAAGCAAATAATTAGTTCACAATATAGTGCCGCTTCACCATTTGTGGGCGGTATTGCCCGCACAAAAGGCAATAGCAATTGGGGCGCAATAAATGCAAAAGGCGATACGGTTGTCGCCTTTAAATACACTATGCTAACCGATTTTATTGAAGAAAGAGCCTCCTTTGTTAATGAGTTTAATAAATGGGGGGTGATAGATATTGCAGGAAAAATTATTGCAAAACCACAATACGACAATGCCATTTTGTTTAATAATGGTTTGGCAAGGGTGTACAGAGGCGGTAAATTTGCTGGATATATTGATAAACAAGGAAATCAGTTTTTTGAAGAATAAGTTTTTATAGAGAATTATAGATGAACAATTTGGTAGAAGAATTACGCTGGCGAGGACTACTGCAAGATATAATGCCGGGTACGGAGGAGCTGCTGAACAAAGAAATGACAGTGGGCTATGTAGGTTTTGACCCTACGGCAGACTCCTTGCATATAGGCAATATGGTGCCTATAATGCTTTTGGTGCATTTGCAACGTGCAGGGCATAAACCTATTGCGTTAGTAGGCGGTGCTACGGGTATGGTAGGCGACCCTTCAGGCAAAAGTGCCGAGCGTAACTTGCTGGACGTAGAAACGATAAACCACAATTTAGCCTGCCAAAAAAAGCAATTACAGCAATTTTTAAATTTTGAAAAAGGCGAAAATGCTGCCGAAATAGTAAACAACTACGATTGGTTTAAAGACTTTAGCTTTTTAGATTTTATACGTGATGTGGGCAAACACATTGGTGTAAACTATATGATGGCTAAAGACTCTGTGAAAAACAGACTTGAAAAAGGAATGTCTTTTACCGAGTTTTCATATCAACTGGTACAAGGCTACGATTTTTACCACCTATACAAAAACAAAAAGGTAACGCTGCAAATGGGCGGTAGCGACCAGTGGGGCAATATTGTTACAGGTACGGAGCTGATACGCCGCATGGATGGTGGAGAAGCCTTTGCCATTACTGCGCCGCTAATAAAAAAAGGCGACGGTACTAAATTTGGCAAAAGCGAAAGCGGAAATGTATGGCTTGACCCTAAGAAAACCAGCCCCTACATGTTTTACCAATTTTGGCTAAATGCCAGCGATGTGGATGCAGAAAACTTCATAAAAGTATTTACACTACTGCCAAAAGAAGAAATTAACGCACTAATAGAGGCACACGCCCCTGAGCCACATTTGCGTACCCTACAAAAAGCATTGGCAAAAGATATTGCCCTGCGTGTGCATGGCGAAAAAGGCTATAACGATGCTATAAAAACTACCGAACTACTGTTTAGCAAAGATTTAGCCGAAAAGCTAAACACCCTTAGCAAAGCGGTAATTTTAGATATGGTAGAAGATAACCTAAAATACAGCCTGCCACACACAGATTTTGATGCGGGTATTTCCGTAATAGAATTAATGGCAGATAAATTAGGGATATTCCCTTCTCGGGGTGAGGCACGGAAAATGATAAAAGGCGGAGGAGTAAGCATTAACATGAAAAAAATTACCGATACTGAAGCTACCGTTAATACCACTGATTTATTGCAAAGCCGTTATCTATTAGTACAAAAAGGGAAAAGGAATAAATATTTGGTGGTAACAAAATAGCCCTTAAACTATATTAAACATCGGTGTGTTTTGATAGCGGTTGATGGTTTTTGTAGTGGGCTACTATGAGTGATGCCATTTTGTAAAATATGTTGAATGTTCTCAATATGAATCATTTTATACAAGTATGTTTTACTATAATCAGGCATTCTTTTATTATTCAACTCCTTGATAATATCAAAGTTATAATAAATGAGCGGTACTCCTATAAGGAATCGGTTTTTTAAATAAATAGCGTAACCTCGATATGCTTTTTTTGCTTTTTAAAAACAGAACCTCTGCCACAATTTCGCCATAGTACACATTAGCACTATATTTGCAAAGTGGCACAGCAAGCCACTTACTTTTAGATGAAAAAATTTTTTGACCTGCTTCGCTATGGCTATGCCCATCGCCGTTTTGCCTACTACAACATTATATTTAATTTGTTGGCCATACTGTTTGGTGTGTTTTCATTGGCGGCAGTCATCCCTTTTTTAGAGTTAATTTTCTCTCCTGATAAGGTGGCGGCTGTTGCCCCAGAAGGAGGTGCTGGTTTTAGCAACCTGAAAGATACCGTTATGTATCAGCTAAGCGGGGTGGTGAAAAACAGCCCCAAGCAAGCACTTATATATATATGCTTGTTTATGGTGGTTTCTACCTTGCTAAAAAATTTATTTATTTATTTAAGCCTGTATAATATTGTAATTTTTCGCCAAAATACTGTTCGTGATTTGCGTAACACTTTATACAAAAAAGTACTGCGTTTACCCCTTTCCTATTTTTCTGACGAGCGCAAGGGCGATCTTATTTCGCGCATGAGTGGTGATATCGTTGTAATAGAAGCCAACCTAATGGCATCGCTCGAAGCTATTTTTAAGCAACCGTTTACTATAATAGTTCATTTGGGTTTGCTTATATATATTAGCCCAAAACTTACTTTAATAATACTGGTGTTGCTACCCATTGCCGCATTAATAATTGTGCGTATAGGCAAAGCTATAAAATCTCAAACCAGCCGCCAGCAAAAAAAACTGGGCGAAATTATTAGCAATTTCGAGGAAACTCTGGGAGGTATGCGTATTATAAAAGCCTTTGGGCGTGAACCCTTTTTTTTACGTCGGTTTTTAAAACAAAGTAATTTGCTTAACAAAATATCGATAGGTATTAATAGGCGTAGCGACATGGCATCGCCCCTATCAGAAACTATGGGAATAATGATTGCCGCTACCATTTTGTGGATTGGGGGTAGTTTTATTTTAGATAAATCATCAAGCCTTGATGCCTCATCGTTTATCTATTATGTGGCGTTGTTTGCCTTGCTTATTCCGCCTTCAAAGTCATTTTCATCTGCTTTTTACAGTGTACAAAAAGGACTGGCAGCAAAAGACAGATTAGAGGAAATATTTACGTTAGATGAAAAAATAACCGAGAAAAAGAACCCTTTGGTAAAGTCTGATTTTAACACCGCAATACAATACAAAAAGGTGAGTTTTGCCTATGGTAAAGAAAAGGTGCTAAGTGATATTTCTTTTGAAATAAAGAAAGGAGAAATGATTGCATTAGTAGGTCCTTCGGGAGGTGGAAAAAGCACATTAGCAGATTTATTGCCCCGTTTTTATGATGTAACCGAGGGCGGTATATTTATAGACGGTACTGATATAAGAGACTATAAAGTGAGTAGCCTTAGAGGCATGATGGGCATAGTTACCCAAGAGTCTATCTTGTTTAACGATACTATATTTAATAATATCGTTTTTGGCAATCATAACGCATCGCAACAAGATGTTGAGAATGCCGCCAAGGTAGCCAATGCCCATAATTTTATTACCGAGTTTGAAAACGGTTATTATACCAATATTGGCGAACGTGGAGGGAAACTAAGCGGCGGGCAACGCCAACGTATTTCAATAGCCCGTGCGGTGCTTAAAAACCCTGATATTTTAATATTGGATGAAGCCACCAGTGCATTAGATACTACCAGCGAAAAATTAGTGCAAGAGGCCCTTAATAGATTAATGAAAAACCGCACCAGTGTTGTTATTGCTCACCGACTAAGCACTATACAAAATGCCGACAAGATTGTAGTAATACAAAAAGGAAATATTGTGCAAACAGGCAAACATACCGAGCTATTAGCACAAGAAGGCGTTTATAAAGAATTGTTTGAATTACAGAAACTGGGAGTGAGTTAAACTTAAATAAAAGGCGAACCAGCATTAGCAAACTTGACGTTGCTACAACTATTTTTATCTATTTTGCGTTTAGTATTGGTAACGCCAATGGGGAAACGTTTACGCCATATTCTTTTATTTTTCGTTTTTGCAAGCAGCATTTCCATGTCTGCGCAGCAATACCGTTTGCTAAGTTATCGCTGGCATTTTAATATTAGCCCAAGTGTTAGCACTGGCGCACGGTTTGAAACAGGCAGTACCGTAGCTGCTACCCCTAATATTACTGGCACACACTATTTATATCCTTTGTTTTCATTGCTATGGGGTTTCCCCAACCCTCAATTTACTTCAAGCCAAAATTTTGGACGAAAATTTAATTATTCTCTTTTTTTTGAATTGGTTTTAAGCAATCAGCACTCTGTAAACATAGGGGCAGAAATGGGAGCAAGAGGGTATGGCATAAAAAGCGACCAAAGCGATGATTTTATTATCATGTATCGTACTATGGGTTTACCCCTATCATACACCTTTACTAAAAGGATGGGTAGCTATTGGCGGTGGAGAAACCATGCTGGGTTTGCTATTAACAGAGCATCATCAGTACCGCAATTTATTAAAGATGTAATAGAAATTAAAAAAAGCCCTGTGTTTTACCCCACTGTTTTTGTGGGAACCGAGTTGGCATATCTACAATCAAAAGGCCCTTTTTCTTATGGTATTGAATACCATCATGGTTTTAAAAATGTGATAGACCACCGCTATTTTGCACTGGATTATGATAAAGGATTAAAAATATTTTCAAACGGTTCTCATTTCCGCCTCAATATAAAGTGGTTTTTTGCTGCGGGTTCATTCAAAGTAAAAAGAAAAGAAAGAAAAATAAATGAACCCTATATATATGACCCCTTTGCCTCTATTCCTTTTCGCATAAAAAAACTACCTAAAGAGGTAATAGTTAAAGATACGGTGATAAAACTATGCTTTAGAGACGACCAAACAGTGGATGGAGATAGTATTTTAGTAATGCTTAATGGGAAAGAAATAGCCCGCACTATATCATTAAGAAGGGCAGAGACGTGCTATACCGTTCACCTAAACAAAGACAGAGGCAATAATTTGGTTATCCATGCACTAAACTTAGGGCGAATTGCCCCAAACACCTACGAGGTAATATACTATGACGGTACTTATAGGGGTGCGCTTCGCCTAAAATCTGATTTAGATAATAGTAGTACTGTAAACTTTGTTGTGAACCCGCAATATAAAAGGTAGTACACTACCTAATAAATATGTGTTGGATAAATGGAAACCCGTTGCAAGGGGTGAATTAAGAATTTTACACCTCCCTTTAGTCCCGTCCGAACTGGGCTACTACTATACTCACAAGCACCACAAGAAGGGAAACAGCCGCACAGTACTGCCCCATGCAACTATTGTGATATAGGCTGGAACGCTACGGTTTCTCCTTGAAACTGTCTTGTTTTTTATATCTATCAATTTTTAAAAAATTTACATATAGCGTCCCCAACTCACATTGAATAGGATTGAAATTCCCATTGTGTTAAGGTGATGAATTGCGGCAGGTTTCAACCTGCTGTACACTGTAGTTTTGAAAGTAATTAGACTTTAGTCGGTTACCACTTACAAAGAGCTTAACTACTCTACCAAAAGTTTTTGGCGGTAAATACCGTTTTCAGTATTAATGCTTACAAAGTAGATACCGGTGCTTAGTGTGCTAATATCCATTGTGTATTGCTGGTTGCTTTGCTTAGTTAGGTTAATGGTAGTAATGTTTTTACCGTCAATAGTATAAATATTAGCATGGGTAATCGTTTTTTCTTCTTTTTCAAACGCTATAAATACCTGCGTATTGTTGCCTGTTGGGTTAGGGTATATTTTTACTTCATTGGCTTTGCTAAATGAGCTTACACCCGCTGTTTTTGAGGTAAAGAAACGCCCTGTATCAGAAAAATTACCGACACCACAAGTACGACCCGCATATACTGGACGAACCCTCCAATTATACGTGCGGCTGTCTGATAACTTGGTCGCTACAAAAAATGTCTCTTTAGTCATAATGTCTAAGGGTAAAGTGCCTGGAAAAACAGAGATTTGGCTGGCTTGCAAAATATAACCAATGGCATTGGGAACACTTTTCCACCTAAACACCGCATTAGTCGGTTTTTGTGGCATCCCTTGCAATGGAAACAAGCGTTCCACCTTTTGCATATTGGGCATAGTATCTTGTTTTGCTCCTATCAAGTTGGAGCGTGCACCATTTAGGTTAAAAGCCATTGCGTCGGTCTGTTCTAACGAGAAACGATTTGAACACGCATCATTAGAGTAACTCATAAACAAAGTTCCATCAGGGTTATAAGTCGCTCCCAAGGGATCTTTAGTGCTTCCTTTATAGGGACAATTCCAACGGACGTTTAGATGGTCGGCACGGGTATCACAAAACAAGTCGCCACCTGTTTTGCAGTTGCTGCCATTCACAAACTCTTTTACTCCAAGCACATTACGAAAAGGGTGAGGAAGTGAGAAAAAGTGCCCTAATTCATGCGCAAAAGTAGAAGAACCTGCACTCATACAGTTTTTAGTCATCGCAATACCGTTTCTGCTTGGCGAGAAGTAGCCGCAGTTTCCTGCGGGGTTTATAACAATATAAATATTGGCTACATCATCCACGTTATTCGCGCCCATCATAACACCCCCTGGTCCGTAAGTAGCATGGTCGTACCAGTCCGTGTTTGCAATATAATTAAAGCCTGCCAAGTAAAAATAAAGCCCTGTTGGGGCAAATTGTGTGTTTAGTTCACATATCCCATTCATCATCAGTTCGGGGCTATAAAAGCCTGTTCCTTCGTCAGTACCTACAAAATGGATATATAGGGGGACATAATATTGCGCTGCACTTTTTTGTGCAAAGTTTCTTCCGTTTTTGGCATAGTCAAGCAGCCAGCTTTTTTGTTTTTCAGAAAAATCTGTACCGCAAAAATCAGGCGTTTGTGCCTTAATTGGTGTAATTGCCCCTATAAAAATAAAAGTGAATAGGGAAAGTAAAAATCTTTTCATTTAAAAAAGGTTTGGTTTTATTCGTCGCTTAAAAGACGACTTACAAAGAAATAACGTTTTGTAATATAAAAAAACCTCTATTTAGTTTGTTATACATTATAGGACACCTTTTTAAAATTGGTTAGTTTTGCAACGTTATAAAATGAGAAATAAACTCCCTATAAGTGCCGTTGTCCTTGCCAACAACGAAGAGCAAAATATTGCACGTTGTTTACAATCGCTACAATGGGTGGACGAGGTGTGGGTAATAGACTCAGGAAGTAGCGATAATACACAGGCAATAGCACAACGTTTTAGCAATGTTGTTTTTGAGCAAATAGAATGGCTGGGCTATGCTGCTACCAAACAATATGCCGTAGATAAGGCTAAAAATGATGTTGTTTTTTGGGTAGATAGCGATGAAGAAATTACCAGCGATTTACAAAAAGAAATAACTACTAAATGGAGTGCAATAAATAAAGCATGGGAACAAACACCTATTTATGCCGTACCTCGTAAAACTTTTTTTATGGGCGAATGGATAAAATACTGTGGCTGGTATCCCGATAGGCAAAAACGGCTATTCAATAGCAAGTACGCAAAGTTTAATACGGCAAATGTGCACGAGGATGTAGTACCGACTAATACCGGCAAAATAGAAGAGTTAAGTAGCGACATTTTACATTACTCGTTTCAAAGCATAAGTAAATACTTTGAAAAAATGAATACATACGGCAAACTGGGAGCAAAAGAGATGAGTGTCAAAAATAAAAAAGTCGCATTCAGTAAGTTGATTTTTAATCCTTTGTGGTCATTTTTTCAATCGTATTTTTTGCGTTTAGGAGTGCTACAAGGCAAAACAGGTTTTATTATAAGCTGCGGCAATGCGTATAGCAAATTTATTAAGTACACACATTTTTATTATTTAGATAAGGGGTAAACGCATATTTTCGCAATCGGTTTAAGAAAACACAAACAATGAGTGATACAATATTAGTAATTGGCGCAGGCGGGCAGCTAGGTACAGAATTAGTAGAGGCTTTGCGTGGTATTTATGGCAGCAGCAGTGTGGTAGCTACCGACGTGAAAAAGCAAAGTGAAGTGGCAAATATACTGCACGAAACAGGGCCTTATGAGCAATTGGACGTGTTGGACAAACCAAAACTTACCGCACTACTAAGCAAATATAAACCCAACCAAGTATATCATTTGGCGGCACTTTTATCCGCAACAGCAGAAAAACATCCAAAGTTTGCTTGGGAACTAAATATGGACGGCTTGTTTAATGTGCTGGACGCAGCCGTTGCCTTTAAAATTGGCAAAGTTTATTGGCCCAGTAGTATTGCCGTTTTTGGGTCTAATACCCCAAGAATAAACACCCCACAGAACTGCGTTATGGATCCTAATACTATTTATGGTATTAGTAAACAGGCGGGCGAGCGTTACTGCGAATATTATTTCCAAAAACACGGTGTAGATGTACGTAGCATTCGCTACCCTGGTTTAATAGGCTATAAATCTGCCCCAGGGGGAGGAACTACTGACTATGCCGTTGATATTTACCACGCAGCACTAAAAACCAATAGTTACGAGTGCTTTTTACCACACCACGCTACATTGCCCATGCTATATATGCCTGATGCTTTAAAAGCAACCATTAACATAATGGATGCCCCTGCTGATAGCATTACCATACGCAGCAGCTATAATGTAGCAGGTATGAGTTTTAACCCCGAAGAAATAGCCACAAGCATTAAAAAAATAATGCCTGATTTTGCTTTGACTTATGATGTTGACCCTGTGCGTACAGCTATTGCTGCCACTTGGCCCGAAAGTATTGACGATACCATTGCCCACAAAAACTGGAACTGGAAACCCGACTATACTCTTGATACCATGACTAAGGATATGCTGGATAACTTGAGGTTGGTTGCAAAAAGCTAAACCATATTACTTAATAATAGTAGTGCCTAAAAGTGCTGTTATTTGCTTGCGATAGTTTAATAGCATTATATGTTTTTGTAGCAGTGTTTCAAGTTTTTGGGCTGTTTCTGCTAATTGTTCTGCTGTTTCCTCCGTTTCTTCATCGCTTGGTACTTCTTGCTTTGTTTCCTTGGTGTGGTTTGCCTCTTCCTCAAAATTTTTAATTTCTTCTTGATTTTGGCGCATTAAATCATCTACTTTTTTTAATTTTAGGTGCAGCAATACGCTATCTACATCGTTTTGATAGTTGTCTTTTATCTCGGTAATAAATACCTCAAATTTTTCTCCCCAGTGGGGGCTTACTTTATATTTCTCGGTTAAAAAATTTGCTGCCAAAGCTACCACTTCTTGGTTTTCGTTGTGTAAAAATTCGTCTTCGCTTAGGGTTGCCAGTGGGTCATCTACTTTGTTTTTTATTTCCTCAACTATTTGTTTGTAAAGGCTGTATTTAAATTCAAATCCATCGTTTTCTACTTGCTGCAATAAATACTCTGCCACGTTTAGCACTGTTTCTCTGTACGGCAAATGCCCATACTGAATTAATACACGTGCTACTCCTTTTTCTTGCTCTTCGCCTATATTAAGCGGTGCTTGAAACTCCTCCTCACTAAAAGGCTCGTTATTTATTGTCTCCAGTTCGCTCAGTAGTTTCCGCTCTTCGGGGTCTTTTGTTTGGCTTTTTTTGCGGGTTTTGTTCACCTCTGCCATTAGCATCTCTGCCCCCACCTCAAACACCCTTGCGCTTTCGCTAATAAAAGTACTGCGGGTAATATTGTCAGGTATTTTGCTAATGCTTTCTACAATATCACGAATGGCTGCCGATTTTTTTACGGGATCGTTTTTTGCCTCACCTACCAGCAGCTCCGATTTGTAAAGGATAAAGTCTTTTTCATTTTCGTTTAAATATTGCTGAAACGCCGCCCCTCCTAATTTTTTGCAATATGTATCAGGGTCTTCGCCTTCGGGCAAGAGTATGATTTTTACATTTAAGCCGCCTGCTAATATTATATCAATACCTCGAAGTGCTGCTTTTAAGCCTGCGGGGTCGCCATCGTATATAATACATACGTTTTTTGTGAAACGGTAAATTTGTTTTACCTGCCCCTCTGTTAGCGATGTGCCAGAAGATGCTGCTACATTCTCAATGCCTGCTTGGCTAAGTGTAATTACATCTGTATATCCTTCTACCAAAAAGCACTTATCGTTTTGGCGAATACTGTTTTTAGCATAATAAATACCGTACAGTATTTCCGATTTTTTATAGACCTCCGTTTCGGGGCTGTTAAGGTATTTCGGGCTTTTATCATCTTTTACCAGTTGGCGACCGCCAAAAGCAATTACCCTTCCGCTAAGGTTATGAAACGGAAATAGTACCCGCTCACGAAACATATCGAAGGCTTTACCGCCTTCGCTCACTTTGGTTAACCCTGCTTTTTGTAAAATATCAATAGAGTAGCCTATTTTAATTGCCTCATCGGTAAAGCTACCCCAGTCTTTTTTGCTATATCCTAAATTGAACTTTTTTATTGTTTCATCCCTAAAACCACGCTCATAAAAATAGGTTTTGCCTACGGCTTTGCCCTCCTCGTCTTCCCACAGGTTTTGCTCAAACTGCTTTGCAGCATAGTCTAAGGCAATTAAAAGGCTTTCACGCTCGTTTGCGCTTGCAATAGCTTCGGGTGTTTGGTTGCGTTCTTCTACAACTTCTATATTGTATTTGCGGGCAAGGTGGCGCAGCGCATCGGCATACTCCATTTTTTCATGCTCCATCATAAACCCCACAGAGTTGCCCGCCCTGCCACACCCAAAACACTTGTATATCCCCTTTGTAGGCGACACCACAAACGATGGGGTTTTCTCCCCATGAAAAGGACATAAACCCATTAGATTTGCCCCCCTTTTTTTTAGAGTAACGAAATCGCCAACCACCTCATCAACTTGAGCAGCAGCCATTATATCATCCACCGTGTTTTTGGGTATCATACTACTTTGAGTTTACAAAGAAACTCAAATATGATATATATATGCCACATATATCATTAATACAATTTCAATATAGTTTTTTGGATTTACTGCTTTTTTATCCCCCCTAATAAAGACTCCGTGCTCGTCATTGTGTGGCTTTGTGTGGCACTCTTTTACCATCACATCATACAGATTGTCTCGTTCGCCTAAGAAGGCATACTCGCAATGACGAGAGTTATTGTGGTAATGAGGAGAGCGGGTTGTTGTTGTATAACCCGCTGCATTTGCTCGCACGCTTTTCAACTCCACTCAATATGACAATGCGCGTGCTAAAGGCAAATAGCCGCTAACTAAAATAAACAAGGCTATCCTACCAAAATTCTCACTCCACCCACCATTTTTTGGCTTCGTCCAGTTTGCCTGCTCGGGCAAGCCATCCGCTATATAGTATTTTGTATTCTTGAGAAAATTTTGAGATTTCTAAGGCTTTATAGTAATATTTTCCTGCTTGCTGCATTAGCCCATTTACCTCAAGCCAGCTTCCCGCTTTTATAGCATCAAATGGTGTTTGCTCTGATTTCTTAAACATGGTTTGTGCCTCTACCAATAGATTGTTAAAGGCTATTTCTTTTATCAATTCAAAAGAAAAACGCGCGCAGTTATCTATGCCTTTAGGATATGCCGCCCAAAAATATTTTTTTCCTCTATTAATCCAAAAAGTTTGTGCTGAAAGGGTTAAACTATTGCCTACTACCAGCAGCTCTAATAGTTTAGTGTCTTCTCTCTCGTCTTGGTATAGCACCACGGTGTATTCATTGTTTTTTGCGGCTGTGTCTTTATCCCAAACTAAAGTAATTGAGGGGGAGAACACCTTTTCGCCATAGGCAGGGCTAAGCATTATGGGCATAGTACACCCTCCCCTATCTACTCCGCCCTTGGTTTTCATATAGTCTGTGTGGTAGTCTTTGGCATTTTTATGTTTTTTATTAAACTCTTTCCAAATAAACTTTAGGTAGGCGGTGCTTTCGCTTGCTTTTGTTTTTTTCACCTGCGCTATCAGTTTGTCTATTTTATACCTTCCCTTTTTTTTAAGTTTCAGCGTTTTATATTCTTTGTACAATAGTATAAGCTCTGCCCCGTTATCCAGTTTTAATTTATCGCCTTTATTAAGTGGTGTTCTCGCTTTCACTCTCTGCCAGTTTTTGCTGCCGCTGGTTTTGTACTCTGCTTTCCCACTAATAGAAAACACCACAAACTGGTTTTGGGCAGCCGTTGCAGCCAAAGAAAAAATAATAGTAAATAGTAATAGACTTAGTTTTTTCATTGCTTTAAATTATAGTGGTAAGGTATGGGTTAATATCACTATACCAAAAATAGTAAATGCTTTTTTTAGTGATGTCCAAAAACAGTTTTGTATCCATACTTTTTGTGCAACCAAGTAGCCAACCCATCATAAAAATAAAGCACATCTACCGATAATGCTATTGCACCTAATATTGCCCCCATATCCATATCTAAGCCAAACCACGAAAGAAGCATAAACGACGCGTATATCATTAATATAAAGGTAAGCAGTTGTATTATTTTGGTTACCAAATGATAAAACTTGTGGTGGTGAACGTAGTATTTTATAAAGAAAAAAATATGTAGAAAACAAACGCTAAACGCAATAACTATTGATAACCAAAATGGCACTTTGTTTATATAGTTTTGTGCTATTATGGCGCTTAAAAGGTTAGCATGAATTACCACCCCATACATATCAGGAAATGACTTGCCGCTATATTTTTTGTTCATCGGGGTAAATCGATTTTCCTCTATTACTTTTGTGTTTATATCAGGGCCTAAAAAGCCCATTAGTACTATTTTTCCCTTTAGTATAGAGAGGTCTGTTTTTTGCAGGTCGTTTACATCAATAACAATGTATTGGTTTTGCTTGCGACTGTAATTAATAATTTCAAACTCTTTTTTTCTTTGCTTTAGTTTTTCGTAGCCCTCTTCATCAAACATTTTTGCTATGGCTGCCGCAAAACTGTTTTCAGTAGTTTCTCCTAATTTATAAAAGGGTTTTATTTTACGTACGGGGTAACTCTCATCCTTCCCCACAAAGTTTATAAAACCCCATTGTTGGTTTTTAAGGTTGAGTGTGGTGGTGTCTAACTTGGTAAACTCATGTTTTTCGTTTTCTCCATAAAGGTAAGAAGCCATTACCACATTGGGGGTGCTGTTTATCTCTGCCTGAAGTAAAGAGTCTATTATCGGGTCTTTATGGCTGCGAAACAATACATCAAGCCCAATTACTGCGGGTTGGTATTGTTTTATCGTTTTTAGTTGCTGTGATAGCTGGTAACGGTTATTATAGCCTATGTTTACTATCACTATATTAGTATCAATAGGTGCTTTGCTTTTTATTTTCGAAAAGTAAATATCGCTAAACTTAAAATCTTTTAGCCCATGTTTTATAGGGTTTAATATTTTTAGATTAAAAGGGATGTAGGCAAAGGCTGCCATTACCAAAAAAACGGCAACGGTTGCCCCTATACTGTCTTTTATTAAATGCTTACGCTGCATGGTTTATTTTCTGGGTACACATTTTACCGAAATTCTTGTTATTGACCAACTTGCGGGTGCTATTAGCTCGCTTCGGGTGCTTGCTCCTACCCCACCCAATAGTTTTTCTAAGGCTGTTCCTCCCCGTTCTTTTTCTTGTTTAAAAACACCTTCCTGCTTAAAAATATCTAAGTTGTTTATAGGCTCGGCGGTGGTAAGCATTATATAGTTTAAATAGCCTGTGCTATCAGTTATTCTAAAAAGGCGGGAAGCACCTAAGGGCGCATTTTGGCGAATTTCGTATGTGTTTCTGTTTATTAATGGGTAGGTATTTTCTCCTGTAATATTTCTTGGAAATAATAGTAGCATTTCTCCTTTACTATCAATAGAAAAAACATAAACATAACGTTTGTTTCTATCCCAATACAGCTCGTTTATTTCATCTAAAGTAAAAACCAAGCCCAGTGTATCGTGGTATTTTACTTGTTGCCCATTGGTAATTAACTCGCCCGTGCTTGAGCGGCGAAGAGCAAAAGCAAACGGAAAGCTCCCATCATCAGGAGGGCTGGGTAAGGTAAGCCATGCCTTTATTTTAGCTATTCGCAATATATAGTTTTCTAAACTATCGGCTACCGCTGCTTCGCCTCCTGTGCTTTTATTCACGGCAAAAAAATGGGTGCGTAGTGGCAATTGGCTTTCGCTTTCTCCACTTTCAAACAAGCGTACTGGATTTATAAAAGCATACTCTATTTTGTTATTTCTCCACCTGCCCACAAGATGATAATCTGCTTGGTTGGGGTTTTTAGTAATCGCTACATTGCTTTCTCCATTAAATTTTTCTTTTAGGTATTTGCTTAACGTTGCATTTGCAGGTATATTAAACCGCAGGCTTGAGTCTTTTACCACTTTTCCGTTTAGTACATCAACGCCTATTGTGTTGCCTAAATTTTGAAAATCCTTGTCCTTATAGGTAATTATCCATTTTCCTTCTCGGTAATATAGATTTTGATAGGCTGGGTTTAATACTGTGGCTTGTTGCCAATTGTAATTTTTTCGCACCGTGTTTTTTACTGTGGCGGTTAGTATATCGTTGCTAAAAACACTTTCGTATATATATACTTTTATAGCGGCTTCTGGCGCAACAACAATATTACTTACCGCAAACAAATCTCCCGCTTTAATGGCTTTTGGGTCGCCTTTTATCACTTTAGCATAGCTGCGGTTTACCCCGCCCATTCGGGTAATTTCTAATTTAATTATACCGTTTTTCGTTTTCTTTTCGAGTTGCGTTTTCGGGCTTATTCCTGATGGGAAACCTGCTTGTAAATGTACTTCACCGTTCTCGTATTTAATTACTGGAATTAATAATTTATTAGGCAATAGCGATTTATCAATTCCTAATAGAGTTCCCTTTCTGCGAGTGCTATTTCCTGCTAAAACTGGTTTCTGGGTGAGGTTATTATATTGCATTATCGCCTCAATCCTATTAAATATTTGCTGTACTGGTGTTGCCGCAGTAACATCTGCAAGTACTTTTAGCAATGCCACAGTAAAACCCCCGTGTGGATTGCCGTGTTTGTCTTTTACCTCTTTGGCGGGTTCTTTGTCCCTTGCCGCTGATATGGTTAATGCCCCACGGTTTTCTGGAGGCATTGGGTTTGAAGCATCTTTAACATCTCTTTTATCACTTGGACTAAACCTAAATTTTGGCTGTTTGTCGCTACGTGAAATAGATCCACTATGGCAGCTATCGAATATTGAGGTTACTATTACCCCTTTATCTACCAGTTTGTTTATTAATTGGGCAAGCTCTTTATCCCTAATATCAAACTCTCCTTTATACGCATCGGCAGGAACGATGGTCTCGTCTTTTTTATCGTTTTCTTTTGATAATGAGTTATTTACCTGCGACCCATGCCCCGCATAATAAATAAATACTACATCCCCTTTTTTTGATTTTTTAATAAGGGTTTTTATTGCTTTTAGTATAGCTGCCCTGCTTGCCTTTTGATTGTATAGCGTAGTAAGGTTTTTATTTTTAATGCCATAGCGGGTTTGCATTATTTCTTTCACCGCTTTTGCATCGTTTACGCATCCGTCTAAATTTGGCGGCGGCGTTCTCAATTCTGATGCAATAGCCCCTTGTGGAAAGTATATATTTATACCAATAAACAAGGCTCGCTTTGTTTGCGCCTGCAAACTAAATATTGCGGTGAAAATAATAAGAAAGACAATTATGGTTTTCCTCATAGCTGATTTAGAGTAAGTTGGTGTAGGGTTAATTCAACAAACCACTGTAAAGTAAATGAAATTACTACATTACTCCCTTATATTGTTGTAAAAACTTCACGTTGTTTTCAGAGTACATCCGCAGGTCTTTAACATTATATTTTAACATTGTAATACGCTCAACGCCCATTCCAAAGGCAAAGCCACTATATTCCTCTGGGTCTATATTACAGTTTTTCAATACATTTGGATCTATCATTCCGCTGCCCAAAATCTCTACCCAGCCAGTATATTTGCATACATTACACCCTTCGCCCTTGCATAAAAAGCAAGTGCAATCCATTTCGGCACTCACCTCTGTAAACGGAAAGTATGACGGGCGAAAACGAACTTCTGTTTCGCTACCAAACAACTCGTTTACGAAATGATACAACGTGTGTTTCAAATCCGCAAACGATACATTTTTATCAATATAAAAACCATCTACTTGGTGAAAAAAACAATGCGCCCGTGCAGATATTGCCTCGTTTCTATATACTCGCCCAGGGGAAATCATGCGGATAGGTGGTTTTTGTTTCTCCATTGCCCGCACTTGTACTGATGTGGTATGCGTGCGCAGGGCATACTCTTTCTCTACAAAAAAAGTGTCCTGCATATCTCGGGCAGGGTGGTCTTTAGGGAAATTTAGTGCTGAAAAGTTGTACCAGTCTGATTCTATTTCAGGTCCTTGAGCAACCCCAAATCCTAATTTTTCAAAAATTTCTATAATTTGATTTTGTATGATGCTTAGAGGATGTCGGCTGCCCGTTTCATTAACCGTTGGCAAGGTTAGGTCTTGCTTTTCCTGCGAAGCAGGCGATTTTTTTTCAATTCCTTCTTTTTGCTCATCAAACTTGCTTTGTACCGCTTTTTTAAGCTGGTTTAATGCCTGCCCAACTTCCCGTTTTTGTTCTTTCGAAACAGTCTTAAATCCCTCGAACAATTTATTCAACATTCCATTGCGAGAAAGAAATTTTATGCGGAACTCCTCCAGTTCTTCTTTTTTCGAAATGGTAAACGCTTGTGCTTGCTGATTTAGTTTTTCAATTTCTTCAATCATTTTTCTTTTTCTCTCGTTCGGAGAAGCAAAGATATTTCAATTGCTTCGATTTTGATGAAACCCTGTTTCCAACAAATCTAAAAACAATATATTTAAATAAGTAATGATGTATATATATAGCTATGTGAATTTGTAGATAAGTGAGAGAAAAAGAGTGTACCTTTATTTTTACTCACTTTTTACTGACGGTTGTTTACATAACTTAAGCCATTGATTCTTATTACTTATTTACTATTTTGCTAACACTGCAATAATACTTATACCTATGCTTTTGTGGATGCTTTCTTTTTTTTGTTTTGTGGGTAATGTTGCTAATAAGTAGGGAGTTTTCATTTTCTATTAACACCACCAAATTATTATTTTTTGAATTGTTAACTTTTGACCTTTAATCCACATTTATTTTACGTTATCAACACCTAAAACCCTGTTTCTATTTTTATATTGCTTATGTCCCAGTTTGCTCTCACATCAAGCGATTTAGGCGTTATATATACTTTTTCAGGCTGTTTTTTTATAAAATAGTCTCCCCCGTCCCAAACACTATTTTTGTTATCGTCTTTTATTACTTTTACAAAGTATGACCCTGGAATTAGATTAGTGTAACTAATGGTTCGGTTGCTATTTATAAGGTTTTCATGGAGTACAGTATTTTCTACAGAAAGCAGTTGAACTATTAAATTTAGCCTATCTGCATTGGCAATGCTAATGGATAAATTTCCAAAAAAACCTGCTTTTGCTGTGCTAATAAATATACCCGTAGAATCTAATTCTTGCCCATATAAGTCCTTTATTTTCCCTTTTGGTATTGATAGGGTGTATTTTGTTTCTGGTTTAAAAGGATGTACAAGTAATAATGTTAATGGGTCTAAAGTATCCTTAATTAGCTTAAAATTAGTTAGTTCTATAGTATCCTCTTTAAAAAACTTAATTTCTTTTTCTCTTATATCAATAGGTGGGTTTGTAAATGATATACGCACAGGGTTTAAGAAATTATAATCGTTAATGTTTTTTGGTGAAGCAATTACATTTTTCGTATAATTCTTTGATTTACATTTAATTACAATTATTTCTATTATAGTATCAACACTTACTTTTAGCACTGTTGAGTCCACACAAACACTATTTGTGAATAGCGTAATAGTATCACAGGTTTTGTATGATGTTTTAAGTATTTGAGTTTCTTTTTTATTAAACGTGTTGTTGTTTATAGAAATATTACAATTACTTGCTGTGGTTATTATTTGATACTTTCCTTTTGCTAACTCTTTGTAAATTATTACTTTAGGTGTTTTGTTAATAGTTTGTGGGGATAGTATTAGTTGGTATAGGTTACTATCTTTTTTTATATAAGTAAGGTCTATACTATCTTTATAGAAAGCAATTTTTTCATTTGTTTCTATTTTCAAATTTCTGTTGGCATCTTCAAAGGCAACCAATTCATAAGTGGCAGGACTTAAATTTGTGAATTTAAAATTTCCACTTGAGTCAGGGCGAGTTAAATACCAAGGCTTTACTTTAAAAATGGTTGAATCTTCGGTTATTTTATAAAGCCCAACCGCAACATTTGCTAAAGGCAACTTAGTAAATCCATCTAATAAGCTCCCTTGTAATGAAAGGCTATCTATATAGTTTCCCGTAGAAAAGGTATAAGTTAAGCCAGTTAAAATATTGCCCTCGTTATTATCTTTTATTCCATTACCAAAATTTAGTGTATAGGTAGTATTTGGTTTTAAATCCTCACCGAAAGTAACTTGTATTTTTTTACCTTTAATTTTAATATCGGGATTTTCATCAAGAGGGGGAGATATAATAAACTGATTGACTATATCATTTAAAACAATAAACTCGTCAAAGGTAAATTCTATTGCCTTTTCTTTAAAATTGACTGTATTGTCCTTTGGTAATTTTTTTTTGCAAACAGGAGGCGTTTTATCAATGGGTCCCCCACTTGGGGCAACTATACTGGCACACGATGCAAATAAAAATAAACAGAAAATTAATAAGTGCTTGTTTATCATTTGGTAGTGCAATAATACTATTACCTGCCAAATTGAACCATTAATACAGAAATATCTGCGGGAGAAACACCACTAATGCGTGAGGCTTGCCCAATGGTTTGTGGCTGAATTTTACTTAGCTTTTCTTTTGCTTCGTTTGAAAGGGAAGAAAGCCCTTTAAAATTATAGGTGAGCGGTATTCTAATATTTTCTAACCTGTTCATTTTTTCTACTGATAATGTTTCTTTTTCAATATATGATTCATATTTGATGCCAATTTCTGCTTGTTGTTTTTCTTCTTCAGTAAATGGTGATAGAAAGTCTTTAATAGCATCTACTTTTTCTAAATCAGTGATGGCTACCTGTGGGCGCAATAATATATTGTTTAGCTTATTAGCTTGGTTCATTTGTGTTGTTCCCAATTCTTCTAATAAATGATTTATTTGAGCAGGAGAAATACTTTGTTTTTTGAAATGAGTAATTATTTTTTTTGTTGCTTCAATTTTTTTGTTCACTGCCTTTAGCCTGTCATCATTAGTTAGACCTAAATCGTGTCCTTTTTTTGTGAGGCGAATATCCGCATTATCTTGGCGTAGCAAAATTCTATACTCTGCCCTTGATGTAAACATACGATAAGGCTCATCTGTGCCTTTATTTATTAAATCATCAATTAATACGCCAATATAAGCATCAGAACGAGAAAGAATAAAAGGCTCTTTTTTATTTATTTTTTGATGTGCATTAATTGCTGCCATAAGCCCCTGGCAAGCAGCTTCTTCGTAACCTGTTGTGCCATTTATTTGCCCAGCAAAATATAAGTTTTCTATTAGTTTTGTTTCTAATGTGTGGTGCAACTGGGTAGGAGGGAAGTAATCATATTCTATGGCATAGCCTGGTCTAAATATTTTTGCTTTCTCAAACCCTTCTATTTGCTGCAAAGCCTTTACCTGAATATCATCTGGCAATGAAGTAGAAAAACCATTTACATATACTTCAACCGTTTCCCAGCCTTCTGGTTCTATAAAAATTTGATGTCTATCTCTTTCAGCAAATCTATTTATTTTATCCTCTATTGATGGGCAATATCTTGGACCTATGCTTTTTATAGTACCATTATACATTGGCGAATCAGCTAAACCAGTGCGCAATGTATCGTGTACTACTGAGTTGGTATAGGTTATATAGCAGCTTCGTTGTTTTGTTAAAGGTTGTGTGGTTGGGCTATATGAAAACTTAGATGGGTTTGCATCTCCTTTTTGTTCTTCAAGTGCTGCATAATTAATACTTCTTCCATCCACACGGGGAGGTGTGCCTGTTTTCATTCGCCCGCTTTCAAAACCAAGAGATTCTAATTGTTCAGTAATTCCACCAACTGCTCGCTCTCCCATTCGCCCACCACCAAACTGTTTTCTACCTATATGTATTAGCCCGTTTAAAAATGTTCCATTGGTTAGTACTACGGATTTAGCATTAAAGGTAATACCCATTGCCGTAATAACACCCCTTATTTTTTTATCTTTTACTACAAGCTCTTTCACAGTATCCTGAAAAAAATCAACATTGGGTGTTTTTTCAAGCATTATACGCCACTCCTGTGCAAATAGCCACCTATCACTTTGCGCCCTTGGACTCCACATAGCAGCACCTTTGCTTTTGTTTAGCATTCTAAACTGTATCATGGTTTTATCCGTAACTATACCACTATAACCGCCAAGCGCGTCTATTTCTCTTATTATTTGTCCTTTGGCTATGCCTCCCATTGCGGGGTTACAGCTCATTTGTGCAATGGTTTGTAAACTGGTGGTAATTAGCAATACTTGCGAACCTAAGTTTGCTGCCGCTGCTGCTGCCTCGCATCCTGCGTGCCCACCCCCCACTATTATTATATCGTAATCAGTTTGCATTTATTATGTAATGTTTCATGTGGAACATTAAAATATTTTATATAGTTTTAAACTTTCGTTTTCTTTTGTTCTTATCTCTTTCTTCTCTTTTTTGCTCTTATCATTGTAGCCAAGCAAATGCAAAACACCGTGAATAATAACCCTTAATAGTTCTGTTTCACGTGAAACATTTTCTTTATCAGCATTTTCAAAAACTCTATCAATGCTAATAAACAAATCGCCGCTTATTTTAGCACCATTATAGTTAAAGGTAATAATATCGGTATAATCGTTATGGTTTAAATGTTTTTTGTTTACATTTAAAAGATACTTATCAGAGCAAAAGATAATATTAATATCACCTAAGGGTATTTCTTTTTGAGAAACAATAGTCTTAATCCAGCGTTTAACTTTTTGTTTGTTTTTTAAATCGAAGCGAATGTTTTCACAAAAAAAACGAATCATCTAAGTAGGTGTATAGTGCCTTTATAATTGTATTTCTTTTCGTTTAATCCAAAAAGCTCACAAACATACAAATAAACACCATCAAGGCATAGCCTACCACTAATGTTAGTGCCGTCCCATCCTTGTCTTATGTCGTCAATCTTTTTCATTAGCTGCCCATTACGGGCATAAATAAGCATACTGGTTCTGTTATAATCAACATTAGTGCCTATGGGTAAAAATAGGTTGTTTACTTTGTTAGGGGCAAAAGCATTTGGAAAAAAGATTAGTGCATCATCAACTAAGCAAACAATGTTTGATTTGCTTTTTGCTTTTTCACCATATACATTTCCTACTGCTTCTTCAGCCTCTATATAATAGCAAATACCCGCAATACCCACATCAATAGGAAGTGTTTCATCTCTATAAGAACTGTCCGTACTTGCAACAGGAGAAATAATGTTCCACGTGAAACCACCGCCAAAATCAAACCCTCTATACACGTTAAATCCTTCTATACCCGCATTCCAAAAACCGTATCTGTTCCAGTTTAAAAAACTACCGCTTTCATCACTATTTAGTGAAAGCAGCATCGTTTTTGCAATATTGCTTGTATCTAAAAGAGTGCGGCAAATATCCTCACTTATATATCTGTATTGGTATGTGTATTTAAAAGCCTCTACGCCATTGTCAGTATATAGCTGGCTTTGCGATGTTCCATCGTATATTAAATCAGTAAGTTTTCTAAAACCCTCATCTCCTTTTTGCCTATAAAGTATATAGTTTTTAGTGTCGGATGTTGGGTCTCCTAATATTTTTAATTGAATAGCCGATGAGTCTATAACCGTAGCATAACTGATGTAATTACGATTAGAAAACCTACGCAAACGGGTGATTACACTTATTTTGTTTGATGTGCTGGTAAAACCATTATCTCCATCGGTAGCCTGTATATAAAACTCCAATGTATCACCAGGGATAAAAGAGCTAAAAGTATAGGTGCGTAACGAGGGATTATTAGTAGCTAATAAACTGTACGCTCCAATAGTGCCACTTCTACCAAAAATAGAATAGTTAAGTATATTACTCCAGCCCACATAGGCACTCCAGTTTATTATAATAGTGCTTAAACAAGAATCATAGGTGTTTTGTAAAAAAATGGAACTGTGTAATGTATTTATTATGCTTTGGTTATCACAACTATCTAAAGCAGTGATTTTATATCCCTGTGTGCCAGAATTTGGGGAAGAAGCGGGGTGTACAAAAAATGGAGTATCTACCCTTGTTATTGGAAAATTATTTGCGCCTACGGATGTCCAAACCCTATAATCTTTTATGTCTGGTGCGGGATTTGGCGACCAGCCCACAACAACTTTGCCTGTATTAATATCCACGCTTACTGAGTCTATATTAGATTCTGGCGGTTGGGTATTATCAATTTCAAGAATTTTTGAGTAGGCAGAATCGCCATTGCATAGGTTTTTATAAACGATATAATAACTCCAAGAAGGGGAAATGTTTTTTGCTCCAAAATGGATGTACTGCGTTTCGTTAATATCGGTAATACTGTCAATTAGCTGAAAAGGCTGTAAAGCATCCACCCGACCATAAATACTAAGGCTTTGAAAATTTGCACAACCATCAGAAAGGGGCGACCAAAAAAGAGTAATATTTGGGCTTAAACCATCACCACAAGCCCGCCTAAAGTCTGGATAATTGTTTTGTGCCGACAAAAAAGGCGAAAGCAAAACAAGCCCCAGCCAAAAAAGCCCCTTCTTATAGAAAGAGAGGGGTTTAAACCCCTGCAACCACTTCGTATATATTATCTTCAACAAAATATTTATTTGCAATTTGTATTAACTCGTCTTTGTTAATGCTTTTTAAAAGACGGATGTATCTATTGTAATAGTTGTAATCTTGTTTAAAATCGAGCAAGGTTTTATACTTCTCTGAAACAGAGAAAGCTCCATCCAAACTGCGTAAAAAACTACCTAAGCTATAATTGCTTAGTATGTTTAGCTCATCATCACTAATAGGCTCATTTTTTAAACGATTTATTTCCTTATATATTTCATTTAAAGTGTCTTGATATACTTCTTTTTTCACATCGGTTTGTATGTAAAACAAGCCACAATCAGGGTAGGAGACAATGGACGAATGGATACCATAGGTATAGCCTTTATCCTCTCTTATGTTTTTCATAAGGCGAGAGCCAAAAAAACCACCTAATAGGGTTACTAATATTCCTAATTTAGGATAATCAGGATGAAGGCGGTTTATTGTCCTAAAACCCACACAAACAGTACTTTGTGTTGCGTCCTCTTTTTTAATATGTATTTTTTTTCCCTGCGGGTTCTCTGTAAAGTTATAGGGTTCAAAAGTTGTGGCACCAGCCTTGAAACCACCAAAAGCAGAGTTTAAATGTTTTAGCGTTGCCTTAGAATAATTGCCCGAAAGTATAATGTATTTAATGCTATTGTTTTTGGTATAAAATGCTGTTAAATCATTGATATTTAACCCTTCAAAGTCTTTTTTTTCAGAAATAAAACCATAAGGATGGTTAGGAAAAACTGCTTGCGAAAATGCCCTATTGGCCAAAAAGGAGGTTTTCTTTTTTGATATTTCTAAATTTTGAATTTTTACAAACGTATAAACGCCTAATTCCTCTTCTGTAAATACAGCATTGGCAAGTGTATCAGCCAGTAGGTTATATACTTTTTCGGTGTGTTTAGTAAGCGTGTAGTTGGTTATTGTGCCGTCAGCAAAGTGGTTACTTTTACCATTAAATGCACCAAAAAAATCAAACTCGTTCGCTATTTGTTCAGCATTTTTTGTGGCAGTGGCGGTAAGCAATAAACTGCTTACTACCGAGGGAACAAGCGAATTTTTGCCTTGTAAACTACCTGTATTTAAAACAATATCTGTTTTTACTATTTCTTGCTCGCCGCCTTTTAAGGCATATACTTTCACGCCGTTGTTTAAAGTAAAAACATCAGGCTCAAGAAAGGTCAGTTTTTCTATGTGCTTAGGGGTGGGGGCTATTGTTCTATCTACACTCATTCTTTTTTGTCTCTTAAATAATATAATGTTGAGCTGTTTTCTGCCCTAAATATTTCACGTGAAACGGATAGAACATCGGCAGTAGTTACGGCTCTAAAGTTATCCATTTCTTTATTTATCAAATTGGCATTGCCAATGTACTCGTAGTAGGCAAGGTTCATTGCTTTGGTTAGTATTTCCGTTTCAGAATAGGTGAAAATCGTTTCTTTTTTGTTTTTCACTTTTTCAAGCTCTTCTTCACTACACTCTTGCTCTGTAAGTTTTGTTAACTCTTTTAGTATTGCTTTTTCACCCGTTTCAATGCTTACCCCGTCTGCAAGGTTGCCCTGTATCATTAGCAAACCAGCATCAGTACTGTCTAATTGGTAGCAATGTATTTCTGAAAACAACTCTGCCTCTTTTACCAACCTATTGTATAAACGAGAGGATGCTGAACCCGAAAGAATGTTTGTAATTAGCTCTGTGGTATAATATTTTTGACTTGTTCTATCGCTCATGTGCCAAGCTATATAAATAGCATCGTAAGGCACGTTTGCTGTAGTGGTTTCTTTTCTTGCTTCTTTTTGTGCTGGCTCTTTTACTATTGTATTGCGCTTTACTTCTACTTTTTCTATATCACCAAACCATTTGTTTACCAGCAATTTAGTTTTTTCTAATGAAATATCTCCTGCAATAGAAAGTATGGCGTTATTAGGGCGGTAAAAATTATAAAAAAATGCCTGCACATCTGCCATAGTCGCCTCTTCTATATGTTTAATTTCTTTACCAATAGTTGCCCAGCGATAAGGGTGATGCTTGTATGCCAACGGGCGCACTTTTAACCAGCTATCTCCATAGGGTTGGTTTAGGTAGCGTTGTTTAAACTCCTCTATTACAACGCTTCGCTGTGTTTTCAAAGATTTATCATTAAAGTCTAATGCTTTCATTCTATCAGACTCTAACCACAAAGCGGTTTCTATATTATTTACAGGAAGTGTAATATAGTAGTTTGTAATATCATTTGAGGTAAAGGCATTATTCTCTCCGCTTGCTTTTTGTAACTCGCTATCGTAGTGGGCAATATTTTTTGATCCTCCAAACATTAAATGCTCGAAAAGGTGAGCAAAACCAGTGCGCTCAGGGTCTTCGTCTTTTGCGCCTACATTGTAAAGAATATTTACTGCGGCTATTGGAGTTGTCGCATCAAAATGATGCAAAACGGTGAGTCCGTTATCCAGTACAAATCGTGTAAATTGTAGCATTACTGCAAAAATAGGCAAAACCAGTATAAGAAGTTTTTATTAGTTGTTGGTTATTTACTTTTTGCCTTTAGTATTGAACTGTGTGATAAGGGAGGGATTTATCCATTCTATTTGTCAAACTTTTAAAGTTTGACAAATATTCAATAGCCTATAAAATTATATTAAACACAAGCTAAATACTGTTATCTTTGTGGTATCGTTAAATAAATACTAAGAATATGAGTGAAGACAAAACCCGCCGGGAAGGTGGATTCAGCTCAAACGCAGCCAATAACGGGCCGCGTAAGCGTATCCGCAAAAGAATAATCAAAAAGATTACGCCCGACACCACCAGCGAAGAAAAACCAGAAACAGATGAAAATCGTTTTGAAAAGGTAGAGTACAACAAACCTTCAGGAGGACCGCGCCCGTACAACCCAGATTATCGCAGCAGCAGCTACGGAGACCGAGAAGGTGGGGGAGAGGGAAGACCCTACAACAAAAGACCTTACAATAAGTTTGGAGCAAAAAAACCCTATGGAAAATCTGATTTTAAAAAGAAAAAGAAGATTCCTAAAGAAAAAAATAAACACAGCTATACTACACATGAGTTTAAATATGACGAGGATAAGGAAACACGGTTAAACAAATTTTTGTCTAACGCAGGTATTTGCTCTCGCCGTGAAGCGGATAAGCTGATACAACAAGGCATAATTACTATTAACGACATTGTGGTAACTGAATTAGGCTGCCGTGTTCGCACAGGTGATACCGTTAGATATAACGGGCAAATAATAGGGCGAGAAAATTTTGTATATGTATTGCTAAACAAACCCAAAGACTATATAACCACCATGAACGACCCAGAAGGGCGCAAAACGGTGATGGATATAATGGGGCAAGCCACCAAAGAGCGAATTTTCCCCGTTGGGCGATTGGATAGAAATACCACAGGATTACTATTGTTTACAAACGATGGAGATTTAGCACAGGTATTAACCCACCCCAAATACAATGTGAAAAAAGTATATATAGCCGTATTAAACAAAGAACTATCTGAAGCTGACATGGAAGCGTTGATGAGTGGCATAGAACTGGAGGATGGAACAGCGAAAGTGGATAATATAGCCTTTATACAAGGAGAGAAAACCCGTGTAGGTGTTGAGATACATAGTGGCAAAAACAGGGTTATCCGTCGGATGTTTGAACACTTTGGATATGAGGTAGAACAACTAGACCGTGTGTATTATGCAGGGCTAACTAAGAAAGACCTTATGCGTGGGCGTTATCGTTTTTTGAATGAAGAGGAAGTGATGGAGTTGAGAAAACAATCGCTAAAACTAAAAGAAGCAGTAAAAGGCATCATAAAATAGACCTTTAACATAACAAAAAGCCCGCTCAATTAATTTTTGAGCGGGCTTTTTGCTGTTTATCTTTTTCTTTACCTTTTGAAAGGATTTTTTTGCAATGCTATTCTACTGTTGCCAAAACATTTTCTGTATTGCCACAGGTTAGCATTTTATCGCCAAAATATGGGTTCTTAATTCCACTATCCAAACTCAACCAAAGTGCTTCTCTATTATTTTTTTGCATAGCGCAGCTTTGAAGGTAAAGAGGTGCTGTATTTGCTTGGGTATGCTTTACCAAGCTATACACGTTTTTTGAGAGTGCATTAAAATGATCTCTTTGATGCCCAGCATCTTTTGTTGACCATATATGTTCAGCATCAAACCGTATTTTTTCTGCCAACTCGTCTTTCGTGTCGCCTAAGTCGCCTACTAATTTCTCTGCTGCTTTACTTGCTGCCTTGCCATCGGTTTGTACCAATGCGTCTTTTACTTCCAAGTAGGCAGCAAGTATTGTTTTTGCCTGCTCATTAGTAAGCGTGGTGCTTATTTCTTTTTCTACACCCTCACCCTTTTCCTCTTTTTTTTGGGCAGCATCGTGGCTATGTGCTTCGCCGCCTGCGTGTTCATGTGTTGTTGTCTCTTCTGTTGTGTCCTTCTTTTCAGTTGTTTTTTCCGCTTTTTCACAAGATGTTACAAGTAGTGAAGCGGCGATTACCGCTACTGTTAAAATTGTTTTTTTCATTTTTATTATTTAATTTCTTTTGTTACTTCACCGCAATTCAGCATACTTTCGCCGAAATAGGGGTTTAATATTTCTTTTTTATTGCTTATCCAGTCTGCGCCTTTATTACCATCTGCCATAGGGCAATGCAATATGTATAATGGGGTATTAAAAGGCCCGAATGTTTTTGCTAATTGAATAACTTGGTTGGAAAGAGGAATAAAATACTTCCTCACACCTTCAATGTTTTCCTCTTTCACAATAGCGGCAAGTGTTTTTTTCAATTTGCTGCTTTGTTGCATCCAAGCATTGTGAGCCTTGCCCTTAAATGCGCCCATATTTATTTTGTTTAGCTTTTTAAGTAGTATTGCCGCTCTTTTTTTGCTTTTGTTCAAGTCGTCGTTTACTAAGGCATTTTTTAATAAAAGATACTCATTAAGCAAAGGAGACAGCCTTGTTTTTAATGATTTACTTATTGACCCCTTTTTTGCAGGTGCTGCCGATGTTTTTTTGGCAGACATACCCCCGTGATTATGCCCCATAGAGGTTGCTCCACCTTTTGGGTTCATCATGCTGGGTTTACCCGCTAATTGTGCTGCTGCATCAATACTAAAAGTGCCGTTTGTGGCAACTTCTTCTCCTTCTTCTAACCCTTCTTTTATTATATAGCCATTGCCTACAATTGCACCTAATGTAACTTCTCGCATCATAAAGCTAACGCCTGCGGCAGAAGAGTGCTTTATATACACTACCGAGCGTTCACCCGTCCACATAACGGCTGTTTTGGGAACTATTAGTACTTTCTCCTCATTTTTTATAGGATTTTGGGCAATACCTACAACAAACATATCAGGCTTTAGCTTTCCGTCTCTATTGTCTACTTCCAGCCTTGCTGTTGCAACACGGGTTTTGGGATTTATAACAGGGTTTATAAATGTGATTTTGCTTTTAAAAACTTGGGCAGGCAATGACTGTACTGTGAAACTAATGGTATTGCCCTTCTTTATCCAAGGAATATCGGCTTCATATACATCAAATAATACCCATATTTTTGAAAGGTTGACTACCTCAAACAGCGATTGTCCCTTCTGTATATAATCGCCCAAGTTTACCCTTTTGTTTAAAACCACCCCGCTAACATCTGCCAACACAGGGAACTGGTTTTGTAGTTTACCTGTTTCAAGTATTTTGTTTACTTGCTTTTTGGTTAGCTTCCAGTTCATTAATTTTTCTTTTGCGGCTTCAAAAAGGGCTGGCTGGCTTTCCCTTATTTTATAGGCTTCAAGTAGTTCCTCTTGTGCCGTTACCAATTCAGGAGAATATACATAGGCTAATACCTGACCCTTGTACACGCTTTCGCCTGTAAAGCTGACCAGCAGTTTTTCTACCCGCCCAGGGAGGTGTGATGATTGGGAGAAAACCAAACGCTCATCCGCTTTTATTTTCCCATTCATTCTTATTTTTTTCACTGGTTTTTGTTTGGTAATAACTAACGATTGAACATTGGCTAACTGCATTGCCGATGGAGACATTTTTACCTCCATAGGATTGTCGTTTCCTGCAGCATTACTCACAGGGATTAAGTCCATACCGCAAAAAGGGCATTTGCCCGCTTCTTTTTTTCTTATTTGCAGGTGCATAGAACAGGTCCATATTTGTTCTACACTTTCCGTTTTTTCTTGTTCTTTTTCAGTGTTGTTTCCTTTATTAAAGAACAATTTGCCAAAGCCAAGCCCTACTATTAGGGTAATTACAGCTATTATTATTGTTGTTTTATTTACTGTTTTCATACTATTCTTTTTTTGCGGTTAAGTAATCAAGTTTTGCTAATGCGGAGTAAAATTCTTTTTTTGCAGAAGCCACAGCCATCTGGTATTTAAGTAGTTCTTGCTGCATTCTTAAAATCTCTTCAAAGTCTTTGCCTGTGTTGCTGTAAGCACTATGCAAAAGTGTTATTATTTGCTCTGTTTTTTCGGTTTGTACGGTATATAGCTCAATTAGCTGGACAGCTTTGTTCACCTCATACCAAGCCATTTCATAAGTACTTACAAGGTTGTTTTCAAACTCTTTTTTTGATGCTATGATAACGGTTTGGGCAAACAGCGCTTCTTTTCTTGCTGCTTTATACTTTCCTCTGAAAATGGGTAGGCTCATACTTACCATTGGCATTAAAGCATCTCTGCCATTACCCGCAAGGGTTATTTCTTTCCTTTTGCTCACAACAACATAGTCAATACCTACCCCAAACTGGGGTAAGCCCGATTTATAAGCAAGGTCTTCTTGTTCTTGTGCAGCTTTAAGCCGTAAGTCAAATGCCCTTAAAATGGGGTTTTGTTTCAGCAGGCTGTCTTTTCTGTAACCCGCCGTTACTTCAAGCAGTTGTAAAGAGTTGGATATTTTTACCGTTGCGCTATCAGAGCGATTGAGCAGGCGATTAAAATGTATTAAAAGAGGTTTCTTTTTATTTTCTAATAGTTTTATATCGGTAGTTGTATTTTCAATAGCAATATCTACTCTTATCACATCTACCATAGCACCCTTTCCGTTTTTAAAGGCAGTGGTTGAAAGCCGCTTGTACGAGACCAAAATATCTTTGTTTTCTTTTTGTAACAAAACCACTCTGTTAACTTCGTACAAGGGATACCACGCGGCTTTTACTTTGTAGTACAACTCATTTTTAGCATTTAAAAACTCTTGGTATTTTGCCTTAGCAATAAGTGAGGCTCTATTTTCTTTTGTGGCTAATGTACCAAACCACGGAAACATTTGTGTGAGGCTAAACCGTGCTTGTTGTGCGCCTACTCGTGTTTCCACAGGGCTAATAAAGTAGCCGAATGAAAGGGTAGGGTTGGGCAGTGCGCTTACTTGCGCTACCCGCTGCATTGCCCCCTCAAAGGCAGCATACTTGGCTTGCAGCCCTGGGTTGTTTTCTGCTGCCTGTTTAAGGTAACTATCGGGTATTTGTGCTTCTATTGCTCCTGCACTAAACAAAAGCAATAGGGTGAATATGTTTTTTAATGTCCTCATTGCTATAATTTTTTTAGTTTACGTTCTTCTCTTAGGCAATACAGTACAGGCACTATGAAATAGGTAACTGATGCTACCAACATTCCGCCAAAGGCGGGTATAGCCATCGGTATCATTATATCTGCCCCCCGCCCAGTGGAGGTGAGTACAGGCAGTAATGCTATAATAGTAGTAGCCGAAGTCATAATAGCGGGTTTTATACGTCTTTGCCCTGCTGTTACTACCGCCGCTCTAATTTGCGGGATAGTAGTAGTTTTGTTTTTAGCAAAACTTTGGTCAAGGTATGTACCCATTAAAACACCATCGTCAGTAGCAATACCAAACAGGGCTATAAAACCTACCCACACCGCTACACTTAGGTTAATGGTATGCACTTGGAATAAATCCCTCATATTGTTTCCAAAAAGCGAGAAGTCTAAAAACCATGTTTGCCCATAGAACCAAAGCAGTATAAACGCCCCGCTAAATGCCATTGCAATGCCCGAAAAAATCATTAGCGAAGTACTTACCGACCTGAATTGGAAGTATAGTATTAAGAAAATAATAATTAATACCAGTGGTACTATTATAGACAAGCGTTTCTCAGCCCGCACCTGATTTTCATAGTTTCCTGAAAATTTATAGCTTATACCCGCGGGTACAACAAGCTCGCCGCTATCTATTTTCTTTTGTATTAAGCGTTGTGCGTCTTCTACTACTGCAACCTCTGAGTAGCCTTCTTTTTTGTCTAATAATACATAGCCTACCAAAAAAGTGTTCTCACTTTTTATCATTTGTGCTCCTCTCACATACTCCACCTCTACCAAATCACCCAATGGTACTTGCGCCCCCATTGGTGTGGCAATAAATATTTTCATTAACTCATTTGGGTTATCGCGAAACTCACGAGGGTATCTCACCCTTATAGGAAAACGCTCTCTACCTTCAACTGTTGATGTGATAGTCATCCCGCCAATGGCGGTTTCTATGGTTTGCTGCACATCTTCTACACTTAGCCCATAGCGGGCAATGGCATCTCTATCAATGTTTAAGTGTATATAAGGTTTGCCTACAATTCTATCGGCAAAAACAGCCTCTTCTTTTACTGAAGGCACTTCTTTTAAAATTGCCTCTAACTGCAACCCAAAATCGTCAATGGTTTTTAAGTCAGGTCCATATACTTTAATTCCCATTGGAGCGCGCATACCTGTTTGCAGCATTATCAACCGTGTTTCAATAGGTTGTAGTTTTGACGAAGAGGTTACCCCTGGGATTTTAGTAACTTTTACAATCTCACTCCAAATATCATTGGGAGACTTTATGTGGTTTCGCCAATTACGAAAGTATGTTCCATCATCATCAAGTATTAGTTCCTCTAAAGTAATGCCTTGTACTAATGCTTCTTCGTTGGTTAATGTATCGCCTGATTTCAGAATAAAACGGCTTTCATCATCTATTTTAAACCGTACTCTACGTCCCTTTTTATTTACTAAATACTCGGTTTTGTAGTTAATAATGTTCTCGTACATTGATATGGGTGCGGGGTCTAATGCCGACTCTACACGCCCCATTTTACCCACCGCCAACTCAACTTCGGGTATATTTACCAAAAGCATATCTAAT
Source organism: uncultured Burkholderiales bacterium (assembly GCA_964584305.1). GTDB lineage: Bacteria > Bacteroidota > Bacteroidia > UBA8524 > UBA8524 > SB11. The sequence goes on from CAZOZL010000001.1 coordinate 97,267, forward strand.
TGTTGCACCACCTTCTTGTTTTGTTCTACACCTGCGTGAGGCATAGAGGAGGGCATTAGTAAAAAGCTGCCTTCGTCTAACGAGGGCATAAACTCTTTATCAATACCAGGGAATTTATTTGATAATCCAGACCATGCTGTTGTTGTCCGTACATTTACATTAATTACATCAAAACCTTTTGCTACGAAACCAAAAACGGTGTTAAAGCCCATCCAAGCAGTTGCTGCCCATAAAATTAAAAGGGTAGGTAACAAAAGAAACTTCTTTTTGTTTCTCAAGCACCAGCTTAAAATACGGGTGTAGTAATGCTCTAACATATAGAACGAGAACAATATTGTAGCAACCATAAGGGCTACAAAAACAAAGTTGAGCAGAAGCGATACGCTTGCGCCTAATGGCATCCAGTATTTTGCCAGCAACCATGTAACAACACCTACAGCTATAATTAAGGCAAGGTTACGGGTAACAAAATTTTGCTTTTTACTATACTCGGTAATAAACCAAGCTATACCAAATGCAGCTAATGTTAAACCACCCCAAACACTTACCCATATTGCAATAAAAATACCACCAACAATAAGCAAGGCATTAATAAGTTTTCCCTTAGCATCCTTTTTTATTTTAATACCAAACAACCAATGGGCTATGGTAGGTAAAATAATAAGCGCAACTATTAATGAGGCTATTAATGCAAAAGTTTTTGTAAATGCCAGTGGTCTAAACAGTTTTCCTTCGGCGGCTTCCATAGTAAACACAGGCACAAAACTTACAATAGTAGTAGCTACTGCGGTTACTATGGCAGAGCTAACCTCAGTAGCGGCATTGTATATGGTATCAATAAGTTTTTGACCGGGTGGAGCTTCGTCGGTATGTTTTATAATATTTTCGGAGAGAACAATTCCCAAATCTATCATTGTGCCAATAGCAATAGCAATACCTGATAATGCTACAATATTAGCATCAATACCAAAATACCGCATGGCAGCAAAAACCATAAGTACAGCAATAGGTAACAGGCTTGATATAAGAATAGAAGCACGCAAGTTGAGTACCATTACTATAACTACCAGTATGGTAATTAAAAGCTCTAATGAAAGTGCCTCTTCCAGCGTTCCCAGCGTTTCATGGATAAGCTGTGTGCGATCATAAAACGGTACTATTGTTAGTTGACTCACCACCCCATTTGCCAGTGTTTTTTTAGGCAGCCCCTTTGCTATTTCATCAATTTTGTTTTTTACATTATTTATTACCTGCAAAGGGTTTGAGCCATAGCGGGCAATAACCACGCCGCCAACCACTTCTGCCCCCCCCTTGTCTAATAACCCCCTTCGGGTGGCAGGCCCTAAGCTCACTACCCCAATATCTTTTATATGAATGGGTACATTATCGTTTACGGCTACTACTGCTTTTTCTAAATCTTCGACAGACTTTATATACCCTAAACCCCTAACAAGGTACTCGGCTTTGTTTATTTCAATAGTTTTTGCACCTACGTCTTTGTTTGCATTTTTTACTGCCAACATTACCTTGTGGAGGGGTATGTCATATGCCTTTAGCGCATCAGGGTTTACATCTACTTGATACTCTTGCACGTACCCACCTATTGAGGCAACTTCTGAAACTCCCTCAACCGCACTTAGTCCATATTTTACATAAAAATCCTGCTCGGTTCGTATTTCATGTAAATCCCATCCGCCCGTAGGGTTTCCGTTAGAGTCTCTGCCTTCTAAAGTGTACCAATATACTTGACCCAATGCAGTAGCATCAGGACCTAATGCGGGTTGTACATCATTGGGCAATAGCCCCGAAGGGAGGGAGTTAAGTTTTTCGAGAATGCGGGAGCGAGACCAATAGAACTCTATATCTTCACTAAAAATAATATAGATACTACTGAACCCAAATATAGAAGAACTGCGAATTGATTTTACCCCAGGGATACCTAATAACGAGGTGGTTAAAGGGTAAGTGATTTGGTCTTCAATATCTTGTGGGGAACGCCCTTGCCATTTAGTGAAAACAATTTGCTGGTTCTCACCAATATCAGGAATAGCATCTACCTTAACAGGGTTTGAGGGTAAAAAACCTATATCCCAGCCAAAAGGAGCTGTTACCAAACCCGAGCCTATAAATAGCAGGAGTACTAAAAATGTTACTAACTTATTATGTAGAAAGTAATGTATGATTTTATTGAGCATAGCATATTACATTATATACAATGGAAATTGCTGAAAAATAGAAAAAACACCGTTTAACAAGCCACAAGAATATGTGTGCAAGGGGGTGTAGAATGCTATGCTATATTAAATACGAAAAGACTGGAAAAGGATAGGAATATCAAGTTGGAGCAAAGGCGGGGGATGAGATATGCTTGTGGCTTTTGCAGAAGCATCAAAGGCATCTGTTTGAAAAGAAACATTTATAAAAGCGACAACAAAATTAAAATTAACCGAATTAGTAATAATTTTAGGAGTGGTTAAATCATTTTGAAGCCCTATTTGTGTGTACTCGTTTTGGCAACAGTTTTTTGGGCTTGCAGATGGCGAAGAGAAATTGTTACATTCTTTTTCCATCTCTTCCATTCCGCAACCTATTTCTTCATTGCCAAATGCAAAAGCAGTTTCCACTACCTTATCACCACAATAATGTGTAGCGAGAGTAATGTTTATATTGGTAATAAACATTGAAAAGGTGAGTAATATGGCTGAAAGTTGTTTCAAATTTTATTTAAATATAGTACTATATTCTTAAATGACTAAAAACCAGCAAGAAAAGAGTTACTGCTTTACCTAATAAGCATATACAATGCCAAAGTTGGTTTTCATTCCGTTTATACCCCCTCTGTCCGAATGAAATTTAATAGTTTTAACCACATCCAAATCAATTTATTAGCACAATCAAATAAAGGGAAGCCAAAACATGCGGCAGGTTTTCAACCTGCTGCTTATAAGAATTACATTGCAACAGAATAAGGTTTTAATCCTATTTATAGGCAAAAAGAGCACCCCCTTTCCAAGCAACTAACCTAAGTGATTAAATAGGGAGAGTTTATAATGTAGCCTATATTCAGGTGTTTATTTTTTTCTTTATAATGTATTCGGGGCGGTCTTTTACCTCGTCGAAAATATTGCCAATATACTCACCCAAAACACCCACGGTAGTTAGTTGCACGCCTCCAAAAAAGATAATGGTAATAATAAGTGATGCCCACCCAGGTACCTCTTCAAGTGAGCCGCTTAGTTTTTCAACTATTACAATGCTGGTTAAAACCAAACCAATAAGTATGCTTACTAAACCCAAGTTAAGGGCAAGTTTCAAGGGTTTATTAGAGAAATAGAACACCCCCACACTTGCTAATCGTAATAGCTTACCAAACGAGTATTTCGTTTCTCCACCAGCTCTGCCAGGTCTATCATAATAAAATGGCGTTTGCGAAAAGCCCATCCAGCTAATAATACCTCTAATGTATTTGTTTTTTTCTCTAAATTGCTTAAAACCAGCGATAACGTGTTTATCAATCAGCCTAAAATCACCAGAGTCTAATGGTAGGTCAACATCAGAAAGGTAGTTTATCATTCTGTAAAACACCTTGTAGGCGGCTTTTTTTAGAAAGCCCACACCCTCTCTATTTTGGCGAACACAATACACTACATTGGCATTAGTTTCTTGGTATTTGGCAATAATATCAGGAAACAACTCGGGGGGGTCTTGTAAGTCGGCATCAATAATTATGGCAACATCACCAGTACATTCACAAATTCCCGCGCATACTGCTGGCTGGTGTCCAAAGTTTCTTGAGAAAGAAAGCACTTTAATATTTGGGTTTTCTGCAGCTTTGGTTTCCAAAAAAGCAAGGGTACTGTCTTTACTTCCATCATCAATAAAAATAACCTCGTAGTTGTGGGCATAGTTATTTTTTTCTACCACATCCATTAGGCGTTGGTAGGTGGTAGCTATTATTTCCTCCTCGTTATAGCAAGGAATGATTACAGAAAGTCGCAGGTTTTCACTCATTTATTTAATTTTCTCAAAAACAGCAATTTGGAAACGCTGGTTGGTAGCCGTTACCATAAGCGGCTCTCTAAATTTAAAATTTTCGTTGTTAAAATATTCGGGCTTCACGCTTCCAGGTGTTCTATTTGGGCGGTAGCCGTAGTGACTTTCCCAAACAAACAAAGTGCCCACAGGCGAAGCCTCAATAGTAGCACTATCTAAAGTGCCTGTTTTTTTCACTCGTTCATTATTTAGCTTTAGCCAATAAAACCATAGCGTTGAGTGATTACTCACTATTTTTCTGTTTTTTAATTCAGGTTTTTTACTAATTTTTCTTACACATTTTTGCACGGCAATGTTTTCAGGTGTTAGCGAATAGGGCTTTAATGTGCCATTAAGGGAAAAGAAACTAAAAACACTTATATAGGCAACCAAACTCCAGCCTTTTATGGGTATAAAATAGAGTGCTGCTCCTGCTAAAAATATGCCAAAGGGTAGCCAGTCTCTTATCTTATCCCCCGTTTTTGGGTCTAAAGCAAATTTCACATAATTGTGGTCGTAAGTCATAAAATAAGCCATAAGTAAGCCTACTACTGCCAGTGTTATTATAAGGGTGTTATTGCTTAGTTTTTTTAGATGCAACAAACTTAATGCCCCCAAAATACCCACAAGTGGGGCAATAGCAACCATATACCTTAGGTTTCCCCCCGTGGCAGGTCCAATTTCTGGGCTTTTCATATTAAAAATCATGTGAATGCCCAAAAACACAACAAAGGGAATAAACACAAAAAGCATTTGGCTATCTTTTTCTTTAAACCAGCCTTTTTTTGTCGCAGCAAATATTATTTGTACTGTTGCCACACACATTAGTGCTATTTGCAGCGCACCAAATATAACTGCCGACATAAAGGGATAATGCTCTAAACCCTGCTTGGGGTATTCTTTTGCATAAGCAATGGATGTTTCCCTTGCTTCTGTAAGCATATACCAAAAATTATCGTGCACGCTCAAAGTCCACAAAGCATATAAAAGGGGGAAAATACCTAAAGCAAGCATAGGCACCCATTTGCGTTTCACCAGCAAATAAGCACCAAACAAAAGCAGTAGCACCAAAAACTCTTGACGCACTAAAATATCGTAGGAAAGAAATAACGAGCTAATGAGCCATTTTTCTTTTAAGGCAAAATAAATAGCAGCAATTAGCAAAACCCCAGAAAGAATATCAGCATAGTTGCGAAAACTCATTTCTATCCACATGGGTTGTGTAGCAGCTAATATAAAAGCAAAAACAGCCGCTTTTTTATTGAAATGTCCTGCTACTTTTGCCGCTATATAACAGCCAATAGCACTTACGGCACAGTTTATAAGCAAAACAAAATTATACCCCAGTTTGGCGGGCAGTACATATAGTAGCTTATACCCTGGTTTGCTCCAATTGCCCATTATGCTGGTGGGGTTGTCCCAAAAGCCAATCATGCTCATAAAGTGAGCAATCTCATCATCTTGATAATACCCAATAGACTTGGTTGAGTAATAATAAAAACCTAAAAAAGCCATAAGGGTAAGTACCCATAGGTGCGCTTCTTTTAAGCCAAAAGAAAAGGTTTCTTCGGGCTGTTTTTCAGTTTTGGTAGAGGTGGTTTCCCCCCCTTTTTTTGACTTAGACATAGTTGCGTATTAACCGAGTTTCAAACCTAAGCTATAAACAGACAATTTTCAACCCAATAGAAATAGTTTAAAATAGGTGTAAATTGCGGCAAAATGGACAAACGCTACTACAAAGAGTATTATACCCTTGAACGAGAACACTGGTGGTTTACTGTGCGCTTGCAGATATTACAAGACTATGTGAAGCGAAAAATACACAAGGGTAGCCCATTAAAAATATTAAATGTGGGGGTAGCAACAGGAGCTACCAGCCAAATGCTAAGTAAATTTGGAGAGCTTACCTCGTTGGAATATGATAAAGAATGCTGCGAATTTTTAAGAGATGAGTTGAAAATGGAGGTAATTAACGGCTCTGTTTTAGAGTTGCCTTTTGCTGATGAAGAATATGATTTGGTATGTGCTTTTGACGTTATTGAACACGTTGAAGACGATGTACTTGCCATAAAAGAGATGAAACGGGTGTGCAAGAATGGGGGCGATTTGTTTATTACAGTACCCGCATTAATGTCGCTATGGAGCGAGCATGACGAGGTAAACCACCATTTTCGCAGGTATAAAACGCCACAAGTAAGGGCGTTGTTTTTGAAGGAGAATGACGGAGAGGAACGTTATTCAACGTATTTTAACACAAAACTATTTTTACCTATTTATTTGTTTAGGCAGCTAAGTAAAATTTTACCGAAAAGAGATAAGGAAAAACACTCAGGCTCTGATTTTGGTGTTTTTAACAACGGAGTAACGAATAAACTACTGGCAGCAATTTTTAAACTAGAACTGTATTGGCTAAGGGTTTCAAAATTCCCTATTGGGGTGTCTATTTTGTATAGCTGGAGAAAAAAGTGAGTAATTTTCCCGTAGTACGTTAATAATATGACTTTTGATATTAGTGTTTTTATTAGCTATTGGCTTTTAGCCTTTAGCTGTTTGCCTTTGGTGAGGGTTATGAGGGAAGCCCGCACGGGTTCATTACACCCTCTACCCTAAAACAATAGCACTCAAACCACTCTAATACTCCGCCCCCCTTTGGGAGAGGTTAGAAGGAAATAGGCGCAGCATAAAAAAACACGTATAAATTAATACACGTGCTGTAAATATAAGGTTCAAAAAAAAATAAACGTTATTCTACCGTAACAGATTTTGCTAAGTTTCGAGGTTGGTCAACATTACGCTCAAGCAATACCGCAATATGGTATGATAATAGTTGAAGCGGAACTGTTGCTAATAATGGTAAAAAACACTCCTCACATTCGGGAATATAAATTACATGGTCAGCCATTGTTTTCACGAGTTCATCACCTTCGGTGGCAATAGCAATTACACGCCCTTTACGTGCTTTTACCTCTTGAATATTGCTGATTACTTTTTCGTAACTGTGGTGGTTGGTTGCTATTACAACAACGGGCATTTCCTCGTCAATAAGGGCAATAGGCCCGTGTTTCATCTCAGCAGCAGGGTATCCCTCTGCGTGTATGTAAGAGATTTCTTTAAGTTTCAACGCTCCTTCTAAAGCCACAGGAAAACCATAGCCACGCCCTAAGTATAAAAAGTTGCGTGCGTCTTTAAACTCGCCGGCTATATATTCTACTTGTTTTGCGCAATTTTTTAAAATATCCTCAATTTTATTGGGTATTGTTTCTATTTCAAAAGAGAGTTTGCGGAAATATTCTTGGCTTACTGTTCCTTTTTTCTTGGCTATTGCCAGAGCCATTAAAAACAGCGCGGTAACCTGCGCAGTAAACGCTTTGGTTGATGCTACTCCAATTTCAGGTCCAGCGTGTGTATATGCTCCTGCATCAGAGATACGGGGGATGGATGAGCCCACCACATTACAAATACCAAATATTGTTGCTCCACGAGACTTAGCCAACTCTAAAGCAGCTAAAGTATCTGCCGTTTCTCCTGATTGTGAAATGGCAATAACAAAATCTTTTTCGCTAATTACGGGGTTTCTATACCTAAACTCTGACGCATACTCTACTTCAACGGGTATTCTCGCAAAATCTTCAAACAAATGTTCGCCTACCAAGCCAGCAATCCACGATGTGCCACAGCCTACTATAATTATCCGTTGAGCATTCATTAGCTTGTCCATATACTGGTTCACACCAGCCATGTGTATATTATTGTCAGACACGCTAATGCGCCCTCTAAAACTATCTACCACAGAGTGGGGTTGCTCGTAGATTTCTTTTAGCATAAAATGCTCATACCCCCCTTTTTCTATTTGCTCAAGGTTTATTTCTAACTCTTGTATATAAGGTGTTTTTACTACGTTATCTATGGTTTTAATAGTAAGCTCGTTGTTTTTAATAACGGCTATTTCCCCATCGTCTAGGTAAATAACGTTTTTGGTATATTCTATTAGTGGGGCAGCATCAGAAGCAATAAAATGCTCGTTTTCGCCAACACCCAAAACCATTGGGCTGCCTTTTCTTGCGCCAATCATAAAATTGGGCTCGTTTTTGTTTATAATAACAATGGCATAAGCACCAACTACTTCGTTTAATGCTAAACGAACTGATTCTTCAAAGCTGCCACCAGTATTGTTTTGTATTTCTTCTATTAGGTGAATTAGAACCTCTGTATCAGTATCGCTTTTAAACTCATGCCCCCGAGACATCAATTCTTTTTTTAGTGATGAGTAGTTTTCAATAATTCCGTTATGAATTATTGCCATATTTTCCTTTTGTGAAAGATGCGGGTGTGCATTTGCATCGTTTGGCTCACCATGGGTAGCCCAGCGAGTGTGTCCAATACCGATTGAGCCTGATGTATTGCTTGTGCCAATCATGCCTTCAAGGTCGCTTACTTTCCCTTTTTTCTTATAAACAGTTAAGTCTCCATTTAAAAGAGCAACACCAGAACTGTCATAGCCACGATATTCTAATCTTTTTAAACCTTTAATTAAAATAGGGAAGGCTTCTCTATAGCCAATATATCCAACGATTCCGCACATAGTTATAAGGGTAGTTTTATGAAAAATTAAAGTGTAATAATAGCTGCTTTTTAACGGGGTAAATTTACTCCTTTAAGGTCAAAATCAAAAGGAGAATTATGTGAGTGGCTGTATTTCCTCAATTGTTGGAGTAAATTTTGAAACTGATGGAAGTTTAGCGATTGCTCGCCGTCAGAAAGGGCGTTGTTTGGGTCATTATGCGTTTCTACCATTAAACCGTTGCAACCTGTTGCCATTGCTGCAATAGACATTGGCGAAACCAAATTAGCCACTCCTGTCCCTTGACTGGGGTCAACAATAACGGGTAAATGTGAAAGCTGCTTGGCAAGTGCCACCGCCGAAAGGTCTAATGTGTTTCGTGTGGAGGTTTCAAAAGTACGTATTCCCCGTTCACACAAAATCACGTTTTCATTACCTCCCAATAAAATATATTCAGCAGCTAAAAGCCATTCTTCTATTGTTGCGCTCAAACCTCTTTTTAGTAAAATGGGCTTGTTTACTTTGCCCAGTTCTTTCAAAAAATGGTAATTGTGCATATTGCGTGCGCCAATTTGCAAAATATCAGCATATTGCATCACCTCATCCAGCAAAGAAAAATCTAATACTTCGGTTATTACCTTCATATCAAACTGGTTGGCTATTTTACGCATTAGCTTTAAGCCATCCTTTTTTAAACCCTGAAAAGAGTACGGAGAGGTACGCGGTTTATATGCGCCACCTCTTAAAAAACGAACGCCATTTTTTGCCAAAAACGAGGCGATTTTATATAACTGGTCTTCACTTTCAACGGCGCAAGGTCCAGCGATAAGAATAGGGTATTCTCCCCCAATTTCTAAATCGCCTACTTTTACAATACTGTTACTGTTTTTCCATTGACGGCTAACTAACTGGTAGCTGGTATTTATTTGAGTGATTTTTTTTATAGATGACAAGCCGTTTAAATAAGCCATTTGCTTATCACTTATATGCGATGTGATTACATACAGGCAGTTGTTTGATAAATGAACAAACCTATAGGCTAACCCTTCTGTTCTAAGAAAATTTTCGGTAGAGGTGCAACCCTCTTTAAAATCACTATTAATTTCTACTAACACTTATCTAACTTTTATAACGTGTAGTTTAAACTTAATTCCTCTCGGGCTATTTTTTTGTGTATTCACAGGTAGCCTGCCTGCGGTTATAGGTCTATCAGCAGGAACGCGAATAAAAAACCCACGGTTCAAATTTATGCCTCTTTGTTTTAACTCTGTTTGGATAAACTGTATATGGCGAGGAAAACCAAAGGTATATTTCATTTCAGAGCTATTATAATTGCCATTATAAATGGTGGGCTCGTTTAAAGCATCAATAACTAAAGTACCTCTATTAGTAGAGTCTCGAGATAAGAATAATAAACGAGTGGGCTCTTCAAAACCCGCCCCTACGCCTATGGGGTCGGGAGAAAACTCAATATTTGCGCCTACAATTGCATAATCTTCATCGTTGGCTATATTGCTTAGTCCAGGAATATCAACCCTTATACGAGAGCCTGCCATTGATTGTAAATAGCAAATATTATAATCAGCGGGGTTGTTAAACTGGGTTTCAATGGGTGTTCCTGTAAAATCATGGGCATATGTGCTTACTACTGCCGAGCCGCTATTTATTGGGAAAATAACAACCTGCGTATCATTATAATATATATGAATGCCCGAGTTGTTGTTTAGCAAATCAAGGTAAGCCGCAACACCATCATTAGCCCCTAAAGCACTGTTATCCGTAGTTATTTTAACGCCTTTAATAAAATCTTTAAAGGCGGTGTTTGAAGCAAAATTAGCAGCCGTACCGCTAATTAGCTTATTGGTAAACACGGTGTTGTTAAGGGTAAGTCGCAGTTGTGGTGCTTGTTTTTGGGTGCTACCGTTAAAACTAACGGAAACACTATCGGTTAAATTAAAAGCAGTGTTTGCTGTGCCTATGGGGGTGTTATCAAACTGAAAAACCCTGTTCGAGAAATACAAAGAGTCAAGATACACCTGCTCAGTAAGTTCAAAAGCACTAATATTTAAGGAGGCACTCAGGTTTCCATCATACAATGATGTACCAGCGTACTCTAACACTAAAAACGCAGAATCAACGGTGCTTCCCGCAGGAAACTCAAAATTAGTAATATCGGGCAACCCAAAATTAACGATAACATCTGCCGAGCTTTTGCCGTAGGTAGTACTATTTAGCGCACCAAAAATGTTTAGTGTTTGGCGGTGTGTAGCAAAAGAATCTTCGGGTACGGTGCGGGTAAACACAGTAAAAGTATCTATTACAATAATATCAGGGTCATTACCTCCTGCAAGCCCTAAGCGTTCTTCATCGTTTTTGCACGAATAAAAAAAGGTGGAGACGCATAATAACGTCGCCACCCCAAACAAAAGTCCTTTTCTTCTCAACTATTTAGTTATTACTAAGTAAAATATTGTCGTAAAGTTTAAGATAATTATCAGCAAGTTCAGCATCATCGCTGTGTTTCATCACGGGGGTGGTAAGTTTGCTAATCTCACTTTCTATCAAAGGGTCTATATTGTTTCCTGCCTGCACTACTGCATCAGCATGGGCAATAGCACCTTTGTATAAACCATTACAACTTGAGTCATCAAAGCACGACATTTGGTCTGCTTCAATATTGTTTAAGCTGGCTTTACGAGCAAAATCATCGCCCAATGTTTCTTTAAATCCACTTTCAAATACACTATATACCACCTTAGAGTTTTTGAAAACAGGCTCGTTTTTATATATAGTTTTAATATACATAGGTATTAGGCTTGTCATCCAACCTTGGCAGTGGATAATATCAGGTGCCCAACCTAATTTTTTTACGGTTTCTAACGCACCTTTACAAAAGAAAATAGTACGCTCGTCATTGTCAGGAAAAAACTGATTATCATCATTGTGATACAAGGCTTTACGGTGGAAATAATCTTCATTATCCAAAAAGTAAACTTGCATTTTAGCTTCGGGTAACGAGGCTACTTTTATAACCAAAGGGTTATCATTGTCATCAATAGTGATATTAATGCCTGATAAACGAACCACCTCATGTAAACGGTTTCTACGCTCGTTAATTAAACCGAAGCGAGGAACTAAAACTCTTATCTCGTTGTCTTTTTCTTGGATAGCTTGTGGAAGCTGGCGTGAAATTTCTGAAACCAAAGATGATGTATTCAAAAAAGGGTTCATTTCAGAGGATACGAATAGAATTTTTTTTCTTCCCATGTTAGCGTTAAATATGTTTGCAAAGTTACTGATTTTATTCCATTATTGCCAATTTTCCACAAACAAATGTTGATAGTTAAAACGTGCTAATATTTAATAAAACAAAAGAGATAAGGCATTACCTGTCTCAAAAAAAGGAAAACGGAGAAACCATTGGCTTTGTAGCAACCATGGGGGCGTTGCACTATGGGCATATGGAACTGATACGCCAGTCAAGGGCAGAAAATGATATAACGGTGTGTAGCATTTTTGTAAACCCTACGCAGTTTAACAACCCAAAAGACCTTGAAAAGTACCCCCGATTTATAGAAAAAGACACACAAATGCTAATTGAAAACCGCTGCGAAGTACTTTTTAATCCACAAGTTGAGGAGCTGTATTTGCCCAATGAGCCGCTTTTACCCATAGACCTAAAAAATATAGACAAGCGGTTTGAAGGCGAGTTTAGACCAAAGCATTTTGCAGGGGTAGCAACGGTAGTGAAAAAGTTTTTCGATATTATAACACCTCACAAAGCCTATTTTGGCATGAAAGACTACCAGCAAGTATTGGTGATAAAAGAGGTAAACAGCCAATATAACATGGGCGTTGATGTAATAGGGGCTGAAACGGTGCGAAACAAAGAGGGACTGGCAGTAAGTTCACGCAATTACCGCCTTGATGACGAAGGGTTAAAAAAAGCCGCTGTTATATACAAAACCTTTGGTTGGGCAAAAGAAAACCTGCAAATATTGCCTATAAAAGAAATTGAGGAGCAAGCAATTAAGAAAATTAATACCGTTGAGGGGGCAAAGGTGGAATATTTTAACCTTGCAGATGCAAATACCTTAGAAAACATAACAACGCTTAACCCCCAACAGCAAGTGATAGCCATTACTGCGGTGTATATTGAGGAGGTGAGGCTGATAGACAATATGCTGCTGAATTAGCCCATATCTCAGCATAAAATATCCCCATGCTTTTAAATCACCTTTCAAAACCATAGGTTTGTATTGACTACAATATGGGCAAAAGAGCCGATTTTAATACAAATAGTATCGCTGAAATAGCAACACAAGAAAAGGCAACCCTTTTAGGGAAGCACTTGAAAGAGTATGCTCAAAACCATGCAACGGGCAAACAGCAATACAGCAATATAGCCCTTGCCCGTAAACGGGCTGAACACATCCGCCTGAAGGCGATAGAAAACCTTGACAAATATTTATTAGAGTTTGAAAGTAATTGCTCTCGACGTGGCACAAAAGTGCTATGGGCTCCTGAAAAGCAAGATGCACTAAACGAGATTGAAGAAATACTGAAAACGCACAAGGTGAGGCAAATAGTAAAAACAAAATCATCGGTGGCTGAAGAAATAGGGCTGCGGAAAGTGCTGGAACAAAAGGGGTTTGATGTTACTGAAACGGATGTTGCCGATGCTATACTGAAAACAACAAATGATACTCCATCGCACGTAATTATGCCAGCGATACACAAAAGCCATACGGATATAGCCCAAAGTTTTTTGTTGGACAAGGCAGAAGGCAACCCACAAACCATTAGCGAAACGATAGAAAAAATTACTGAAAATACACGTAGCAAGTACTTTCAAGCACAAGCAGCAATAACGGGGTGTAATTTTTTGATAGCCAACCCTGGAAGCATCGCTCTAACGGAAAACGAAGGAAATATTTTATTTTCAAGCGGCATACCCCATGTGCATATTGTTATTGCTTCTATTGATAAAGTTATTCCTTCATTGGCTGATTTAGATACCCTTTGGTCTTTACTTGCCACCTACGGAACGGGGCAAAAAATTACAGCATACAATACTATCATTAACGGACCAAGGCAGGCTAAAGAGCAAGACGGACCTAAAGAGCTATACATAATACTGCTTGATAACGGACGTAGCGAAATATTAGCAAAAAACGAACAACGCAAAACACTTACCTGCATAAAATGTGGTGCTTGTGCCAATGTTTGCCCTGTTTTTAAAACCATAGGCGGGCAGGCATACAACTTGCCAAACCCAAGCCCTATTGGCGCAGCAATGGCACAGCATACACATGACAGAGCGGAGTACGAACACCTGTCTGATGCGTCAACGCTTTGCGGGAAGTGTGATGATGTTTGCCCAGTAAATATTGATATTCATAATTTTTTAATAGAAAACCGAAAAGAAAACCAAGACGCTAAAAACACGGGCTTTTTTGATAACTACTTATGGAAGGTGATTAAAGGCGCAATGTTGAGTCGTAAAAAAATGAATAGAGGCGAGACCTTTAAAAGCCTTATCATAAAATCATCGTACAAAAAAGACTGGGGAGATAACCGTGAGTTTCCTGTATCAGCAAAAAAATCATTCAACCAACTTTGGAGAGAACAAAACAATGAAAAATAAATGGTTAGCCGCAGTGTTGCTGATTTTCTTATTCCCAATAAAACAGTTTGCACAAACTACTTTTCCTACAAATGGGGCAAACAACCCACAAGTTACCCGATATGTTTTTATTAATGCTAATATTCAGGTTTCGCCACAAAAGTTTGTTGCGCAAGGCATATTAGAAATTGAAGACGGGAAAATAAAGGCAGTAAAAAACAAAGGCGAAAAATACGACACCACTGCCATTGTTATTAATTTGCAGGGCAAGTATGTGTATGCTTCTTTTATTGATATTTACTCAAACTACGGAGTGCCTGAGCACACGGTAAAAAAACGGAAAAAGCCAAGAGATAGAAATAAAACACCGCAATACCAAAGCAATAAAAAAGGAGCATTTGGCTGGAATGAGGCAATAAAACCAGAAACTAATGCGGCAGCATTATTTTCGCACGATAGTAAAACAGCAAGCCAGTTGCGCCAAATAGGTTTTGGTACTGTTGCTACTTTTGTGCATGATGGCATTGCCAGAGGTACATCAGTAGTAACAACGCTAAACGGCAAAAGTGAAAATAAAAGCATTGTGGTTGAGCAAGCCACCGCAAATTTTTCTTTCAAAAAAGGAAGCAGCAAGCAGGTGTACCCCACTTCGCTAATGGGTAGTATGGCATTATTGCGTCAAACTTTTTACGATGCACAAGCCTATGAAAAAGGCACATTAGAAGAAACCAACCTATCGCTTAAAGCACTCAACAAGCAACAGCAGTTACCCTTGGTGTTTCAGGCAGATAGCAAGTGGGATATAGTGCGCATACAAAGTATAGCAAAAGAGTTTAACAAAAAGTTTATTATAAAAACACATGGCGATGAATACCAAATTATTGAGCAGCTAAAAAACAAAAATGCTCAATTTATTATACCGCTTCATTTTCCCCAGCCCATACACATTAAAACTGTTTTTGATGAAACTAAAACAAACTTTACCAATTTAAGGCACGCTGAAATGGCGGCTTTTAACCCCTATTACTTAAATCAAAATAAGATTGCCTTTGCTTTTACCCTTAGTGGATTAAAAAACAAGAAACTGTTTTTTAAAGCAATTAAAGAAACAATGCGCAAAGGGCTGGATGAAAAAGCAGTAATAAGTGCGCTTACCACTTCTCCCGCAAATTTTATTAATATTGCGGATAAGGTGGGTACTTTAGAAAAAGGAAAACTCGCAAATTTTATCATTACTGATAAAAAACTATTTGAAAAAGACGCTCATTTGCTTGAAAATTGGGTGCAAGGGCAGAAATACTTTATCAACGCCCCACAAAGCCATAAAATAACGGGTAAATACAAGCTGTTCATTGCTAATAAACAAGTAGCAACGCTTACTGTAAAGCACAAAAAAAATAAACTGGCAATTAAGTCAATAGTTTCGAGTGATAGTGTATCTGCTGTTTATTATAATTCTGACAAACAACAGTTTAGCTTTTCTATAAAAACAGGTAATGAAACATATAAGCTAACAGGGTGGAATGCTGAGCAGGGGAGAAACGAAGGTATAGGCAGCAATAAAAAAGGAGAAACTTTTGCTTGGTATGCTGTTGAAGAAGGGCAAGCAAAAACTAAAAATGTGAAGGCAAGCAGGGCTAAAGCCTCGCCACCAGTGTACAGTACTATACCCTATAACTATGCTGATAAAAGCAAAAACACCTTTATGGTGCGGAGAGGAACTATATGGACAAATGAAAAGGAGGGGGTTTTAACAAACACGGATGTTTTGGTGGTAAAGGGTAAAATAGTGGTAGTGGGTGAGGTGAGCCCTGAAGTATTAAAAAAATATGGTATTAATGACTCGCGCGATATTCCTGTAATTAATGGCACAGGCAAGCACTTAACAGCGGGAATTGTTGATGAGCATTCGCACATTGCTATTATGGGCGGGGTAAATGAAGGCAGCCAAACCAGCACCGCCGAAGTGCGTATTGGCGATGTTATTAACCCTGATGATATTAATATTTATCGCCAGTTGGCGGGTGGGGTAACTACCTCACAACTATTGCACGGCTCGGCAAATGTGATAGGCGGACAAAGTGCCGTAATAAAACTAAAATGGGGCGAAACACCTAATGAAATGAAGTTTGAAGGCGCACCAGGCAGAATAAAATTTGCATTGGGAGAAAACGTGAAACAAAGCAACTGGGGCGAAAAATTGACCATTCGCTTTCCGCAAACAAGAATGGGGGTAGAGCAGGTTTTTGAAAACTTTTTTACACAGGCAAAAGAATATGAAAATGCTTGGAAGGACTATAAGGCAAAGAAAATAAAAAAACAACCTCGTAAAAACTTAGAACTTGAGGCACTGTTAGAAGTGATAAACGGAGAACGCTTAGTGAGTTGCCACTCGTATGGCCAGCAAGAGATAAATATGTTGATGAAAGTAGCTGAACGACACGGGTTTAAAATCAATATTTTTACTCATGTATTAGAAGGGTACAAAGTTGCTGATAAACTAAAAGCACACGGGGCAGGAGCAAGCACATTTTCTGACTGGTGGGGCTATAAATATGAGGTAATTGAGGCATCGGCATACAATGCGGCTTTGTTAAACGAGGCGGGAGTAACTACCTGCATTAACTCTGATGATGCGGAAATGGGTCGCCGCTTAAACCAAGAGGCTGCCAAGACAGTAAAATACGGTGGCGTTAGCGAAGAGGATGCTTTGAAAATGGTAACACTAAACCCTGCAATACTAATGGGTATAGCCAATAAAGTGGGTAGCATAAAAGTAGGCAAAGATGCTGACTTGGTATTGTGGAGCGGGCATCCACTGTCTGTATATTCAAAACCCGTAACTACGTTTATTGAAGGCGTGGTATATTTCGACATAAGAAAACACCAAGAGGCTGAAGTGAAGCTATTGCAAGAAAAGAAAGAGCTTATACAAAAAATGAACGAGGCAATAGCCAAAGGGAAAAAGGGCAAACAGCCCGATAAGAAAAAGGAGAAACTATACCGTTGTGATGATAATGAGGTTTATGGACAGGAGGCAAGCAATGATTAAATTAATAATCACACTTACAGTTGGCGTACTGCTTGTTGTTACAGCAACTGCACAAACGGATAGCACCGAAAAATGGTTTATCGGGGCAGATATTTATACAGCAACGGGGGCGGTATTTCCTAATGGAGCATTGGGCATAAAAAACGGAAAAATTATATACGTGGGGGCAAAACAGGGCGCAAATACTAATGAAGAGGTAGTTGATGTGAGCGGAAAAAAAATATACCCTGGTTTAATAGCCCTTAACACTAATTTAGGTTTAACAGAAATAGAGGCGGTTCGCTCTACCCACGATTTTAAGGAGGTTGGGGCAAACAACGCTCATTTACGCTCGGTAATTGCTTTTAATACTGATAGTAGAGTGATGAAAACGGTGCTGGCAAACGGCATTTTGATGGCGCAGGTTTGTCCACAGGGAGGACTAATTTCGGGACAATCATCTGTAATGAAACTACAAGCCAGAAACTGGGAGGAAGCTATTTATTTGGCGGATAATGTAATACATATCCGCTGGGCAAACTATGATGGTAATAAAAAACAAACGAAAAAAGCAGCCCAGCAAACACAACAATTAATAAACTGGTTACAACAAGCAAAAAGCTATGGATACCAATCAACCAAAGAAAAAAACCTGCGATACGAAGTCTTAAAAGAGGCAATTAATGGAAACAAGAAAGTATTTGTTCATGCAAATGGAGCGCAAACTATTATAAACGCTATACACACCCTAAAACAGTTTAATATTACCCCCACAATAGTGGGCGGCAAGGAAAGTGGAACAATAACAGCATTACTAAAAAAGCATACTGTAAGCGTGGTTATTAGTAGAACGCAGAGCCTGCCCAACAATAGAGACGACAGCTACCAAAACCCGTATGCCTTGCCCTATAAATTATGGAAAGACAGCGTAAAATTTGCTATCAGCGATATTAACTTTTGGGAGCAGCGCAATCTTCCTTTTCAGGCGGGGCAAGCGGCGGCTTTTGGGTTGCCCTATCAAGAAGCACTTAAAGCAATTACATTATACCCCGCACAACTGTTAGGGATAGATAAAACAACGGGTAGCTTGGTAGTGGGTAAAGACGCTACTTTTATTATATCAAAAGGCGATGTGTTGGATATGCGAAGCAGCATAATAGAGCAAGCCTATATACAAGGCAAGCAGGTAAATTTAACCAATCCGCAAAAAGAATTATATAAAAAGTTTAAGGCGATTGTTTTGCCCGATAAAGAATAAATTTTGTACATGAAAAAAATAATGCTCCTTTTATTTACAGTCGCTTTTTGCTTTACAGCAAAAGCACAAACAGACTCTATACAATTAGCCAAAAACATTATTGAGGCGATAAAAAGCGGCAAAGTAGAAAACCTGCAAAAACTGGTTGCTGCACCTGCCGTTTATAAAGCAAAGTTTAAAGAAACAGAAGGCTTAACCGATGAGCAAATTATTGAGAAAACAAGCAATAGTCCAAAACTAATAGCCGATTTTGAAGGCTTGCTTGCCAAAGCCAAAGAGAAGAAAATAGACTTGGGAAGGATACTGTTTGAAAGCACTACAATAGACCCAATGCCTGGGGGCTTTGGGGTGAGTATTAAGTTTTCGGTAGGAGAAAAAACAGGGAAAATAGCGGTTTCGACTATGAAGCATAACGGCAACTGGTATTTAATGGAGATAATTCTTACCAGCAGAGCGTTTAGAGATTTTTAAAATAGCCTTTATTCGCTGTTAGTTAGTGGTCTTTAGCTGCTGCGCCTTGTTGTCTTGAGCGGAGTCGAAAGGCATGGCAGGCAGGCAATTGTGTGTGTTAGTGTGGGGCAAAAGATTGCCGCGCAATGACGATACAGGCGAGTTAAATTAACCCTTACCAATGTATTGCAATTTTTACCTGTACCACAATTTGGCTTCCCCTTAAGAGGGAAGGGTACTTATTGGGTAGTGCTAAATAGTTAATTTGGAAGAGGGGTTTCATACCAGTACAATACTGGCGAAGGAAATGCCTGAATGGGATACTATCACAATATGCCATTTAAAAAAGAGGGTGTTAAACGCAGGTTATTCTATTTGTAAATCAGGTCTTTTTGACTTTATGAAATCTATGGATTTTTGAAGGTATATGCCTAATGGTATAGTTATATCGCCATTTCCACCACCAATATAAATTTTTAGAGAACGCCCTTTTTTAACCGTTTTTATTTGTAAAATCTCTGAATAGGGTACTCTTGTTAGCCCGTAGTCGCCACCGCCCAAATGCTCAACATTTATTATCTGGTGATTGGTAAGTACAAATGTTTGTCCTTCTATTTCTCTTTTTTTAAAAAAACTTGTTCGGAGGATATCCCATTCAAGGATAAACTTATGTTCAAGGACTTCTCCTTTATAGGAGTGGATATAATCCATATTTTCAACCCTTACTACATAGGTAGCTTCCCAAAATTTGCCATAAATAAACGCAGTCATGATAAAATGAAAATGATTTATTTTGCAATAGTAGGTTTTTTTGTCAAAAAAGGAAAATTATTTCATTTACTTTTGAAATATTGTGCAAATAACACAATTCATACAGCGGCACAGAGGCGGCATAGTATTGCTAATACTATTGTTTCCGCTTTGTTTTTCGGGTATTCGCCAAAATCACGATTGGGGAGATGATTTTGCACAATATATCCATCAAGCCCAGTGTATTACCGAGGGACAATCGACTTTAGAAACGGGTTATCTTTATAATAAAAGCTACGCTATGCTTGGTCCAAAGGCTTACCCTGCGGGGTTTCCCTTGTTGCTAAGTCCGGTATATGCTGTTTTTGGGAATAATATTACTGTTTTTAATATCTATATATCCCTTTGGCTAATTTTAGCAGGCTTTATATGGTACTTGGTGTTGCGCCGCTACCACAGTGAGTTAGTAGCGGTATTGTTATCGCTAATTTGGTGCTGGCATCCGTGGGTATTAGAGTTTAAAACCGAAGTGGTGGCTGATATTCCTTTCACCGCTTTGTTGGGTGTATTGGTATTACTGCACCAAAGGGGTTTTATGCGCTATCAAACAGAAAACCGCAAAGCCTCTTTGCTCAAGGCAACAATTATGGGTTTGGTAGCGGGATTATTAGTAGCTGTAAAAATGCAAGGGTGGGCAGTTATTGTAGCTCTTTTTGCCTTTACCGTGCTGAATAGTGGCATCGGCTTGCGCCGTCCATACTCTGCTAAAGCGGCACTCTTTCCGTTGATAATAGTTGTGGTAGTGAGTCTTTTCACTTGCTTTATTCTTATTAACTATGGTATTGGCAGGGTAGGGTTAAGTGATATATTAAGCTATAACAACAACTTTTTGGGCGAGTCTATTTGGGTATCAATACGTGAAAACCTGAACTATTACACCCTTTTGGTACAAGATTTTTTCCAGCGTAGTAAACCCACGTGGAAAGTTTTTCCCTTGCTCACTCAAGCTCTTGTTTTGGCATTGTGCAGCATTGGTTTGCTAAAACAAGTGGCACACAAACGCCCGCTTTTGCTGTGGGTATTTACCGCATATATAGGTTTGCTATTGGTGTATCCATACAGAGGTTCGGGGTTTCGGTTTTTACTGCCCGTTGCACCTATTATTTTGCATTTTGCTACACAAGGTTTTAAAAGCATTAATTGGGGGTTTGTGCTTCCAGCAAAAGTTTGGGCAGTAGGGCTAACACTTATTTTGCTACTGCAATTTTTACCCGAGCAAGTTGCTGCTATTAAAACAGCAAAAAACAATTTTGCAGGCACACAAGAACAAGAAAGTATTGAGGCGTTTAATTTTATCGCACAAAACACACCAAAACAAGCGGTAATTTTATTTAAAAAGCCCCGTGCTTTGGCACTATATACACAACGAAAATCATTTGCTGTACACCCTGCTGATAGTAACGTTGAAGACGATATTAAGCGTTTTAAAGCAAATTACATTCTTATCCATACTGAAATATCACCAGATATGGAGCGTGAATACGCTAAAAACCACCCTCAAAAGTGGAGTAGTATTTGGCACAATTCTAAGTTTATATTGTATGCTAAAAAAGTACGTTAATCAGGGCTTTTTACCTAACTTTGCGCCCGTTTTAAAATAGATATGCTAAAAGCCAATTGGTGGAAATATTTGGGTGCTGCGCTAATATTATATTCAATAATAGCGGGGTTGTACATTCCGTTAGGGGCGGGTATAATGGAAGTTACCCCCTCTGAATTAAAGCAAGGGCAAAGCAATACTATTCTTATCACAGGGAAAAGCACAAATTTTAGTGCGCAACAAAACAGCCTAAAAGTTTGGATTAAGCAGGGTGAAAACATTATTTGCTCACAAAAACTACTGGTAAATAGTAACGACAAGGTGGCTGTCATTTTTGAAGTTCCAACGTTAGACATCAAAGCCCCCCTAAACTTAGTAATAAACAATGATGAAGACGGGACAATAGTAATGAGCAATGCTTTTTGGTTTAATGCTTCAGAAAATGGCGAGCGTTTTACCAAGTTTGGCACTTGCGATACTAAAGTAACCAATACAGAAGCTAATGAAACCAGCTTCCCTTTCTTAAAAATATTATTTCAGACCATTCGCAATTTATTCTACCATGTACCTATGTGGTTTAGCATGATAGCCGTTTTAATTGGTGGAATGGTGTATAGCATTGTGTACCTAAAAAGCGGCATGAAAGAGCATGATATTGTTGCCACACAGCTAACAGGTGTAGCCATGTTATTAGGCGTTATGGGTATTTTAACGGGTATGCTGTGGGCTCGCTTTACGTGGGGACAACCGTGGCCCAACGACCCGAAACTAAACAGCGTAGCCATAGGGATGCTGATGTACTCTGCCTATTTTATTTTACGTGGAGCGATAGACGATGAGGAGAAAAAAGCACGTATAGCAGCAGTTACCAATGTGTTTTTCTTCCCTATTTTTATAGTATTAATTTTTGTACTGCCCCGCCTCACCAGTTCATTGCACCCAGGTAATGGCGGCAACCCAGGGTTTGGCAGTTATGATTTAGATGCTACCATGCGCATGGTGTTTTATCCTGCGGTATTGGGGTGGATATTGTTTGCCTATTGGATAGCGAACTTAAAAATTAGAGTTAAAAAATTAGAAGCCTTAAACGATGATGAAGACTAAACGTATTTTTAGTATAATTTTTGCGCTATTGCTTAGTAGCTTTGCTTTTGGGCAGGATGCGGCAATGGAGCTGGCAGGAGAAGACAAATACAACGTAGTGATAGGCGTTTTAAGCGTAATTTTTTTATGTATTGTTATTTATTTAATAGTTTTAGATAGAAAAATAAGACGCTTAGAAAAACAAAAGAAACAAAAAAATTAAAGGTATGAAAACATCGTATATAGTAGCAATTATATTAGTAGCCTCGCTTATTGGGATAATTATTTCAATGTATGGCAATACTACCGAGTATGCTACTTTTGAAACCGCCAATAAAAACCAAGGCACTATTTACCATATTGTGGGGCATCTTGACCGTACCAAACCGCAGGTGTATGATGAGCTGAAAGACCCGAATTACTTTGAGTTTTATTTAAAAGACAGCTTAAACAATGTGAGCAAAGTAGTGTATCGCAAGCCCCGCCCGCAAGATTTTGAGCGGAGTGAAAATGTGGTAATAAAGGGCAAAATGAAGGGCGAAGTATTTGAAGCTAAAGAGATTTTGCTAAAATGCCCAAGTAAATACAATGAAACTGAAGTAGATATTACCGCCCAAGCTGCTAAAGAGTACTAATGGAAGAAAACATAGTAACTTATGTGAACGAGCATATTGCCATAGGCAACTGGGGTAAATTCTCGATATATGTGGCTATGGCTGCCGCTTTTTTTTCTGCATTTAGCTATTTTCTTTCTTTTAAAGGGACTGCCAATAGTAGCTTTTGGCGCAATATGGGCAGGGCAGGATTTTTTGTCCATTCAGCGGCTGTAATTGCAATATTTACCATCCTTTTCTTTATCATACAAAAACATTATTTCGAGTATCAATATGCGTGGCAACACTCCTCAAAAGTACTGCCGCTAAAATATATGATATCCTGTTTTTGGGAAGGGCAAGAAGGCAGCTTTTTACTGTGGATGGTGTGGCATATGGTAATTGGTAATATACTCATTTTCACGGCGCGCACTTGGGAGAAGCCTGTAATGACTATTATGGCTATTGCCCAAATAATGCTAAGTACTATGCTATTGGGCATAGAGTTTTATGGCACTAAAATAGGCAGCAGCCCTTTTGAACTGCTACGCAATGTTACGGAAGCCCCTATATTTTCCCGTCCTGATTATTTAAATTTTATTAAAGACGGTAATGGGCTAAACCCCTTGCTACAAAACTATTGGATGGTGATACATCCGCCTACCTTATTTTTTGGTTTTGCAACCACCATAGTTCCTTTTGCCTACGCCGTTTCTGCATTGTGGACACGCCGCTATACAGGCTGGGTAAAACCCGCTTTGCCTTGGGCATTGGTGGGTGTGATGGTATTAGGCGCAGGTGTTATAATGGGTGGTTTTTGGGCGTACGAGTCATTAACCTTTGGCGGTTACTGGGCTTGGGATCCTGTGGAAAATGCCTCGCTAATTCCGTGGCTCATACTTATTGCCACCGTCCATTTAATGTTAATTTATAAATCGACGGGAAATGCGCTATACAGCACCTATTTATTTGCCATATTCTCGTTTTTGCTGGTACTGTATGCTACTTTTTTAACCCGTAGCGGTGTATTGGGCAATACCTCTGTACACTCGTTTACAGACTTGGGAATGTCGGGACAGTTATTGGTATTTCTTTTTATATTTCTTTGGCTGCCTACTTATGTTACCTTACAAAAAGCGGTACTACGATATGGATACTTGGGCGTTACTATTTTGGTTTTTGTGCTAAGCTATATATATGGCGAGCAAAAAGCCTTTTTTATTCCCTATGTGCTGATAACCCTTTTCTTTTTCTTTAAAAATATTTACACCGTTAATCCCATAAAAGGTAAAGAAGAGGATTTTAGCTCTCGTGAGTTTTGGATGTTTATAGGCTCAATAGTATTTATTATTTCGGGGATGCACGTAATTATTAGTACATCGCTGCCCGTATTTAATAAATTAGGAGTGCCCGAAGCCATTAACTTTGTAAGCGATGGCATTAACAATGTTTTTGGCACTGATATAGCCCCAAAAACCGATTTTGCCCCCCCCAGTAATGTTATTGCTTATTATAATAAATGGCAATTGCCTTTTGCTTTAATAATAGCTATGCTTACTGCGGTTACACAGTTTTTAAAGTATAAAAAAACCAAGCAAAAACACTATGCCAACAATATTATTATAAGCCTATCCATTAGCCTTTTAGTTACTGCTACTTGTTTCTTTATTTTTAAAATAAAAGCCCCTTCTATAACAGAAGGAATGCTATATGCCTTGTTATTATTATCATCGGTATTTGCCGTGGTAGGCAATTTATATTATGCTATAAAAGTAGTAAAGGGCAAGTGGCAATTTAGCGGCGCATCAGTAGCACATATAGGCTTTGGTTTATTATTGGTGGGGGTATTAGTTTCATCAGCCAATAAAACATCTATTTCTATAAATTATAGCGGTGCAGATTTAGGAGAAAACTTTGACGAGCAAAGCCAAAAAGAACATATTTTATTGTTTAAAAATGTGCCTACTCCCATGCAAGGGTATATTGTAACCTATGTAGGCGACTCTGTTGCCGAACCTGATAATTTCTTTAAAATTAATTTTGAGCGATTGGATGCAGATAGTGTGCCAACGGGTGAGAAATTCCAGCTACTGCCCAACTCGCAAAAAAACCCTAAAATGGGCTTAGTTTCTAATCCAGATACCAAGCATTACCTTACCCACGATATATATACCTATGTATCATCTGTTCCTGATAAAGAGAACAATAAAAACCGCCCTTATGAGCAGTTTTACCAAGATAGTATAGCAATGGGCGACACCATTATTACCAACAATGCTAAGGTAATTTTGGACGGGATAAGTGTGCCTGAAAATGGCAGTGACAAAAACGATTTAATGGTAGCTGCTAATATGCGAGTAATTACCTTGTATGATACCATAGCGGTAGCACCACAGTTTATGCTGGCGGGTGATGTAAGGGTTAGCCCTGATTTGGAAGTATATGCTGCTGATATAAAGATAAAATTTGCTAATATTATTCCTCCCGACTCAGCAAGTAATACCCCTGCTGTATTTGCATTTGTAGTTTCTGAACGTCCTTTTATTAGAGACTATGTAGTAATGATGGCTAAGAAATTCCCCTATATTAATCTTGTATGGGGCGGCACTATTATTATGGTTATAGGCTTTTTCATGTCTATTGTTCGCAGAGTTAAGGAGTACCGCAAAGAGCTGGCAAAGGTGTAAATACGGGTGTTTTTTATTATAAATTTTTAGGAGGCATTTAAAAAGACCAAAATTTAGCATGATATTGCTTAAAAACTAATAAATATGAATCCTATCCTCAACCGCAATTTATTTTTAATTAAAGAACACGTAGGCGCATTTAAAGCCTCTAATAGCTACGATGTTTTCGACCCTGAAACCAATGAAACTATAATGCTATGCAGGGAAGAGGGCTTAAACTTTTTAACCAAACTTTTTCGGTTTACAGGCTATAAAACAATCACCCCTTTTAATGTAGTGGTAAAAACACCCGATGGGCAAACGGTGGTACGCGTAAAAAGAGGTATAAACATTTGGCTATCTGAGGTAGAAGTATTGGATGAGAACGATAAGCTAATAGGTGTTTTTAAGCAAAAACTATTTTCTATCGGGGGTAAGTTTAAAGTATTAGACCCTGATGGTGTGGAATTGTGTATGCTAAAAGGCAAGTGGACAGGCTGGGATTTTAAGTTTATGAAAGACAATTTAGAGTTTGCCCATGTAAGCAAAAAATGGGCAGGTTTGGGCAAAGAACTTTTTACCAGTGCCGATAATTATATTTTAAGTATAAACGATGGCGTACCCGCAGATAGTACTTTGCGCCAACTAATACTTGCCGCTGTTATGTGTATTGACATGGTGCTAAAAGAGTAGTATTTTTGAGGCTTGCCTTATAAAATATCTATAATAGGTTCAGGAAATGTAGCATGGCATTTAGCCCACGCATTGGATACTGCACGGCATACCATTTTGCAGGTATATAGCCGCAATACCGAGAGTGCCAAGAGATTGGCAAAGCCATTTAATGCCCAAGTGGTAAACAGCATTAACCAACTTACTGATGATATTGACGTGCTACTACTTTGCATTAGCGATGATGCCATTGAAACAGTAGCCCCGCAGCTTGTACACCACCGCAGCCTCATAGCCCATACCAGCGGAGCTATGGATATGGAACTGCTTAAAAACACCTCGCCATATTATGGTGTTTTTTATCCTTTACAAACTTTAAGCGCAGGCAAAAAAATTAATTTTTATGAAGTGCCTATTTGTGTTGAAGGCAGCAATAGTGCTGCTGAAAAGCAATTGTTCGCATTAGGCAATACCATTAGCAATAAGGTGCAGTATATAGATTCGGCACAGCGAAAATACTTGCATTTGGCTGCCGTGTTTGCTAATAATTTTACCAATGCCCTATATGCAGAAGCGGCAGAAATTTTAGAACAACAAAACTTAAATTTTGATTTATTACGCCCTTTGATTTTGGAGACAGCCCAAAAAATCCAAAAGTTAGCACCCCAAGAAGCCCAAACAGGTCCCGCCAAACGGCATGATGAAAACACGATAAGCAAGCACCTTAAACTAATGACGGGCAGTGAGAAAGCAGAAATATACCAGCTTATTACTAAAATAATCAAAAACAAGTTTTAAGTAATAGCGATTGTCCGTTTTTATATCTCGCTCCAAATCATATTAAATAAGGTTGAAATATAATTTTAAAAGCAACCGACTTTAGTCAGTTAGAACTGCCATCAGAAAAATATAAGACTGGTGCAGGGGGTTATAATTCTGTTTTTAGCTATTGGCTTTTAGCCTTTGGGGAATACCCCCGTCATTGCTGTAATAGTTCACTATCTCATTCACAAAATTATAGTACAACAACCCCTTCCAAATAAGTACCCTTCCCCTTAAGGGGAAGCCAAATTGTAACACAGGTAAAAATTGGAATACAATTGGAAGGGGTTAATTTAACTCGCCAGTATTGTACAAGTATAGCAACCCCTTCCAAATTAACTTATTAGCAGAACCAAATAAGTACCCTTCCCCTTAAGGGGAAGCCAAATTGTAACACAGGTAAAAACTGGAATACATTGGTAGGGGTTAATAAAAAGGAATGGATTGCGCCAGTTGTACAAACCATATAAACCTTGCTGTTTCTCAATTTCAAGAGGTTGTTTGTGTATCTACTTCTTACGAAAAAGAGAATACCAGTATTAATTTTGATAGTACAAAAACCTCTTTAAAAACGATAAAAAAAACGATTAAACTTTTAGGCTATGAAACAGAGTAATAATTTTATCACAAAATCTACCATAACCTGCCCCAATTGTGGAAACAAGCAAGAAGAGGAAATGCCTACGGATGCTTGCCAGTTTTTTATCAATGTAAAAATTGTTCCACTCTATTACAACCCAAGGCAGGAGATTGTTGTGTGTATTGCAGCTATGGCTCAGTAAAATGCCCGCCTATACAGCAGGGCAAAAGTTGTTGCTAAAAATATTTTTCGGGCAATAAATATTCTTTTACATAATTGCTAACGCCTTCTTCAAGAGTATGGAAGGGTTGTGTGTAGCCAATGTTTTTTAGTCTAGCCATTTTTGCTTCTGTAAAATATTGGTATTTATCACGAATATCGGCGGGTGTGTCAATAAATTCAATATTTTCGCTGATGTTCATTGCTTTAAAAGTTGCCTTGGCTAAATCAACAAAGGTGCGGGCAGTACCACTACCCAAGTTATAAATACCACTGTTTTTGCGGTGGTGCATCAAAAAGCAAGCTACTTCTACCACATCCTTTACATATACAAAATCGCGCATTTGTTCGCCGTCTTTATAATCAGGATTATGCGAACGAAACAATCGTATTTTTCCGATATTTTTTATCTGATTAAAACCATGAAATATTACCGAAGCCATGCGACTTTTATGAAACTCATTAGGTCCATACACATTAAAAAATTTTAAACCCGCCCAAAAATACGGTTGGTGTTTTTGTTGCAATGCCCAAATATCAAAATCATTTTTCGATTTTCCGTAGGGGTTCAGCGGTTTCAAATCGGGTATTTTACTTTCATCATCAGCATAGCCCAACTCGCCCATGCCATACGTAGCTGCTGATGAGGCATATACTACTGGCAAGCCATATTGCACACACTTGTTCCAAATCATTTTGGTATAGTTTAGGTTTAGGCGGTTAAAAACGTCTATATCAAACTCGGTAGTATCTGTGCGTGCACCAATATGAAAAATAAACTGTATTTGGTTTTCGTTAGCATCTATCCATTGTTCCAGCTCGTTGCGGTGTATCTTGGCAGTATAGGTTTTGCCTTCAAGGTTTTTGTTTTTTTCGGCATTGCTAAAATCATCTACAATAACCACATCATTAAACCCTTCGGTATTTAGCTTGCCTACTAAACAACTGCCAATAAAACCCGCTGCACCTGTAACTACTATCATATTGCAAAAATACACATTACCATCTTTTTATTGATAATGGAGGTGAGGTAAAAAAAGGGCTAAGTAAAACCTCGTAACGACGGTTTGATGCGTACATTGTTACTTTATTTCAAAGTGAGTAAAATTTTTTAACTCACTTTCTTCACATTTTACATTTTTTACGGATGAGAAAGGAGAACCAATATAGCACCATGCAACAAAGGTATCCAAAGTAGCTGGTTCACCTTCCACCTCCACATATACGTTGCCATTTTCTTTGTTTGCTACAAAACCATGTACGCCCAGTTCTATTGCTTTGGTTTCGGTGTGTTTTCTAAACCAAACGCCTTGCACCCGCCCGCTAATGGTAATATTAAGATGTTTCAACGGCATTTCCCTTTTCGTCAAGTGGTGAGTAGGGGTTGTAGGCTATTTCTCAAAGGTTGTTTATCAGGATCGGCAATATAGCCGCTATACCCACCCCAAAATACCTCTTCGGGTGGTTTCACTATTTTTACTCCTTTGGTTTTAAGTGTACTCATAATATCATCTACCTCTTGTTTGTTTCTTATAACATAGGCGAGCGAAAAAGCCTTAAATCCATTTCCTTCATGGCTTACTTGTGCGTCCTCTGCCAACTTTTCACGAGGATAAAGAGATAATAGTATTCCATTAAGCTGAAAAAAACTGACCCCCTCGTTACTACTACTTAGTTTCTTCCACCCAAATATCTTTTCATAAAAAGTATTGGATGTTTCTAAATTGTTTACTCCAAGTGTTACAATAGTTAATCGTTGTTTCATAATTGTTTAGCCAAAAAGTAATTCAAAGGCTTCCTCTATTTTTCCCACCGTCTGTATTTTTATTTTTGGTTTGATTAAGTCTAAACCCTTTTGATTAAACTTTGATATAAAAATAGTGTCAAAGCCTAATTTTTCAGCTTCTAAAATACGTTGCTCAATGCGTGATACAGACCTAATCTCGCCACTCAAACCCACCTCAGCGGCAAATGCTGTTTTAGGAGAGATACTAATATCTTCATACGATGATAATATGGCTGATACTATTGCCAAGTCCGTACCAGGGTCTTCTATTTTTAGCCCGCCCGCTATATTTATAAACACATCTTGCAAGCCCAATTTAAAACCACAACGTTTTTCTAAAACCGCCAATAACATATTCAGTCGGCGCAAATCAAAGCCGTTGCTATTGCGTTGTGGTGTGCCATATACTGCACTGCTTACCAGTGCTTGCGTTTCTATTAGCAAAGGTCTTGCCCCTTCTAACGAGGCGCAGATAGCAATACCGCTAAGGTTCTCTTCTTTTTGGGTGATAAGAATTTCGCTGGGGTTGCTCACTTCCCGCAATCCACTTTGCACCATTTCATATATTCCCAATTCTGATGTTGAGCCAAACCTGTTTTTAGTAGTTCGCAACAAGCGGTAGGTATTGTGGCGGTCGCCCTCAAACTGCAATACCGTATCTACCATGTGTTCTAATATTTTAGGACCTGCAATGCTGCCATCTTTGGTAATATGCCCAATAAGAAAAACGGGGGTATGGGTTTCTTTGGCAAAACGCAATAACTCGCCCGCACATTCTTTTATTTGGCTAATACTTCCTGGTGTGCTATCTACCAGTGATGAGTGAAGCGTTTGTATAGAGTCTGCAATTACCACATCAGGCTCAATATCTTTTATGGCGGTAAAAATATCGTCGAGCGATGTTTCTGTAAATACAAAACAGTTTTCATTGGCAATGCCAATACGGTCTGCACGGTTTTTTATTTGTATGGCACTTTCTTCACCGCTTATATATAGTACTTTAAAGTTGGCTTTTAATGCCATTTGCAGCAGCAAAGTACTTTTACCAATACCTGGTTCACCGCCCAATAGTATTAAACTACCAGGCATTATACCACTTCCCAAAACTCTGTTTAGCTCATTATCAGGCGTGTGAATACGGTGTCCGCTCAGGGCTTCAACACTTTGTATAGGTATAGAAACAGCCTTTTTGCTGTGTTCTGTTTTTTTATACAATTTTTTATAGGCAGACTTATCTTTTTGGATTATTTCTTCCACATACGTGTTCCATTGCCCACAACTGGGGCACTTGCCAATCCACTTGGGGGCTTGCGCTCCACAATTCTGACAGAAAAATGACTTTTTTATCTTCGCCATATACGTTTAAGTAAGTAGCAAAAGAAGCTAAAAACGTTGCGGATTGAAAGAAGAATGCACTAAAATCAAAATAAAACTGTGATTTAATATGTGGTATAGTAAATTTTTCTATTTTTGCCACAACTACAACAAAATTAAACTTAACTTGTTTATATGAAAAAACTATTTTCGTTATTACTCGCTTTTGGAATGATACTTTCACAAGCCACTACAGTAATTGCACAAACTGCTGAAGACGCTGATACTGCTAATAGTGCAGCAACGGAAGAAAGTGCCGACACTAATAAAGCAGAGATACCACCAGCCGCTCCTGCTGAAAAAGAGGAAGCTGCTCCAGAAGTGGCTACAGCAGAACCCTCAGGGCTTCAAGTAATTAAGCAAAAATTTATACAAGGGGATGTTAAATGGATGACTCCTGTATTAATTTGTTTAATTCTTGGTTTAGCTATTGCTATCGAAAGAATTATTACTTTGATGTTCTCTACTACTAATACTAATAAGTTTTTAGAAAACGTTGAAACTGCTTTAAATACAGGCGGTGTAGATGCAGCAAAAGAAGTTTGCCGTAGCACACGTGGTCCTATTGCTTCTATTTTTTACCAAGGTTTAGACCGTGCCGATGAAGGTATTGAGGTGGTAGAAAAATCAGTAGTTTCATACGGTTCTGTGCAAATGGGGCAAATGGAAAAAGGAATGGTTTGGCTTAGCCTATTTATTGCCTTAGCACCTATGCTGGGTTTTATGGGTACAGTAGTAGGTATGATAAAAGCCTTTGATGATATAGCATCAGCAGGCGATATTTCGCCAGCAGTTGTGGCGGGTGGTATTAAAATAGCACTTTTAACAACCGTTGCGGGGCTTATTGTGGCTATCATACTTCAAATATTTTATAATGCCATTATTACCAAAATAGACTCTATGGTGAACACTATGGAAGATGCTTCTATCACATTGATAGATATGATGGTGAAGAGTAAGAATAAATAATTTTATAACGCTTTAAAATAGAATACGAATGCCTATAAAAAGAATAGTAACCTTAGCGTTTTATGCCCTTGTTTTAATAACATCTATTGTAGGTTTTGTTAAAATATTTACGGCGGACGCTATGGGGAAATCAATAGAGGAAATGATTGCCGACCCACAGATAATTTCAGGGGTAACGTTATTAATCACACTTTCAGTAATTTTGATAGTGATTGTAGTACTTGCCGCATTTTTAGCCTCTCCTATACTCGCCATTATGGCAAACCCAAAAGGCTTTATAAAATCGCTAATTGGGGCAGGGGTACTTTTAGTAGTGTTTGGCATTGGCTATGCATTCGCGGGTGATGAGGTAACAAGAGAGTACAAAGCGATGGGAGTAGATACCGCTACCGAATCTAAGTTGTTAGGCGGCGTTATTTATACAATGTTTATACTAATAGTGATAGGTGTACTAACCTATATCTATAGCAGTATCAATAGTTTGTTAAAACAACTATAATATGGCATCAAAAAAACGTTCAACACCTGAAATAAATGCAGGTTCGATGGCTGATATCGCTTTCTTGCTACTGATATTCTTTTTGGTTACTACCACTATGGATACAGATACAGGCTTGCGGGCATCATTGCCGCCATTGCCTGATAAAGACCAAAAACCGCCCGATTTTAAACGACGCAATGTATTAGAGATACGCATTAACTCTAGCAACCAATTGTTAGTAGAAAGTGAGTTGATGGATATTGCAGAGTTGAAAGACTTTGCAAAAAAGTTTATTACCAACAATGGCAAAGACCCAACCTTGTCAGACAATCCTGAAAGAGCCATAATTTCTTTGCAAAACGATAGAGGTACAGAGTATGATATATATGTACAAGTGCAAGATAATTTAAGAACGGCATATAGAGAGATAAGGGATGTGGAAGCACAAAAAAAATACGGGCTTAACTATAAGAAACTGACTGAGGACGAGCAAGGTATTATAAAGGCTATTTACCCGCAAAAAATCTCGGAAGCAGAACCTAAAAATACAGGAGGAAGCGACTAATGGCTAAATTTAGAAAAAAGAAAGCGGAAGGGTCAACAGCTATAAACACAGCATCATTACCTGATATTGTATTTATGCTTTTATTCTTTTTTATGGTAACTACTACCATGCGTGAAGTTACCTTGAAAGTAAATAATAACACTCCCCAAGCAGTTGAAGTTGAAAAGCTGGAACATAAATCGGCAACAAGTTATATATATGTGGGTGCACCAATGGATGGTAGGCTGGGAACAGCTACTCGTATTCAGTTAAACGATCAATTAGCAAATTCTGCTGATATTCCTCAATTTTTAGAGACTGAAAAAGCACAAATTCACCCAAAAGAGATGAACAAGTTTGCTATATCACTAAAATCGGATATTAAGGCAAAAATGGGTTCTATTACTGATGTAAAGCAAGAATTACGCAAGGCAGAGGTGTATAAACTGTATTATTCTTCTAAAAAAAGAAGAGCAGGTCCAAAATTATAAACAGATAGCAGT
This sequence comes from uncultured Burkholderiales bacterium, assembly GCA_964584305.1. Taxonomy (GTDB): domain Bacteria; phylum Bacteroidota; class Bacteroidia; order UBA8524; family UBA8524; genus SB11. The sequence continues at coordinate 130,867 of CAZOZL010000001.1, forward strand.
TGTAGTATGATATTAGTTAGTCCATCGTCCGTGAGGCGATGGACTTTTTTATTTAATAATATGAAAGTAGTAGTACAACGAGTAAGCCAAGCTATACTAAGTATAAAAAATCAACAATATGCCACAATAGGCTGTGGTATGGTGGTTTTGATAGGTATTGAAGCGGCAGATACTATTGAAGATATTGAGTGGCTGGCAAACAAAATGGTAAACCTTAGAATTTTTAATGATGATGAGGGAATAATGAATAAAAGCCTGATGGATATAGAGGGAGAACTTTTATTAGTAAGTCAGTTTACCCTGCACGCCAGTACAAAAAAAGGAAATCGTCCCTCATACATAAAAGCAGCCCGCCCTGAAACGGCTATTCCCATGTATAAAAAAATGATAGAAAAACTAAATGACTTACTAAAAACCCCGATTGAAACAGGAGAGTTTGGAGCAAATATGCAGGTAAGCCTAATAAACGATGGTCCTGTAACCATAGTGATAGACACAAAAAACAAAGCATAGTTAGCGTGAGTTTTTATGTATAGTCAAATTTTGACATACATTTAGCGTTTGAACGGGGGCAACGAGATAAAAAGCTAAATGAATACGAGTAAGAATTAAAGTAGTCGAGGATAATTTAATAATCTCTAAACCTATAAGACTCAATAAAGCTATTTTTTATTTGTTGCTGAAGCTGCGTATCTATTTTTTTAATAAAATAAATTTCTACCCTCCTATCCAGTGAAAAATGAGATTTAGCTTTTAGCTTTAACTTTCTGTATCCCCCGTGTGCTACTGCAATTATTTCGTTTTTAGTGTTTGAAAAAACTAATAGCCTATAATCGTTTCCTCCAAATGGTGAGCGTTGGTCATAAACAAAATGTAGTGTTACTTTGTTTGGAATTAATACCGCATCAATAAAACCAAAATTGGTTTTAAAAACATCAAATGCCTGCCATTTTTTCTTTTTCTTTGTTTTTAGCACTTTTTCAAGTTGCTGCTCCATTCTACTTTTATCTCTAATGGATTCCTCAAGAATATAGGCATATACCACTACCAGTCGTTTATCGTCTAATGGATTATAATAATCTTGTGATTGGTATAGTGCTGTTTCTTTTAGTAAAACACTTTTTTCACTAAAGTCAATATTATCAAAACCAATGCTTTGTGCTGTTGCAGTTAAGCTATTAGTTATATTACTCGTATCTACATATCCTGCCCACATCACCAGCCTCCACTTGCCATATACAGGCTCGTATGGAAATACCCTTGCACTATCACTCAATTCTATTATCGCCTCACCACCAATAGAAGCATAGCCTATAACCTTGCCCTTCACCCGTTCTGCCCTTGCGGATATGGCAAACACACAAATAGTAAATACACTTATTAAAAATCTCATTTCTATTTCTTTACTGTTATAATTTTTATCCTACGCATAGTCAGATGTGATAAGTAGGCGTTTTGTTACCCGCCGTACCGTTCTTCCATCAATTTTTTTAGTTCCCTCATCTCATCGCGCAGGCGGGCGGCTTCCATAAAGTCAAGTTCTTTAGCTGCTTTTTGCATACTGCGTTCCGTTTCTTTTATAGTTTGCTCAAGTGCGGGTTTGGTCATGTATTGTACCACAGGGTCGGCGGCTATACTCACCTCTTCTTTTTCTATATAGGCTTTTTGCATAGTACCGCTTTTTGCATCAGCCACATTGGTTTGTTTAAAAATGTCCTCTTTCGATTTTAATACCGTTTTAGGTGTTATGCCATGTTTTGTATTATGTGCCATTTGTTTTTCACGGCGGCGGTCTGTTTCTTCAATTGTTTTTGCCATGCTGTTCGTCATCTTATCGGCATACATTATCACCTTTCCCCTAACGTTTCGTGCGGCACGACCGATAGTTTGTGTTAACGAGCGTTGGCTGCGCAAAAAGCCTTCCTTATCTGCATCCAAAATAGCCACAAAAGAGACTTCGGGAAGGTCTAAACCCTCTCGCAATAGGTTTACGCCTACCAGCACATCAAACTCGCCCAAGCGTAGCCCCCGCAATATCTCTACCCTATCCAGTGTTTTTACCTCACTGTGTATGTAGCGGCATTTTATACCCAAGCGAGCCATGTACTTGGTAAGCTCTTCTGCCATTCTTTTGGTAAGTGTGGTTACAAGGGTTCTGTCGCCCATTTCTGTCCGTATTTGTATTTCATCCAAAAGGTCGTCCACTTGATTTACAGAAGGGCGAATTTCAATTTCAGGGTCTAACAATCCTGTGGGGCGAATAATTTGTTCCACCACCACGCCCTCGCTTTCGTTTATCTCAAAATCGGCTGGGGTGGCACTCACATATATCGCCTGCTTTATAAGCCCCCGAAATTCATCAAACTGTAAAGGGCGGTTATCCAATGCCGAAGGCAAACGAAAACCATAATCAACAAGGTTTACCTTCCGCGCCCTATCACCGCCATACATAGCACGCACTTGTGGCATAGTAACATGACTTTCATCAACTACCAACAAAAAATCGTCGGGAAAATAATCAATCAAACAAAAGGGTCTGTCGCCTGCTTTTCGCCCGTCCATATAGCGGCTATAATTTTCTATACCACTGCAATAACCTAACTCTCGCATCATTTCCAAATCAAAAGTTACGCGGTCTTCTATGCGTTTGGCTTCTAAAACCCTGCCTATACTTTTAAAATACTCTACCTGCGCCACCATATCATCTTGTATGATACGCATAGCGTTAGTTAGACGTTCTTTTGGAGTAACGAAAAGATTGGCGGGGTATATGGCTATATTGGGTAGTTTCTCTAATGTTTGTCCCGTTGTAGGGTCGAAAACAGAAATACCCTCCACCTCGTTACCAAAAAACGCTACTCTAAAAGCCACATCGGTATAAGCCCCAAAAATATCTACTGTATCGCCTTTTACACGGAAATTTCCCCGTTTAAACTCGGCAGTAGTACGAGAGTACAAAGCATCTACTAAAGAGTATAATAAAGTATTGCGAGATATTTTTTGCCCCACTTCTATACGTACCACACTCTCCATAATATCGTGGGGATTGCCCGCACCATATATACAAGATACAGAGGCTAATACTATTACATCTCGCCTTCCTGATAACAATGAAGCGGTCGTTTTGATACGCAGTTTCTCAATTTCTTCGTTTATGTTTAAGTCTTTTTCTATATAGGTATTGGTGGTGGGCAAAAAGGCTTCGGGTTGGTAATAATCGTAATAAGAAACAAAATACTCTATGGCATTATCAGGAAAAAACTGCTTAAACTCTCCATATAGTTGTGCTACCAAAGTTTTGTTGTGGCTTACGATAAGAGTAGGACGCTGTACCTCTTGTATCACATTGGCTATGGTAAAGGTTTTTCCACTACCTGTAACTCCTAAAAGGGTTTGGGCAGTATCGCCTCTGTTTACCCCCTCTATCAGTTGTTTTATAGCTTTTGGTTGGTCTCCCGTAGGTGTAAATTCTGATGTAAGTTGGAATTGCACTAAGCGTTTATGTTTTAAAGAACCACAAATTTACTAAATTGGGACTGTATTTACTTTTATTCTTCCTAAAGGATTAACCAAGTATGAAAAAGCAAAAAATAACCGCCCTTAGCCTTATTGTTGTTTTATTCGCCAGTTGTGCTGTCTCTAAGTTTTCAAAAAAAGAGAAAGAAGAAAGCGTTGACATGACTATTGCACAAGGTAGCAATGTGATAAACTATGCCCACCTTGAACGCCAAAAAATACCCACGCTATCATCTCGGATAGCAAAAGATAGAGACAGGGGTTTAATAACTGCGGCCTTGATAGGGCAGGCCGTTTCAGCAGGTTCAAAAGCAGTAAAAAAACTAATTGATGCCGAAAACGAAAAATATACTGCTGAATATAAAAGCGGACTCACTCATTTATTTTTCTATGACCAACTTTCAATAAAAAGTGCCTTCGACCCAATAGGTATGCAGTTTAGCGGCTTCACCTTTGTACGTGCTTTTAAAAACAACAAAGGGAAAATGGACACTGCAATTATTGCCCATTTTTCACTGGATGTGGATAGTAATAGTGTTTACGATATTTTTAACAACTCATTTTTTAAGCTAAAACTGGATAGTATTAAAATTTATTATGCCAAAGCAAGAGTGAGCAGCAGCAGATGGTATTTGCCGTGGACTTTATACCAAAAAAAGGACGATGAAAAATTGAACCTTGATTTTGAAATTAAGTTTATAACTAACTATGTAAATAAAAATGGCAACCTATTTAGCAATGTAGAGCTGGGTACATTTTACCTAAACCTGCGTAATGCCCCGCTAAATAAAACAACTAAAGGATACACCGCCTACTATAATAGGCTAAAAGGAAAACCATTAGACGGGTTTAGTTTTTTAGTACCCCGTAGTTTTGGTTACTATTACCACGAAGGTAGTTTTAGAGAAAGTTATAGCAAAGGGCTGTATAGTATATTAATTAACGTGAAAGAAAGCAGCAAAAACAAGTTTATAGACAAAGTGATTATGAGCAATAGTGGGCAAATTATTGACCAAATTGAGGGTACAATAAATGCAGAATCAGAACGCCGGTTGGACAAATAAGAAAGCTAAGAAGCCTGTAAGCCTTTGTACTCGTTAACTATATTGTTAATTTTCTCCTCGTTAAGTGGTTTCACAATATACCCAGCAATAATGCTTATGCCTTTTGCCTTGTCAAAATCAGCTTGGTCTATTGATGATGTGGTTAAGTAAACCAGCACCTTTTTTTGTACAGCTTCCTGTACTCGGGCAAATTCTTTTATAAACTGCCACCCATTAAATACTGGCATATTAATATCTAATAGTATTACATCGGGCAAGTCATCGGGTTCGTGTACTATTTGCTGCAAGTGGTTCATGGCTTCATGCCCATTGGTAAACGAGGTTGCCTTTTCCGCCGCATTTTTAAGCTCTAAATACTTTTGTGCAGTAAACTGAAAAATCTCGTCATCGTCAATTATCCAAATATTTTTTATCATTTTGTTATGGTTTACTGAGTAAAAGAAACTTGAATACAACTTTGCTTGTTTAAACTTTCATTAACCGTTATTGTTGCGCCCACTGTTCTTAAAAACAAAGAGGCAAAATAATAATTCCACCCCAAGACCTGATTGCTTGACAATATGTTTTTATAAGAGGAGGGCGTGTTTTCTGCCTCTCCTTTGTTAAGTAGGTTTAAAAATTCGGGGTATATAATATTTAATACTGTGCCAGTCCAATTTTTTCCAGCGATTATTTCTATAGTATAAGGGTCTTTTTTTTCAGCAAATGGTTCTACTAATAATACAATACACTCAAACAACGTTTTTGCATCGCATTTTACTTTGTTACCTACGGTAAAATCTGTTTTAAGCGTTAAATTTTTAGACAATTTTGCCCTGGCATTATCTATTACTTCGTTTAAAAAAGCGTAGCCTAATCCTTCTTCTTGAAGCAGTACCTCCTTTCTTTCGGTGGACAATTCTTCAAAACCAGACTGTAAACGTTTAATAGACTTCACCATTTTATTAATATACAGTTCTTTATCAGAACTTGAACCTGCTTTTTCATACAGTTGCAAAAGCATATCAATATTAGTTACAGGCGAGCGCAAGTCATGCGAATAACGGGAGGCTAACCTGCGAAGCAACTCATTCTCGTACATTAATAACTCCAAAGCATCTAACAGGTAGTTAATATGCTTGGGCTTTTTTTTAACCAGCTGTTTTAAAGTAATCTCTTTAGTTTTTTTAATATTCTCTATTGTAACCATTGTACTATGGCACGTAAATCCCAACTGCAAACTACAACAAATTTTTTAAAATAAAATATCTAATTTTTAAAGTTTTACCACTTTCCGATAGTCTCGAATGCGCTCCAGTAGTAGGGATGTGAGAATTTTTCGCTGTTTGATAGGGTAAGCTGCGCTTTTTTAAGTGCTGAAGAAAAAGTCATGCCTGCCTTTAAATTTATATAAAAGTGTTTCATTAATTCTCCCGTTGCCTCATCGTGAACTTGCCACTGCGAAGCGATAACAGAACCTACCCCTTTTAGTATAAAAACATTAGCAGGGGTATTAAACCACTCATTGTGTTTCTCCACATTAACAGCGGTATTACAGGCAGAAAGTACCAGCAGTTTAATATTGCGAAGGCTACGTATTTGGCTTATTTCGTCCATTGTTAGTTTACCATCATCGCCCGCTTTTGTATTGGGTGCTAATGCCAAATAGCTATTGGCAAAATTTATAGGGTCTAGCCGCCCGTGTATTGCAAAATGCACTACGTTGAAGTTGTTTATCATTAGTTTTGCCTTGTCTTCAGTGGCACTATCCTGAACAAAAATTGTAGTGTTAGGGAAAATACTTGCAATATTTTTTACCTCTTTTTCAGCATTGCTAAGGGTTTTATCTGCATTGCCAAAAGCCACTATTCTTAGCTTGGATTTTCGAGTTGCCTGTGCTTGATAAATAAATTTAATATTGTTGATGTATGTAATATCATATTGTGAGATTAAATACTCCATTTTCCCATTTTTTTCTACCCCTAAAGCCTGTATAGGCAGGTGATACAAAAAGCCAGTGGGCACAAGTGCTAAGCGGGTGTGTCCTGCCAATAAATCTGCAATGGGCGATATAAATAGCTGGTATAGCTTGGCACTGTTTTTAAATAGTATTTCCTTTTCTGTTTTAGCCGATTTTAGCTGCTTATTAAAGCTATTAATAACCGTGATTAGTTCTTTTTTATTAATGCTTACCTTTCGCACGTTCAAGCTATTATTGGTAGCTACAAAAATTAATAGTTGGTTGCTGGTAGCCACATACTCAACAACAGCATCCTTATTATCTAAACTAAAGCGGGCATCGTCTAAATCACGAGGGTTTATTGTAGTAGAAAAATTACTGCTTTCAGAGTTTCCTGTCGCTGTTATAGCCGAGTCAAAAAACTGCTGATAATTAGCTTCATTAACATTAATAAGCCCTTCGAGTGTTTTTATTTTATCGGCACTTTGTTTTTCTTGGGGCTTGCTTCTTTCTTTTATCAACGCGGCATAGTAACCGTTTATTTTTAGTTCAAATTCTTTGGCTACTGTTTCTTCCTCCTGTCTGCCCAATAGTTCATTGCTTCTGGTAGTGCCATTACCGTCTCCCCGTGTTTGTTCCATTAGCCCTGTAATATTTGCTTTCTCCTGATAGAAAAAAGCCGATTTCACATTGTTTTGTGCTACCAAAAGAGCTACTAAGTCTTGGTATAGCTTATACTTGTTTTGTGCTTTAGAAAACCCCACTAAGTTCTTTTTATTACCCGCTATTTTTCCTTTAATGTTCTCTAAAATATCAACGGCTTCTTTAAGTTGACTAACTGCTTTGGAGGTATCTTGCTGCTTTAAGTTTATGGTTGACGAAAGGTATAAAGGCTCCCACTGGTAGCGGGTATTCCCTGTTTGGTTTGCAATAGCTATGGCTACATCTAAGTATTTTACTGCCGAGTCTGTTTTGTTAATTTCGTTATACAGTTTACCTAAAAATGTGCTTGCTTCTATAATGCGTTCTTTCTCGCCAATTGTACTGTAATTAGTATATGCTACTTGCAAATAGGTTTTTGCCTCTGCATAGCGTTTTTGTTTTAATTTTAGCTTACCCAATAGCAGGCTTGCGCCTGTTTCTCCCCGTTTGTTTTCTGTTTTTTTTGCGATAGTTAAACTTTTTGTCAGCCATTTTTCAGCTTCAGTTAGTAGTCCGTCTTCAAGGTAAACCTCACCCATGTTTGACAATGCTAATACCAAAAAATCGCCTTGGTATTTAATTTTGGTAAGCATTTGATACACCTCATTAAACTGAAGTAACGCATTTCTATAATCGCCTTGGTGGAAATAGATAGTTCCAATATTATTTACCACCGTTGCCCTGCTAAAGGGGTCTTTTATGGCTTGGTATATACTATCAGCTTTATAATAAAACGTTACTGCCGTTTTATAGTTTGCCAAGTAATTATAGGTATTGCCCAAGCTGATATAGTTGCCCGCCTCTAAGTACTCGTTTTTTAACTTTACATTATGCCCCAGTGCTTTGCTGGCTATATAAATAGCACTATCATACTCGCCAGTTAAATTATAATAATCGGCAAGGCTGTTAAAGGCACTTGAGGCAAGCAGGTAGTTTTTTTTCTTAACCGCTTCATTGGCTACTTGCCAGTATTTTCTTCTTGCTTTATCAAACTCTCCTTTTTCTATATAATAGTACCCAATATTAATATTGGTATAGCCCATGCCCGAATAATCTTCTGACTCTTGATAGGCAAATAACGATGAGTCGAAATACTGTTTTGATATTGCAAATTTCCCTTGGTTTTTCTTTAGTACCCCAATTTGGTTAAAAGCATATCCCTGATTAGTGAGGCTATTACTTTGTTTTGCAAGAACCAATGCCTTTGTCATTAATTTCTCTGCTTTTTGAAAATTATTTGCACCCACCCATTGGATAAGCGATAGATTGATAAGCGAGTACATTATGCTTTCTTTATCCTCCATTTGCTCGTATTTGGTTTTGGCTTTTTGCAGATACTCTTCGGCAGCAGTGTATGATTTTATGTTATAATAACACAAGCCCAAGTTGTACAAGCCATTGGCAATGCCAACACCATTATCAATAGCTTCGTATAATTTTAATGCACGGGTATAGTATTGTATTGCTTTGTCGTAGTTTTTTAAATCATAGTACAGCGTGCCTACCGATTGTGTGATTTCTGCCAACTTATCCGTAGTATCATTATTAGCAATATATAGTTTTTCTGATATTTGATAGAAATGCAAAGCACTATCAAGGTCTCCCGTCTCTTTCCATAGGTCGGCAATTTTTTCATACGAGTAGGCAGTTCCTACAATATCGTTTCCTGCTTTGCGTAATACCACTGCTTGCCTGTGCAATATTATTGCACTATCGTAATTTCCTAAATTCCAAAATGCTTGTCCAATATTAGATTTTGAAAAACCCGCCCCCGATTTATCGTCCAACGATATTTTTAAATCATACGCATCAGCAAATAGTTTAATTGCCTTACGGTATTTTCCCATTTTAAAATAGGTGTCTGCCAAATCATCAAAAGCACGGGCATATTTGGCACTGTATCCCGCACCATAAAACAATAGTCTTGCTTTTTTGTAGTTTTTTATTGCTTTTTCATACTGTCCTTGTTTTTTTAATACGGCGGCAATATTGCGGCGCAGTATTGCTCTGTCGTGTTTAGAGCCCCCTATCCTATTCAGTATTTTCTCGGCTTCGTTATAGGTTTTTATGGCGGTTATATTGTCTCCTTTTTCTGCCGTATTATATCCTTTATCCCAAAGTATATGGGCTAATAGTTTGTTCTCATCATAGTTATCACTATTGTTAATTTTTATTTTGAGAATTTTTTCGGCTTTATCATAATTGTTAATGGCTAATTTATATTTTGCCCAGTTGCCATAACTTACCCCTTTTTTATAAACAGCACGGGCATACTCTACCGTGTCGCCCAGTTTTAAATAAAGGACTGCCGATGAGTCGAAATATTTAATTGCCTGATGGTATCGGTTTTGCGTTTTAAAAACCTTACCTGTATGAAAATATCCATAGGCACGTATGCTATCACTGTTAAGAAAACTTGCTGAAAGCAGAATAAGTTTTGTGGTTTTGTTTGCCCGCTTAAATTTTTGTTTTTCAGCAAATTCTTTTGCCTTATCTGCCCACGTTTCATAAAATGCTTTCCTTAAATCTACCTTATTAAACGCTAAAATAGCCATTTGTCTGCCCACATTGCTTTCTAATAAAAGGCTATCTAAAATAACAGTGGGAGTAGAGGGGGAATTGTTTAACAACCATGTGGCATAGGTTTCATTTACCTTATAGTCTTTACCCATATATTTGCGAGGGAAACCGTGTACAAATCCTAAAAAATCATGTATATCGCTGGTATCGGGTTCTAAAAACAAATCGTGTATAGATTTTCCTCTGTTTTGCCCTTCTTTAGCAGGGTTTAAAAACGTATCTCCTTCACGTGTAAACTCTTCCGTTTCTCTAACCTGTTTCGCCATTAGCAATAGCATCAATTCTTGAAAAATCTTGCTATCATAATGGATTATATAGCGTGGGTTTACAAATCTCTTTCTTTCATTATTTCTAAATGAAACATCATTTGCCAATAGTTTATAAATAGTGCTCTCGTTTTTAAACTTGCTTAGTATTCTTGTTTCCACCAAGTCGCCTTCACGAACCCAATTAAGAGTATCCTTTTCATCATACACTTCTAATTCGGCTTCAGAAGTCCACGCATTTACTTTTACAATTTCTCCTTTACCTATCTGAAACTTTCTTTCTTTCTCGCCTTCTTTTGTCGAAAGGCTTATGGGCAATGAGACTGCACCGTTAACCACACCATCGTTTAAGCCAGCATTAAGTTTTACCCGAAACTTTGCGCCCTTTTGCCACAGTATTTTTTCTACTCTAAAAGTAAATGATTTACGATAGTCCTTATCACTATATTGGTAAAAAACAGAATCTTTAGATTCCATCAGTATATAGCAAATATCAATAAACTTAAAAAATGAATTGGAGAAAGCCGCAGAAGCATTTTTATCCACCCATTTCAATCCCTTGTTATATACTTCTATTGAGTTTCTATACCGCCCCGCCCTAAACTCGCAAAAGGCTTTAGTAATGTATGACTCTACAACAGGTACTTGCCTTGGCAAGTTGAAACTAAGCTCCAAATCAAGGTGCAAATTGGCATACTTGCAAGCGGTGTCATAGTTTTTTAGCTGAAATGCCGATTGCGCACTATCGTGATAATAATTAGCCTGTTTATACCTTAGGCTGTCTTGCGCTTTTAGCATAGTAAATGCGCTTATAAAAAATAATATGGAGAATAATCTCTTCATAGCTGTTGGCGAGGTAGTTATCAAATTTAATACTTTAAAAGCCGTGTAAGTAAATATTACATGATAATAATGCCTTTCTATTACGTTTTTTTCTTTTTTTTCCTAAAAGAGAGGGACGCTGTACACATTAGTCAAACTTTAAAAGTAGGTACAATCTAAATAAGCACCCTTCCCCTCAAGGGGAAGCCAAATTGTGGTACAGGTAAAAGCTGCAATACATTGGTGGTTATGCAACAGCAAAGACAAAATAGGCATTTATGCCTATTTTATACATAAAGTTTTAAAAAGGCAAACTCGCAATGACGAAGTGCTAAAAGCTAATGGCTAACAGCAAAATATTTTCCGCAATGAAATGTCGCACTTCGTTTTTGTATATTTTATAGCTATCCGTTCATTTCTTTAACTTAAAAGGGATAAGCATAGGTACATTGTTTTGATATTCTTTATACTCTTTGCCAAACTCTACTACCAGTTTTTGTTCTTCTAATTTTATGCCAATAATAAGGTAAATGCAGGTAACGCTATTGGTAATAAGCATACTAACGGTAGGAAAAAGCAACCACAACCCCCAAATTAGTAATAGTACCGAAAAATATAATGGATGCCGAGTGTATTTATTTAAACCAGTACTATTTAGCCTGCCCACCATTTCTTTCCCCGCTGTATTTTTAAGCTGTTCAAGCCCCAAAAAATCACTGTATTTATAGGTTTTTAAAGCGGCAAAACCCAATACCAAACCTGAAATTAGCACTATATAACCTATCAAAATTATTGCATTATTAGCCTGAAAAAGGTACGGGCTGTTTAGCCTTTTTAAGTACAAAAGAACGGGAATAAGCGTAACAACTGCAACGCTGCTATAAAACAACCTGTAAAACCTGAAATACTGCGGGGCTTTACGTTTAACAAACAGTTTTGTTTGTGTTAAGGCTAAAACACTGTGAATACCGTAGTATAAAACCCATAAAATAGTAAGAAAAATATACTCCATAAATAAAATAAAAAATAACCTTCTGCCTTGAAAAACTACTCAAGGTGTGAAACATCTATAACCCCTCTGGATAATAATACCCTTCCATCTTGTTCCAGTTTTTTCAACAATCTTGATACTACTTCTCTGGCACTACCCAGTTCATTTGCTATTTGCTGGTGTGTTATTTTTAGTTGTGAGGACGCATTAGCCTTTGCTTTTTCAGTTAAGTAACTAATTAGCCTGTTATCCAGTTTCCCGAATGATATTTGTTCAATCGTATTTAAAAGTTCGAGAAACCGAGTTTTTGAAAGGTTAATGACAAAGTTAGTCCACGAGGGGTATTTCCTCATCCACTGGGTAACGTGCTGGGTTTGTATTAATAAAGCGGTGGTTTCCTCTTCTGTAACGGCTTTTACCTTGCTGGTTTCGTTTAGCAGGCAGGCGGTCATAGACATATAGCAACTTTCATTAGGGCAGATATAATAGAGCAAAAGCTCCTTTTCGTTAGATTCTTTAAACACTTTCACCTTTCCACTAATTACCAGCGGTATCACTTTAATATAATCACCATCCTCTAATATTGATGTACCCGCAGGGAATGTTTTTTTAAATGCAAGTTGCTTAATATCTTCTAAAAGCTCAGGCTCAATAAACGGAATTGTCTTTCTTAATATTTCTTCCATAGTACTTTTGTGCTTAGTGAGTACAGTAAATGTAACATATTGAACAGGCGTAGTCAAGAAAAATTAATATAATTGCTAAATATAGCCCCACCGTTATACAAATGTTACGGACGCTTAATTCATTTCAATTGTTTAGCCTTTGTGCTTTTAAGCTGCCCAAGTCGTACAAAAACACTGTTTCTATATGGTCTTCAAAAGTATATTATTGAGTTTCGGTAGTGTTACTTCAAAGGTAGATACTCGGAAAGCTCTTGCTTTTTTTATTTAGTGCCCTGCAAGTAATCTATAAAATCTCTAATTAGCTTAAAACTATCTTCATACTCTGTTAGAGGAACAATATCTGCTTTATCCCCTGGGTCGTGGTAATTAGGGAAATCTCCCATTAAATAGAAAAAGAAACAGTGTACCCCCTTTTCGGTAAACCAGTAATGGTCGCTATTAGCAGCTTTCCCTCTTGCTTGTATATTGGGCAAGTATTTTTTGTCGTTATTAATGGTTACCAACGCCTTGTATTCTTCTTCAAATACCAGCCCGTTTACTGCCATTAAACCCTTGCCCCCCGTTGCCATCAAATCCATATTAATTAAGAATTTCATTTTGTATAGCGGGTATTTAGGGTCGGCGTTTACATAGTAGTTACTGCCTACAAGCCCTGCTTCCTCTGCCGCAAATGCTATAAATAGTATAGAAAACTTAGGCGGGTGTTGGCTGTAATAGTTTGCCATATCAAGCAGCATAGCTGTGCCACTTGCATTATCATTTGCACCAGGGAAATAGGTGTTTTTGCCCATACGCCCTAAGTGATCGTAGTGGGCAGTAAGGGCTATAATGCTATCGGGCTGTTCACTTCCTTTAATAAATCCAATTACATTTTGGGTAAGGTAGTTTTGGGTAAGTTTTGCATCAATATGCACCCTTATTTTTTTTGTGCCTTTGGGTAGCTTGTCCTGTTTTATAGTAAGTTCTGCCACTCGCCCTTGCTTGTGTCCCACAGACCATGTTAGCTTACTATTGGTAAGGTGTATTACTCCCAGCGCAGGGACTAAGGTGATATATTGCTGTGCTCGTTTTTTTGCCTCTTTATCATTTACGGGCAATGTATCAATCACGATAAAGTAATTGTAAGCCGCCTTTTTTTTCTTTACAAATGCTTTAAATTTTTCTTCCGTTTCCAGAATATCGTAGGTAAGCCATATCAGGTTATACTTTCTATTACTCACTCGGGGGCAATTGGGGTCTACCAAAAAATCTATACCAGGTTTTAGTGTATTGCCCGCTACCTTTACCGTCATAGATTTTGGGAAGGTATTTACCGTGAGATTAAAATTTTGATATTGAACTTTTATATTGTCCAGTTTTTTAAATTCGCTATATATAAACGAAGCTGCTTTTGCATCGCCACCGCTTACATACCCTCGCCCATGAAAATTGGGGCTGCAGAGTGTATTAATAGTTTTACGGGCATACTCAATATTTTGTGCTTTTATAAATGTAACCACTAAAAAAAGGAGCATTAGTATAGCAAATTGTTTTTTCATACTACAATATATTAAAGAAGGCAAAACCTTTGCCAATAGTACTTAAAAAAAACTTGAAAACGGAAGTACTACAAGGCGTGTATGCCTATTTCATAAGATTCCATTACGGGATTAACCAATAATTTTTTGCAAGCAATTTCAGCTTGTTTATGGGCTTCATCGGCAGTGTCGGCAGCTATTTCAAGGGTTATACGTTTGCCTACGCGCACATTTTCCACTCCATTTAATCCTAAAGATTGTATGCCGCCGCTTACGGCTTTGCCTTGAGGGTCTAACAAGTTTTTATGTGGCATTACGTTTATTTCAGCTATAAATTTCATGGTCTATTTTTTTGCGAAGTTTAGTATAAGCGATAAAAGTATATATAAAATTAATATCAAAGGTATGGCTACAAATTGCAATACTGCTAAAAGTATGGCAGATGTGAGTAAAAATAAATAGCGCACCTCATTTCCTTTAAATCCCCATTGTTTAAATTTTAGTGCAAACAAGGGCAATGGTGCTACCAACAAAAACGATGAAACAACAGAAAATACGACCATAAACCAAGGCTGTATTAGCCATACGGGAAAGTACTGGGGTTGCAGGTGGGCTATTAGCGCAAAAGAAATAATTAATAGCCCGTTTGCTGGTGTTGGCAATCCTATAAACGAGGTAGTTTGTCGGGTATCATTATTAAAAATAGCTAAACGAATTGCCGAAAAAATAACTATCAAAAATGTAGGCAGTATTGCCCAGTAGTTATTTGCCAATTCGCCTATGGTGGCAGTGTACGTTAGCGGGTCTATTTTAGCACCAAAAGACCAATGGGTTAAATATAAATTGATATAGATAAACACGGGCGTTGCCCCAAAACTTACCAAGTCTGCCAGCGAGTCTAAATCTTTGCCTATTTTAGTATCGCTTTTTAATAAGCGAGCAACCATACCGTCAAAAAAATCGGCAATGGCAGCACCCACAACACAAAACGATGCCGCTACCAACTGATGCTTAAAAGCTAAATATATGCCCAGCATCCCAAAAAACAGGTTTAGTGCCGTTATTGCATTGGGTATATTGTTTCTAATAAGTTTCAATGCTGCAAATATAATTGAAGGTCTTACATCGCGAGAAATAAAATTTTTTAAAACACTTATGCTTGTATCTCTATAGTTTTGATGCTAATTTGGATGCTGAATGAGAGCGGAAGAACAAAGTGAAAAAAGAAATAAAACCCGTGTTAGCAAAAATGCAATTGCAAATAGCGACACCTACTTAATAGCGAGTGTAAGCGGTGTTGTGTATAGCCTGTCTCCATCACTTATTTCACTCACCAGCCACACCGTAAAGTCATTAAGTAAAAATGGAGGGCTGGAAAGTGTTTTTGAAAACCCCAACACATTTACCGAGATTATAGATGCCGTAACTAAAAATAAACTCTGGGAGGGGCATACCATTTTTGTTGATGATAATCAGGATGAATACATTGCCCATATAAAAGTAGCCCCTTACGAAGGCAGTAAGCCAGAAACTGAACTTATTATTACCTTTAATGATATTTCAAAATCGAAAAAAAATGAATTAATAGAAACACGTTTGCTAAAAGCCATTTCGGCGTGTACCGAAATACTTTTTAGCAGTACCGAGTCAGATGCTGTTGCCCCAACTGTTTTGGCAATTATTGGCAAAGCAATGGATATAAACCGTTGCTATATTTCTAAAATAGTGGTTGAAAGAAACGAGCTATATGTGGAGCGAATGTACGCATGGTTGAGCAAGCCAGCATTAAACAACGAGTACTTTGCTCTCTATAAAAAATTTACCTATAACAGTTTTTTTGAAGTATTAGAGCAGCTTAATGCAGGGAAAACAGTAGCCATATCGCCTCGCACCAAAGTAGGTAAAGAAATTAAAAATATTTTAAACAGACTTGATGTTTTATCCCTCTTAAAAATTCCTATTTTTAAAAACAATAACCTGTGGGGATATATTGGTTTTGAAGACACTGAAAACGAACGTGAATGGAGCTCTTCGGAGAAAAAGGCACTAAAATCGTTAGCACAAAATATAGGTGCCCACATAAAAATAAATAGCCTAACCGAAGAGCTTTCATATAAAAACCAACAACTTGAAAGTGCCATTAAAGGTTCTAGCGATGGTTTATGGGCAGTAGATTATCAGGCAAATAGTTTTTATATATCACCACAGTTATATCAGCTTTTTGGATATACAGAGGTAACCTTCCCCCAATCTACATTAGCCATAAAACAGCTATTAAAAACCGAAGAGACCGAACTGCTTGAGCAGAAGGTGGTAGCTGCCATGGAAAAGAAAATGACCCGCTTTGAGTTTGAAACCATAGCGAAACACAAAACAGGCAAATACATTTGGCTAAGAGGCAACCTATCACTTACCTATGACGATGATGGTAATGTGCTAAAAAATAGTGGCTCAGTAGCAGATGTTACTACCGAGAAAACATTTGAATTAAAAATTCGCCGCCAAGAGGAACACTATCAGCGGTTGGTAAACGGGCTCAAAGAAGTTGTTTTTGAAACGGATGAAGAAGGAAAAATCACTTTTTTAAATAACTCATGGAAAACATTGATTGGCAAAACAACCAAAGCGAGCATTGGCAAAAAATTAGCCAGCTATATTGTGAAAAACGATACCGTTATTTTTGAGGCGGCAATACAACAAATTCGTAATAAGCAGGCTTGGCCAGGCAGATTAGAGCTTCAAATAGTAGGCAAGGATAAAACCTCCTATTGGGTAGAGTTATCGATGCGTGGTATGTATAACTCCGACTATAAACTGACTGGAATTTCAGGTTCTATATTCGATATCAATAGTAAAAAAATTGCCATTACCCAACTTCATGAAAGTGAAGAGCGATATAGACTAATATCAGAAAACACAAAAGACATTGTTTGCCTGCAAGACCTTGATAGTAAGTTTGTGTATATATCTCCATCAGCAAAAGATACATTTGGATACTCGCCAAAACTTTTGCTAAATCAAGTGGCTTGGGATTGTATTCATCCTAATGATGTAGAATTTTTAAAAGATAGTTTTCAGCAATTATTAAAGGGAGTTCTTCCTGGTTTTGTTAGGTACAGAATAAAACACCGTAAGGGGCATTATGTATGGGTAGAAACTATTGCCAATCTTCAACAACAATCAAAAGAATCGGGTGCAAGACCCTTAGTACAAACGGCTACTCGTGATATTAATAACCAAAAAAAGGCTGAAGAGGAAATACTAAACGCCTTAGAAAAAGAACGCCATTTAATAGAGCTTAGAACCAACCTTATCAATATGATATCGCATGAGTTTCGCACCCCATTAACCTCTATAAAATCAAGCTCCGACCTTGTTCTAAAATACCTTCCCGCACTAAGAAAATCTGAAACCAAAGAGCGTTTAAGTACACACTTTGAAAGAATAGGCACACAAGTAAATAGAATAAACGACCTTATATCGGGCGTGTTATTATTAGGCGGAATGGACACTGGAAAAATTACGTTTTTACCAGAGATAGTAGATTTAAAAAGTTTTATTGAAACCTTTTTTATTGAATATTTTGAGACGCATATTGAAGACCAAAGAAGTGTAGCAGTGAACTTTGAGGGCAAGGGTAGAGCCGTAAAAATAGACCGCCTGCTGCTTACCCATATACTTAGAAATTTAGTGTCAAATGCGTTAAAATACTCGAAGGGTAGCAAAAATCCTGAATTAAACATTAAATTTGACAAAAAAGATGTTGTTCTTATAATTAAGGATTATGGTATTGGTATTGCAAAAAAAGACATACAATACCTCTTTCAATCGTTTTATAGAGGAGGCAACGTACTTACTATACCTGGTACAGGTTTAGGGTTGGTAATTGTGAAGCAGTTTGTTGATATGCACAGTGGGGAGATTGTTTTAAATAGCCAATTGAATAAAGGAACTACAATACATATAACACTACCCATATAAGTTTATGAACAAGGTACTAATAGTAGAAGACGAACAAGATATTCGTGAAAATATTGCTGAAATTTTTAAGCTAAGTAAGTTTAAAGTTTTTGAGGCTGAAAACGGAAAAGTGGGTTTAGACATGGCTTTTGATGTTCAACCTGATATTGTTGTGTCAGATATTTTAATGCCTGAAATGGACGGCTTTGAATTGCTTGAGCGTTTAAAAACAAACCCATTAACAGGTCATATACCCGTTATACTACTTACCGCCAAAACCATGATGGATAGTAAGCTGCAAGGCTTAAAGATTGGGGCTGATGATTATATAACCAAACCGTTTAATGTGGATGAGTTGGTACTGCGAGCCACCAATTTGATTGAAGTGCGTAAAAAATTACGTCGCACACCCATTATACCCGAAAAACTTAAAGTGGAAAGTAAAGATGATTTATTCATCAAGAAAATATATACTATAATGGAGAAAAACATTGATAAGTTTGATTTCTCTGTTGAAGATTTTGTGCGAGAAATGGGGTATAGCCGCAGCGCAGTACAAAAGAAAATAAAAGCCATAACGGGTAAAACGGCTACAAACCTTGTGCGTGATTACCGTTTAGAACGTGCCAAGCAACTTATAGAACAAGGGGCGGGTTTTTTATCAGAAATAGCCAGTATGGTAGGGTTTAATAGCCTTTCATATTTTTCTAACTGCTACAAACAGTATTTTGGTATTAACCCATCAGAGGTAAAAAAGAAAGCAAAGTTTGAAGCCTATGATCAAACCAATACTTCTTCGCTATAAGTTTCGCGTATTATTTCTAAAACCCCTAAAATCTCATCAATATCTTCTAAGGTAACCAGCTTTGTTCTAAAGGGCTTGAAGTGGTCGTACCCTTTAAAATAATTAGTGTAATGGCGGCGCATTTCAAAAACGCCTGTTTTTTCACCTTTCCACTCAATAGATTTTAAGAAATGAGTTTTGCAGGTATCCACCCTTTCGTTTAGTGTAGGTTTGGCTAATAACTCTCCTGTTTTCAAAAAGTGTTTCACCTCCCTAAAAATCCATGGATAACCTATTGCCGCTCGCCCAATCATTATTCCATCAACACCATAAGTGTTTCTCATTTCTAAGGCTTTTTGTGGGCTGTCCACATCACCATTTCCAAATATGGGCAGGGTAATATTTTTATCTTTTTTTATCTCGCCTATCAGTGTCCAGTCCGCCCCCCCTTTATATAGCTGTTTGCGGGTGCGCCCATGTATGGTTAAAGCTGCTACCCCAATATCTTGGAGGCGTTGGGCTACTTCGCCCACATTTTTAGTAGTATCATCCCACCCCAAGCGGGTTTTTACGGTAACGGGCAGGTGTGTAGCATTAATCACCGCTTTGGTCATCTCTATCATTTTAGGAATGTCTTGCAAAAGCGCAGCCCCCGCTCCACGGCAAGCCACCTGCTTCACAGGGCAGCCGTAGTTTATATCAATAAGGTCGGGCTTGGCAGCCGTAGCAATTTCAGTAGCTTCGCGCATACTTTCAATACTACTACCAAAAAGCTGTATGCCCATTGGGTGTTCATACTCAAAAATGTCAAGTTTTTTCCTGCTTTTTGCCGCATGGCGAATTAGCCCTTCGCTGCTCACAAACTCGGTATACATAAGGTCAGCACCATTTTGCTTGCACACATACCTAAACGGCGGGTCGCTCACATCTTCCATAGGAGCTAACAATATGGGGAATTCTCCCAACTCTATATTTCGTATTTTTACCACTTTCGCTTTAAATAGCGTTAATTTGCAAATTTACTGCTTTAATGGAAGAAAAGAACCCCTTATTAGGTGTAAACCCTGTTTTAAAATCATTTTTACATTTACTCACCCTTATTGGTCTGTATTTGGTATTTGCCGTGCTATCAGTATTCATGGGTATACAAATAACGGCTTGGGTAGCGGGCGTTACTATACCACTAGATATGACTGTTATTGACTATGGCAACTTGGATGCTCATACCATTATGGGGTATAAAATATTTCAAGCGGTAGCATCAATAGGCTCTTTTATAGTTACAGCGTTGGTATTTACTCGTTTTTTTGCGAATGAAAAATTAGCTCCTTTTTTTGGTTTTAGAGGTGTGTTTCCACCCATAAAACTATTGGGTTTAACGGTTGTTATAGCATTATCAGCCATACCAGTACTATCGTTTATTCTTTACCTTAATCAGCAATTGCCCCTACCCATAGGCATGGAAGAGGCAGCAAAAAAACTACAAGAGACTAATAACGGTTTTAATATGGCTTTCTTAAAAGCCCCCTCAATTGGGATTTTGTTTATTAACCTGTTTGTTATGGCTATTATACCCGCAGTGGGAGAGGAGTTGTTGTTTCGTGGGGCATTTATGCAATTGTTTTATCGCTTTTTTAAAGAAAATATACACTTGGCAATTGTTATAGTAGCGTTACTATTTGCGGGAATGCACTTACAGTATTATAGTTTTTTTGCTATGGTTTTTATGGGTGTTATTTTTGGCTATATATATTATTGGAGCGGTAATATTATGATAGCTATTTGGGCGCATTTTATAAATAATGGCATCACCATTTCATTTGCCTTTTTAGCAGAAAAAAACCCCGATGTTGAAGTTTTAGCAATGGATTATCAATATCCAGCACTAATAACTGCTATAAGTGCTTTGGTACTAACAGGGGCAATATATCTGTTTTATAAAACCACTAAGCAATACCACCCTGCCGAACAAATAGACGAAAACACAGAAGTAGAATAAAATTGTTATGGAAAAAGACTGGGTAAAACTAATTACAACAGGCAATAGGCAAAAAGCCCATATAGTGCTTACTGCACTTGAAAGTAAGGGCATAAAAGCAGTGTTAATAGATAAGCAAGACTCATCGTACCTTAGTTTTGGCGAGGTAGAACTATTTTGCAACAAAGAGGATGCTTTGGAAGCACTTGAAATAGTAAAATATAATCTCCCCTTATGAGTAATTTTTGGCAACGCATTATTACGGGTACTGTGTTTATAGCTGTTATTGTGGGGGCTATATACTTTCAGTTTGTTTTTGAGTTGTTTTTAATAGTGCAAGCTATTGGCGTTTGGGAGTTCATAGGGCATGGTATTCCACATATTGGTGCTGCTAAAAAAGTTTTTTATACCGTATGGAGTTCTTTATTATATGTCCTATTTATACAGCTATTACAACGCTTAAATGCTGAAGAGATAGTACACTCTTTTCCTGTTAATTATATTTTAGCCCCTACTATTCTATTACTATTCATTCCTTTAGTGATAGAGCTTTTTTCAACCCAAAAAACCCCTCTTGAGTGTATAAGTAAGCTATGGTTTGCAGTGGGCTATGTTTCATTGCCTTTTGCTTTAGCTACCACAATAAGCACACAGTATGCAGTAGAAAACTCAAGCGCAATGCCCTTACTACTTGTGGTTTTACTATTTATTTGGAGTAATGATACATTTGCATATCTCACAGGCAGGGCTTTTGGTAAAACGCCCTTGTTTACTCGTATTTCACCAAAAAAAACTATCGAAGGTACAGTAGGCGGCATTTTGATAACTACGGGTGTTGCTTGGTTTATATACAGCCCAGAGTATCCTATAAGTCAAGTAAATTTTTTAATTTTTGCCGCTTTAGTATGCGTTACAGGCATATTAGGCGATTTGGTAGAATCTATGTTTAAACGGCAGTGGAATATAAAAGATAGTGGCACAATTTTACCTGGGCATGGCGGCATTTTAGACCGTTTCGATTCTTTTATTTTAGTAATGCCTTTTGCCTATGTGTTTCTTAGTATATACTAAGCCTTAGAGCAGCATAATATCAGTGTTATTATTAGTTCTTGGCGGTGTGCTATTGCCTTTGCTTAACTTGATTTAGTATCTATGTGGCTACCCTATTAAAAAAGACAGAATAGGCATGAATGCCCATTCTATACATAAAATTTTTGTTAAGGCTATGAATTGCAGCAGATTGAAGCCTGCTGCAAGAAAATGCCTAAGCGGCACGGTATCTTTATCACCGTTAAGTAAAAATGGTACTCCCAATTTATAAATACTCCTTACACAATAAAACAGCACGATTATTGGTTACTTTGCAAAAAATACAATTGGATGAGTACAATAAAAATTCTTTGGGCTGATGATGAGATAGATGTGTTGAAACCCCATATAATGTTTCTTACTGCAAAAGGGTACCATGTTACCACAGTAACCAATGGGTTAGATGCTATTGAAGAAGCAAAAAACACCCCCTTTGATATTATTTTTTTAGATGAAAATATGCCAGGTATTAGTGGCTTAGAAGCCCTAAGCCAAATAAAAACACTAATGCCAAGTGTACCCGTGGTGATGATAACCAAAAGCGAGGAGGAGCATATAATGGAGGATGCTATTGGGGGCAAAATAGCCGACTATTTAATAAAACCCGTCAACCCTAATCAAATACTACTTTCTATAAAAAAACTTATTGATAATAAGCGATTGGTAAGTGAAAAAACAACTATGAGTTACCAGCAAGAGTTTAGAACCTTGAGCATGGCATTAATGGATGATATGAGTTTTGATGAGTGGAAAGAAATGTATAAAAAGTTGGTATATTGGGAGTTGGAGTTGACCGATGCAGAGGAAGAAGGCATGAAAGAAGTATTAAATACCCAAAAAACAGATGCTAACCATAACTTTACCAAGTTTATAAAAAGCAACTACATTCACCTTTTAAGAGAAACAGACGAGGACAAAAAACCGATAATGAGCAATACTTTATTACGCAAAAAAGTACTGCCACTAATAGAGGGGGAGCAGCCAGTGTTCATGCTTTTATTAGACAACCTGCGGTACGACCAATGGAAAGTTATTCAGCCGGTATTAAACGAGTATTTTAGGGTAGATGATGAAGACCTATATTTAAGCATTTTACCCACTACTACACAGTATGCACGTAATAGTATATTCTCTGGTTTATTGCCCAGCGAAATGGAAAAACGCTTTCCAAACAAGTGGAGTAATGATGAGGACGAGGGCGGCAAAAACCTATACGAAGAAGATTTTTTGAACGATTATTTAAAACGCCTTCGCTTAGACATAAAAACAAGCTATACCAAAGTAACCAACCTAAACGCAGGTAAAGAGTTAGCCGAAAATATTTTAAACAAATTTAATAATAAGCTAAACGTAATAGTGTACAATTTTATTGATGCACTAAGCCATGCCCGTACTGATGTGAGCCTAATGCGTGAGTTGAGCGAAGATGAAGCGGCGTATCGCTCGGTAACAAAATCATGGTTTGAGCATTCTCCACTATTTGAAACTTTAAAGAAAATAGCCGAAAAAGGCGGGCGTTTGGTTATAACAACAGACCACGGATCTATAAGAGTAAAAGACCCTGTAAAAATTATTGGCGACCGTAATACCAATACCAATTTACGTTACAAACAAGGTAAAAACCTTAATTACGATAAAAAAGAAGTGTTTGAGGTACGCAAACCCGAGGATGCTTTTTTGCCAAAACTGCACGTTAGCTCATCGTTTGTATTTGCTGATAGTTATAGCTTTTTTGCCTACCCTAACAACTACAATTACTATGTAAACTACTATAAAGGCACATTTCAGCACGGCGGCATTAGCTTAGAGGAAATGCTATGCCCCGTAATAACACTATCGCCAAAATAGATGGAGTTTTTAGCCAAATCGGAGGCTGATTTAGCCCCTATTGCTAAGCACCTTATACAGTTATTAAAACAGCAAAAAGTAGTTACTTTTAGCGGTGATTTAGGCGCAGGAAAAACAACCCTTATAAAAGAGATTTGCAAGCAATTAGGTATAGTTAATACGGTT
This sequence comes from uncultured Burkholderiales bacterium, assembly GCA_964584305.1. Lineage (GTDB taxonomy): Bacteria > Bacteroidota > Bacteroidia > UBA8524 > UBA8524 > SB11. The sequence continues at coordinate 154,774 of CAZOZL010000001.1, forward strand.
TCAAGCCCTACATTTGGCTTGGTAAATGTGTACTCAATAAGTAATACTGAAGATGTTTATCACTTTGATTGTTATAGGCTAAAAGATGTTGCAGAAGTGTATGATATTGGTTTTGAAGAATACATAGACAGCGGGAACATTTGCCTGATAGAGTGGCCTAATGTGGTAGAGGCTCTACTACCCCAACACTATATTTCGGTAAAAATAAGCCATCAAAAAAATGGCAACAGATGGTTTGAAGTTGAAAACGTATGAAAACTGTATTTTTGTAACAACTAAGTAGCGTATGAACAAACTATACTGTGCCTTTTTTGTTTTAATAGTACTTGTTTCTTGTGCAGGCACAAAATTCACCTCGTCCAGTTTTGATGCAAAAACAAGCCAGCACAAGCAAATAGCGATACTTCCTTTTAGGGTAGTATATACAGGGAAAGTGCCAAAAAAATTGACCCCAAATGATATTGAAAAACTACGGTATGCCGAGGCGGCTGCTTTTCAAAAAAGTTTATACACTCGTATTATACGCCAATCAGGCACAAACAAAAAAGATATAAAAATAGAAATACAGTCCATCGAAAAAACAAACCAATTGCTAAAGGAAGAAGGCTTGCAGTATTTGGTATTAGACACAACAATGTCGCAGGAATTGTGTAAAAAATTAGGCGTTGATGCTGTGGTATATGCCAGTGTAGAGAAAGAACGTTTTTTGGCAAACTTAGAACCCTTTGGGCTTGCAATAGCGCAAGATGTTTTGGACAGGCTTAACTGGGGCAACTCTGATTTAAATGATAATTTGCCTCAAATACCTGGTAATGCCTCAAGAACATACCGTATAAAAACCGACTGCCTGCTAAAAAACGGTGTTGATGGCGCACTACTTTGGAAATACGCTATAAACATTAATGCCGACTGGAAACTGCCAGCAAACGAAGTGATAGAAAGTGTTGCGAGCAAATTTTCAAAACATTTTCCCTACCGTAATCCCTAATCCGGCATTACGAGATAGCCTTCTTAGGTTAGCGTGGCAATCTGTGTAGTTTTACACTTCTCTTAATTCCTCCTTTGCCTCCTCACAAAGCACTGCAAGGAGGGAAACAGCCGCACGGGCTAAGTGAGATACCTCACTAAACAAATAGGCATTCATGCCTATTGTATTCATAAAGGTCTCGCTAAGGTTATAAATTGCGGCGGGTTTCAACCTGCTGCAAGAAAACCTTTTTAAATTGATGAGCCCGTTCCGTTCATTCGGGTAAATTTGCGGTGAAAATAAATGTGAGTCTTTTTATATGTAATTCACGTTATCTATTTAAAATTTTGTATCTTTAACAATAGCTTTTTACATCTACCCCAATGTCTGATACTTCTAAATCTCCATTCCACGAGTTAGCCAAGCAGGCAACACAGCAGCCTCAAGAACAGTTGCTTGAGCTAAAAAAAGGCGATGAACGCTTGTTTATTGGCATACCCAAAGAAATAACTTACCAAGAAAACCGTGTTCCGTTAACACCCGTTGCGGTGGAGCTTTTGGTAAATAATGGGCACGAGATTATAATAGAGTCTAACAGTGGGAAAAATGCCAATTTTTTTGATAGAGATTATAGCGATGCAGGGGCGAAAATTGTGTACGACAAAAAAGAAGTGTACAAAGCTGATATAATAATAAAGGTGGATCCGCCTACCAAAGAAGAAATAGCAATGATGAAAAAAGACCAGTTGCTTATTTCGGCGTTGCAAATCACTAATATATCAGCAACCTACCTAAAGCAGTTAGTACAAAAAAAAGTAACGGCAATAGGGTTTGAGTATATGAAAGACTCGCAAGGGGTGTTATCTGTTATTCAAACCATGAGCGAGATTGCGGGGAGTACATCGGTACTAATAGGGGCTGAATATTTAAGCAATACTGGAGGAGGAAAAGGAGAGCTTTTAGGGGGAATAGCAGGTATTCCGCCATCAGAAGTAGTGATTATAGGAGCGGGAACTGTGGGCGAGTATGCTGCGCGTGCCGCCATTGGTTTGGGTGCAATTGTAAAAGTGTTTGATAATTCACCCGCTCGGTTACGTAGGCTACAAAACAATTTAGGGCAGCGGGTATATACTTCTATTATAGTGCCTAATATTGTGGCAAAAGCATTGCGAAGTGCTGATTTGGCAATTGGCTCGCTAAGGCACGAAGATGGACGAAGCCCCACCGTTGTGAGTGAAGAAATGGTGAGCAAAATGAAACCTAATAGTGTAATAGTAGATATTAGCATAGACCATGGCGGTTGTTTTGAAACCAGCGAAGTAACCAACCACACCAACCCCATTTTTCGTAAGCACGATATTATACACTACTGCGTACCCAATATAGCATCACGGGTTTCGCGCACAGCCAGTTATGCCCTTAGCAATATTCTTACCCCAATATTATTAGGCATTAGCGAAGCCAAAGGGCTACGCAACTACCTGCAATGGGATAATTTTGCTATGCGACACGGCATTTATATCTACAAAGGGATATTGGTAAAAAAATCATTAGGCAAACGTTTTAAACTTGATGAAAAAGATATTGACCTTTTGATAGGAGCAAATTTTTAGCGGCAATAGTATTAGTTATTATTTTTTGTGCAGTATTCAGTAATTTGTATTTTAATATTGTTGCTATGCCTGTTTTCTTATCACCTTGGACTTGCAATCCCCTTCCAAATTAACTATTTAGCACTACCCAATAAGTACCCTTCCCTCTTAAGGGGAAGCCAAATTGTGGTACAGGTAAAAATTGCCATTCGCGCTGTTCAGGCGTTTTCTTGCAGCAGGTTTCAACCTGCTGCAATTCATAACCTTAACAAAAACTTTATGTATGGAATGGGCATTCATACCTATTCTGTCTGCCCATCGCACCCAATACTAAAAGCCAATAGCTAAAAAAAGCTACATATTTAAATGCCTATACAATCTTTACTGGTAAATGATACTTGCGAAATGTTACCTTTGCTACTATGAGTTTTAAGTTAGCTCCTTCTGTGTTATCGGCTGATTTTGGGAATTTGCAGCGCGATATTGAAATGATAAACCGCAGCCAAGCCGATTGGTTTCATATAGATATTATGGACGGGGTATTTGTACCCAATATTTCTTTTGGTTTTCCTGTGGTAAAAACAATAAAAAAATATGCAACAAAACCGTTGGATGTTCATTTAATGATAACAAAAGCCGAGCGTTATGTCAAAGAATTTAAAGCTGCTGGGGCAGATATTTTAAGTGTACACTACGAAGATGCCACACACCTACACCGCACCATTTATGCTATAAAAGAGGAAGGTATGCAGGCGGGGATAGTACTTAACCCACACACGCCTGTGAGCAGTTTAGAGGACATTATTACCGATGTTGATTTGGTATTGCTAATGAGTGTGAACCCAGGGTATGGTGGGCAAAAATTTATTAAAAACACCTATACCAAAATCAGCGTCCTTAAAGATATGATGGAACGTAAAAATGCTAATGCTTTAATAGAAATTGATGGCGGGGTAAACCTTGACAATACTGCCGCACTAATAAAAGCAGGCGCAGATGTGTTGGTAGCAGGCAATGCCGTATTTAGCACACCCCACCCCGAAGAAACTATTGCAAAATTTAAAACCATCACAATTTAAGCACACCATTCAACGTTTTGTAGCTTGTTTATGCGCCACTCGTTTTTATTATTTCTTAGTCTTTTTAGTATCGGCTTATTTGCTCAAACGGCAACAGTAGAGGGTTTTGTAAACGATAGCTTAGGCAACCCCGTAGGGGATGCTTCCATATCAATAAAGGGAGAAGACAAAGGCGTATTTACCACTCCCAATGGGTATTACTCGCTAAAAGTGGCAGCCAATAAAAAAATCACACTTATATATAGTTTTTTGGGGGCTAAACCTATTGTAAAAACCATAGGTCCACTTAATGAGGGACAAAAATTAAAGGTGAATATAGCCCTAAAATTTAGGGCTATCACAGTAAAAGAAACTCAAATAGAGATTGAAAGAGACCGTGATAAAGCCAGCACCATAACCTTAAACCCCAAACTGGCAGGTATAATACCCAATGTATCGGGCAATTTTGAAAGCATTTTGCGTACCCTTCCGGGTGTATCTGCTAATAATGAGTTGAGTTCTGCCTATAATGTTAGAGGTGGAAATTTTGATGAAAACTTAGTATATGTAAATGATATAGAAATTTACCGCCCACAACTGGTGCGAAGCGGGCAACAAGAAGGCTTAAGTTTTATAAACCCTGATATGGTAGAGAATGTACGCTTTTCTGCGGGAGGGTTTGAAGCTAAATATGGCGATAAACTTTCGAGTGTATTAGACGTACAATACCGCCGCCCTAAAAAGTTTGCCGCAGGGGCAAATCTCAACTTTTTAGGCGGAAGCGTATATGCCGAAGGAACGAGCAAAAAAAGTAGATTTTCGTGGCTCACTGGGGTAAGGGTGCGTAGCAATAGCTATATACTTAATAGCTTGGATGTACAAGGCGAGTACCGCCCATTTTTTGTTGATGCACAAGCCCTGCTCAATTATAATATTAGCGATAGGCTTAGTGTTAGCTATTTGGGCAACTACGCCCTAAATAGGTTTTTACTTATTCCGCAAACACAACAAACCTCGTTTGGTACGGTAACCAATGCCCTACAATTAACTGTATTTTTTGAGGGAAGTGAGCTAATGCGCTACCAAACTATTATGAATGGGCTTACCATTAATTTTGATGTTAATGATAATACCAATCTTAAACTTATAGGCTCGTATTTTAATAGCGGCGAGCGTGAATTTTTTACTACCGAAGGGGCTTACAGGTTAGACCAACTGGATAATGAATTGGGCAGCGATAACTTTGGGCAAGCCCGTTTTAATAGAGGCGCAGGCTATTTTATAAACCATGCCCGTAACGAGTTGCAGGCTGATGTTGCAGCCGTAGCACACAAGGGAAGTCATATTACAAAGAACACCACTTTATATTGGGGTGTAAAATTTCAGAATGAAATAATTAACGATAGGCAACGGGAGTGGTATTATGTTGACTCGGCAGATTTTGCCGTACCTTTTAATAGTGGCAACAACCTCTCACTTTTTAATTTTATTAGTGGTAGTGCAGCTTTGCAAAGTCAGCGATATACCGCTTATATACAAAACTCTAACACACTTATAGACTCTATAAAACTAAAGGTAACCTATGGCATCCGCAGCAACTATTGGTCGCTAAATCGGGAAAATGTTATTAGCCCTCGTTTTCAGCTATCCTTTCAGCCCAACAGGGCGTTTAATAAAAGGATAGCGCATGATTCTCTTAAAAAACGAGATTGGGTTTTCCGTTTCGCATTTGGCTATTATTACCAACCCCCTTTTTATAGAGAACTGCGTGGACTGGATGGTAAAATAAATACCAATGTAAAAGCACAACGCAGTATTCACTATGTTTTGGGAGGCGATATGAACTTTATTGCTTGGGGCAGGCCGTTTAAGTTTTATAGTGAGATATACTATAAACAAATGGATAACCTTGTACCCTACCAAATAGAAAATGTACGCATCCGTTATTTTGCCAACAATAACTCAAAAGGGCGTGCTTTTGGCTGGGATTCAAGAGTGAATGGCGAGTTTATAGAGGGATTAGAGTCATGGTTTAGCCTTTCTATAATGAGCATAAAAGAAAACATAAACTATGTAGATGCACAAGGCGTGGATAGGGAATCAGGCTTTATTCGCCGCCCTACTGACCAGCGTGTAAATATAGGCGTGTTATTTCAAGATGAGATTGAACGGTGGCCCCGTTACAAAATGCAATTAAACTTGGTATATGGCTCAAATCTACCTTTTTACTTAGATGGTGATAATCGTTTTAAAGAGGGGTTTAACCTTCCACCCTACCGCCGTATAGATATTGGTTTTTCAAGAGATATTATTAATGAAAGCGACCCTCGCAAAACCAGAGTAAGCAGGTGGTTTAAATCGTTATTTTTTAGCGTTCAGGTGTTTAATCTTACTCAAGCCAATAATACTATTTCTTTTATTTGGGTACGTGATGTAGAAGGCACTACCTATGGAGTGCCTAATTTTCTAACCAGCCGCCGCATAAATCTTAGCATAATTGCCAAGTTTTAATTTTTCTTATTTTTCGCTTGCTATTGCGCCTTAGCATAAGAAGACCGTTGCAAGGGTTGTATCTCTGTTAAAGGCTAAAAGCCTTATAATTAACATAGCAATAAGTTTCAACCTACTGCTTAGTAATGTAATTGTAACAAAATAACGTTTCTAAAACCCTATTTAATATGATTTGGGGCGATATATGTCAAATTTTAAAAATTTGACATATATAAGCTGTTGAACACAGGTTGACACAAGGCTTTCAGTCCTTTTTAATAATCCTTTTTACATTTTTTTTGTAAGCGCACCAACGTTTTTTAAAGTTATGTTATCTTATATAGAATAACTGTGTAGGTAATAGTGTAAATATTTTTATATGCATTGCAACCTTTCTTTCATGTATCAGTCAAAAAAATAGATTTTGGTAGTTTACTTTTTGGCAGCATTTTGGATATACAGTGGCTAACATAGTAAAAATAATAAAAATTAAAAATTATGAAAACAGTATTTTCAATAACGATGCTATTAACATCGGGTTTGCTGTTTGCCCAAAATACCGTTGAGCAAGCAAGTATAGTTTCAAACTCGCCATTTACAGAACACCTAAAACAATTTAGTTGGCTATATATCACTGCTTTTGTGTTACTTATTGTAGTTTTTGCTGCTGTGTATTTTTTAGGTTGGGATAAGAAACTATTTAAAACACGCACAAAAGATGATAGCCCACAGTTATTTATATAAAATAGTAGATTAGTTTTTTTTAATAGATTTAGAGAGAAAGGCTCTGTGCAACTTGCACAGAGCCTTTTTTATTGAACTAAAATTTGGTTTAGCTTTGAAGCGTATGAAAAAAATTACCTACTTTTTAATTTCGGTAGTATTAGTTTCGGCTTGTGCAAACAAAACACCCAAGCAACAGGCGGATAAACTACTATACAATGCCACATTTTATACAGTAAGCGATAGCCTTCCCACGGTACAAGCCATTATTATAAGTGGTGATAAAATTGTTGCCACGGGTAAAAAAACCGAACTACTTAATCAGTATAAGGTAAAACAGGAGATAAACTTAAAGGGCAAGTTTGTTTACCCAGGGTTTATAGATGGACACGCCCATTTTTATGGACTGGGGATGTTTGAGAGTAAAGCTAACCTTATGGGGAGCAAAAATTTTGACGAGTTGGTTGAACGGCTTAAAAAATTTGCTGAAGATAATACAGAAACTTGGCTGCAAGGCAGAGGCTGGGATCAGAATATTTGGGAGGTGAAAGAGTTTCCTGATAAAGCAAAGCTGGACAAGCTATTCCCCAATATCCCTGTATTTTTAAAACGAATAGACGGACACGCAGCATTGGCGAACCAAAAGGCATTGGATATGGCAGGCATTACTAAAAAATCTTTTATTAGCGGCGGAAAAATAATTTTGAAAGATGGAAAACTAACGGGAGTATTAGTAGATAATGCTGCCGACTCGGTAGAGCGTATTATACCCCAACCTACTGATGCACAAATAAAATCGTATTTGCTTAAAGCTCAAGAAATATGCTTGCAAAATGGCTTAACATCTGTGGTTGATTGTGGATTAGAAAAACGCTATATAGACATTATTAAACAAATGAGTGCTGCGGGCGAGTTAAAAATTCGCTTATATGTAATGATTAGTGCTTACCCACCCGAATTGGAGTACTATCTTAAAAATGGGAAAATAAAAACACCTACACTAAATGTAAACTCTTTTAAGGTATATGGTGATGGGGCTTTAGGTTCACGGGGGGCGTGTTTAATACATCCCTACCACGATGCCCCCAATGAAAACGGTTTTTTACTACAAAGCCACCAAAAGTATAAAAATATTATAAAGCGAGTAGCAAATTCCGATTTTCAATTAAATGCCCATTGCATTGGCGACTCGGCAGTACGTTTTATGTTAAACCAATACGGCAAAGCATTGGGAGAAAATAACAATCGCCGTTGGCGTATAGAACACGCACAAATTGTACATCATCCTGATGATGTAGCAAAGTTTGGCAAGTATAATATATTGCCCAGTATGCAGCCTACCCACGCCATATCTGATATGGATTGGGCGGATGAACGCATAGGAAACAAGCGTTTAAAAATGTCGTATGCTCTTAAAACCCTGATGCAGCAAAACGGGTTGGTAATTTTGGGTACAGACTTCCCCGTTGAGGGTGTGAGCCCATTAGCTACATTTGTAACCGCTGTACGCAGAATGAGTAAAGAACAAATAATGCTCTCTTCTGATACAAAAGTAATTCGCCCAAAAAAGGACAGTGGTATGGGCTTTCAGCCAGAAAATGCACTCACCCGTATAGAGGCTTTAAAAGGAATGACCATTTGGGCTGCCTATGGTAGTTTTGAGGAGGATGAAAAAGGAAGTATTGAAGTGGGCAAATATGCAGATTTCACTATTTTAGATAAAGATATTCTCACCGCAAAAGAACTACACAATATAAATATTTTACAAACTTGGATTGGGGGAAACATAGTTTTTAATAATAAAACAAACCCGTAGTGAATTAGAATAAAAACGGTATAAACAACTGAATATTATAGTATTTATCACTATTGGCTTTTAGCCTTTAGTGCTGTGGGCAGTCCTGCTAAACTTGATTTAGCACCTATGTGGCTGCCATATTGAAAAAGACAGAATAGGCATAAATGCCCATTCCATATATAAAATTTTTGCTAAGGTTATGAATTGCAGCAGGTTGAAACCTACTGCAAGAAAACGGCTGAAAGGTGCGAATGGCAGTTTTACACCCCCTTCTCTCTCCCCGTCCGAACTGGCACGGGCGGACTCCTTGCCTTTCACAGGCTACCACAAGGGGGAAAACCGCCGCACAGGCTAAAGTTAAACCTCACCCAGTTTCATACTAATGACATTTTTGAAGAGATAAGTTTTTTCATAATAAGTAAATACAAAAACCTTTACTTGCGGGTGATGAAAGTTACTGGATTTTCTTTTGTGCGCAACGCCATTAAGTTTGACTACCCCATTGTAGAAGCCATTAAATCGGTATTGCCCGTGTGCGATGATTTTATAATTGCTGTGGGAGACTCGGAAGATGGTACGGAAGACCTAATTAAAAGTATTGCGCCTGATAAAATAACCATACTACGCACTACTTGGGACGATAGCTTGCGCAAGGGGGGGAAAGTATTAGCTGATGAGACTAACAAGGTAATACAAGCGTTACCTGAGGATAGCGACTGGGCATTTTATATACAAGGCGATGAGGTGATGCACGAAAAGTATATTGATACAGTGCGCGATACTATGCAACTGCACAAAAACAACAAAAAGGTACAGGGCTTGCTATTTAATTACCAGCATTTTTATGGCTCTTACAATTTTGTAGGCTCGCCCGTTAACTGGTATAGGCGTGAAGTACGTATTATCAGAAATGATAAGCGCATATACTCGTACAAAGACGCACAAGGCTTTAGGGTGGGTGATAACCAAAAACTAAACGTAGCAACTGTTGATGCAGAGATTTCCCACTACGGGTGGGTAAGAAAACCAGAGGCTATGCAAAAAAAATCGGAAACAATGAGCCGCTATTGGCATAGTGATGCGTGGATTAAAGAAAATATAAAAAAACGGGAAAGCTATATATATGGAGAAGAACGACAAAACCTTTACCCTTTTGAGGGAACACATCCAAAGTTGATGAAAGAACGTATAGAACGCTTAAACTGGGATTTTAAACACGATACAAGCCTAAACAAATATCCTTTTAAAAAATGGCTAAAACTTAAAATATTTGAAGCCACAGGTAAAATGATAGGAGAATATCAAAACTTTAAAATTATTTAATACTATGAAAAAATTATTTGCACTGCTAAAGTGGGTGATAATAGTAGTTTTATTCGCTACTTCGGCAATTTATATCACAGGCAATACCCATTTGTTTCGGGGGGTATCTCTTACTTATTTAAAAGGGCTTTCTGGTCCTACTATTGATGATTATAAGTACTTTAAAAATAGTGAGGTAAAAACGGGTAATCCACAACCTTGGCTGCTGCATACCCACTACAACAACACAAAACTTGCAGAAGAAGATGCACAGTACCATAAACAACTAAAAAGTGTTGCCTACCTTGTAATAAAAGGCAATGCACTTTTGTACGAACAATATTGGAACAATTATTCCAATAAGTCTTTAACCAATTCTTTTTCAGTATCAAAAAGCATTGTTTCGGCATTAATTGGCTGTGCTATTCAAGATGGATTAATAAAAAATGTAAACGAACCTGCCAGTAACTATTTACCCGATTATAAAGATGTAGTGGGCGAAAAAATAACCATCCGAAATTTACTCACCATGAGTTCGGGAATTAATTTTGATGAAAGCTACGGCAACCCCTTTGGCATGATGGCAAAGGCGTATTATGGAGACAATATTCCTGATTTGGTAAAAGAATATCGCCCTACGGGCAAAGCAGGAGAATCTTTTAAATATTTGGGAGGAAACACCCTATTATTAGGTTTTATAATTGAAAATGTAACAGGCAAAAAGTTAGCAGCATATGCCAGCGAAAAACTTTGGCAGCCAATGGGTGCTGAAAAAACTGCCCTTTGGAGTACTGATGACCAAACCAATAGCGAACGTTCTTACTGTTGTTTTTATAGCAATGCCCGCGACTATGCAAGGCTGGGCAAGCTATATTTGGACAGTGGCAGGTGGAATGGCAAACAAATAGTACCACAAAGCTATGTATTAGCAGCTACCAGCCCTGCCTTAGATATTGATGGAGGCAACCAATATGGCTACCATTGGTGGTATTTGGAGTATAACAATGAGCCTGTTTTTTATGCCAGAGGCATACAAGGGCAATACATATTTGTGCGCCCTCAACAAAATATGATAATTGTGCGTTTAGGACATACCCGTGAAAAGAATAGGGAAAACGGCTTGCCAAAAGATATTTTTAGGTGGCTACGCATGAGCGATAATTTAAACTAAAAAAGCACGGTTTTCCGTGCTTTTATTATACTTTTAATTAACTAATAATTAAGACATAGACCAGCCTACGGGTACTAAGCCAGTATTGCGCGGCACTATACACATAACAGGAATACTTGAGTGGTGGTTTACAATTTGTTGTGCATAAGAGCCCATTAAATACTCACTAAAACCGCCCTTTTCTTGTTGGGTCATTACCATAATAAGGTCAGCATTAATTTCATCGGCATATTGCAAAGTATCTTTATAAAATTTTTCAGGATACTTCTCATCGTCCAATACTTTAGTAGTGTGCTTAATACCGTTTTTGGTAAACACATCCTCGATTGAGTGTAGGTTGGCAATGATTTTATTTCGCAAAAACTCATCATCTTCATGCTCTGCAATAATATGAATAGTTGAGTCGAATTTTCTAGCCAAATGTATTGCCCACCATGCTTTTTGCTTGCTTTCTAATGATAAATCGACAGGGAAAACAATATGCTTATACCCAGCATCTACCTTTTTCTCTTTCACTACAATAACCGGTACAGGAGATTGCGAAATAACCCTTGATGAGTTGCTTCCCATAATTTGCTCAAAGCCTTCAGCTCCATTAGTTCCCATTACTATACTGTCTAACTCTTCATCATCGGCAATTTCTAATATTACCTTGTATATACGTCCTTCTTTTATCACTCCGTTGGCTTTTACTCCATAGTCATCCTTTATGGCTTTACATACAGTATTAAGTTTTTCTTGTAGCATTTGCCCAACAATTCCTCCTTTAATATTGTTTTTTCCACCTATAATTGAGCTAAGAAAATTAGCCTCAACTATATGTACTAACAATATTTCGTTACCATATTTTTTTGCTATTGCTACGGCATGGTCAACAGCATTATTTGCCACATCAGAAAAATCTGTGGGGACTAATATTATGTTACCGTGTGTTTTAGGATTTTGCATGATGATTTATTTTTTAGAATTTCTGCACAAAAATAGTGATTTTGCGCAGGATAAAACATGATAAATCTTAGCCCGTCAGAACTTATACTAAATCCCAATGGTTCAGTATATCATTTACACCTACAACCCGCTGATATAGCGCAAACTATACTTTTGGTGGGAGACCCCCAGCGGGTAACTAAAATATCAAAACATTTTGATAAAATAGAACTGAAACGCAGCCACAGAGAATTTGCCACCCACACAGGTTGGCTAAATGGAAAAAGAGTAACAGTGCTAAGCACTGGCATTGGGACAGATAATATTGATATTGTTTTGAATGAATTAGACGCATTAGCCAATATTGATTTTGAAACCAGAACCCTAAAACCCAAGCACACAACACTAAATATAATCCGCTTGGGTACATCGGGTAGTTTGCAAGCGGCCATTGAAGTAGATAGTATATTAATTTCTGAATATGCCGTAGGCTTGGATAATTTAATGAATTTTTATCCCTATGAAGGGATAAAAGAGCTTTCTGAAGCAATTAAAAACAAGGCTACTAAATTAGAGAATATTAGCCAGTTTTATACCGCAAAAAGAGGATTAACTTTAAGCAATGAAACAGGTTTTATAAAAGGTATTACCCTAACCTGCCCAGGGTTTTATGCACCACAAAACCGAAGCATAAAAGTAAGTAGCAAATTAGCCCCTATTTTTAGTGCTTTAACAACTATAAAATATGCGGGCTTACATATTACAAACATGGAAATGGAAACGGCGGGTATTTATGGTATGGCTACACTATTAGGACACAAAGCCCTATCAGTAAATGCTATACTGGCTAATAGGGTTACGCTTCAGTTTTCAGCACAACCCGAAAAAATAGTAGAGAAGATGATTGAAAAAGTACTGAAAATTATAGCATAATACCCGTAGTGCATTATTCGGTAATTTTGTGTTTTAATACTTTTGATGTGCCTGTTTCCGCATAACCTCACACTATTTATAAGTACAACAACCCCCTCCTATTCCACCCATTTAAAGGTTTTTATCATGGCTTCAAGCTGGCGAATGTATTGGGTTTTATCAAACTTGGGCGAGTACACAAAACCTTCGATAGTTAATAATACGCCTCGTTTTTCATCCACCATAGTAATGCTATAAAATGGGCCGCCCATAAAACAGTTATAGGTTTTCCACCAAGCCTTCATTTCTACACTATACGCCTTGTTAAACGTTAGTATTTTTGTAGTAAAGGGGAAATTAAGCTCGGTACCCATATAGCAATTTTTTCCCGGTCCAGTAATATACTTTTTTGTAATAGAATCTCTTCTCAATACAATACTTGCTGCCTGCAACTGGCTTTCGCTGCTATATGGCTGGGTATATATTACTATGCTTTGCCCAATATTTGGTGTTTCACGGCGCAGCCACATAAATTTATGTTGCGGGCTTTTTTCTTCGTAGCGGGCAAGCCTAAACTTTTTGGGTATTGCCATACTAAAACCAAAAGGGTCTTCAATTTTTTTTGCCATGCTATCTATGCCTTCATTACGCATTTTTATAACATGGCTTTCCATTTCCATAGCCAGTGTTTTTTGACGCAGGGCTACACGGTTTTCCCACAAATAGGAGTACAGCTCTTTTGTGCTTTTGGCAAATATAAATAGCACCTGCTGCGGATATGCCCATACGTTTTTGGCAAAATAGGTGCGCACGGGTAGGCTATCGTTTATTTTACTTAGCGAGTCTGACAGTTTGTTGTAGGGAGCAGGCAAAGTTGCCGTACTTAAATCATCGCCAGCTACTTTAATTATCCATAAGCTGTGGTACGACTTGCTTACATTACGAAACAATGGCGGGGTAATATCACGAATCCTAAAAAAGCCCTCAACATTAGAGAAATAAGGTTGTGGACTATCCAGCACGCTATCCATTACTTGGCGGGTAGTGCCTTTAAACATTTGTTCATCGGCAACCACAATCAACTCGCCCATATGCCCTATTGAGTTGGGCAGGCGCACACGCTTACTTTTTGTTCCATCGCCTTTGCAGGCACATAGTAGTATAGCAATGGAGAGAGTAAGGAAATATATTTTTTTCATACGGTATATCATCCACCAGTAGGAGTAATTCTAAGATTAGTCCCTGGATAAATAACGGATTTTTTGGATAAACGGTTGTATGCTCTAAGTTTTTTTATAGTTAAGCCAGGGTATTTTTTACTGATACTATACAATGAATCACCACGCCGTACTTTATGAAATTTTGAAGCCCGTTTTTGAGATTGCTTTTTAGGAATTGTTTTCTTTTTTTGTGCAGTAGGTTTATTTCCTTTGGCAAGGGCTTCTTCGGTAATATTTAGTTTAATATTTTCTTTCTCTGCTGCTTTTTTGGGTGTTATTTTTCGTTTTACACGGGTATATACCACCAGCCGTTTACCTGGGCGCACAGAGTTTCTACGTATAATATTCCACGATTTTATGTCGGATTTTTTCACCCCGTAGCGGCGGGCAATTCTGGCTAAACTTTCGCCCCGTCGCACCCTATGAATTTTACGCTTGCTAATGTATTCAAAAGGTATTTCGCTGCTATAATTGCTAAAAGGGACTGCAAACACGCTGTCTTTTAACTCAGCAAAGCGCATAGCATAGGCGTAGGGCAACAAAACAGTGTGTGGCTTATTTACCGATGCGGGAATTATTTGTTTGCGGTACGCGGGGTTTAAACTTTGCAGCTCATCTTGCGGTATGCCCAAGGCTTTTTCAAGCTGCCCAAAATGCAGCCATTGCTCTACTTTTACCCCCCCTATCATGTTATGTACATCAATATCGGCAGGTTTTATGCCCAGCTTCTCCGCATTGTTCATTACATAGGCTACGGCTATAAATGCAGGCACATACCCCCGTGTTTCGCGAGGCAAGTATCGCATTATTTTCCAAAAATCACGTTTGCCCCCACTACGGCGAATAGCTTTGTTTACATTACCAGGTCCACAATTGTATGATGCTATTACCAACAACCAATCACCATATAACTCGTAACTATTTTTAAAATACTGACAGGCTGCTCGTGTGGCTTTCACAGGGTCTCGGCGTTCATCTACCATGCCGTCTATTTTTAAGCCATAGGCAACCCCCGTGCTATGAATAAATTGCCACAATCCACAAGCCCCCGCCCACGATTGTGCTTGTGGGTTTAAAGCACTTTCTACAACGGCTAAATATTTAAACTCTTGCGGAAGCCCCTCTTGGTCTAAAATCTCCTCAAACATGGGGAAATAGTACTGTGAAAGGGTGAGCACCTTTTCTGTTAGTCCTATTTTTTTTACTCCATATAGGTTGATAAATGCCTTTACGTGTTTATTATAATCAAGCGCAATGCCCGATTCCATCATATTTAGCGAATGTTGAATAGCAGCAGGGTCGAGTTCTATTTTCGGGGTACTTTCCTCTTCTACCGAAGGGGGTAAACAGATTTCAGCATTGTTTTTTGTGCCGTTTTGGTTTAGCTTAATGGTAAGGCTATCAAGCATAGCCAGCAAATCAGTGGGATACTCGTTGCCCTCACTATTAGGCTGTGCAAAACTGGTAGCTGGCAATAAAAAAACAATAGTAAATATAAGTAGTGCTTGTTTTTTAAGCATTGGGTAATTTTCTTTAAAATATGAGATTATCAAAAGTATGTATTTAGTTATCACAAAATCAATACCGTATTGCCCACATATTGGCTGGGTGTACAGTATTTTATAATATTTTTATCAATCGGGTATGTCTGTTTCCCATTCAGGGATGTTTTCGTCCTGCTCTTTGGGTTTTATTGCTTCGCTTTTTTTACCCTTCTTTTTAATATTAAACTCATCACGTAATAAATTAAGTAACGTATTTTTTTCTTCTTTAATATTTTTCTTAAACTTTTTAAATGCTCTTTTTCTGTCGTATTTTATTATAAGGTTGTTAGGCGTGCCTTTCATTAAAATAAAAACATTAATGCCTTCTTTATCCACTTCGTAATTTTCTTTTTTGGCTTTGCGGCGGTTAAACTTCTTTTTTAATACTTCTTTTAGCTTTAACCTAAACCTATACTCCATATAATCATCAAACTGATGGAACCCTTCTATGCTAAGGTTTAGCGCACTGTTTTTAATCTCCATTTGGGGAATGGTTATTCTCTCGTCCTTTATTTCAATACTGTTTTCTAATCGCTCAAAACTGATGTCTTTCAGCTCGTTTACATTAATAAAATTTGATAGTTTTAATAGCGGTTTATAGTTGTATAACCTGCCGCCCACTATTTTTATTTGCGATTGTACAAACAATTTTTTAATATTAATATTTAAGTATTTATCCATTGGGGCTGCCAATTGTAAATGGGCATTTAGCTTTCCCTCAATATTATCTGCGGTGAGTTGCTGCTGCCCAAAATTGCCACACTGGTAAAATAGTTTGTTTATATCTACCCCATTTGCATCCAGCTTTACGCTAATTACAAATTGCCCCTTAGTTTTATTAAATATATTCCCTGTAAGGGCAAAGTTGCCATTCATAGCATTAAAATCAAGATTTTTTAGGGTAAGCACCCCGCCCCCCAATGCCACAGTACCATTAATATTGCGTGCAGTAAATTTATTAAAAGTAAGCCTATCTATTTTTGATTTTAATTTGAATGCCGTGTTTTTTGGAATTACTATGCCCACAGTATCCGTATTTTTTTTATCTGTATTTTTTGGGGTGTTAGTAGCCGTTAGCGAGGGTATATCTATATGTGGGCTATAAAAATCGCCTTGTACTTCCAGTTTTTTTCCTGTGCCAAATAAATAGCTTAACAAATTGCGTGCAGCACCTTTAATACCAATAGTATTGCCATTTATTTGCCCATGCAGTGTATCAATATCCAATATATTATTGCTCACAAATACTTTCCCGCTAATATTACTATACGTATATGGGCTGCCATTTAAAGCTATTTTAATATTTTTGGCTATTAAATTACCTTTAAACAAGGCGGGCAATTCTTTATTGGTTTTTTTAAAATCGGCAATTTTACCCTCAATTTCTAAATCAATTGTGGCTACACCACCTAAGGTATCTACTTTTTCAAGTTCAAGCAGTTTGCCCCATTGGTTTAGGTTTAATGCCCCTTTTATATTGGTTTTTATAGTAGGGCTTTCAAAATTGTTTAACAACAATGTTCCGCTCACCTGTTCACCATTTACAATAGTACTAAAGCGGTGCAACTGCAACGATGATGTGGTAATACCTTTCTTGGTTTTATAGCTGAGTTTGCCTGCCAGTGCTATATTACGCATTTGCACATCAATCCCTTTTTTGCCCAATCGCCCATCGGCAATTTTAAATGATGCCTTTATTGCTGGGGTAGATTTTTTAGTCCATTTACCCGCTATATCCACCTTGCACTCTAAAATACCATCGCTTTCAAAGTTTTCTATATTTTGTATTCCCTTTTTTGGAATAAGGCTTAGTAATTGTTGCAATTTCAGGTTACTGCCCAGTATTTGTAAATTATATTGTGTAGCTTTTTTATTTCTTGCTATTTTTCCATTTACAATAAAGTTAAAATTTTCTACCTTTAATTTTGTTTGTTTGAAGGTATATGTGTTTTTAGGTCGGTTAACGGTGAAAGAGGTTTGAAAATTTATAGGTTTGGTGAGTGCCATTTTTTGCCCGCCTACCCGCACCGATAAGGGTACTAACTTTGAAATAATATTTACCAAAAATTCATCCTCGCTAAATTTCCCGCTCACTTGGCTATTATTTACCAATAACGAGATGGTATCCTTAGCCTTAATATCAAAAAAAGTAAGTTGAATATTGGTAAGGGTAACTTTTTTGAAACTAAGTTTTATTTTTTGCTGCGATGCAGAAGTATCGTTTTTAAAAATGCTAAAATTATTTCGTTTGCCTTTAATAGCGGCTACAATTTTGCCGTTTTGTAGTTCAATATCTTCAAATATATACTTGCCCCGCAATAGGTTTATTGGGTGTAGCGAAAGTGTAAACTTGCCCAGCTGCATCAAAGGTTGTTGGGTAAGGGTATCAGACTCTGCCACTCGTATTTGTGAAAAACTAACACTAAGCAAAGGGAAGTTTTTAAAAACGGTTAAATCTATATTTTTAATATTTACAGGTACTGCCAACTGGTTGCTAATGGCTTGTGCCACCTTATTTTTTATTGGCTTGCTAAATACGTACACGCCCACTATGGCAAGGCTAAGTAATGTAGCCATAACCAAAATAATGTAGCCCAGTATTTTAAACCCCTTTTTCACTGCCTGTATTTTTATATAACGTGATAATAGATACTACCATTGCAATACGCTACAAAATTAACCTTGCTATATTGCCTTTGCAGGTAAACCTTTAAACACACAGGCATAAAGTGCAAAGTATTGTGTACAATTTAGGTTTAATGCGCTTTTAGTCTATCATAATTTGCATCATTTTACACCTCCTTCTTAGGGGGGTATAGCCGCACGCACCCCCGTTCCATTTGGGCAAACTTGTGCCGTTCAGGCGGGTCTGCCCACAAGCATTGCGAGATAGGCTGAAAAGCTAAGGTTTTCCCCTTGCCAACGGTTTTCAGTTAGGGTATTTGCAGGTTCTATAAACCTATCGTTTTAAAAGAAATATAACCCTTGCAACGGGCTTAAAGGGGGCAAGGTTAATGCCCATGCCCGCCGCCTTCATCACCTGTGTTTTTAAGCATCGCTAATAATGAGTATGCGCCTTTAATAACTACCTTCATTTCCTTAGTCTCTTTTTTATCAATATTTATTTCGGTAAATCCATTTTCAGTAACTCCCTTTTGCACTTCAAGCATTATAAAATGATGGTGTTTTGTGTCTTTAGGCTTACTGTTTTTTACTATAAATATGTAGTGCTTTCCATCCACCATTAATACTGCATTTTCTGGTAATGAGTTTACCTGATTTTCGTTTAATTCTATTTTAGCATTCAAATACATTTTGGGTAGTAGTTCCTTATCTTCTTCTTCTAAATGTGCATGAACACGTATTGTGCGGTCTTCTTCCACTCTACGCCCAATTAAATGTATTGTTGCCCATCGTGTTTTTTCACTCTCACCTGCCAAGGTAAACCGTACTTTTTGCCCTACTTTTAGTTTTGTAACATCTTTCTCGTAAACACTAAGTTCTGCGTGCAAATGCTCTGTATTTACAATCTCAAATAGTACATCCGTAGGGTTTACATATTTCCCCAAATTCACATTCACTTCTGATACATATCCACTTATAGGCGAGTAGATATTTATTTTTCGGCTCAATGTATTTTCTGTCAGTGTTTTTGCATTAATGCCTATAATACTTAGCTTCTCACTCAATGCCCTTATTTGTAGTTTAATTGATTTATAATCGGCTTTTACCTGCTGGAATACTTTTGCAGCATTCACGTTTTCTTTTTGTAATTCTTCTTGCCTTTTATATTCCTGCTCCAAATATTCGAGTTTAATTTTTTTATCTATATAATTTTGCTGCAACTCTACATAGCGGGTGTGCTCCATAACGGCTAAAACATCTCCTTTTTTCACCTGCATGCCTTGCAAAAGCTCTGTGTTTGCTACAAAACCACCAAAAGGAATGGATACGCTTACCAAATTTTGTGGTGGCACATCCAACATCCCATTTACCGCTAAAACATTGCTTAGTTGTTTTTTCTCAAAACTACCGAGTTTAATTTTTGCCATTTTGTACTGCGCCGCTGTTAACTCCACTTCCATTTCTTCCTCCTCATGGTGTGCGTGGGCTTTTTCTTGAGTTTCGGCAGGTGTGTTTTTACACGCCGCAAGAAATAGTAACACAAGGGCTATAACTAATAGTACCGCCTGTCCGTTTTTATATGATATTAAATTCATTGTTTTATTTTTAAAAGTTTACTTATCGTACTCCTGCCAAAAACTGTAATTGTATCACCGTTTGATTAAAACTATTCAGGGTTTCTAAACCTGCTAATTGTATAGTAACACTTTGGTTTATTGCTTGCACATATTCTATATATCCTATTGCGCCATTGGCAAAAAGTGTTTGGGCATTGTATTGCATTTGTTTGGCTTGTGGCAAGGCATTAGCCTGATAGTATGCCCAACTATTTTTATATTTAAGGTATTGCTGCACAAGGTTTCCATACGTGCCTTTAAGGTTGTTTTCGTACCCTGCATACTGGGTTTGCGCTATATTGGTTTTTACTTTTGCGGCTTGTGTTTTTGCCAATTGTGGCTTTGCCCACAAGGGTAGGGCTACCCCCAAATTAAAACCCGTAAAGCGTTTTCCCCCTCCAAAAAACTGCTCAGTTCCGTTAATATTCTGAAAGCCAGTAAGCGATTGATTAAAATAACCCACAGTAAAATCAGGCAATATTTTCGCTTTTTCTAAGCCGTATTTCTTGCTTTCTAACTGTATTTGTTGTTTCAAATAGGCAAGGGTGGGGTTTTGCTGATACCCTGTATGCGTAGCTACGTTTTCAAAATCCATTGCCTCATTAGGTACTAAAATAAATGCTGTTGCTGTATCATTAGTATTTAGCAGTGTTCTTATGCTTATAAGTGCTATTTTTTCATCGGCGGCAGCTACTCGCAGTTTATTTTTCACCTCCATATATTGGGTTTCGGCGGTGTTTTTTTCTAACAGGTTCGTTTCCCCCGTTTTATAGCGTGTGGTAGCCGCTTGCGCAAAGTTTTTATAAATACTATCTAAGTGTTGCAATACTTTTTTGTGTGCAGATACATATACCAGCTGATAGTAAGCTCTTTTCACATTTGCTATTAGCTCGTTTTCAGTTACTTTTTTATGTATTTCACTACTTTTAATAGCTTCATCACCCACTTTTGCGGCTCTTGAATATACCGTTGGGAAAGCAAAATTTTGTGAAACATCAAAGTAGTTATCATTGTTTATAATGCTATTGTACTGCCCACGTTGCCATGTAATATTAGTTTTGCCAATATTTACAGCCGTTTTTCGCATTTTCTTTTCCCAGTTTACTTTAAGTTGTGCTTCTTTTATTGTTGGGTTATTATTAAGGGCATAGGTTATTGCACTCTCTAAAGTAAGTTTTTCATTCTCTTGGTTTTGTGCCATACTAAGTGTTGATATTGATAAAAAACCAACCAGTAATAGTGTTGCTTTTGTATTTATTTTCTTTTTAAAGCCTTGTTCGAAATAGATATAAAGTATAGGTAAAACTACCAATGTAAGCAATGTAGCGGTGAGTAAGCCGCCAATAACTACGGTAGCTAATGGACGCTGCACCTCTGCCCCTGATGATGATGAGAGTGCCATAGGCAAAAAGCCGAACGATGCCACCAAGGCAGTCATTAATACTGGGCGCAAACGTACTTGTGTGCCTTGTAATACCCTCTCTCTAATATCTGTCATTCCTTCTTTTTTTAAGCGATTAAACTCGGCAATAAGTACTATACCATTTAGTACAGCTACGCCAAAAAGGGCTATAAATCCCACACCTGCCGAAATACTAAAAGGCATTCCCCTAAAGTACAAGGCAAATATTCCCCCAATAGCCGAAAGCGGAATAGCAGTGAAAATAAGTAGTGATTGTTTTACCGATTTGAATGTAAAAAAAAGTAATACAAAAATTAGCAATAGTGCCACTGGTACGGCAATGCCAAGCCGTTGACGGGCTTCAACAAGGTTTTGAAACTGCCCCCCATAAGTGGTATAGTAACCCGGTGCAAAACTAACCTTCTTATCTACCTTTGCTTTTATCTCCTTCACAATACTTTCAACATCACGGTTTCTAATATTAAACCCAATAGTTATTCTGCGTTTGCTATCATCGCGTTGTATTTGGTTAGGTCCTTCTTTAAAACTAATGTCGGCTACTTGGCTTAAAGGAATTTGATGCCCATCAGCAGTGGTAACAAAAATGCCTTCTACATTTTTCAACTTCTTACGGTATTGTTTATCCAAGCGTACTACCAACTCAAACCGTTTCTCACCTTCATACACCATTCCTGCTTTTTTACCTGCAAAGGCGGTTTCTATTACGGTGTTTACATCCTCAATGTTTAAACCGTATTTGGCTATTTCAGCACGGTTAAATTTTATTTGTATTTGCGGCAGTCCTGCCACTTGTTCTACATACAAATCTTCTGCCCCGTCTACCGTATTCACCAACTTGCCTATTTGGTTGGCATAGTTTGATAGTTCGTTCAAATCCTCGCCATATACTTTTATTACTACATCTTGCCTTGCGCCCGTCATTAACTCATTAAATCGCATTTGTATAGGCTGCTGGAAGCCAAAAGTTACCCCAGGGATTACTGCTAATGCTTCGCTCATTTTATCAGCCAATTCATCTTTGGTTTTTGCACTTGTCCACTCGCTTTTGTCTTTTAAAATAATCATAAGGTCGCAGGCTTCAACGGGCATTGGGTCTGTGGGTATTTCACCCGACCCTATTTTTCCTACTACCTGCTTCACTTCTGGAAACTGTGCTAATAGTATTTTTTGTGCTTTTAAAGAGGCTTCTACCGTTTCTGCTAATGAACTGCCCGTCATTACACGAGTTTCAACAGCAAAATCACCTTCATCTAACGAGGGAATAAACTCACCTCCCATTTGGCTAAATGTGAAAAGAGACACGCCCAGCAACGCAAGTGTAACCGCCAGTATTGTCTTTTTTCTTTTTAAAGCTACTAAAATAAAAGGCGCGTAAATACGCTGAAAAAATGCCATAATAGTATCGGAGATATTTTTCTTATACCCTGCTTTTTTACTTAAAAACAAAGCAGACATCATGGGTACATAAGTTAGTGATAATAGAAATGCGCCTAAAATAGCAAACGAAACCGTTTGCGCCATAGGTTTAAACATTTTGCCTTCAATACCTACTAAAGCAAGTATGGGCAGATATACTATTAAAATAATTATCTCGCCAAAAGCTGCTGAATTTCTTATTTTTGACGATGCTTTATATACCTCATCGTCCATTTGTTGTGCTGTAAATCTTCCTACCCCTCTGTTTGCTAAACTTATTCTGTGCACTATGCTTTCAACTATTATTACCGCACCATCTACAATTAAACCAAAATCAATAGCCCCTAAACTCATTAAATTTCCCGATACTCCAAACAAGTGCATCATTGAAACAGCAAACAACATGGCTAAAGGGATAACCGTTGCTACCACCAAACCCGCACGAATATTGCCTAATAACAAAATGAGTATGAAAATAACTATCAATGCCCCCTCTATAAGGTTTTTTGATACTGTACCAATGGCACTTTTCACCAATTTTGAACGGTCTAAAAAAGGCTCGATAACAACACCTTCGGGTAGGGTTTTTTCTATTTGCGCTATTCGTTCTTTAACATTGGCTATCACTTTTGCGGAGTTTTCGCCTTTTAGCATCATTACAATAGCACTCACTACTTCTCCGTCGCCATTTCTGGTTGATGCGCCATAGCGTGGAGCGTGTCCATATTGTACCTTGGCTACATTACTAATTAATATGGGGATACCTTGATGGGTATTTTTCACCAAAATATCCTCTATATCCTTAATGCTACCCACCAAACCTTCGCTTCGTATAAAATAGGCATTGGACTCCTTAACTATATATGCGCCTCCAGTATTTTGATTGTTTTTTTCGAGGGCAGTAAATACCTCTGCCATGCTAATGTTCATGCTTCTTAGCTTTTGTGGGTCTATGGCAACCTCATATTGTTTTAAAAAACCGCCAAAACTACTTACATCAGCCACTCCCTCTGTGCCTAACAATTGCCTTTTAATAATCCAGTCTTGTATGGTACGCAACTCCATTGGGGTATATTTATCCTCGTATCCCTCTTTGGTATGTATTACGTATTGGTAAATCTCTCCTAATCCTGTGGTTACGGGTGCTAATTCTGGCGACCCAATACCCGATGGAATTTGAGATTTTGCGATAGTAAGCCGTTCGTTTACCTGCTGGCGTGCCCAATAAATATCTGTATTATCAGTAAAAACAATGGTTACTACTGATAGTCCAAACCGAGAAAATGACCTAACCTCCTCAATATTAGGTATAGTAGCCATAGTTATTTCTACAGGAAAAGTAATTAACCGCTCTACCTCTTGTGCTGCCAAAGACGGTGCTGTGGTTATTATTTGTACCTGATTGTTTGTGATGTCTGGTACTGCATCAATAGGGAGTTGTGTAAACGAATAACTCCCCCAAGCAATTAGCCCAACTACAAATAGCCCAACTATTAGCTTGTTTTTAATAGAGAAATGAATAATTCTATCTAACATTTTTTTTGATTTAAAAGCTAAACACGAAAACGCCACCAAAATCTATTTATAGATTTTAGTAAACTAACTGGATAAAATAAAAATAGTGTTTTAGCCTTTTGGCGGATGCCACGGTGGGGTAAGCTGCGACGATGATGAAAAAGGCAAATAATAACTCACCAAATTTGCCTTGGGTTGCAATTGAGTATGCAGTGCTATGGTAGTATCATAAAAAACAAAAACTACACCACTACTTGCTGAACTATGTTGTAAAGGAAGGCAGCCATTACCCTGATGCTTATCACTATGGTTTTCTTTCTCTGCACCATAGTGCATTTCAAGAAAATCAATAAAACTTAATGGTGTTGAGACACTATTATTAAGTTCGGCAAAATGCTCAAAAAGGTGGGGTACTTTGGTAAGTTCTTTAAAATCATTATTAGGCATAACACCTCCCCAAAAAAGAAAAGTAATTAATATACCTGATACAATTTTCACAGTGCAAAAGTATGAACTTTTTTATAAACCTTAAAATCCTTTTTAAGGAAGTGCCTTAAAATTATACTAAACTAACCCCGTAGTACATTATA
>CAZOZL010000001.1:179762-362838 GCA_964584305.1 uncultured Burkholderiales bacterium
CCTTTTTAAGGAAGTGCCTTAAAATTATACTAAACTAACCCCGTAGTACATTATATAATATAGGTTGGGATACTATTGCGATTACAGTGCAAAGCAACTGACTAAAGTTAGTTATTACTACATATTTATTGCGCGAACAAAAAAACAAGACCCTCTAATTTTCGTTCTTACATTCAATCAAAAATTGAGTGTACTTTTCTTTATTTGAATTTAAGTTTGAATATATCTTGCTGAGGCTTATTTCGTCTATTTTTTTGCCCAAAATAGTATCCGCTATTACTTTTTTGTTAATAGTGACTCCTATAATAGTTGATGAATCAGTTATTTCATAGTCTCCATAATAAAAAGGTTTATTATAATAATAATGCTTTTGCTTGAACTTAAATGAGTTTGAAATATTATCACTCATACTAAATTCTTTAATTACTTTTCCTAATTCTCCATACAAAATCACTTCTATTTTCTTAATTTCGTTTCTTACGTAATATCCTTTAATTTCCCCTCCTTCACTTGATTCACCATAATAATCACAAACCTTTACTTGATACGCTTGCGGACTAACAGCTAATTTATTTGATAGGTTCTTAGTTTTTATACCTGTATAAAACAGGATAATAGATATAATAGAAGCACTAATATATTTCATACATTTATTCTTTTAAATCAGTATCAAATAACTTTCCTTTTGCATACCAAATAGCTGAAAAACTATTCTTTTACCATATGTACCACACGTTGTGGGAATGGAATGGTGATTTTGTTTTCTCTGAACGATGCATTAATAGCATAGCGAATTTCACTTTTAACATTCTCGATAGGAAAAATTTTATCCGACCAAAAGAAAATACTAAAATCGAGCGATGAATTGCCAAAATCCTCGAAACGCACAAAAGGTTTGGGCGTTTTTAATACCGCACTATGGGTAGCTACACAGTTTAATAATATTTCAGTTACCAACGCCACATCCGAACTATAATCAACCCCTACCGAGACTTTAAATCGGGCGGTTTCCTGCACATGACTCCAATTTATTACCCTATGGTTGGTAAGTATATTATTAGGTAATATTAGCGTTATATCATCCCGCGAAATTACTTTAGTAGTACGCAAACCTATATGTTTTACCCGTGATACTGTGCCGTCCACCTCTATAATATCGTCCACTTTTATCACTCCTTCCATCAATATTATTACTCCCGATACAAAATCGTTAAAGGTTTGTTGTAAGCCCAAACCTAAACCCACCATTAAGGCGGCAGAGCCTGCTAAAAGCAAAGTAAACTCAACCCCTGATGCCTCTAAGCAGTACGCAATAGTAATTACCCATATTACATAGCGAATAATTTGATAAACAGAGTATTTTTGCCCTTTATCGAGTTTTGTGCTTTTACCTATAATTTTTTTTATAAGTTTAAGCCCCAACCATGTAGCTACTAATATAGTTACTATAACAAGTATGTTGGCAACTGTAATTGCATAGTTAGATAGTGCTACTATTTTATATTCTAATATCTCTTTAAGCATAGTTATTTGGCTGCAAATTTAATAAGAATAAAGTGAGGTATAAAATATAGTATTACATAGCTGTTTCTTGCCTCACTTCTTAAAATGTGGGGTTTTGCTGTATATTTCTTAGTATTAAGTAGGGATGCTATAAGCCCTAAACAAGTGCTTAACTGTACTTTATGCCTTAAACCAAAGAGTTAAAAATTAGCGTTTGAAGTATAGGCTGCATATTGTATCTTTGCACTTCGTACAAGGTTTACGGTCTCGTAGCTCAGCTGGATAGAGCGTCTGCCTTCTAAGCAGAGGGTCACAGGTTCGAATCCTGTCGGGATCACCAAGAAACAAAATCCTTTCAGCAATTAACGCTGAAAGGATTTTTTCATTTGCACAGGATTGGCTTTTCACGCCACACGCCATATATTTATACAAACACAATGATTTTCGTTTATCGAAAACATTTCTAAGCAAATAAAGAAGAGTATATCAATAGCTAAAGAATAAGGCGCAGATATACGCTGCTACTGATATTGTTACTTTTGTTCTAATAGATAATGTTTAACCATTCATAAAAGTTTAGTGCTTTCCTAAGCAACTTTGAAATGGGTAGCGTAATCTTTTACAGTAAGCTGGATAATAAGAAATACTGATTTATAATTTTTGAGTGAAGCTACACAAAGGGTGATTGAGTAAAGAGTACAACCGCCAAAATGGCATTGTTTTGCCATCGGCACGGGGCTTGTTTAGGGCATTGCATAAAATAGACTAAACAAATAATTTCAAAGCCATGCAAAAAGGAAATATTAGTGTTCATACCGAAAATATATTCCCCATAATTAAAAAATTTTTATACAGCGACCACGAGATTTTCTTGCGCGAGTTGATAAGTAACGCTATTGATGCCAGCCAAAAATTAAAAACTCTTAACGGCACGGGCGAGTTTAAAGGCAAGTTAGACAACCTAAAAATACAAGTAATATTAGACGAGGAAGCCAAAACCATTACCATAAAAGATAATGGTATTGGCATGACTGCCGATGAGATTGAAAAATACATTAACCAAATAGCATTTAGCGGTGCCGAAGAGTTTGTAGAGAAATACAAAGAAAAAGATGCGGCGGCAATCATCGGTCATTTTGGCTTAGGGTTTTATAGCAGCTTTATGGTGGCTGATAGGGTAGAGATTATTACCAAATCATACCAAGCAAAAACCAAAGCCGCGCATTGGGTTTGCGAGGGCAGTACAGAGTTTAGCATTGATGAACACAGCCGTAAAAAACACGGTACGGATATAATTCTTCATATTACCGAAGAAAGCAATGAGTTTTTACAAAAAACCCGCATAAAAGGCTTGTTAGAAAAATACTGCCGTTTTTTGCCCGTAGAAATAGAGTTTGATGGTGAGGTGATAAACAATGTGCCCCTTTGGACAAAAAGCCCTAATGATATAACCGAAGAAGAATACAAAGAGTTTTATAAATCGTTATATCCCTTTAGCGAACCTCCATTGTTTTGGATTCATCTAAACGTAGATTACCCGTTTAACCTAACAGGTATTTTATATTTCCCCAAGGTAAAAGACGGTATAGATTTGCAAAAAAATAAGATACAGCTATACAGCAATCAGGTTTTTGTTACCGAAGAAATAAAAGAAATAGTACCCGAGTTTTTAACCCTGCTACACGGGGTGATTGATAGCCCTGATATTCCTTTAAATGTTTCTCGCAGTGCATTGCAAGCCGATGCAAATGTGAAAAAAATCACAGGATATATAACCCGTAAAGTAGCCGATAAATTAGCCGAAATATTTAATACCGACCGCAAAGGCTTTGAAGATAAATGGGACAGCGTGGGGCTATTTGTAAAATATGGAACGGTGAGTGATGAAAAATTTGCCGAAAAAGCACCAAAATTCACTTTACTACAAAATACAAACAAAGAGTTTTATACCATTGAAGAGTATATAGAGAAGGTGAAACCCTTGCAAACCAATAAAGACGGCAAAATCATACTACTATATACCAATACTGTTGATAAGCAATACTCATATATTGAGGCGGCTAAAAAACGCAGTTACGATGTATTGGTTTTAGACGGTCCTTTAGATAATCATTTTGTAAGTCATTTGGAGAGCAAAAACGAAAATACACAGGTATTTAGAATTGATGCTGATGCTATTGATAAGCTAATTGATAAGGACGAGAAACGAGAATCTGTACTGAATGATGCACAACAAACCAGCTTGAAAGAGTGGGTAGTAAAAGGCATTAATAAAGAAACATGGACGGTTGCTGCCGAACCCCTTAGCCCTGATGATAGTTTTATTACCATTACACAAGCCGAGTTTATGCGCCGTATGCAAGAGATGCAAACGATGAACGGTATGGGGCAAATACCTGGCATGGGCGATAGCTACCAAGTAGCGGTGAATAGTAACCACCCATTGGCTACCAAAATTGTAAAAGCAGAAAACGATGAAGCGAAAACCAATTTGGTAAAACAAGCTATTGACCTTGCTAAACTTCAACAAAACCTGCTTACAGGTGAAGAACTAAGCAATTTTATTAAACGCAGCGAAGAATTATTAAATGCTTAGTGCATTAATGAATATAATCTTGAACAGTAGGATAAAAACTGTGTAAGCACACTGAATACCAGTGTCTTTATTCCTTTTTGGCAGGCAATCTGTAAAAGATTGCCACGCAAAACCTCGCAATAACGGGTAAGGTTTCAACCTGCTGCAAGAAAACCTTCTTAGGTTGATAAAGCCCGCCTGAACAGTACGGTATCTTTATTCCTTCCTTGTTATTAACCACTACCCATGTATTGAGGTTTTACCTATGCTACAATTTGCCTTCCCCTAAGGGGAAGGGTACTTATTTGGTATTGCTAATAAGTTGCTTTGGAAGGAGTTGTTATACTTGAACAATACTGGCGAAGAGAATACCATTGCAGCTCACTTATAGGTAAAGCCTACCTCACCAAGTGGAGGGGTAATTATTGGTATTTTACCTAAGTAGTTAAATGGGGTGAGTTTATAAATACTATATTCAACTCACATTAAATAACTAATGTTTAAAATGACGGATACCCGTTAGCACCATTGCCATGTTATGCTCGTTACAGTAGTTAGTAGTTAGCGCATCTTTTACAGAGCCACCGGGTTGTATTACTGCGGTAATGCCCTCTTTTTCGGCAATCTCCACACAATCAGGAAACGGGAAAAATGCGTCGGATGCCATTGCGCAGCCTTTCAGTTCCAAGCCAAACTCAACGGCTTTATTTATGGCATTTTTTAGCGCATCTAAGCGTGAGGTTTGCCCACAGCCCATGCCCATCAGTTGGTTGTTTTTGGCTAATATTATGGTGTTAGATTTTGCGTGTTTGGCTATTTTATTGGCAAATAGCATATTCTCTACCTCTTGCCCAGTAGGTTCGCGCTGGGTAGCGTAGGTAAAATCTACGGCACTCACAGTTCTACAATCTGCATCTTGATGCAAGGTGCCATTAAGCAAGGTTTTTTGTGTACTTTTAGGCGTGTGTATGGTGTGCAGTTGTAGTAAGCGGCGGTTTTTCTTTTGTTGCAAAATAGTTAAGGCATCCTGCTCAAAGTTGGGGGCTATTAATACTTCAAAAAATAGTTTGTCAATTTCTTCGGCAACGGCAGCATTAATAGTGCGGTTACAGGCTAATATTCCGCCAAAAGCACTTACAGGGTCGCCTGCAAGGGCTTTTTGCCATGCCCGCACCAAATTATCGTCGCTGGCTAAGCCACAGGGGTTGGTATGTTTTACAATAACAAAGGTGGGGGCTTCAAACTCGTTCAAAAGCCCTAATGCCGCATCAACATCATTAAGGTTGTTATAACTTAACTCCTTACCGTGTAGTTGGGCAAATACCTTGTTTAAATCACCCCTAAAAAAAGCATTTTGATGTGGATTTTCGCCATAGCGCAAGTGCATATCTTTTTCATTAGCAAAATAATTTCCGATAGCAGCATCATACTCGGCAGTTTTTTTGAAGGCTTGGGTAGCAAAAGTTCTGCGCTCTTCTAAGGAGGTTAACCCTCCACTTTTTGATATACTATTTTTTAGTGTAGAATATTGAGAATAATCTGAAATTATTACTGTGTCTTTATAGTTTTTGGCAGCAGCACGTATTAGTGATACTCCCCCAATATCAATTTTTTCTATAATAGTATCTTCATCGTCGGTATTTTTTAGGGTATCTGTAAACGGGTAAAGGTCAACAATTACCAAATCAATTTCGGGTATTTTATACTCGCTAAGGGTGTTCATGTCCTCTGCATTATCACGCCGTGCTAAAATACCGCCAAATACTTTTGGGTGAAGCGTTTTCACTCGCCCCCCTAAAATAGAGGGATACTCGGTAAGGTTTTCAACGGCAACAACGGGTATATTAAGCCCTTCAATAAATTTTTGTGTACCCCCTGTCGAGTATAAAGTTACGCCTTGTTTGTGCAACTCGTGTACTAAATCATCAAGATGGTTTTTGTGAAAAACTGAAATTAATGCCGATTTTATTTTCTTATCCATTACCCTTTAGTTTAGCTATTTAAAGGCGCGAAAAAACACTTTTTATACAACACTTTATACACAACTTATGCTGATTTTATTACTTATTAAGACCGTTGCACGGGCAGTACTGTGTGGCTGTTTCCCTCCTTGTGGTGCTTGTGAGTGGACAAGGAGGGACTAAAGGGAGGTGCAAAACTTAACGCACGCCCTTTAATAAGGGAAGCCGCCAAACAAAAACTATGTTAAAGGCTAAATAATGCTACTTGATTACTGTTAAAATTTTTACCCTTCCAATGTTTTACTTTAAGATATTTCTTTTCGTACCTTTGCAAAAAATTTTAAACGTAGCAACGGAAAACCTAACAGTATGGCTGAGAAACCTAGATTACTCTACATCACCCGAAAAGAGCATTTTAATGCAGCGCACAAGCTGTATAATCCTAATTGGACGGAGGAAAAAAATGATGCAGTGTTTGGCAAATGTGCCAACAAAAACTGGCACGGGCATAATTTTAATTTGCTTGTAACAGTAAAAGGATACCCCAACCCCGATACAGGTTTTATTATCGACCTGAAAAAACTAAAAGTAATTATTAGCGAGCGGGTTTTAGATAAGTTAGACCACAAAAATATAAACGAAGACGTTGATTTTATGAAGGGTAAAATGGCGAGTATCGAGAATTTAGTAGTAGAAATATGGGAACAACTTGCCCCCCCCATTGCCAAGCACAATTGCCAGCTACATTATTTAAAATTGGTGGAAACCGAACACAATTTTGTTGAATATTATGGAGAATAAGAAACCACATATCCCTGCCTACGACCGTGAACCCAGTCTAAAAAGTTTTAAAAGAACTATTTGGGGGGCTGTTATTTTTATGGCATTTTATGGTGTATTTCTTATTTGGAAAAACTACTATATGGAGGGTGCTGTTCCTCCATTAGAGCGCAAACAACTATCTGTTCCCTCTTATTTCGAGGAAAGCGACACCTCTACAACGGATAGCTTATAAGCATAATTTTACTGTTTCATTTTACTTGCCCGTTTATCCTTAGAGAAAAATGAGATTTACTATTTATAGGGCTAAAAAAACTGATATGCCATGGGTAAATGGCGTTTATGAAGGTCATCGCTAACCGTAGCAATGACGAGGATGATAGCGCAGTCTAAAGGCTAAAAGCCGCTAACTAAAAACAGAGTTATAGCCCCTTTTCATAAAGTTTAAAACTTTTTACTAAAAAGCGGTAAGTATTCTTATGGTTTTGAAATACATTTGATAAACGGAATTTACTGAAGGCATTAATTGCCTACATTTAAGCTATTTAATACGATGTTTGATTTAGAAAATTACATTAAACAATGTGACCAATCTCAAGCCGCAATTTTTGGATACTTGCGTGAGATGATTCTTTCATGTTCTACAGAAATACATGAAGAAGTTACGGATAACAAGCCCACCTACAAGTTGGGGACTAAAGTCTTTTCCGTTTCAAATAAATCTATTGGTACAACTCTTTCATTTTCTGATATTAATAATGAGGCGTTTCCTAAACCTCTACATTTTAACTCGATAAAAGAGATAGATATGGTCTCTGTTTACTCATCGATACAAAAAGCCTTATACAATTAAAATAGCGTAGCTTTTTCTTTGCATAGTATATAGTGCAGCGTGGATAACACAGTATTTAATTACACCCCAATAACTGTATATTTGGTTGTTTATTATTATTTGATGCATAATGAAAACCCTTGAAGACTATATAATAGCCATTGATGCTAAAAAAGCAAGTACTGTTTGTTTTTTGCGAAGCGTGATTTTATCCTGCTCGCAAAAAATTGAAGAAACGACCTCAAACAATACCATTGCCTACTATTTCAATAACTACAAATTTTGTTACCTCAATGAAACATCACAAGGTATTGAAATACTATTTTGTGATGGAATGGAACTATGCGACCCTTTTAATATATTAGTAGAGGTAGGGCATCCAGTATCAAAAATTCCTGCTATCAGTAGTACTAAACAAATTGATGCGTACAAAATTATTACCCTTCTACAACAGGCTATATTATTAACCGAGCTAAAACAAAGCCAGTTCAAATTTATTATGCGCTTGCTAACCAAATAACTATCAATACAAAGCGGGTTAAAATAAGGGTTGACAAAAAAGTTAATTATATTTATCTTTGCCGCCCCACAAAAGGAGGACTAATGATTTGACAGAAGAAAACAAAACAAACGAAGCGCAACAAGAAGTAGAAGTTACTACCACACCCGTTGCCGAAACACCAGCTGAAACCACAACATCTAACAATGCAGATTCAGCACAAACACCCCCACAAGATTTTGATTGGAGTATGGACGACCAAGGATTTGGCGAATATACTGATGATGAAAGAAAAAGTCTTGAAGGGCTTTACTCTAACACATTAAGCCAACTAAACGAAGGCGAGTTAGTAAAAGGTAAAGTAGTATCAATTACAGATAAAGACGTAGTATTAAACATTGGTTTCAAGTCTGATGGTTTAATTCAGCGTACAGAATTTCGTGATATGCCTGATTTAAAAGCAGGCGACGAGGTTGAAGTATTATTAGAAACGAAAGAAGACCAAAACGGTCAATTAGTTCTTTCTCGCAAAAAAGCAATTTCTGAAAGGGCTTGGGAAAACATTATTTCCGCATTTGAAAACGATGAAATACTTGAAGGGCTTGTAAAAACAAGAACCAAAGGTGGATTAGTAGTTGATATAATGGGTATGGATGCCTTTTTACCAGGTTCACAAATAGATATTAAGCCCATTCGTGATTATGATATATATGTAGGGCAAACCATGCAGTTTAAAGTGGTTAAAATTAACCAACTTTTCAAAAACGTGGTCATCTCACACAAAATACTTATTGAGGATGATATTGAAGCACAAAAATCTGATATTCTTGCTAAATTAGAAAAAGGGCAAGTATTAGAAGGTATTGTGAAAAATATGACTTCATTCGGAGTATTTATAGACTTAGGTGGTGTTGACGGATTGTTGCACATCACAGATATTTCGTGGGGACGTATTAACCACCCCGAAGAAGTATTGAAATTGGATGAGAAAATAAATATTGTTGTTCTTGATTTTGATGATGATAAGAAACGTATCTCATTAGGCTTGAAACAACTACAACCTCATCCATGGGATAACTTAGGAGAAACTATTGACGTTGGAGTACAAGTAAAAGGTAAAATTGTTACCGTTGCTGACTATGGTGCTTTCCTTGAAATTGATAACGGTATTGAAGGATTAATACACGTATCAGAAATGAGTTGGAGCCAACACCTACGCAACCCACAAGACTTTATGAAAGTGGGCGATGAAGTAGAAGCCGTAGTTTTAACACTTGATAAAGAAGACCGCAAAATGTCATTAGGCATTAAGCAACTTACCACAGACCCTTGGGTAAGCATAGAAGAGAAATATAGCGCAGGTTCAAAACATACAGGTATTGTGCGCAACCTTACCAGCTACGGTGTATTTGTTGAGTTAGAGGAAGGCGTTGATGGGTTACTTCACGTATCAGACCTTTCATGGTCTAAGAAAATTAAGCACCCTGCTGAATTTGTGAAGAAAGACCAAGAGTTAGAAGTATTAGTACTTGAAGTGGATAAAGAAAACCGCCGTTTGAGTTTAGGACACAAACAACTGGAAGAAAACCCATGGGATACTTTTGAAACATTATTCCCCGAAGGTTCAGTACACGAGGGTACAGTACTTAAAATAGGAGATAAGAGTGCAACCATTGCTTTACCGTATGGTGTAGAAGGGTATGCGCCGCTTAGGCAATTAGCCAAAGCAGATAAGTCTAACGTGAAAGAAGACGAAGTAGCTGAATTTAGAGTTACCGAGTTTAGTAAAGAAAATCGTCGTATTACAGTATCGCATACCGCAATTTGGAAAGAAGAAGAGCGCAATACAAAAGCTGATGCTGCAAACAAAAAAGCAAAAGAAGAAAGGGCTACCTCAAGAACAACCAAGAAAATGGCACAAAATCTTGAAAAAAGCACTTTAGGCGATATTGATGTACTAAGCGTATTAAAAGCACAGTTAGAATCTAACGAGAAGAAAACGGCAGCAAAAAAAGCTGAGAAAATTCAAGAGAAAACAGAGGCTAAAGTGGAGACTAAGGTAGAACCTGCAAAAGAAGCAGAAGAAAAACCAAAAGCCAAAGCCAAAACAACCAAAAAGCCAGCAGCAAAAAAAGCAGCTAAGGTGGAGAAACCTACAAAAGAAAAAGAGGCTAAAACAGAAGAACCCAAAGCTGAAAAAGTGGAGGAGCCAAAAGTAGAAGAACCAACCAAAGAGGCTGATGATGCTACTAAAGAATAAGTAAAGGCTTAAAAAAAGCAATCTATACAAATCCCGTTTCTACTGAAACGGGATTTTTTTGTTTACAGGAGGTTATCACCACTCTATACTTTGTACTAAAGATTAAGAATTATGTTTTTTTAAAGCCCTATAATTAAGATAACGATAGGTTTCAACCTGTAATTTTAAAAGAAACTAACTTTAGTCGGTTACAACTATCCTATCATTTCTTTAAATTCGCACATGGCGAAAAAAGAAATAAAGCAGTGGCTCATAAAATCAGAACCCAATAAATACAGTTGGGATGATTTAGAAAAAGACGGTAACACATTTTGGGATGGTGTGCGCAACTATGAAGCACGCAACAACCTGCGTGCAATGCAAGTGGGCGATTTACTATTGTACTACCACAGCAACGTGGGTAAAGAAGTGGTAGGCATAGCCAAAGTAATAAAAGAAGGCTACCAAGACCCTACTACCGATGATGACCGTTGGGTAGCCGTAGATATAGAACCGTTTAAAAAACTAAAAAACACAGTAAGCCTTGCTACCATGAAAGCCACCCCCGAATTGCAAAACATGAAAATGGTGCGACAAGGTAGAATATCCGTTACACCAGTAACACCCGCTGAATTTGATAAAATAATAGCATTAGGAGAAGAATGATAAGGCTTGAGCTTGAAAAGTGTATTGTTAGGACTCTTAAAATAGAAGATGCTGAAAGTATCGCTAACAATGGCAATAATCCAAAAATTGCAGCTAAAATGCGCGATGTATTTCCATCGCCATACAAAATTGATACTGCCCGAGCTTGGATAAATATGACCCTTTTACCTATAAATAAAGACTGGGTAAATGCCATTGAAGTAAAAGGCAAGGCAGTTGGTGTAGCCTCTGTTTTATTTAAAGATGATATTTATAAAAACAATGCTGAAATAGGCTATTGGATTGGCGAAGATTATTGGGGCAAAGGCATTGTTAGTGAAGCAATAAAAGCATTGGCTGATTACACTCTCGAAAATACAAAAGTTACCCGCTTTTACGCCGAAGTATTTGACAACAATAAAGCCTCAGCACGTGTTGTAGAAAAAGCGGGTTTTATATATGAGTGTACTCACAAAAAAGCGATTACTAAAAACGGCGAAATTTTGGATTCTCATATTTATACTAAAAACAGATAATAAGCACGCTTTTTGCAAAGTTATTTACATTTACCCCTCAGCTATGCAAAACTTCTTTCGCTTCATTCTTCAACCAAAAAGGCTCACGCTTACATTTTGGCTATCAGCATCATTACTATTTAGTGTCGTTTTAGTAGCGGCACGTATTCACATATCAGGCACGCACTATTTTCGTTTTTTATTATGGAATTTATTTTTAGCCTTTATTCCCTACATAGTCAGCACATGGTTAGCCTATTATACAAAAACACGCAAAAGTTTACTTGTAGTTGTAGGGGCAACAGCTATGTGGTTATTGTTCTTTCCCAATGCACCCTATATCCTTACCGATTTATTTCACCTTCGCCCACGGGCAGGGATACCCCTTTGGTATGATTTATTGCTGATATTAACCTTTGCATGGAACGGGCTTATTTTAGCCTATGTATCATTAGCAGAAATACAGCAAATATTCTCAAAACTGTTTAATAAAACTTTTAGTTGGCTATTTGTAATAGCATCGCTTTGCCTATCAGCCTTTGGTATTTATTTGGGGCGTTACCTACGGTGGAATAGTTGGGATATTATAGCCCACCCCAAAAATTTAGCTTTTGATGTGATAGATAGGTTTATCCATCCCTTTGCACACGGTAGAACTTGGTTTGTAACATTGGGCTTTTCAGCTTTTCTTATTATAGGATATTTTACTATAAAACAATTGGGTAAATTAGCCGCCAGTACCGAACATTAAAAAAAAAGTGGAGCAACTCTATACACAATACTATCCCTCGCCCATTGGTTTAATAGAGGTTACGGCAAACAGTGCGGCTCTTCTTTCCATTTGTTTTGTAAGCACAAAAAAAGAGGAAAACCCTAATAGTATTACCCAACTATGTTGCCAGCAATTACAAGAATATAGTGAAGGCAATAGGCGTGATTTTAATCTGCCACTTCAACCTAATGGCACAGAGTTTCAACAAAGAGTTTGGACTGAATTACAAAATATACCCTACGGTAAAGTAATCAGCTATTTAGAACTTGCCAAACGCTTGGGCAACAAAAAAGTAATACGTGCCGCCGCCGCCGCCAATGGAAAAAACCCAATAGGCATTGTTATCCCCTGCCATAGGGTAATAGGCAGCAACGGAGATTTGGTAGGTTATGCAGGCGGATTAGACAAAAAGAAATCTCTATTAGAAATAGAAGGGTTTTTAGCAAAATCATTGTTTTAGTGGGTTAAATCACGCTAAAATAATGTCTATTAACAGCCAATTTGCAATTCACATTTCATTAAACTAACTTGCGTTAGTTTAATACTGTATTATGATAATTAAATCGTTAGACCCGCGCGTTTCTCGCGCGCAAATAGATGGAGACAAAGCATTTGAACATCCCTTGCAGGAGATGGATCAGTTTGAAACCTTTGAAGTTTTTGCCCAAAAAAAACGAGGTACTCACCACCAACACGTAGGCTCATTACACGCTCCCAACCCTGAAATGGCATTATTATTTGCCAAAGAACAATACGGCAGGCGTGGCGTTTGCGTAAATATGTGGGTTACTAAAACTGCCGATATATCTGCTACCGATTATGATGACGACGACATATTTTCTACCGTGCCTGATAA
This sequence comes from uncultured Burkholderiales bacterium, assembly GCA_964584305.1. Classification (GTDB taxonomy): domain Bacteria; phylum Bacteroidota; class Bacteroidia; order UBA8524; family UBA8524; genus SB11. Next base: position 192,940 of record CAZOZL010000001.1, read on the forward strand.
ACAATACCGTGAAGCTGGCGATTATAAAGTAATGGATCGCATTACCAAATACAAAGAAAAACAAGCCAATAAATAGTACTATGAGCGAGCAAACACATATTAAAGAGCTTTTATATAAAATGGCCGATGACCTATTGATTTTAGGACATCGGAATAGTGAATGGACAGGTTTAGGACCTTTGCTGGAAGAGGATATTGCTTTCTCAAGTATGGCACAAGACAAAATTGGTCAGTCGTGGGCATTATTTACCATTTTAAACCAAATGGGCGAACAAGACCCTGATACTATTGCTTTTATGCGCAATGCAAATCAGTTTCATTGTTCACAATTGGTAGAGTATCCTATCGGTGAGTATGATTTTAGTTTAGTGCGCCATTTCTTGTATGACCGTGCCGATTTACTCCGTTTTGAGGCATTGGCAAATACTACCTTTTCTCCGCTGGGAAAAGTTGCCCGTAAGTTTAAAGGCGAAATAAAATACCATGTTTTCCATGCCGATACTTTTTTAATGAAATTAGGAACAGGCAACGAAGAAAGTCATACGCGTATGCAAAACTCATTGAATGCCGCCTTTAACTTAGCCTTAGGAATCTTTGAACCTTCGGAGAATGAAGAACAACTACTTGCCGAGGGCATTTTTATAGGCGAAAAAGCACTGCAAGAACGCTGGTTGGAAACTATTGCACCTGTGGTGAAAAAAGCAGGCTTAGAACTCCCCGCCCAAAGCACGTGGCAACCCGTATATGGCGGGCGCAAGGGACAACATACTGAACATTTGCAACCTCTTTTGGATGAAATGACAGAGGTTTTCCGCATTGACCCAGGGACGGAGTGGTAACGCAAAAATTTACAATTTCGGATGTATAACCCTTATTTGACAGCTAAAAGCCTAATAATTCAAGTAACTATTTTGTGTAACTAATGGTGAGCGAGAAAGAAATATGGAGCGCACTTGAGGAGGTGATGGATCCTGAAATACCTACTATTTCTTTGGTAGATTTAGGAATTATTACGGGTGTGAATGTGAAGGATAACGGTAATACTGTGAAGGTAGATATGACCCCTACCTTTTCTGGCTGCCCCGCCCTGCGTATAATGGAGGAAATGGTGAAAGAACGCCTACAAAAAATGGATATTGCCCATATTGAGGTGGAAACTACCTTTGATATAGCTTGGACTACTAACAGAATTACTGAAAAAGGAAAGCAAGCATTACTAAAACACGGTTTAGCCCCACCTGTTGAGCAAAAAGACGGCTATATAGAACTGGATGTATTAAGTGATGTAGCCTGCCCACACTGCAACAGCCGCAATACCGAAATGAAAACTCCTTTTGGACCAACTCTTTGCCGTGCCATGCACTATTGCAATAATTGCTTGCAAGCATTTGAGCAATTTAAGCCCGTTTTTTAACGGGTTATCTGTACTTTATTGGTATAGCTATTCCCCTCAATATCTTTAGTCATAATAACATAAATACCCGTAGGTAGGTGTTGTATGTTTATCTCTATTTTGGTTGAGTTATTTGTACTTTCTATTTTATACCTTCTACCCAAAACATCATAAATGTCTATTTGCACTATATCTTCATCAGCCTCAATAGTGATACTTTTGCTTGCAGGGTTGGGGTATAGTTTCACTACACGTTTTGAAACCGATTTACTTGACAAATAATAACTACCAATTTTGATATAATTGGTTTTTGTTAATGAATCGGGAGAGCAAACTCCATTATTTATTTTTAGTGTAATACTATATTTTCCTGTATCATTAAAAATATAACTTCCGTTAATGCCTATAAAGATATTTCCTATTTTGCCTTCGTCTCCAAAATTCCACCAGCTATTGTAGGCGGTATCTGCCAAAGTAGTATTGGTAAAGTTTACTTTACTGCCCCTATATATTTCTAAACTATCAGCAGTAAAACCTACTACTGGTTGGCGATATACTTTTATATTGATTGTGGCACTATCGCTACATCCTTCAATGTTAGTATAGTGGTATTCTATTTCATTAATTCCTATGTTGGTCAATGTAGCATTTAGCGTGCTATCTTTTATTCCTTGCCCTTCCCAAACACCCCCTTTTGGTTGGGTTAAAGTATAAAGGGCAAAAGTTTCATCATTTTCACAAATAGCGGGGCTTTGCTTTAGGCTTATTTTTGGTATAGGCAATATCTTAAAACTTCCTACGCTAAGTCCTGTACAGCCCAAATTATCTATTATAGAAGCCGCATAGAAAGATGTTCCTAATTTTGCATTTTGTGTACTTATTGAGACTGAATTTCCATTTCTTTGATATGAATCCCAATACACTTTATAGGGAGCTCTACCTCCTTGTGGATTTGCTGTTAGCTGTATTGGTGTCCCTTGGCACACGCTTAAAGGGTGGCTAAATACAGCTTGAGGAGTAGATATTTTAACAGATACCGTTTTACTTATAGTGCAACTCCCATCAGTAATGGTAAATATATATTGAGTGGGTATAGAAACTGTTTTTTCTATTTGGAGCTGCCCCATAGGAAAATCCACCCAGCTATATGTGGGTGAAATACTATCCATAATAGTGGCTGCTAAATGGATACTATCGCCTTTGCAAATCAAGCTATCGCCACTAATAGTAATAATGGGGTGATAATTAACATTTTTTATTGAATCACGCATTTTACACCCAGCACTATCAGTCATTTCAACAAAGTAGTATTTTCCTTTTTTATTGGGGGCTATCAGTATTGTATCGCCTTGTTGCCCCGTTGACCATTTATAAGTGAATGGCTGTTTCCCCAATGTTTCGGTAATAAAGGCTTTAAAAGGCATACTATTACAAACTGCCGAAGCAGCACTTTTTGCCCTTACTTTTACAATATCTGCTGTGCGTACGTAAATAGAATCTGAATAGGTATAAAAATTACAATAGTTTACTAATGATGCAATAAGTGTAACCTTTATCCAGCCCGTGTCTTTAAAAACCTCGCTATGGGTGCTGCCATTTACATATTGTGTAGTAGTGTCTTTTTTTATAACCCATGTATATTTCATGTTTGGGCTAGTATTTTTTTTATTAATTGAAAACTGTACCCTGCCACAACTACTACTTATAATAATGGCTGCGGAGTCTATAAACTTAACTCCCCCAGTATCAACGCCGTAGGTTTTTACTGTTCTACCCGCTATTGGGCAATCATTATTTTTTATATCAAGGGTAAATGCACTGGTAAATAATGTGGGCGTAATACTATCCGTAACATAATATACTGCAACATATTTATATCTTGTGCCTTCAACAAACTCTGCCTTTGCCCATTTAAAGTTGTGTTTTAAATTTATCGAATATTTTTTATTTAGATTATTATTTACCTCTATTAACGCCGCTGATGTATCGCCAATACAGGCTTTAAAAACGTTTATCGGTTTTTGATAAGGTGTTGAACTATTTTGTTGGCTAATAACGCTTAACACTTGTTCGCTTTTTGATAGCCCCACTATTTGCATACTGCCATTTATTTTTCGCCAAGCCGTAGCCTCTACGCTTATAATAGTTACTTGATTTGCTACTGTGGGTCTAAACTCTATATTCCCCCTTAAAGTATCTAAATGAAAACCCGCTGGTCTTTTTCCTGTATCAGCAGGAAACCCAAGATACGACAAGGGTTTTTGAGAGCTTAACCCTGAGTTATAAGCTATTGGAGTGCCTTTGGTAGAAAGTGGATTAACTAATTTGTATGAAATAGAATCATTAGTTACCGTATCAATTGCCGAGAAATTAAGTATTTGGTCTTTACCTAAATGCAAATATGTTTGTAGGGGTAAATTGCCCCACTCTAAACTTGAGCCAACACATTTATTAAATGCCGCTTCAATATAAAATTTATTAAATGCCGTACTGGTATTAATAGCACGGACACGACAACATTGTGCCCAACTAAAAGTAACTTCACAACAGTTTAAAATACTTAAATCTATAATTCCTTTATAAATATGTTGCACCAAACCGTACTTACTCTTGCCATTAGCAACACACTTGCTTCGCACTGTACACTGTTGCCCAATACCTGTAACATCTTTTACTGACACTAATGTAAGGGTGAAATTACTAGTACCCGCACTGCAACTTGCCTTAATTGGAGTGTTTCCAAGCCCTATCCCATTACAGTCTCTAATAATGGTTACGGTAACCTCATATTTTTGATTGCCTAAATTACGGTAGCTTATATTCCCTCCGCTAAGATGGTTTGAGTAACCTTTTGTAATAAAAATAAGGAGTGAAACGACTACAAGTATATATCTTTTCATACATCAAATACTTTGACATAACTAATGTATCAAGATTGTTTTGATGCTGCACTATAAGAAGTGTTTGATTACACAACGCTGACTATAAAATGAAATGAAAATGACAAATCATTATATTTTTAACCCCTAATATATTAAACTCGTTAATTGCTGCGGGAGAAGAATTTTTAGGGGCTAAGCACCTATTATAGAGTGTTTCAGTATAATAATATTGAGCAGTAGCCCCTGTTGTGATGGCTACATTTCTACAACAGTCCCTCCAACTAAATGTGAAATCACAGCAACTATTACTGGGCATTTTAAAACCGCCACTATAAATATGTTTTTCAAAACCATAAGGATAAACCCCTCTGCTATATACGCTTTTTAGGTTACATTTTTGTCCTATACCTGTAACATCAATTATAGTACCTATAGTAAGAGTTACTGGCAAATGTATCACAAGCCGATGTTATAGTAATTGGTGTACTATTGCCTAATTTAATACCCTTGCAGTCTCTATACACTACCAGTTTTATACTAAGACTATTGCAATAATTGCTTGCAAGCATTTGAGCAATTTAAGCCCGTTTTTTAACGGGTTATCTGTACTTTATTGGTATAGCTATTCCCCTCAATATCTTTAGTCATAATAACATAAATACCCGTAGGTAGGTGTTGTATGTTTATCTCTATTTTGGTTGAGTTATTTGTACTTTCTATTTTATACCTTCTACCCAAAACATCATAAATGTCTATTTGCACTATATCTTCATCAGCCTCAATAGTGATACTTTTGCTTGCAGGGTTGGGGTATAGTTTCACTACACGTTTTGAAACCGATTTACTTGACAAATAATAACTACCAATTTTGATATAATTGGTTTTTGTTAATGAATCGGGAGGGCAAATAGTGTTTTTAACCCATAGCTTTACAGTGTATTTACCTGTATCAGCATATTTATATGAAGCATTGGTGGTAAGCTGAATGTTATTAGTTTTACCAAAATCACCCATATCCCATCGGTTTGAAAGGCTTGAAGCATTTGGCGTAGAGTTAATAAAATCAATAGTATCATTAGGTAAGCCTATGGTTTTTAGTGCTACGAAGCTCGCCTTTTGGTGCCTTACAACAGTTACTTGCATGGTGCTTGTATCCATACAGCCTGTTGCAGTATCTCTATACAAGTATCCTATTTTATTTACACCTAACAATGCCGCTTGAGGAGAAAAAGTGGAATCATTTATTATCCCTTGACCAAACCATACTCCACCTATGGGAGAACCCTTAACAGTAAAATTAACAGTGTTTCGGGTTTCACAATAGGGTCCACTGGGTGTAAGAGTTATATTTGGTAGTGCGTTTACTGTTATATTTTTGAAGGCAGAGTCTTCACATCTAAACCCATCTTTAATTTTTACAGAAATAGTAAAACTCCCCGCGCTGTGTTTTGGATAAATAGTTAAACTATCGCCAATAATGCCACTGGGTTGCCATGTTGCTTTAATGGGGGCTTGCCCTCCACTAATATTTGCTATAAGCTGTATAGTATCATTAATACAATATTTATTTTTGCTACTTATATTTACTTGTGGATTAAGTACCGTTACAAAAAACGAAGTATCTGCTTTGCACCCAAAACTATCTACTAACGAAAAGGTATAATTTTTTGATACTGTTGGTGTATCTACTAAAAATAAATTATTTTTTGAATAGCCTACCCACTCATATGTTGGGTTAATAGCACCTGAAAGCACTGCTTTTGTACCAAACGGCTGATTATAACACGTTTTTGAAGGAGCAGTAATAAATATTTTTGGTTGAAAGACTCCAACAACAACAGTATCAATTGCTCTACATAAATTGCTGTCAATTATAACGACTCTAATATTTTGGGGGGATGTCCCCGATTTAACAAATGCAGTGGACGAAGTATCTCCAGTTGACCATGATATATTAAATGGCTTCAGCCCATTACTAATATTAACGATATTAACGGTATCTGAAGCGGCACATATATTTTTATCACTACTCGCTTTCACAGAGAAGAACCTTTCTTTGCCAATATATACAGAGTCTATCACTTCTCTGCTACAATATCCGTCAGCTTTAACAGTAAGTTTTATGAAATGCTAGCCAGTATCTTTGAGTTCCTTATTAACATTACTTACCCCATTAATAATAGTTGTATCATTTGGTCCCCATATTTGCCACGTAGTATCATTTAATCTTATACCTGTGAAGTTATTAACACGACCGTTTAAGTTCCTACAGTTTAAAGACTTTGTAAGTAAAATGGCGTTAGGTATTTTAATTGTAGGTTGTAAATAAAATGTTTTTTCTGTTCTCCCTGGAAGTGGACAATGGTTGTCTTCAGCAAAGATTTTAATTTCATACTTCTCAGGTTTCCCTGACAACATTGTAGAGTCGACTATTCCACACACCCTAAGAATAGGTTTTGATGGTGTTGTACCTACACTGGTAATAGTCGCATTAGGTATATTGTGAACATAGCTAATCTTTACGGTATCAGATGAATTACTATCTACTACCTGGATATCATAACAATAAGTCCCAGTAACGCCACAATTAACAGGTATTTCTGAACTTTGGCTATATAAAAATTCGGGAGAAAGATTATTAGCACTGTTTATTATTAATACTTGAACATCCCTAATAACATAACCTATTTTCTCAAAAACTCCATTTATCCTTCTCCACTCTGTAAGTTTTACTGTTACTACAGTTGCCTCATTAGTAATTACTGGTTTAAACCTCATATTGCTACTAAGTGAATCAAAATGAAACCCTTGTGGTAAGGGTAGACTTTGGTTAGGAAAGCCTGCAAAAGTTAATGGTCTCTCTTTTGAAAACTTCCCTATATATGGCAAGTCACTTAATGAGTCTCGTAATGGGTTTATCCTTTCGTAGGTTATAAAGTCACCATCTATAGAGTCGTATGCGCTGTTAGATAGAGTAATGTTACTACCTACGGGCACTAAAAAAGTTGGGTGAGAGTGGAATTTTGGAGAAGAATTTTTAGAAGCCTTGCATATATCAATCTCACTTTCAATATAATGAAAATGCCCTCCTGAACCTGTTGTTATAGCATAATTCCTGCAACACCCACCATAACTGATATTAATTTACCACCAACAAGCTCAGATTTACATTCTGTCTTTATACGAAAAATATGTCCTTTAACTCCTATACCGTTACAGTCTCTGTATACTGATAAGGTAATATCGAAACTATCATTGCCAACATATTCATACGTAATAGCAGTACTCATTATGTGAGTAGCTTTAACACTAAAAAAAGAAATGAATAAAGTAATTAATGCAACAGTTATTTTCTTCATAATATACAGTCAAAGATATACTATGAAAGCCGTTTTTACAAGCATGAGGATTGTTGTTTAATCAAAAAAAGCAATGCAGTTAATAATCTTTCCATAAACAATTTAGAGGGCTGCAGTATTGGTTATTTATATAAACACTTATTTATTTACACCCATTTTTTGGGTGAGATATAGTCCATTTTTTAATCTAATTTCTACTATATAAATACCTTGAAGAAATTGGGAGACATTAATTGAAACTATTTTTATATTATCTTTTAATTGTCTTGAGGATATTTTTTTACCCGTAACATCATATATATATATATGTTCTATATCTCCATCAGCTTCAATAGTGATACTTTTGCTTGCTGGATTGGGGTATAGCTTCACTACAAGTTTTGAAACCGATTTACTTGACAAATAATAACTGCCAATTTTGATATAATTGGTTTTTGTTAATGAATCAGGCGGACAAATAGAATCGTTTACCCATAGCTTTACGGTGTATTTACCTGTATCAGTATATTTGTACGAAGCATTGGGGGTAAGCTGTATATTATTAGTTTTACCAAAATCACCCATATCCCATCGGGTTGAGAGGCTTGAAGCATTTGGTGTTGTATTTATAAAATCAATAGTATCATTGGGTAAGCCTATGGTTTTTAGTGCTGTAAAGTCTGCCTTAGGTTGTTTACTTATAGTTGCTTGTGTGGTCGCCACATTTTGGCAGCCCGTTGTGGTGTCTTCAAATAAGTAAGAGATAGTATGTACACCGATAGTTGCAGTTTGAGGAGAAAAAGTAGAATCATTAATAATTCCTTGCCCTGACCACACCCCACCTATCGGTGTAACTTTGGTATTGAGACTTATACTGTTTGCCGATTCACAATAAATGCCGATAGGCAAAATAGCGATATTTGGTAGTGGATTGGCAGTGATAAAAACCGTATCAGTATAGCCTATACAATAATTGCTATCAACTATAAATGCTTGGTAGGTTTTATTTTTGTTTACAGTGGTTTTAAAAATAGTTGTAGCGGCTACTTCAAAAGGTGATGCGCTTTGGCTAACCTCTCGCCAACTATAAGTGTATGGTGCTACTCCATTTAATGGGTAAGCAAATATTTCAATACTATCGTTTCCGCAAATAGAGGTATCACTTTTTGTATTAAACTGTAAACGGTATTGTGGGGCAATAAATACAGAATCTGTAAGGGTGTATGTACAGGGGGTATTAGTAGCTTTTATGTGTACAAAAAATTTCTTCCATCCGCTACCTTTAAAAAATAACCGTGCAGTATCATTAGTAGAGTTTGAGATACTATCTTCATCATACACTTCTAATGATAAACCCGCTAAACCAGCAGTATTTTTAAGGTTTAAAATTATATTTGCCGACCCACAGTTGGCTGTTTTAGAAAGCACTTCTATATGGGTAGAATCGAGTGGTTTTTTTGCTGTGAAAGTAAAAGTGCATCTATTTCTACCCCTTATAACACAAGTATAATTACTAACAAATACCGTAAACGAATAAGGATTATTTCTTATTTGACTATTTGTAGGCGTGAAACAAACTTGAGCCGTTGCCAGCCTTCCTTTTCGCCCATAAGTAACTGTTGCCCCAGTGGGTAAACTTATAACATTTAAATAGGTAGTATCCTTTTTATCACCATCGTCAGTTTCAAAATTTATACAGGTTTTTTGGTTGGCACAGGCTATTGCTGATTGCCCACTTATTGTAGGGGTTTTATTATTGGGTGCTGGCACTACACGAACCGTGTTTTCTAAACGGGTGGTACCCACCACTTCCATTTTACCATTTACTTTGCGGTATTCTTTTGCTTCTATACAAAACACTGTAACTTGACTTTGTTTCGTCGGTCTAAATTTCAGATTACTGGTTTGTTTATCAAAATGAAAACCTGCGGGAAGGTTCAACCCTGGATTTGGAAATCCTAAATAACTAAAGGGTCTTTGAGCAGAATAAAAACTAGTATAGGGAACTTTGTTGGTGCTACTGCTATAAATATCGGCTAGTTCATACGCCACTGAATCTGTTTTATCTATAGTATCACCAAGAAATGTACTCATTAACACATCTTGCCTCACAGGTATTAATAAGCGTGGCTCCAAATCAGCTTGTAATGAGGTATTCATGCCAAAACATTTATTTACCAAAGCATAGTTATAGTGTACTGTCCCTCCCGCTCCTGTTGTGATTGAAGAATTTCGAGCAGGTCCTTCGTAACCAAAAATATACTCGCAAGCACCGCCACTTATGTTTACAGTGTCTTTATAAATTATTTTATCAAATCCGTAGGTTGTGCCACCATTGCATTTGCTTTTGAAATTACAGCTTAAATACGCCCCTGTTATATCAGTTACAGAAACTCTTTTTGCCAATGAGGTAAACAACCCTGTTGATTTTCCTCTAATTTCTATACGTGCCGTATCAGGGTGTGTTCCGCACTCTTTATAAAGGGTTAATATTATCTCGTAGGTTACAGAATCAATAGCTTTGTATCCCACATGAGACCCCACTATGCCCGTGGCTTTGGCTTGTTGTAAAAACATCAATGAGGAAATAAATAGTATTAGCGAGATAGACTTTTTAAGTAGGCACATAAAATAGTTTTAATCTTTAATTATTAGTTTTGTTTTTCGTTCCGTTCCGTCTTGCATTTTCACTATCAATATATATATACCCGCTGGAAATTCTTTTACATCAATGCTTAAATTACCCGTTGGGTGTTGCTGGCTATATATTTTTTTACCTAATATATTTATTAAAAGTATTGTTTCAATCTGTTTTTCTGATACAATATTTACAATATCACTCGTGGGATTGGGGTATATCCTTATTCCTTTTTCCCCTAACTCTACTATTGAAGTAATTGTACTATCAATAAGTATATAACCTGTTTTTGTTACTGTTTTGGGGATACAAATACCGTTATCTACTTTTAGGCTTACTGTGTATTTACCTACTTTGGTATAGGTATGGCTTGGGTTTGGTAATGTGCTGCTATTACCTGCTGTTCCATAATTTCCCATATCCCACTTGGTGGTATAAGTAGTATCTGCTATGGTTTTATTGGTAAAGGTAAATAGAGTATTAGGAACTCCTTTTGTTTTGTCTGCTTCAAAATTGGGTATTGGTTGTTGTTTTACTACGGCATATATTACCCCTTGCTCTGGACAGTTGTATATGCTGGTGAAACTAAATGTTAATGGGTGTATTCCCGCCCCTGCATTACTGGGGCTAAATATTTTGCCGTTTACTCCCGCTCCTGTCCAAACACCTGTATTGGGTATGCTTTTTAATGCTACTGGCGGTGCTTCTTCACAAAATGGGTTAACGAGCGGTGTTAATATTGCTGTTTGGGTAGGAGAAACTTCATACTGCACCGTATCAGCACCTATACACCCATTAGCATCCGTTATTTTTAATACTATTTGTGTGGGTTTATTTATAGGGATAATTAAACTATCGGTTGTGCTACCATTTGACCATAAATAGTTGAATGGTCTTGTTCCTCCCACCACAAAAGCACCTATCTTTTTTATAGTGCCTTTGCATAATGTGGCATTATTACCTAAACGAGGTTCGGGATTAGTATTTACAATTACGCTAATTTTATCCGATATTTTACAGTTATTACTATCAATAATACTAATGGTAATACCTTTACTTTGTTGCAGATTAAAGGTTTTGCTACTATCAGTACTTGTTAGTCCGTCCCACTCAAACTGATAGGGCGACTTACCTTGTATATTGCTTATTTGCAAATTAATTGGTAAACCCAAACAAACTGAAGGATTTATAGGCAGTTGATAGGTGATATGCCCTTTAGTTTTTACTTTAGCAGTATCGTAGGCTACACAGCCAAGGGAGTCTTGTATGCGTACAACAAAAGAGGTGTCATTAGCCCCAATATTAACTATTGTTGAGTTGTTTTTAATAGTGCTTCCCACCCATATATAATTAAGCGGGGGGATACCCGCAGTACTATTTGCTACCAATTGTACTGCCGTATTTATACAGGCAGAGTATGTGCCTCCGTTTACACCAATGGGAAATGGTATTATATCAGAAAAATTAGAGGCTTCACACCCGTTTATGTCTGTTGCTGTTACTATATACCTTTTGCGGATAGTTGCTTGTGTATTTACAGTAGCAAAAGTGTCTATTCCAAGCCAATGAAACTGCGTTATTGCAGGGCCAGAAATATATGAAGCACTAAGCTGTACAGAAGTATTGGGGCAAACCTCAATTAGTTTTTGTGCTACACCTATTTTAGGTAACTCGTAAGCATCTATCTTCACAGTGTCTATACCCACACAGTTATTACTGTCTATTACTAAAATATTATACGTAATATTATCAATCCCCATATTAATACTAAATGAAGGTGTGGTATTCACGCCGTTCCATCTATAACTATAAGGGGCTGTGCCGCTTAGTGGGTTGGTATAAAATGTAACAGTACTATTTGGGCAGACTATAGAGTCATTTTTAGTATTTAATTGCACACTGTATTGCGGGGTGATAAATACAGAGTCTGTATGTATATAAATACAAGGAGTACTCGTTCTTGCAGTAATATAAAATTTTTTCCAGCCGCTGCCTTTAAAATACAATCGAGGTTGAAAAAGCTGACTGAATGAAATGCTATCCTTATCAATAAAAGAAAAAGATAAACCTGGTGCAGCCGTATTTTTGATATTTAGTTTTATTTCTGCCGAACTGCATTGCACCGTTTTTGATGCTACTTCAAATACAGAAGTATCAGGAGAAAGGCGGACTGTAATAGAAAAAGCCCTGCTACTTCTACCTGTAATAGCACACGAGTTATCGCCTGCCACTACTATAAAACTTTTTGGAATATGACTTATGTCTTTTACCGTAGGGGTATAACATAGTTTTGCCGTAGCGTGTTTGCCATTAAAACCATAGGTGATTATAGCATTTTTTGGTACACCTAGTATTTGCAAGCGAGTAGAGTCTGCCTTATCGCTATCTCGTGCTTCAAAATTCATACAAACCTCTTGATTAGCACAGGCTATTGCACTCCGCCCACTTATTGTAGGGGCTTTATTATTAGGTGTTGAGGCCACAATAACCAGATGTTCTAAATGGGTTACGCCCACCACCTCCATTCTACCATTTACCTTGCGGTACTCTTTTGCCTCTGTATAAAAAATGCCTGCTTGATTGGTTACCGTTGGTCTGAAACTATACTGCCCTGTTAATGGGTCAAAATGAAACCCTGCGGGAGAATTCAAACCTGTATTTGGAGTACCCAAAAATGATAAAGGGGTACCTATAAAACCATAGCAGTTTGTTTTTTTTGTAAAAGACTCTAAAGGTATTAGCCGCTTAAAAGCTATGGAGTCTAACGTATCTACCGTATCTCTGCCTATAAAGGTATTTATACGAACATCTTGCCCCACAGCTATAACAAATCTTGGTTCTAATTCAGCTTGCAAGGAGGTATTCATACCAAAACACTTATTAATGTTTGCAAAATTATAGTGTGTTGTGCTAGAGCCGCAGTTTAACCCGCTGCCTCTACAACACTCACTATACCCAAAAATATACTCGCAAGCCCCGCCACTTATGTTTACAGTGTCTTTATAAATTATTTTATCAAACCCGTAGGTTGTGCCACCATTGCATTTGCTTTTGAAATTACAGTTTAAATATGCCCCTGTTATATCAGTAATAGAAACTCTTTTTGCCAATGAGGTAAACAACCCTGTTGATTTTCCTCTAATTTCTATGCGTGCCGTATCAGAGTGTGTTCCACAATCTCTATAAAGCGTGAGTATAACCTCATACGTTACAGAATCAATAGCTTTGTACCCTATATGAGAGCCTACAGTATGTGAGGCTTTTGTACTAAAACCAGCAACTATAAGAATGAATAATAATGCCGCTCTTTTGCTTAAACAGGTAAAATACTTCATAGCGGCATTTGGTTTTTTAGGTTAGCTTTAATCCAAAGAACCCCTAACACACACTATTGTTGCCTAATATTCAAATTTTATACAAAATGGTTTATGTATATGCAACCTTTTGAGGCATTATACCATCGCTTTTTTTTGAGATTTTGCCTACCCACATTTTCCATACCCCAACGGGTTTGACAAATTGCAACTCACATCAAAATAAAAAGAGAGAATATTATGCAGGATATACGTGCCTTTCAGCATGGTATGATGAGCGCACCATTGGGCCACTCTCTACATAGTTAAAACCTTTGCTAAGTCCTACCTCTTTGTAATGGGCAAATTTATCAGGGTGTACAAACTCTACCACATCTAGGTGCATTTTGGTAGGTTGTAGGTATTGTCCTAATGTAAGCACATCGCACCCGTGTGCTACAAGGTCGTCCATTATTTCAAATATTTCATCATCAGTTTCGCCCAGTCCTAACATAATTCCGCTTTTTGTGCGAATGCCCAAGTCTTTAGTCCGGCGGGTTTGCTCAAGGCTACGGTCGTACTTTGCTTGCGGGCGTACTTTACGGTACAGGCGTTTCACTGTTTCCATATTGTGCGATATTACTTCGGGGCGTTCATTAGCCACCAGTTCAAGCAAATCCCATTTTGCTCTAAAATCAGGGATAAGCGTTTCAAGGGTTGTTTCGGGGTTAAGTTTTTTAACCTCACATATTGTATCTGCCCACACTTTTGCGCCTAAATCTTTCAGCTCATCACGGTTTACCGATGTGATAACGGCGTGTTTCACACTCATTAGCTGTATTGCTTCGGCTACACGGCGTGGCTCATCTAGGTCATACTCATTAGGTCTGCCTGTGGCTACTGCACAAAAAGAGCAACTGCGGGTACAAGTATTTCCCAATATCATAAAGGTAGCCGTCCCCTCGCCCCAGCATTCACCCATATTGGGGCAATTACCGCTTTCGCAAATGGTGTGTAGTTTATGCTCATCTACCAGTTTACGCACCTTACGGTAGCTTTCTCCAGTAGGTAATTTTACCTTTAACCAGTTGGGTTTTTTAATACGCTTTTTTTCAACTACAGGAAGCTCAATCACTACTATATCTTAAATTATAAAATTAGAAAACGGTTTACCACTTGTTTCCAAAAACAGCGCTAATATAAAACGATGGAAAGATATATCTGTTTTCAGTATGCAACATCAACGGAAGCCTTTGCGGAAAAGCATCTACATACACCCCTACCTCAATTGCTTTTATCTCATCACTAAAATCGCCCCAGTCAAAATTAAACCCTGCTTTTGCAAAAGCACCCAGTTTAAATCCTAACTCGTCAAACCCTTTAGAAAATGCTGAATTGCCTATTACATCGTTTTGGTTTATTTGTGCAGTTTCTGTTACTTTTTTCGATATTACTATGCTATTATTATTTACATCGGTTTGCAGTATGTCTAAATAAACAGGCTTTAGCAGGGTAAAAGTAGGTCCAATAGCCACATTAAAACTTATTGAGGCGGTATTTTTTAGCTTCTTTTCAGTAAGCATAAATTTATTACCATACCCTATTCTACCCACGTAGGCATTACTTTGTTTGCTAAAAGTATAGGCATTGGTATTGGTAATTGCAGTATTAGATATGCGAATTTCTTTTGGATGACGAATAGTCAAAAATTCTACTTCTAAATATTCTATTCTTCCGTTTGAAATATAATGACCAAACCTAAAATCGAAACCCAAGCCCTTGGGGTGCGCCATTACACCAAAAGAAAACTCCCTATCGTATCCATCACTTGGTACACGCTGGGCAGTAACCAGTTGGGGCAGTATAAGTGCCAAAAACACTGTTAGTGTTTTAATATATGTTTTATGCTTTTGCAATAACACTAAGGCATTAGTTTTGTTTCTTGTAGGTAAAAGACTACCATTACTACTCAAATGTAACGAAAATTGTACCAAAAAAGTTTTAAAAAGTTTCATATCATGGCAACTGCAAAAATAATTTACCAAGCGGGATTAAGAACTAAGGCTACTCATATAGCATCAGGCAAAAACTTTATTACCGATGCACCAATAGACAATAATGGAAGGGGGGAGGCTTTTTCGCCTACGGATACCGTGTGTGCCGCCTTGGCAAGCTGTATGCTCACGCTAATAGGAATTACAGCTGCCAAAAAGGCATTTAATTTAGGGGAAATAGAAATTGAGACACAAAAGTATATGGAAGCAAACCCCAGAAGGATTAGCAAAATAGAAATAGAAATAATTTTTTCTGAAAAGAATTATACAGAAAAAGAGCGTGCTTTTATGGAAACGGCAGCAATAAACTGCCCCGTAGCTAAAAGTTTACACCCTGATATTGAGCAAGCAGTAATCTTTAGGTACAACTAATTAAGGCTTATATGCTTTTGCAACTCGGCAAACGAAATTGCCGTATGAGAATCAGTATAAGTAACTGTGCCATCTTTTAACAGCAGTACTTGTGGCGACTCGTGCTGAATTTGAAACTTTTTAGCCACCGCATTTGAAATATCTCGAAAACGCAATAAATCTAAATAGTAATAAATTTCTGTACTCGTACTGCTATTGCTATCAAGCCTATTTTTTACCATAGCACTTATAGAACAACTGGTACTGTGCTTAAAAATTACAATAGGCATATCATAACTTTCACTCTCAATAGCATCCAATTGTGCTACCGATGTGATATTTTTCCAAGCAATTGCCATTATTCAGCAACGGAGGTGCTAACTTTGTAGGTAGGGCATTGATCCCTATGGCACGAACTAAAAACGCCTAACCCCGCAATAACCAACAATACTACTAAAACCTTTTTCATATACTCTGTGTTTAAACAATAATCAAAACAAATATCTACAATAACTGTGCAAAATTACAAAAAACTAAGCGATTTGTTAGGAAGTGAAGAGGGGAAAAGGTATGTTCATCAATTTTTTCATCAAAATCCTGCTCAAATAGCCTTGCAATACAGGGGCAAAATTGCTTGTGATACGTCAGTTTTAGCCTATATTATCAAGTTATATCAAAAAGCAAGAAATAAAATTCCTGCTTGGGTTGATAATCATTGTATAGTAACTACAAAAAGTTACGCTCAATCTACCTCACAAATTGTAGCCCTTTATAAATCAACGTTTATACAAGGCAAAAAATTGCTTGTGCTGGGTGGCGGGCTGGGAATTGATGAGTGGGCTTTTGCCCAAACATTCAATCAAATAACTTCTATTGATAATGATGCAGATTTGAATAAGTGTGTGATTTTTAACAACAAACGTTTAGCAATAAACAATGTGCAAAGGATTACACAAACCGCCGAAGAGTACCTCGCTCATTTACAGGAAAATTTTGACTGTATTTATACCGACCCTGACCGCCGTGATAATAACGGAATACGAAAAAAGACGTTACAGCACTCAACGCCCGATATTTTAAAACTATACCACCAGTTGATGAGTTGTACCGATAAACTAATAATAAAAGCATCACCACTTATAGATATTAGACAAACCATAAAAGAACTACCCCATATTGCCGAAGTGAGAGTAATTGCCCAAAAAAACGAGGTAAAAGAAGTGCTTTTCACTATTCAGAAAGGTTTTACTGGCAACCCTATTATTATTGCTGCAAACTATACTATTAATAAGTGGCAAGAAGTAGTAGCCAGTGGCAACACCACCACCCCCAAAAAAGAACAGGACGATGCCGCTTTCTTTTATGAACCTAATGGAGCTATAATTAAAGCAGGGACAAGCCACTGGTATGCGGGTAATATGGGGGTGAATAATATTGATGAAGGCACTTACTATTATACTTCGCCCAAGTTAATTACAGGGTTTAATGGAAGAACATTTAAAATAGTACAGGTGCTTAACTTTAGCAAAAAAAATGTAAAAGAGTACTTGAAGAAACATAAAATTACAAAAGCGAATATTGCCAAACGAAATTTTAGGATAACAGTAGATGAATTGAAAAAACTTTTTTTGATAAAAGATGGAGGCGAGGAATACCTGTTTTTCGCCCAAAAACAGGGCAAGCCAGTAGTTTTTCATTGTGTAAAAGTATAGCAGAATGCTTTTTATGCTAAAAATTTTCCTTTTAAAAATGGATACTTTATTTTAATTTTTTAAATTCGCCGATGGATAGTAGCTAATAAATTTTAATCATTTCTTCTAAGCCTGATTATTTTTTAGTGGCACTTAGGTAGTTTTTTATATGATAGAACAGTTTTTTTATCCAGTTGAGGTGAACTGTGACGGAGTAGAACGTAAATTTTCGGGGCTTGTTCTGAGAAATAGCGAGTCTTTTCCTGATTTATCCAACTGTAAAGTAGCTTTATTTGGCGTATTTGATGATCGTTGGGGCAAGGTAGCGGGAGTAAACCCTCAAAATGCCTATCACCAGATTAGAGAAGAACTATATAAGCTATACCACAAGTTTCCAGGGGTTACTGTTGCAGACTTGGGCAACTTAATCATTGGTAATACAGTAGAAGATACAATAAGTGCGGTAAGCACCATTGTAAACGAACTTGCAGAGCAGGGTATTGTATCAATTATATTAGGAAACAACCAGTTATTAGGGTTGGGACAGTATGCTGGCTACGACAACATTAGTAAATATACCGAAGTAGCTATTTTTGATAATACTGTTTCTATTGATATGGAAGATTTGGTGTATAGAATTATTACACACGAACCCAACCATCTTTTCAACCTTAATCATTTAGGCTATCAAACCTACCTTAGTGATGAGGAGGCTTTAACAGCCTTTGAGAAAATGCACTTTGATACTATGCGCTTGGGCTTGCTAAGAGGAAATCCAGATATAACAGAACCTTGTTTAAGAAACTCCGAAGTAGGCATATTTGATTTAGCTTGTATAAAATCAGCGGATGCACCAGGCAGTATCAGGTCATCGCCCAATGGTATCTCGGCAGAAGAGGCTTGCCAAATAGCTCGCTATGCAGGGATTAGCCCACGCATGGGTTCTTTTGGTATATATGGTTGTGCGCCACAAGAAAACACTAATAATACAGACCAACTAACCGCCCAAATGATTTGGTATTTTTTAGAAGGCGTGCTATTACGAAAAGATGAAAACCCAATTAAAGAGCAAGATAAATTTTTACAATACCGTACTGCTTTAAACGAAGGCAAGCACGAAATAATTTTTTATAAAAGTAAATCATCAGGCAGGTGGTGGATGGAAATACCCCACCCGAAAAATCATAAGGAAAACACCTTCCCAATAGTAGTGCCGTGTAGCTATGCCGACTATCAAGTAGCCATAAACAATGAAATGCCCGACCGTTGGTGGCGGGTATATCAAAAATATTCTTAACCGCTAAAAACTGATTTTTGCAAAAAATGCAAAAATTGAAAAAGCGATTTGCAAAAATCAATACGTTTTATTGCAAATATTAGTGCATATTTGTTGTATCGGGTATTGGGTGGATGGATTATAGGGCAGAGATTCTCTTGCCAATCACTAAATATTTTTGATGGTAAGGGCTTAGGGTAGTATGTAAAAGCATTGGGATAATGCTATTTAAATCTCTTTTTTGTTTCCTCCATCCATAACTCGATAAATGAAGATTGGCGCAGTTGCCATCCTTTAGGTTTCTTAGCGATAAATGCAGGGTTTGCATATATGTTAATATATATCCCGTTTTTTTCGTAAGTCGTCCCGTGCCAGCCCTTCAGTTGTTGTAAACCATCAAAGCTGAATTCGCAATTCATGTTGCTTCGCACAATATACGCTATATCCTCAAAAGGCTTATTATATAAGCCTTTTAGGCGTATTCCTTTAGTACTATCTAAATACCGTATGCTACTGGGATAACTTAGCGGAGCGTAGGTATAAAAGGTAATGCTATCATTAAAATCGTTTTTTATTTCTTGTTCCAATTCATAAATAGGTAAATAAGCTATATTAGAATCACCAATACATTTCCCTGGAAAATACATAAAATTACCAGCCACCAAAGCTGCTGCGGCTACTAAAGCCCATATTTTTTTGGATAAAGGACGCATGAGCTGTAAAACCCCTGCAAAAAGGATAATTAGAAATGCCGACGAAGGTAAAAAGTAGCGGTGTATGGGCGGATAAGCAAACAAAACACTAATGCCACCCCCTACCAATAAAAGCATTAGCGAGTAGCTAATAAGTAGTTTTATAAAACTATCCGTAAGGTAAAGTTTCTTTCTATTTCTGAAAAAGAAAAGAAATACAGCCAGCAATAATACTATATATCCAAAATCGGTAATGCGCCAAAATGCAATAGCAAAATTGTATGCCATGCCTTTTAAAGTAGGCATATCACGTAAATAGTTGGGCGAGCTAATTGCCCAGCCAAATTGTTTATAGTGTGCAAATGCCCATGCCACTAATACTAAAAAAGGAAGGGTATATATCAGCCATTTTTGTTTTGCCCATTTAAAAACAGAGCGAAACCCATTTGTGAAACTATAAAATACAAAATCGTTGGTGGCTAAAAATAAAAGTAAAAATGCCCCTTGCAGGTGGATAAGCATCATTACCAAAAGGGTAATAACATAGGCAAATTGCTTTTTTTGTAACCAAAGATAAAAGGCAGTAAGTGTGGTTAATGTTAGCGGTAATTGTAGCGAAGCATTAGTAAGCTGCGCCACATAAAACGGAGAGATAACAAAAAATAGGGTGGCAAACTGTGCTGTTTTTTCACCCCAAAAGCGTTGCCCTATTTTGTATATCACAAGGCATAGCAAATAGCCCATAAGTACCTGTATAAGGTGTGTAACCCAAAGGCTTTTGCCCAAAATAGCCCAACATAAAGCTATTATAAACGGGTATAGTGTGGGATGCCCAGGGTCGGCTTGGGGGGTATTCCAAATGGTAGTGAAATGGTGGTTGTAAATATTTTCAGCGGCATATAGATTACTGGGAATGGTATCGCCCAAAAAAGGCAATTCCATTACCCAAAAAAAGGCAAGCAAATGCGCTACTATTACTATTATATAAAAGAGTTGCCTTTTCAGGATTATGCGGTTTGTTTAGGAAGGTAGCGTTGTACCCAAGTTTGGTTAATGGGCAATAGCCATTGCGTATCAAGCTGTTTTTTTGTGCTTATAAGGGTATTAAATGCCAAAGTAGTAGCTTGTATTTTGCCCTCGCTTATTTGGTTTTTCACTTCGTTTAATGTGAATGTTTTTACACTCTCGCCCTCTTTAATGCTCACCAGTTGGCGGTTGAATAATGAAATACCAAACTGCTTTTCAATACCTTGTAAAAAATGTACTGATGTATCAATAGAACAGCCGCTTGCTTCGGCTTGGGTTTCATCCACCATTAAAATAATAAAGCGATGGTGCTGTATTTCGCCTTTGGCTTTTAGTTGCTGGTTGTGTGCTGTCCACTGTTGGGTAAATTGTGCCAATGCTTTGTTTAAAACACTTACTTCATCAGCAGTAAACACTCTATCGCTTTGATATATCCAAACTTTAGATTGCGGCGAAAAATTATACATGGCACAAAGTTAATGAAGAATTAAAACAAAAAGCCCTGAAAAATAGAGGCTTTAAATATTGAACACGCAGTATTATAAATGCGTAGTGCATTATCCTGTAATTTGTATTTTGATGTTGTTTATTTTTACCATAAATATCTCCTAACTAAATTATACTATAATTCTATCAACGAAATAGTACAGCAATGACGTGGTTTTAATCAATACAAACCAGCCCCCGCCCTTACCAGTCGGGCAAGCCAAATTATAGCATAGGTAAAAACTGCCATACCTGTGCCATTCAGGCATTTCTTGCAGCAGGTTGAAACCTGCCGCTATTCATAACCTTAAGCAAAAAACTTTATGTATAGAATGGGCATTTATGCTCATTCTGTCTTTTATTCTACTATTCAAAATTGCAGTGTACTGCAACACAGGTTAATATATTAACTATCTGCTACACTGTTCTTTGCCTTGCACATTCATACAAAACAATACCCGCCGCTACTGATACGTTTAGCGACTCTATATCGCCTGTCATAGGTACTTTAATGGCTATATCGCTACGCTTTATATACTCAGGCGAAACGCCTGTTTCCTCATTCCCTAAAATAATGGCAAGCGGGGTGTTTAGGTCGGCTTTGTAACAATCTACTGCTCCTTCTTCGGTACACGAAGCGATAGATAATCCACTGTTTTTTAGGTATTCTAAGGTTTCTTTTAAATTATGACTACGGCACACGGGCAAAGTAAGCAAAGCCCCCGCACTGGTTTTTATAGCATCCTCGTTTATAGCCGCCCCCCCTTTTGATGGGATAAGCAAAGCGTGTACTCCCAAGCACTCGGCTGTGCGAGCAATAGCCCCAAAGTTGCGTACATCGGTAATTTTGTCCAATACCATTATCAAAGGCATTTCACCGTTTTCAAACGCTCGTTGCACAACCTCTTCAATATCATTAAACTCTATTAACGATACCAAAGCCACCACCCCTTGGTGGTTTTTGTTTCTATCAGCGACTTTAAAAAACCGAAATTGAGGTAGTATTTGGTGGGGAATTTCTACCTCTTTTAGTAGCTTGCGCAGTTGCCCTTGAAGCTCTCCTCTTGCAGTTTCATCAATATACACCTTATCCAAAGGTTTGCCTGCTTCAATCGCCTCTATAACAGGGCGGATACCATATATTTTTTGTTGACTCACTTGTTTATATTTCTTGGTGCTGCAAAGAACGCTAAAAACTTTTCTATCTCCATTGCCTTTTGCTTTTGGTGGTAGGTTATTAGTATTATTTTTAGTTTCTGCAATGTTCTTTTTACTTTTTTAAGTTCTTTGCGCCCACTATAGTCGGCAATAGTATTTTTAAGGCTATGGTAATAGCTTGCTTCTTGCATTAGGCGGGTCATTAGTTTTTTGCTGTACACAGCGGCTTCATTATTTAACTGGGCAGCATATAGCCCTTTTTGTATGCTAATAGCTGGGGCGTAGCTTTTAAAGTGTGTAGTTGATATGGGAAACTTGCTAGCGCATAACTGTGCCAGTTTACCTGCCTTTTTGGGCTCTCCTTGTTTTAATAAGCCATTAATATGTTGTGTAATACTTCTGATATAGTGCCGTCCTAATTTTTGTGCTTCATAGTCTATATAAGTACGTTTATTATTAAAGCCGTTTAATTTCCATTTTTTTATTAGTTGGAGAGTTGTATCGCTATTTTCAGGTAGGCGAGGGTTAAAAACAAGCCTACTGGCAAGCCCTTTGTTTTTTAAATAATGAGAAAGAAAAACAGCCATTTTATTTTTACTGCGTGATGAGATATAAACAGGACGGTTGGGGTTATTAGCCACAATATCTAATAGTATTAAATCAGAACGGTTAATATAGGGTTGCTCTATGGTTATAGTATCAGTATTAGGCAGTATTAACTGGTGTGAAGGAAAAAAACTTCGTGGTTTGCCACTGCTTAGTTCCAATGTATTACTATCATTAGCTACAAACAACAAAGCATTGTGCAGGGGCAAAGGCGCACCACTGTTTACCTTTATGGCACTTCGCATACCTTCCTGATAATCAAAAGGGTTAATGGTTAACCGAAATGGTTTCGACTGGTTTTGTTGCTGGGTTAACTCAAAAGCCCCCCAATTACTACCCAAAAGATTAGCGTTTATTATCCGTACATCAGTACGAAAATCTTCTACATTTTGCAAATACCAAAGCGGGTAGGTATCATTATCACCATATACTAAAACAAGAGCGTTTGGGGCTAAACCATTTAGAAAGTTAAAGGCATAATCACGCACAAAACTTCTACCGCTACGGTTGTGGTCGTCCCAGTTTTGGGTAAAAAGCAAAAACGGGCTTATTGTAAACGAAAGTATTAACCCCACCCAAATACCTTTGGGCAGCCATTTATGCACTATACGCATCAACCAAAAAGCACCTAAGCCCACCCAAATACTAAACACCTGAAACGAACCCACAAAAGCATAATCACGCTCACGTGGTTCAAAAGGCGGTACATTAAGATAAAAACATAAAAAGACACCCGTAAAAAGAAACAGTACCAACAAAGGCAAAAAGGATTCCTTTTGTTTTTTGGCATGAAAAAACAAGCCTACCAGCCCCAACAATAAAGGCAAAAAATAGTAATGGTTTTTACCCTTGTTTTCTAAACTTTTGGGTAGGTCATAATTAGGTGCGGCTATTAAATTATCAATAACTGCAATACCGCTTTCGCTATTTCCGCTAATGGCATTACCATGCCCTTGTATATCGTTTTGTTTGCCTGCAAAATTCCATAAATGGTAGCGCACATACATATGCAAAAACTGATACTTGAAAAAGAACTCCCAATTTTTTAGCTGGGTAGGAGGTTTTTTTACATCAACACCTGTCCAGCCTACATATCCGTCAACACTGTTTTCATCAAAAACATTGCCCATACGGGGAAACCACACGGTGTAAGCACTATCAAAAACATAGTTTGTAGTATAGTCTGTATGCGTATAAACGCCTTTTTCATTGGGTCGCCAAATGGGAGAGCCTTTCTCAAACTTTGTAATAGAGGCATTAAAAGCAGCACCATGTACAAGGCTGCGTTTGCCATATTGGTCTCTGTTTATGTAGGCTAAAAACGAAGCCGCATTATTTGGCGTATTAATATTTATAGGCGGTTGTGCCACCGCCCTAATAGGGATAGTAATATAGCTTGAGTAGCCAATGAGTATAAAAGCAAGGCAAAGCAAAGCATAATGAGCAATGCGCAACCTATACTTGCGTGTAAGTATTAATAAAACAACAAGCAGTATAGCAATGCTAAAAAGCAGCAATACCGCCCCACTATTTATAGACCAGTTTAAGGTATTTACAGCCCATTTATCTACCACAAAAGCCAAATAGGGAATAATGGGAATAACCACAAACTGAATGGCTAAAAGGCACAGCAAACCCATACCCAATGCTTTTACCAAAGAGATGAAACTGTACCCATAAATACTACTATATACAAGGCAAAAAATAGCTGGAATTACCAATAAATTAAGCAAATGCACCCCCAAAGAAAGCCCTACCATAAAGGCAATAAACAACAGCCAGCGAATACTAAAAGTAGAATTTTTATTCTCCTCCCATTTTAGTGCCGCCCAAAAAACCAGCATAGTAAATAGTGATGAGAGCGAATACACCTCTGCCTCTACCGCCGAAAACCAAAAAGTATCGCTAAAGGCAAGTGTGAACGCCGCAACAATACCCGCACCCCAAATAGCAATATAAAGGTGCTTAGGCAATGCTACCCCCAAAGGGTTTATAATTTTTTGAGCCAAGCGAGTGCTTATAAAATAGGTGAGCAATACACAAAAAGCACCACTAAGCGCACTTAGTATATTAATGCAAAAAGCAACTACCTCCTTATTTCCAAAAGAAAAAAAAGAAAACAGCCTGCCCAAAAGCAAATACAGCGGAGCACCCGAAGGATGCGTGATTTGTAGTTTATACGCAGCCGAAATAAACTCACCACAATCCCAAAAGCTAACAGTGGTTTCAGCAGTAAGCAAGTACACCAATAGGGTAATGCCAAAAACCAATCCCCCAATAAGTGTATTTATTCGCTTAAAATCCATTTGTATAAGCGCAAAAGTAGTGTAAATAAAAAAAGCCCGCTATTGCGGGCTTATAAAGTGTTTATCCGTTACTGTAGCATTTTTGAGATTTGCTGTGCTTTCTCTGTTCTGCCATACTGGTTTGCTAAACCGCCACAGTTTTGTAATATCTGTTGTGCTATTTCTACTCCTTGTCTCACATAAGGGTCTTTCGCCATAGAACCTTTAAACTGCTTAAAATAACGTAGTTTTTGCCTCGAGTCTGTTGTTAAAATATCCATAAGTGTTTCCGCTTTTTCAACAGCTTCACAGCGGTAATAAAGGTCAACATACGATAGCATATTATAATCAAACGGCAAATTAATATGAGGTATAGATTTTAGGCTATGGTCTAACACTTCAATAGCTCGTTTTTTATTACCCGCTTGAAGGAAAGAGGCCGCTAACCGATGAAAATGCCGTCTTATATTATTAGGGACTAATTTTGCCTTATCGTCAACAAACATTTCACGGTCTTCCATTCCCCCCCACTTGTAGGTATCTATCAGTAGCTTGTATAGTGTATCATTAACCACTCTGCCATATTGATATTGCTCAACCATGGGTGTTTTGTAAGGAACAATTTGGTACACTAAACCCTTATCCTCAAAATAATCCATCATATTTAAATAAACATCAGGACCTGTGGTAGTAGTAAAACAAATGGGTCTGTCGTTAATATTATTAGCAATAATATCCAATAATAGCAACGCATTTTTATACATTGTATTCCCTGGGAAATCAAAAACAAGTTCATTCACCCTTCTGTTAGTATCCTTAGGGTCTATAAGTTTTAAGCCAATATACTTTTGTATATCAATGGTAATTTTAAACTTCTTGGTGGGCAGGTAGTTTACGTTTTTATCTTGGTTACGGTCATAAACTTTATCTGCTGGGTTTTCACTGGCAATAAATTTCATTACCTGTTTCAGCTCAATAGGGATATTCTGATTTATCCTTTTGCTTGGGTTATAAGCGGTATAATCTCTTGTGCCAGATATATACTGCTCAGGCGTAAAAGTAAACTTAATAGGGGGCGATTGATAGGTTTGCAAGCGCAATCCATTAGCATATTCGGCAGCCCCTAAAAGGCTATAATTTATCACCCGCACATCTGTTCTAAATTTTTCTACGTTTTGTGCATACCAGAGCGGATAGGTGTCATTATCTCCGTTAGTAAATAAAATTGCGTTTTTAGGGCAAGAGTTTAGGTAGTCTTTAGCAAAATCAATAGCCAAGAAACGCCCGCTACGGTCATGGTCGTCCCAGTTTTGGCTGCCCATAAGCATGGGTGCTGCTAAAAGACAAGCCAATGTTGCTGTCCCTGCGGCTATTGTGGGCGATAGCTTTTTGCTAAGCCATGTAAATATACCCAGCACCGCTAACCCCACCCAAGTACTAAATACTTGAAAAGACCCCACAAAAACATAATCACGCTCTCGCGGTTCATAGGGCGGCGGGTTAAGATATACTATAAGTGCTGCCCCAGTTATTAAAAACAATACGCCTAAAATAAACGCATCTTCTTTAGCATATTTTATATGAAAGAATATGCCTATTAGCCCTAATATAAAGGGCAGCATATAATACTTATTGCGCGCTTTATTGGCAGCCATAGTATCGGGGAAATTATCTTGCGGACCAAGCCTTGCTTCATCAATAATATCAATACCCGAAATCCAGTTACCATCTATCTTGCCTATATAGCCTTGGTCGTCGTTCTGTCGCCCGCTAAAATTCCACATAAAATACCGCCAATACATCCAGCCTAACTGGTAATTAACAAAAAAGGAAATATTATGCTTAAATTTAGGTTTTTGCTTATCTCTAAGTCCCGTCCATTCTTTGTATCCTCTTACATGGCTTTGGTCATTCCCATCATATATACGAGGAAAAAGAGCCATGTCTTTATCATCATAGGTGTATTCAGGATTTGGAGGTATGGGCTTATAGCGTTCTCCCATACGTATATACTTTTCTGCCTTATAATCAAGCCCCGTAGGGCGAGCAGTAAAATATGGTCCGTATAATAGCGGACGGTCTCCATATTGCTCACGATTAAGATAATATACCAAATTAAAAGGGTCTTCGGGGTTGTTCATGTCTATTGGTGGGTTTGCCAACGAGCGAATAACCACCATTGAGTATGACGAGTAGCCAATAACTATAAAAGAGAAAGCAAGTAAAGCCGTATTAAAAGCCACCTTGCCTTTGCGCTTGGTATATACAATGCCCGCTATTGTAGCGGTTATTAGCAAGGCAATAAAAAACAATGCCCCCGAACCAAAAGGTAAACCAAAATCGTTTACAAAAATCAAATCAAACTTTGAGGCTAATAAAGGAATGCCAGGGATAACACCTACTTGCACAAATACTAACAACACCACGCCTATAATGCCCGAAATAATAATACCGCCGCGAGTTATTTTATGGGAAAAACGGCGGAAATAGTACACAAATACTATTGCAGGTATTACCAGTAAGTTTAGTAGATGGACACCCACCGCTAAACCCACAACGTAGCCAATAAAAACCAACCAGCGGTCGCTATGTTTCTCATCAGCGTGTGCTTCCCATTTCAAAATAGACCAAAACGTTAATGCCGTAAAAAACGAGGATGAGGCATATACCTCAGCTTCAACTGCCGAGAACCAAAAAGTATCTGAAAAAGTAAGTGTAAGCGCGCCTACCAAGCCTGCCCCCATAATAGCAATTAGGTGTCCCGTGCTTGGTGTTTTGGTAGTTTTAGCTATAAGGCGTTTACCAAAATAGGTGGTTATCCAAAAAGTAAACATCACGCAAAATGCACTTGCCAAAACCGAGAGTAGGTTTACCATTGGGGCAACCATTTGTAGGTTATCTCCAGCAAAAAGCGAGAAAAACCTTCCTATAATAAGAAATAAAGGCGCACCTGGTGGGTGTACCACTTGTAAACCATACGAGGCAGAAATAAATTCACCACAGTCCCAAAAACTGGCGGTGGCTTCCATTGTTAGTGCATATACTACAAAGGCGATAGCAAAAGCTACCCAGCCAACAATATTGTTAATTTTGTTATAATTATTCATGTGTTACTTTGTGCAGGGATAATCGGGTTATTTTTTTGCAATTACGAATATATCCCAAGTTTTATCAAGGTTATCTTTTTGTATAAAAAAATCTTTAGTAGAAATATCAGTAGTTACATCGTTTGTTTCCATTAGGTTTTGGCGCATTTTGCTGGTCAAAAAATTATAGGGCAATGCCAGTAATTTGCTGGGCAAAATTTTGTGAAGCCCAAATATATCCCATTTTAAAATGCTTTTTACCCATTTAGCATTGTCTTTATAATATTTGTTCACTCTTTCATTGCCTTGTAGTCCTATCATCTCCACATTGGCAAACACCTTTTTAAAATCTGTTTCCATTCCTTCAAAGGTATATTCAAACACATGGAAAGGATTACGAGCCAGCGACATTTTTGCATTCACCGTAGTGCATAAAAATACGCCATTAGGTTTTAGTATACGCTTGGCTTCTTTTATAAACCCCACAGGGTCGCTCAAATGCTCAATAAACTGGAAGGCCGTAACCACATCAAAACTTTCATCGGGCAAATCAATAGGAGGTACAGTACAGGTGATAAACTCAAGATTTTTTAGGTGAGCATTGGTTTTTTGGTTTTGAGCAACAGTTTCGGCAGAGTAATCTACCCCAACAGCGTACTGGGCAAACTGTGCCATGTGTATAGTGCCATAGCCAGTGCCGCAGCCAATATCGGCAACACGTTTATCCTTAATATATTCCTCAGCAAACTCGTAAGCATAAAAACAACGCTTCACAGTAACGTTGTTTGACTCTTCAAAGCTGGGTCTTTCTCTATCGTGAATCATCTATTATAATTAACAAAACGGCAAAAATAGTAAAGATTTGCTATGCCACAACCTATTATATTATAGAGCAATAGTTGTGATTAAAGCAACTTCAACCACTACAAAAGATGCTTTACTATTTATTTAAGTTGCCTATCAGGAGCTGTGAAACAACAAAAAATATACCAGCAATACAATGCGCCGTTGCCTAATTTTAGGGCGTTAGATATAGTTTTATTATTTAGAATAAAGTACTACCTTTGCAGGGCTTTTTATCGAAAAAAGGGGGCATTTGTCCCCTTTTTTATTGAGATATGATAAACTTAAAAGAGACCCTAAAAACATTTGCCCAAGAATACTTAGCAAATGGGGAACACTTTTTAATAGATGTAGAAAGGGCAACAAAAAACAGCAATAAATACGCTGTTATAATAGATGGAGACAACGGTGTTTCTATTGATTTTTGCTCGAAACTAAGTCGCCATATTTCAGTAAAGGTTGATGAAGAGATAGACGAAGATACTATTGAAGCATTTACATACGAGGTAACAACCCCAGGTGTTGATAGACCTTTGTTGCTTGAACGCCAATACCCAAAACACTTGGGTCGAGATATAAAGTTTAAGGATAAAGAAGGCAACACAATTAAGGGAGAGTTAAAAACCATTAACAACGGTGCCATAACAGTAGATGTAGAGATAAAAGAAAAAGGAAAGAAAAAGCTAACTCACAAAGAGGAGGTTTTTCTATTACAAGAAATTAGTGAACCAACCATTATAGTCTCATTTAAATAAAACAGATATGCATAGCCTTGGGTTAGTAGAATCTTTTTCTGAATTTAAAGAATTCAAAAATATAGACCGCGCAACAATGATGCGCGTGTTGGAAGACGTGTTTCGCAGTATGCTTAAAAAGAAGTATGGTACTGACGAAAATTGCGATGTTATTATAAATACCGAAAAAGGGGATTTAGAAATATGGCGCACCCGTACAATTGTTGAGGATGGAGCGGTAGAAGACCCTATTCTTGAAATTGAACTTAGCGAAGCTAAGAAAATAGAAGACGACTTTGAAGTAGGAGAAGAAGCCGTAGAAGAAGTGAAACTGGTAGATTTTGGTCGCCGTTTAATACTTACCGCCCGCCAAACGCTAATGTCGAAAATATTAGAATTAGAAAAAGAAGAGATTTTCCGTAAATATAAAGATAGAGTAGGCGAAATTGTTGTGGGTGAAGTATATCAAATTTGGAAAAAAGAATTTATGATTTTGGATGATGAAGGCAGTGAGCTTACACTTCCAAAACCAGAAACGATAACATCAGATTTTTACAAAAAAGGAGATACCATTAGGGGCGTTATTAAATCAGTAGAAATGATTAATGGCACACCAAAAATTATACTTTCACGCACAGCACCCGAGTTTTTAGAGCGTTTGTTTGAAATGGAAGTCCCCGAAATATTAGACGGTTTAATTACCATTAAAAATATTATGCGTGAACCCGGCGAACGCGCCAAGGTTGCCGTAGAAAGTTATGACGACCGTATAGACCCAGTAGGTGCTTGTGTGGGCATGAAAGGCTCACGTATTCATGGTATAGTAAGAGAGTTGCGCAATGAAAATATTGACGTAATTAATTACACTACCAATTTACCGTTATACATTCAACGCTCACTAAGCCCCGCAAAAATATCATCTATAAAAGTAGATGAAGAGAACAACAGGGTTGCAGTATATTTAAAACCCGACCAAGTTTCGCTGGCTATTGGCAAAGGTGGACATAATATTAAACTGGCAGGGAAACTAACAGGATACGAAATTGATGTATATAGAGAAAGTGATGATACAGAAGTAGAGGAGGATATTGATTTAGAAGAATTTGCGGATGAGATAGATAGCTGGATATTAGACGAGCTAAAAGGGATTGGGTGCGATACCGCTAAAAGCGTACTTGCATTAAGTGATGAAGACTTAGTGCGCCGTACAGAACTTGAAGAAGAAACAATTACAGAAATAAAGCAGATACTTCAGGCTGAGTTTGAATAAAACTCGTAGTATCGGCTGTTTTTTTTGCGCTTTGCGCTTATTTTTGTACATATTAATATAAATGACGGAGAAAGTTAAAACATACCGTATCAAGTCTGTTGCCACCGAAATGGGGGTAGGTGTCCAAACTATTGCCGAAGAGTTAAATAAAAATGGCTTTGAGGTAGATTCTAAACCTACGACCAAAATTTCGGAAGAGATGTATCAATTGCTACTTAAAGAATTTAAGTCAGACAAAGAAGCAAGAGAAGAGGCAAAGCAACTGGTACGCACTAAAAAAGAAGCAGTAGAAAAAATTGAAAAAGAAGAAAAAATAGACGAAAAAATTGAGGAAGAAGACACCGTACTTATAAGCACACCAGGCATATCAAATGCTCCACAAATTGTAGAGCCTGAGCCCAAAAAAGAGCCACCAGTACCCGTAGTAAAAGAAGAGCCACCCACTATTGAGGAGAAAAAGGAAACACCAAAAGTAGAAGAAAAAGAAACCCATAAAAAGGTAGAAAGAAAAGTAACCCTTAGCGGGACAAAAGTGGTAAAAACAATTGATTTAGATAAATTAAACGCTAAACCAATTAAAAAAGAAGAACCCAAAAAAGAGCCGCCAGTACCCGTAGTTAAGGTAAAAGAAGAGAAAAAAGAAGAACCGAAGGCTAAAGAACAACCCAAACCTGAAGTAAAAAAAGAAGAGCCACCCACTATTGAGGAAAAAAAAGAAACTTCAAAAGCAGAAATACCTAAAACTCCAGAGCCAACGGCTGATGCAAAAGAAGAAGACATTATAAAACCAAAACTTGAAAAACTACAAGGATTAAAAGTTTTAGGCAAAATAGAACTTCCTAAAAGGGAAGCCCCTAAGAAAAGACCTGTGGCATCATCAGACGGTGATGGTATTAAGAAAAAACGGAAACGGAAAATAACCACCGTTACCAGTAGCGACAAGCCTAATGTATCAAAAGATGGTAAGCCACTAACAAATAACCGAAACGGCAAACCTACTGATAACAATAGAAGAGGAACAGGAGGGATAGGACGAAGAGGCAGAGATACAGGCAATAAAGAAATTAGCCAAAAAGAAATTCAGGATAAGCTGAAACAAACACTTGCCCGCATAAACCCAGGAAGAGGTGCAGGTGGTTCTCAACGATATAAAAACCGCCGCCAAAAACGTGACCAACACGCGCAAAACCGTGAGGATGCGATAATGGATAAAGAGGCAGAACAAAAAGTATTAAAAGTTACTGAGTTTGTTACGGCTAATGAGTTGGGAAAACTCATGGATAAACCTATTAACGATATTATCACGGCTTGCTTTTCATTGGGTATGATGGTGTCTATAAATCAACGATTAGATGCCGAAACAATTACCATAGTAGCTGATGAGTTTGGATACTCCGTTCAGTTTGTTGGAGTAGAAATTCAAGAAACAATAGAAGAGGAAGAAGACAAGCCTGAAGATTTATTACCCCGTGCGCCAATAGTTACCGTTATGGGACACGTTGACCATGGTAAAACATCATTATTAGACTATGTGCGTGATGCAAACATAGTAGCTGGTGAAGCAGGAGGAATAACCCAGCATATTGGTGCATACGAAGTAACCCTTAAAAACGGGCGACAAATAACCTTTTTAGATACACCAGGACACGAAGCATTTACCGCAATGCGTGCAAGGGGAGCAAAACTTACTGATATTGCCATTATAGTAATTGCTGCTGATGATAATGTGATGCCACAAACCAAAGAAGCAATAAGCCATGCACAAGCAGCAGGTGTACCCATGATATTTGCCTTTAACAAAATTGACAAGGATGGCGCAAATGCAGATAAAATTCGAGAAGAATTATCGGCTATGAATATACTGGTTGAAGAGTGGAGTGGTAAATACCAAACACAAGAAATTTCAGCCAAAAAAGGGATAAATATTGACGAACTTTTAGAGAAAGTAGTTTTAGAGACGGATATACTCGAACTAAAAGTGAACCCAAATAAGCGGGCTAAAGGCTCGGTAATAGAAGCCCGTATGGATAAAGGGCGGGGTATTGTTACTACCCTTATGGTGCAAGAGGGAACCCTCAGAATGGGAGATGCAATGGTAGCAGGCGCAATGTTTGGCAGGGTAAAAGCCATGTTTAATGAGCGTGGGCAAAAAATTGAAGAAGCAGGACCATCAACACCAGTATCAGTATTAGGTTTTTCTTCACCCCCACAAGCGGGGGAATTGTTTAATGTAATGGCTACTGAAGCCGAAGCCAAAGAAATAGCTACCAAGCGTACACAATTAATACGCGAGCAAGGGCTTAGAACCAAGAAACACATTACACTTGATGAAATAGGCAGACGCTTGGCAATAGGCAACTTTAAAGAGCTTAACGTTATTGTAAAAGCAGATGTGGATGGGTCATCAGAAGCATTAGCCGATTCATTACTAAAACTATCTACCGAAGAGGTACAGGTAAATGTAATACACAAAGGGGTAGGGCAAATATCTGAAAGCGATATAATGCTTGCAGCCGCATCTGATGCTATAATTATAGGGTTTCAAGTTCGCCCGTCAGTACAAGCAAGACGCTTGGCAGAAAATGAAGACATAGAAATTAAACTATACTCAATTATTTATAGCGCAATTGATGAGATTAAATCAGCAATTGAAGGGTTATTAGAACCTAAGATAGAGGAGAAAGTAGTGTGTAACGTAAATGTGCGTGAAGTATTTAAAATTACTAAAGTAGGTACAATAGCAGGTTGTATGGTTACCGAGGGTAAAATTACCCGTAACACCAAAATAAGAATTATTCGTGATGGAGTAGTGGTTCATACAGGCGTTATTGAAGCCTTGAAACGCTTTAAAGACGACGTGAAAGAAGTAGGCAACGGCTACGAGTGTGGTATAAGAATAAAAGGCTTTAGCGATATACAAGAAGGCGATAATATAGAAGGCTTTGAAGAGGTAGAAGTGAAACGAAAACTATAAAAAACAGTATTTTTAAATGATAAAAGGCAGCTATTAGCTGCCTTTTTTTGTTTATATTTATCACAAAAAAAACCTTACCATTAATGCCCAACTCACAAATTTTTCTTGAAACCATACAAAGCGGCTACAATTTTAAAGGAGAATGTATAACACTGGGTGGTGGAATGCTTAATGGAGAAACCATTGAGGGCGCAACCGTAAAAGTACCGCTAAAAACCCTTAACCGCCACGGGCTTATAGCAGGCGCAACAGGAACGGGAAAAACAAAAACCCTGCAAGTAATTTCTGAACACCTTAGCCAAGCGGGTGTCCCCGTATTGCTAATGGATATTAAGGGAGATTTGAGCGGCTTGGCAAAAGCAGGCAAAACACACCCAAAAATTGATGAGCGAGACCAAAAAATAGGCGTTAAAACAGCATTTAAAGGGTTTCCCGTAGAACTATTGACCTTAACAGGTAAAAACGGCGCACAATTGCGGGCTACAGTGTCGGAATTTGGGGCTGTTTTATTCAGTAAAATATTGGGTTTAAACAATACGCAAGCCAGTATCATGTCTATCCTGTTTAAGTATTGTGATGATAAGCAAATGCCTTTATTAGATTTAAAGGATGTGAAAAAGGTATTGCAGTACAGCCAAAGCGAGGGGAAGAAAGAAATACAAAAAGAGTATGGGCAAATAGCCTCTTCATCAGTATCAGCCATAATGCGTAATATTATTGATTTAGAGCAGCAAGGGGCAGATATATTTTTTGGCGAACTATCGTTTGATATAGATGATTTAATGCTAACCAACCGTAACGGAAACGGGCAAATATCAATTATCCGCTTGGATGATATACAAGATAAGCCCCGTTTATTCAGCACTTTTATGCTGTGTCTTTTGGCAGAAATTTACACTACTTTGCCAGAAGCAGGCGATATGGATAAACCTAAATTAGTAGTTTTTATTGACGAAGCCCATTTAGTGTTTAAAGAAGCCAGCAAAGCACTGCAAGACCAGCTGGAGGCGATAATAAAACTAATACGCTCAAAAGGAGTAGGGATATTTTTTTGTACCCAAAACCCTGATGATATTCCTGCCGATATACTGGGGCAACTGGGCTTAAAAGTGCAACACGCACTGCGGGCATTTACCGCACGAGACAGAAAAGCCATAAAACAGGCAGCAGAAAATTATCCCGAAACAGATTTTTATGAAACCGAAGATACGCTAACCCAATTAGGTATAGGCGAGGCGTTCGTTACTGTATTAAACGAAAAAGGCATACCCACGCCATTGGTGGCTACATTGCTGCGTGCGCCTATGAGCCGTATGGGTATTTTAAGTGAAGAAGAGATTGATGAGCAGGTATTTGCCTCTGTTTTAGCCGAAAAATACAATAAAGAAATAGACCGTGAAAGTGCCTATGAACTACTAAACGGAAAAATTGCAGAAGCACAAAGCGCAGAGGTGCAAGAAGAACTAAAGCAACAAGAGGCAATGGTGAGTAAGCGTAGGCAAAAAAACGAGCCTTCGCTACTTGAAACATTGAGTAAAAACACGATGGTACGTCAAGTAGGCAATACCTTGCTTAGAGAAATAACACGAGGTATTTTTGGCATACTGGGTCTTGGTGGTAGTTCACGTAGGAAAACAACACGCAAGCGCACCTCGAAAAGAAGGCGGTAATACGCCCTTAATTTGCCGCTAAGTTGTGTACATTATACATGGTTTTGCCATTATAGGCTTCAATACCATTGGTTTTTAATATTCTGGCGGCAGCAGCACTACGCATACCCGAAGCACAGTATACTACTATGGGGCTATTATAAGCACTAATTTTTTTAATGCTTGCGGCTACCTTGTCAAGCGGAATATTTATTGCGTCATCATAATGCCCGCCTTTAAACTCACCAGTGGTGCGCACATCAATTATTTTAGCACCATTCTGAATAGCGTGCTTTAATGCCTCGCGTTTCTTTTTTCCGTTAAATAATAAATCGAGTAATCCCATATTTAAATAAAATTTTCTGCCAAGTTTCTTATTTCTGTTGAGGCAGTTTTCTTTTCGTATAAAATTTGATATAATGTATAAAGCATTGGCATTTCATAGTCTAATTCTTTGCATATCTTATACATACTTTTTGTTGCGTAATAGCCTTCGGCAATCATTTTCATTTCCAACTGTGCCGATTTAACACTGTAGCCTTTGCCTATCATGTTGCCAAAAGTGCGGTTACGGCTAAACTGTGAATAGGCGGTTACTAAAAGGTCTCCCAAGTAAGGGCTTTGCTCTATATGGCGGTTACGGTTGCCCACATGGTCAAGAAAATTTTTCATCTCTTCCATAGCGTTGGTAATAAGTACCGCCTGAAAATTATCGCCATAGCCCAAGCCATGACAAATACCCGCCATTATCGAGTAAATATTTTTTAATATCGAAGCATATTCTATGCCTATTAAGTCATTACTAACCGTGGTTTTTATGTACCTAATAGTGAGGTAATCAGCAATTTGTTGTGCATTTTTTTTCGACTCCCCTGCAATGGTTAAATAGCTTAATTTTTCAAGCGCAACCTCTTCGGCATGGCAAGGTCCTGCAATTACAATATTTCTCTTTTCGGGTACATTAAAATGTTCACGAAAATAATCGTTTAGTACTTGGTGCGTTTGCGGCACTACACCCTTTACTGCCGATACTAATAGTTTATCTTGCAAAGCATCTTTAGGGAGCTGGCTAAAAGTATCGTACACAAAAGCCGAGGGGATAGCCGTTATCAATACATCAGCAGCACTCACAACAGCAGCAAAATCAGCACTAATCTCTATTTTTTCAATAGGGATAGTAACGGAGTTTAAATAGTTGGGGTTATGCCTATGGGTTTTAATATAGTTGATGTTTTCTTGGCTGCGAAGCCACCAAAGTAAATCAACTTGATTATCGTGGTATTTATCGGATAAGATTTTTATAATAGCGGTAGCCCAACTGCCCCCGCCTACAACAGCTACTTTCATTCCTTCAGTTTTTTTAGGTTGGAGGGCAAAAGTAAGGTTTTTTAATTACTACTTCTTTTTCCTGTTAAATAGTTTGTCCTTATCTGTTACTTCTACTTCTGTGCCGTCCTTAAGCGACTTTGAAATAGCACTATAAGGGCTTACTACAACTTTGTCGCCTTTTTTAATCCCTTTTTTTATTTCAATATACTTGCTGTCTTGTATTCCTGTTTCTACCTCAATCATTTTCACTTTACCATCGCTAACCACAAAAACAACTTCTTTTTTCTCTTCTTTATCCTCCTCCTTTTCACTTAATTTTGAGTTCTCTTCCTCCTCGTCCGATGTTTCTTTTTTGCCTTTTTCCTTCTCCTTTTTTGGCATTCTTGTGGTTACCGCTTCAATAGGGATGGTTAAAATCCCTTTTTTCAGATGTGTCTCAATATCAGCAGTACCTGACATCCCTGGGCGAAAGGGCGATAATTTCTCGCTCATCCCTTCCATCAGTTCTGCATACGAGTGCCGTAGAATACGGATTTTCACTTCAAAATTTGTTACCTCATCCGTACTAACAGCGTTAGAAGCAGTAGCCGAGTTTGCAACTTCCTTCACCACCCCTTTAAATTTTTTCCCAGGGTAGGCATCTACTTCAACAATGGCAGTATCACCAATAGAAACACGTATTATATCGTTTTCGCTCACATCTACCTGCATTTCCATTTGGCTGAGGTCTGCTATGCGTAAAAGCTCTGTACCTGCCATTGTTGCTGTCCCTACCACTCGCTCGCCTTTTTTAACATTTAGTCGCGAGATAATACCGTCCATTGAAGCATAAATTTCTGTACGCAAAAGGTTTTTACTGCTTTGTTCTAATAATGCTTCGGCTGATTGTATTGAATATCTTGAAGCGTTTACTGTTGCTTTTGCCGCATCTATATCTTTAAGGGCTGCCTCGTACACGCTTTTAGCCGTCTCAAATTCAGCATCTGATATTACTTTATCGGTATATAGTTTTTTATTCCTTTTATAGGCGGGTGCAAGTTCGGCTTTTAGCCGTGCTTCAAGCTGTGCTAAACGTGCTTTTGCGTTTTCTAAGTTTGCTTTAGCATTGTTTAGGTTTGCACGGGTTCGGTCTAAATCGCTTTCTAAAAGGTCGGGATTAATACGTAAAAGCAACTGCCCTTTTTTAACACTATCGCCTTCTTTTACCAAAAGGGAAATTATCTCTCCCGATACTTCGGGCGCAATTTTCACCTCAATTTCAGGCTGTATTTTACCGTTAGAGTTCACTGTTTCTGTAATATCTCTATTTTTGGCTTTTTCTATGGCAACTTTACGTTTAGTCTCTTTTCCACTAAAAACAGCGGCAATTATGGCTACTAAAACTACAAGTATTAGTACCCAATAGTACCATGCCAGTTTAAATTTCTTTTTCATCAATTGGTTATTTGTCCTGTATTATAAAACTCAATGGTTTTCATACGAAATAAAAGCTCGTATTGGGCTTGTGCCAAAGAAATTTCGGCACGGGTAAAATTATTTTTTAGTAATGCAAATTCGGCAAAATTCATTAGCCCTGCATTGTTGCGTGCTTGGGCAAATTCATAGCTTTTGTTTTGTGCTTCTAAGTTTTCTTTAGCACTATGGTAACGTGCCTTTGCCGCATCATACTGGGTAATGGCGGTGCTTACCTCTCTAAACAAGTTGTTTTCAGCCTGTGCATAGTTAAGTTTAGCTACCTTAATATTGGTTTTTGCATTTTTAATGGCACTAATTACCTGCCCGCCATTAAAAATGGGGATAGTCATATTTAAGCCTACAAAACGCCCCAAGTTATCATTAAGCTGTTGCCCAAAGGGAGTTATTTCTGAAGTGGTAGGCACTTGGAAAGGAACAAATACAGGGTTGCCATTCATATCTCTATACACCTCGCGAGTACCTAATGTAACCAAGCCTCCCAAGTTTTTAAATGATTCTGAATATACTGTACTTACAGAACCATTAAGCGATATAATGGGGCTACGGTTGCCTTTCGCCACCTTATACCCATAGTTTGAGCTATTTATCCGTTGTTTTGCCGCAGAAATTTCTGGCGCACTTTGCGAAAAACTGTTGTACACACTTGATGCTATATAGGGCGGTAAATTTTCAAAATTTTGGGTGAGTGTGGGTTTTTTTATTTTATCCTCTTTGTTCGGCTCTTTCATCATTAGCTGCCACAAACTTAAATAAGCCAGCTTCAATTGATTTTTGGCAGTTACTAAGTTTAATTTTTCAGCAGCTAATTGCGCTCTAATATCCAACTCGGCATTAATGGCAGAACGTCCCGCCTCTACCAGTTTCTTTGTACGGTCTAATTGCTGCTGGGTGGTTTGTACCTGTGCTTTATTAATGGTTACCACCTCATCATTTAAAACTACTTGCAAAAAAGCACTGGCTATGTTTAGTGCAATAGTGTTTTTGGTGGCTCTAAGGTCTTCTTTAGTGGCTTTTCTATCGGCGGTACGCTGCTTAATGGTGTTTTGATTTTGCAAGCCATTAAACAACGTTAGGTTTCCATTTATACCAAAATTATTACTGCGAATTTGCTGTGTTGCAAAGGTATTGGTAAAGGGGTCAATAGAACGTCCAAAATTATAATTGTTTGATGCTGAACCATTTATTGATGGTAAAAGAGCCATTTTACTTTGTTGCAAATTATTGTTGCTTATCTCTAATTGTGCCTCACTTTGTTTTATGGTAATATTATTTTTTAAGGCATAGTTTATACATTCTTCTAATGTCCAAGTGGTTTGTGCAAAACCTGCCAAGGGCATACTAAAGAATAAAAGTAGGAGCGGATAAATTTTGTTCATGGCGGGTAATAAATACAAAAGCAATATTATTGTGTAAAAATTAAGGTACTGTACTTTAATCGACAAAAAAGGTAAATGTTTCGGTATAATATCCCATATATAATGCCTTGGCTTATTCCACAAATAATATGGAAAATGCCAAAGCAAGGTAATACTATTTACCTAACTTTTGATGATGGACCTCACCCAGAAATAACTAACTGGGTGCTTAATGAGCTGGATAAAGTGGGCGCAAAGGCTACTTTTTTTTGTGTTGGCGATAATATGAGCAAATATCCTGAAACGGCAACAAAGGTATTAGAAAAGGGACATAGCATAGGTAATCACACTTACAACCACCTTGACGGATGGAATACTAAAAAGTTTACCTACCTAAAAAACATTTTGCTGTGTAATAAATATACTAAAAGCAATTTGTTTAGACCACCTTATGGGAAAATATCGCCTGCACAATTATTAACAGTAAAAAAGAGGTACAAGGTGATTTACTGGTCGTTACTATCACGAGATTTTGAGGCAGATTTGGATATAGAAGCCAGCTTGAAATATATGAAAGAGAATACAGAAGCAGGTACAATTGTGCTATTCCACGACAGTGAAAAAGCAGAAAGAAATCTAAAACAAATGCTTCCTGCTTTTTTAAAACACTTTACAGATAAAGGATATAACTTTAACACTCTTTAAGAGTTAACGTGCCAGTAGCTGAAAAGTGAATACAGCAAGAATGTAATCGAACTCACACTACTATATGTTTTTCTGATAGGATAGTTTTAACCGACTAAAGTTACGCTTTGTAGTGTAATTGCAAAAAAATAGATATTTCAACCCTATTGCAATGTGAGTTGGAGGTGGCTATATGTTAAATTTTCAAAATTTGACATATATAAAAAATGGCTAACCCAAATGAAACAAGTGGACAGGCTAACCTAAGAAGGTTAAATCGCAATAACGAGAGTCGCTGAATCGTTTGACACCCAAATACCCCTCATCACAATAGCATAAAAAAGCCCGATGCTATAAGCATCGGGCTTGTGTTATATTATTATTTCTGCTTAGTTTTTTACAGGCAAGAAACCATAGTTTGTACCATACTCAAGCATTTGTTTAGCAAAATCAGTAGGGTATTCTACTTTTACATTAATTATTTTATCGCCTTCCATTTCGGGTACTAATTTGGGCTGAATAAAACCACTATACGCAGCTACATTTAGCTTTTTGAAACGCCCCAATACTTCTGCTAAAAGCTCTTGGTCAACCTTTACGCCGTAGTTTTCTACCAAGTTTTTGCCTGCTTCAAAATCACCTTGCGATACTACCCGTTGTATTTCTTTTAATAACTCGCCAAATAAATCACGTAGTTTAGCATAATCATTAACTTTTACATAGGTTTTGCCTTCTTTCTTCACCATTTCTATTACATTATCGGCTTTGCCTTTTTCAAACGCCCATTTTGCTACCAACTGTCGGTTACGCATATGTGCTTCTTCTAAATTCTCGCCTATGTTTAGGCGGGTAAGCTGGCGAATTAGACCATTCATTATATAGCCATCGTATTCTGCTTTGCCTACTTCAAGGCTGGGCATTACCCCCATATCTACTAATTTTTTATCCATTACGTAGTATAAAGCTACTAAATCAGCTCTAGCCTCTTCAAGTGTGCTGGCATATTGCTTCAGTGTTTTGCTGGGTACAGCAACGCCTTTTTCTCGCAAGCCTGATGCGTGCCCTATTACCTCGTGCATATCGGTATGCAATTCACCCGAAATTACGCCGTATTTTTTTATGCGAGCTACTATCTCATTGCTATAAGCAAACTCTTTTAGTACAGGGCTTTTTGCTGATGCAGTATTGTATGCGCCTACTATATTGCCCAGCGATACTGATTTTGAGCCATGGTCTTCACGTACCCAGCGGCTGTTTGGCAAGTTTATCCCTATTGGGGTGGTGGGTGCTGCATCGCCACTTTCAATAATTACTGTAATTACTTTGGCGGTAATGCCTTTTACTTCTTTTTTCTTATGCTCATCGGCAATGGGCGAGTTATCCTCAAACCATTGTGCTTCTTTTGATATCATTTCAATCCGTTTTGATGCTTCCATATCTTTTATTGATACCACGCTTTCAAACGAGCCTTTTCTACCAATGGCATCTAAATATACTTCAATAAAACCGTTTACCACATCAACACGGCTTTCAGTATCGTTTATCCAAGCAATATTGTACTCGTCCCAGTCGTGTACATCGCCTGTGTTATAGTATTTTATTAATTTTTGTAAGGCATCTTTTTGTTTGTCGTTTTCAGCAACAGTAACGGCTTTCTCCAGCCAATACACAATTTTTTCTATGGCTTGTGTGTACATACCGCCTACTTTCCATGTTTTTTCGCTTACACTACCGTTTTCTTTTACCAATTGAGTATTTAGTCCCCATTCTGGCTCTTTGCCATTATCACTTTTAAATTGGTTGTAGTATTTATCTACATCAGCTTGGGTAACTCCTTCGCCATAAAAGTTGTTTGATGATAGTGCAACATTATCAATACCGTTAGCTTGGTCAACAATTTTGGCATCTAACTTTGCATCAAAAATTACACCGCCCAATAGGCTCATTAAATTTCCTTCGCCTTCTTTGGGGTAGGGTAGTGCTGCTTCATCACAATTGGCTACTAAACCAGTAAAATACTCACGGCTACACTCTGGCACAAACTTTATATTGCTATAATGGTGGTGTATGCCATTGCTAAACCAAACCCGCTTGGCGTAGGTGTCAAACTTTTTCCATTCCTCGTTATTTATATCGCCTTTATAGGAGGCGTAAATAGCTTCTATGGTTTTGCGTACAGCAAGATTATGCTTGTACTTTTGGTCGTATATCATATCGCGCCCACAAAGTGCGGCTTCGTATAGGTAGTACGCCAATTCTTTTTGTTGTGCGCTCAATTCTTCAAAACCGTGTATTTGGTAGCGTAATACCTGTAAATCGGCAAATTTTTCGTTGGTTACCTCAAAGACTGTTTCATTTTTAGAGGCTGTGCTATCATTGCTATTATCTTTAGGGTCTCCGCCTGCATTTTTACAAGCGGGGGCTAATAACGACAGTGATACGCTCATTACAAATAGTTGTTTTATTTTCATGTAAAGTAAATTAATGTTGGTTGTAAAATTCTCAAAGTTCTAAAAAACTTTGGTATAGGCAAACTTTAGGGTCAAATGTAGTTTGAATTAGTTGAGCATTTTATTTTTTAGGGAAAATTAAACCTTCTTATTTTCACGCTGTTTTATGCTTAGTATTGCTGGTATAGCATTAAAAAGGCGCTCTTTTTTATAATAATATGCTCAATACTGTGAAATATAT
Organism: uncultured Burkholderiales bacterium; assembly: GCA_964584305.1. Lineage (GTDB taxonomy): Bacteria > Bacteroidota > Bacteroidia > UBA8524 > UBA8524 > SB11. Next base: position 236,200 of record CAZOZL010000001.1, read on the forward strand.
GCGCTATTATTGAAACCATTAATCTATACCATGATTCAAAGGATACAAACGGTTTATTTAATTCTGATTGCTTTAATAGCGGGGCTGTTAGTGTATAGCAATCCATCGTTTATTGAAGTAAATGGGTTTGACAGGTGGACAAATAGTGAAAAAGGTAGTATAAGTGTTTATTTTAATGAGGCAGTTTGGTCTGTAAACGGTGAAGTTGCAGGTACTGATTCTTTAGACCTTATGACCTACACACTGGGTGTAATAAGCCTATTGGCATTTATAGCTATATTTTTATTTAAAAATAGAAAGTTGCAAATGATGCTTACCGCGTTTAATTATATTTTTATCTTAATTCTGTATATTTTGATGGTGTATTATGGCATTACATATAGCAGCCAAATAAGTCAGGATAAGGATTTGGAGATTGCTATCGGGCTATTTTCTCCCTTGTTTTTACCCGTTTTCAATTTTATGGCGTTGCGCCGCATAAACTATGATGAGGCTTTAGTACGTAACACTAAAAGGTTGCGCTAATTTGCACTTTTGTATATTAGCCTACTCATTTTGTTTTCATCAAAAACTTCGTTAGCCACTTCTAATATTTGTGCTGGGGATATTGTGTATATTTTTTCAATAACTTGGGGTAATGTATCTACTTTTTTATGATGTAGCAGGCTTTTACCCAATGCCAGCATAAGGTTTACCTTGCTCTCCTCTGCCAGTAGCATTTGCCCCGCCATTTGTTTTTTATAGCGGTTTAAAACAGTTTCGCTTAGTGGCTTGGCTTGAATTTTCTTTAACTCTTTTTTAACTAATTTAAGGGTTTTGTTAAGGTATTTAGGGTCTGTACCAAAGTAAATACTAAAATAGCCTTCATTATCATAGGTACTATAACTGCTATCTATTTGGTAGGCAAAACCATATTTTTCTCTTATAGCAAGGTTTAGGCGAGAGTTTAAACCAGGACCTCCTAAAAGATTGTTTAACAACGCTAAGGCAGGCTTTTTTTCGCTGTGGGTGCTGTATGCCAAACTTCCCATTACACAATAGCACTGGGCATTGTCCTTCTCTTTTTCAATGCTAAAAGGCTGGGGCGTTATAAATGCTTTACGCTTGGCGGCTTTGATACCACTGGTAGGCTGTGGCATATATTTTTCGCACAATTTTACTACTTTCTCAAAAGGCGTTGCCCCTACGTAGGAAAATACAATATTTTGTGGGCGATAGAAGCTGCTGATAAATGTTTTTGCCTGTTGTTGTGTGATGCCATTTACCGTTTGGTGAGTACCTAATATATTATAACCCAAAGGATGGTTTTTAAATAATAATTCCTGAAACTCATCATATACGCTATCTTCAGGACTGTCAGCATACATATCTATTTCTTCTAAAATTACGTTTTTCTCCTTTTGCATTTCTTTTTCGGGAAAGGTGGAGTTAAAAGCAGTATCAGTAAGTAAATCAATAGCACGAGATAGGTAACCACTGGTAAACGAGGCATAAATACAGGTATTTTCTTTGGTAGTATAGGCATTCATTTCGCCCCCCACCTCTTCCAGTCTGTTTATTATTTGTAGGGCTTTGCGCTTGTGTGTTCCTTTAAAAAGCATATGCTCTATAAAGTGAGCCATGCCCATAATCTCCTCACTTTCATCACGTGTGCCTGCATTGATAATGATACCAAAATGCGAAACCTCTGATATATGTTGCTGGTATATTAGGCGCAAGCCATTATTAAACTCTTTTATCTTATGCACTATGAGGGTTTTTGTTTTAGACTTGGCGACATACAGAATTGCCAACGGCTGCAAACTTACATAAAGTGTTTTGTAAAAAACTTTTATTACGTTTATTGATAGATATGAAAAAACTACTTATTCTACTTTTTGATTGGTCGGTTTTTGTAAAATTTTCAAACGTGTAAGCAAAAAACATAGCAATAGGTTGAGACCTACCGCTTATGAAATTACAGCTCCAAATAGTTTAATCTTTCTATATCGCTATTAAACTCTTCTACTATCTCATTCACAATATCGGCGGCGGGTTTCACACGGTGTATATAGCCTGCTATTTGTCCTATTTCAAGTTCGCCTTCGTCCAAGTCTCCTTCAAACATTCCACGTTTAGCCCTTGCCCTTCCCAAAAGTTCCCGTATTTCATCGGCACTTGCTTTGCGAGCGTACGCCTCTTGCAAATCATTAAAAAACTTATTCTTTAGCAAACGTACAGGTGTAATTTCTTTTAGGGTAAGTTGGGTTGCTCCGTCGCCTGCTTCTACCACAGCACTTTTAAAATTATTGTGTGCCGATGATTCTTTACTGGCTACGAACCTACTGCCTATTTGCACCCCATCTGCACCCAAAGCCATTGCGGCAAGCATGGTTTTTCCACTGCCTATACCGCCTGCGGCAATAACAGGAATATCCACCGTTTCTTTCACCATAGGGATAAGGCACATAGTGGTGGTTTCCTCTCGCCCGTTATGCCCTCCTGCTTCAAAACCTTCGGCAACAATAGCATCTACCCCTACGTCCTCACATTTTTTAGCAAATTTTGTATTGCTCACTACATGTACTACGGTTATCCCTTTGGTTTTAAGCTGTTCTGTCCAAATTTTTGGATTGCCAGCACTTGTAAACACAATTTTAACCCCTTCGTCCACAATAATATTCATTAACTTCTCAATATCAGGATATAACAGGGGTACATTCACCCCAAAAGGTTTATTAGTAGCCGTTTTACATTTTTGTATATGCTCTCTTAACACATCGGGATACATAGAGCCTGAACCTAATAATCCCAAGCCACCAGCATTAGAAACAGCAGAAGCCAACTGCCAGCCACTACACCATATCATGCCTGCTTGAATGATGGGATACTGAATACCAAAAAGTTGTGTAATACGATTTTGCATGGCACAAAACTAAGGTTTATACCGCTTTTTTTAACTTCTCCTTTATTGAGATACTAAAAAGATGTTAGTAATTGATGGAAACCGCTTATATATTTTTTTTTAAATTGAAATTTCATTAAACCATATACCATGACAAGTACCTTTAGATTATCGCTTATTCTAATAATAAGTTTACTTTCAAATACCATTTATGGGCAAGTTACCTTTAAAAAACTAACAGGTGCTGATGCCGTAAGTAATAGCCGTGTAGCTGGCGACCAGCTTGGGTTTTCAGTAGCTGTTTCGGGTGATATTGCCGTTGTAGGCGCACCCCTTCATGATTTTGATGCCACAGGTGGCACTAATATGGGCAATGCAGGGGCGGTATATATATTTTATAGAAACGAAGGGGGAAAAGATAACTGGGGGCTAAAGAAAAAATTAGTAGCCAGTGGAAATAATGGTAGAGATACTGGAGATAATTTTGGTAACGCAGTAGCCATTTCTGGAAATATAATTGTAGTGGGTGCTGTTTTTCAGGATTTTAATGCTTCGGGATTAAGCCCGTTTACAGATGCTGGTGCAGCTTACGTATTTTATAAAGATGAGGGCGGAGCGGACAACTGGGGGCTAAAAGAGAAACTGGTAGGTACAGGCAACAACGGTAGGCAAACCGAAGATAATTTTGGAATATCAGTAGCTATTTCAGGAAATATAATTGTGGTAGGCGCATATCAGCACGATTACGCCCCTGGAACTGGCTTTGTAAATTTTTCAGGTGCAGCCTTTGTATATTATAAAGACGAGGGCGGTGCTGACAATTGGGGAATGAAGAAAAAGCTAATAGGTGATGGTATGAACGGCAGAAATGCAGGTGATTTTTTTGGAGCATCAGTAGCTATTGATGGCAGCATAATAGCCATAGGTGCTAACCTACAAGACTATGACGGCACAGGAAATGCAAAGCAAACCGATGCGGGAGCAGTTTTTGTATATTATAAAGACGAGGGCGGTGCTGAGAATTGGGGATTGAAGAAAAAATTAGTAGGTGGTGGCAGTAATGGTAGATTAGAGCAAGATAATTTTGGAATATCATTAGATATTTCAGGAGATGCTATTGTAGTAGGAGCTTATTTGCAAGATTTTAATGCAACAGGCGCAAGTTCTGTTAATGCTGCGGGGGCTGCTTATGTATTTCATAAGAATGAGGGCGGGGCTAACAATTGGGGCTTTGTAAAAAAATTAGTAGGCAGTGGGACAAACAGTAGAACCGTTGGCGATAATTTTGGAATAGCCGTTGCCATTACAGGCGATGTAATTGTGATTGGGGCAAGCCAGCAAGATTATAATGATAAGGGCGATAGCCTATCAACAGGAGCGGGAGCTATTTTTGTTTTCTATAAAAATGAAGGCGGGGCTAACAATTGGGGCTTAAAAGAAAAAATAGCAAGTACTGGCGTAAACGGTAGAATGGGTGACGATAATTTTGGGAATGCTGTTGCTTGTGCCCCTGATGTTATTTTAGTAGGCGTTTTTGGGCAAGACTATGATGCTGCGGGAGCTACTATGGTGAGCAATGCAGGGGCAGCCATTGCCTATAATTATAGTAGAATAAATGCAACAAGTGTAAAAGAGCAGCAAAACGTTCAAAATATATTTGTAAGCAGCCAAAACAAAAACATACACCTTAGTTTTAGCCAAGCTGGTGATTACACTGTTTCTGTTTACGATATAATGGGCAGAAAAATACACCAAAGCCAAACTATTATTAATGGAAAAACTATTGAACGCATTAATTTAGAAGGCGTATTAACAGGATATTATATAGTAAACATTAGCAACTTAAACACGCAACAAACCTTTAAGGTATTTTTGAAATAGGTGTTTTTAGAAAAAGAAAACTACGAGCTTCACAAAAATGACGGGTTTTGCGTCAGTATGATAACCCCTTCCAAATTAACTTATTAGCCAGAATCAAATAAGTACCCTTCCCCTTAAGGGGAAGCCAAATTGTGGCACAGGTAAAACTGGAATACATTAGTAGGGGTTAATTTAGCTCTCCGTACCTTCAGGCGGGTTTTCTTTGCCAGTATTGTAAGTGTAACAATCCCTTCCAAATTAACTTATTAGCCAGAACCAAATAAGTACCCTTCCCCTTAAGGGGAAGCCAAATTGTGGCACAGGTAAAAACTGGAATACATTGGTAGGGGTTAATTTAACTCGCCTGTATCGTCATTGCTGTACTAATTCACTCGTTCATTTTGGGATGGTATGGCGTAATCATACAATAGCTCAACGTACTATTTAAACAGTTAAATACATCAAGAAATTATATTAAACTTACGGTTAAAATATAGCTACCTACTATAATTAGGGGCTTCTTTAGTGATATTAATATCGTGCGGATGGCTTTCGCGCATACCTGCGCCAGAAATACGTACAAATTGTGCTTTTTGCAATTCGTTTATAGTGCCTGCACCACAATAGCCCATGCCTGCCCGCAAGCCCCCTACAAACTGATATACTACCTCGTGTAATGTGCCTTTAAAAGGGACGCTACCTACTATGCCTTCGGGTACTAATTTGCTAATCTCTTCTTCGGCATCTTGAAAATAACGGTCTTTACTGCCTTCTCTCATGGCTTCTATACTGCCCATTCCTCTATACGATTTTACTTTGCGCCCATTATAGATAATGGTTTCACCCGGTGATTCATCTACCCCTGCAAATAGCGACCCCGCCATTATAGTGCTTGCGCCTGCTACCAGTGCTTTTACAATATCACCGCTATACCGTATGCCTCCGTCAGCTATAATGGGTATGCCAGTCCCTTTAAGTGCTTCGGCAGTTTCGTATATGGCGGTTAGCTGTGGCATACCTATGCCTGCTATAATACGGGTGGTGCAAATAGAACCCGGTCCCACGCCTACTTTTATACCGTCAACACCTGCTGCGGCAAGAGCCGTTGCGCCTTCACCTGTGGCCACATTGCCTGCTATAATTTGTAAATCAGGAAAGGCCGTTTTTACCTTTCTCACTTCGTCTATCACCCCTTGCGAGTGTCCGTGTGCAGTATCTACTATTATCACATCTACCCCTGCGTTAACCAGTGCGGTAACTCGCTCAATGGTGTCTGCTGTTATCCCTACTGCTGCACCTACTAACAATCTGCCCAATTTATCTTTGCAGGCTTTAGGATGGTTAATATGCTTTAAAATATCTTTATAGGTGATTAAACCTGTTAGTTTTCCGTTGTTATCTACAACGGGCAGTTTTTCAATACGGTGCTCTTGTAATATTCCTTCGGCTTGTTGCAATGTTGTACCCTCTGGTACGGTTATTAGGTTTTTTATGGTCATTAGTTCACGCACAGGGCGTTTGCTATTCTTCTCAAACCGTAAATCACGATTGGTTAATATACCCACTAATAAGTTATTTTTATCTACAATGGGGATACCGCCAATTTTATTCTCCTTCATTATTTGCAAGGCATCGCTAACAATGGCACTATCGTTTAAGGTAATGGGGTCAAGTATCATCCCGCTTTCACTGCGTTTTACTTTGCGTACTTCTATGGCTTGCCGCTCGATATTCATATTTTTATGTAAAATACCTATGCCGCCTTCTTGTGCTAAGGCAATAGCCAAACGGCTTTCGGTAACAGTATCCATAGCTGCTGATACAATAGGTATGTTTATGCGTAATCCTCGTGTAAGCTGTGTGCTTGTATCTACATCACGGGGCAGTACTTCTGAGTGAGCGGGGACAACCAGAACGTCGTCGAAGGTGAGGGCTTCGCCTCTAAATTTTATATCGTTATTCATGCAAATAAGGAATTATAAAGGTGGGATAATGAGACGCTTATTTGCGGTGCAAAAGTAGTGAAACTAATTGTGATTAAGAAGTCCCTTTAGCCTAATTGTACTTTTTATAACAAAAAAGTTAATTTAATGTGCAATTGGCTTACTTAGATTGTTTTTTGTGTTTACTTTGTTATATCGTAGTATCATAGAGAAAGATTGGCATTTGAAGTAACCATTTTAGGATGCAGTAGCGCAACCCCAACTGCAGATAGACATCCTACTGCACAAATATTGAACATAAACGGAAATTATGTGCTAATAGACTGTGGCGAAGCAACCCAAAACCAATTATTACGTTATAGGCTAAGACACAGCAAGATAAGTCATATCTTTATTAGTCATTTACATGGCGATCATTACTTGGGCTTGGTAGGTTTATTGGCTACTATAAATTTTCAGGGGCGAGAAAATGATTTGCATTTGTATGGCCCGCCACAGTTACAAATTATAATTGACGATCATTTTAAATATTCGGAAACCGAATTGCGATTTCCGTTGCATTTTCATCCTGTTATTGATGATGAAAGCCGCTTGTTGGAAGAAAACTCTGTTTTTAAGGTAAAATCGGTAGTGTTGCGCCACCGTATACCCACTACGGGCTATGTTTTTGAAGAAGCCCACGCCTACCGAAAAATAAACAAAGCAGCGTGCGAACTACACGAAATACCCTACGGATTTTATACTGAATTGAAGAAAGGTACTGATTATAGGGATGATTTGGGTAACTTAATAGAAAACGAGGTGCTTACCTTTAGCCCTAAACCCACCAGAACATACGCTTATATATCCGATAGTAATTATTTTGAACCTATTTTAGAACATATACAAAATGTGGATATGCTGTACCATGAAAGTACTTTTTTGCACGAGTTAAAAGCGCGTGCTGAGGCAACCTTTCATAGCACAGCATTGCAAGCAGCTACTATGGCTAAAACAGCTAATGTCAAAAAACTGCTATTAGGACATTTTAGCGCACGCTATAAAGACTTGACACCACTGCTTGAAGAAGCAAGAACAGTTTTTGATAATAGCTACCTAGCTATTGAAGGAAAAAAATTTACCGTCGAATAATCCCGCTTAGCATTTACTTGTACAATGCCTACAAGATTTTTCATGCTAAAATAATACTAACTGACTTTAGTCGGTTTCTTTTAAAATTACCTGTCCACAGCAGGTTGAAACCTGCCGCAATTCATAACCTTAACAAAATAGGGTTTCAATCCTGTTGCAATACGAAGTTTTTTGGGGGTACTATATATGCCAAAATTTCAAAATTTGACATATAGCGATTAACACATAAAAAACGTTAAAAAACCAAAAACGTATAGTGAGCTTGTGTTATTTGCAGGTCTTAATTTTGTCGTACTTAGTACCGTTGGCAGGGTCTGCCTCCTTTAAAATAGCGATTATCTTATTTTTATCAGCAGTAAGTGCTTTGCAATAAATATTTACAATTTCGTTTACTTTAGCATTAAACCACACTTTAAGCAGCATTGAGTTGGGCATTATTTTCCATACTTTTTGAAACAATTGCAGCGAGCTTGTAATTGCTAAACGTGCTTCTTCAATGTCTTTATTCATCACATCCATACCTTTTATATGGTATCGGTAATATGCCTCACGCACGGGTTTAAATCTATCGTTCAGCACATTCTCTATCAACCAATAGCGGTTTCTACTTCCTCCCCCATCAGTTACTTGCCAGCCTGTTTGCCCCCGTTGTTGTGCTGTCAACATCACATTATTCGCTCTATTAAAATAGCTTGTGCCTCCCTCTTTGTTAAACGAGTCCGCATCAAACCCTAATACCATAAAAAGGTAATAGGCTACTAAGGATGTTAGGTTGTCGGTATATGTACCTTCAACAAAATTCATGGGTTGAAAATCGATATATTCAAACTGCCACAAATCATCTTTTTGGTTTAATAATACTGAGTTGTAGCCAGTGTTAAAAACTGGTCGGGTAGATTGAATTTGTGCTGTTGCCCTAAAGCTACTTGCCGCATTATCAAACTCTGTTATGTTAATTATTAAACTCCATTCTATTCGCTCATTAGGCTGTACTTTTTCGTCGCTCCATTTCCTATTATTAATAAACTCACGAATAGAGTTTTCGAGGTTTTTGAAGCGTTGTGTATTTGCCACTTGTATTTGCGGATATATCACCTGCACCCGACAGTTAAAGTCTTGTGCCACCGCTGCCAAAGGCATCATTAGTATTATAAACCACACTACTTTTTTCATCACAACAACGTAATTATTTTAGTTACAATATCCGCCGCTATTTCTTGCTTTGTTTTTAGCGGTATTTCCTCTATTTTCCCCTTATTATCAAGCAAAGTTACCTTATTTGTGTCAACACCAAAACCTGCGCCTTTGTCTTTCATTGAGTTAAGAACGATAAAATCTAAGTTCTTATTCTTTAGTTTCTGTTTAGCGTGGGCCACCTCATTATTAGTTTCGAGTGCAAAGCCTACTAAAATTTGCTTTGCCTTTTTTAGACTGCCCAACTCTTTTAGTATATCAGTGGTTTTGGTGAGGTTAATAGTGAGCTTATCACCTGTTTTTTTAATTTTTTCGTGGGCTATATTAGTTGGAGTATAATCGGCAACGGCGGCAGCCATTACTATAATATTTGCCTTTTTTGCGGCAGCAACACAAGCAGTAAACATTTGCTTTGCCGATATAATATCTACTTTTTTAATGTTTTTACTACTTGCTGATAGGTTTGTAGGTCCTGCCACTAAAGTAACTGTGGCACCTTGCCTTGCGAGTTGCTCTGCTATGGCAAAACCCATTTTTCCGCTCGAGTGGTTCCCTATAAACCTTACAGGGTCTATGTTTTCGTAGGTAGGTCCTGCGCTCACCAGTGCTTTTTTCCCTTTCAGGGGTAAGTTTTCAGCAAAAAAAGCAGTTACTGTTTCTATTATTTCTTCTGGCTCTGCCATGCGCCCTACTCCGCTTAGTCCACTGGCTAATTCACCCTCATTTGGTTGGATAATATGATTGTCCAAGCTATTTAGTTTGCCTATATTTTGTTTTGTGGTGGGATGTTTAAACATATCTAAATCCATAGCAGGGGCAATAAACACGGGACACCTTGCTGAAAGGTAGGTTGCCAATACTAAATTATCGCATATTCCATTTGCCATTTTGGCAATTGTATTGGCGGTGGCTGGGGCAATTAGCATAATATCTGCCCACAAGCCCAGTTCTACGTGGTTGTTCCATTCTCCTGTTTCGTTTACAGTAAACTGGCTATACACAGGGTTTTTTGATAGTGTTGAAAGTGTGAGGGGGGTAATAAATTCTTTAGCGGCTTTGGTACAAATAATTTTTACCTCAGCACCATTTTTAACCAGCAAACGGGTTAGTATAGCTGATTTATATGCAGCTATACTACCCGTTACACCTAAAATAATTTTTTTCCCCGATAGCATTATTGCTCCTTTGTAGGATTTCTGTGGTATACCTTACCATCAAGAAATTCTTCAAGAGCTATAATTGTTGGTTTTGGCATTTTTTCGTAGTGTGTCGATATTTCAATCTGTTCACGGTTTTCAAAAACCTCTTCTAAAGTATCGTTATCAGTAGCAAATTCTGAAAGTTTGCTGTGCAACTCTTCTTTTAGTTGACCTGAAATTTGGTTCGCCCTTTTTGCTACAACTACAAGGCTTTCATACAAGTTGCCTGTACCTTCTTCAAGGCTTGCCAAGTCTCTGGGTACGGCTGAATCGGGAATGTTTGGTTTTACTATCATTTTATTAATTCTTATTTGCTGTTTTTTCGAATTTTTTATACGCTGCGGCACCTTTCTCTGCCTTTTCTTTCACTTTCATAGCTTTGGTAAGGTACTTCCCTTTAGGATAATCTTCAACATACACTATATATGCTTTTACTGCCTTTAGGTATCGCTCTGTTTTTTTCGTATTTATGCTTTGTTCAGCATATTTATATGCTGCTATTATAATTAAATACTCTGACTCTTCTTTTCGTATTTCATCCAAATCAGGATAATCGCTTATCAGTTTTTTAAACGATACGAAAGCAGCCTTAAAATCCTCAATTCTATAATACAATTTTGCTGTTTCGTAGGCTTTCTTTTTCAAACGTTCACGGCACTCGTCAATTAAATTGTTACATCTTTCTACATACTCGCTTTGTGGGTACACATTCACAAAAATTTGAAATACATCAATTGCTTTTCGGGTGTATGTAGGGTCTAAATTGTATGGGTATGCTTCTATATAATTACAGTACGCATACATAAAAAAACTCTCTTCGGTGTATTTACTGTTGGGGTAGGTTTCGTAAAAATTTTTAAAGTGAAATGCTGCCGTAGGTATCTCATACTGATAGTATTTGCAGTATGTGTAATAGTAATACACCTCTTCTGCTTTTTGTGTTCCACGAAGAACAATTAGCAAATCATCAAACAACTGACCTGCACGGTAGTAATCTTTTTTTTTATAATATTTAACTGCCGCTTCGTACTTTTTTTCAGAATCAGGCGACTTTGATATTTTACTAAACTTGCTGCAAGAAGCTACAAATAGCACTAAAAGCACTACCACCAATGGTTTCACTATGTTTTTGCTTATTAGCATTGACCTGCAAAGGTACTGCTTTGTGATGTGAATTACCAACGACTATTATTATGGGTTTAGTATAAAAAATACCTCTGTAAATTAAGAACAACTGGCACAAGTTTAAACACATACAGCATATAGGTTTAAACTTATCTCATTTTTGATACCACATTTAGTTGAAAAATGTTTTCTAAACGTATATCTTCGCAACACTTTGGGGGATTAGCTCAGTTGGCTAGAGTGCTTGCATGGCATGCAAGAGGTCATCGGTTCGACTCCGATATTCTCCACCATCATAGGCCTTATCCCACTTCGGTGGGATTTTTTTATGTTTACTACTTATATAATATATAGCGGTACACTCAATAAATTTTATACTGGGCATACCTCTGATATAAATAAAAGACTGAATGATCATAATTCAGGAATTTCTAAGTTTACTTCAAAAGCGAAGGATTGGAGATTAAGATATACGGAAAACTTCTCTACCCGTACAGAGGCTAAAAATCGCGAAAATGAAATCAAAAAAAAGAAAAGTAGAAAGTATATTGAATGGCTAATTATCCAATAGCATAGTGCTTGCTGTCCCGATAGTCATCGGGAAAGAGGTCATCGGTTCGACTCCGATATTCTCCACCATTATAGGCCTTATCCCACTTCGGTGGGATTTTTTTATGTGGTACTCCCCAATGTATAGGACACATTCAAAATTATGTCCATCCTAAAATTAACGTGAATAGGATATAAATATAGCACTCATTTATTTTGCAGTGAAAGCCCGCTCGAGCGGCAGGGGTACGGTATAAAACACTATTCTGTTACTTAGCTTAGCCTTCAGTTGTTTGCCTTTAGGCAGAATAGGCATGAGTCCATTCTATACATAAAGTTTTTGTTAAAGGGTTATGAATTGCGGTTAGGTTTCAACCTGCTGTAAGAAAATGCCTGAACGGCACGAATTACCGAGTAATGCACTACGGGTTATTATAATATTGAAAGCCACTTTAATAGTGGCTTTTTTTACGCTATAAAAGCAACATTTCTTTTCTAAACCAATTGTTATATACAAAAATATATCAGTATTATGGATAAATACTTGAAACATATATTAATTGGTGTTGCTGTTGTAGTGCTTATTAATTTGGTAGTAAACCTATTTAATAGCAGTGGCAATAGCAATTTGAAAGAAGCTATTGGCAATATTAATGAGAGCCAACAAAAACTTGATTCAGCATTAGCACAAATAAACTATACCCAAAACAAGGTTGACGCTATAAGAGAGGAGATAACTATTTTTAAAACTTATATAAAGGATATACAAAGTAGGGTTGAGATTTTAGATTTAGAAAACAGAAGCGGTATGCGTGATTATAGAAAATATAAGGATAGCCTGCAAAATCGCTTAACAAGTTTGTACCACAATGTAGATACTACTGCCTATGATTTGCCCAACCTTGTTATAACAGACTAATTGCATTTTAAAAAACTATATGAGTATGAAACTAAAAGTTGTTCTATTTTTTTTGCTGTTATATACCGTGCAATTTTCTTTTGGGCAGGGGAAACTTAAAGCCTTTGAAGTTTGCAATAGCAGCGACACCATTAAACGTGTAACAAAAGGAGATACCATTGTGATAAACTGCAACACCGCCTATATATTAAACCAAAGTGTAATTAACAATTACCGAAAGGCATTGCAAAACAACCGTAGCTGTACTGAAATTATTAAAACATACGCCGTACTTTCTACTACCCAAGATAGTGTGATAAGCCAGCAAAAAAAACGGTTTAATGAATTAAAAAACAAGTTTGACAGTTTGGGAAATAACATGGGGCAGTTTTTAACCCTTACACAAAGTAGTTTAACCCAATTAGGCGATACGTTAACCCATGTTTTTTGTACTGTGATGCAAACCCAAAACCTGCTTCTTCAAACCAAATCAGTATTAGAACAAGAACAACAAAACAAATGGAATGATCGCCTAAAATGGGGCATTGGAGGGTTGGGAGTAGGTTTAGTAGCCACCACTTTGGTATTTTTGGCAGTAAGATAGCAAGGCAATTTTATTGAAATATTACATAAAAATTGGGTGTGATACACCAAATAAAGGCTATAATTGTAGTAAACAACTCTATTAGGGGAAGCGTTAATTAATAGAACGGTTCATTTGTTTATATGCGCAGAGTTTTAGTTACAGGTAGCAATGGCTTGTTAGGGCAAAAACTACTTGATTTATATTTAACCACCAGAGATGCCCAGTTGGTAGCTACCGCACGCGGTAATAGTCGCTATACTGAGGAGGAAGGATATACATATCAAGAGGTAGATGTAACCCGACAAAGCGATGTAATGTTAAACATTATTCGCTATTGCCCCACTGCGGTTATACATACCGCCGCTATGACCAATGTTGATGCTTGTGAAAGCGATAAAGAAGGGTGTAACCTGCTAAATATTGAAGCCGTTAAATACTTGGTAGAGGCGTGCAATCAGTTTGATGCTCATTTAATTCACCTTTCCACCGATTTTATTTTTAATGGCAAAGACGGTCCTTATACAGAGGAAGCTACACCCGACCCTTTAAGCTACTATGGCGAAAGCAAACTAAAAGCCGAAGAATATATTAAAGCAAACTGCAAAAGCTGGGCAATAGTGCGTACCATACTGGTATATGGTGTTGTTAATGATATGAGCAGAAGCAATATAGTGCTTTGGGTAAAAAATAACCTTGAACAAGGCAAAGCGATAAACGTTGTTGACGACCAGTTTAGAATGCCCACCATAGCCGAAGACTTGGCAAAAGGATGCTACTTAATAGAAAAACAACAAGCACAAGGTATTTATAATATTAGCGGCAAAGACTATATGAGTGTGTATGAAATTGCCCAACGTGTAGCTGATTTTTGGGGCTTGGATAAAGGACTAATTAAACGAGCAGATAGCAGCAGCTTTACCCAGCCAGCCGAACGCCCTTTGGCAACAGGGTTTGATTTATCAAAATCTATGGATACAATAGGCTATGCACCTAAAACCTTTGAAGAAGGGTTAGCAGTTTTGGATGCGCAACTAAAAGCAGTTGCTGGAAAATAAATAATCTTAAAATACTACTACTCAATAACGGCTGATAAGCCTTTATCAGCAAGGGCGGTACACATTGGCTCAAGTTTTTCTAAATCACCTTCTTTAACAATAGCCCTGCCTTTGTAATGGATAAATACTGTAAGTTGTTCTGCTTGCAATGAATCGTGCTTGCAAATTGCCATTAAACAAGCAATAACAAAATCAAATGTATTTACATCATCATTATAAATAACCAACTTTTTAGTATCAGTTAGTAATTCTGAAATATCTACCTCTTCTTCAATTTCTATGGTTGGTGCACTCATACGCATTTTAAAATATCAATTTATTGCCTGTGGCGAGGAAATAATTTAGCTTTATTCTCGGTACCGTTTACCAGTTTACGAATGTTTTTTTGGTGAGTAAGCACTACCAACAAGGCGGCTGTAATTCCAAAAGCTATAAATAGGGGTACATCTTCTTTAAAAACATACACCATTAAAAATGGAAACGCTATTGCCGCTAATATTGAGCCTAATGATACATAACGGGTAACTAATAATATAAATAAAAATATAGCCATACAAAGCAAGGCAGGCTTATAATCTATACATACTATCATGCCAAAAAGTGTTGCTATCCCCTTGCCGCCTTTAAACTGTGCAAATAGCGGAAACAAATGCCCTACCACAGCCAATAGCCCAAATAGTAACTGTATGTTTACATACTGGTATGGGCTTGTAATAGGATTAATAGCAGTAAGGTTTACCAAATATGCGGCTAAAAAACCTTTTAGCATATCCATTATCAAAACCACACTTCCTGCCTTTTTTCCTAATACTCTAAATGTATTGGTGGCACCAGCGTTTCCGCTTCCGTACTCCCGCACATCAATACCGTGAAAAGCCCTGCTAATCCATACCGCACTGGGTATAGAACCCAATAGGTATGCAAGCACTCCTAATATTATTATTAAAATTACTTCACTCATTATTATTCGCCAAAATTACGCAAAAATCTTCTCTTGCCTTGTTCGCTTGCAACACCCATCCTATAATTCTTCTCATTTATCTCGCTAATGCCTGCTTTATATAGTATCATAAACTCTCTATCGCTTGATAATATGTACATTTTTTTACGTACATAGTTAAAGAAAAACCACTCACCACTTCCTGATACAAGGTAAATAAACAACTCATCGCCGCTGCGTTTTCGTTTTATCTGTATTTTACCCTCAATTTTCTTGCCTATTTTAGTCTTCCCAAAGTTTGAGATGCCCAAAGGGCCTTCGCAAAGGAAAGACCTCGCCCTTGCATTCCATTCAAACGAGGCATCAGTGATAACCATGGTTTTGTTTAACTCTTTAGTAACCTTTATATAGTTTGTTTCGGCTATGCTTTTAATAACTTTTTTATAGGTTTTCTCGCTTAACAGCTCTGCCAAGGCTTTAGTAATATAGGGCAGGTTCTCTACATTAGAGGGTGCATTCTCACTATTGGCTACAAAGTGGTCTTCAAGGTAGTTTTTAACGGCTTTGGGCAAGGGAAAATCAATAAGCAATACTGTTTTTAGTTCAAAAGAACTATCACCCATAAAGTGCCTTATATTTCCTGCTGCATCCAAAGTTAACTTTTGAGTTTTAATATCAAAGTCAAGTTTACCCTCGCCATACATTTCACCTACATCAATATTATAGCTAAAGTAATTGCCTTTGGGATTTTTCTCATAAATTTTAGATGAATCTCCAAATACATACTCGCCTGTGGCATCATCAAAATAGAAAACGCCTTTATTCACGTTTAGCAGTTCCCCGTCAGAGTAGTTGCGTTTACGGCTAAATATGCTGGGGTACATTAGGGCGGTATCATTAGCAATACTGAAACCCGTAAACAACTCTTTTTTATCCTCGTTTATGGGTTCGTTCATCCATAATAAAACAGAATCGGGGGCAATAATTTGTGTATGCCTTGTCCACCACGAAAGTGGATGTTTTAGTTTAGTATCCGCCATAATAAAGCCGTCAAACTCAAGCCCTCTATTTGCCCCTGAAATAAATACATCGCCTCTATATTTTATATGTGGCGATAGGGTGAAATTATGCGGGATATTTATATAACCTTGCCCACGCGTACGTCTTGTAAGTTTTTCGGAGCGTACATCATGGAATTTTATTTTATTTTTTTTGTCGGCACGGTCTATATAGTCATAGTAGCCATTGCCATAGTATTCATATTTGCCTACCACAAACAGGTTACAATCATACAATGTGTGGTATTTGTTTAGCGTATCTACCAATAGCTTGGCTCTACGCAGTGTATCCATAGCCCCGTATCGGCGAATTACTACCTTGCCGCTATCGGGTATGGCTCTGGCATCAGCAATATTTATATAAGGCACTTTGCTGGCATAAAGCACGTAGGTATTTAAATCGTATAAAGCATCTTTAGAGATAAACTTGAGCGAGTCTTGCGATAAATTGGTGGATACAAAATACTGCTTCTCTTCGGGCGTACCCGGTGGGGCAATAAACTGGAGTGTTTTCTTCTTAATATCCCATTTAAACTCATTGAGCGAGCCTTTGTAGCTATTATATGGAAACTCTGAATTAGCCCCCTCGCCCAAGGCTTTAAAATCGCCAATACGTTTTTCCATGCTCACATCAGCACTCACATTAACGGCTCTAAAGGCATATTTTCCCGTATCAATAGATTTTATGAGTAGGGTAGAAGTATCAGCAGTAAATTTCTTTTGTTTTAAACTCATATTGTGCGAGCCAAGAATTGCATCATTAAAGTGTATATCTCCACTTGCTTGTGAGCCTTTACTACTTAAAATATACTCCCCAAAAAAGCGGGCATCATCATATAGTTCTATTGGGGTGTTAATGGTAAACTGGCTCATACGGTCGCTATATGGCTCCCAATGTGTATATAAATTTTTACCCTTTGCACCAGGGTTTAGCGAGCTGATTTTTAGCTCAAAGGCATCACTAAAGCCATTAGTAGAATCGGGGAACATCATAAACTCGTTAGACTTTGTAACCGAGCCTGCAAAACTTATTTCACCATTGCCTAACAATCCCTTGTTGCTAAGACTGACTGTCAAATCACTTGTTGCAATACCTTTATACATGGGCAAAGCAAGGGGTTTTATAAACCCAAGTGAGTAATCGTCCATTAGTACCAAGGTTTCTTCCATAGTAGGAAATATACCGGCCGAGATAAAAGTACCAGGGAACTGAATCCCAGAACGTGTGAAATTGTCGAGGCTATCAATAGTAAAAGGATCAACATCAAAATAAAATTGGTCTCTATTATACACGCCACCAAATGTATAAGGATGATCGTAATACACCCTCGAGCCTTTATTACTCTTAAATATAGGATACTCTGAATATTCTTTTAGTCCTGATTTATTAAACTGCTGGTCTATAAACAGCGTTCCGCTTATATCTTCTAATACAGAGTTGATTTTTACTAAGCGATTATTTTCATCGGGGAAAAAGAAACGCATAGAATCTACGTTATTCATATCAATAGTAAACTTGCGGTAGTTAAAGTAGAATCCCTTGCCAAAAAACTCAAATCGCCCCGCTCTCACCTTCCCGTCAAACTCTATTTCTCTGTTTCTCTTTAGTTTAAAGCGTTGTTGATGTGGTACTGCATACACCGTTTGCGAATCGGAGAATTTTATTTGCGGCACACCTTCTACCTTCATGGCAAAACTCTCAAGGTTTATGCTTGCATTAGGCAAACCTGCAATTATCGATTGAAAGTTAATAATATCATAATCAGTGCGTTTGTAGTGCGAGTTTACGTAGTTAAATGTTTTCTCGTAAATCTTTACTTTTCTAGTTTTAGGGTTAAATTTTAAGTACCCTCCATCATGCAAAAGAATAAACTGGGGAACTAAGTTTACTGTTTTACTGCCTGCAAATTTTGCATAGTCTTTTAAGTAAAATTCTTTAATACGTTGCTTATCGCAATACTGTTTTATTTTTTGCAGCGGGTTATAATTTAATATTCCTTGTATACGCTCATATCTATACTCTTTAAAAAAGTTATAGGATGAAAAAGTGGCAGGTTCACCCTTCAAAATCATTGTAAAATCAATTTTGGGTTCATCCACTTTCCATGTTATAATATCAGCCTTAATTTCTAAGTTATGAAAATTATCAATAAAAGGCGCACGATAAATACCCTCGCTACCTCTGGTAATGGTTACCTTTTTTTCAGAAACTATATAGCTAAAGTTTACTTGCGGGTGATGTATAGTTGTGCCCGAGTCTAAATAAATGGTTATTCCTGCTTTATTAGTAACTACTTTTTCGTTTTTAAATACAAAAAGTTCCTCTCCTTCCACTTTCAGTACCAATCGGTTTTTATAATAGTACCTGAATGTGGCAGGCTTTTTTGCTGTACCACTTGCCAATATTTTACTACCGTGCTGTGCATAGCCGCCCACATAGCGTACCTCATTCACAAATTTTGTTATAATTAAGTCTTTTCTATACGATTTAAAGCGTGGGTAGCTAGCCGAAGCGGTGGTAATAGTTACATCAGAAATTTTTTCTATAAACTGTCCATAGGCTTTGGTGGTAAGGTACTCGGTATTGTAAAACTCAACAGAGTCCGCCCTAAACTGCCCTCTGTTTAAGTTTATATTGTAGGTGTTAAATTTTGCAAAACAAGTAGCCGCTGATACTCCCGCTCTTTCCCATGTTATTTTACCCCCTTTGCCTTGCCACTTATAGTTGTCTAAATAAAAAATGCCATTTGTTGCATAAACAGTATTAGAATCTTTTGCTGATACGCCTTTTAAGTCTGTTTTTGGAAATACTACCGATGATTTTCCATTGGTTTTAACAAAGCTAAAATCATCAGACAAAGCATACCATGTTCTAACTGTTGCATTGTTGATAGCCTTATATTTCATAAAAACGAGGGTAGCTTTTATAAATCGCGCCATTTTTCGGCTTCTCCCTTTATAGTATGTTTTAAGTAGTTTATCCCATTGCAAATAGTGGCTTTCCATTTTGCCCCTATCGGCAAAAGCGATGGTAGTGTTTAAAAAAACTTCAAAACTGGGGGTGGCACGCATCCGTTTGCGCAGCATTTCGTTACAGGTAATAATTATACGTTGGAGTTGAGTTTCGGGAATTGCTTTTGCCTCCCATTTTGCTTTAAAAGCTATAAAAACCTGCTTGCCGCTCTCATTTTTTTTATCGGTCATAAAAGCCTCAAGTTCTTTCAAAAAGACCGCAGGCTCTCTGCCAAAACTTTTTTGCCCCCACACTTGTACCGAGCAGGCTATTAAAACTAAGCCAATTATAAATTTGTAAACCCCTTTATTTGCCATTATTTAAGTGTAAATATTGCTGCGCACCAGTTGTTGTTACTTCTATTGCTTAACAGCTTGAAACCGTGTTTTATTGCCTCTTTTTCTATGTCTTCCAAATCGTGAGTATAAAAACCAGATACAATTAACCTTCCGTTTTGGTGCAGCATTTTACTATACTGCTTTATATAACTTAGGTTAATATTTTTGGTAATGTTGGATAAGATAATATGATAGGTTTCATCTTTTACGTCATCCATATCACCAAATATAACCTCGCCCATTAGTACTTTATTTGTATGAAGGTTCTCTAAAGTGTTTTTATACGCCCACTCATCATTATCGGTAGCTGTAATTTTTTCAGCCCCCATTTTATGGGCAAGTACTGCTAATAGCCCTGTACCACATCCCATATCAAGCACTTTCTTTCCTCTAAAATCGTTTAGCAGCATTAGTTCCATCATTTGGGCTGTTGTTGCATGATGCCCCGTACCAAACGACATTTTTGGCTGGATGATTATCTCGTACGGGTATTGTGGCTTTGCAGGGTGAAATGCTGCACGTATATAGCATTTATCACTTACTACCAAAGGGCTATAACTTTTTTCCCAAAGTTCGTTCCAGTTTTTATTCTCTAACTCACTACGGATAACATTTTTAATATTTATATCATAATAAGAAAGTATGCTGCTCAGCTCTTCATTATTGTAGGCAGTGTTTTCTATATATGCCTTTATAAATGTATCCTCTTGTAAAAAACTATCAAACCCAATTTGGGTAAGTTCTGCTATTAGTATTTCACCAATTTCAGTAGTACAAGGAATTTCAAATTCGAGGTATTGCATTAACTCATGGCTTTAATAATATCAATAAAATCTTGCGCTACCATTGCTGCACCACCAATTAGCCCACCATCAATATCAGGTTGAGAAAAAAGCTCAACAGCGTTGTTTGGTTTCACACTGCCGCCATATTGTATAGTAGTATTTTGTGCTATCTCATCACCATATTTAGCGGCTATGGTGTTGCGTATATGTGCGTGTACTTCTTGTGCTTGCTGGCTACTGGCTGTAACCCCTGTGCCAATAGCCCAAACAGGCTCGTAGGCTAAAACTATTTTGCTAAATTCAGTAGCGTTTAAGTGAAAAAGCCCTTCGCTAATTTGCGCTGCATTAACGGTAAAATGCTTGCCTGCATTACGCTGTTCTAATGTTTCGCCACAGCAATAGATGGGAGTTAACTCATTTTTTAAAGCAATGTTTACCTTTTTTGCCAGCAAATCATTGGTTTCATTATGGTGTTGGCGGCGTTCGCTATGCCCTACAATAACGTATTGCGCTTTGTATGATTTTATCATTGGGGCAGATATTTCGCCTGTATATGCACCGCTTTCATTTGTACTGCAATCTTGTGCGCCCAATGCTATTTTAGAACCTTGTAGCAGGTTGCTTACCTCACTTAAATGAACATAAGGGGGAATAATAATTGCCACAGTATCTGTATTTACCTCTGCATTGTAAAGAGCCACAATTTCTGTTGTAAGTGCTGTTGCCTCATTGGCAGTTTTGTTCATTTTCCAGTTTCCTGCAATAATTTTTTTTCTCATCTATTTTGTGTTATCAGTTATCAATGTGTGTGTTTTAATTAGATTTTTGTGCCTGCTTTTCCCAATATCTAAACTCTTGCGTTTGTTTAAACACGGTTAGCAGTACCTCTTTTTCATCGTTGGTTAAGGTTTTGCCCCTACGTTGATACACCAACTCGGCGGTTTCAAATACTTTCGCAGTACGGTAGGTGTCAAAGCCATGCGCTCCACCCCACGCAAAATCGGGAATAAACACTCTGGGGAAACCCGCCCCAAATATATTGGCACAAATACCCACCAGCGTACCTGTATTAAACATAGTATTAATGCCGCATTTGCTATGGTCGCCCAATACTAAACCACAAAATTGTAGCCCAGTGGGGGTAAACCGTTGTGCTGGGTAGTTCCATTGTTTCACATTGGCATAATTGTTTTTTAAGTTACTGGTATTGGTATCAGCACCTACATTGCACCAGTAGCCAATAACGCTATCGCCTACAAAACCATCGTGCCCTTTGTTGCTATATCCCATTATAACACTTCGGGTTAGTTCTCCCCCTACTTTGCTATGAGGTCCTATTGTAGTAGGTCCGTAAATTTTAGCACTCAACTTTGTTTGTGCGCTTTCGCACAAGGCAAAAGGCCCGCGTATTACGCCCCCTTCCATTACAGTGGCATTTTTGCCTATATATATAGGTCCAGTGGTAGCATTAAGTATAGCACACTCAATGGATGCGCCTTCTTCAACAAATATGTTTTCACTGCCTAATACCTTGTTACTATCGCTTATGGGATGGCTTTTGCGCCCTTTGGTTAGCAATTCAAAATCACTGCGAAGTGCTTTATCATTAAGCATAAAAATATCGTGTGGTGCGGCTATTTTTAATACTTCATGGCTATCATTCAATTCTATTTTGGTGGTGGGTACAAAGTTTTTTAATACAAAATTATTTGTTTGGTCGTTGTTTAATCGGGTGGCTATTAGTGTAGCCTCCTTGTATAATGCCTCGCCAGCGCTTAGGCTTGTTATCTTTTTAGCTAAAGCTGCATCAGCAATTACACCACCGTTTATTAGTAGGTTATCATTGGCTATGCTAATTGGGAATACTTTTGATAAATAGCTTTGTGTTTTGTGGCTAATTGTAGCTTTTGCTAATACGCTCCATCTTTCGGTGGCGGTAAGAATTCCTACTCGCAAATCAGCACAGGGGCGAATATATGTGAGCGGCAGTAGGTTATCTCTGTCTAAATCGTCGAAAAGTATAATATTCATGTGCTATGAAGTAATAAAAAAAGCCCCATGTAATTACATGGGGCTTCAATAATATGAAATAAGTATTAAAACGAAGTATGAAGAATACTTATTTTTTAGCGTAACGCTTGCGGAATTTGTCAATTCTTCCAGCAGTATCAATAAGATTTGATTTGCCAGTGAAGAAAGGGTGAGATTTATGCGAAATCTCTAATTTGTATAACGGGTACTCGTTTCCGTCTTCCCAAGTAGTTGTATCTTTAGTTTCAACTGTTGAGCGGGTGATAAAAGAATAGTCGCAAGACATATCTTTAAAAACTACTAAACGGTAATTGCTTGGATGTATATCAGGTCTCATCTTCTTTTTCTTTCAATTTTTAAAGGACGGCAAAGGTAGTTTATCTTTAAATAAAAACAAACAGTAAACTTAGTTTGGTAAATAGCCTTTTAGCTATCTTTTCTAATCCACCCAAATACTAACGGGGCATCTTTAAACCCTTCTACTTTGGCAGAAAACTTATACATATCACCGTCAATTTCAATTATATCCACAAATATTTTTCTACCAGGCAAATGCTTAGATACATCATCAGAGCTTGAAATATATTCAAGATAGTACGAGCAATCAGAAGTCCAAGTAACTGCAAGTTCAACAGTAACACCCGTAGTTTCACGGTATTCAGTTTGCTTATTTGCACTTCTTACTATGGATACCAGCAGGTCTTTCTTATGTGCATTAAGCGATGAGAATTTACCCTCTTTAAATTTATTACAATCAAGGGTTGAAGGGGCTGCCGCCTGTAAATTAAGTAGCAGTACTATTTGGAGTATTAAATTATATACCATTATATGTTTTTGTTAAATGAGTTTATCCGCTATTTTTCTATCGTTACTTAAGCGAGGTACTTTGTTTTGCCCTCCCAGTTTACCCTCCATTTTCATATAATTTATAAAAGTATTTTTGGGTACGCTATTTAGTTTTAGTGGTTGCAATATACTACCGCTTACCAAATCGTGGTAATAACTATTTTTTCTTTGTAATGCTTCATCTATTTTTTTGGCAAAGGCAGCCAAGTCAGCAGGTTCATTGCCAAATTCCACAAACCACTCGTGGTAGCTTTGCCCTTCTGTTTGCGATACGTAAGGGGCTACGGTAAACTCAATTATATCTACACCTTCATTATTTGCTACGCTTATTAGTGCGTGTTCTACCTCCTCGCCTATTACGTGTTCGCCAAAGGCAGATATAAAATGTTTTATACGCCCAGTAACTACCAAACGGTAGGGAGTAGTGTTTACAAATTTTACAGTATCGCCAATGCTGTATCCCCACAAGCCAGCATTAGTATTTAATATAATGGCGTAGTTCACCCCTATTTGTACATCTTTAAGGCTTATGCGGGTAGGATTCTCATTAAAATATTCATCGGTGGGGATAAATTCATAAAAAATACCCTCGTTTAGTACTAATAGTAAGCCTTCGTCAGTTTGGCTGTCCTGAAAGGCTATAAAACCTTCTGATGCGGGGTAAGTTTCTATTGTATCTACTTCTTTGCCTATGCTTTCAATCAATTTTTTGCGATAGGGTTCAAAATTTACTCCGCCATATACAAATAGGTTAAAATTAGGGAAAAGGTCTTTTATTTTTTTACCTGAAAGTGCCGTTAGCTTATCAAAATACATTTGCACCCATGGCGGGATACCACTAATTAAAGTCATGTTTTTGTTAATGGTTTCCGCTACTACACCATCTACCTTTTTCTCCCAATCTTCAATACAGTTAGTTTCAAAAGAAGGAAGTTGACTGCGCCGCAAATATTGCGGAATATGGTGATTTACTATGCCTGATAATCTACCTACAAGTATGCCGTTTTTCTTTTCAAGAGTGGGGCTGCCTGATAAAAAAATAAGATTCCCGTCAATAAAAGCAGCATTGCCTGTTTGGTGTATATATAGCAGCAAAGCATTTCTGGCACAATTAATATGATTGGGCATAGACTCTTTACTAATGGGAATATACTTTACCCCTGATGTTGTTCCCGATGTTTTTGAAAGGTATAATGGTTTTCCCTTCCAAGTAATATCACTTTCGCCAGCTACAATTCTATCAAAATAGGGGCGCAGGGCTTCGTAATCTTTTACAGGCACTTTAGTCTTAAACTCATCATAAGTGGTATTTGGGCTTATGCCATGGTCTTTCCCAAATACAGTTTGCGATAGTATAGCTACATGACTTTTAAACACCTTGTTTTGAGTGTCAATAGGGTTTGCTGCCCATTTTTTTACCTGTTTGGCTACAATAGCCGCAAGTGGTTTTGCCAGAAAAGACTTTATTCCCATACAGGGTGCAAGTTATATGAAGTAGTACAGTTACACCAAACTGGATTGAAACTGCCAAGGCATAAACATTTTAACTCCTTGTGCTACGTATACAGCCCCTTCCTCTCCCGAAAGCACTATGGTTACTGGGTGGTTAAAACGCATTTCAGTTTCAGAAAGTACTTGCAAGCACGCACCGCACGATGTGGGCGGGTGGTTCACCTTTCCTTTTTCTGATTGTGCAGTAACAGCCAATAGTAGGGGCTTACTATTAGGGTATTGATTACCCGCAGTAAATAAGGCTACCCTTTCAGCACATAAACCAGAGGGGTATGCAATATTTTCTTGATTAGTGCCTAAAATCACCTCTCCATTGTCTAATAAAACAGCACACGATACTTTAAATTTTGAATAAGGCGAGTATGAATTTTGTAAATTTTGCTTTGCCGCCGCAAGCAATCTTTTATGCTCCAACGGCAGTAGCTCCTCATTTTCATACTCTTGTATTATACTTTCAAACTTCAGTTGTTTCATACAAAATGCTATTTTTACTATATAATTTTAAACGAATGTAAAATTTAACTTTAGAATTCTATTTTGTTGCTTTAGTTTTGCCCCATGCGAAACATCTTACTAATAGGTGCTGGAAAAACAGCCCCCTACTTAGTTAAATACCTTTCAGACCACTCAAAAAAAGAGGAATGGAAACTTACAGTTGGCGATGCAAATATAAAACAGGCTGAAGATACTGTGGGAAAACTGCCCAATTGTACTGCGGTTAGTCTAAATGTTACCGATGAAAACGATAGAGAATTTTATATTAAAAAAGCAGATATAGTTATTTCGCTACTACCCTCTACATTTCATATTATTGTTGCGCAAGATTGTGTTAAATTTAAGAAACACCTTTTAAATGCGTCGTATATATCGCCTAACATTAAGGGATTGGACGATGCCGCTAAAGAAGCCGGTATCTTATTTTTGAATGAAATGGGAGTGGACCCTGGTATAGACCACATGTCGGCCATGGCATTGATAGATGAAATAGTAAATGATGGTGGGCAAATAGACGTTTTTAAATCATATACAGGGGGGCTAATTGCCCCTGAAAGTGATGATAACCCTTGGAGCTATAAAATAACATGGAATCCACGAAAAATAGTTTTAGCAGGGCAAGGCACAGCACACTATACCAACGAGGGGATACAACGGTATATACCCCAGCATAGGGTTTTTGGGCAAATAGAGAGGGTAAAACTGCACAATGAAATTGCGTATGATGCTTATATAAACAGAAACTCGCTAAAATATAAAAAACCGTATGGTATTGAGAAAGCACATACAATAATTAGAGGGACACTACGGCATAAAGGGTTTTGCAAAAAGTGGAACAGTGTAGTTAACTTAGGTTTAACAGATGATAGCATAATAATTGAAGATGCTACTAACCTTACCTATAAAGAGTTTGCACAGGCATTTTTGCCCGCAAAAATGGATTTGAATACTTTTTTATGGAAGAACTTTGGAATAGAAAAAGGGGATAAAGAGTACAAAGCACTTGACTGGCTGGGCTTGATGAGTAACGATAAAATAGGGCTACAATATGTAACCCCTGCACAAATTCTTCAACACCTTATTGAAAAAAAGTGGAAGCTAAAGGCTAAAGATAAAGACATGATAGTAATGTACCATGAAATACACTGGAGCAAAGGCAAAAAAGAACAAGTACTACAATCCAGCCTTGAAGTAAAAGGCGAAAACCAAACCTATACCGCAATGGCAAAAACAGTGGGATTGCCATTAGCCATAGCCACAAAATTAATACTACAACAAAAAATAACTACCGTAGGAGTTAGAATGCCCATTTCGCAAGAAATTTATAAACCCGTTTTAAAAGAACTTGAACAACTGGGTATTAAATTTAACGAGAAAACCAGCAACAAAAAGAAAGGACTTGTAGCCAACTTCAAATTGTTTTAATTTTTTTGCAGTTAATTTCTTTTTCCCCCACATTCTATTAACTTTCCAATAGTTAGAGTATAAAAACAGGCTTTTAAAGTAAAAAGTAATTAGTTTTAAATATTGCTGTAAAACCGCTATTCAAATATTATATCCGCAATTCATATAAATGTTGTAGGGTATATACTACTTACTATTAATATTTGTACTCGTGAAACACACACTTTTTTTAAATATAGGAATAAAAATGAAAGTTTTAAAATCTACGCTACTAATTGTTGCTGCATTATTTACAGGTTATTCAGCAAATGCCCAAGTGGGTATTGGCACTACAGACCCGCACGCATCATCAATATTAGAATTATCATCCACCACTAGTGGTTTGCTAATTCCACGTGTTACAACAACGCAAATGAATGCCATTGGCACACCTGCTACGGGTTTAGTGGTATATAATACTACACTATCGTGCATCTATTTTTATGATGGTGCTGCATGGCAAAGCACATGCTCAGTTACTGCTGACTACTGGGGAACAGGTGGAAACGCAGCATTAACTACGGCACATTTTATAGGCTCAACAGATGCTACCAACTTAAACTTCCGTACTAATAATACACAGTATATGGTACTAAACAGTACTGGAAATTTTGGTATTGGCGTTACTGCACCTTCAAATAGATTAACAATAGCGGGTACTAACCCATTTCGTATGATAGGGGCTACCCACGATGCTACCATTGATACTGTTTTAGTTATCAACCCATCGGGTGTGGTATATAAACGTGCAGTTACATCGCTTAATGCAAACAACTGGAGAATAACTGGTAATTCAGGAACTGATGCAAGTGTAAACTTTATTGGTAATACTGATAATATTGATTTACCATTTCGTGTAAACAACCAAGAGGTAGGTCGTTTTAAAACGGGTACACGCGGTTTTGTGGGAGGGAATAACTCTGTAAACACTGGTGAGCACACTTTTGTTTATGGGCTTGCTGATACAGTAGGGGCTCACAATAGTGCCGTCTTTGGTAATGATAATAAACTTGCCGCCGATGCCGATTTTAGTGCCGTATTTGGTGGCAATAATATTGTAAGAGGTACAGCCAGCTATAGTGTTACTTCTGGAGAATTAAACATTAACGAAGGAGTACACGGAAGCGCACACGGAGAACATTTAATAACCAACTCTTACAATATGTTTGCAGTAGGTTCTTATAATGACACTGTAGCAGGAAACCGTACTTTTGTGGACAGTTCTAACCACTTGTTTGTAGTAGGTAATGCACATAAATTTTGTGCCCGCTCAAACGTGATTACCGCCACTTGGGGGGGTATGGTAGGGATAGACAACTCTGACCCTAAAACAGCAATGGATATTCGTGGTGCTTTGGCACTACGCCCACGCACAACATTAACTCAAGGTACAATAGCAACAGTTACTGCAGATAATTTTCCATACGAAGTTGAAAATCGCTCATACTTGCAAATTGAATCTGATGGTTCGCCAGCAAGTCGCTCTATTGTATTAACCGATGGTTTACAAACAGGTCATATTATAGTGATAGAATGCATATCGCCAGGAGGTATTAATGGTATTCGTATTATTGATAATGCAGGTACACACAATATCAACTCAAACGGAACACGCGATTTATATATGAATGATGTGATTGCGTTGATGTGGAATGGTTTTGACTGGATAGAACTATTTTACACCAATAACTAATTTTTTTTAAAAAAATCTGTTAAGGCAGATAAACACTAAACATAGTGAGAGTGCTATCTCACTATGTTTATTTAAAATAAAGCTATTTAGGAATTTTAAGTTTTTATCACTCAAATAAAAACTGTGCTATACAAATAGGAATACCCGCAGCACAAGTAAAAAGCCTTTTTAGCTAAAACATATAAGGGAATATTTGTATCAGATAACTGAAGAAATAATGAAAATATTAAACACACTCATAAATCCATCAAAACTATTATTAACCGCCTTTGTGCTGTTAATAGCAAGTGCAGCCAATGCACAGTTTGATGTAGAGGTTAAGGCTTCAACAACTGTTTTTCTTAAAGGAAATACAACCGTTGCCTTTAAAGGGGCTAATTGGGTCTCTGCTTCTGATATTCAAGGTACTGCCCCCGTTATTTTTAATAGAGGAGCAGCCCAAAATATTAACATGAAAAACAATGCCATTTCTGGAATTACTGTAAACAATAATAACGATGTTACTATGCTTGACAGTATGACTGTTACCAACAGAACCAGATTTGCTTTAGGAAATTTAAGAATAAGAAACTTTAGACTTTTTTTAAGAGGAAAGATAGAAGGACAAGGCAGCACAGGGCGATTAAGAGCCAATGGTAACTCGGTTTTAATATTTGGTGGAGGCGGAGGTAACGATACATTTTTTATGGATCAAACCTCGCCTAATACTACCAATAGATTAAAAAACCTTTGGATAGATAGAAGTGGTGGCACAGTAGTTTGTGGTGATACTGCACAGGTAAGAGGTGTTGTGTACCATATAAACGGTACTATAAATGCCAATAACAGTCATCTTAAACTAAAAGCATTAAGCCCATCAGAATATGGGCAGGTTTCAGGTGCTGGTGCGGGTACAATTACAGGTACTATGTGCATGGAAATGTCAGTAGGTAGTAGTGTAGGTTCGCCATTAGAACAATGGAGGCATTTTACATCGCCACTTAAGGACGCAACACTTAATGATGAGTTGAACGATGATATTACATTACAATATACCCCTATTGCCAATGCAAACATTTGGACTTTTGACCAAAGCCGCTTGGTAAATACTTGGAGACCTGTACAGGCTGATGAAGATATGCACAACAACGATTATGCAATTTATTTATGGCCTTTGGCTTGGGGATTTAGCCCAGTAACAACAAGTTTTATAGTAGATATTAATGGCACATACCCTGGCACAGGCGATTTTAACCGCACACTGGCACGTACTAATCCTAATGGATACACTGGGCAAGCTGTTGATGATACAGTAGGTTGGCACATGGTAGCCAATCCATACCCAAGTAATATTAGCTTTCCATACAATCCTAATTTAGAAGGTGGAAGCTCTTACTACGTTTGGGATATAACAGGTATATGGGACGATAGCTCTGGATGTGGTGGATGTAAAAAACGAGGTGTTTACTCAATATACCGTGCTGATAATGCGCTTACCTCAAATGGTGGTCGTAGTGTATTGCCCCCTTTTCATGTATTTTATGTAAGAGCAGCAACCAACGGAGTTAACTTACCATTAGGAAACGATTGGAGAACTACGGACTCTATGTACAACTTTATAGGGCGCAAAAGCAACGATATTTTTGATAAACTGCACGTAAAAGTTACTAGTCCCGAAAATGTTAGTGATGAACTTTACCTATGGTTTGATAATGTGAGAGGGGAAAATAAATTTGACCCTTTAGATACTTACAAAAAAATGAACGACCCCTTTGCGCCAAATATTTACACATTAACGGATGATGGTAAAATGACCGCCTTTAATGTAGTAAAAGAAGTGCCTGCTGATAAAGATTTTTACTCTGTTGAGATGCCTTTTATGAGTAAGCTCCCTGGTAAATTTAAAATGGATTTAGATTTTGAAAATTCGTTTCTTGTAACCGAAATTACTTTAGAAGATAGAAAAACTGGAAAAAAACACGACGTTTTAAGAGATGGCGTTTACGAGTTTGATAACGATACTAATGGCACTTATATGACCGAGAGGTTTGTATTGCATTTTCAAAAATTATCAAGCTCTGCAAACTTAATAGATTACTTGAATGAAGACAGCCCTATAAAAATATCAACCGATACTAAAGATATATTTGTACGTTTTCCAAGTGTACAAAAAGGAGCTAAGATAAATGTATATGATGTGCTGGGACGTGAAGTAATGAAGGTACATACGGTTAATGTTGCCACCACCCAATATGTAATTAATGGAGCTGGTTTAAGTGCTGGATATTACACGGTGAAAGTGCAAAACCAAAACGGTATTACTTCTGCACCCGTATTTTTAAATACCAACCAGTAGATTGATAATAAGATAGTTAGAAATTTAATAAGCAACATAAACAATTATTTCTTAAAAATACCCGTCGTGATGGCGGGTATTTTTTATTGTTAACACATTACTTAAAAAACCCTCACCTATTTTTGATCACTACCACCTTTAGTAAATATAATTTTCTTACCAGTGAGAGGGATTACAGAAATTAGCTTATTATTTTTAATTCTAAATTTTTCATTATCAATTTCAACAACTTTATTATCCCTAAACTTAGTATTCTTATTGCAATAACTTGCACCGCCCAATAGAGCTAACAACATAACTTTATCCTGCTTAACATTGGTATTTTTTACTCCTACTTGTATATAATTGCATATATTATATAAAAAAGTTATTCTTGCAAAAACAACTACGATATGAAAAAAGTTACACTATTATTTTTAGCCTTTGCCATGGCAGCCATCATTTCATCATGCAAAAAAGATGATGACAATACCTCAACACCAAGTGGTGGTGGAGCTTCAGCTACAAAAACTGAGATAATTACTGCAAAAACATGGAAGATTACTGCCGCTACAATAGGTGGGCAAGATGTTTTTTCGCAACAGGATGAGTGCGATAAAGATGACCTGCACATATTTAAAATAGATGGCACTTATATTTATGATGAAGGTGCTACTAAATGTGATACTGCCGATGACCAAATTATTTCAACCTCAACTTGGAAGTTTTTAGAGAATGAAACCAAAATTGAGTTTGATGGCGATGTTGCTACCATTAAAGAAATGACAAGCACAACAATTAGAATTGAAGGAACTTTTCTTGGTACGCCTGCAACAAATACATTTACCGCCCAGTAACTAAACTAAGAATATAAAAAAAGCTCCCACAAATTGCGGGAGCTTTTTTTGTTTTATACTATCACTCCTTTATAAAATGTATAGATTACCTATTTTTGCCCTCGTTGGATAAAAAAAGAGAAGTAAAACAACATGGCAGGACACAGTAAATGGGCAAATATAAAACACCGCAAAGGTGCTGCTGATAAAAAACGCTCAACACTATTTACCAAACTGGTAAAAGAAATTTATGTGGCTGCAAAAATCGGAGATGCAAACCCCGAAAGTAATCCACGCCTGCGTGTTGCTATTCAAAATGCCAAAGGGCAAAGCGTGCCTAAAGATAATATTGAGCGAGCTATTAATAAAGCAGCAGGCAATACAGGTGAGAATTTTGAAGACCATATGTATGAAGCCTATGGTGCTGGAGGAATAGGCATTGTAATAGAATGTACAACAGATAATATTAATCGCACAGTTGCCAACCTACGCACCTACCTTACAAAAACAGGTGGAAATTTAGCCACCAATGGCTCTCTTAGTTTTATATTCGACCAAAAAGGAATTTTTGAGTTTAACCCCCACGAAGGGGTGGATGAAGATACCCTTACCCTTGAACTTATTGATGCAGGTGCGGATGAGGTAGAAATAGAAGATAATTTTGTCTCGGTAAGCTGCATTAGAGAAGATTATGGTAATTTGAGCAATAAATTGGAGACGCTAAAAATAGAACCAAAAAAGGCAGGTTTACAATACATACCAAAAATATTTAAAGAGATTAATACTGACGATGCCAAAAAAATGGCAAAACTTTTAGAAAATTTAGAAGATGATGACGATGTGAAAAGTTTTTATCATAACATTGAATTTTCAGAAGAAATAGCAGAAATACTTAATTAAGAAAAGATTACTACTGACTGATGGACAACCGTGAAAAATTAATACAAATGCGTAAAGATTCTCTTTTAGGAGGGGGCGAAAAACGTATAACATCTCAACACAAAAAAGGAAAACTTACTGCCCGTGAGCGTATTCATTTATTTGTTGATGAGGATAGCTTTAACGAGATTGGCGCATTTGTAACCCACCGAAGTACAGACTTTGGTATGGACAAGCAAAAAATATTAGGCGATGGGGTGATAACTGGTTACGGAACAGTAAACGGTAGGCTTACCTATGTTTACTCGCAAGATTTTACCGTTTTTGGTGGCTCGCTTTCTGAAACCTTTGCAGAAAAAATTTGTAAAGTAATGGACTTGGCAATGAAAAGCGGCGCACCCATTATTGGTTTAAACGATTCGGGAGGCGCTCGTATTCAAGAAGGGGTGGTATCGCTGGGCGGCTATGCCGATATATTTTACCGCAATACCTTATCCTCTGGAGTTATCCCACAACTATCTGCCATAATGGGACCTTGTGCAGGGGGTGCGGTATATTCACCCGCCATTACCGATTTTATTTTTATGGTCGAGAAAAACTCGTATATGTTTGTTACAGGACCTAATGTAGTGAAAACTGTAACGCACGAGGAAGTAAGCAGCGAAGACTTGGGCGGTGCATCAGTACACTCGGCAAAATCAGGAGTGGCTCATTTTTCAAGCGCTAATGAGGTAGAATGTCTCAACGGTTTAAAGCAACTTTTAAGTTTCATTCCACAAAACTGCGAAGAAAAAGCACCCACAGTACCCTATACCCCACATACCGATGAAAGTCGCCCGCAGTTAAAAGACATTGTCCCTCAAAATGCTAACCAACCCTACGATATGCGTGAAGTAATTGAAGGAGTGATGGACGATGGTAGTTTTTTTGAAGTACACAAAAACTTTGCTGAAAATATTGTAGTAGGTTTTTCTCGCCTTGCTGGGCGAAGCATAGGCATAGTAGCCAACCAACCCGCATTTTTAGCAGGCGTATTAGATATAAAATCATCACAAAAAGCAGCCCGTTTTGTGCGCTTTTGCGATTGTTTTAATATTCCATTATTAGTATTTGAAGATGTACCCGGTTTCCTACCCGGTACTGACCAAGAGTGGAATGCCATTATTACCAACGGAGCAAAACTATTATATGCCTTTAGCGAAGCTACTGTACCACGTGTAACAGTAATTACCCGTAAGGCATACGGTGGTGCTTATGATGTGATGAATAGCAAGCACATTGGTGCTGATATGAATTTTGCTTGGCCAACGGCAGAAATTGCTGTAATGGGCGCAAAAGGAGCAGCAGAAATTATTTTCAAAAAAGAAATTGCTGATGCCAACGACCGTGAAGCCACACTAAAAGCCAAAGAAAAAGAATATGGCGATATGTTTGCCAATCCATACCGCGCCGCAGCACGGGGTTTTATTGATGAGGTGATACTGCCCGAAGAAACTCGTACAAAACTTATTGATGCCTTTAAAATGCTGGAAAACAAAGTAGTTAACCTTCCTCGCAAAAAACACGGAAATATTCCTTTATAAATAAGTTTTATGAAAGAAGCACCACTTGTTTCCATTATTATCCCCTGCTATAACGAGCAAGAGAGTATTAACGAGGCATATAGCCGAGTTACTGCTGCCCTTAAAGGCGATTGGAACAATGGGTATGAAATTCTTTTTATAAACGATGGTAGTACTGATGCTTCATTAGATATTTTAAAGCAGCTTGCACAGCAAGATAATAAGGTAAAGCTACTGTCCTTCTCACGTAATTTTGGACATCAGGCGGCCATTGGTGCAGGTATAGCACACAGCAAAGGCGATGTAGCCATAATACTTGATACCGACTTGCAAGACCCCCCCGAGCTTTTTGAAAACATGGTACAGCAGTACCGCAAAAACGATTGTAATGTAGTGTATGGAGTGCGCAAAGAACGTAAAGGGGAAGGTTTTTTTAAGAAATTAACAGCACGATTGTTTTACCGATTGCTTAATCGGTTATCAGGTATGGATTTGAATACCGATACTGGCGATTTTAGATTAATTGACCGCAAGGTGATGGATGCTTTTAATAACTTTAGTGAAAAAAATAAGTATATACGGGGTATCATTAGTTGGATGGGATTTAAGCAGATACCGCTTTATTATACCCGTGAGGCAAGGCAACACGGCAAAACTAAATATACCCTAAAAAAAATGCTACACCTTGCAGGAATAGGAATGTTCTATTTTAGTAAAAAGCCATTGAAGGCTGCCCTCACGGCAGGTTTTATAAGTATGCTAATAGGCATAGTACTTACTGTTTGGGTGCTGTATGTACAATTTAGCGGAGGGTTTACCGTACCAGGGTGGGCAAGTACTATTATTACCATTATATTTTTTGGCGGAGTGCAATTGCTTACCATTGGCGTTGTAGGTGAGTATATTGGCAATATTTTAGATGAAGTAAAAAACCGCCCCGAATATATAATTGACGAGAAAATTAATTTCTAATTTTAAATCTCAAATTAGAACCCCTAAAATCATACAGCACTAAATGTTTATCGCCAATTTAGGCATATATAAAAAGTTGTCTTTCAACCGCTCAAAGCGATTGGCAGAGAAGCTAATGCCTTTAATCAAACCTCAAAATGCACATATACTCGATTTTGGAGCGGGTAATATGTATATGGCACAGGTAATGGTGCAACAAATGCCTCATATAAACATAACCGCCATTGATGTAATTGAAGACCAAAACCTAAACCAAGAATTACTTAAAAATCCTCGCCTCAGTTTTCAAGTGTGCGAGGTGGGGAAACTACCTTTTGCTGATAATACTTTTGATATTGCAGTAGCCTCGGCAGTGATGCACCACACCCCCAATCCTGATTTTTATTTGCAAGAATTGATACGGGTAATAAAAATAGGCGGCAGCATATTATTGATTGAAGAAATGTACCACAACCCTTTAGACAAAATATACATTATGGCTGAGGATTGGATACTGAACAAACTAAAAGAAGATGTACCCGTTCCCTTAAATTTCCGCTCGTATAAATATTATAACCAGCTATTTAAACAATTGGGCTTAAAAATAGACTACGAAGGCTATATACGCCCAGGTTTCCCTTGGAAACACCACTATGTTTATAAATTAACCAAAACGGCATGAGCAAGCTATTTAGCAAAGTAGCCATGCAGCAATTTACTGAACAACTGCGCAGTGAAAAGTTCAGGCAATTTTGGCAATCGAAAGCAAGCTACGATACCTCAAAATATTATACCATAATGGATAACTATATAGAGGAAAGCGTGTTTGCGCTTACACTTTTACAAGAACTGGATATTGAGGGTAAAAAAATATTAGAAGTAGGTGCAGGGGCGGGAGTGCTTACCGCATGGCTATTACAAAACAATATTGATGCGTGGGGAATAGAGCCATCAGGCATTGGCTACGATTTTCATAGTGAGATGTTTATAGCCGTTAAACAATTTTATCAATTGCCTGAAAATCGCATTATTGATGTTGCCGCAGAAAACCTCACCCCTAAATTAATAAACGAGGTAGATATAGTTTTCTCGCTTAATGTGTTAGAGCATATAAAACCTCGAAACTTGGCGCAAGCCTTCGCAAGCATGAAAGTAGTATTAGCCAAAGGCGGTAAAATGTTGCACCATTGCCCAAACTATATTATCCCGTTCGAGCCACATTATGGTTTGCTGCTTGTTCCATTTTTCCCTCACCTAACAGGGAAATTAAAAGGAGTGTATAGTGATGCGGTATGGCAATCGCTCAATTTTATTACTTATTTCAAAGTCAAAAAATTAGCAACTCAAGCAGGCTTACACATCAGCTTTAAAAAAGGGTTAATGGCTGATGCTTTTATACGTTTAGAAAAAGACAAGGTATATGCCGCACGGCATAAGCTACTCACCAAAATATATTCTTTACTAAAATATACGGGCATTATTTGGCTACTGAAACAAATACCACCCTCGCTATGTACCCCTATGACTTTTTATTTGAGGAAATAACGCTATAAAACAAAGTAGAAGCAAGGTGAGTGCTTTTTATATATGTCAAATTTTCACCCCCCCCTTTTTTTTAATTGTTACAAAATTGTGGTATAGTTTTAAGTATTGCTTGAAAATTTAATAATTTTTTGGTTTATCGTTTCTTGTTGGGGCGGGTTTGTTTCCGTTGGGTTTGCGAGGTTTCCTTGGAGTGCTGCCTGTATTTCCGCTGGGTTTATTCCTGCCGTTGCGTGGGAAAGTGGTAATAATTCCTGTACCTATGGCTATTGCGCCTGCCGCTGCGGGGGCGTAATTGGGCTGGCTACGGGGGGTGTATTGAGTGGGCTGCTGTGTGGGGTTGTTCCCTTTTTTGCCTAATAGATATTGTATTTCAGGGTCGTTTAGTTTGCGTTTATTAATGGCTCGTGTAGTATTAATACACGGTTGCGCTGCGAAAGCTGCTGCACCCTCGCCCACAGTGCTATTAAACCTAAATGTTCCGCTGGTATGCTTATCGCTATATAGCGTACCTAAATCACGCTCGCCAAAAGTATATTTCACCCCAATACCCGATGTATTGTTAGGTATATCGCCCAAGTTATTGGCATACATTATTATATAGTTGCTACCCGGTTGTAGTTTCACCTGCACACTTTGCTTTTGCTTGCTCAAGCGTAGGTTGTTCACTATCCACACCCCATTAAGGTTAATAGATACGGTGTCGTTATCCTCCACACCGCTATCCCAAAAGTATAGGGTTACTACACTATCGGCTATGTTGGTGCAGCCTTGCATTTCTAATACTCTGTTTACTTCATAGGGGTGTTTATTAACACCCGAATATAAAAACCTAAAGCGAGGGTTTGCCAAATCAGGATTGGCACGCACTTGTTTGTTTTCATTATCCATAAAAACAGGTTTTTCGGGGCAATTTGTTAAAAGGGTTTGTAAGCCTGCGCCACCTTTTACCAATAAGCGCATAGTACCGCTTGTTTTTAAACTACTGCTTAGGATAACTTCCTGCTCAATTCCATTTTCTTTTATAGCTATGGCGGCGGTATTATTGGGTATATCGCCCAAGTTATTTGCTAAAAGTGTTAATTGGTTTTCGCCAGGGTTAAGTGTTACAGGTATTTCTTGTTTGGCATTGGTAAGGCGGAAATTGTGTAGTATCCATACTCCGTTTAGGTTAATGGAAACGGTATCATTATCCTCTATTCCACAATCCCACAATACAAGGTTTACTTGTGTTTGTTTTAACTTCATGCACGCTTGTGGCTCGGGCAAGCGTTGTAACGATGCAGCATTTAATTGCTCCACTTGTTGTGAAGAAAGTGGCTCGGGCTTAATTATAGCTAAATTCTGTGCCTTTAGGCTAATAGCAAATAGTACTAAAAGTACAGCAGCAATGGCTATACGTTTATATGAGGTAGAATTTTTTTTCATAGACATAGTGGTTGGCATACTCTGTAATAAACTAAAACTATGCCGAACTTATAAAACGAACTACATAACAGAGGCTAAAGTTCCTTATTTCATTAAGCTAAGAGGTTACTTTTAAGGTAAATTCACGCTATTTTTGTTCGAGCATTAATTGCCATTTATCCATTATTTCTATACATACTTTAGTGAATTTTGCTTTTAGTAATGGATGAAAAAATAGATTATGTATTTTTTTGCCTGCTTTAAAACTACTCTACAAAGATACAATAGAGTATTCTTCTCTTTTAAATTCAACTATCCAAAAAGGGCATTCATGCCTATTCTGTCTTTTTTAATTTGGCAGCCACATAGATAACTAAGTCAAGTTCGGCAGTACTGCCCTCCACGCCAAAAGCCAACGGCTAATAAAACACTGATATTCAGTTATTAGCACAACTTATTATTTTAACACTACTCGCTGTTTAGCTCCTTTTAAAGCCAATACCTTTTCGGGGTCGGTAAAACTTTTTACTTGGGGTAGTTGGCGTAATCGTTTTACTACTTCGTTGCGTAAAGTGCCGTTTCCTTTACCGTGTATAATAGTAAGTTGTTTTACCTTTTCACTAATAGCTAAAGCCAATTTATAGTCTAAATAATTTAACTGCCCTTGTAATGGTGGGAAACTGCGATAGTTTTCGGACAGTTTTTTAGTATGTAAATCTATAATTAGATTTTTTGGCGATGTCGTTTTTATCTCTTCTTTACTGGTGGGTGTCTTGGCTGTTAGTTCTTTGTACGATGCTTCTATCAGTATTAAAGTATGTGTAGGATAGTCCATTTCCATATCAGTTTCCCCATCCAATAACATTACATGGCTGTTATCTAAAATTTTTAGTACTACACCGCTTACCGATGTATTTGTGCAACATACTTTATCACCAACGTTAAACTTCAAGAGTAAATTGATTTATTTTGCAGCAAAAGTACGAAAACCATGCAGTATGATATTGTAATAATAGGAGGCGGAATTGTGGGGCTGGCAACTGCTTACCAACTGAAACAGCAAAAACCAGCACTAAAAATAGCGTTGGTAGAGAAAGAAAATACGATGGCATACCATCAAACAGGGCATAATAGCGGGGTAATACATAGTGGCTTATACTATAAACCCAATAGTTTAAAAGCCAAAAACTGTATTAGCGGGTACAGTATGCTGCTTGAGTTTTGCAATGCCAACAATATAAAATATGAATTGTGCGGAAAGCTGGTAGTAGCTACCCAAGCACACGAAATACCATATTTAGAAAATTTATACCAACGGGGTTTAGAAAACGGTTTAAACAAAACTACCTATATAGCACGTGAGGAGGCACAGGAAATAGAGCCGCACGTAAATATGTTAAAAGCACTAAAAGTACCCTATACAGGCATTATTAACTATACAGAAGTATGCGAAAAACTGGCTGAACTATTTATAGCTACTGATGGAGAAATATTTTTAGGAGAAAGGGTAACTAATATTAAAGCAAAGGGCAGTTTTTCAGAAGTAATTACACCACAACAAACCTTACAAACAAAATTGGTAATAAACTGTGCGGGTTTATACTCTGACAAGGTAGCAGCATATACCCAAAAGAAGCTGGATACCCGTATCATTCCTTTTAGAGGCGAGTATTTTATGTTGAAAAAAGACCGCCAACATTTGGTAAAACATTTAATATATCCTGTCCCCGACCCTAATTTCCCATTTTTGGGAGTGCATTTTACACGAATGATAGAAGGCGGGGTAGAGGCAGGTCCTAATGCTGTATTTGCTTTTGCACGAGAGGGGTATAAAAAAAGTGATATTAATTTAAAAGAAATGATGGAGTCTTTGGCGTGGTCAGGTTTCCAAAAAGTGATGCGGAAATATTGGAAAACAGGAATGGGCGAAATGTACCGTTCTTTCTCAAAAGCAGCATTTACCAAAGCCTTGCAACGTTTAATACCAGAAATACAAGAAAACGACCTTGAACCCGCCGAAGCAGGGGTGCGCGCACAGGCTTGCGATAGAACAGGAGGCTTGTTAGATGATTTTAAAATTATTGAAGACACCCTTACTATCAATATTCTTAATGCTCCTTCTCCTGCTGCAACATCATCATTGGCTATTGGGGAAACTGTGGCAAGTATGGCGGTACAAAAACTGTAATTCTTGTAGTAGAAAGTCCAAGTAGTATCTTCGCCCCCGTTTTGAACACAAAGGTAAAAGTACACCTCTCACTTCTTATAGTATCGCTTATATATGGGGCAACCTTTTCATTAGCAAAAGAGGTGATGCCTGCCTATATAAGCCCTTTTACCTTTATACTATTAAGGGTATGTGCGGCATTGGTGCTATTTCTCATTTTCCATTCATTATTTGTAAAAGAGAAAGTAGCCTGTAAGGACATGGCGGGGTTAGCCCTTAGCTCACTTTTTGGGGTGGCAGCAAATATGCTTATGTTTTTTGAGGGGCTGGCAAATACATCGCCTATTAATGCTTCGGTGTTAATGATGGTTACCCCTGTTTTTGTGTTTATTATTTACACGGTAGTGGATAAAAAAGGCATACATTGGGTAAAAGCTCTGGGGATAGTATTAGCTGCCGCAGGGGCAATGATGCTGATGGGAGGCGCACGATTAAGTTTTAGCAAAGCCACACTATATGGCGATATTTTAATAATGCTTAATGCCCTTAGCTATGCAATATACTTGGTATATGTGAAACGGTTTTTAGTAAAATACAGCCCCATAACTGTGAGTAAATGGAATTTTATTTTCGGGTTTATGATGGTACTGCCTTTTGGCGTTGGCGGTATTGGCACTATTGATTGGGCTTCATTCTCTGCTTTTATATGGTTTATAGTGGTGTTTATATTAGTGGGTACTACCTTTATAACCTACCTGCTAAATGCTTGGGCGTTACAACGGGCATCGCCAACTTTAGTAGGTTCATACATATATTTGCAACCCGTTATTGCCACTATTTTAGCCCTAACTTCACAAAAAGATACTTTAACGATAGAAAAAATTATATTTATCCTGCTCATATTTGTGGGAGTATATTTAGTAGCTATAACACGTAAGAAAAAGAAAAAAATTATATGAAATTACGCTCAATGACAGGGTTTGGTAGTGCAAAAGCAGCCAACGATAATATATCAGTAAAAGCAGAAATAAAATCGCTAAACGGTAAATTTTTAGAACTTAATTTGCGGATGCCTCGCAGCATAATAAGCAAAGAGATAGCACTGCGCAAAGATTTAACTAAAAAAATAGAGCGTGGTTCTGCCACCCTTTACCTAACCATAGAACGGAATTTGCAAAGTAATACGGCGGCTTTAATTGATACAGAGATAGCCCAAAAACTGTATGGCGAAATTGAGCAGTTGCAAAAACAATTGGGTACTGCGGCAAGTAATATTGTAGATAGGGTGTTGGCGTTCCCAGGTGTGATTAATACCGATACTGCGGATGAGATAGACGAGGACGACTGGAAACTGATTACCAGTACTATAAATGCTGCTTTTATCGAGTTTGAAAAATTTAGAACCCAAGAGGGCGATGCCTTAAAAGAAGATTTGGTTAAATTTATCAGCAGCATTAAAGCAGCTTTGCCTGAAGTGGAGAAATATGAAGAGGAAAGAATAGCCCAAGTACGCCAGCGAATAGGTAGCCAGCTAAATACGCTGCTTGAAGAGGAAAAAGTGGATAAAGACCGTTTTGAGCAAGAAATGATTTACTATTTAGAGAAAATAGACATTAGCGAAGAAAAATCACGCTTGGCACAACATTGTAAGTATTTTTTGGAAACGATAGATAAAGAACCCGGTGGCAAAAAATTAGGTTTCATAGCGCAAGAAATAGGGCGTGAAGTAAATACCTTAGGCTCAAAAGCATCTCATGTAGTAATACAGCAAATTGTGGTAGGTATGAAAGACAACCTCGAAAAAGTAAAAGAGCAGGTGCTTAATGTACTATAACTGGCACAGAAATAGGGTGCATATTTTTTTCTTCTTTTAGTAAATAATGCTAAAAATTATAACAGACTCAGGTTAAACTACTCGTACATAAAGTCTAAAATATCTTCCAGTTCGCCCACTATCCAAAGAAATATCATAATTATCAGCACGGCGACTAATAAATATGCTAACCAACCTAAACCTACTGCAAACAGCCATGCAAAAAATATTATTATTAAACTACCTATCAGTATTTCAAGCAGCAAAAAAACAAGCTCTCCAAGAAAACTTTCCCAAAAATCAAACTCTGTTGTTTTTTGCGCCCTATTAGTCGCTGCTTTTTTGTTTCGGGCTTTCACTTCTGTTTTCTTTATAGGAGAAAGTAGTTTAGTTGCTTTTACTATACTTTTTATGCTTTTCTTTTTAGTTAGTTTAGGGATAACAGGTTTTTTCCGCTCTTTATCGGTAACACTATTTTCATCCTTTTGAAATGAAAATGAGGGCTTTTCAACTCTCACCACTATTTGATGCTGTTTTTGTTTCCTCCATTTTATAGCCTGTTTTTTTACCGTGCCTTTTTGGCGTTTCCCTTTGGGTATATACCCAAAGCGAGAACTACCACAAGCACTTAAAAATAGCACTGCCATAGTAAAAATAAAGAAGACTTTTACTTTCATTTCCTGTTTTTAAATTAACCCTTTAGCATTCATATATCCAAAGGGTTTTTAATTTATAAATAATGGTTATCGCTTGGCATTAAACCCAAACGTAAGACCTACTCGCCAATTGCTTCTTGAAGGTACTATGTAGAAATTAACGGGCATATTTACTCGTCCTGATTTGAACGATTTACCTATTGCAAACACAAACCCTGATGAAAACACATACTTGCCACGAGAATCGAGCAACTTTTTTGTTTCACCAGGAATAGGTAATATTTTTCCGTTGGCATCTTTTTCATTCCAATCACTCACTCTCACCCATTTTCCTTCATCATCATAAAAGCCTTCTGCCTTAGGTATAAAGCCTAAGGTAGGACCAAAGGCAAATTCCCACCCGTTTTTATTACTCCGAAAACCGTGCAAAAAGGTAAACGATGGGCTAATCAGCCCTTGGTCTAATCCATTTATAGCAGGTATAAACTCGAACAGCGCTTGAAAATTACCAGAATTTAAATATTGATATTCTTTTTGATAGCCAAACATGGTCATAACAGGAAACGCATCAAATCCACCCTCAGAAGAAGGTGCTGAAAAGCGTTTTGCATTTTCCCCTCCCATAAATATAATTCCTGTTCGTGGTCCTGATAATATTAGTTTTGTTTCGTTTGGGTTGTTAAGCTCGTTTTCATACGCTTCTTTGTTTGATAAGGCGGTATATGCCAACTCGCTAAAGGGTAAGCCCCAAAACTTTTGTACACTTAGTTTCACCATATTCTGAATTTCTTCGGGTATGTTTCGAAATTCTAATACCTGAGATTTTTCTAAACGGTTTTCTTGTACATTAAACAAGCGCATTATTACTATTATACGCTTGCCGTAGTTCTCAATGCTACCGCTTAATGCTTTATTGGCTTGTAAATGTGTTGAGGCTTTCATAATGCAACTTTTGCCAAAGCAAGTATCAAGTTTTATGCCCTGTGCTGATAATATGCCTCGCAGGTCTTGACGGTTTATCACTTCAAACTGATTGGTTTTTTCTACTTCCAAACGAAAGAGGTTTCCGCAGTCTCTAGAGCTATAAGTCATATTTACCGTTTCAAAATCTAAAACGGCTATGATGGGTTTTTGTGCTTTTACTAGTACTGATGTTAATACTACTATTGCAGTAGTGATAAATTTTAAATTGTTCATGGTTTTCATTTTTTATTTGATGAGGCAAAGATGTAGTACGAAAACCTGCGATGTAAATGACAAACTGCAAACACTCACATTTGTTTTAGTAATTTGTGCCAATATGTAAAAAAATAGTTGGTGTAGTTGCAAAAATTGCAAAAGCGCAAACTTACCCGAGTAATATAGGGACGGGTTACTAAATTAAAAACTTGTGTCTAACTTGGGTTAAATAGGCTAATTTTGCACTACGCCCATGCAGCAAAAATTTTTATCCAACTTTAGCCTGCTTATCTCGCTTAACTTATTTGTGAAGCTGTTTTGGGTATTTGGTATAGACATAGTAGTACAAAACACGCTGGGCAGCGAAGTATATGGTGATTATTTTGCCCTTTTCAATCTCGCGTTAATATTAGCAATAATTGCTGATGCAGGAGTAAACAACTACAACAACCGTGTTATTGCTGGCGAGCCCAACAAGCTATCGCTACACTTAGCCAATATACTTACCCTTAAAGGGGGGCTGTTTGTGGTGTATTTAACCGTGCTTATGCTGGTTGCCCTACTATTGGGGTACTCGCAACAGCAAATGGGTTTATTGCTTATTGTGGGCTTAAACCAAGGGTTAATATCCTTTTATATTTATTTACGCGCTAATGTTACGGCATTACACCTTTTTAAAACAGAG
Organism: uncultured Burkholderiales bacterium; assembly: GCA_964584305.1. Taxonomy (GTDB): domain Bacteria; phylum Bacteroidota; class Bacteroidia; order UBA8524; family UBA8524; genus SB11. The sequence goes on from CAZOZL010000001.1 coordinate 280,769, forward strand.
AGTTTTTTATCAGTGAGTGATAAGCTGGTAATGATTTTATTGTGTGGCGGTTTGCTGTGGTGGAACCCGTTTGATGTAACATTTACCATTTATACTTTTGCTTGGGTGCAAGTAGTAGGCTTATCAGCAGGTGTGTTAATCTCTTTTGTTGTGCTATATCGTTTTATAAAAAGAAGTGAGTTTAAAATAGATTGGAGTTTAATAAAAAGCATCTTAAAAAAATCGTATCCCTACGCTATCCTCATTACATTAATGAGTTTTTATACCCGTATAGATGCGGTGATGATAGAGCGCATTTTACCTGATGGGGCTAATGAGGCGGGAATATATGCTTCGGGTTTTCGCTTGTTAGACTCGCTTATAATGTTTGCTGTATTAATGGCAAATATGCTGCTACCCATGTTTGGGCGGTTAATACACCGCAAACAATCTGTAAACCCATTGGTAAAACAAAGTTTTACCATAATGCTATTGCCCGTTGTGGGTGTGCCGCTATTAGCTTGGTTTTATAAAGATAATTTATATCAGTTTATTTATCCGCAACTATACTCTGCGTACAATGCCACTGTATTTGCATGGGTGCTAACGGCTTTTATCCCCATAGGTATAGGGTATATTTTTGGCACATTACTAACCGCCAATGGTAGTTTGAAGCAACTAAACATTATCTCTATAATAGGCTTGGTAGCTAATGTTGCTTTAAATGCATTCCTTATTCCACAGTACAAAGCTATGGGGGCAAGCATAGCAACTATTGTTACCCAAAGTTTGGTTATTGTACTTACAGTTATATATTGCCAAAAGTTTTTTAGCTTTTCAGTTTCTTATAAATTTATACGCTCCATACTGTTGTTTGTTGCAACTGTTGGAGGGGTCTTTTACGCCTTACACCTTGTTGAGTGGGACTGGAAGCTGGAAGCCCTGTTAGCATTGGGTACATTAGCAATGTTAGCAATAATTACAGGAGTTGTTAAAATAAAGGAGTTAAAAGCTTCGTTCACTCAACAAGAAAAGTAAAAGCCTAATATATCAACGATATTTTTATTTTTGTCGCAAAAACCTAACCTAAATGTCTGACACAAAGACCAATTCCCAGTTTAACACCATCGAGATTATTCGCCTGATAATTCGCCAAAAATGGCCTATTGGTATCATGACTTTGGTTGCTATTATAGCTTCGCTTATCTTTTCAGCACCCTCATTCATCACCCCTAAATTTGAATCGACGGTTATTTTCTATCCGTCAAAAAACAACTCTGTTTCAGGAGGTATTTTAGAAGACCCTACTGCACGTGATGTAGATGCTTCTGAATTTGGGGAGGAAGAGAATGCCGAACAAGCCTTGCAAATTTTAGCTTCGTCGCAATTAATGGGGCGTGTAGTGAAGCGTTTTAGCCTAATGGAACATTACGATATTGACCCTAATGGTTCTATGCCTTACACCAAACTGGCAAGTAAAATAAAGGGTAATATAAAATTTAACCGTACAGAGTTTCTTTCGATAGAAATTAGCGTGTTAGACGAAAGCCCACAAATGGCAGCCAATATAGCCAATGGTATTTCGCAGATATACGATAGTGTGCGTACCGAAATACAACGCCAAGTAGCCAGCAAAGCCTACGAAATTATTGAGAATGAGTACAACGTCAAAGTAACAGAAGTAGAAAAATTACAGCAGCAGGTAAACGATATATCAAGCGGAAGAGGCATTGATATTTCAACCCTTACGGGCGGTAAAAACGAGGGAACAGGGCAAGCCATTGCTCGCCAACAAAAAATGGCAAAAAGCGGTGTAGAAGTAGGCACATTAATTAGGCTAACAGAATCACTTAGCCAGCAGGTAGAGCAAATGAACCACCTAAAAGAAAAGTTTAGAAAAGCAAAGGCTGATATGGAGGAGTATATTCCTCACAAGTTTGAAATAAGCCCTGCTTTTGCTGCCGAAAAGAAAACCTACCCAAAACGCAGCTATATTGTTTTAGCCGCTACTTTTGGCACATTTTTCTTTAGTGTACTTTTCTTTATCCTTTTAGAGCGATATAAATACCTGCGTACTTTACTAAAAGAAGATAACGCCTAAAAGCCATTTCTCTAATGCTTAGTAAAGCACAAATAGTAAGTTTTTATGCTATTAGCGGGCTGTTTATAGCCGCCAATGTAATAGCTGTGCTTTTTGATTTTTACTACCTACCCCTTATACCAGTAGGCTTTATGGTAGTGCTAATGGCACTATTTGCCTATGATAAGCTAATATATTTTGTAGTAGGCTTAGTTCCCTTTTCTATTACTTTTTGGGATTTGATAGGAGGTTTCGGGTTGATACTGCCCACTGAACCCATTATTATTTTGCTAATGCTTATCGGGTTACTCAAGCTCACATCGCCCCAGCAAAATAGTGATATGAAAGCATTAATGCGTAACCCGCTCACTATTTTAATACTCATAAATATTGCATGGTTATTTTTTACCTCCATTACCAGTTCCATGCCCTTAGTATCTTTTAAATATACCGTTTCACGGTTGTGGTATGTGGTAGTGTTTTATTTTATGGGGTACACCCTGTTTAGCAACTATAACCGTATCGAGAAGTTTTTATGGTGGTTTACCCTTCCCCTTGCAGGGGTGGTGGTATATGTAATGGTGCGGCACTCGCAATTTGGTTTTGTACGTGAAGTTTTTACCTCTATGATACAACCCTTTTTTTGGGTGCATGGGGTATATAGTGCAACAGTAACCATAGTTACACCCATGCTTATAGTCTTTTTTTTATGGGGTAAAAAAATGGGGTATAGTACGCTCACTCGTTTTTTTATAGGCTTACTTACCCTATTATTTTTATTAGCCATTACATTTTCTTATACAAGGGCGGCTTGGGTAAGTTTAATAGCGGCATTAGTGGCACTTATTATTATTTACCTCAAAGTGCCTATACGGCTTGTTTTTGGGTCAATAATTATGGTATTGCTGGTGGTGTTTACCTTCCAAAAAGATATTATGATGAAGTTGAGCGAAAATGAGCAAGGCTCATCACGCAAAAGTGATTTGGGCGAGCATCTACAATCCGTATCCAACATAAAAAATGACCCCAGTAATTTAGAGCGCATTAACCGATGGAATAGTGCTATACGGATGTTTGAAGAACGCCCCATAGTAGGCTGGGGACCTGGTACATACTCTTTTCAATATGCGCCTTTCCAACGCAGTAAAGACATTACGGTAATTAGCACCAACTTTGGCAATGTAGGGCATGCCCATAGTGAATATTTAGGACCTTTGGCCGAGAGTGGATTATTGGGTATGCTAAGTTGGCTCGCATTGTTTTTACTCTCTATTTATAAAGGCATGAAACTGTACTATGAAAGTTTTAGAGAGAAAACACGCATTATAGCCCTTGCCGTTACCTTAGGCTTAGTAACCTACTATGTACACGGTGTTTTAAATAGTTATATTGACTATGATAAAATTGCTGTCCCCTTATGGGGCTTCTTAGCAATTTTGGTAGCTTTGGAAAAGATAGACCAAAAGCCTACCGAAAATGAAAACCAAACAACTGCTTGAAATTACCCTTAAAATTACTGGAATAATATTTATAATCCCTTCTATAATAGCAGTACCAAATGCGCTTTACGTTGGTTTATAATTGTTTAGTAGCGGGAGTGGGGGTTTTTTGGATGTTCGTTTTTTCGATAGCCCTTTATATTGCAGTAATCTATTATTTGATATTTAATACAGACAAGGTTGTTGACTATAATCTACAAGGGAAAAGAAGAAGAAAAGGAAATAAACTTCAATTTTAACAGGGCTAATACCATTTTTTAGCTGTGGTATTAAGTGCCTTATTTGGTTTAGTAACAACTTTACCTTCTTTTTTCAAACGTTACTCGTGTAACCGCTTGGATAGAAGTTTATCGCAAAAAACAGATGAGAAAAGATTAGCTTAACTCTGTTAGATAAAAAAAAATAGGGTAGTCTTTACTTTTTTTTATAGATTTGAATACTAACCTATTACCAAAAATATGAAAATTTTAAAAAATATCCTTTTAGGCTTGGGTACTATTATAGTACTGCTTGTTGTGGTTTCTTTTTTCTTACCCGCAAAGGCACACCTACAGCGTAGCACAATGGTAAATGCTTCGCCAGAAGCAGTTTTTGCACATATTAAAGATTTAAAAATGTGGAATACATGGTCGCCTTGGATGGAGAAGGACTCCACCATGACCAATACATACGATGGACCTGATGGTGAAGTAGGGCAAAAAAGTGTTTGGACAAGTGAAAAAGTAGGAAATGGCAGTATGGTGATAACTGAAACTATACCCAATGAGAAGCTGGTAACCAAGCTGGAGTTCGATGGTCGTGATGGAGGGGTAGGTACTTTACTTCTTGAACAAGTTGGCGATAGCACTAAAATTACGTGGTCTTTAGACAGTGATTTAGAAAATACTTCTGCATGGAATAAACCTATGAGCAAATATTTCTTTTTAGCACTTGATGGTATGGTGGGAGGTGATTTTGAAGCGGGCTTAGAAAACTTAAAAGAATTAGTAGAAAGTACACCAAAAACTGATGAAGCAGTATATGAAATTGAAGAAGTAACCACTGAAGCACAAATTGTGATAGCTGCACCAAAGGAGAAAGTGAAAGTAGAGGGAATAAAAGCCTACCTTGAAAAATACTTTTCCGAATTATACGGTTTAGCACTTCAAAACAATGTGAAACCAGGGATAGCTTCAGCAATATATTATACTTGGGATGGGAAAGAAACAGACATGGAGGCGGTGCTACCCGTAGATAAAGAACCCACCAACTTAGGCAATTTTACCAGTAGAGAAATACCTGCCACAAAAGCCCTTAAAGTAGATTATTATGGAGACTACGAAGGCTCTGAAAAAGCACATATAGCTATTAATAACTACGCTAAGAAGCAAGGTATTAAAATTGGTGTACCACGTGAGGCTTATGTTACCGACCCAAGTACCGAACCTGATACTGCAAAATGGTTAACACAAATATATTACCCAATAGTAGAGGGTGAAGAAAACAGTGATGAGCAAGACGCTCAATAAAACAGAAACCCACTATTTACTAAGAAAATGGACTTCTCACGGTAATGACACGCGGGGGTATTACCTCAAAAAATGTTCTCCTGCAAAGGATGACGGGATAAACAAGTACTCTTAGTACTAATCAAAAACATATATTATTGAGACTACGCTGGCATCAGGACTTTAAGTCCTGATGCCAATGTAATTTTAAAAGAAACTTGACTTTAGTCAATTAGCGACTATCCTCTCAAAAACATATCCATTCATACTAAAATTAAAGGCTGTTTATGCCTTCCCTCTATTTTCATCAATCCATTTCTTGGTTCATCTCTTCGTTTCCTCGTTCATCCAAAAAGTATTTTTTGTTGTAAGCACGCACAATAGGTTTGTGCCTACAAAATACTTAAAATTATGACGAACAAAAATTTTACCGCCACTTTTCAGCCTATTTTTATTATACTTACAATAGCCCTCCTATTATTCAGCAATACTGCCAAAGCACAACTAAGTAAACAGTTTGCCGACACTCTCACCAAAACATTGGAGCTAAAAGCACAGCAACTAAACATAAGGGGTGTTTCTGCCGCAATTGTTTTTCCTGATAGTAGCGTTTGGAAACATACTGTGGGCAAGGCAGGCACAAAACCTCTTAATACAGATATGCTGTTTGAAATGGGTAGCAACACCAAAACCTTTACTATGGCATTAATACTTTTGCTTGAAGAGGAAGGAAAACTAAGTATTGATGATACTATTTATAAATATTTAAAACCAATAAAAAATATAGCCAATGGTATTACCATAAAACAATTACTTCAACACACCAGCGGAATATATAGCTTCACTAACCATAATGATTTTACAAATAAAGTGAACAATGGAGACCCAAATAAAATAATTGAAGTAGATAGTATACTAAAAAATTATATTAACCCAATGGTAAATACGCCTGGTAAAGTGTGGCAGTACAGCAATACCAACTTTATTTTATTAGGTAAAATAATAGAAAAAGTAACAGGCAAAGCATACCATACCGTAATGCGAGAAAAATTGTTAACCCCTTTAGGACTTAAACACACATACCTATCAGAATATGAAGCCCATACTGAAGAGAAAGCAGAAGCATGGCTGGGGGGTTTGGGATACGAAGGCATCCGCTACCGCAGTTTTCTTTCAGCCGCATGGGCGGCGGGTGGCATTATTTCAACCGCCGAAGATTTGGCAAAGTGGGCAAAACTATTGTATAGCGGCAAAGTACTTTCAAATGCCAGTTATAAAAAAATGATTACTCAATTAGAAATAGATGGCAATAAATACCTTTTTGGTCTTTCTACCTTTTTCAGTTATTATAATAATACATTATACCTTGGGCATGGGGGCACTACACTACAACACAGCGAAATGCAGTTTGGCGCACGGTTAGATTATAGTTGTGTAATAGTGGCAAACGACCAAGAAGCATTTAATGAATTAATAACAACTAAAAAAGCATTGTATGATATTGTAGAAAGCATGCTGCCCTTAGCTTTAAGCAAAAAAGAAGTAAAAAAACCACAGTTTAAAGTATTCCCCAACCCATCCAATACTATTGTAAACATAGTTATTGAAAATCCTACGGATAAACACACCATAAAAGTATATTCTATAAGCGGGAAATTAATTCAACAATTTGTGGGAACAACTACCACTACACAGTTAAATAAAACCAATATAGGCGAGGGTATTTTTATTGTAGAGGTACACAATACTACAAGCAATAGTGTATCGCATCAGCGGGTAGTATTTTATTAATTAACTTGGTGCTTTAAAAAATTTATGGTTGCAGGTTACAAAAAATATTTAGAAAAAAGAGTAAGTAATCCTTGGTTTTTTGAAAACCTAAAGTACTTGCCTATATTATTCATTGTTCCCTTTTCTTTTTTTTTGTTAGAGTCAATTATAATCGTAATTAATGGTAACAGCCTTTTAAAACTTATAGATAAAGAGGTTCTTTTGTTCCATGTAGAACTATTTATTATTCCTATCTGCGCTATAAATACCACATTTTGGGTAACTAAAAAGTACTCTTCAACCCACCCATCAAAACTTGCACTACTTAAATTAGTAGCAGTAGTTATCGGTATATTATTGGGTACAGCAATAACCGAAAGCATGTACGCGCTTAATGGCATAACTGATGATGATGTAATATCTTTAGGTAAATATGAAATAGACCCCATTACTACCAATTTTATTAGCTACTCCGTTTTCTCGCTATTTATAGCCATCCCTCTTTTTATCAGGCAAGCAAAACAGTACGAATTACAGTTGGAACTTCAACAAAAAGAGTTGGAAATACAAAAAGCAAACCAGCTCATTACAAATGCCGAGTTAGAAACCTTACAAGCAAAAATAAACCCCCACTTTCTTTACAATTCACTTAATTCTATTGCAGGGTTAATACATGACGAGCCTGACAAGGCAGAGCAAATGGTGCTTTCGCTTTCCGATTTATTTAGGTATAGCCTCAATATACAAGGCAATGCTTATACTACTATTAATGAAGAAATGAGAATGGTAAATACTTATATGGATATTGAGAAAACTCGTTTCGAGAACCAGTTAGAGTATATTGCAAACATTGATGAGGCGGCTCTCCCATACCAAATACCCCGTTTTTTAATTCAACCCTTAGTTGAAAATGCAATAAAACACGGCACTGCCAAAATGGAAAAGGGAAAGCTAACTTTAACAATAAAAAAATCAGACAATGGCATATTAATTCGGGTAGCTGATAATGGGGCTGATTTCCCGTTTCAAATAAAAAATGGCTACGGTTTGCGAAACGTGCATGAAAAACTAAACTTATTATTCCCCGAAAAAAATAAAATAGTATTTAATAACCATCCCAAAAAATATATAGAGATAGAAATACACCTGCTAAAAAAACAGACTGATGAAGTATAGCACCCTTATAGTTGATGATGAACGTATAGCCCGCAACCGAATGCGGAAACTACTTGAAAAACACACGCAACAAATAGAAATTATTGGTGAGGCTAAAAACGGAACAGATGGTTTAGAAAAAATAAATACCCTTAGCCCGCAGCTTGTATTTTTGGATATAGAAATGCCCGGTATGAACGGCTTTGAAATGTTACAAAAAATAAAGACGCAACCCAAAGTAATATTTACTACCGCCTACGATGGGTTTGCACTAAAGGCTTTTGAAGAAAACTCCATAGACTATTTGGTAAAACCTATACACCCCGAGCGTTTAGAAAAAGCAATAAACAAACTAAACCAATTAGATAGTTTTGCCATAGTGCAACAACTTGCCAAACAATTGTCTGATAATAAAGCCCCCAAAATATTAGAAACTATCCCCATAAGCACAAGCAAAAAAATAATTTTAGTGAAAATAGAAGATGTAATCTTGTTTAAAGCCGAAGACAAATATGTAACCGTATTTGATACCAGCGGAAACAAACACATTATTAACCAAAGCCTTAACTATTTAGAAGGATGCTTACCGCCCCACTTTTTACGGGTTCACCGAACGCATATAATCAACAAAAAAAATATTAGTGAGATACGAAAAACCTTTAGCAGTCGCTATCTGTTTATACTTAAAGGTGCCGAAAACGAAAATATACAAACAGGCACAAGTTACAATACATCAGTAAAAAAAGAGTTTAGTTTGTAATTTAACAACGGGGGTAAGTAATCAGCCGTCTTGATTATTGGAATAATTTATCTAAATTTATAGCTATGAAAAAACTAATTCTATTTACCTTACTACTCACTTTTGCAGTAGGTTTCAACTCTTGCAAAAAAGATGAACAAACTACTGCAACTCCTGATAATACAGGCACTCCTGATATTGATAAAGAGGAAATTATAGAACTAAAAACTTCTTTTGGCACAATGTATATGTGGCTGTATAAAGAAACGCCAAAACACCGTGCTAATTTTCTGAAATTAGCAAAAGAAGGGTTCTTTAATGGTACTACATTTCATAGGATAGTGAGCAACTTTGTAATACAAGGGGGCGATCCTAATAGTAAAGATAGCGACCCCAACAATGATGGGCAAGGTGGACCAGGCTACTTGATTGATGCAGAAATACTAAGCTCATTAAAACATGGGTACGGTGCGGTTGCCGCAGCACGAACAAACAACCCACAAAAAGCATCAAGCGGTTCACAGTTTTATATTGTAATAAACAAAAATGGCACTGCCAACCTTGATGGGAACTATACCGTTTTCGGGAAAGTATTTAAAGGGATGGATGCTGCTGATAATATTGTAAAACAACCCAATAGTGGTAACCCAAGCAACAGACCTATAACTGATATAAAAATGGAAGTGAAAGTATTAGAAAAAACGCTTGATGAATTGAAAAGCGAGTTCAACTTCACTCCCTAATAAAAGAAAATAAATACTATTTTTAGTTAGCCTCACCCAATGGGTGAGGTTTTTGTTTTATAAATTATTTCCTCATATCCAAAAGCTATCAAATAATTAACAACTATCTTCGTTTATATAATACTAATGACCACCGTTTTATGAGTACGCATTTTTTTATGGCTTTTTCAACCCTGCTACTTTTTGGTAGCTGCACAAAAAATGAAAGCAATAACAATATGATTACTTATACTATTCCCGAAGGGATGAACTATACCATGCCCGCCGAAGAAACTGAACATGAAGGTACATGGCTACAATGGCCACACAACTACACCTATAAAGGGCATACCAGCAGGCACGACAAAACCTTTGTAGCCATAACAAAAGCCCTACACACAGCCGAAAATGTACATATAATAGTATATAATGAGCAAGAGAAAAATCGTGTAATAGCATTGCTAAAAGCCGACAGCGTAAACATGGGTACTATTGACTTTTATATATGGAAAACAGATGATTATTGGGTGCGAGATAATGGTCCCATATTCGTATATGACGAGAATGATAAACTAAAAATCCAAAATTGGGGGTTTAATGGTTGGGGAAATAAAACACCCTATAAAAACTGCAATACTATACCCACCCAAGTAGGGCAAGCACTGGGTATAGAGTCTGTGGATATAGGTATAATAAATGAGGGTGGTTCAGTAGAAATTGATGGACACGGTACACTATTAGCAAAAAGAAGTTCCATATTAAACCAAAACAGAAACCCCAACCTTAGCCAAGAAAAAGCAGAAGAGTATTTTAAAAAATATTTAGGCATTACAAATTTTATATGGCTTGAAGGGTTAAAAGGCGAGGATATTACTGATGACCATATTGATGGAACTGCCCGTTTTGCAAACTCAACTACCATTGTTACTGTCAAGAGGGGAACTGAATATGCAGACCCTACCGAGTTTGAAATACTAAGCAACGCCAAAAACAGTGAAGGCAAAAAATACACTATTGTAGAGTTACCCCTTACCCAAAACAGGCTTCCCAAATCAAAAGAATACGGTATTTATATCAACTTTTATATAGGCAACAAAGTAGTATTAGTCCCAAATTTTAATGACCCTAACGATGCTATTGCAAACGCTATACTCCAAAAACTCTATCCTAATAGAAAAGTGATAGGCATACCCTCCACAGAACTGGGCGAGGATGGTGGCGGCGTACATTGTGTAACACAACAGCAGCCTTTGGCACACCCATAATATAGGTAAAGCATACCCCGCTTATCCTCTCTCCTAAACAAGTTAAAATACGGCTGTTTCCCCTCTATTATAAGATTTATAGTATCACTTTGAAAATAGTGGGGATAAAAATTATAAATCGGGGTGAGTTAAAAGATTGCTTCGCAGAGCCTCGCAGTACAAGCAGTTAAGTGTTATTTAATTTCAAATGTTTCTTCAAGCATTTTGCCTTTCATACGCACCTGTATTTTATATTTTCCTGCTGGTAGTACTACATTTTCAGGTTTAATTTCCAACTCATGTTTCGTATTTTTAGGCACTGTTTTACTGTAAAATGTTTTTCCTGCTACTGCATCTATAATTTTTAAAATAAAAGTGCCTTTGTCTTTCAACCGAAGATGAATAACTACCTTTTTTTCCGCTACTTTCTTTTTAATGCCTATATAATCTATTGCTTCGCCAAATTTTTGAGTCTGTAATATTTTTTTGTCTAATAGGGCAGTTTTTACCACCAACTCGCCATTGGTTATGCCCGTCCAAATAGGGCGCACTATGCCCCCATGGGCAGCTATCCCATTATAATCACCAAAAAAAATTTTTTCACCCGGTGCGGCAAAAGGCTTATCAGTAATACGGCGGCGGGCAAAGGTTTCCCCTCCATCGGTAGAAAAGGCAACATAGGTATCAATAAATAAATTATTATCAGAATTTTGGCGGCTGTAATACACCACATAAATATCTCCATTGGTTTGGTCAACAGCTATATGCCCTAAAAATTGATCTTTTCCATTGCCAATAGTATCATCGTTAATTCTTATTTTTTTGCTCCATGTTTCACCCCCATCGGTCGATTTTAGAATAAATATATCGGCATCGCCATTGGCATCATCACCAAATTGTAAATACACATTACCGTTGTATGCACCACCACTATTGTCCGACACTAAAAAAGGCATACCGTTGGTACGCATTATCTCTGCCACAGGAATAACCCAACTGCCCGCTTGTGCGGCAATAATTTTATCTTTACCAAAGGTTTCCCCACCATCAGTACTTTTATCTAAATATATGTTTCCATGCCCTGCCCATGCTATTAGTAGGTTTCCATTAGGCAAAACAGCAGAGGTTGCCCCTTCTAAGGTATGGTCTCCATCGGCGCAATCGCCAACCGTGTCAGAAATGATGGTACTTGTGCTAAAACTATTTCCTCCATTAGTGGAGTAGGCAAACTTTATGCGTGAAAAATCGCTTTCGCTTTTGCTGTTATACTTGTCAAACTCTGTCCAGCTAATGTATAAATTGCCTTTATAGGGGCTTTGGGCATTAAAATCGCCGCTCATCCATTCTTTGTCTTGCACTTTACCTTTTACAAAACCCAGTCCAGCCCCTTCGTTCCATGTTTTACCTCCATCAGTGCTTTTTTGTACCACAATATATTCTAACCAGCTATAATTATGATCCATTAGTGGTTTGGTTTGTGAAAGGTGGCAAAAAAAGAAATGTCCACTATCATTGGCAAATACAACAGGGTCTCCATATACTCCCCATTTTTTAGATGTCAGGGTGTTCTCTTCCCAAGTCTCTCCTCCATCATCACTATAATATACATTGGTAATATTACTACCCGCTACCATTTGTTGTGGATTTTTAGGGTTAATGTATATCGTTACCTCTTCGGGGTCGTTATTGCTTCGGTTTACTTTGCGAATATAACTTTGGCTAAAAGCCAATAGACTTATTGTGAAGGTGAGGGATAGTATGATGTACTTTTTCATGGTGGGGTAAATATATTGCTAAAAAGGATAAGGTAATTAGTACCTCATTCTTTTTCAGACGAAAAGAATGTTTTTTCTACTGAATTAGAGCTTAGTATCTGTGTGGCTGCCAAATTAAAAAAGACAGAATAGGCATAAATGCCCATTCTATATATGCAGTTTTTTGTTTAAGGTTATGAATAGCGGCAGGTTGAAACCTGCCGCAAGAAAATGCCTGAACAGCACGGACAAGCCCGTGCTGCCAGTAGGTATAAGTGCCATTATAGTGAGTGGTGTGTACACTATGGTGGGTTTGCTTTTAACCCATTGCACTAAAGGCTAAAAGCCAATACCCAACTAATAAAAATTACTGATATCCAGTTATAGTAAATACACTGCGGATTACTCTATTTGCTTTAGTTTATGGTAATTTCAAAAGGCATACGGGTTAATATACCTTGGTGTTTCATCACTCTTTTCATTTGCATATAGTATTTATAGTTCTCTCCCAGTTCTTCCTTTAATATATCGGTTTTAGCTCGTACACTTAAACCAATAAGTAATTCTTCAAACGGGTTTTTTTGCTTGGGCAACTCTTTAATACGGTAATTAGTTAAACCGCCTTTTTTAGCGGCAATATCCAAGGCAGTTTGCAAGCCACCAATCACATCAACCAAGCCACGAGCTTTGGCATCGTTGCCTGTCCACACACGCCCTTGTGCAATTTTGTGTACTGCTTCTTTGTCCATTTTTCGTCCATTGGCTACTACCATCAAAAACTGGTTGTACACATTGTTTACATAGTTTTGTATTATTTCTTTCTCACTTTCGTTAAAAGGGCGGTCGGTTCTGCCTAAGTCAGAAAATTCTCCTTTTTTCACCCCGTCAAAAGTAATTCCTAATTTATCATTCAGTAGTTTTTGCATATTGGGTATTAAGCCAAATACCCCAATAGAACCTGTGATGGTATTGGGTTGCGCTACTATGGTATCAGCTGCCATAGCAATATAATATCCGCCTGATGCGGCAACATTGCCCATAGATACAATAACGGGTTTTGTTTTTCTCAGCAACATTAACTCACGGTGTATAATATCTGATGCTAATGCGCTTCCTCCGGGTGAGTTGATACGCAATACCACTGCTTTTATTTTTTTGTCTTTACGTGCTTTTATAATAGCCTCTGTAAAAGATTTAGAACCTATGGATTCTTCATCTCCTTTTCCGCTAACAATATTACCAGTAGCGTACAGTATCGCTATTTTACCTTGTTTATCACTATCGGCATCTTTATTTTTCTTGGCTTTTACTTTATTGTATTTTTTAGGTTCTAAAAAATTAATTTTATCGTCTTTTTCTAATCCTAATTCTTCTTTAATGGCTTTTATCACCTCATCATGGTATGCCAGTTTATCCACCATTTTATAGTCAATGGCATCTTTCGGGCTACGTATTAGCATCCCATCAGCAATTTCACGTATTTTGGCAATATCTATTTTTCTAGTTTTTGCTATCCCTTTCAAGTAGGTGCTGTATAGCGATGAAAGGTACACCTCTATTTGTTGGCGATTTTCAGGGCTAAGTTTATCTAGTATAAACGGCTCAACAGCACCTTTAAACTTTCCTACTTTAAACACCTGCATTTCTATGCCCATTTTCTCTAATGCTCCTTTAAAAAAAGTTATATCACTCGCCATTCCGTTAAAAATAAGCTCTCCTGATGGGTTCATAAATACCTTATCAGCAACCGAGGCTAAGTAATAAGACCGTTCTGTGTACAGTTCGGCATAGGCATAAATAAATTTTTTCGATTTTTTAAAATCAATCAACGTATTACGCAAATCTTCTAAACTGGCATATCCAACATAAAAATCGGGACTTACATTTATATAAATACCGCTTATTTTAGGGTCGTCTTTTGCTTTTTGGATATTGCGAATTAAATCAATTAAACCAATACTACTATTGTCTGTCATATTCATAAAATCGTAATTCTCGAAAGGGTTGTTAGATGTGCGTTCAGCTAATCTCCCACTCATGGTTAGGTTTAAAACCGTATTGGTTTTAACCGTTACTTTCTCTTCTGATTTAAGGTTGGATACCTGTGCTACTATTATGCCAATAACAATGAGTATTAAAATTACCCCAGCAAGGATAAACCCTGTCATAGAGGCAAACATCATTTTAAAAAACTGTTTCATTTAATTATACCTTTTATGTTTAATATTTTATAAGTTTTGCAATGGAACTTGTAGTGCCATCATTTACTTGTACAAAGTAACAACCCGCAGGTAGTATTGCTATGTTTAATTCGGTAAAAGTTTCATTTAAAACGGTGGAATGAACAAGTTTACCCAGTACGCTATAAAAATTAACGGTGCAGGGATAGTTAAGCACTTGGTCGGCAGTAATGCTTACAGTATGGGCAGCAGGGTTAGGATATATGCTAATGTTTGCTCTTTGTTGCTCATATACTGATAAGCCTGATACATTGGCAGTAAACGATAATAGCCTTTGCGCACCGCCCTGCACCTGTAACCTAAATGAGTCGGTAAAATTAGTGCCTGGTTTTTTGCCAATAAACCTAAAGGTAAATAGTTTGCTCTGCTTTGGTTGCAAAGCAAACAAACCTTGTTGTGTAGTAATATTGGGCTGTGGCTTGGGGGTAAGTGATGCCATTACAATATCAACGTTGGTATTTCCCGTATTTTCAACCAGCATACCATAGTCTATCGTGTCATTAAAGACCACATACCCAAAATTTACGGGTTGGGTATAGGTAATAGCAATATTTTTTGTGGGCGCGGGTGCTGCCCCTGCAAAATTGCTAATGCGCTCAATAAATTCAGGGTGGTCTATAAATGGGTTACGGTTGCCTTGTACCAAAAAAGTACGCTCGTTTCTTAACGAGTCCCAAGTGGTGGGCACAAATTTCAATGCCCATTCTTTTAGTAATTCTTCTTGCGGAGCAATAAAGGCAGTAAAATCTTGATAGCGGGTAACAAAATAAAGCAACGCTCTGGCTGCAGTCCCTTTTTGTGCATCGCGAGGTTCAAATATAGTATTGTCTGTAAGTGAACCGCCTTGCATCCATACGGGCGAAGTTACAATGCCAAAGGGGTCATTGCTTCTGCGGGTATTTGCTATTGCATCACAAGGGAATAAATGATGTATATCAGACTGCATAGGGTTGGCAGAACCAAACTTGCTTTGGGGAAACGTATGCTCGGTATTCATAGCGTTGGCTACTGCACCCGCACGGGTATTAAAGGTAGCTACTCGCCCAGTATAAACACAAGTAATATCGCCATTTTGGTTGTCAATAAATCCATACATTTGGTCTCGTGCGCTGGTATAGCCAATATTGGTTTTATGTCCTTGTGCAGTAATTGTTTTTAGCGTTGCCAGTAAATCGCCCTCCCATTTGTTTTGAGTTAAATTGTAAGTGCCTCCTGTATAAAAACCCGTTCCGTTTAGTTGCACTGTAATAGTACCATAGGGGCTGCTTGATGTGATTATTACTTTATCGTTATACGTTATATTATGGCGAGGTTTAAAAGTAACTTGTATTGTTTTGGTAGATTTTGCTGCCAAATTTATTAGCGTATCACTTACCTTAAAATCTTGGTTTGTAGTACGAATTTTAACCCCATGCATACTATAAAGCGAGTGATTACTGATAACCAAAGTAGTACTCGACGATAAATTTTTAAACAGTGTCCCAAATTTTATAGAGTCTTTAGAAACTACTAAGTCTTGCGCTTGAAGGTGAACGGTGAACAAGAGACCCACCACAGCCATTACTAATTTTTTATTCATAAAGGAAGCACGAAATTACACTTTTGCACTATGATAATTAGAATACGGTGGGTAAAATAATCACGGCAAATTTTTACTCGTCTGCTTTTGCCGTAATTTCGCACCTGTATGGACTTAAATGCACTCACCGCAATAAACCCTGTTGATGGCAGGTATAGAAGAATTGTAGCACCGCTTGCCGCCTATTTTTCAGAATTTGGTTTAATACGCTACCGTGTTCAGGTAGAAATTGAATACCTTATTTTTTTAGCAGAGATACCATTACCACAGCTTGAAAATAAAATAAACGAGGCTAAAAAAACAGACCTCCGCAAGGTATATTCAAGTTTTAGTATGGAGGATGCTGAAACCATTAAAACTACTGAAAAAACAACCAACCACGATGTGAAAGCAGTAGAGTATTTTGTAAAAGAAAAATTGCACCATTTAGGTTTAGCAAGCATTACAGAGTTTGTACATTTTGGGCTTACCTCACAAGATATAAACAATACCGCTATTCCCCTTAGCCTAAAAGAAGGCATAAATACTGAACTATTACCCCAACTAAAAAAAGTAGTACAACTACTTAGTAATAAGGCTGATGAATGGGACAATATCCCTATGTTGGCAAAAACACATGGGCAACCCGCATCACCCACAAAGTTAGGAAAAGAGATGCTCGTATTTATAGAGCGAATAAACCATCAGCTTAAACAATTAGAGGCTATTCCCCATGCTGCCAAGTTTGGCGGAGCAACGGGTAATTTTAATGCACACCACGTAGCCTATCCCACTATGGACTGGGCAAAATTGGGAAACAACTTTGTGCACAATAGTTTAGGGCTTACTCGTATGCAATACACTACCCAAATAGAGCATTACGATAATTTTGCCGCTCTTTGCGATGCTATGAAACGCATAAACAATATATTAATTGATTTCTGCCGAGATGTTTGGACATATATTTCTATGGAGTATTTCAAACAAGAACTAAAAGAAGGAGAAGTAGGCAGCAGCGCAATGCCACACAAAGTAAACCCTATTGATTTTGAAAATGCAGAAGGCAATTTAGGCGTTGCCAATGCACTGTTCGAGCATTTTGCAGCCAAGCTACCCATTAGCCGTTTGCAGCGAGATTTAACAGATAGTACCGTATTACGGAACGTAGGCTCGCCTTTGGGGCATACATTAATAGCATATACATCAATACTAAAAGGGCTAAACAAACTTTTACTAAATAAAGACGCTATTGAAGCCGACCTAAATAAAAACTGGGCGGTAGTTGCTGAGGCTATACAAACCATATTGCGCCGAGAAGGATACGAAAAGCCCTACGAAGCACTTAAAGCACTTACACGCACAAACACCAAAGTAACGCAGCAAAGTTTAGCCGAATTTATAGACACACTCAATATAAACGATGCCATAAAAGCAGAATTAAAAGCGATTACCCCTTTTAATTATGTAGGGATTTTTTAATTAGACATAAAAAGGCAAAATTATTTTAACTTGTTCTACTTAAAACACAAAATTGTGGTAGAGGTGATAAAGAAACGGGCATATCAAAAATAGTAAAATACAAACTGCCGAATAACGCACTACAGGTTTTAAAAGCGAAGCTGAAAATGCTGTTTTACCTGCCCTTGCTTAAAATATACCAAGCCAATAAAAAATAAATCTACCGTAATAGTTACCTGTGGATGGTTTTTAATCTCTTCCCATGCTTGTTCCATTTCATCGCTCCAGTGTATATCATCAAAAACAAATAGCGTATCATTATGTGCCAATGGCAAACATTGTTTAAAATAGTGAATAGTGGGCTGATAACGGTGGTTGCCATCAAAAAAAACATAATCAAGCTGCGGCAATTTTGAAATATATCCGTTTAATATCACATCAAAATTACCCACCCCTACTTTTATTTTTTCATTAATTTCTAATGCCTTAAAATTATTTTCTGCCTGTTGGGCTACTTGCTTGCTACCCTCAAGCGTTATAAAATTAATTGCATTGTTTTGGCTTGCCCCCATAGCCTGATAGGCGGTGCTTATGCCTAATGATGTGCCTAACTCCAACATATACTTGGGCTTGTGGTGCTGGCACAATCGGTATAATAGTTTTGCATATTTGGCGGGTTTGGCTGATGTTTTTGCTATTTTTGATATAGAACGTTGGTACTCGCCATTTTTAGTGCCTCCTGCGCCAAAATCTTGAAGGGTTAGCGGTGTAGTATTACCTACTAAATTTTTACGCAATTTTTCTACTTTAGCATAGGTAGGGTATTGCCTTTTATCCTGAATTATGGTGGTAAGTAACTGGTACACAAATGGCGAGTGTACACCATGCGCCCCAACTGATGAGAAGAAATACTTTAAATATTTAATAACTATACGTAGCACGCCAAACAACCATTAATTAGCTGTTTTTGCGTAATTGCGTATCACTTTCAATTCACGTTCTAATCGTTCTAATTGCCCGTTTGTCTTCTTAATCTTGTCTTCTACTTGCTTGGCAAAAGGGTTATCGCCTTTAGAATTTCCTTGTTTAAAAAAGCCCATATTGTTTTCAAGGGTTTCTACATCGTTACTCAAAAATTTTATTTTATTACGCACCCTGCGTTCTTCATCTTTTATCTTCCCTATAAAATTGGGTAATTTAGAAATTTCCTCATAGTGGTCTTTCAACCTCGCCTCGCTCATTTCTTCTGGATTACGCTTTAGCTTTTTATATAGCTTATCCATAACATCACTAAAACCAGATTGCACCTCTTTTTTATTAGTAAACGGTACAAAACCTATTTTACTCCACTGTTGTTGATGTTGCTTCACCTCGCTATAAACGGCTTCAGTTTCGCCATCGCTATTCAGTAGTGTTTCAAGCTGGGTTATTAGCTCTTTTTTCTTCTCAAGGTTGGTTGTTTGCTCTTTTTTTTGTGCTTTAAACTGTTCTTCTTTTTTACCAAAAAAAACATCGCACGCAGTCCTAAATCGTTTCCAAATAGCATCAGAAATTTTTTCGGGTACTGGTCCTATTTTTTTCCACTCTGCTTGTAATGCTTTAAGTTGGTTAGCCGTTTTTTGCCAGTCTTCACTTTCTTTTATAGCTTCGGCACGCTCACATATATCTGTTTTCTTTTTTAGGTTTTCAGCTTTTTCAGCATTCAACTCTTTAAAAAAAGTATTTTTATCTTTAAAAAAGCGGGTTCTTAATCCTCTAAATCTCTCCCAAATAGTGTCATTATGCTCACGAGGTACTTTGCCTACTTTGCGCCATTCTTCAAACAAGTCTTCTACTTGCTTGGTCATGTTTACCCACTCTTTAAATTTGGCTGGTTTAGTGGCTATTAGCAACTCCATTCGCTCGCAAATAGCTATTTTAAGCGCGTAGTTTTGCTTGCGAATTTCTTGTAGCTTTTCTATTTCCTGCTTCTTATCCTCATATATTTTATCAGAAATATCTTTAAAGCGTTTCCAAATTTCTTCGTTAAACTCTTTGGGTACTGGACCTGTGTTTTTCCAATCCTCGTGGTATTTATTTAGTAAAATAAGGGCTTTCTTTATAGATTTCTCTCCCTCAAGTTCACTCACTTTTTTGCAAAGTTCTATCTTAGTTTCAAGGTTCTTTTTACGGTCAAGGTCTTTTAGCTCGTAGTTTATGGATACATTATCATAAAACTTATCCATGTAAAAACGGTAGCTATCCCATAGTTCTTGCATAAACTCTTGGGGCACTACACGTATTTTTTTCCATTCGCGTTGTAACTCTTTTACTTCCTCAAGGCTATTTTCGGTTTCATCACTTTCTGTTAAACCTTTAAGTTTCTCAAGTATATCGTGTTTTGCTTTTAGGTTTTTTTGCTTCTCTCCTTCAACACGCTGCCTATACTCGGCACGTTTGGCTTGAACTGTTTTTAAAGCATCATAAAATTTTTGCTTTAGTTCATCCTCTTTATACTCAAAATCGTCTTTCTCATTTCCGTCCTCTATAAATGCTTCAAGTGCGGCATTTTGCTCATCACTAAAAATAATATCTATGAGCGGACGTATTGCACGCAAAATTTCGTTGGCTTCTTTCAACCCTTCCAACTGTGCTGCTTTTTCAGCAACAGCTACAAGTTCTTGCTTACTCATATTAGCATAGTCAATACTATCCTCTTCGGGTGTACCTCCCAAATCATAGGTAAGCGTTTCTTTTTCAGGTTCAGTGCCTAAACTTTCTTCGGCAATATTTACTAATTGCTCGTTGTTTTTGTCTAATTCTTCTTGCGAATTCAAGTTCTCCATGCTTCCGATTAAACTCTTATACTATATTTTAAAAGAGCTTATTTTTTTTAAAGGATAGCAAAGTTACTAAAAAACAAGTGGCTGCCCCAAACTTTATAAGACTTAGCGGGACATAATAGTGTAAGAATTGGGTATATTTTGCTATTTTGACTTTTTGGCGTAGGTTTGGCAATAGAGTAAACGTATTGTAAAATTTTAATTACTACTGTGAAGATAATAGAATGCCCAAGGGATGCTATGCAGGGCTATATCCGTTTTATAAACACTGAAACTAAGATAAATTATATTAATAGCTTGCTTAAAGTAGGCTTTGATACTATTGATGCGGGTAGTTTCGTATCGGCTAAGGTGATACCGCAAATGCGTGATACTGAAACAGTTTTGCAAAATTTAAACTTTAGCAAAAGCAAGTTGCTTACTATTGTTGCCAATACCAAAGGTGCTGAAATGGCAGTGAAATATGAAAATATAAACTATTTGGGCTTCCCGTTCTCTATTTCCGAAACTTTTCAGTTACGTAATACTAATAGTACCATCGCAAAATCGTTCGAGAATGTGAAATATATTAATTCTTTGTGCAAAGATACGGGCAAAGAACTGGTGATATATATAAGCATGGGGTTTGGCAACCCGTATGGTGATAAATGGAATACGGAGGTGGTGGACGAGTGGACTGAGAAAATGGCTACTTTGGGGATTAAAATCATTTCATTGTCAGATACTGTGGGTATTGCCACGCCCAATAGCATTGCCTACTTGTTTGAACATTTAATAAAACGATATCCCGAAGTTGAATTTGGCGCGCACCTGCATACCCGTAAAGATAATTGGCGTGAAAAAGTGCAAGCCGCTTGGGACAGTGGCTGCCAACGGTTTGACGGTGCTATAAATGGTTTTGGAGGCTGCCCCATGGCTGATGATGAACTGGTAGGCAATATGCCCACAGAGTTTTTAGTACAGTTTGCCCAAGAAAATAATATTACTACAAATTTGGATATTGCCGCTTTTGAGGCTGCAATGCTTGAAGCTGCTGGGGTATTTAGCTTTACAGTATAATCTCTTCGCCTACTGCATTTAAAAAATGATACTCGCCAAAGTGGAAAGTAGGGTCTTCAGTAATTTTTATCCAACGTTTGTATTTCACAAACCATTTTGCACGAATGGAAGGGAAACCACGCAGCACATAGGCTGCTATATAAGGGTGCGCTACTAAAGTTATGTTTTTAAGGTTCACATTTTTAACTAAGTAAGCAAGTTTTTGCTCAATCTCATCAGAAATTACAATACTAGGCCCTGCTTGTCCAGTGCCTTTACACATGGGGCATAGCTCTTGTGTTTCTACAGTAAGCTCGGGACGTACACGCTGGCGGGTTATTTGTATTAACCCAAATTTACTCATGGGTAAAATATTGTGCCTTGCACGGTCGTCTTTCATTTCCTCTCTCAACTTTTCATAAACAGTACGTTTATTTGCCGCTGATTTTTGGTCAATAAAATCAATAACTACAATCCCACCCATATCTCGTAGCCTAAGCTGGCGTGCTATCTCTGCTGCCGCTTCAAGGTTTACTTTTAGTGCATTCTCTTCTTGGTTGGCATCATTATCAATTTTTCCGCCGCTATTTACATCTATAACGTGTAGTGCTTCTGTATGCTCAATAATTAGGTATGAACTTCCTGAAAATGAAACTGTTTTTCCAAACGATAGCTTAACTTGTTTATCTATCCCGTAATGCTCAAAAATGGGTGTTTTGGTAGTATGTAGTTTCACAATTTTCTCCATTTCAGGAGATATTTTTCCTACATAGTTTTTTACTTCTTCAAAAACTGTGGGGCTGTTTACTACAATGCTGGTAAAACTCTCGTTAAGCAAATCGCGCAATAGCGATGATGTTTTGCTCATTTCGCCTAATATGCGTACTGGTGGGGTGGCTTTGTGAAGGTTTTGGGTTATTTTTTCCCATCGCCCAGTAAGTTCTAATAAATCTTGATGCAGTTCTGCTGCTGATGCGCCCTCTGCCACAGTGCGTATAATAACGCCAAACCCTTGGGGTTTTATGCTGCCTGCTAAATTTTTTAAACGAGAACGCTCTTCAAACGATTTTATTTTTTTTGAAACAGAAACCTGATTGTTGAAAGGCACTAATACCATATAGCGACCTGCCAAAGAAATTTCGGAGCTAATACGCGGCCCTTTGGTAGAGATGGGCTCTTTTACTACCTGCACCAAGGCGTTGTTTCCACGTTGAAAAACTTGGGTAATTTTACCCGTTTTTAAAATGTCTTTTTCTACCCTAAAGTCTTTTAGCTCGCCTTTTCTTATGCCGCCTTGCTGTGCAAACCGCATAAATTTTATGAGCGACCTCACTTGCGGCCCTAAATCTAAGTAATGTAAAAACGCATCTTTTTCATACCCTACATTAACAAATGTGGCGTTTAGCCCAGGCATAATTTTGCGTATTTGCCCCAAGTAAATATCACCTACCGAAAACTGGTTACTACCTTTTTCCTGATGAAGTTCTACTAATTTTTTATCTCGGAGCAGGGCAATAAATAAGCCCGTAGCTGTAGCGTTTACAACAAGTTCATTTGCCAATTCTTATGTATTTTATGAGAATAAAAGCTTCTCAACTACCGAAAAAGAGAGTATAATAGAGGGATAAGACTATTTTTTCTTATGCCTGTTTTTTCTAAGCCTTTTTTTACGCTTGTGCGTTGATATTTTATGTCTTTTTCTTTTCTTTCCGCTTGGCATAATTATAAAATCTTTTAAGGTTTAACTTATTTAATTCCTTTTAATATATCGTCAATAGCTTGCTTGGTATCCTTGTTAGGGGCAAGCATTTTTGCTTTTTCGTAATTTCTAATGGCTTGTGGTTTATTACCCATTTTTTGCTGAATATCAGCAAGATAGTAATAATACTCTCCATTAAAGGGCTGCAAAGATACTAACTTTTCAAAACTTTTCAACGCTTTTTCTAACTGCCCTGATTCTATTTGCAACATACCCAAGCTGTACCGTGCCATTAAATGGTTGCTATCCGTAGCAATCACTTCTTTTAATAGGCTCACGCCTCCCATTACTTGGCTTCTATCTTCAACTATGCAAAGGGCTTTATACACTTTAGCATCCAAGTTATAAGGTGCTAACTCCAGCACTTTAGCAAAGCCTGTTTTTGCTTCTTTTAAATAATATTGCCTTGCATTACTATCAGCTACAACCCTTGCCTGTTCATAAAAGCGTTGCGAAGCATTCATCAAATTATACTCGCTATTGTTTTTATTATACAGTGTTTTATAATAAAACCCCGAAATATCGTACCGCTGAAGCGAATCCCAAAAATGGATTAATATTTTTGATGCAGGAAAGGCTATGTTACTATCTGCATTAGCCGCAAATTGGTCTTGCTCTGTTATGTAAGCCTGCTCAAAATCTGATAGGTTTCCTTTTGCTTTTATAATTATTGAAGCAAAGTTATCTGTAAATTTAGTAGCTGTTTCTTTGGGCGATAGCATTTTTGTGGATGTATTAAATCCTCTTTTGCTTAGTACTGCTAAAATAACAGCACAAGAAACAAATAACAAACCTGCAACTATATATTTCTCTTTCAATCTATTTTGGTTTAAAAAGACTGCAAAGAAACAACAGTTACAGGTTTTGACAAATTATTGTGTGTTTTACTTACTATCAGGCAATAGTGCTTTTACCGCTTCACTTTTCTTCACTTTATCTACAAAAGTTTTTGCGGGTTTAAATTTGGGTACATAGTGCTCATCAATAACTATGGCTGTGTTTTTTGAAATATTACGAGCTACTTTTTGCGCTCTTTTTTTCAATATAAAACTTCCAAAGCCCCTAAAATAGACATTCTTGCCTTCTACCATAGAGTTTTTCATTACCTTAAAAAAGGTTTCTATAGTTTGCTGAACTTCGGCTTTGCCGATACCTGTTTTGTTTACAATTTCGTTAATTACTTCTGCTTTTGTCATTGACAATGGTTTTTTATTTTCGTTCTTTGTGTTCATACAACTTCGCTTAAAAAGTGTGCAAAGGTATAATTTTTGTTAAATACCTGATTACTAAAGGCATTAATATTTTAAATATAACGTTCACAACTAAGTTATTGTTTTCGTTCTTTAAAAAAAAATGAGTTTCGCCCAAAAAATAATGTACTGGTACAACGCTAATAAACGTGATTTACCATGGAGAGCCACTACTGATGCTTATAAAATATGGCTATCGGAAATAATTTTGCAACAAACAAGAGTAGCACAAGGCACTCCATATTATCAAAAATTTGTGAGCCGCTATCCTACTGTTCAAAATTTTGCGGCAGCCCCACAAGATGCTATTTTAAAACTATGGCAAGGTTTAGGCTATTATAGCCGAGCAAGAAATATGCACATGGCGGCAAACATGGTGGTGAGCAAGTACAATGGAGAGTTTCCTAATACATACACCGAGCTTTTGCAGCTTAAAGGTATTGGCAAATATACTGCGGCGGCAATAGCATCATTGGCTTTTAATGAAGCGGTTGCCGTAGTAGATGGTAATGTATATAGGGTACTTGCCCGCTATTTTGGTATTGATACTGCCATTGATACAGGCAAAGGGCAAAAATTATTTTTTGATTTGGCAAATGAATTAATAGACCCAAAGCAACCTGCTATTTTTAACCAAGCAATAATGGAGTTTGGCGCATTGTATTGCACTCCAAAAAAGCCTGACTGCGGCAACTGTACTTTTATATCAAGCTGTAAAGCGTATGAAACTAAACAAGTAAAATACTTGCCCGTAAAATCAAAAAAAACCATCGTAAAAAAACGCTACTTCAACTACTTGTTTTTTGATACACCCATTGGTTGCTTTTTGCAACAGCGTGGTAAAGGCGATATTTGGGAGGGCTTGTATGAGTTTCCCCTAATTGAAACCGAAAAAGAAATTAACCAAAAAACGGCACTAACTAAGCTACCGCAGTATCAAGATATTGCCCAAAAGCAAGCTATTAAGTACATTAGCAAAGCGTTTAGAGTAACGCATAAACTTTCGCACAGAGATATCCTTACCACCTTTTGGCACATAGGAGTTACTGACAATTTTTTGATAAATAATTCACGTATATTTGAGATAAAAATTGATACTTTGCAACAGTATGCGATATCACGATTAACCGAAAGGTTTATAATTGAGTACCTTGAAAAAAACAGAAAAGAACCAGTAAATACAGAGCAATGTCAGTAAATAAAGTAATTTTAGTAGGGAATGTGGGCAAAGACCCCGAAGTGAAATACCTTGATAATAATAAAGTAGTTGCAAAAATAACTATTGCCACCAACGAGTCGTACAGAGATAGAAGTGGCAATGTAGTTGACCAAACTGAATGGCACAATGTTGAAATGTGGGACGATTTGGCAAAACTGGTAGAAAAGTATGTGAAAAAAGGCAAACTACTGTATATAGAAGGTAAAATACGCACTAATAGATGGACTGACCGTGAAACCAACCAAGAACGCCAAACCAAGTTTATTAGAGCCACGGTAATGAACTTTTTGGGTAGTAGCAGAGATGACGATGGTAACAGCGGCGGCGGTACATCATACAACAAAAGCAATGATAATGCAGCTAATAGTGGCACCCAAAACAATAACAGCAACAATGCTCCTGTAAATGAGCCTGCACCAGCCCCAGAACCAATGCCCGACGATGATCTTCCGTTTTAAATTTAATCCTTAAACTTAAGTGGACATACCCGAACGAGCGCAGATACTATCACACCCTTTATTACAAATAATTAACCCTGATTTGGACTTAGGCGATGGAATAAGTATTGGTATTGCTATACTCGCAATTTTAGTGCTTATAGTATGCTCGGCATTGTTCTCAGGGTCGGAAAATGCGTTCTTCTCCCTCTCACAAAAAACACTTGAAGAATTAGAAGAAACTAAAGACAAGCCTTCTGAAACTATCCTCTATTTTATAAAACACCACAAAATGCTATTGGCAACCATACTAATAGCCAACAATTTTTTAAACGTTGCCATAGTACTCATATCATCAATAGTATTTGGTTTACTCTTTGATTTTACTGAATACCATGTATTGGGTTTTGCACTACAAGTTATTGTAGTAACCTTTTTACTATTAATTTTTGGCGAAATAATGCCTAAAGTATATGCTATATCAAACAATTTACGCATTGCTCGCATTATGGCAAAACCCCTCTATATTTTAAGCCACAGTTTTCCTTTAAAATATTTTGTAAAATGGCTTGAACGCTCTACCTCTATTATTGATAAACGTATTACCAAAAAAGGGCATTTATTATCCGTTGAAGAACTAAACCAAGCTATTGACTTAACTACGGGCGAAAAAAGCAGCGAAGAAGAGAAAGATATACTGCGAGGCATAGTAAATTTTGGTAATATATCTGTTAAGCAAATTATGAAACCCCGCCTTGATGTGGTTGCCTTTGACAATACTATTACCTTTACCGAGTTAATGGAAAAGGTAAACCAACATGGCTACTCACGCATACCAATATATGAGGATACTTTTGACAATGTGGTAGGTATATTGGGCATTAAAAACCTTTTACCCTACCTAAACCAAGATGATAGTTTTAACTGGCAACAGCTATTAAGAGACCCGTTTTTTGTACCCGAAACCAAAAAAATTGACGACCTGCTAAAAGATTTTAAAGAAAAACGTATGCACATGGCAATAGTTGTAGATGAGTATGGAGGAACATCAGGCGTGGCAACAATGGAAGATGTGATGGAGGAAATTTTTGGTGAAATAAATGATGAGTTTGATGTAGATGAAACCAATTATAGCAAGCTAGATGATACCACCTACGTGTTTGAAGGAAAAATATTGATAAATGATATGTGCCGCCTTATGGACATAGATACAGATGTTTTTGATGGAATAAGAGGAAGTGCTGACTCGCTCTCTGGCTTGTTATTAGAAATAGCAGGGAAAATACCTGCTATAAATACAGAACTTACCTACACCAATTTTCGTTTTTTAATAGAATCGGTTGATAAAAGAAGAATAAAAAGGGTAAAAATAAATATTGTTCCTACTGATGGTAAAAAAGATAAACCTGCTTAATATATTTCTTGTTTAGTTTTTAGCGTTAACCTTGCACACTATGCGTAATCTTTTATTTTGTTCTATAATTTTAACTACTGTTTTTAGTGCCTGCAAAGAAGAATATACCCCAAAACGCAAAGGGTATCCCAAAATAGAGTTTCCCCAAAAACAGTATATAAAATACGATAAAGATTGCCCTTTTACTTTTGACTATCCTGTGTATGCAGGGGTTTTCCCAGACTCCAGTAGAAACTCAGAACCTTGTTGGCTAAATATTCGCTACCTGCCGTTTAATGCCACTATGCACCTTACCTACAAAAATTTTAATGGCGATATGGGGCTTTTGCAAGAGCTGGAAGAACAAAGCCGCAAATATGCTTATGAACACACTATAAAGGCGCAAGATATTACCCAGCTATTTATGGATGATAGTACCAATAGTGTGTATATAACCACTTATAGTTTGGAGGGTGAAACAGCTACATCGTTTCGTTTTTATGCTACTGATAAAAAACAACACTATGTTGATGGTGGTTTTTATTTTAACCACCGCACAAATGTGGATTCCATTGCACCAGTACAACGTTTTTTGCTAAAAGATATAGACCAAATGCTTCAAACACTTAATTGGAAATAAAAAAACCCCACCGCAAGGCAGGGTGTTTTATAGATTCACTGTTTGCGGTATTTTAGTACCACAAAGTATTTTCGCTTACCTTAGAGCTTCCACTCAAATTAAACGAAATTGATGCGGGGTTTTTCCATCCGTTTTTCTTATCCTCGTCATAAATAAATAACTGAAAAACGCCTGTTTCACTGGTTAGGCGAATTGCCGCCCCTATATCGCTCAATTTTTTTATACGGTACTTTGCTGTGTAACTTTTTAGTTTTAAACCTGCACTCACAATTTTATAGTTGGTATTCTCTTTCAAATCACTCATTTGTGTAACGCCGCCTTTTTTCTTAGTACTGCTCTTTTTACTACTTAAAGTGCTTTTAGTGCCTGCTGCTATTTTTCTTATCGATATAGAACCATTATTATTTTTAATCAATTTATATTTTTTGTTACCTTCAAGCACAGCAATAGCAATTTGCTCTAAACTACGTGTTGTAATGGTTTTTGTTTTAATCTCAACAGTCTCTTTACCTTTTTTTGTAATTATTGTCATTTTAACGGTAGCCCCTGGGCGCACATTCTCAAACTCGCCCAATACTTCACTGTTGTTACGCACTTTAACCCCGTTTACTGAAAATATTTGTGCTCCTACCTTATTAGCCAATACCGCAAATGCAGGAGAACCAAATATAGTGTTTTTGATAACGGGCAAGGTATCACGCTTTACCCAAGGGCTTCCCCCAAACCAAGTCATCCACTCTTCGTAATCGTATGCCTGCATAACCTGCAACCCAATATAAGCACGGCGAATAAGCCCATTATTGGTAACAACATCATCCAAAAGGCGCAAGCATATTTCATGCTCCAAGGCAAAATTTATTTGTGGTTGCCACAATGGAGTTTCACCACGGGGTGCAAATGCTATCTGCGAGTTTATGCCCACTACTTCGCCTTTTTGATTCACTAATGGACCGCCACTATTGCCCCATATAACGGTGGCAGTACTTTGTAAAAATCCAAATTTGCCTGTAATACCATTACGCACACGGTTTTTTGCACTAATAATACCGTCGGTTACGGTATAGGGATACTCTCCCAAGGGGTTACCAATGGCAAACACCCGCTCGCCAATACGGGGAGATTTTGAGGTAAATTTTATAGTTTCAATTTCTTTGCCTGGGGGTGTAATAAATTCTAATACGGCAAAATCAAAGTAAGTATCACCACCTACAATTTTCACTTCATATTTGGTACGGTCTATACTAAACACATATATCGATTTTGCCTTTTCTGATGCGCTTTCAACTACATGGGCATTGGTTATCACGTATTTTTTTCCATTCTTTTCAACTACAAAACCAGAGCCTGATACTTTAGTCTTTCCTAAATCAAGTACTTTTTTATAGGCTTTGTCTGCATTGTCTTGCTCTCCTCTAAACCCAAGTGCTTTATTATCTTTCTCGGTTTTGTAAACAGCCACAGTAACTACTGCGCCAATTGCATTTTCAAGCATATCAGCATCAGTTCTCTGTGCTTTTAAACTGCTTAGTGTAAAGGTAAAAGCTATTAGCAATGCCATCAGCCTGTTACCCAATAGTGGGTAGGTTTTTTTTGTAAATTCCATAAGTTTGTTTTTTTGTGTGTTAGCTATCGGGTTCATATTAAAATAATTTTAGTGTTAAGTTTTTATTACAGCAGTATATCCATACAAGTGTACAAAAAGTAAATACCCAATACAAAAAAGTAAGCCAAATTACCTTTTATGCTGCCCATCAATCACTAAAAACTCCCTAAAGCTACCACTAAAATAATACTTTTTATAATACAAGCCTTACCTTTGTGTAGTTTTATTAATAGTCCATCAAACTATTTTAATTACAAATAGGGTATTGATAATGTAATTAATTTCATTTGGAACAAGAATTAACATCGGCACGAAAAAAAGCGCATATTGATTTGGCATTTCAATCGCAGGTAGCCCAAATACAAACTGATACACGTTTTTATTACGAGCCTGTTTTGGCAGGGCATCCTAATAATAGTAGTATGCCTACCCCATTTTTAGGGAAAGAGCTTAATGCCCCACTATGGGTATCAAGCATGACGGGGGGTACTGGCTTAGCGGGTACTATAAATAAAAACCTTGCAAGGGCGTGTAAGCAATTTGGCATGGGTATGGGCTTGGGCAGTTGCCGTATAATTTTGGATAGTGATGAGTATTTGCCCGATTTTGCCCTCCGTAGTATAATGGGTAATGATTTGCCTTTTTATGCCAATTTAGGCATTGCCCAAGTAGAGGATTTAGTAGTAAAAAATCAGCTTTTTAAAATCACTGACTTGCTTAATAAACTTGATGCTGATGGCTTAATTATCCATATCAACCCTATGCAAGAGTGGTTGCAGCCGGAAGGAGATAAAATACAACACCCGCCCATTGATACTATACAACGCTTGCTAAACAAACTGGATATTAAACTAATAGTGAAAGAAGTAGGGCAAGGCATGGGTCCAAAAAGCCTTGAAACACTGTTTTCATTACCTATTGAAGCAGTAGAATTTGCAGCAATAGGCGGTACAAACTTTGCTAAATTAGAACTAACAAGGGGCAGTGAAAACGATACTAATTTGTATGAAAATTTAGCTTATATAGGGCATACTGCTACTGAAATGGTAGGCTTTGCAAATACAATTTTAGCCCATTTGGGCAATAAAGCATTGTGCAAGCAAGTGATATTATCAGGCGGGGTAAAGGATTTTTTAGACGGGCATTATCTTTTACAAAAAATAGATTGTAGTGCCGTATATGGGCAAGCATCAGCATTTTTGAAGCACGCCATAGGCACTTACGAAGAATTAGAACATTTTGTACAAAAACAACTGCAAGGTTTAGCCCTTGCCAAAGCATTTTTAAAAGTAAAATGATGTTGCCGCTTGTATAGGCTTAATTTTTGTTATATTTGGATAGATGCAAACAATAGAATTAGATATTGATGCAGAAACGCTAAGAAAAAAAGTATGGTAAAAGAAAGAATTTGATTTTATACCAAAAATCCCAAATCATAAATAATAAGAAATGGAAGCCATAAGCGGATTTTCAAAATTATCAAAAGAAGCTAAGTTAGAATGGTTGTGCAACCATACAAACAACCCCGAAAAGGCGTATGAATTGCTTACCAGCTATTGGCATCCCGATGCGAAAAAACAAAAACTACACGATGAGTTTGCCGAAAATACATTAAGCAACTTTTACCTCCCTTTTAGTATAGCCCCCAACTTTCTTATCAATAATAAAATGTATGCCGTGCCTATGGCTATTGAAGAAAGTAGCGTAGTAGCAGCAGCAGCAAAAGCAGCCAGTTTTTGGCTAAAACGGGGTGGTTTTAAAACTACCATACTTAGCACCACCAAAGTAGGGCACGTACATTTTGCCTATTATGGAGATGGAGAAAAATTATTGGCTTTTTTTAATAAAATAAAACAACGCTTTTTTGATGATACTGCCGATATAACCACCAATATGCGCAAGCGGGGCGGTGGAATATTAGACATACAGTTACTAAACAAAACCCTTGAAGAACCCAACTACTACCAGCTACACGCCACCTTTGAAACTTGCGATAGCATGGGCGCAAATTTTATTAACTCGTGTTTAGAGCAGTTTGCAAAAACGCTGCAAGAAGGAGTAGAAAATGATGATAGGTTTACTGCCGAAGAAAAAAACCTTACCATTATCATGTGTATCCTATCAAACTATACGCCCCAGTGTGTTGTGCGCTCCGAAGTAAGTTGCCCCGTAGAAGATTTAGAGGACGAGAAAAAAGACTATACATGGCGTGAGTTTGTAAAAAAGTTTGAAATGGCGGTGCATATCGCCCGTATAGAACCGTATAGAGCCACCACCCACAACAAAGGTTTTTTTAATGGTGTTGATGCTGTGGTATTAGCAACAGGAAATGACTGGCGGGCTATTGAAGCCTGCGGGCATACCTATGCCGCTCGCACAGGGCAATACCGCAGCTTAAGCGATGTTGAAGTAAAAGACGGAATTTTTCATTTTTGGGTAGATTTACCACTATCTATGGGCGTGGTTGGGGGCTTAACTACACTGCACCCTATGGTAAAATTTTCGCTTGAATTACTTAATCAGCCCAATGCACAAGAATTAATGGGCATTACTGCTACGGTGGGTTTGGCACAAAATTTCTCGGCTATTCGTTCATTAGTTACTACGGGCATACAAAAAGGACATATGAAAATGCACTTGCTCAATATTTTAAACCAATTGGAAGCTACTGACGATGAAAAGAAAACCATTGTGAAACACTTTGAAAAAGATACCGTTTCGCACCAAGCAGTAGTAAAAAAGTTTTGTGAATTAAGAGGTGTGGCTACCTTAGCAGATATTAAAAAATAACTATGCAGCATTACCACAGCAATGGAAAACTGTTGCTATTTGGTGAGTATTTTGTTTTAGAAGGAGCAAAAGCCTTGGCTATCCCTACACAATTGGGGCAAAATCTTATTGTTACCCCTCAAACATATTTACTTAAAGGATTGAACTGGAAAAGTTTTGACCATGAAGGCAAATGCTGGTTTAAAGTCTATTTTGATGAACATTTAAGCATAAAACACAGCAGTGATGCCGCTATTGCTGCTACTTTGCAAACTATATTATTAGCAGCAAAACAACTCAACCCTTTATTACTAAACGAGCCTCTATATTACGGTGTTGAAACCCGCTTGCAGTTTCCTCGCCAGTGGGGTTTGGGTAGTAGTAGCACCCTAATAACCAATATTGCCCAATGGGCACAAGTAGATGCTTTTGAATTGTTTTTTAACTCTTTTAAAGGCAGTGGCTATGATATAGCTTGTGGTTTAAGCAATTTACCTATCACCTATCAATTAAAAGAAGGCAAACCCGTTTGGGAAGCAGTTAGTTTCACACCTTTATTTGCAGAGCATATCGCTTTTGTATATTTAGATAAAAAACAAAATAGTAGAGAAGGGATACAGCATTTTAAGCAAAAAACCAGTCTTTGGAGTAAGGAGATTGAGCAAATAAACGCCATCACCCAAAAAGTACTTAATTGTGTTACACTTAGTAGTTTTATGGCTTTGATGGATGAACATGAGGCTATTGTGGCACAGGCTTTGGGACTTAAAACTATAAAGAGCGAGTTTTTCAGTGATTTTGAAGGCTCGGTGAAATCATTAGGAGCTTGGGGTGGCGATTTCGTGATGGTAGCGTCAAATTTATCTTTTAATGATGTACAGAATTACTTTAGCAACAAAGGGTTTACTACTATTGTACCCTACAAAGAAATGAGGAGGCAGTAACTATGCAACAACTACAAGAAACCGCAACAGTAAACATCGTTGAGCAAGGGGCATTTACTTGGAAAAGCCCATCAAACATAGCTTTGGTAAAATATTGGGGCAAGCACGGTTTGCAACTCCCTTCCAATCCATCAGTAAGTTTTACATTAAACGAGAGTTATACCCAAACAACCCTTGAGTATAAAAAGAAAGACAAGAATAATAGTTTTAACATTACCGTATTTTTAGACGAGGTTAGAAACGAAAAGTTTGAACAAAAAATCTTAGTTTTTTTTGATAAGATTAAAAATGAATTGCCCTTTATAACAGAGTACGCATTTATCTTAAAAACGCATAACTCATTCCCACACTCAAGCGGTATAGCCTCATCAGCATCAGGAATGAGTGCATTAGCATTATGCCTTTTATCGATAGATGGAGTATTGCATCCCCAAAATGATAAAGAGCAGTTTTTTCAAAAAGCATCGTATTTTTCTCGCTTAGGGTCGGGCAGCGCAAGCCGTTCAATATATGGTGGGTTAGTAGTTTGGGGCAGGCACGCCGAAATAACTAATAGCAGCGATAAATACGCCACCCCTTACCCTTTTGAGGTGAATCCTGTATTTGAAACTTTTAATGATACTATTCTTCTTATTCACGAAGGCGAAAAAAATATTTCAAGCACCGTTGGACATTCATTAATGACCACACACCCTTTTGCCCGCCAGCGTTTTGCAGAAGCAAGAGCAAACCTTTCTCGCTTAGTGTCGGTATTTCGCTCTGGAGATTTAGAAGAGTTTGGACAAATTGTAGAGCATGAAGCATTAATGCTTCACTCATTAATGATGTGCTCATCACCCCCCTATATATTAATGAAACCGAATACTTTAGCCGCTATTGAGAAAATATGGGATTTCCGTAAACAAAACAATATCCCCCTGTTTTTTACTTTAGATGCAGGTGCAAATGTGCATATACTATATCCTGAAAGTGATAAAACATTTATAGATAGCTTTATAGAAAACGAACTTGCACAGTATTGCGAAAATAAGAAGTATATTTGCGACAAAGTTGGGAATGGTCCTGAACTTATTGCCTAATGATTAAAGAATCACTGTTTTACGCCAAAATATTATTGTTTGGCGAGTATGGCATCATCGAGGACTCGATGGGCTTATCTATTCCCTATAATTCGTATAGAGGGCAGATGACCTTTACCCCTACAAAAAACATTGAAGCCGACAAAAAATCTAATTCAGACCTTTTAAAATTTCATAACTACCTTGCTGTTTTACAGCAAAACAATGAGTTATTGCCTAATTTGGATTTAACAGCTTTTAAAACGGATATTGATACAGGCATTCATTTTAATAGTAGCATACCGCAAGGGTATGGTGTAGGTAGTTCGGGTGCGGTAGTTGCTGCCATATACGAACGCTATGCACAAACCAAAATAGTTGCAAAAGATAATAGCGATAGAAAAGACCTTTTGAAACTGAAAAGTATTTTCAGTCAAATGGAATCCTATTTTCATGGTAAAAGTAGCGGATTAGACCCTTTAATTTGTTACCTCAACATCCCTATCCTTATAAAATCTAAAACCGACCTTGATACCGTAGGCTTACCCCATGAAATTGCACAAGGCGAAGGGGCAATATTTTTATTAGACACGGGCAACACAGGCGAAACTCAACCCTTAGTGAGTTGGTTTTTAGAACAGTGCAAAGAGGATGGTTTCCGCAATATGCTTCGCAAGAAGTTTAAAAAATATAATGATGAGTGTGTAAAATCATTCATTAAAGGTGATTATAAGCCTTTGTTTAGTAGCTTAAAACACCTTTCATCGCTTCTTCTTGCTCACTTTCAACCTATGATACCGCCAGTGTTTCATAAACTGTGGAAAGACGGTATTGATAGCAATAGCTACTACCTAAAACTTTGTGGCAGTGGTGGCGGTGGTTTTATTTTAGGGTTTACCCAAAACTTTGATGAAGCCAAAGAAAAACTAAAAGACTATAACCTTGAGGTAATACACAGGTTTTAGGGTTTAGTTTCATCTTCTCTATTTTCAATTTTTACCTTTTTTATACTGAACTTACATTAGTTTACCTCATTCATTAAAAATACCTTACCCGTTTAGGCGGGCTCTCTTTGTTGGGTATAACAGCCTACCATCATTGCGATGGTCTTCCATGGCAATCTTGCTTTAAACGATTGCCACGATAGCCTAAGAAGTCTATCCCGCAATGACGGCACGCCACTGCCGCACGAAACTACATTCTAATTCTATTGTTAGAATTTACTGTTTGCCAAATATTTATAACGGTGGGTACATTTTTTCACTCTATTTTTGTAGTAGGTAATTTATAATGAAACAGTTTTCACTGAGCGTACTTTTTTTATTTGCGAGTGCTGTCGCTTTTTCGCAACAGCAGCAAACAAAGATAGGGCTGTCGCTAAGCGGTGGCGGTGCTAAAGGATTGGCACATATAGGCTTGCTAAAGGTGATTGATAGCGCAGGCATACACATAGACTATATTACGGGTACAAGTATGGGAGCGGTGCTTGGAGGTTTATATTCCATAGGCTATACGGGGAATGATTTGGAGGCGATAGCCCGCCAAGCAGATTGGGGGCTTTTAATAAGTAATAACACTCCGCTTACTGAAATTAATATTGAAGAGAAGGGCGAGTTTGGGCGATATGTGGCTGAGTTGCCTATGGTGGATATGAAACCCACTATCCCTTTGGGTGCTATTGAGGGGCAAGA
Organism: uncultured Burkholderiales bacterium; assembly: GCA_964584305.1. GTDB lineage: Bacteria > Bacteroidota > Bacteroidia > UBA8524 > UBA8524 > SB11. The sequence goes on from CAZOZL010000001.1 coordinate 317,077, forward strand.
ACTTAATAAACTGTTGGGCGATTTAACCTTTTCTGTACACGGTATTCATAATTTTGATTCTTTTCCCATTCCGTTTCGGTGTGTGGGTGCTGATATTTTGACGGGCGAAGCGGTAACTCTTAAAAGCGGGTATTTACCATCGGCTATGCGAGCCAGTATGGCTATACCTTCTGTTTTTACGCCTGTTTGGGTAGATGGGCATTTGTTGGTGGATGGGGGCTTGATAAACAATTTTCCTGTGCGTGATGTGAAGGAAATGGGTGCTGATATTGTGATAGGCGGATACACGGGCGGGCGTTTGTATAATGAGAAACAACTAAATAGTGCGGTGAAACTTATTTATCAATCGGTTAGTTTTATGCGTATTGCTGACAGTAAGGAGCAAATGGCGTTGAGCGATATATTAGCCGATTATGATTTGGAGCTTTTGCAGTATTCGGCGGCATCGTTTGCTGATGTTGACTCTATAATAAATATAGGATACAGAGTAGCATTAAAATTATACCCTGTATTGAAACGTTTGGCAGATTCGCTTAAACTAAAAAAAGGGTTCACCTATCATCCACTACACCGCAACCCACAATATAAAATATGTATTAGCAAAATAGATATTGAGGGAGCATCAAAAAAAACACTTTCACTTATAAAGGGTAAATTAAACTTACAGGCGGGCAATTCATATTCAGTAGCCGAAGTTAATAAGGTAATAGATGCGGTATATGGCACTCGTTTTTTTGATAAGGTATATTACACTTTTGACTATACGCCTTTTGGTAATGCGCTAACCATACACGTGAAGGAGAGTTTGCGGGGGGTATTCAAATTTGGATTGCACTATGATAATGAGCAGGCGGCGGGTATTTTGCTTAACCTAACCTTGCGTAATGTGCTGGGTAAAGGAAGCAGAGTGGTTGCCACACTTGATATTGCCGAGTATCCAAAAATGAGAATAAACTACCAACGATTTATTAATAAAAAAAAGGATTTATGGTTAAAGGCAGGCTACCATTTCGAGTTTGTACCGTATAGGCTGTATAATTTTGGGCGATTGCAACAAGAGCTTACCAATACTTATAATAATTTTTATTTTGAACTAAATAAAACGCTTGATAGAAACAGCTACATAGGTATTGGCGTTAATAGAGAATTTGATGTAATTAGAACAAGAATAAACCCCGAGGATAGGGCAAACCCCGATACTTTCGCCTTTAAACGATTATTTTCATCGGAAACTGGAGTTTCGGTAAACTATGTATCAAATACTTTTAATAGTTTTTTATTTCCTACGGATGGGAAAAATACAATTGCCAGTTTAAAATTTATTCCTAACCATCAATATACAATTAATTATTATACCCCTGGTGCAAGTTTCCCCAGCCTGTTTTTAGAGAATGATACCTTTGTAACGCCTGCACTAAAATTATCTTTTTCGCACAGCCAAATTTTGCCTTTACACAAAAAGATAGCTTGGCGAAATAACTTTTTTGTGGGTGTTGTGTTTGATGATTTTACACGATTTAATGGAAATGAGCAACCCTTTTCGGAGGGGGCAGTAACCAGTATGTTTTTTTTGGGAGGTGTGGAACAACGCCAACGTCAAAATTCAGTACCGTTTATAGGGTATAGAGAGTCAGAGCTATTAGCATCGCAAACGGTGGTATATAGCACAAGTTTGCAAATAGAAGTACGCAGTAGGTTATATATTATCCCCACTTTATCTATACAAGCAAGTGGAATAAACTTTAAAAATTATTTTAGAAATATAAGTAACTTTAATTTTAATTACCAAGATTTTGGCGATGGAGCAAACCACTCTTTTGGCTATGGTACAACATTTGCCTATGATTGGTTTGGTGGGCCAGTAAGTTTAACTTTATATCGCTCATCGAGAATTGAAAGTATAAGGGGCTACTTTACATTTGGCTATAAATTTTAAAAAAACAGAAACCAAGCTATGGTGATGAAACAAATAAAATGGATGGCAGTTAGTTTATTAGTATTGGGTATAACTGCCTGTAATAACAAAGTAAATACTGATAAGGGAGCGGGCATCAAAGTAATAGAATCTAAATTAGCCAAAAACGAAATAGCACCTAATTTAACAGATAAAATAGTGAAAACGGAAGAAGAATGGAAAAAAGAACTAACACCAGAACAATTTGTTGTTTTAAGGCAAAAAGGGACTGAACGCCCGCATACAGGCAAGCTATTGCACCACAGCGAAAACGGTTTATATACTTGTGCGGCTTGTGGGAATGAGTTATTTAAAAGCAAGCAAAAATTTGACAGCCATTGCGGGTGGCCAAGTTTTGATGATAAAATAGAAGGGGCGGTAAAAACCACAAAAGATACTTCGCACGGTATGGTACGTACTGAAATTACTTGCGCTCGCTGCGATGGACATTTGGGGCATATTTTTGATGACGGCCCTACTGAAACAGGTTTGCGCTACTGTGTAAACTCAATATCTATTGGTTTTAAAAAGGATACTATCAAGCGGTAATACCTAAGTACATCTACTATAATTACTTAGAGAATTTTAGCGTTTCATTCTTTGATAATAAACGGTTTAGCCCATATAGGTAAATACTAAGTTAATTATAGTACCTTTGCGGCTTATTTTAGAAATGGGTAAAACTCCCGTTTCTACACAGACTTTTACAAAAAAAATGAGTACAAATTTTGCGCAATTAGGTTTGCGCCCAGAAATCGTCCAAGCCATTTCGGAGATGGGCTTTGAAACTCCAACTGAGATTCAGAGTAAGGTAATTCCCATAATGTTAGCCAAATCTACTGATTTAGTAGGGGTAGCACAAACGGGTACAGGAAAAACGGCAGCCTTTGGCTTGCCGATGTTACACCAAATTGATTTTTCAAAAAAACACATTCAAGGGCTAATTCTTTGCCCCACTCGTGAACTTTGCTTGCAAATTCAGAAAGACTACTTAAATTTTGCAAAACACATAAACGGTGCAAGAATTACGGCTGTTTATGGCGGTAGTAGTATGGAAAAGCAAATGCGTGAAATTAGATTTGGATCACACGTAATTGTTGCTACACCAGGTAGGTTAATGGACTTGATGAAGCGCAAAGCTATAAAATTAAATACGGTTGAGTATTTAGTTTTAGATGAGGCAGATGAGATGCTAAACATGGGTTTTAAAGAAGATATTGACACTATATTAGAGACAACCCCTTCTGAAAAAACTACATGGCTTTTTAGTGCTACCATGCCCAGAGAGGTGAGGCGCATAGCTTCAGGGTATATGAGCAACCCCGAGGAGGTTACCGTTGGCACAAAAAATACAGGTAATGTAAATATAGAGCATATATATTACCTTACTATGGCACGTAATAAATATGCTGCACTGAAGCGTATTGTCGATTTTTCGCCAGAGATATACGGTATTATATTTACCCGCACCAAGTTGGATGCGCAAGATATTGCCGATAAATTGATGAAAGACGGCTATAATGCCGACTCGTTGCATGGTGATTTATCGCAAGCACAGCGCGAGAAGGTGATGGCTCGCTATCGCTCGCGTAGTTTGCAAATATTGGTGGCTACTGATGTGGCGGCTCGTGGTATTGATGTAAACGATATTACCCATGTAATTAACTACTCATTGCCTGATGAACTGGAAGTATATACCCACCGTAGTGGACGTACCGCCCGTGCAGGCAAAAAAGGGATAGCTATCTCTATTATAAATAGTAAAGAAACAGGTAAAATACGGCAACTTGAAAAAAGCGTAAGTGCTAAATTCACCAAAAAGGAGATACCTAATGGTGCTGAAATTTGCGAAAAGCAATTGTTTAAAATAATACAAGAGGTGCATGACGTAGAGGTAAACGATAGTGAGATTGAACCATTTTTGCCTGGTATTAATGCCCAACTTGAAGATTTAAGTAAGGATGAGCTAATAAAACGTTTTGCATCATTAGAGTTTAATCGCTTTTTGGAGTATTACCGTAATGCTCCCGATTTAAATATTAGTGCTGGCGGCAGAGATAGCGGAGCAGGGTATAGAGACAATGAAGATTTTGCTCGCTTTTTTATTAGCATAGGCGAAAAAGATGGCTTAGATAAAACGGGGTTACTTAAATTTATTAACCGTCATGGTTTAGGCAATTATAAAATTGGAAGAATAGATGTGAAACACACTTTTTCTTTTTTCGAGATTGATACAAGTGCGGTAGATGAGGTGCAAGCCAACCTTAACGGTGTTGAGTTTGAAAACCGCCAAGTGAGAGTAGAATTAGAAGAAGGAAGAAGCGGCGGCGGTGGACGTGGTGGAAGCAACAGAGGCGGCGGCGGACGTGGAGGCTATGGCAGCGGAAATAGAGGCGGCGGAAACCGTGGTGGTGGATATGGCGGTAGCAGAGATGGTGGAGGCTACGGTGGTAAAAAACGCTACGGCTCTAATGATGGTGGCAAGCGAAAAGCACGCAATGGCGGCTACACAAAAAAGAAGTATTAAATACTTAAAATTAATAAATAAAAACGGGCGGATAAATTATCCGCCCGTTTTTTTGTTTAAAAATATATAGGATTGAAATTCTATTGTGATTACAGTCTAAAACGGGAACTAAGTCCTGCTTCAAACTATTAATTATTAAAAGAACTGACTTTAACCAGTTAGAACTATTGTGTTCTTTTAATCAAAAACAACTTATTCCCAACCCACATTTAATTTACATTTATAGAAATTTGCCCACGCACTTTATACAGGCGTAAAATAGAATCAATGGGTATTTCCACATCATCAAACGATGGATTCTCGCTACACAGCAAAACTTTCTCTTTTTCACTCAAATGTTTACGAATGTACTTTACAGTGCGATAATCTTCGGTAATTACTAAATATATCTCACCGTATAATATTACGGCTTTGTTTTTCACCTCTTTTACAGCAACAATATGCCCGTTTTTAATTTTTGGATACATACTATCCCCATAAATAGGTACGGCAAAATCACAATTTTTAAAAGCAGGTATAGACATAAAATACTCTGGCTCTTCGCGTTCATCAGCAAACACTGGAAATGCCGATGCTGTTACATCAATATTGTAGTAAGGTATTTTTGGCTCGCTTACCATATCCACAGGCACATCTTTAATTTGGTAGGGTTTTGGTTTTTTATCCCCTTCATACCGATGCGAGAGTACATTAAGCAGTGTTTCTATCGGCTCATCAATTGCGCCAGCAAGTTTATTTAGTTGTGAGTATTTAATATCATTAGCGGTGAGCAACCTATTTAAGTTTTGATAGCTCATTGTAAGTTTAGTACTCACTTCTTGAAGTGTTAAGCCTTTCCTGCGAGCAATTTCTTTATATACTTTATTTAGTTCTTCCATTAAATCTACTTTAGTTTCCACCACAAATTTAACAAAAACATTTATATTATATCAAATTATCACTCATTTTTGTTTACAATACAAATATTTTTATTGATTTTTTGCAAAAAACACAAAATATAGAAGCAAAATTAATTATATCGAAATTTTAGTAATGCAACCCGTAGTGCATTATTCTATTATTTGTTCAATAATGTTATTGCTATACCTGTTTCCTTATAACCTCACCCAGTTTTGTGGTGAAAGTATAATTACCATAAAGTCCCTTTCCTAAGGAGGGTGCAGTACCCATAACTTAGTGTGTTGTTTAGTATCGATACTTAGCTCGTACGGCTGGTTTCCCCTCCTGCTTTGGGTGCAGGAGAGGACGACTTAGGGGTGGTGGACACTACCGTGATTATGACAGCCCTACCACCATTCAAAAAGCCACTAACTAACCACTAATAAAAACGCTGATATTCATTTGCACAACGGGTTAATGTATAAAATAGCTACTCTATCCAACTTCAATAATAAGTTTACGCACCATATCCAAAGCCATTATAGCACTACGCTCTATAATAGATAGCCGCGTACCACGAAATTTATACTTTTTTGAAACCACTATACCGCTCTCGTTTGCTACTGCAACCCAAACAGTGCCCACAGGCTTTTTTTCTGTCCATCCACTGGGTCCAGCAATACCACTTACTGCAATTGTATAATCTGTTTCCAGTTTTTCCATCACTCCTTTTGCCATTTGCTCTACAGTTTCTTGGCTAACCGCCCCAACCGTATCTAACACCTGCTGCGCAACACCCAGTTGGTTTACCTTCACACCATTGTTATACGCTATTATAGACCCCTTATAATAAGCCGAGCTACCCGCAATACTTGTTAGTTGGTACGCTATAAAACCTCCTGTACAGCTTTCGGCAGTGGCTATGGTTTTTCCCTTTTCTTTTAGCAAGTTTCCTACAAGCTCTTGCATAGGGGTATCCTCATCAATAACAATATATTCGCCTACTTTTTCATAAATTTGTTCAACAATTTCATCTATCTCTTTTTGCAGTACTGTTTCATTGCTTCCCCTTGCTGTTAAACGCATCCGCACAATACTGTAATTAGGCAGGTATGCCAACTTTATATAGGGGGGCAAATTATTTTCTATGCTCTCTATTTCTTTACTTAAAAAAGATTCTCCAATACCCATACACATCAATGTTTTATGGATAATATGCTGGTGCTTACCCAGTTTTTTAATTCTGGGAAGCACAAAGTTTTCCATCATTGCCTTCATTTCATAAGGCACACCAGGCATAGATACATATATTTGCCCATTCACTTCAAACCACATCCCAGGCGCAGTACCCAGCTCGTTAAAAATAGTTTCACAAATTTCAGGTACATCTGCTTGTTGCATATTAGCATCAATAACGGGAAGATTAGACCTCTTAAAAATTTCTATTATATGCTGCTCCACTACCGCATCAGTACGAAACTCACAGTTAAAATACTGTGCCAAGGTGTGCTTGGTTAAATCATCTTTTGTTGGACCTAAACCGCCCGTTATCAAAATTATATTCGCACGTGTTTTAGCACTATCCAAAGCAGCAATAATATGCTCAGAGCTATCGCTAATAGCCGTTTTTTGTACTATTTCTAACCCAATTTTGTTAAGCTCTTGCCCTATCCAAGCCGAGTTGGTATCTACTACTTGCCCTATCAGCAACTCATCGCCAATGGTTATTACTTCACAATTATTTTGCACTTTAAAAAGATACTATTTTAAAACTTCAAATCTACACTTTTTAAGTAGCTGCTAATGTAAAAAGATAGCAATAGCTAAGGCACAAAAAAAGCCTCATACTATAAAGTACAAGGCTTACTATTATTTTTTGCTTAGAGGTTTATTAATCTTCTATTTTTTCAATGGTTTCTTCTTCCTCCAACTTCTCAAGCCCTCCAGTTTTAGAAAGAATTTTGTTTAACATTACCATTTTCTTCTCTTCATCGGCCGACAAGGTATTACCTTTTCGTTTCTCTAACAATGCTTTATAAGCTGGTAAATATTTTTTGTTTACCTCTTCTTTAATGTTAAAAACTACAAAAACCAGAAACCTGCTTTGCTTTCCACCATCATCCATACTTTCTAACAAATTAAGCCCTTTCAAAACTCTTGCGTCATTACCGTTTAGCATATGTGTACCCATACTGCTAAGCAATAGATAGCCGATTTCTCCCCCTTTTCTCTCGGTAATTGCCTCCTCAAACCAAGGCATATAGTTTTGTACACCGTACTTGCCTAAAATATACAAGTACAAGTATCCCATTTGGATATTTTTCTCCTTTTTATATGATTTTTCTGCAAAATCAACGGCAGCAACACTATCTAATTTTGCCAAACCCATTATTGCTTCCCCAACTACAAAATACGATGAATCAGTAAGTAGTTTTTTGTATAAAGGGATATCTTCTTTATTTTTTACCGTAGTAATAAGTGCTAAAGCACTTCTACGTACTGTCGATTTTTTATCATTCTCTGCCATAAAAGCAATACGCTTTTTATAGCCTCTCTCCTCAATCAAATCCAACTCCTTAATAAGATTTACACCCTTGTTGCGCATTGCCCAAAATTTATCGCTTATGCTAGCTCTTATCAGTCCGTTTATGAATTCACCACTATCATTATTCTCGCTGTTTAGTTCTGCTTGCTCCACTGCCTCCAATCTATCCATAAACAAAGCTCCTTTTGCGGCTTGCTCTATCCATTGTGCATCATCTTTTACTTCTGTTTTTTCGCACAGCAGCATTTTTTCAGCATCAAAATTTACCCAAGTAGGTTTAGTATCCACAAAAAACTCAAACTTTTCATAGCCTTCGTCAATTACTACATCTTCGGTGCGTTTAGTACCGTCAGCATTATGTATATCAATTTTTACGGGTAGGCGATACACCTTAGGTACATTTTCACCCTCCTGTATTTGAATTACTTTTATAGTGTACAAGCCTGCTTCAGCATCATAATCGTGAATTACACTTAAAACAGGATGCCCCGCTTTATAAAACCACTGATTGAAAAACCAGTTTAAATCTTCGCCAGTAACTTCCTCAAAAGCTATACGAAGCTGGTGCATCTCTACCGTTTTAAATTTATTTTTTGTTAGATATACATTTAATGCTTTAAAAAAGGCTTCATCGCCAACATACTTGCGCAACATATGCAAAACACGCCCTCCTTTTTGATAGCTGTGAGCATCAAACATATCCAAAGGCTTTTCATGGTTAAAACGTATTAACGGCACTTTTTTATTGTTCGCCTCATTTAAGTACGTTCTTAGGTTCGTATTTAAGTGGTTATCTGCTTCTTCACGTCCATAAGCGTGTTCAAACCATAAGTACTCGCCATAGGTAGCAAAACTTTCATTAAGAGGTATGTTTGCCCAGCTTTCTATAGTAACCAAATCACCAAACCAATGGTGAAACAACTCGTGTGCTACTACTTCTTCTAAAGGCTGGTCTATGTGCATACGGTCGTCGTGTTGCAGCAAATCAAAATGTATTACTGCCCCCGTATTTTCCATTGCCCCCGACACAAAATCGCGCACCACCACTTGGTGGTATTTATCCCAAGGGTAATCAACACCTAATTTTTTCGAGTAAAAATCTATCATTTTTGGGGTGTTCCCAAATATCATTTTAGCATACTTGGCATATTCTTTTTCTACATAATAATGCACAGGCACATTGCGCCATTTATCTTTTACAATAGTAAAATCGCCCACCGCCATCATAGCTAAATAGGGTGCGTGTGGCAAGGTTTGTTTCCAGTGGTCGGTATGTGTGCCATCCCCATTTTTTTTAGATGACATTAGCTTGCCGTTTGATAGGGTTACATAAGGAGTATCAACGGTTATAAAAATTTCTTGCGTCATACGCTCATTAGGAGAATCGAACGTAGGAAACCAGCACGATGAACTTTCTGTTTCGCCTTGTGTCCATATTTGGCGAGGTTTGTTTTTTTCTTTTAACTCAGGATTGATAAAATACAGCCCTTTATCTTCTGTAATTGCTTCTTTAGTAGGGTCAAAAGCATCGCCGTAGCCATTTGGCAACTCATTTGGTTTTGCTACGTAGTTAATAAAAATGGTTATCTTTTCATTGGCTTTGTATATGCGCCCTAAGTTTATTTCTAATTTGGCTAAATCTCTATATTCGTATTTTAGTGGCGTAGTATTTTTCTTCTTATCTATTTCAAAAACACCTAATATTTCAAACCCTTTAGCATCAAGTACTGCTATATCCGTAGGATAAAAATAGGGTTTCAGGGTAATATATGCCTTGCCATACATATATTGCTTTTCATAGTCAAATTTTACTTTAAGTTTAGTATGTATAATATCAATAGTATGGGTTTTACTTGCTTTATATACTTCTAATTTATTATTAGCAGGTGCAGTAACTTCCCACTCCTCATCCAACTCTATTAAAGCCTTATTGTCAGGAAAATCGTCATCAATTGCTTCCTCTTCGTATTTCGCAAACATTTCTGCTGCGGCAATAGAATCTTTATAGGCTTGGCTATTAACATCTGCCACATTATTAGCAGCCTTTTTCGAGGTTTTACAAGCAGCAATAACTAATATGCCTGCCACAAGGGGAAGAAGTAATTTACGCATCGGTTTTTTATCTTTTGAGTTTTGTCGAGTTTTGTTGATTTTTGCAGAAACTATATCCTAATGATAAAGGCAAAAGTAAACGATAAACACGATTATACAATCACCGAAGAGGATGAGCAAATTAAAATAAACGATGAAACAATAACCCCCGATGTTTATAAGATTGATAAACACCGTATGCACTTGTTGCTAAACAACAAATCGTATAATGTTGAAGTTACTGAACATCCCAGCGAGGACGAAAAAACCTATACAGTTATAGTAAACGGACAAAAAAATACCGTTGCCATAAAAGACCGTTTTGATATACTTTTAGAAAAAATGGGAATGGCAAACCTTGCCTCTAATAAGGTAAACGATATAAAAGCACCTATGCCTGGTTTGGTTTTAAAAGTATTGGTTGAAGTAGGCACTGAATTTAAAAAAGGAGACGCAGTTTTGATTTTAGAAGCCATGAAAATGGAAAATGTATTAAAAGCTCCTGCTGATGGCATAGTACACTCTATTGAAATAAAAGCAGGCGATAAAGTAGAGAAAAATCAGGTGATGATTGTGCTTGACAAATAGTGTTTAAACCCTATTCAATATGAGTAGGGCAAAATATGTAATACTTTTAAAATTTAATGATAATAAAAAAGTGATGCCGTACCTATGCCGTTCAGGCATTTTCTTGCAACAGGTTGAAGCCTTACCCGCCATTGCGAGGTCTTCCGAGGCAACCTTTGCCATCACATCATACAGATTTGCCTGCCCGAATGAAACAGATTGCCACGCTAACCTAAGAAGATTATCTCGCAATGACGATAGTCACTGAGTAGCATGGCTGCCCGCCTTTCGACTTAGCTCAAGAATTGAAGGTACATCCATATCTTTAACGTCATTATAGGAATTTGCATTTTGTAGTGTTGCAATAGCATTTTTAGTTTTTATAATTAACCGTTTTGCCAAAAAAGGGCGAATAAAAGCAGTGAGCATATCAAAAGGAGAAACTTATTTATTAAAGTTTAATCACTAAATTTGTAAAAGCAGGGCGTGTCCCTACTGGCACAGGTAATAATGATATTACATTAACTTCAAGTTGCACGATTACCTCTACCGTAACATTTAATGCGGGAAAAAAATTACCGTGCCAAGTGGAATTACTTTAACGCTTTCTACTGGGGCATTACTTAATTCAGCAAGTGGGACGGATGCTTGGACGGAATTGTTGTAGAAAATGGTGGAATTCTACTCATAGAAGAGTGGGCAACTATTAAAAACGCCACTACTGGTGTAATAGTGAAATCGGGGTATAGAGATAAAAGTGTGGTGGGTTTTTTAAAAAGAAAATCAAAAAAAGAGAGGTTTTAATTTATTTCACTACTTAGAACTATAAATTCTATTAAGCACACATTTGTTAATAACTACTTCTGTCCAAAATCAAGTAAAATCCAGTATTTTGCGGTTTGGTTTATCAAAGTGGAACTTGCATTTGAAAATAAAGAATTAAGAGAAATTTGTGAGGATAGTAAAAAAGCTACTAACAAACTAGGAGAAGAATTGAGTATATCTTTAAGGAGAAGACTTTCAGATATCAGAGCAGCAAAAAATATACAAGAATTACCTATTGGCAACCCAATGCCTTTCGAAAATGAAAATGGTTCTTTTTGTAAAATAAGCCTGCAAAAAGGTCATGAGCTAGTTTTTTGTTGTAATCATATATACACTCCAAAAGGAGGAGACGATAATATTGATTGGTCTTTAGTAAGACGAATCAAATTATTAGAAATAAAAAAACTTAAAAATGAGTAACGCAACGAATTTTCAACCAAATTGGGCATCAAGTCCAGGAGAAACATTGGTAGAAATACTCAATGAACAAAACCTTTCTTTTTCAGTATTTGCCAATAAGATTGGTAATACACCAGGTTTTGTAAGAAATCTTATTGAAGGGAGAATCTCAATTACCGATGAGATTGCGTCCCAACTTGAAGAGAATTTAGGGACATCTGCTTCATTCTGGATAAATAGAGAGAAGCAGTATAGAGAAGATTTATGTCATATTTCAAGAATTAAAGAAGATGAATGGCAGAAAGAATTCCCAGTAAAAGAAATGATTAAGTTTAATTGGCTCCCAGCTGGAAAAAATCATCTAGAATCTCTCTTATCTTTCTTTGGAGTTGCTAATATTGATGTATGGCAGGAGAAATATGAAACTCTTCTATCAAAAACTAGCTTTAGAAAATCACAAAAATTCAGCTTTGAAATAGGAGCAAACATAGCATGGCTTAGACAAGGTGAAATTGAAGGCTTAAAAATCAATTGCAACAAATGGGATCCTGAAAAATTTGAAAAAGCTTTTGAACAAATAAAACCATTATCAAGAATAAAAAATCCTATAGATTTTATCCCAAAACTAAAAGAGATATGTGCTAAATGCGGTGTTTCTATTGCTGTTACCCCCTGCCCCAAAGGGATCAAGGCTAGTGGTGCTACAAGGTTTATTTCAGATAATAAAGCTTTAATTCAATTAAGCTTTAGATATCTATCAGATGATCAGTTTTGGTTCACATTTTTTCATGAAGCTGGACACTTATTACTTCATGGAGATAAGAGAACAATCTTTATCGAAGATGATCATTATCAAAAAATAAGAGTTGAAGAAGAAGAAAGAGAAGCAAATTTATTTGCTGGAGAAGTCTTAGTTCCTGAATCCCATAGAAAAAGACTAGCAACATTACAAAGAAATAAAAGAGGCATTATTTCGTTTGCCAATGAAATGAATGTTTCACCAGGTATAATTGTTGGTCAACTTCAGTTTCACGAATACATTAGCTTCAAATATTTAAATTCCTACAAAAGAAGATATAGTTGGGATAGTATAGCTAATCTATAAGTATCGTCTAGCCTCCAAAGTATTCATATAAATCAGGTTTTTTCTGCCAATTGCACAATGCATCTTCTAAAACTTGCATACCGAAATTTAGGTTTAATTTTTCTTCAAAATCATTAACCATTTTAGAAAGTTCTGAAATAGGTATTTCGTATTTTGCATTATTAAAAAAAAACAATTTTGCACCCTGTAAAGGACCTGTTGCTCCTGAAAAATAAATATCATCAGGCACAATTGGTGCAAGTTTCAGTTTTCCAACGGAACATAAAAAATCAAACTTAGCCGTCCTTCCAAAACCAAATACTTTGGACATATCATTATAAAAATACCTAAATGATTTCTTTGGATCTCTACTACTTTCAGATGCTGCAAGACTAACTAAAACCTCATGACTTCCAAAGCCCTGTATCCACTTTATATAGCTTAGTATAGTAGTCTGTGTTTCATTTTTCTTCGTACCACCAATGCTTGTGTATTTCCTGTGATTACCAAACATTCCTTCATCTTTTAAAGCTTCTAAATTTTCATCAAACCACCCTTCTAAAGCATCAACATTATTATTGATGTTTTCCCATGACCAAAATGGATCTCTACCTAAATTGCTATAGAATGCCTTCATAAGCTTCCACTTTGTTCTCTTATGCTTTCCAAAATGCGTGGCAAGAAATGTTAACCAAAAAGCCTCCTCTATCCCATCATTGTTCCTATGCCAAATAGCAGCCTTAAATGGGTCAAATATTACTTTAGATGGATCTGTAAATTTAATACTACTATCTCTATCTGAAATTTTATCAAAATATTTTATTCTCCTCATACTATCTATTACCTGAAAAAGGAAACATTCCATTCTTTGAGGGGTTCCTATACCCAATAAAATACCATCTTCATTAAATTCATTTATACTAGTATGAATATCTTCTCTAAGTTCCTCATTCTTAATTCTCATTAGTCAATTTCATTTAATTGTGTTGTTATCCAATCTTTAATTGAAGTAGTAACCTCTGAAGTAACACCATAGCTACTTTGTAAATTATGGTTAAAACCTAAAATTTTAATTTTTTTTGATAAATATTCACCTCCTAATACATCTACTTCTCCAACGTAGGAGAACCCTCTCACACCTTTGTTTTCTAATCTTGGTAATTCCCAATCAGGCATCAGTGTTTTATGGTAATTAATTCCAGATAATTTCTTGAAATTATCTACTACAGACTCTCCATTTAATACAATTACCTTAATATCTGAAGCCTTAAGAATCTTTCCTAATATATCTTCAGATATATTTAGAAGGTTTTGCTTGTCCTTATTTGAGATACTTCCCCATTTCTGATGAGTTGCAAATGGGACTAAATCCAAATGACAAGCTTGAAAAGAGGGGAAATAATATGAACAACCCGTTCCTGAAATTATTAAGTCAAGCTTTTTAAACCATCTATCATAAGGGCTTCTTTGAAAGTAATCAGTGTTTGTTTCCACAATTTTCTTCAAATCATTTTCATTCGCTTCACTCCAATGGGAAATATTTAATGACTTGAGAGTACAAAACCTTCTTTTAGAACCATCAAGTTCGTTACCATTATCATCAAAAAACTCCAAATTACTTGGATTAAGACCAACAGTAGCAATTTTTGCTTTTTCTATATTTCCAAAAGAAAGAACTGGAGCGCCCTCTAAAAATATTCCTGAACTTACTAATTCTGAAACTGACATCCGCTCAATTACACTTCTTAAAATATTGATCACTATAATTTATTTTTGCTTTTTCTTAAAAACCGTTCCAATCTATTATCCACATAAGTTTTATACCCAAAGTAAGAAAATTCTGATTTAATTTTATTTATTTCATTGATATTTTTTTTTATAAAATGACTATGAATCAATAATAATCTAGCAAAATCATACCAATAATCTTGTAAATTAATAACTGTAATATTACTATTTACTCTAATATTTTTCTCTATTTTAAGTAATTCATCAATATTTTTAAATAGGTCTTTTTGTGGCATTTTCGGCATTTCCACAGTAGATTGAAATCCTTCTTTCAAATAATATTCTGCCTCTTCACGTTTGTTTTTATACAAGTGAAGACTCCCTACGAAGTGTTTGTATTCCCCAAGCTGAACACCTAATGCCATTGCAACTATCTCTTGAAGCATAGTAAAAGCAAAGAAATCATGAGGTAATCCCAAAAAAATGTCGTTTGACCTCATAGTTGTAAACATTAAAAGTTTGCCTTCTCTAACGAGGAACTGCAAAGTACATGTACAAGGAACATCTTTGTGATCTTTAATAATATCTATCCCATCAAATAATTGAATAACTGCTTTTCGTGAGGTTGGATTCTCTTTTAATAGCTTTATTACATTTTGAATTTGGTTATATTTATTATGAAGTTTTATAAGTCTAGGTCCATAACCACCATAAATGGTCTCTCCATCATCTGAAAACTCCTCATACCCAGGTAAATAATATTTTATAAAATCTAGTTTATTTGATCCAGATAAATACCATAATAACTCTCCAATAGCGCTAAAGGTTTTCCCCTTGGTTTCTGTCCTACTTAGTCTAGCCCTAGGATTAGTTAAGCATAATAAAACCCCTGACAATTCACTACTTGTTCCTTTTCTTGTTTCAATTTTACATGGCAAGTTGATTAGCTTACCAAAAATATTGTTCATCAAATCATCAAGAGATTTTTCTCTGATTTCCATTAATAGTAATTTTGATACGTTAAATAACGTGAGCAATTTATATAAATCTCCTTGGAAAAACTAAATTTGTTTTACCCTTGTTACCCTAAAATTAGTTGCCAACCTTAGTATCCCTTTAAGTATTTCAGTTCATAGGATTTTAATAAACTGCGAGTGGCATAATAAAGTTGTTTTTGATTTCTTGTGTAAACTCTTGTGCAAATGAAAAAAGCCTTTCAACGTTAATTCGCTGAAAGGCTTTCTGTTGTTGTTCGGGGTGACAGGATTCGAACCTACGACCCTCTGCTCCCAAAGCATATTACTCTATTATATGAAATTTCAATTTGTTGTACCATTGTCAAAATACAAAAGGCTTCCTATCGCAGGAAGCCTTCTATATTTTGGTAGCGGGAAGCAGGATCGAACTGCCGACCTCAGGGTTATGAATCCTGCGCTCTAACCATCTGAGCTACCCCGCCATTTTTTTAAATGGGTTGCAAAAATAAACATTTTATCTGCTTTTTAAACCACTTTGTATAGTATTTTATACTGCTTATTTTAAATAGTACACAAGGCAACATTTTTGACCAGATAAATGTCTTACTTTGTATATACCATAAATAGCTTGTGCAACGCCTAACAAAACAACTAATACTACTACTAATACTATGCTTTTTTAGCATTGAAGGCAGGGCAACCCACCTTATTGGGGGTAGTATGAATTATGAGCGTATAGGCGTTTTTGGAAATTTTGTAAGATACAGGGTAACATTAAGGCTTTATAGGGACTGTAATGCTACTACCCAATTAGACAATACTATTACTATTGGGGTATATAACAACGACTTTACTAATTCTAAATATCAAAATATTAGTTTTACACTACTATCTAAAAAAAAGGTTGATCCACCTCAAGGGGCAGATTGCCCAAGCAATGTAAAAGTGTGTATTGAAGAGGGAATATATAGCAAAACCATAGACCTACCCAAATCTACCATAGGATACCACTTAATATTTGCGCGGTGTTGTAGAAACACTGGTCAAATAAACATACCTGATAATAATGGGCAATCGTACTATGCTCTTATCCCACCTACAAATATTGTAAACAGCTCGCCCAAATTTGTAGGCGTACCTGCGCCCTATATATGTATAAACGATTCAACTACTTACCTTAATAGTGCTACCGATGCTGATGGCGATTCATTATCGTATAAAATAGTTGCCCCTTGGCGAGGCGGGTCATCAACTAATCCAAAACCCAGTCCACCACTCACACTTAATTTGCCTTTGCCCGCTGTAACTTATCGGATTGGCTTTAGCGGTGTACTTCCGTTTAACATTAATGGTGTTGCTGAAATTGAAACTTCTACGGGACTCACTACTATGTTAGCCCCCCAACAAGGGCTTTACTCAATGGCTATTGAAGTTACTGAATGGAGAAATGGAGTAGCATTAAGCACTATACGGCGCGATGTGCAAATTATAGCCATTGTTTGCACGGGAAATACTCCATTGATAGCACCTCAAATAGGTTCGTTTAATAAAACTGTTAATGCTGGCGAAACTATTTGTTTTAATATAGTGTCTTCTGATGCCGATGTTCCCGCACAAGACATTGTATTAAGTGCCAGTGGAAGTGTTTTTGGTGATGACCCAAATTGGCAAGGTCCTAAAGCTACTTTTACTACAAAAACGGCAAAAGGCACTGTAACATCAGAATTTTGCTGGACAACAAGTTGCGAGCAAGGGAACGCTACCCCCTATACTTTTGTTGTAAATGCTATGGATAATGGTTGCCCGCCCAAAAGCAAAAATGTAACCTTTAGCATTACAGTAAATAAATTTTTAGGGCAGGTATCCTTTTCAGGGTCGGCTATTCTTTGTGAAAACGATACCGCTAAAATATATACAACTCCTGATATTGTAGGGCTAAAATATAAGTGGGAAACTGGAGAGGGAGCTATTGTTGGGTCTGATTCTGATGCTACTGTAAAGGTTAATTGGGGTGCACCTGGCAATGATAGTTTGCTGTTAACCCAAACAAATTTGCTTGGGTGTAAATCGCCACAATATGTGTATCCAGTTCAAATAGGAGCATACCCTGCAAAATTAAATTTACCTGCTGATACTGTTTGCCAGTTTAGCAATAACAACTTGTATGAAATTTTGCCTACAAGTGGCAGTACCTATACTTGGTTTGCCAGTGGGGGGGCTATAGAAAGTAACCCTATGCCACACCAAGCCACTGTGCAGTGGGGGGCGGTGGGCAATGCCCAAGTAGGCGTTTATGAAACCACAAATTTTGGTTGTGTGGGCGATACTAATTGGAAAAATATAGCCATTACTAAACCGTTGGCAGATAGTATTTATGGCAGCAAATCGGTTTGTCCAAATATTAAGGGATTGGAGTATATAGCCTATAATGGCACTTTTGGCTCTACCTATCAATGGTCTGTTGAGGGAGGCACCATAGCTAATGGAAACGGCAATGACACCGTTATTATAGATTGGGGTGGAATAGGTACGGGCAAGGTAAAAATGGTAGAAACCACCAAATGGGGTTGCATAGGTAACTTGGTTGAGATAAATATTATAAAGAATCATGTTTTACAAGGGTTTAGACCTGTTGGTAATGATAGTATGTGCGAGTTTACCCAAGGCATTCCCTATACTGTGGTAAATACCAAAGGCTCTGAATATTTTTGGCAAGCCACTGGTGGTAGTGTTATTCAGGATGATAGCACTAATAATGTAATTGTTGATTGGGAAAAATTTGGAGATGCTGAAATAAGTGTTTTTGAAATTAGTTATGATTCAATTAATAATATTCCTTGTATTGGCGCACCTGTTATATTAGATATTGTTTTGCACCCCATTCCACAAGCAGATATTATTAATGGTAAGTTTAAAGTATGCGAAGGCGATATAGGTCAACAATATACCCTTAATGGGTTTGCTGGTTCTACTTATAGTTGGAAACTGAATAATGATACCCTTGGGTTTACAGGGCAAGGCACAAAAACAGTGGGGGTAAACATTACAGATACTGGTAAATATAATATTGATGTTATTGAAACAAGTATATATGGTTGTGTAGGCGATAAAACAGATGCACTAATAAAAATAACACCCAAGCCCAAAACAGCACCCATAATAGGGGCTAAAATTGTTTGTTTTCCTAATTTTTCACCCATTCAGTACCGTACTTCTGGTTTAGATAGTTCTACATTTAAGTGGTTTATTAATAGCGGTACTATTGATAGTGGAGATGCAACAAATACTATTTATACCACATTTAGCGGACAAAGCAACAATACCATTGCCGTTGTAGAAACATCAAAAGATGGGTGCGCTGGTGATACTGTTTCTACTTCGGTATTTGCTGATAACCCTAAACTGGATATTAATTTTATTACCGTTGGTTTACCCGATAATTTTATTCATTTAGATTGGTGGCTTGATGATGCCCCGTTGTATAACAGAAATTTCGCCATTGAGCGAAAACTTGCAACAGCCACCCCAGACGACCCTTGGCAAAGGGTAGATACAGTAGCAAGAAACGAGTTTGCTTATAATGATACTAATATTTTTACTGATGCTAATGCCTTTCAGTATAGAATAAAAGGGATAAACCTGTGCAACCAAAATTTTTATAGTGATACACATACCAATATTTTGCTTAAAATAATAGAGCCTGAAAGGTTTGAAAGTCAAATAGATTGGACTAAATATATTGGCTGGGAGAATGGAGTAAGAAACTACGAAGTGTATAGGCGAAACGATGAGGAATTAGTATTTCAGTTTTCAGGAGGTGTGGGTACAGACACTACTAATAGATATGATGATGGTTTGAAAAATTTTGTGCAACGGTATAGAATAAAAGCATGGGAGAATGAGGTAAACCCCGACACCACATGGTCAAACGAGGTAGAAATACGGTTTGCCCCTGTACTGTGGGTACCCAATGCCTTCACCCCAAATGATGATGGTTTTAATCCGCAGTTTCTCATTGTTTCTGGTGCGGTAAAATCATTCAATATTAAAATTTTTAATAGATGGGGAGAGCGGGTTTTTGAAAGTAATAGCACTCAAAAAAGCTGGGACGGCACGTATAAAGATAAAAAAAGCCCCGAAGGCATATATACCTACCTTATTCGCTATACTGGTGGTGATAATCTTATTAAAATACGAAAAGGAAATATTACCCTTATTCGCTAATTTTGATATGCCTAATCCTTGGTGGAGGTAAATAACTATTATTATTGTATAATTTATACTATTTGATACAACATATTGCTTTTATTTTAGTTCTACCATAAGTAATAGCATACTTTGGAATAAATATTGTAAATTGTATGTATAACGGTTAATGAGACTACTCAATATTAAACATATTATATCGCTTTTTTCACTTTGTTGTATTGCATTGTCAACACAGGCAACACACTTGGTGGGTGGAAGCATGAGTTATGAATATGTTGGGCGTTTGGGTAATGGTAATTTTCAATACCGTGTTACACTAAAGGTATATAGAGACTGTGCTGCATCAAACGTTGCATTTGATGATATAATCTCAATGGGTGTGTACAATGCCACTAATAGTAGAAGTTTAGTTCGTGTATTTTCTTTTAACAAACTGACGGAAGTAGCTGTTGACCCTCCACGTGGTGCAAACTGCCCAGATGCTCCCATTGTTTGTATAAGAGAGGCTACCTATAGCCGTTTAATAGATTTGCCTAGGTCAGATTTTGGATACCATTTAGTATGGAAACGGTGTTGTAGAAATACGCAGCAAAATATTATTGATGATATGGGGCAAACATATTATGCCTTTATTCCACCTACAAATATTAGGAATAGTTCGCCCTTTTTTACTGGTGTTCCAGCCCCTTATATTTGCCAAAACGATACTACTATATACTTTAATGGGGCATCAGACCCTGATGGTGATTCGCTTTCGTACAGGTTAGTACACCCTTGGAGCGGGAAAGATCAAAATGACCCTACTTTTACCCCGCCAAGTAATATAGCCATCCCTTTTACCAATGTTCGTTACCGTTCTAGTAGCGGGCATAGTTCAGCTCAACCCTTTGGCACAAATGGGTTAGTAGCTATAAATCCCTACAATGGCTTAACTACAATGCTATCTCCTAATTTGGGTAGGTATGCTTTGGCTATTGAGGTTACAGAGTGGAGAAATGGTGTAGCACTAAGTACTATACGCTTGGATGTGCAAATGATTGTTATTTCTTGCAGTCCTAATAACAAGCCCAATATAGCCCCAACAACAGGCAATTTTAATAGAACTGTACAAGCAGGCAATACCATATGTTTTGATATTGAAGCGAGTGATAAGGACCTTAATAAAATTGGTAATAATCAAGTTGCCCAAAAAGTAACCATAAACGGTAAAGGAGATATTTTTGGAGCAACAGGCTGGAAAGGACCTGTGGCAACATTTACTACCAAAACTAATTCAACGGTAGTTCGCTCACAATTTTGCTGGACACCCAGTTGCGACCAAGCTAGGAATGGCGCATATAACTTTGTTGTAGAAGCTATTGATGATGGTTGCCCGCCAAAAAACAGAAACGTAACCTTTAATATTATAGTCGAACCTTTTATTGGTCAACAAAATATAACTGGTCCAATAAATGTGTGTGAAAAAGGAGCTGGAGAAACCTACTCAATACCCTTTACAGCAGGGCATAAATACCAGTGGACGGTAATTGGCGGAACTATTTCAGGTGCTGATGACCAAAGCTCGGTAGTAGTGAATTGGGATGTTGCAGGAGTGGGTAGGATACGAGTTATAGAAACCAGCGTGGGTGGTTGTGTGGGCATACCCGCCGAGCTTTTGATAAATATATCGGTTAAGCCTCCTTTAAGAAACATTGCGGGTAATGATACCATTTGCGAGTTTACTACTAATAGCATATATCAAGTTCCTTTTGTTGCAGGTAGTACTTTCCAGTGGTTTATAAGCGGGGGGGGTACTATTATAGCGCAACCACAACCCAATCAAATAGCAGTGAACTGGGGTACAATAGGCAATGCCGAAATATTTATGCTTGAAACCAATACTGCTGGATGTGTTGGCGATACTAATAAGTTTCCTGTTGTTATCACCAAACCTTTAGTAGATACACTATTTGGTAGCCCATCTGTATGCCCCAATATATCAGGAGTACGTTATTATATTATCCCTGCAAACGGAGCCACCTACCAGTGGTTTGTAGAAGGGGGTGTAATTGCCAGCGGAACAGGAACTTCTGAAATAACAGTGGACTGGGGCGAGATAGGTACAGGCTTTGTAAAAGTAATAGAAACACTGAAATGGGGCTGTATAGGTGATACTATTAGCTACCGAGTAGAAAAAGAATACGAGCTAAAAATTATTATACCTATTGGCGATAACTCCGTATGCGAATTTACTTCTGGCGAACGCTACGAGGTAATTAATACCAATGGTTCACAATATTTTTGGACACTTAGCGGCGGCGCAAAAAATAAAGATGATAGTGCTTATTTTATCCTTGTAAACTGGGGTGCTGAAGGCAACGGATATGTGGAGGTAATAGAAAGAAGCTACGACTCTATTAATGATAGGGAGTGTATTAGCCTGCCCTCAAGGCTGCCAGTAGTTATAAACCCTATACCCAAAGCCAATGAAATTGTGGGCACTTTTGTGCTGTGCCAATCAACGGGTGAATATCACTACACGCTAAATGGTTTTGCTGGCTCGTCATACATTTGGCAAATTAATGGTGATTCATCAAACATAGCAGGGCAAGGAACAAACACGGTAACTATAAATTGGACTTTAAACGGACAGTTTACCCTTTCAGTATTAGAAATAACAAAAGATAGCTGTACCAATTTGGTAGTAGATTCAGTAGTTATCGTTAATATAAAACCAACCACTACACCCATAGCAGGCGATAGCATTGTTTGCTTTCCATTTTATATCAATAGAAACTACACCACTACTGGCTTTGCAACCTCTACCTTTAATTGGTTTATAAATAGTGGCACTATTAATAGCGGTAATGGAACGCCTACCATTAATGTAGATTGGTCGGGGCAACAAGATAATACCCTCCAAGTAATTGAATCATCTGACAAGGGTTGCCTTGGAGATACCATTTCTATTGCTGTTTTTGCTGATAATCCTGAACTAAAAATGCGTTTTGTTTCGGTGGGTTTCCCTGATAATAGAATGGAAACTATGTGGGAATTAAACAACGCCCCTCGGTTCAATACTCCATTTACTATACAACGTAGTGTTGCAGGTACTGGCAACTGGCTATCGGTGGGTACAATACCTAAAGAAGAGTTTACCTTTACTGATAAAAACATCAATACCGATGCTACTCCTTTTGATTATAGAATAAAATCTCAAAATTTATGCAATAGAGATATCTTCTCCGATGTACATACTAGTATTTTATTAACAGGAGATAAATTTAATGACGATTTATACTCAGTATTTATTAACTGGACGAGGTATAAAGGCTGGGCAAATGGAGTACGCAACTACGAAGTATATAGAAGTAATGATTTTAATCCTGCCTACTTCCTATCAAAAGATCAAGGAAGCGACACCATAGACTCATATACTGATGGATTTGATAATTTTTCGCAGCGATACCGTATCAAAGGGTACGAGAATGGCGGAAATGGCGATACCAGTTGGTCTAATGAGATAGTTTTCAATTTCGACCCTGTAATATGGGTTCCCAATGCCTTTACCCCAAACGATGATGGACTGAATAGCAAATTTCAAATTGTTTATGGTAGTATTAAAACCTTTAAGCTAATCATATACAATCGCTGGGGCGAGGTAATATTTACTACCAATGATATTGATGATAATTGGGACGGTACTTTTAAAGGCACGCCCAGCCCTGATGGGGTTTATATTTATATGCTTCGCTATTCGGGGGCAAATAATATCATAAAAAACCTTGCGGGCAATATCACTTTGTTGCGCTAAAAATTTTTGTGTTCAAAAAACTCGCAGTGGTAGCAGTACAGCAATGACGAGTGTGCCTTCATTCCTGTTCCCTTCTATTCATTTCCTGCGAAGGCAGGAATCTATCTTTATAACCCCCTCCCCACTATTAGCACAACCAAATAAGTACCCTTCCCCCTTATGGGGAAGCCAAATTGTGGTACAAGTAAAAACGGCACTACATTGGTAGGGGCTTGTGGTAATTGTGCCTCACTTATAATTTCGGGTGAGGCAAAACCAAAAACTTATATCAAACTCATGTTAGTATAATAAAGTGTGTTAATTTTGCTATCCTTATAACCCATTTAAAAAAGCATGAAAAAAGTGATAGGTATAACCATAGTATTAGCAATAGTAGCAGGCATTGCAATAGCATTTACACTGCCAAAAAACGATAAAAACCCTGCACGTAAAGCAGGTGAGCTGAAAGGAATAGATTTTCACGATTTAACTATTATAAGTTTAGACGGAACCGACTCGCTAAACTTTGCAAACTATAAAGGCAAAAAAGTACTATGTGTTAATGTAGCAAGCAAATGCGGATATACATACCAGTACAAAAATTTGCAAAAACTACACGAGAAGTACAAAGATAAATTAGTGATTATTGGGTTTCCTTGCAACCAGTTTTTGGGGCAAGAAGCAGGCACAGCAGAAGAAATTGAAAATTTTTGCCAAAAAAATTACGGAGTATCCTTTTTAATGACAGAAAAAATTGAAGTGAAAGGAAAAAATCAACACCCCGTTTATCAGTGGTTAACCAAAAAAGAAAACAACGGTAAAAACAACTATAAAGTAAGCTGGAATTTTAATAAGTTTTTGGTGGATGAAAACGGCAATCTAATGGCTCACTTCGGCTCAAAAACAAAACCTTTTGATGAGGAATTGGTTAAAATGATAGAGCAGTAAATAATTTTATTTTTACTAAAAACAAAAGACTAAAAATAGCAAAAAACATACTCAACAGCTTCGTTTTTTCTTGAATGGCTTATTTATTGCTAATTTTGTAGTAACAATAGTTTGAAAGCCTAATTTGCAAAAATTACTACTCCTTTTTCTTAGCCTCATTTTTTCAGGCACTTTGCTTGCCGAAAGGATAAGCAAAAATGTGGAAGTGTACCAAGCACCAAGTGAACGTGCTTTAGCACGGCTGTATGCTGGCAGCAATGTTTATGTAGCCGAGTATAAAAACGGCTGGGCAAAAATTGTAACCGTAGTTAGTACCGCTACCCAAAATTTTGATGAATATACCTTAGAGCTCAACCCTCGCACAAGGCTGTATAGTACAGGCAAAGTACATGAAGTAGGCAGGATATACGGCAAACTAAAATTGCAGGGCTTATACAACTATACCGATAAAACGGTAACCTTTGAATTGATAGGCTATATACGTGCCTCACAAATAGACACCAATTGGATACCCGAAAAAAGATTAGTACAACTAATAGACTCTACACAAAGCAAGATAAGCTATACTGATGTACTGCCCGATATTACCAAATATAATTTTTTCGTATCAACGGAAGATAGTGGCTTTATTGCTTTCCAGCTAAACGATATAAAAGGGTTGGATTTTAAAAACCCCATAGAGAGATTAAAACTTATTTTTTATGAGCAACGTTTGGTAGCCATTTTTCATAAAAATCCCTTTCCGCTTCATGCAAAAGAGGTTATCCAAATAGATGGGCGAGAAAATCTTATTTATTTGCGTGATTTAAGTGCCGCCGAAAAAAAGATTTTTGGCGAGTTATTTCTAAGCCTCTAAGTTTTTTTCTAAAAATCAATCAAAGATTATACTTTACAAAAGGGAAGTGGATAGTTCAGCCCACTCTTTCATCGCTTAAAATAGGGTGTTTATCAAAAACAGACAGGAAGTGATAATACTGGTATAATATATGCTTTGTATATGAAACTAATTACTCTATTTCCATGAAAAAACTAAGTACAATACTCCTTTTTCTTTTTACAGTGAGTGTGTTTGCACAAAATACTATTACACTACCCAAAGCAAGTCCGCAAGCATCAGTAATACAAAAAATTGGGCTCACCAATATACAGGTAAACTACCATAGTCCTGCGGTTAAAGACCGTACAGTATGGGGCGGTTTAGTGCCTTATGATAAAATTTGGCGGGCAGGTGCAAACGAGAATACCGTAATATCATTTACCCACAATGTAAGCGTAGGCGGGCAATCTCTACCCGCAGGCACATACGGTTTACACATGATACCTACAAAAGATAAATGGACTATAATATTCTCGAAAAACCATACCTCGTGGGGTAGCTATTTTTATAAAAAAGAAGAGGATGCTTTGCGTGTAGAGGTAACCCCAAAAGTACACCAACATACCGAGTGGCTTAGTTATGCTTTTTTAAACAAATCAGAAAACTCGGTAACACTCTCGTTGTTATGGGGGAAATTAGAAATACCCGTTAAAATTGATATTGATGTAAATGCCATTGTAATTGCCAATATAAAAAACGAATTACGCAATACCCCTGGTTTTACATGGCGAGGCTTTTATAGTGCCGCTGATTTTTGTTATAAAAATAATATTGAAACCCAGCAAGCCCTAAAGTGGATTAAAAATGCAGAGCGTTTTAGCGTAAACAACTTTAATGTATTAAAGCTAAAAGCCAATTTGCTTGAAAAAGCTGGCGATAAAGAAGAAGCCGAAAAAGTAATGAAAAAAGCCATTGCTTTTGCTAAAGAAGGCGAGCTAAATACCTATGGCTACGAGTTAATAAACGCTAATAAAATAGATAAAGCCATAGCAATTTTTAAACTCAATGTGAAACGCAATCCAAAATCGTGGAATGCACACGATAGTTATGCGGAAGCATTAGCAAAAAAGGGGAATAAAAAAGAGGCGATAAAACACTATAAAACTGCGCTTAAAAAAACACCCCCCAATGCACAGATAAAACGTATTAACGATACTATAAAAAAACTAAAGGGGTAGAAACAAGTATTTACTATTCATCATTTTTGGTTTAAAATCCCGCAGGCTTGTTTGCGGGATTTTTTTGTTGTGTTTTTAACCCAGAAAAGCGTCTTCCATCTACTTTAAATTTAAAAAACTCAAGACCGTTGCAAGGGGAAATCCTTAGCTTTAAAGCCTATATCACAAGCACTACAAGGGTAGGGCTGCGTACCCCCCTGTGGTGCTTGTGAGCAAATAAGAAGTTTGCCCGTGCCTTTCAGGCGGGCTTCCTTTGTCAGTATTGTACTAATACATTGCCCGCAAAATCAGGAATTGGTTATTATAAAAGCGGGTAGCAACACTTTATCTATTTTTACTTGTGTAACTTGGTATGTCCTTTGCTTAGTTGATGGGGAGAGTAAAAAGCTAAACCCTCTACTTTTTTTATACTTCTAACAATCGATCATTAAAAAAAACATAGTTTTGTTAGGATTTAACCCTTATCATGAAAAAACAAAATACTGTTGCGCGTTTTTTATTATTACTGCTAATTACAGTAAGTACTATAAGCAAGGCACAAATCACCATTTCGGCGGGAAATTTCCCGTTTGTAGCAAAAGTGCAATACCAATTGGCTGATTCAGCTACTATCCCCTCGTTAAATACTTCGGTAAATAGCTTTTGGGATTTGGGTAGCACTCAAAAAAGAGGTGGTTTTGAAACGAGATACTATCAAGAAATTAGTAGCAACCCTATATTTCCTACTGCAAATGAGAAAAACAAAGAGGTGGTTATTTTTGGTCCTTTATCGTTTTATCAAAATGTGTATGCCGAAAAAAGTACTGCTGGCTATGTATCATTGGGCATAGGATATGAGCAGCAAAAAGTAGGTCTTGGTTTTTTATCGGGCAACAACAATGATACGGTAGAAATAATAGACCAAACCTATGTTTTTGATGTTCCGTTTACCGAGCTTTCTTTTCCACTCACTATGGGTACTAATTGGGTAGCGGCAACAAAAGCAGCAACAAAAATGCGTTTCACCATAGCATTAGTGGGCTATAATAAAACACCAGCACAGCTTATCAGCTATTTTCACTCAAGTCATAATGTGATAAGCCATGGCACTTGCCGCATACCTGCTAAGGGAAGTACGAGCAAAACATTGCCCGTACTTATGCTAAAAACTGAAACTATACGAGTGGATAGTTTTTATATTGACGGAATGCCTGCCAATATTTTTCTATTGGCTTCATTGGGCATAACTCAGGGTGATACGATACACAGCTACGAGTATCATTTTTTTAGAGAAAATGGGGGAATGCAACGCTTGGCTACTATTAAATTTGAAGACAACAGCTATACCACTGTAAAGAGTGCCAGCTACTCATCAGAGTTTGACGTACTTTCTGTGGGAGATTTAAGCATACAACAAGGTGTTTTGGTATATCCCAATCCTGTGGTAAATAATAGTTTTACGGTGCAGCTTAATAGCGCAACAAGCCCGCCTGTATTTACCGTTTCTGATGTTTCGGGAAAAGTACTTAAAACAACTGTTAACACAACAGGAAACGGAATATATACAGTGCAACTACCTGCTAATACTGCAAAAAGTGTTTATTTTTTAAATGTAAATAGCAATACTAAAACTACACTTATAAAGTTATTAGTTAAGTAAACCACACGGTAGTAATGAAAAGAATAACCCTATTGCTTTTTATTCTTCTTAGTTTATCTGTAAATAGTCAAAATAGTGCAGTTTTAAACTTGGCAAACGACGATAATTATGCATCATTCTCCTTTTTCGATAGTTTACCCTTAAAAAATTACTCCCTTTTTTTTACTGGCGAAAACCATCGCTACCCATCAAGTAACTCTGATTTGGAGTTGAAAATGTTTAAATATTTACATAAAAATGTAGGTGTTAGGGTGTTTATGGTAGAGTTTGGGCAAGCTATGGGGCTTTTAATAGATAGATATATTTATGATGGAGATACCGTAACGAAGGAAATTTTAAAAACGCACTCGAAAAAAGCGTATTTTAATTTATTTAAAAGTTTAAGAGCCTTTAATAAATCACTTCCGATAGAAGATAAATTTGTTGTACAAAGTGTAGATATTGAACGTGAACTCCTGTTTTCAGTAAAGCTGTTAGAGTTTCTTTTGCCTGCTAAGTTGGATAGAGCAAGCGACTCTATAAAAATACATATAGATGCTATAAAAGCCGTTTCCGAATATTATGATGCAGAGAGAGAGATTGAGTTAAAAAAAACATCGTTTGCTGATGATATTTGGCATAAAGAAAAAGAAGACATCTCGCCCCATGCCAGTATAAACTTATTGATAACAAATTTTGAAACAAATAAGGATAAGTATAGGGCGTTTTTAAATGAAAACTACGCTGCATTTAGCCAAGCGATAAACTGGATAAAAGAGTATAACCATTGGCGGTCATTATCAAGTACAGCACAGCAATACCTGTACCGTGAAACCTATATGGAAAATAATGTAAAAGCAATGTTTTCTAAAACACCTAACCTTAAAGCATACGGACAGTTTGGGCGGTGTCATACTCAACTGGAAAGAGAAAAAGAGGAATGCAGGTATTATTATTTTAATGCACTTGCTACACGCCTAAACAATAGTAAGCATCCACAATTAAAAGGTAAAGTGTTTTCTTGCCCAATATTTTATCCCAATGCTACAAGTTTTAATGAGGACATGCGGACTAATGATGGATTAAAAACATTAGTTGAAAAAACGGAGAAAAATAAAATTATGATATTTGCTCTTGATACCGTAGCAATACCCCACCTAAAAAGTATGGCAAGCCGTTTTAATGCTGTTATCATAAATAATTTGCGACGAGATAAATCTGAAAACGATGTGCTTGATGGTACTCCTTCGGCTAAGTTAAGGCGTGATAACCATAGGAGAAATCGTTTAATTTTTTTGGGAGAAGCAGGCGTAAAAGGCTACCACTTTTCGGAGGTAAATACGGCTTTGGGAACTACTTTTAATAATTTACAACAGTTTATAGGTTTCTCTATTAGCGTTGCTAAAAAAGGGGGCTTTAATAACAGCACCTCATTCCATTGGTTCCCATCAGTGCAAAAAAAAATAAATGACTCTACCACATCAACACTATCAGGATTTACGGTAGGTACACACTTTGGTAAAGATGTTTTGAAAAAAGAACATTATGATTTAAGTTTAAGCATTGGCTACGGTTTTGAGCGGTGGACAAACACTATTGAAGAAAGGTTTGACGATGAGCAGCGCAAGGATATTTTTGGCAATAACAGGGTTTCTCGCTACAGAAACCCTGCTTTTATTATGGATGCTGGTTTTAATTTTAGAATACACATAAATTGGATAACTTTTGGTTTTTTTGGCAGGTATCAATTAGATTTTTCTAATCGTAAGTGGCGATTACATAACGAGCTTCAGCCTAATACACCAAATTTTTCTTTAAATGCCTATACGTTAGGTGTTTCACTTGGGGCTAATTTAAACTACTAAGCCTATTTATAACCCGTAGTGCATTTACTATAAATTTTGCAACTGAACTATCAGCATCTTTATTAGCTATTTCTTTTTGGATGGTGGAGGGCTGTCATGCTGAACTTGATTTAAACAGAATAGACATTCATGCCTATTCTATACATAAAGTTTTTGTTAAGGTTATGAATTGCGGCAGGTTTCAACCTATCGCTATGTTAAATAATAAGACTTTTAGCACTTTAAAAGAAACTTGCAACGGTCTTTAACTTTAGCAGTACTAAGCAAATAGCCCTTTTTAGTGTGAAAAAGTAATTAAAATCATCAAGAAATGTAGTATTGAAAAACTGGTATAACTCTTGTATATTTGCCGAAAACAAAACAACTATTTAAAAAATATTATGAAAAAATTCGCATTTCTATTCGTATTTGCTCTTGCGGGGAGTTTATTCTTCTCATCATGTAGCAACAGTGATGATGATACCACTGCAAAACCAAGACCATCGATAAGTTGGAAGGGAGGAGCTGGTTTTACTTCTACTGATGCAAGTGTTCCTGCGGGTAACACCTTCGATTTTGGTATTACAGCTGCTTCAACAAGTGGAGAAAATATTACCCGTGTACGTGTAACTACAAGTGTAAACGGCGGAACGGCTTCTATTCTTTCAGACTCAACCCTTAAAGAAAAAACTGTAAGTATTGATTGGATTGGTATTAACGTGGGTAGTTTACCAAATGCTAAAATAAGATATACAATTACTGTTACCCAATCAAACGGAGAGTCTTCTTCAGTTGGGCTTACAATAACTGTAACACCTACACCTAAAAATGTTCAAACCCGTTCTAATATCCAAATGGGTGCACAAACAAATCCTACATTAGGTTCATTCTTTGATTTTACCACTCAAAATATATTATTATTAGGTGCGGCTAATTTAGCTCCTGCTTCAATAGATTTTATTTTTTACAGTGGTACTGGTGGGTCTGTTTTTGCTGCCCCTGATAGTGATAATACTCCATTTCCTACAGTTAAGGATAATTGGGCAACAAGAAACAATACAAGGTTCCGCAGAACTACTTTAACTGCTGCTCAATTTGATGCAATTGCTGACGGTACTGCCTCAACCCCAATTGATAATGAAGCTACCTCTGGTGCTTTTACATCTGATGTTAAGCTACTTAAAGTAGGCGATGTAATTGTGTTTATTACTGCTGGTGGGCAAGAATTTGGCTTGCTAAAAGTTAGTGCTATTACTGCAGGTGGTGCAGGTAGTATTACTTTTGATTTGAAATTTGGCTCTTAATTAAGCCTTTAAACATTATAGTAAATGCCACTCTATTTTTAGAGTGGCATTTTTTTGTTCCAATATTTTTATATTGTAGTTTATTTGCAAGTAATAGATACTATGAAAAAGATAGCTGTATTTACATCAGGAGGAGACTCACCAGGAATGAATGCGTGTGTGCGTGCTGTGGTGCGTGCAGGCATATACAATGGTTTGGAGGTGGTAGGCATACTAAGAGGATATAATGGTATGGTAGAAGGTAATTTTAAAACATTAGAAACCACCAGCGTGGCTAATATAGTACAACAAGGAGGCACTATACTTAAAACTGCCCGTAGCAAAGTGTTTACTACCGCCGAAGGGAGAAAAAAGGCATACGAAAACCTTAAAGAACAAAATATTGAGGGGTTGGTATGTATTGGAGGAGACGGATCTTTTACAGGGGCAAAAGTATTTTTTGAAGAATATGGAATACCCTGCATAGGCGCGCCAGGTACTATTGATAATGATTTGTATGGTACAGACTATACCATTGGCTTTGATACAGCCATAAATACCGCCGTTGAAGCTATTGACAAAATACGTGATACGGCAGATAGCCACGACCGTATTTTTTTTGTAGAAGTGATGGGCAGACATAGCGGTGCTATTGCCCTTGAAGTAGGGCTGGCAGGAGGTGCAGAGGCTATTTTAGTGCCAGAGTTTAGCGGAGAGGTAGAAACACTGAAGGCGATGTTTAGAAAAAGGAAACGCAAAAAAAGTTTTTCGATAATTGTGGTAGCAGAAGGAGATGAACAGGGCGGAGCTTATGAAATTGCCAACGCACTTAAAAAAGAATTTCCTGCTATTGATCCCCGAGTTACTATTTTGGGGCATATACAACGGGGCGGCAGACCAACAGCCAGAGACCGAGTTTTAGCTACCCGCATTGGGGTAGCCTGTGTAGAGGCATTGCTACAAGGCGAAACCAATAAAATGGTAGGCATAATAAATAATAAGATAGCACTTACACCACTTAGTGAAGCTATAAACAAAACTAAAACATTGCCCGATACTTTTAAGTTATTGCAAGCATTAAATGTGTAACTATACTTTACTATAAAAGTGTACTTTTATACTTATACGGGGTGGTTTTAGTGTATTACTTATATATTATTTGGCAAGCCCCTTTCTTAGGAGTATTTTGTGCCATTAAGTATAATAATGCTATATCATAAAACCTATTTGCATCCCACCTCTACCGTGTGGGTAGTTTTTGTTCACGGCGCAGGTGGAAGCTCCAATGTGTGGTATAAGCAGGTAAAAGATTTTAAAACCAATTTTAATGTTTTGCTTGTTGATTTACGAGGGCATGGAAAATCACAAACTGTATATAGTGAAGTGTGGAGCAATAAATATACTTTTGAGGATGTGAGCAATGATGTTTTAGAGGTATTAAACCATTTAAAAATTGATAAAGCCCATTTTATTGGCATTTCACTGGGTACTATAATTATTCGTACCATTGCTGATATTGCTCCCGCCCGCGTTCACTCGCTTATATTAGGCGGGGCGGTTACTCGTCTCACAATAAAATCGCGCATACTGGTAAATGTGGGCAATGTCATAAAACGCCTTATCCCTTATATGTGGCTGTATAAAATTTATGCTATGATATTGCTGCCCAAAGCCAACCACTCCGAATCACGAAATTTATTTATAAAAGAGGCAAAATCACTATATCAAAAAGAGTTTTTACGCTGGTTTAAACTCACCAAAGACTTAAATCCTATTTTAAAACTGTTTCGTGAAAAGCCGCTACAACTCCCCGTTTTTTATGTGATGGGCGGTGAGGATTATATGTTTTTAGAACCCGTGCGAGAAATGGTGAAAATACACGCCAATAGCAGCCTGTTTGTAATTGAAAAATGCGGACACGTAGTAAATGTAGAACAACCCACTGTTTTTAACACTAGGGTGATACGCTATATAGCTGACTTTACTAAATAGTATAGATAGTAAAAATCAAGCGGGAGGAACAACACTATTTTTACCTATTTTTTGGTTTAGTTTCTATAAAATATAGAGGTATTACAAAACTTGTTTAAATTTACCCTGCCAATGAGCAAAAAAGCAGCAAAAGAACTACACGCTAAGCAAAAACTTTCGGCATGGCGGTTAAAAATACATGAGGTAATTTTTGAAGCAGATACTCCAGTAGGCAAAGCCTTCGACATTATTCTGATACTCTTAATACTAATAAGTTTATTAGGTATGATGCTGGAGAGCGTAAAAGAAATTGAAGCGGAGTATGGCACACAATTACGGATTTTAGACTGGGTAATTACTATAATTTTTACAATAGAATATACCTTGCGTATTATAGCAACAGGGCGACCAAAGAAATATATTTTTAGCTTTTATGGTATTATAGATTTACTTTCCATTTTGCCTACCTATATAGGTATATTTGTAGGAGGCGCACAAGCCCTGTCGGTATTGCGGGCAATACGTTTAATGCGTGTATTCAGAGTATTAAAGTTAGTACAATTTGTAGGCGAAAGTTCTTCACTCACAAAAGCCGTGAAAGCCAGCGTTAATAAAATTATAGTTTTTTTACTGTTTGTAATCACCCTGTGCATGATTTTGGGCACACTAATGTATTTGATAGAAGGTAAAGAAGCGGGGTTTACCAGCATACCCATAAGTATATACTGGTGTATAGTAACCCTTACCACAGTGGGGTATGGCGATATAATACCACATACAGTATTAGGGCAAACTCTTGCCTCGTTTATAATGATTATAGGCTATGGAGTACTGGCAGTACCCACAGGCATTGTGAGTGCAGAAATGGTGCGAGGCAACCAAAAAGAGGATAGTTTTTCTACACAGGCTTGCCCCCAATGCTCAAAAGAAGGGCATGAACCTGATGCAGCACATTGCAAGTATTGCGGCGCAGAGTTGTAAAAAAAAATCGCTTAAAGTTCGAAATTTAGGAAAACCGTATCTTCGTGCAATATTATCATGGGCAAAAAAGATAAAAAATACACCATTCAGCTTAGTTTTGAGGGGATAGAGCTCCCTCCATTCAAAGACATTCTTGTTGTGGGCAAAAACTCGCTGCAAGGTAAAATCGGGCTTTCAAAATCGCTCGAATTATTAATACCCAACGGGTTTGAGTTGGTGGAAGTAAAAGATAAGCGGGTAGATGTTGTATTTATTAATACACGAATCACCAAAAAAATACCTACTAAAAAAGTCATTAAATTACTTGCCAAAAAGGTGTTTCCACATATTTCTGATGGCGAATTTTTAAAAGTAAACCTTACACTAAATGTTTCATATAGCCCTTTTTGAGAAAGGGAATTATCCATTTTTATAAAGACACGCAGTACCCATGCTGATACAAAAATTAGTTCGTAAAGACTTTAAAGTTATAACACCCTACCAAAGTATACAAAGTATAAAAGGTGATTTAGCCGATAAGAATGCGTTAATTGTTATGGAAAAAGGGAAGTATTTGGGTTTGCTCACCTTGCGAGACGTGGTGATTAAAACACATAACCTTGTGATTGACTGTGTTTTACCAAAGCCCATAGTAAGGTCTCACCATTTTCTTGAAGATGTTTTAAAAATAATGGTGGCAGAAAACACCGAAGCATTACCCGTTGTTGATGAGGGTAATTTTGTAGGAGTGGTATTTAAAACAGACCTTATGCTTTTGCTATGTAAAACTAATGAAGAACGGCAAGAGCATATCCGCACTATTGTGCATGATTTGCGTAACCCAATAGCAAATATTGCCAGTTTAACCGAAATGCTTAAATTTGGTTTAGATGATGATAAACAAGAGTTGATAAAGCACACCCAAAATGCCTGCATTTTTGCTAATGATATTATAAACGATTTATTAGTATCAGCAGAGATAGAAGAGAGTAGCACTGTGCTTAAAAAACAATCAACAGATATTATTTTGTTTTTAAAATCGTGCTTGCACAATATTAGTGGCTCTGCAAATGTGAAAGATATTGAAGTAAAAGATGCTTTGCCCGCTACTTCTTTTCACCTAAAAATTGATACACTAAAATTTAAAAGAGCCATTCTTAACCTGCTATCAAACGCTGTAAAATTCACCCCTGAAGGGGGCTACATTAAGCTAAGTGCTTTAATAAAAAATGAAAGAATAACTATTGTCATAGCTGATAGTGGCATAGGTATTCCTAAGTCGCTGCAACCCATAGTTTTCGAAAAATTTACAAAAGCCAAACGGCAAGGTACTAATAATGAAACCTCTACTGGTTTGGGAATGTATATAACCAAACAGTTGATAGAGCAGCACAATGGCAAAATTTGGTTTGAAAGTAAAAAAAATAAAGGTTCTACCTTTTTTATTGAGTTGAAGGCTTAAGCGTTTGTTTGCAAAATGTGCGGCGGTGGAATGTGCAAGGTTGTAGGTCATAATTTTTTGACAATGTGCGATGAAAAAATTTGAATACACCGCAAGGCGTGGCTGAAAGTCCTGACCTTGAACAGGGGCGCAGGATTAAATTTGCTTGAGCCTTTGGGGTGAAAAGATAAAGTCGCCAAGTCCATCATTCAAAATGTGAAAATATCATGCACCATCACCGAAAACTTAACCAGCTATGTAAGCAGACATTCATTTGCAACACAAGCCATGATGCTGGAAGTGCCATTCAAAGTAATCAGCACCATGCTCGGACATTCCGATTTGAAAACAACCGAAATCTACCTAAAAAGCCTCCCGTCAAACATTCTTGATGATTACAATGAGAAAATTTTAGCTGGATAAAGCTCTTTTTAACAGTGTGTATCAGGGTAATGTTTTCATCGCAGGACTATTTGCTCCTTTTTTATTGGAGTTAGAAATGGGTTATAATCCTTTTTCTGTATAAGCTTAAAGAGTTTAATTCTTATTAAAATATTTTTGAGTACAACATAGGTACAACAAATTTTAGGCTGAGATGCTTATTCTTAAAGGATTTAAAAACCAAAAGTATAGTCTTTTAATACCTTGTATTGAAGTAAACTGTGAAGATGATTTAAGTAATATTATGCCTACTCTATTACTCTAGCTTCTGCTAATGCATTTTTCAACAGACCAACTGTTTCTCTTTCATCTTGGGTTTCAATAATTTTCACCTCGTTACCTTGAAGTTTCAGAATCAGATTTCGATATTGCTCTAGTGTCCAACCTTCAGTTTGATAATTACCACCAGGGATGGGACGTTTTGCAGCACTGAATCTACAAGCACCCGGCGCAAAGAATATTACAGACCATTGACGTGATTCTAGTTTCGCAATAAAATCAGAATCATTTGTTGTAGGAACATATTCTGGGTTTCCAATTAGTGGCGGTATTGCTTTTGAAGCCTCTAAAGACATAGTTGGATCACATCCACGAGCTAATATGCTTTTTTTCGAATTGTCTATTAAATTTGCTTGTTCTTGTTTTGGCTTATTCATAATTGGTAATTTAATATCTACACTTTTGAAACTTAGGAAGGTTATTAAACTTACTGCTGCTACAGTAAATCTTCTTACCATTAAATATTGTTTGGGCATTTTTATAACTATTAACTTATTTCTTTAAAACCTAGCCGATACTCCCAATAAATTGGATGTGTTTAATGGTTTTTTATTTACATCGGTTGTGTTGGTATAAACTATAAAATTGCTGACGATTATATTTAGCTTAGTTGTAATAGGAATCATCCATCTTAGGGTATTTTGAAAACCATATATATCGTTTTTTTGAAAAGAATTGTAACTGTGAAACTCCCAGTTTAAGCTTAATTTATTTCTTATTAAAGGGAAGCTACCTTTGATAAAAGACAATAAAACAGGTTTGTTTAATGGCTCATTAACTAAAAATACAGTGTTAAGATAACCTGCTAATAGATTAACTTGTAGATTGAAGTTTTGCTCTTTTTGAATGAGGTTTAGTCCATACCCACCTCCTGCGACAACCGATTTTTTAATTCCAAACGATTTAGCAAAACCATAATATCCCATGGTTACAGGATAAAATCTTTTTTTATGAGCGTATTTAAGAACAGAGTAAGTCCACAAGTCATTAATAACGTTTATTTCCTGAACCGCTACATAGTTGTAACTACCTGATACACTAAACGACCATTTGCTATTGTATACTTCTGCATTAAGATGTGTGTTACCTCCAATTTGATTTAAATTACCACTTTGAAGCATGCCTTGAAGATTAAATGAACCGTGAATTTTCAAAGTATCTTTTTGTGACCAAGCTGTTGCCTGAACACCAAATAGAATAAGACTTACTAGTAGTACTTTTTTCATAATAATTATAAAGCAGCTAAAAACTTATTTACCTTCTGTTGCAATACTATTGCTGTTTCAGGAATCAAGTCCCTATGGTTAATATTATTATGAAAACTACCTAACGAGAGATTCTCAATAATTTCTGCTCCCATATGGGGTAACATATTTACTAATATATTTAAGCTTGATGCAGCCCCTCTTGGGCCAGGTGAAGTACTTAATAAAAGCATTTTTTTACCTTCTAAAAATTGGCGATTTAGTCTTGATAACCAATCAAGAGTATTTTTTAATACAGCTGTTAAAGAACCATTATGCTCTGGAGATGAGATAATAATACCATCAGCAGTTTGCAGTTTCTCACTTAAATGCTGTATTCCAATAGGGAAACCATTTTCCTTTTCCTCATCAATACCATATATAGGTGCAGGATAATCTCTAATATCAATTACTTCTACCTCAGCATTATTTACCATACGAGCTACTAATACAATAAGCTGTTGATTTATAGATTGAGAACTATTACTTCCTGAAAAGGCGATTATTTTCTTCATAATTTCAATAGTGAATTGTTATACAAATTTATTCCTACTCGATAGAACTATATAGGTCAAAAAAAGATACTTAATGGTTAATTTGTTCTTGTAATAAACAAAAGAGAACATTCTTTACGAATGCTCTCTTTTATTAGAGTAAACTTTATTTTTTACCTAAAACTGGGTAAAAGTGTTGTTGCATTACTTCAACAGCGCCCATAGTTTTTGGGTTGTCGTAAACGCGTATCATTTCTGCCAGAACAGCTTCCCAGGTTATTGGTATTGCGCCCGCTTGCATCATGCGTTGCATGGCTCTTTCGTGTGCATCAGTTGTTCCATCTCCCATGGCATCAGAAATTATATATACTTCATAGCCTGCAGCTATGGCATCTATTGTTGTATAGGTTGGGCAACCTGATGACCATAAACCAGTCATTAATATTTTTTTCTTTCCTGTTTTCTTTATTGCATCAATAAAGTCTTGATTTTGCCATGCGTTTAAAGTTTTTCTATCTATTACGGGCATTCCCTTCATTAAATCATTTACAGGTGCAATTGTTGTTTTGTTAGCACCTAAATTAACCCCAACAGTAGAGTGTACAATAGGAACATTAAAATTTAAGGCCGTTTTAACAATGCCCTGCATATTGTTGGTTAATAGTTTCTGATCGATTGAGTAAACTATACCTAACATTTCTTGTTGGTAATCTATAACAGCTAATACAGTATTTTCAGCGGTTAAAAGATTGTCGGTTTTAGGATCTTTTGGGATGAATTTGTACTCAGAACTTGTACTAGATTTTTCATTCTTCGTTGCTACTTCACTTTTGTTTGTAAGCGAGGTAATACCGATAGTTAAAACTATTAACGCACCAGCTAATAAGATTACTTTTTTCATATTCTTTTTTGTTTTAAGTTTAAGATTATGACACAAAAGTATAATAATAACAGGCTGATTAAAAGGTTATAAAGAGACTCTTAATGGTGATTAAAAGCTACTTATTTATACCAAATGTTTAAAATTTGCGGGCGTTGTGCCTGTATGCTTTTTAAAATACTTTACCATGTTGGTAGGGTCGTCGAATCCAAATTCATAAGCAATATCTTTAACAGATTTTTGTGTACCCCTAAGCAAACGTTTCATTTCTAAAACCCGACGTTCGTCTATGGCTTCTTTTGGAGTTACTTTGAGGTGTTTTTTTACAATTCTTGCTAAAGTTTTATTAGTTAATGCTAATTTATCCTCGTAAAAAGAAACACTATAGTTGGTTTTAAAACTACTTTCTAAAAGTTGGCTAAAGCTTAAACAATGTTGGGTGTTTTCATCTGGTTCAATTAAAAAAACTTTATGATTTATGCTTTGTAAATCCTCACAAAAAAGCAAAAAGATGCACAACCAATGGTAAAATTTTTGATCAGTAGACGATTTGTTTTTTTGATTGTAAACAGAAAACATATTGCCCCATATGTACTGAGTTTTTGTTATATCACTCTCTGGAATTTGTAAGATTTGTTTTCCTTCTAAATGGTCAGAAATTGTAAAGTTAAACAAATGGCGTAAGTCGTTATCCGTTCTATATAAAAACTCGGGCTTAAAAGTAATAGAATATACTTCATGGTCATTAGTTAATGCTTCCATATAGTGGATTTGGTTATTTGAAACCATTATGATTGAGCCTGGCTCGAAATAATATTCCTTAAAGTCGATATAGTATTTGCCCTTACCTTTTTTAAACCAAAAAATAACATGGAAATCTCTTATCGAAGGAGAGTATATATCATCATTGTGGCTCTTATTGGTTTGTAAATCAACAATGGCAAAGGGTAACCCCCTGCCTTTGTCTTCTGATTTATGATGTACTATATGTTGACTTATATCAGACATAAAAACTAAATGTTTTTCCTAACTCTTTTATTCTTTCTCTACCTCTAAGAAGGGCATCGTGGTTAGTGTGTATAGAACTTCCGTATACTTCCATTGCCTAAGTACTGGGTTCGGCTATTATCAAAACAAATTTGGTTGACCCTTTTTTTGCTTTAACAAAAATAGGATTATTATTTGGCGCTAATATTCCCATTTTTTGATTTGGGATTTCAGCATCTCCTAATTGTACACTTCCTTCTCTTGGGAAAATGTGTGCAAATAAAAAAGCCCCTCAACGTAAAATCGCTGAAAGGCTTTTAACATATCGCTCCCTGGACTGGACTCGAACCAGTGACCCTCTGATTAACAGTCAGATGCTCTAACCAGCTGAGCTACCAAGGAGTATAATTGCTGGTTTCCTTCCCAAAAAAGGACTGCAATAATAGGTTTTAAGATTTAATTCCGCAATATTTGTATCGAATTTTTTTATCTTAATTTTATCTATGAGTTTACTAGTAATTGGCTCCGTAGCCTTTGATGCAATTGAAACGCCTTTTGGCAAAACCGACAAAATAATTGGTGGTGCTGCTACTTATATTAGTTTATCAGCATCATACTTCACAAAAGATATTAATCTTGTTGCCGTTGTGGGAGAGGATTTTCCCAAAACAGATATTGAGTTATTACAAAAGCATGGTATTGATACCGAAGGTTTACAAATAAAAGAAGGTGAAAAATCTTTTTTTTGGAGCGGTAAATACCATAACGATATGAATAGTCGCGATACATTGGTTACCGAACTAAATGTGTTAGAAAATTTTGACCCTATTATTCCTGCCAGCTATCAAAATTGTGAGTTTTTAATGTTGGGCAACCTTGCTCCTAAAGTGCAAGAAACGGTTATTAACCGCTTGGATAAACGCCCCCGCCTTATAGTAATGGATACCATGAATTTTTGGATGGATATTGCTATGGACGACCTGCGCAAAACCATTAGCATGGTAGATGTGCTAACAATTAATGATGAGGAAGCCCGCCAACTTAGCGGCGAGTATAGCTTGGTTAAAGCAGCTAAGAAAATTATGGCTATGGGACCCCAGTTTCTTATTATTAAAAAAGGGGAACACGGTGCATTATTATTTCACCAAAACGAGGTGTTTTTTGCCCCTGCTTTACCTTTAGAGGATGTTTTTGACCCCACGGGAGCAGGCGATACTTTTGCAGGTGGTTTTATTGGCTACCTTAGTAAAACAGAGAACATAAGTTTCGAGAATATGAAACGTGCAGTAGTATATGGCTCTGCCATGGCTTCGTTTTGTGTAGAAAAATTTGGCACAGAGCCTTTAATAGGGCTTACCGAGCAAGAAATCTCTCGCCGAGTGCAGCGGTTTAAAAACTTATCTCAGTTTGATATTGAGTTGGTAGAAACAGCCTAAGCACACTAAGAAATATAGTTTTATACGCTATACATATGGTTTTTTTGACAAAGTATATGCTTTGCGTCTTTTTAGCACCTTTCTTATCCTAAGAAGAAGGATAATTATGAAAAACAGAAAAGAATTAGTGATACAGTGGGAAGCATTGAAGCCTAAGCTGAAGAGTTTTATTTTTTATAGACTAAAAGATAAAGACGACACTGAAGACTTATTGCAAGAAGTTTTTATAAAAGCCTATACCCGTTTTGATAGTTTGAAAGATATAAGTAAGCTAAGTTCGTGGCTTTTTAGTATTACCCGTAATGAGATTAACGCTTACTTTAATGCAAAGAAAAAAGGACTCTCTGTAAGTGGTGTATTAATTGAAGAAAGCCCACCAACCAGCCATTTAGATATTTGTATTACCCCTTTTATTGATGCACTACCCAAAATATATAGCGATGCTATACGCCTTGCCGATATGGAAAATGTATCGCAAAAGGAATTGGCGCAACAGCTTAATATATCCTATTCAGGAGCAAAATCACGAGTGCAAAGAGGACGAAATAAATTGAAAGAACTAATTACAGATTGTTGTGCTATTACACATGATGTTTATGGCAATATTATAGATTATGTACCCAAAAAAGGAGGGTATTGTGCCGCAAATTATTAAAAAGGCTTCCCAAAATTTGGGAAGCCCTTTTTGTTTAGCAGCAGATAATACCACCACAGCAACCATCGTCGCATTTAAGGTTTACTTGTTTTGTTTTCATTATTCTATTTATTAAAAGGTTAAAAAAATGTAACTGATGAAGTAGATGAAAGATGTTCCTAAGAGACGCAACGATTTCGTGTTTTTATTTCAGTTTTTGATACAGGATACTCCTTTCGCAGAGATGAAAGCCCACATGGTTGCATAAAATAGAAAGCAAATGTTGATACCGTTTTATTATAAACTAAGATTAGCATAAGCGAAACGTTGGGATAACATTAAGGTAATAATGCAGCCATACTTTTGTGTCTGAAATGAAGAATGTAGTATTAATTATTCTTTTAGTAGTAGCAACTACTACCGCAATAGCAAACAATGCCGACCCAGCAACCAATCTTGTGCTTAGTGGGCAGGTAGTAGATGAAACGGGCGAGCCATTAGCAGGTGTTGAAGTGGTGATAGAAGGGTTAAACAAAAAAGTATATACCGATTTTGATGGCAACTTTGAGATTGCTCAACTTAGAAACGGAGCATATACATTGGTAATTAACTATGTATCGTACAAACAGGAGAAAACAGTACTTAAAACAGAATTGAATAATAATAGCAAAGTACTTATTAAATTGCAGCACAAAGAGATGAAAGTGAGATAATTTACTCACCCTATCAATTCTTCTACTCATATAGCACATCTGTATGTTACGTAATATTTAAGCCAATGTTATGTAATTGTTAACTCAATTGCTTATCTTTGTATTATTATTTCACAACTCAATACTCTAAAAAAATTTACAGCCATGAAAAAATCAATATTAAAAACTATATTTATGTTAGTTGCTTTGGTTTTCTCTGGTGCAGCAATAAATGCTAATTCCACAGAAACCGATGTAAAAATTTTTTACGACCAAAACGGTAATCTGTATAATGGTACTTACTACTCATACTATGATAATGGGCTAAAAGCAAGCGAACTATTTATAGTAGAAGGGAAAATACAAGGGAAAGCCTATTTTTATAATGACAATGGTGTAAAAACAGAAGTAGGTAAATACATTGCTGGTGAAAGAAACGGCGAGTGGACAAAGTTTAACGAGAAAGGGAAAGTAGTTAGCATTGCCCATTTTAAAAATGATAAAAAAGACGGCACTTGGAAAATATTTACCAATGAAGGAGAACTAATTTTTGAAATGCACTATGCAGAAGACAAAAAAATAGGTACTTGGAAGCAATGGAATATCACTGGTGATTTAATTGCCGAAAAAAAATATTAAAAACTCTCAATTCTACCCTACCTTAACAAAGCCCTGCCATAGTAATATGGTGGGGCTTTTTTTGTTTGAACGAGATTAAAAAGATTCTCAATGTATCCAAAGCAAACAAGCGGGTTTACCCGAACGAATAGGTGGTACTTCGCTCCTCTCCGCTTGGAGAGTGGTTTTGTAGTAATTTTGTACCCTCCTAATAAAATAGAGGTGAGGTTATAAGGAAACCTATCACACGCCTTTCGACTCCGCTCAAGATGACAACACTCGCGCTAAAGGCTAAAAGCCAATAGCTAACAGAAGACTATATTAAACTATTACATAATGCACTACGGGTTAGGTTATACCCAACTCACATTGCTTTGGCAGGGTAGTTTAGTACCCAGTGTTTATTTAGATTGCAACAAAAATGTTTTAACCTACGTTTAGAAAACGTAATTTTGGGTTTTTGAATTTTAAAGAGGAGTTTTAATTGTCAATTTTAGTACAAAATATTACCAAGCAGTATGGCAGTCAAAAGGCTGTAAACAATATTAGCTTTAATGTTGAACCAGGTGAGATAGTGGGCTTTTTAGGACCTAATGGGGCGGGGAAATCTACCACCATGAAAATTTTAACCTGCTTTATCCCTCAAACGCAGGGCAAAGCCGAAGTTTGCGGTTTTGATGTTACCGAAAACCCTATTGAGGTACGCAAAAATATTGGCTACCTACCCGAGCATAATCCTCTGTATTTGGATATGTATGTACTTGAGTATTTACAATTTACCGCTAAAATACACGGGCTAAAAACGAAGGTAAACAGTATAGTGGATGAAATAATAGAGAAAACAGGCATAATCCCCGAACGAAAAAAGAAAATTGGGCAATTATCAAAAGGGTATCGCCAGCGGGTGGGCTTGGCGCAAGCACTTTTGCACAACCCTAAAGTACTTATACTGGATGAGCCTACGAGCGGATTAGACCCCAACCAAATAAGCGAAATACGCAACCTTATAAAAGAAACGGGAAAAGATCGCACTGTACTATTATCTACCCATATTATGCAAGAGGTGGAAGCCCTGTGCGACCGTGTGATTATTATTAATAAAGGGCAAATTGTAGCCAATGATAGTACCCAAAACCTTAAAACACGCTTTAAAAGCGGGCAAACCATTATATTAGTCGAGTTTAAGGGCAGTGTGAGTGAAAAACAGCTTAAAGCCGTTGCAGGGGTAGCAAATGCGCATCATATTGGTGAAAATAGATGGCAAATTACCGCCATTAATCCCAATGATATAAAAGAACTATTATTTCGCTTTGCCGTAGATAATAATTTAGTGATTTTGGAGCTAAAGCAGGAAACCCAACGCTTAGAAGATGTTTTTCAACAGCTTACCCAAAAAGGGTAAACCTTAGTTTTTATTAATTTGTGCAATTGCGGCTTTATACTCTGCTTTTTTGCTGGGATAAAC
This sequence comes from uncultured Burkholderiales bacterium, assembly GCA_964584305.1. Lineage (GTDB taxonomy): Bacteria > Bacteroidota > Bacteroidia > UBA8524 > UBA8524 > SB11. The sequence continues at coordinate 361,924 of CAZOZL010000001.1, forward strand.
TTTTATTAATCGCTTATAAATTTCTATTGCCTTATCGTTAAGATTTTGTTCGGTATATATTTTTGCTAATGTTTCCGTAGCCAAGTCATCCCTTTCGGCATCACTCTCTCGCGATTTTACTTCGGGATTATAAAACTCTGCCTTTGCGCGAGATATTGATGGATTAACCTTAATAAACCGCTCAATAATATCATTTACCGATGTTGCTGTTTGCTGAACAGATGGAGGTATTACTTCTTTTTCAGTTTCTGACTGAACGGAGTGTTTCCCTATTTCGTTTTTTTTTTGGATTTTATCGGATGCCTCTATTTCAGGGTTTTTAAGGTAGGTTAACCACTCAAAAAATGTAGAAGAAGCTACAAGGTTGTTTCCTTCTTCTGCTGGTGTTGCTTCTTCTTGTTTTTCTTCTACTATTGGCTCACGGTTGTTTAGCTTAAATGCAATTTCTTCTTGGTCGTTTTCTGCCTCATTGTTAGAGGTATTGACTTTGCTCTCTTCTTCATTTCGAGGTTCGTTTATATGCTCTTGTGTATTCTCGGTAGTTTCAATATTGTTCGTATCATTTTTGGCAATAGCAGGCTCTTTCAGTTCCTCATCCTCTGTTATTTCGGCAATTGCTGGTATTGCTTCTTCTTGTTTTTCTTCTACTATTGGCTCACGGTTGTTTAGCTTAAATGCAATTTCTTCTTGGTCGTTTTCTGCCTCATTGTTAGAGGTATTGACTTTGCTCTCTTCTTCATTTCGAGGTTCGTTTATATGCTCTTGTGTATTCTCGGTAGTTTCAATATTGTTCGTATCATTTTTGGCAATAGCAGGCTCTTTCAGTTCCTCATCCTCTGTTATTTCGGCAATTGCTGGTATTGCTTCTTCTTGTTTTTCTTCTACTATTGGCTCACGGTTGTTTAGCTTAAATGC
>CAZOZL010000001.1:362938-460149 GCA_964584305.1 uncultured Burkholderiales bacterium
TGGCAATAGCAGGCTCTTTCAGTTCCTCATCCTCTGTTATTTCGGCAATTGCTGGCGTTGTTTCAACTTGTTTTTCTCCTACTATTGGCTCACGGTTGTTTAGTTTAAATGCAATTTCTTCTTGGTCGTTTTCTGCCTCATTGTTAGAGGTATTGGCTTTACTCTCCTCTACATTTTCTATTTTTGTATCAGGCTTTTCTACCGTAGTGTCAGCCATAGTATCGGCGTTGCTGCTATTGTCTATTTGTAACACAAAGTCATCTTCGTCGTCAAAACTTGGCAGTTCGGGTTCTTGCTCTGTTACAGTTTCATTAATATCAAATATTTCAAACTCGTTATTCTCACTGTCTTCAGTGTTTTCAGTTGGGTTGCCCAATATTTTTTCATAGGCTGATTTTACTTTAGCTGCTTCATTGCTGCCTATATCTTCTTCATCTTCTTTCCCGCTTTCAATTTCATTAGCTGTTTGCTCCACCTCATTTTGTAGCTTTTCTGCTTCAATTTCTTTTTCCGACGTTCCTGTGTCAACTATTTCTTCAAGTTGTTCAAACTCTTGTTCAAACTCCTTGTTGCTTGTGTTTTCAATTTCTTTAGCGGGTTCTTCTGTTTTGTTGCTTGTAGTTTCTGGTATTTGTTTTTCTTTAGTCTCAAAGGGGGTGGCTGTAAGTGCTACCTCCTGATGCTCTAGGGTAGTTGCTGCTTTTTCTTCGTCAGCCTCACCCGCATCAACATTTACCAGTTTGTATAGCAACGCTCTATTGCCGCCATACATACTCGCTTGTTTAAGTGTTTCTTGAAACTTTGGATTATTTTGGTTGTGTAAACAGCGTGCAAGTAGCAGCCAAGCATTATTAAAATAGGGATACTCTTTTATAATTTCACGCAGTTGTACCTCTGCCTCTTTATCAAGTGCATAGGGCTTGCGTATATAGGATGAAACTTGCTGTGGGTTTACCAATTTATTACTGCTTTGTTAAATACATCTTGCACCAGTCTATCAATTACAACTTCGTTTAAAGCGACTTCTTCCGACGAAAAATTAATATTGGCATCAAAGTCTGTAAAGTTCTGAAAAACTTCATCAAAATCATATTTTTCTGCTGTTTTATTAACAAACGTGATATTAGACTTTATTGTGAGCCTGTTTTGCGAACTTTGGGTAGTACCTTGTAATGCTATGGGCGCAATGGAATAGTCTATTATAGCACCGCTAATATTCATGTCGCCATCACTATCTACAAGTTTTAGTGTGGTTTCACGAATAAACTTATCTTTTAGCTTTTCAGTAAATACTTGGCTTAGTGTAGGCGATACTAAATTGGCTTTGTTTTGAATAAACGCGATACTGATGCTTTTTGCTTCGCCAATATCTGCCCCGCTAAAAGTATAAATTCCACATGATTGTAGCAATGGGAAAAGAATAAACATTGCTACTATAAACCCATACCGAAAAACTTTTCTACTCAATATCATACTGTTTTATCTTTCTGTACAATGTCCGTTCCGAAATACCCAACTCATTGGCTGCCTTTTTGCGCCTGCCCTTGTGTTTAATAAGGGCTTTGCTTATCATTTCTTTTTCTTTTTGCTCTAACGATAAATTCTCTTCCTCGGTAGTCGCTTCAACAAAAACATCTTTCGCGGTTGTGTTTACCTGTGAAGGATTGAACACCACAGGGCTATGCGATGTTGTTTGAACATCCACCTCGTTTACATCAAGTACGTTTTTTATTAACTCTTGGTTATGTGCCACAAACTCGCTTCCATTATCTACATTTTCTACCAAGCCAAGCACTACTTTTTTTAAGTCCATTACATCGTTGCGCAAGTCAAACAGTACTTTATAAAAAATATCACGCTCGCTAAAATTATTTGTACTACCATTAGCCCCATCCTTTGCCAATACCAGTAAACTATTACTATTGCTTGGCAAATATTTTAGCAATGTAGGCGCATCAATAGTTTCTCCCGCTTCAAGCACACTAAGTTGTTCTACTAAATTGCGCAATTGGCGGATATTGCCCGCCCAGCGGTACTCCATTAAAATATGTTTTGCTTCTTGGTTTAGCTGTATAGCTTCAGTTCGATATTTTTCAGAAAAAATATCACAAAATTTTAAAAATAATAAAAAAATATCATCACCCCTGTCTCTTAGTGGCGGCACTTTTATGGGTACGGTAGATAGGCGGTAGTATAAGTCTTCTCTAAACCGCCCTTTGCTTGTAGCCTCTTGCAAATCTTTATTGGTGGCAGCTACCACACGTACATCTGTTTTTTGTACTTTTGATGAGCCTACCTTAATATACTCGCCAGTTTCAAGTACACGCAACAAGCGTGCTTGTGTTTCTAAGGGTAACTCGCCCACCTCATCCAAAAAAATTGTTCCGCCGCTTACTGTTTCAAAATACCCTTTACGGGTATCGTGCGCACCAGTGAAAGCCCCTTTTTCATGTCCAAACAATTCACTATCAATAGTGCCTTGAGGTATTGCGCCACAGTTTATCGCTATAAAATTACCGTGTTTTCTACTACTAAGCTGGTGAATGATTTTTGAAAACGCTTCCTTGCCTACACCACTCTCCCCATTTATAAGCACTGTTATATCTGTTGGTGCAACCTTCATTGCAGTTTCTAAAGCAAGGTTAAGCATGGGAGAGTTCCCTATAATTTCGAACCGTTGTTTTACCGATTGTAGATTCATTTTTTTGTTCTCTTCAAAATTAAATATTATTACCGCCATAATGGCAGTTTTAGTGAAAATATTTCACTTGTTGCGCTACTTGCAGTTTTTATGGTAGTATAGGAAACACACTATTTCCTTTACTACCAATCCTTTTGCACTCATTATTCATCCACATTTATACCAAAACCCCCCGTTTTAAAGTTATAACATTGTTTAGCCAATTATGCCCCTTATGCAACCCGCTTCTTTAACAAGAACTGAAAACTATACACACGCCTATACCGAATGGAAAGGCAGTACTCGCAAAACGGAGGTGCTGCAAACATTTAAAGCAATTTATGAAGCCTCTTTTTTTGGCAATAGAATCTCTTCTCAGTGCGCTATAATAAGAGAACCACAATACAGTACGTTGCTATTGCACTATGGTGATGATTTTTTTGAAAATGATTTTACCTACCTGATGGATTATATACAAGAGGTATTGCTAAATAATACTTATAAAAACTATATGAGCGACCGCAAAAAAATAACTCTTGATGGCGGTACAAAACAAAATGTAGAGCGGCACTACCTTAAACCACCCATATATACCCCATCTACCAAAAACGGGCAAGTAAACCGTATGTTTGGCAACGTTACCATAGAAGTATTTTTTGAAAACACCGAAACAAAATTACTAAAACTTACCTGCAACTATTATAGCAACCGCTTAACACAAAAAGAAAAAGGAATTGACAAGCTGATGGAGGAAATTTTTGCTTAAAACTTTGTGGCGATATATGTCAAATTTTGAATTTTTGACATAATTAAAAAATAACTCGCCCCTGAGGTATAGTTGGAAACAGATTGCCACGTTTGCCTAAGAAGATTATCTCGCAATAACGCATCTGTATAACAACTTCCTTCCCAAGCAACTTATTAGCACTCCGCCTTTCGACTTAGCTCAAGATGACAAGGCGCACACTAAAGGCTAAAAGCCAATAGCTAACAGCTAATATTCAAAGATATAATGCACTACGGGTTATAATTATCTTACAGCCTATGGTATTAAGTTGTTTTTAAAGTTAGCATATTCAGTATCAAAAGTTTGCGCACCACTGCAAGACAAGGTAATTTTCTCATCTTTAATGTTTTTTACCCGCTCATCAGGGCTTGGGTGTGTGCTAAAAAAAACACTCACTTTACCATTGTTTTGCCCATCAGTGGCTAATTTATCAAAAAAGTTGGCAAAACCATCCGCCTTATAATCCGTTGGGCATAAATAGGTTACTCCAAATTTATCTGCTTCTCGCTCTGCATCTCTGCTGTATTTTAATTGTAGCATATTACTCGCTATGGTTGAAAGCGTGCCTTGGCTACTGCCCAGTACTACCCCCAACAATAAATCAATGCCGTATTGCTTGGTCATTTGGTCTGTACTATGGCGGCGGTCGGCGTGTGCCATTTCATGTCCCATTACTCCCGCCAGCTCATCCTCGCTCTGCATATATTTTATTAAACCAGTATAAACATACATATAGCCCCCAGGTACACAAAAGGCATTAATCACCTCATCGTTTTCAATAATATATGTTTCCCAAGCAAATTTATCTTTGTAAAACACTTTATCAGCAGCTAAAATTTTGCTTACAATACCTCTTAAATAGGTGTGTGCTTCGGGGTATTTAGCTTCATCCAAAAGTGGATACTCTGATGGGTTTGCAGCAATTTCTGCTTTTACTTGTTGCCCTAATTTTATATCATCGTTTACTGAAAATATATTGATGCTATTATCATCGGGGTTGCTGCTACAATTGCTTAAAAATAATAAAAAAAATGAGGCTAAGCCCACTACTACTAATTTTTTCATAAAAAACAGGTTTATGCGAAAATAAAACAAATACAAAGCCTATCCAACAAACAACTATCATAGCAACAACTTTTATAAAGTAAAACGCTATTTCTACAAATTTTTATGTCGAGAAAAACAAATTTGAAAAAACCAGCCTAAGTATGTATGCTTTGGTAAAAAATTTTACTGCCAGCCAAACTGATGTGTACTTGCAGTATTGCCCTATGGCGGCTAATGGTAATGGAGCATATTGGCTAAGTGATAACAAAATTGTTTTCAATCCCTATTTTGGGGATAGAATGCTACACTGTGGTAGTGTTAAAGAAGTGATAAAATAACATCACTCTTGGCTAAATACTTCAAATACGGCATTCATTTCATCAAAATCTCGTAAGCCAGGGGCAGTTTCAAAGCCCCCGCTTATGTTTATCCCTATCGGGTGCATGTTCTTTAGTTGGGTAAGTTCGTGGGGGAGCAATCCTTCCACATCAAACAAAACAAGACTGTTTAATGCTTGTATTTCTTTTGCTTGGGCAATAGAGTAGTTTTTTACCAAAAAATGTTTCACAACATTAGATGTATTTTTTAGCATCTCTTTCCACTTTTCATTTTTAGCATCTACTTCAAGTATTATTTGTATATCACTTCCTTCAAAAAAATGTAGCATTTCAGCATCAGTAAGCTGTATCCACTCAAAACCTAATAGCCGAACTATATCTTCAATCTCGTTTAAACCCTGTGTAGCCGAAAACTCTGCTACGGGTTTCACCCCTGTTAGCCAAGCACTAATAGCTTCGGCTTGCACTGGCGATATGTATAAAGGATGATTAACATCAAAAGTAAAACCAATCCACTCTGCCCCTGCTGCTGCACCAAAACGGGCATCGGTTAGGTTATTTACACTTCCAAGTTTTATCTTGCAACTCGTATTCATTATTGTAATTTGCTAAAAAAAATCGCTGCAAATGTAATGGAAAACAAAGAACCCAGTTTTTTTGAATTAGTTTATGAGGTGGTAAAACTTATACCAATGGGTAGGGTGAGCAGCTACGGTGCAATAGCACGCTATTTGGGCAGTGGTCAATCAGCCCGCATGGTGGGCTGGGCTATGAATGCGGCACACAATATGCCTGAAATTCCAGCACACCGTGTGGTAAATCGTGCGGGCTTACTTAGCGGAAAACAACATTTTGGGCATCCTAATAAAATGCAAGAGTTGCTGGAAGCAGAAGGCATTAAAGTAATTGACAACCAAGTACAAAATTTTGAAGCCCTACTTTGGGAGCCTGTAAAGGAACTAAAAATATAGGATTTTAAGTAGATTGGAATAGGTAAGTTTTTCTTGCTCTTATTTTTAATGCAACTTGCTTCCAAATTCAGCCATATTATCATCCTAGGTTTACCTATTAATAATGTTTAGGTACACAAAAAAGAACTCATTGCATTTTTCATAAACTTTGTGATATCAATAAATAAACAGTTACGAAATATGAAAAAATTAATTCTATGTATCACAATTTGTTTTCCTTTTTTACTTCAGGCGCAATACTTTCATAAACTTTATGGAACACCCGAAGGGGATGGACTAAAGAGTGGCGTTGTAACAAATTCAGTAGGAAGAGGACATTTTTTAGTGGGCACAAAAGCATCCAATACTTTCATGCCACAAAATGGAATAGTTGCAACTTTTACCAAAGTTGACGGCACGCCTATTTTTAACAAAACACTTTTTATGCGAAGCCAAAGAGGTGCGTTACTTCATGTTAATGATGTACTGGGCTTTGAACTTTCTAATCAAGCAGGTTTTGGTATTGTAGGTACTTATAGCAGGGTAATGACTGGTACAGTACGACCAATGTTTGGGTTGTTTTATATTGTTTTAAACCCAAGTGGTAATGTTGTAACTATTAGAGATTATAAGCCTCTAAACTCTAGTTTAAAGGTAGGAAAAGTAGGAGGGCTAAATAAGTCAGTACAATCACATGGGCGTGAACTTTATATTACAGGCACTGTGTATGACAATAATTTAACCTATGCTTTTGCTATGAGCATTTCTGCATACAATGGCACATTACATTGGGGTAAAGTATATGATTTACAAGCCCCTGTGTACTCAACAGTAGAATCTGGTGATGATATTATTGAAAACCCATATAATTCAACAAATACAACAAGAGAATTGTTAATGATAGGAAATACACACGAAACTCCCTTTAGTCAAGGAATGAGTTTTGATACTTATGCTAGTAGAATTGATGCTTTTACAGGAAACCCAGTTATTGGCGGGGGTGGAAACAGTACTATTGTACATTCTGCATCAGGCGACGGAAGACTTTTTAATGGTATTTCTTTAGCATCAACAACATCAGGCGGAAGGGCTGGGTTTATGGTAGCTGGCTCCTGGTTCGATCAATTTTCAGGTCATGATTTTTGTTTAACCAAGGTAGATTCAGTAGGTGCATTAATCTTTCAAAAAGTTTACCCATACAACAATAATTCTGCTGTAAATACGCAAGACCTTTTGCACAATGTTATTGAGCGTGAAAATACTTTTGGCATTATAGAATATTATGCTGTGGGGCACACCTCGCAAGGAAATATTGGTAATTCTGACATAGTAGTTTTAAAAACTGATGACAATGGCACGCCCGTTCCTAATGGTCAGTTTACCTATGGAAGTACTGATAATGAATACGGTTGGGATATTGGGCAAGATAATACTGGAACAAATGGTGGGTTAAGCATATTTGGTTCACGAAATGTTACAGCTGGTGTAGGTATTGGTATTAGTGATATGTACCATATAAGAGCCTACTTTAATGGCTTATCAGGGTGTAATGAACGCATAGATAATGCTATTAAATACAATGGTGGGCTGGCAGACGGAGGGCATCTTTCTCACGTAATAGACGACTTTACCAGCGGCGATTTGAAATTAGACCAAAAATTTGCCAAAGACTATACTATATGCGCAACTAATTTTATTCCAAATGGAAGTAATGCGCGTATTGCTCCAAATAAAGGGGGTACAATTAGTCCTAATCCTCTTAAAAACGGGACACACTATGCAAGTGTAGAACTTGAAGTTAAACAACCTACTATAGTAAATATAGGAATTTATGATATGCTTGGACGCAGCTACTATACACAATATTTTAGCCTTCAAGAAGGTAAAAATAGCCTTGACCTAAATATTAGTGACGCTAATATGGCTGCGGGTATGTATAGTGTGAGAATTGTAGGTAAAAACCTAAACAAGAGTATTATGCTGATGGTGAAATAACACCAAATATCAAAATGATAGAATTAAAAAAGGAGGATAAGCATTTTTTTAATTCTATCATTCTGTAAAAAATTACCTATTCAAATCCCAAACTGTAAAAAGCCTGTCAATCAGCCGGTTTTCATCGTCTGTCATTAGTTTATCAGCCATTACTACTTTCATAGCAAATTCAATTATTTTGTTGCGTTCATCCTGAGTTGAAAGCGAATAAAAACGGCTACAAACCTCATCAAAGTGGCTATAATGTTCTGATGATGGCAAGGCGGTAAGAAATGCCTGCTCTTTTATCAAATCCATTTCATTATCAAAATTGTTTTCTAAAAAATCCAAAATTATCGTTTTCTCTTTTGGCTGTGATGCACCATCGGCACGCGATAAAATCCCTAAAAGGTGAAAAGCGATTTCACATTTATTTAGCTTGGCTATAAAGTTTGTACTCATTCAGCATCAAATCTAACAATTTTTAAAAAATAGACCAGCTTTTATTGGGCAAATAGCCAATAAAACCGTTTTTCATATACAAAGGGCTGTCAAAATTATTGGTAAATAGTTGCCCCGTACCCAAACCTTGCGGCATTTTTATAGCATATTTTGATGCAAATTGTGTTATCGCATTTAGCCCCACATTACTTTCAAGTGCCGAGGTTATCCACCAGCCTATATTGTTTTTTTGTGCTAAAGATATCCAGTGTTCAGTGGCTTTAAAACCGCCTAAAAGGCTGGGTTTTAAAATAATATACTGTGGTTTTATATGGGCTAATAGTTTTTGGGCATGAGTAGTGGCAATACCTATTAGTTCTTCATCCAAGGCTATATCAATGGGTGTTTGTGCACAAATGGCTTGCATTATATCCCATTGTTTTTGTTTTATGGGCTGCTCTATACTATGTATTTCAAAACGTTTCAAATCGTTAAGTTTTTCCAAAGCCTCATCCGCCAAAAATGCACCGTTGGCATCTACTCTAATCTCTACTTTAAAGGCACTGTATTTTTTCCGTAGCTTTTCAAGCATACGGCATTCTTCATCAAAATCTAACGCTCCAATTTTAAACTTAATACAGCTAAACCCTGCTTGTATTTTGGTTTCAGCTTGTTGCAGCATATTCTCACTATCAGCCATCCAAACCAAGCCATTTATAGGTAGTTTTTGTTTGCCTTTGTAAAATGGAGTATCAAAAATTTTATGTCCTCCACCGTTTTCTAAATCAAGCCATGCGGTTTCTATACCAAATTTAATAGAGGGCAAATTTTCGGTATCTAAATCAGTAGGGTGCTTGCCTTGGTTTATTAGCTCTACTATTGCGTTTAGTTGATTTTCGAAATTGTAGGTATCATCAATACTTAGCCCTTTTAGCGGGCTAATTTCGCCTATGCCTATACTATTGGCATTATTAATTTTGCTTAGCTTAAGTAACCAAACCTTTTTATTTTTTAATGTACTGCGAGATGTTTTTGCAGGAATTTTAAATTTCAGAGAATGGGCTGTAACTGATGCTATAAAACTCATATTATAATAAAAAACTAAGTCCAAACATACCTAATGATATGGCTGCTGCCCCAAGTGAATATACTTTTAGCTCGTTGTTTAGCTTTTGCTCTTCCCCTTCTTTAGTTTTTGCTATTCTACTATAACTAAACAGTATTGGCAGCCAAAAAGCTACAAATGCCCAGTAAAACCATGTGGGTTGCGTATTGATGAATATATAAATACTTAATGACCAAAAACCAGTAAGCGTTAGTATTAGCTGGTACATCACTGTTTGTTTTCTGCCAAGGCGCACGGCAAGTGTTATTTTATTGCTTGCTTCATCGTTTTTTATATCTCGTAGGTTATTAATGTTTAATACACCCACTGCCAAGCATCCAAAGCTAACGGCCAGTAATAGTAGTAGCCAGTGTAGTTGTGTACTCATTAAAAAATATGTGCCACCTACTGCCACTAATCCAAAAAATATAAATACAAATACATCGCCCAAGCCACTATACCCATACGCACCTTTGCCTACCGTGTATTTTATAGCCGCTGCAATGGCAGCAAGCCCAATGCTTAACATGGCTAATGTTTGCAAATCACCAAAATTTTGTAATCCTATTTTTAAAAGTGCTATCCCGCTTGTTAAGCTAAGTATAGAAAATACGATAACTGCTATGCGCATGGCTTTTTCAGAAATTGCGCCTGATTGTAGGGCTCTTTTAGGACCTACTCTATTCTCATTATCTGTGCCTTTTTTAAAATCGCCGTAATCATTGGCTAAGTTTGATAATATTTGCAAAAAAATTGCTGTAAGCAGTGCCAGCAAATAAATATTCCACTTAAAAACACCATCAATATTAGCGGCAAAAGCCCCCATAGTAATTGCGCCAATGGCAAGGGGTAGTGTGCGAAGCCTAAATGCTTGTAGCCAGTTTTTAAACATTGTTGCTACAAAGTTAGCGTATAGAGTGTAGAAACTACTTCTTCTTTTTCTTTTTAAAATCGCCCCTTTTCCAAGCCTTAATAAACTTTGCCCAAGCAAAAGGGTTAAGAATATTTATAGGGGGCGTTTGCCCAGCATAGTAATATTTTGCTGCTTCTTGCCGTATCATCAAATCCTGATTTTCAGGACCATCAGCACCCATTGCTGCCGCTTGTTGCCGCAAAAATTCGCTCTCTAAATTTTTTCGAGCCAATACTTCCAATTCGTCTTCGGGAAGGTTAAGAGTAACAAAATAGTGATGCAAAAGCGCACTACTAATAAATGGGGTAATTATAACAGGTGCAAGGGTTAAAGTATCCTCAGCCAAAGTCATAATCATAGAGTATAGTTTACTATCGAGTGTTTTAGGCACTACATATTCTCTTTTTTTATAGCCTACACTGGAAAACACAATAGTATCGCCTAAACGACTTACCAATGAGAAAATACCTTGTGCATTACTTGCCGAGCCGTAGTAGTTTCCCTTAACACGGATATTCACATCTTCTAATCCTCGTAAACTATCGCTACTTAGTACTATACCCGAAAACTGAACCAAAGAATCACCTTGAGTTTGTGCTATCGCATTTTTGAAATACAAGCTGTTTATCAGGCAAAAAACGAGTATATATTTTATCTTAATCACAAGTAGTATATATATATTTAAAAAACAGTAAGGGTTTGTTCTTAAAATACAAAGCCCAATACCAAAACTGATGCTACAATTATTGGTGAAGGTATTTTAGTATATAGCAATAATAATACCGTAGCAGTTAATACCAAAACACTTTCCCATTGATGCGCTATTCCTTTTGAAAGTAAATAGGCAGCGGCTAATACTAAACCTGCCGATGCCGCCGCAATACCCTCGAAAGCAAGTGTAATTAAAGGGTGTTTTTTTACTCTGTTCCAAATAGGGTATAGAAACATTATAAACAATGTCCCTGGTAAAAAAATGGCAACTGTACCAATTAACCCTCCTATTATTTGCCATTGTACTCCCCAGTCTTTCATAATCATGCTGCCAGTATATGCCGACAGGCTAAAAACAGGACCTGGCATTGCTTGCACAAAACCCACTCCTGATACAAACTCATCAGTAGTTAAATATGCCTTAAACTCTACAAACTGTTCATACATCATAGTAATTAAAACATTGCCCCCTCCAAATACCAAGCTGCCAAAGCGGTACGAGTTTTCAAACACTAAGAAAGGGCGTGCCTCTTCAATACCATCAGTAGCTTTTAATATAGCTGCTGATACCACAGCTACAATAAATACAGCAAAAAAATAGGTGAGATTACGCCACCTAATTTTAATGTTTGGTTTTTTATACTGCCCTACTTTATTCTTGTTGTACCTATAAGTAATATACCCCCCCAAAACAATGATAATGGGAAATGCGTAAGGACCTAAAACTTGTAGCATAGCTAATAATGCTGCACCAAAATACAGTAACTTGTTCAGCGGTTTATCTTTCACCACATTATAAATTTTAATAGCCGCTACTATAATAAACCCCACTACCATAGGCTGAATGTATTTTAAAAAATTATTGCTGGGCAATTGCGATTGGTGGTAGTGATAAAAAATAGAGAGTGTAGTCATGAATATGCTGGCGGGCAATACCCATATTAGCAGTGTTACAAAAGCACGCCAAGGACCTCCCATTTTATAGCCAATAGCGGTAATGGTTTGGGTAGATGTAGGACCAGGTAGTATTTGGCAAAAAGAGTATATATCTAAAAATTCTTTTTGGGAAAGGTATTGTCTCTCCTCAACCAGCCGTTTTATAAACAAGGTGAGGTGTGCACCCGAGCCGCCAACACTGGTTAAGGCAAGAATAAAAATATCTTTAAAATAGATAATCTTTTTTATTTGTTTTACTTTGACGCTGGGTAGTTCCACAAAGTGCTGATGGTATTTTTGGCTAAGGTTGTTGCCCGCAAAAATAGAATTTATATAAATACAGGATGCGATTTTTTAGAATATTTTTTGTTCTTATTACCACTTTAGTAGTTTTAGCGGGCATTGGTGGTTGCAAGGATAATATTACCGACTATGACCGTGAAAAAGTATATTTGGACAGTTTAAAAACTAAAATTAAGACTATTGATATTGCCCTAAATGTGGACGAAAAAGAATTACAAACCCGTATAGCCTTAATAAACACGTGGTATGTAAACTTGAAGGATACCAGTTACGATGTTGCAAAAAAAATGCAGGTAGATTTTAATGGGTTTAAAGTGGTATATAAAAAATACATTAATCATTTTTTTAGCTATGCCACTAAAAGAGATATACTAAAAGAACAGTATATACAGCTAAACAAGGAGGCTAAGGAGCAAACTATTACCCGTGCCGAATTTAAAGCCAAGTACAAGGAATTGCGTCAAAATATAAACACTGTTTATTTTGGTGCAACAACTATTGGGCAACCTGTTTATGAGTTAGAATTTAGTTGGAAAAGGTATTATAAAAAAATGGAACAGAAGTAATAAAGCCTAAACCTCGTTTAATACTTCTTGTTTTGAGTTAATTATATCTTGGGCTTTAGCACGAATTTCCTTATCAGAAAAAGGAATAAAAGGTTTAGGTTCTTTAACGTGCTTCACTAAAGTTTTATGTACCCACAGCACATCATACCACTGGCTGTTTCTATACCCTACTTTTTTGTACACCCCAACAGGGGTAAAACTCATTTTTATATGAAACATAGTGCTGCCTTCATTGGGTTGGGCAATACCTGCATATACATTTATGGTATTTTGGGCTTCCAAAATTTCGAGTAATGCTTCGTATAATAGTTTTGCCAAGCCTTTGCCTTGATAATCGTGGTGAACATATATAGCACTTTCGGCACACCACTTATAGGCTTCCCTATCCCTATGTTTTTTCGCATAGGCATACCCCACTATCTTCCCATCATGTTCGGCAATTATCCATGGAAATTCAGCCAGCATTTTATCAATTTTCTGACAAAAAACTTTCGCCTCATCTACATCATAATCAAACGTAACATCGGTTTCTTCTACATAAGGCGTATATATGGATAACACCCCATCCGCATCCTTACTACTGGCTAATCTAAGTTTAATCATTTTATAACTACCAAAAAAAACTACTTTGAAACAAGCACGGCGCAAAGTAAATAAATACTTGGATAATGTGATATATTTTTTATGAATAATGCTTATTTAGTATTCAATTGTTGTTTTATTTCTTATCAATACAACCAGCCATAAGGAGGGAAAATATCATCCGTGCTTATTGTTGTAAGTTGTGTATTATACAAAGCAAAGGCACGGTGTTTAGGCTTCTTTTTTTAGTTAGATAACTTGTGTTATTAAATACTACTTCACATTCTTTTTTTTATTAATACGCTAATAATTTTAACACATGGCTCGCCTTTTTAGTCTTTATTAAACTAAAATGATTTATGAAAAAAACAATACTTATACTATTGCTACTTGCAGGCTCACTAAGTGCGCAATGTCAATTAAAGATAACATCATCGTCAATAAAATTTAAGATTAAAAATTTTGGAATAGCCGTTAAAGGCTCATTTAGTGGTTTTAGCACTTCGCTTAATTTTAAACCAAGCAACTTAGCAAAAAGCAAAATTACCGCATCAATAAAAGTAAACACCATAAAAACAGGCAGTGCCGCCAGAGATAAACACCTTAAAAGTGATGATTTTTTTAATGCTGAAAAACATCCTACCATCACACTTTCATCTACAAAATTTACTCTGATAAAAGACAGTTTGTACACGGGTTTTTTCAAACTCACCCTAAAAGATAAAACTAAGGAAATTAACTTCCCTTTTACTTATGTTCAAGCTACTGGCGGTGGCGGAACATTTACAGGCACTTTTACTGTGAACCGACGGCACTTTGGGGTTGGCGGAAAAAGCCTTACCATGAGTGATGTTGCTACCGTAAACATAGTAGTAGTGGTTGGGAAATAATCTCCGCGTACATAGAAGTATTAACTCTTACGCAAGGTTTTAGTATGGTTTTGCGAAGTTGAAGCAAGGCGAGAGAGTTTCCACCACCCCTTCGTTTGATACGATAAATACTCAATAACCTAAAAGTAAAGTTATATCAAACTCACATTAAATAGATGTGCAAAACATAAATTCACCCATTTGGGTGATGTTCAAAGCAATAGTTTTACCGTTTATTGTGTATTATTTTTACAAAGATTAAACCCTAATTATGAAAAGAGTAACAGGACTTGGTGGTGCATTTTTTAAGGCAAAAGACCCTAAAGCCTTAGCGGCATGGTATGATAAACATTTAGGACTAAACTTTGGCGACAACGCTTATTCTGTCCTTTTTTGGGACGAAGACCCGAAACCAGATAAAAGAGGAACTTCTGTTTTTTCCATTTTTGACGATAATACACAATATTTTGCCCCATCAACCAATGCCTTTATGTTTAATTTGCGTGTAGAGG
The DNA here is from genome assembly GCA_964584305.1 of uncultured Burkholderiales bacterium. Taxonomy (GTDB): domain Bacteria; phylum Bacteroidota; class Bacteroidia; order UBA8524; family UBA8524; genus SB11. Next base: position 377,653 of record CAZOZL010000001.1, read on the forward strand.
ATTTGGATTGGCTGCTTGCTACCTTGAAAGATGAAGGGGTGCAAGTGCAGGGAGACAGTCAATTTATGGAAGGCATTGGGAAATTTGGCTGGGTGGTTGACCCTGAAGGTAACAAAATAGAATTGTGGGAACCTGCAAAAGCATAAACAACCAGTTATGTAAATAACATTAATGCAAACGATAAATGCCTTTCGCCAACGCTTGTTTAAATGTATTTATAGTGATAACAACTTGAAAAAATGGATGCTTGAGTTTCAGGGCAATGTAGTTAGTACAATACTGACAAAGGAAGCCCGCCTGAATGGCACGGGTACGGTATCACTTTTTTATTATCATTAAATTTTTAAAATTTGACATAATTTGCCCCAAACTCACTGTAATTTTAAAAGAAATTGACTTTAGTTGGTGAGTGCTATTTTATTACACATTAAACCTAAAGTGCATCACATCACCATCTTGTACTATATATTCTTTGCCTTCTACATTTAGCTTTCCTACTTCACGGCAGGCAGCTTCGCTTTCATATTTTACAAAATCCTGATAATGTATTACTTCAGCCCTTATAAATCCTTTTTCAAAATCGGTATGTATTACTGCGGCAGCTTGTGGGGCTTTTGTGCCGTCAGTAATCGTCCAAGCACGCACTTCTTTTTCGCCTGCGGTGAAATAGGTAATTAAGTCTAATAGTTTATACGCTGATTTTATCAATTTTGTTACCCCTGATTCAGTCAACCCTAAATCTTGTAAAAACTCCATGCGGTCTTCAAAAGTATCCAACTGGGTAATATCTGCCTCTATTGCAGCACTAATAATCATTACTTCGGCATTTTCATGGGCAACGGAAGCTATAAATTGTTTTGTATGTGCATTGCCGTTTACTACACTTGCTTCATCAACATTACACACATATAAAATGGGTTTGCCTGTTAGTAGTTGGTAATCTTTTAGTAGTAGTCTTTCGTCTTCGTTTTGGGGGGCTACTTGGCGGGCGGGTTTGCCTTGTTCTAAGGTGTTTTTTAAACGGTCTAATAAAACGGCTTCTTTTTTCGCCTGTGGGTCATTGCCTGTTTTGGCTACTTTACTAATTTTGATTAGGCGTTTCTCAACGGTATCAAGGTCTTTAAGTTGCAGTTCTGTATCAATAATTTCTTTATCACGCACGGGGTCAACACTACCGTCAACGTGTACTACATTATCATCATCAAAACACCGCACTACGTGTAGTATAGCATCGGTTGAGCGTATATTGCCCAAAAACTGATTGCCCAGCCCCTCACCCTTGCTTGCACCTTTTACCAGCCCCGCTATATCAACTATTTCTATGGTAGTAGGCAGTACTTTTTGTGGGTTTACCAGTTTTTCTAAAGTAGTAAGCCGCTCATCGGGTACGGTAATTACGCCAACATTAGGTTCTATGGTACAAAACGGGAAATTGGCTGCCTGTGCCTGTGCATTAGACAAGCAGTTGAAAAGGGTAGATTTACCTACATTGGGAAGCCCCACTATACCGCATTGTAATGTCATTTGATGTGTTAGATTATGGGTGTAAGTTAGGATATTAGCCTTTAAGAATTTCGCTAATATCCATCATTATTTTTTGTGCTAAAGCATCAGCAGTATTTTTGCTGGTACTTTCAGAGTATATACGGATAATGGGTTCGGTATTAGATTTTCGCAAGTGTACCCATTCTTTGTCAAACTCAATTTTAAGCCCATCAATCATATTAACGGGTTGGGTTTTGTATTTCTCACGCACTTTTTTCAATACCTTATTCAAGTCAATATCATCTGTTAACTGTATTTTGTTTTTAGAGATATGATAATCGGGGTAGGTTTCACGCAGTATAGAAACCATTTGATCCAGCTTGGATAAGTGGCTTAAAAACAAAGCAATGCCTACTAAGGCATCCCGCCCATAGTGTAATTCTGGGTAAATAATACCGCCATTACCTTCGCCACCAATTATTGCATTCTCGGCTTTCATGGTGTTTACTACATTTACCTCGCCTACAGCACTTGCAAAATATTCGCCACCATGTTTTTCAGTAATATCTCGTAAAGCACGGGTGGATGAGAGGTTGGATACTGTATTGCCTTTGGTATTTTGCAAAACATAATCAGCTACTGCTACTAAGGTATATTCTTCGCCAAAGGGAACGCCGTTTTCGCTCACCAGTGCCAAGCGGTCAACATCAGGGTCAACCACAACACCCAAGTGGGCTTTATGAAATTTAACCTCGCCACAAATAGCGGTTAAATGTTCGGGCAATGGTTCTGGGTTGTGCGGAAACTTGCCATTAGGGGTGCAAAATAGCTCTACTACCTCTTTTACTCCCAGTGCTTTTAGTAGCTTAGGTATAACTATACCACCAGTACTATTTACGGCATCAACAACAATTTTAAAATCTTTTGCTTTTATAGCCTCCACATCTACCAACGGAAGGGCAAGAATCTTTTTTATATGTTTATCAATATAAGTATCGTCTTTTTTGTACGAGCCTATTTTGTCAATTTCAGCATATTCAATTTCGTTAATTTTATCTGCTAATGCTAAAACTTCAGTTCCATCTTCTGCTGAAATAAACTCGCCTTTTTCATTTAATAGTTTAAGTGCGTTCCACTGTTTTGGGTTGTGGCTGGCAGTAAGTATTATGCCGCCCGCAGCTTTTTCATCAGGCACAGCTATTTCAACAGTGGGGGTGGTGCTTAGTCCTAAATCAATTACATCAAACCCTAAGCCCATTAGTGTACCCACTACCAAGTGGTTTACCATCTCGCCAGATATTCTAGCGTCTCTACCAATAACAATTGTGTTACTTTTGCTACGGTTTTTTAGCCATGTACCAAAAGCAGTAGTAAATTTAACTACATCGCTTGGTGTTAAACCGTTTCCAGCCTTGCCACCTATTGTGCCCCTAATCCCCGAAATAGACTTTATTAGTGTCATAATTTTTTTTGAGGGTGCAAACATAGTGAACACTGGGCAACTGTACCACCGTTTTTTAACCCAAAAATTTAATGTGAGTTAATACTTGTAGTTTGTATTTTCGCAGTAAGAAATATTTTAAGAAGCAACAAAGTATGAGAAACAGTATTAAAAGTGTGCTAATAGCACTAATAGTAAGCATAACCACAAGTTGCTGTGCCCAAAAAAACAATGTAAACCAGCTTACCATTGCCTTTTATAATGTTGAAAATCTGTTTGATACATTAGACACTCCTGATAAATTTGATGAGGAATTCACCCCTACTGGTAGCAAAAAGTGGGGAAGTGAGCGGTATGAAAACAAGCTAAATAACCTTGCTAAAGTAATTAATAGCCTGAATAATGGAAATGCACCCGACATTTTGGGCTTGTGTGAAATAGAGAATAAGCAGGTAATTAATGATTTAATAACTACAAAAACCTTGGCAAAGTATAACTACCAAGTGGTTCACAAAGAATGTAAAGACAGGCGGGGTATTGATGTGGCACTAATATATAAACAAGGTGTTTTTAATTTAGAAAAAGCATATACCTACTATATACCAATGCCTGACAGTGCTTCACCTACCAGAGATATTTTGATAGCACAGGGAACTATTAATAAAATACCCATTAGCTTTTTTGTGAATCATTTTCCCTCGCGGCGGGGCGGTTTAAGAAAAACACGCGCAAAACGTACCCGTGCTGCAAAAGTGTTGCGCCATGCTATCGACTCTATTATAAAGGCAAACCCAGCAGATAATATATTGGCTATGGGAGATTTTAATGATGAGCCTACTGATAGTAGTATGGCGTATTATATTGAAGCGTGCAACCCAGTGCTAAAAAGCAAAACACAATGTGTAATGTATAACCTAATGTATCCCCTGAAAATGGAAGGCAAGGGCTCATACAAATACAGAAAAAACTGGAATATGTTAGACCAAATATTAGTAAACAATAGCTTACTAAGCGGTACAAATGGGCTGGTTGCAGTAGAAAACTCTGCGGGTATATTTGCCCAAGACTGGATGAAACAAAAAACACCCAAGTATTTTGGTTCACCCATGCGCACATTTGGAGGGCGCAAGTATTTGGCAGGGTATAGTGATCATTTTCCCGTTTTTATTACACTTAAAATTAAAGGCAGTAAAAACGAATAAAAGACATGGTGGAGAAGAAAAAAATAGGGAAAGAGGTTAAAAAAAACATCCCACTTAAAAATAGGGAAATAAGCTGGTTGGCTTTTAATGAAAGGGTGCTACAAGAGGCAGAGAACGAGAGCGTACCCTTATTAGAAAAACTAAAATTTTTATCCATCTTTTCTTCCAACTTAGATGAGTTTTTTAGAGTGCGTGTGGCAAGTGTTAGGCGGTTAATCGAATATCAGAAAAAAAATAAACACAAAAAACTCCCTGAAACAAGGGCTTTGCTTGCACAAATACAAACTACAGTTTTGCAGCAGCAAGAAGAGTATGAACGGACATACAATTTTGTAAAGGATGAGTTGGCAAAGGAAAATGTTTTTATACTTAACGAGCAACAACTTAACCAACGGCAAAAAAACGAGCTAAGAAACTATTTTAAAAACAAAGTACTCTCAACACTATTTCCCGTAATATTAGACCATTTAAGGGCATTCCCCTTTCTGCGTGATAAATCTATTTACTTAGCAGTGAAAATGAGCAAGGCTGATGGTGCTGTTCGTCAAAAATATGCCTTAATAGAAATACCCCCGCCAGAGGTAGCAAGTAGGTTTTATGTGTTAAATAAAACCGATAAAACCGATGCCAATACTTATGTAATACTGCTGGATGATATTATTCGCAATTCTTTAGACCAGATTTTTTATAGTTTCCCGCACGATACTTTCGAGGCATATACCGTAAAACTAACTCGTGATGCAGAGTTGGATATTGATACGGAGGCGGGGATGTCAAAAACACTAATCGAAAAAATTAGCAAAAGTTTAAAAGCAAGAAAAAGAGGCGAGCCAGTAAGGTTTATACACGATAGAGAAATGCCTGCCGATATGCTAGCATTTATTCGTAAAAAAATGAAAATATCTACTACTGGAGTGATACCTGGTAGTAGATACCATAATTTTAAAGATTTTGGAAAGTTTCCTACCACTGGGTTAGAAAAACTGAAATACCAAAGTTTAGAGCCTATCCCTATTCAGCGTATAGAGCAAGCACGCTCAATGTTTGATGCTATTAAGGAGAAAGATATTTTGCTTTTTCATCCCTATCATTCTTTCGATAATTTGATACGCTTGCTGCGTGAAGCGGCTATTGACCCCAGTGTGCAGGCAATTAAAATCACCTTGTATCGTGTGGCAAAGCACTCAAACATTGTAAACTCATTAATTAATGCCGTTAAAAATGGTAAAGAGGTAACGGCAGTTATAGAGCTGCAAGCAAGGTTTGATGAAGAAGCCAATTTATATTGGACACAACGGCTGCAAGAAGAAGGCGCAAAAGTAATTTTTGGGCAACCTACGCATAAAGTACATTCAAAAGTTTGTGTAATATACCGTAAAGAGCCGCAAGGCATGGTACATTATGCCCATTTCTCAACAGGAAATTACAATGGCGTAACGGCACGCTTATATTGTGATATGGGTTTGCTCACTGCCGATAAACGCTTAACCGCCGAAGCCATAAAAGTATTAAGTTTTATCAATAATTTTCCACGTATCAATTATAAATTCAAACATTTATTAGTAGCACCTGCGTATATGAAACCCGCTTTTTTAAGCATGATAGATACTGAAATTGCAAATGCAAAAAAAGGTAAAGAAGCGTGGATACTGGTAAAAATGAATAGCTTAGTAGAAGAAAATGTAATAGCCAAACTATATGAAGCAAGCAAAGCAGGGGTGAAAATAAGGATGATAGTAAGGGGTATTTGTTGCCTTATACCCAACAAAAAAGGAGTGAGCGAAAATATAGAGGTAATAAGCATTATTGATAAATTTTTGGAGCATACACGGGCATATATGTTTTGCAATGGCGGTAAAAACAGAACCTACCTATCATCAGCCGATTGGATGGGGCGTAATTTGGATAGAAGAATAGAGGTTGCATTTCCTATATATGATGTGGATATACAAAAAATGATTAAAGAAATGCTTGAAATACAATGGAGTGATAATGTAAAAGCACGCATTATAGATGGGAAAGAGGACAATATATTTCGCAAATTTTCATTACCTGCCATTCGCTCACAAGACGAAACTTATAATTACTTGCTTAATCAAAACCAATAGATAGGCACAAAATCAGTATTTTTGCAGCAAAGCAGAAAGGTTTGTCGCTCCACCTTAAAGCAATTTAGTGTGGAGAGGAAAGTCCGGGCAACACAGGGCAACACGCTTGCTAACAGCAAGGTGCGGCAACGCACAGAAAGTGCCACAGAAAATAACCGTCCTGCTCCTGATAACTTATCGGAGACTAGGATAAGGGTGAAAACGTGGGGTAAGAGCCCACGCATTGCCGTAGTGATAGGGTAATGGGGTAAACCTCGTGTGGTGTAAGACCAAGTAAACCCCAACTCCTTTGCGGGATTAGAGCTGCCCGCGCTAAAGGTGCTTGCACCTGTTGGGGAGGGTAGGTTGCACGACTGGTAAAGTGATTTACCAGCTAGACAAATGACAAACAGTTATCCTCGATTTTATCGGGATGATGAACAGAACCCGGCTTACTCTTCTGCTTTTTTAATTCTTAATAAAATCTTTATCCACCATTGCAATATTTTCACACAATTTATGATAAAGTTTGATACCTTCGTCTTGAAAATAGTACACTATGGCAGCAGCAAGCATACTGATAATTGATGATGAAAAAAGTATTCGCAATACCCTTAAAGAAATTTTAGAATACGAAGGCTATAAAGTAGAAGAAGCTGCCGATGGAAAAGCAGGTTTGGATATTTTAGAGAAAAAAGATTTTGATGTAGTACTGTGCGATATTAAAATGCCAAAATTAGACGGCATGGAAGTATTAGAAAAAGCCGCTGAAATGGTGCCTGATATTCCCTTCATAATGATATCAGGGCATGGCAATATCGAAACTGCCGTTGAAGCAACCAAAATGGGAGCATACGATTTTCTACAAAAACCACCCGATTTAAACCGTTTGCTCATCACCATTCGTAATGCGGTAGATAAAAATAAACTGGTTGTAGAAACCAAAATATTAAAACGCCGAGCAACAAAAACACACGAAATAATAGGCGATTCGCCCGCTATAAAATCAATAATGGACACTATTGAGAAGGTAGCACCCACAGAAGCCCGTGTATTAATTACTGGCGAAAATGGAACGGGTAAAGAACTGGTGGCTCGCTGGCTACACGAGAAAAGTAACCGTGCCAATGCACCCCTTATAGAGGTAAACTGTGCCGCCATTCCATCAGAGTTGATAGAAAGCGAACTTTTTGGGCATGAGAAAGGCTCATTCACATCAGCAATAAAACAACGCATTGGTAAATTTGAACAAGCCAATGGCGGGACGCTCTTTTTGGATGAAATAGGCGATATGAGCCTTGCCGCACAAGCAAAAGTGCTACGTGCATTGCAAGAGGGCAAAATAACACGAGTAGGCGGCGATAAAGAAATAAGTGTAAATGTGCGGGTGATTGCCGCTACCAATAAAGACCTTTTAAAAGAAATAGACTTAGGCAATTACCGCCTTGATTTGTACCACAGGCTAAGTGTGATACTAATTCATGTACCTACGCTTAACGAGCGTTTGGACGATATACCACTAATAGCCAACAAGTTTTTGAAAGAAATTTGTGAAGACAATGGTTTCCCCAAAAAACTATTCACAGAGCAAGGATTAGAAGCCTTAAAAGCTATTGAATGGACGGGAAATATTAGAGAATTACGCAACGTAGTAGAACGCTTGGTAATACTTACCGATACCAAAATTACCGACCAAGATGTGATTAACTATGCCAACCCTGGCAGGGCAGGTAGCGGAAAATCTATGTTTGAGAAGTTTGACCGTTTTCAGGAATTTAAAGACTATGCCGAGAAGTGTTTTATTGAAGAGAAATTGAAAAAAAATACTTGGAATATAGCCAAAACAGCTGCTGAAATAGATATACAACGAAGCCACTTATACAACAAAATTGAAAAATTTGGGCTAAAACGTGAATCTGCTGAAAGCAGATAGGCAAGTATAATTCCGTTCCCTTATTTTGCTACCTAAATATTTTGATAGGCAATAATATTACTACCGCAGAGCAACTGCTTAAAAACGGAGAAGTAGTAGCTATACCCACAGAAACCGTATATGGCTTAGCTGCCAATGCTTTTGATGCAACGGCAGTTACCAAAATATTTAAAGCTAAAAATCGCCCCTTTTTCGACCCCCTAATTGTGCACACCCACTCCATTGATACTATTTTTGATTGGGTACAAGATTTTCCGCCGCAGGCGCAGCAATTGGCAAAGGCTTTTTGGGCAGGTCCATTAACATTGGTATTAAACAAAAAAGATAATATACCCGATATTGTTACCGCAGGCAATCCCACAGTAGCCGTTAGAATACCCAATCACCCGCTCACTTTAGCCCTGCTTTCACAACTTAGTTTTCCTGTGGCTGCCCCAAGTGCCAACCCGTTTGGATATATAAGCCCAACAACAGCACAGCACGTTGCCCACCAATTAGGAGATAAAATACCCTATATACTTGATGGGGGAGCGTGCCAAGTGGGCATAGAGTCAACCATTATCTCTTTTGCTACTGAAACACCAACAGTATTAAGACTGGGCGGCACTTCACTTGAAACTATAAAAGAAGTGATTGGTAGTTTCGAGATTAATATTAATCAAAATGCCAACCCGCAGGCTTCAGGGCAGTTGGATAGTCATTATGCCCCTAAAACAAAGTTTATAGTAGGCACTATTCCCCATAAGTTACCCCATAGTGTAGATAGTGGCACAATAGGTGCAATAACCTTATGTGATAAGGTGGAATGGGTTTTACCTGAAAATCAAATTCAGTTATCAAAAAATAAAAATTTAAACGAAGCGGCAAGCAACATTTTTGCAGCAATGCGAATCTTAGACGAGAAGGGGTTGACAAAAATATTGGCTGAACCAATGCCCAATGAAGGTTTGGGTACAGCAATTAACGATAGATTGAAAAGGGCAGCTTATAAACTATAAGCTACCGTTTAGATAAAGTTTTTGTTAACAAGCATAAAAAGACAACTTTTTTAAATAAAGTAGATTATATTTGAACATTGAATGAAAAGAGCGTTACTAAGCATATTAACACTTGTATTTTTTAGCATAGCTGTATCAGCAGGCGGAGGACTGGGCGATAAAAACCCAGTGATAAAATCATTTCCTAACCCTGTAACGTCAGAATTAACGGTTGAAGTACGTTTAGCTGATAATAGTTTTACTAAAGTAGAGGTTAAAATAATGAATTTGTTAGGGCAAGAAATGGTGAAACCACTTAAACGTGATTTGAATGGATTACTTTCTACCTTTAAAATTAACTTAGTTGACCTGCCTAATGGCTTCTATTTTATGGAAGTTACCTCTTCATCATCAAATGGGGTGTCGCATACCTTCACCACAAAAATTACAAAAAATTAATCTTTTCCCCTTTTTTTATCTTTACAGATATTCTTAAATTCTTTAAAGCTATTTTTGCACCTTTATGAAGCATATTCGTAACTTCTGCATTATAGCACATATAGACCACGGCAAAAGCACTTTAGCCGATAGGCTACTCGAATCTACACAAACAGTAACTGCCCGTAAAATGCAGGCACAAGTGTTGGATGATATGGATTTGGAGCGTGAGCGTGGTATTACCATAAAAAGCCATGCTATCCAAATGGAGTATGAACTGGACGGGCAAAAATACACACTTAACCTGATTGATACCCCTGGGCACGTTGATTTTTCGTACGAGGTATCACGTTCTATTGCTGCCTGCGAGGGTGCGCTATTAATTGTTGATGCAGCACAAGGAATTCAAGCACAAACTATATCCAATCTTTATTTAGCATTAGACCAAGACCTTGAGATAATCCCCATCCTTAATAAAATGGATTTACCAGGGGCTATGCCCGAAGAGGTAACAGACCAAATTACAGACCTTATTGGCTGCGATGATGCGGACATAATACCTGCCAGTGGAAAAACAGGCATGGGAGTAAATGAAATTCTTAGGGCTATTATAGAGCGCATAAACCCGCCAAAGGGAAATCCCGATGCACCTTTAAAGGCATTAGTGTTCGATTCGGTGTATAACTCGTTTAGAGGGATTATAGGATATTTTAAGGTAATGGATGGAGTGGTGAGAAAGGGAGATATAGTGAAATTTATGGCTACCAATAAAAAATACGGTGCTGAAGAGATTGGCGTACTTAAATTAGAGAAAGAAGCGAGGAAAGAAGTTGGAACTGGCGATGTAGGGTATATAATAACGGGCGTAAAAGAAGCACGTGAAGTAAAAGTGGGCGACACAATAACATTAGATAAAAACCCTACTGCCGAAGCCATAAAAGGGTTTGAAAATGTGAAACCTATGGTATTTGCAGGTATTTACCCTGTAGATACCGAAGATTTTGAGGAGTTGCGCGAAAGTATGTACAAGCTACAACTTAATGATGCTTCATTGGTATTTGAGCCTGAATCATCAGCGGCATTGGGCTTTGGTTTCCGTTGTGGTTTTTTGGGTATGCTGCACATGGAGATTATTCAAGAGCGATTGGAACGCGAATTTAATATGACGGTTATTACCACCGTACCCAATGTGTCATACCACGCCTATACCACAAAGGGAGAGGAACTTATTGTAAACAACCCCAGTGATTTGCCCGACCCCTCTAAATTAGAGAGGGTGGAGGAACCTTATGTTTTAATACAAATTATTACCAGTGCCGATTTTGTAGGCTCTGTCCTTTCTTTATGTTTAGGGCGCAGGGGAACACTAAAAAATCAAGTGTATTTGACTACCACAAGGGTTGAGTTAAACTTTGTGATACCTATGGCAGAAGTGGTATTTGATTTTTATGATAAACTAAAAACCATCTCAAAAGGATATGCGTCATTAGACTATTCGCCCAGCGATTATCAAGAATCGCAGTTAGTAAAATTAGATATATTTTTGAATAAAGAACCCGTTGATGCGCTATCCGCCATTATACACCGAGATAGAGCATACGAGTGGGGTAAAAAAATCTGCGAAAAACTAAAAGAGCTTATCCCAAGACAACAGTTTGAAATAGCTATACAAGCAGGTATAGGAGCAAAAATTATAGCTCGTGAAACTATTTCGGCATTGCGTAAAGATGTAACCGCAAAATGCTATGGCGGAGATATTAGCCGCAAACGTAAACTACTTGAAAAACAAAAGAAAGGTAAAAAACGTATGCGCCAAGTAGGCAACGTAGAAGTACCCCAACAAGCCTTTATGGCAGTACTGAAGATAGATTAGGTATTTGATATTAGTTGATTTTAGTAAGCACAAAAAAACCTTCAATATTAATATTGAAGGTTTTTTTGTGTGATATATTTTAAGTGTAAACTATTGCACTATAACAGTTTTATTTATTTTATTAATACCGTCGTAAACGGTTACAAAGTAGATGCCTTTCGCTTGGTTTTCAAGGTTTACATCAATTTTGCCTGGGTTGTTAAATAATATTTGCTCGTAAACAGCTTTACCCGTAGCATTAAATACGGCAACGGTAAGAGTATTCCCCACTTTAATATCGCCCAAGTCAATAGTAATATTACCCTGTGTAGGGTTAGGATATACATTAACTAAACTACTTAGGTTTACTGATGTTATGCCCAGTGTATTTATACTAATATAGTTGGCAAAAGTTTTACTGTTATTTCCTAATGGGTTGGTAACCTTTAATGTAACCGAATAAAGACCATTTTGCGAAAACTGAACTTTAGGATTTTGTGATGATGCCGAAGTACCGTCAACATACTGTACAGTAGCACTTGGTGTTATAGTCCAATCCCATTGGTTGGGGTTGTTAGTGCTTTTATCTATTAGGTTTATGGTATCAATAGGAGAAGCCATGTTTTTATCGGCTTCAAAATCAGCTATTGGCGCATTACCACCGCCACCAGAACTTACATTTATATAGTTGATTTTAGTTTCTACATCAGTACCATAAGGGTTAGTAACTGTAAGTTTTACAGTATACGACCCTGTTTGGGTAAAGGTTACTTTTGGTGCTATGCTTGAAGCATTTGTTCCACCAGTATAGCTATATCCACCTGTTGCAGGGGTGATATCCCACACATAAGTAGTAGGATTGTTTAGCGAAGTATTGGTAAAGGGAACTTCAACATTAACATTAATATTGGGGTTAGAAGTGCTAAAATCGGCCACTGGTCTTAGGTCTATCTTACGGATAGTATGATTACGAACATCAGTAACAAACATTTGGTTTTTGGCAGTGTTAAAAGCCATTTGCGCAGGTGTGTTAAAACGTGCATCGGTTGCTTGCCCATTGGTAGTTCCTACTTGGTTAAAAGTACCTGCAATAGTGGTTACTTGTCCACCACTAATACGGCGAATGGTATTTGATTGTCCGTTTCTACCGTCGGCTACAAAAACATTTCCCATTCCATCCACAGCCAAGCCAGTTGGAGAAGAGAAAGTAGCAGAAAGTGCAGCACCATCACCACCGCCATTACTACCACTACCTGCAATAGTAGTTACCATGCCTGTTGTAAGGTTGATACTACGTATGCGGCGATTGCCCGCATCAGCCACCAAAAGAGTATTATTATCTTTAAGCGTTACACCTACGGGAAGGTTAAACTTTGCACTTGCACCAGCACCATCAGCAAAACCAAAAGAGCCAGGTGTTCCTGCTAATAATGTTACCACTCCCGAAGGGGTTATTTTACGGATACAATCATTAAATCCATCAGCTACATACATATTGCCGCTCGAGGTTATGGCAATATCCATAGGCGTATCAAAACGGGCAGCAGTTCCTGTTCCGTTTACATAAGCACCAGTGCCAGCACCTGGTCCTGGTGCTTCACCAGCAAAAGTGGTAATTAACTGTGAACTACCTGCTGATACAAATCTTGTTACTCTACGAATACAATGATTTAATTGGTCGCAAACAAATAGGTTATTATTAGCATCAACAGCCATACCTAATGGCGAGTTGAAACGAGTAACAATTGATGAACCATTAAGGTAACCCGCTGTTAAACCACTACCAGGGTCTCCAGTAGAGCCTGCACGGGTATAAACGTTGTTGTTTGCAGGGTCAATTAATCTAATACGATGCCCTACTTGTTCGGTAATATAAATTTTGCCGTTACCGTCAATGGTTATCCCATAAGGTTCGTTAAAGGTTACATTAGCAAGTGTGGTGGTGACTACAACACCTGCTGGTGTGCCAGCTTTACCGGCATGGGTAGTTACTGTTTGGGCTGTTGCTTGCAAGCAAGTGAAACCCGCAATAAAAAGTATAACTTTTTTAATCATAATCTTTAATTGTATTTAAATTGTTTTTTAGTTAAGATGCTGTTGTAGAAGCATTAATATAGGAATTAACATTATTTTCAATAGTATCCAAAATGTTATCGTAACTTCTTTTCACAAATTTCTCCCCTGTTATTTTCTCATATAACTCTATATATCTGTTGGTAATGTTATTTACCACCTCTTTGGTCATTTCGGGTAGCTTTTGGTCTTTCTTTCCTGAAAAACCATTTTCCATCAACCATTCTCTCACAAACTCTTTTGATAATTGTTTTTGGTCTTCTCCCGTGTGTTGCCTTTTCTCGTAGTCAGATTTATACAAATACCTTGATGAGTCGGGCGTGTGTACCTCATCAATCAAAATAATTTTTTTATTTGCATCAAAACCAAATTCATACTTGGTATCTACCAAAATAAGGTCTCTTTCATTCGCCATTTCTGTACCCATCGCGTATAGCTTGTGGGTATAAGCCTCCAATTGCTCAAGGTCTTTTTTACGAAGCAGTTTTTGGTTTAAAATATCGGCTATGGAAATATCGGTATCGTGTCCTATATTATTTTTTATAGTAGGTGTAATAATGGGTTGGGGCAACTTGTCATTCTTTTTCAAACCATTGGGCAATTTTACACCACATATTTCACGCCCCCCTTTTTCATACAATCGCCAAGCATAGCCTGCTAAGTAACCTCTTATCACAAACTCTATTAATATAGGAGCGCATTTTATGCCGTAGGTTACATTAGGGTCTGGGGTGGCAATTTTCCAATTAGGAATATCATTTGCCGTTTTATCAAGAAAATAGGCGGCTATTTGGTTAAGTATTTGTCCCTTGTAGGGGATGGGTTGTTGTAGCACATGGTCAAATGCGGATATGCGATCGCAGGCAACAACGGCTAAACACTTATCGTTAATATTATATATATCCCTAACTTTCCCCCTGTGAAAACCTTTTTGGTTTTTCAGAAAAAAATTGGTTGCTATCAACTGGGTTATAGTAGTCATACTTTTATACTATGCAAGTATAAGCACTTTATATTAAGTGCTGTACTAAAAAGGTGTAAATATTGGCTTTACAGCCTTTAATTTAGTATAAAAAAAAGGTTGTTTTTACTTAGTGCTTGTCGTATGCTTTTACTATTTCTTTAACCACTTTGTGCCTTATCACGTCGCTCACCGTTAGGCGTACTACCTTTATACCCTTCACCTTTTCTAAAATAGTAACGGCTTTTAGTAAGCCGCTGGGCTGGTTTTTGGGCAAATCTATTTGTGTTAAATCGCCAGTAATAATCACTTTGGCATTAGGTCCCATACGGGTAAGAAACATTTTTAGTTGAGCATCGGTAGCGTTTTGTGCTTCATCTAAAATTACATAGCAATTATCAAGCGTTCTACCCCGCATAAACGCCATTGGGGCAATTTCGATAACCCGTGTTTCAAGCATTACTTTTAGCTTATCGCTGGGTATCATATCATACAAGGCATCATAAAGAGGGCGTAAATACGGGTCAATCTTTTCCTTCATATCCCCTGGTAAAAACCCTAAATTTTCACCTGCTTCCACGGCTGGGCGGGCTAATATAATGCGTTTAATTTCTTTGTTTTTTAAGGCTTTAACGGCGCAGGCTACCGATGTATATGTTTTGCCAGTACCCGCAGGTCCAATAGCAAAAGTTACATCGTTTTTTGTAACAGCATCAATTAGTTTGCGCTGGTTTGCTGTGCGAGCGCGAATTACCTTTCCATTGTCGCCATATACTAAAACCTCATCCTTACTGGTAGGGATAAATGTTTTTTCAGTATCCTCTTCGTCCGTTTCTAATATTTCAACCGCTTTATCTGTGTTTAATTCTCCACTGCGTTTAAGTGCAAGAAGTAAAAAGTCTAATTTTTGGCTAAAGTGTTCTATTTGTTTCGGGTCTCCACTCACCTTTACTGCGTTTCCTCTGGAAACAATTTTTAGTGTGTGGTATTTTACCTGTAATAACTTTAAAATAGCGTTGTTGGAACCCCATAACTCAACAGGGTTAATATCATCCAACAGAATGAATTTTTCGTTCAAATGTTTTACTATAATTTTGCAACAAATCTACTTGATAATTAAATACTGTGCCAATAGTTACCCTTATTACTGATTTAGGAATAGATACCCATGTGATAGCTAAGGCTAAGGTACAGATTTTAAGTGCCATTCCCTTGGTAAATATTTTTGATATATCACACGCTGTAACCCCTTTTTTAATAGAGGATGCCGTTTTTTTAGCGAAAAGCTGTGTGAACGATTTTCCAAAAAGCACCATTCATATTATTGCTGTGGATGTAGATATTAAAAAACACAAGAGGGTGATAGCGTGCAGGTATAAAGACCAAATTTTTATCACTGCTGATAATGGTTTTTTGACAATGCTTACTGATAATTTAGAATGTGAGTATTTTGAAGTACCCTTTCATGCCTCAATCAATGGTTCTTTTTCGCCATTAAAAAACATACTTATTCCAATAGCAATTGCCATAGCAAAAAAGGGATTGGATAATATAGGCGAAAGCATAAGCACCATTACCGAGAGAACGTTAGAACCCCTCGTTATTTTCAAGGATAGTTTAAGAGGAAAAGTAATTTATGTAAACAATTACGGTAATGCCGTTACAAATATTACACAAGCTATTTTTGATGATAAAAGAGTAAACCAACAGTTTAATGTGGTGCTAAACCGTTTTGATAGTATTTCAAAGTTAAGCAATAGTTACAGTGATGTTAGTACAGGAAATAGCCTCTGTTTTTTTAATGAGGAGGGGTTGTTAGAAATAGCCATTAATAATGGTGAAGCAAGTACACTATTAGGTTTACGAAAAGACAAAAGAGTAACTATTGAGTTTTTTACCGAACGCACTATTAGTAAAATAAAAGGCAAAGGACTAATTTAAGCAATGATTACCAGAATAGTTAAAATGACCTTTAGGGCGAATGAAACAGATACTTTTTTAGAAGTATTTAAACAATCGAAAGAGTTGATACGAGGTTTTGAGGGCTGCCAATACTTAGAACTATTAAGAGAAAAAAAAGAGGGAACTATTTTTTTTACGTATAGCAAATGGGATAATGAGGAGAGTTTGAACAGATACCGCAACTCAGCATTGTTTGCAACAACATGGGCACAAACCAAAATACTATTTGCTGATAAACCCCACGCTTGGACGGTAGATGAACAATATAGCCTGAAATAAGAATAAGCACCCAACGGGTGCTTATTCTTATAAAAGTTTCAATACCTTAATCAGAGCCTAAAACTGCTCTAAGTTAGAAAAGAAAAAACTGCCTTCAATTTGGGCATTTTCATTACTATCACTACCGTGTACAGCATTAGCATCAATGCTTTTTGCATATAAATTGCGTATAGTACCCGCAGCAGCTTCTTGTGGGTTTGTAGCCCCTATAAGTTTACGAAAATCCTCCACCGCATTCTCTTTCTCTAAAATTACGGCTACAATAGCACCGCTACTCATAAATGCTACTAAATCATTATAAAAAGGACGCCCCTTATGCACTTCATAAAACTGCCCTGCTCTTTCAGGCGTTAAATGGGTGTACTTCATTGCCTTAATATCAAAGCCTGCTTCAATAATCTGATTTAAAATTTTACCCGTGTAGCCATTGCTTACTCCATCGGGTTTAATCATTGTAAATGTTCGGTTGCTTGCCATTATTCTATTTTTGCCGCAAAATTATGATTTAAACTTCATTTTAGCGACATTTGTGCGAATTAAAAATACCATTGTGAACGCTGCTGATAGGGTAAAAGAAGCATTAGATAAAACAAGCAAACCAAGAATTGTTATTACCACACATCACAAGCCTGATGCTGATGCTTTAGGGTCATCTCTGGGTCTGTATATTTTTCTTAAAAAATTAGGGTATTTTGTAACTGTTATTGCACCCACAGACTATCCGCCATTTTTAAAATGGATGCCCTACGAAGAAAAAGTATTTAACTTTGAGTACCACCCTGAAAAATGCCAAGAGTTTGTGCAAAATGCACAAATTATATTTTGCCTTGATTTTAATGCCCTAAGCCGTATTAATGATTTGGGTGAGATAGTAAGAGAAAGCAAAGCAGTAAAAGTGATGATAGACCACCACTTAGAGCCTGAAGGCTTTGAGGATATTCGTTTTTGGAGTTCGGAAGCAAGCTCTACTGCCGAGTTAATACATCAGTTTATCGTTGATTTTGGCGGGAAAAACCAAGTAGATAAGGACATAGCAGCCTGCTTATATGCAGGTATTATAGCAGATACAGGCTCATTCCGTTTTGATAGTGTGAAACCACAAACGCATCGTGTAGCGGCTAATTTGCTTGAAACAGGAATTGAACATTCTAAAATTCATAATTTACTTTATGATAGCTTTACCGCCAATAGGTGGAAGTTTGTAGGATATGTGTTAAGCAACAAAATGGAGATTTTAGAAGACCTAAATACCGTTTTAATTTCTATAAATGCTGATGAATTAAAAGAGTACAATATAAAAACTGGCGATACAGAAGGGCTGGTTAATTATGGACTAAGCATTAAAGGAATTGAATTTGCTGTCCTAATTATAGACCGTACCGTATTAGTAAAAATGAGTTTTAGAGGCAAAGGACGGTTTCCAGCAAATAAATTTGCAAAACAATTTTTTGAAGGCGGCGGGCATTTTAATGCCGCAGGCGGGCAATCAAAATTGAGCTTAGAAGAAACAATAGACAAATTTAAAGAAGCAATTATCACCTATAAACAATACTTAACTTAGTATAAATGAAAAAACAATCAATAATTGGGCTATTTGCCTTAGTACTTGTAGTATTAGCAAGTTCATGTAAAAAAAGCAGCGAGTTTCAAACCACCGAAGATGGCTTAGAGTATAAATACATTATCAAATCTGATACGGGTGAGGTTGCTGGAGAAGACGGGTATTTGGAACTGCACATTGTTGTAAAAGTACGTCCCGATTCTGCAAATGCGGATACAGTATTGTCCAGTTCATACACCTCTGGTTATGGTGTAAATAAGTTTCCTGTGAGCAAGCCCACTTATAAAGGCTGTATTAATGGCGGTTTTGCTATGCTAAAAGCAGGCGATAGTGTAGTGTTTAAAGTTTTAGCAGACTCATTATACCAAAAAACTTTTGGCACATCCGTACCGCCTTTTTTAACAGGTAAAGAGTATATATATGTTACTGCTAAAGTACTTGTGAGCGAGAGCAAAGAAACTTTTGATGAAAAGCAAAAAAGGAAAGTAGAGGAAGGGGCTAAAGCACAACAAAGGTTGATAGAAAATGAACAAAAAAAATTAAAAGAAGTAGCTGAAAAAATGGGCTACGGAGATGATAAACTTCAACTTAGCCCCAGTGGTTTATACTATGTAATAGTAAAAGCAACCAACGGCGCAACGGCTAAAAAAGGCGATGTAGCAAGTCTTTTTTATAGAGGTACATTTATAGATGGTAAAGAGTTTGATAGTAATATGGGTACTGATAAACCGTTTAATGTTACTATTGGTGGTGGTGGGGTTATTTCTGGCTGGCTTGAAGTGGTGGATAAAATTAAACTGGGCGAGAAGTGGGTGATTTTTGTGCCTTCAAGTTTGGCGTATGGAGAAAAAGGGAGATATCAAATTGCGCCCAATACCCCTTTAATTTTCGAGATGGAAATTAGTGCTATTCGTAGTGCCGAAGAAGTGCAAAAAGAACGAAAAGAACGCATGGGGAAATTGGCTAAAAAAGAGGAAGGAAGTATAGTTGCATACATTAAGGGAAAGAATTTTGAAAAAGATAGCGAGCGTGATATTTATTATATAATAGAGAGTAAAGGTGCAGGAGCGTTTGCAAAATATGGAGATAAAGTGAAAATGAAAATGAAGACAACCGACTTAAAGGGCAATCCTATTAAAGAGTTTACAGTAGAAGAACCACCTATCGACCTTCCCTTTAAGCAAGGTACTTTTCCTGCGGCTATGGAAGTAGCTTTATTAAAACTAAAAGTGGGGGGTAAGATAAGAATAGTTACTCCTTCGCGCCATTTACAAGGCGAGCAAGGCGGAGGAGGTTTAGCTCCATTTACTCCTGTAAATTTAGAGGTTGAATTAGTTGGTATAGAGAAGGTTAAATAAATATTTTATGCAAGTTTTGGGCAAATGGTGTGTGTTTTATCTACTACTTATATTTAGTAGCACTCAGCTTATTGCTCAAAATTTTTCTGAAACCAAAGATGGATTAAAGTATAAATACCTGACTAAGGCAGATAGCGGAGAAATAGCTGGCGAAGGCGGGTACTTAGAAATGCACTTTGTTGTAAAAACACACCTGCAAGCTAAAAATAAAGATACTATACTATCCAATACTTATACTTCACCAAAAGGAACTAACAAGCTATTAGTAAGACCGCCCACCTATAAAGGCTGTATAAATGGGGGATTTGCTATGCTAAAAGCGGGCGATAGTGTAGTGTTTAAAGTTTTAGCAGACTCATTATACCAAAAAACATTTATAGGTACAGTACCCTCTTTTTTAACGGGTAAAGAAGAGATAGAGATTACTACTAAAGTACTTGTTAGTCAAACAGAGAAAACTTTTCAAAAAAACCTTAGTCAAGCTAAAGAAAACGAGAAAAAAGCGGCTAAAGAAGCATTAGCCAAAGAGCAAAAACAGTTAAAGCAAGAGGCCAAACGCTTAGGCTTTGCAAACAAGTTACAGTCAACGGGGGGCGGGGTATTGTATGCAAAACTTAAAGAAACCAACGGCGCAACGGCTAAAAAAGGAGAGCGGGCAGGCTTTTATTATAAAGGCACTTTAATTGGTGGTAATGTGTTCGACTCTAATATAGGAAAAAACCCTTTGACGGTTACAATAGGCTCTGGTGGTGTCATTAAGGGTTGGTTACAGGTGATTGACAAAATTAAACTGGGCGAGAAGTGGATAATTTTTATACCTTCAAGTTTGGCTTATGGAAAAAGAAGCGCAGGCTCAATTATGCCAAATACGCCTTTAATTTTCGAGATGGAACTAATAACTATTGAAAAATAAAGCCTATGAAGTTTTTGGGGGTACTATTAGTGTTAATTAGTCAATTAGCCAGTTATCAGCTTTTTGCCCAAAACGATAGTGCTTTGCACAATGAAATAATTACCCCACAGGGTATTAAAATCATTTTTAAAGAAAACGGTACAGGCATTGGCGTAAAAGGCAAAAAATACCTAACACTACATTATATCATAAAATCTGAAAAGGGTAGAGAGCTTAGTAACTCGTTCAAGCAAGGGAGTGCCGTTGTAATGTCTGTTATAGATAATAAACGAAAGCAGGCTTGGATTGATGCCCTGCGATATTTAAAAGTAGGCGATAATGTTAGAATTACAGTGCCTGATAGTATAGTTATGAAATACTGGCGCGCCTTCTTGCCCACACCACCTTTTAAACCCATTGCCCTAAAAATACGCTTATTAGTATTGGCTGCAAAAGATGAACTGCCGCCTAATGTAGTAGTGTTAGACGATGAGGAAACAAAAATTCCAGCTCCTTTTGATATAGAAGGAAAGGACACTGTGAAAACAAAAAGCGGGCTTAGATATATATTTATAAAAGAAAACTTGGAAGGCGACCAAGCCTATAATGGGAGAAAGGTAGCGATAAATTATACAGGGTATTTTGAGGATGGGACTATATTTGATGCCTCGTATATAAATGGGCTTCCCTATACATTTACCCTAACAAATAATGAGGTGATTGATGGGTTGGATGAAGGGGTGAGGCTAATGAAAACAGGCGATAAGTATAGGCTTCTTATTCCTTATAAATTAGCGTATGGAGAAAAAGGAAATGGTACAATACCCTCAAATACAAATCTTATATTTGATGTTGAACTAATTGCGGTTGATTAAATAAATATGGCTGATAAAAAAATACTAATTACAGGTGGAGCGGGATTTATAGGTTCGCACGTAGTACGCTTGTTTGTAAACAAATATCCTAATTATAAAATTTATAATTTAGATAAACTTACCTACGCAGGAAACCTTAAAAACCTTACTGATGTTGAAAATAGCCCCAACTATACTTTTATAAAGGCAGATATTGTTGATGCTGATATAATAAATAGTTTATTTAAAGAACATCGTTTTGATGGGGTATTGCACTTGGCTGCCGAGTCGCACGTAGATAGGTCTATTACCCATCCATTAGAGTTTGTAAATACAAACGTAATAGGCACTGTAAACCTACTAAATGCTGCCCGTGATATTTGGAAAGAAGACGGAATGGAAGGTAAACTATTCTACCATATATCTACTGATGAGGTGTATGGCTCATTAGACGATGGTGGTTTTTTTTATGAAGATACCTCATACAAGCCTCAATCACCCTATTCAGCCTCAAAAGCAAGTAGCGACCATTTTGTAAGAGCATATAACAACACTTACAAACTACCCGTGGTTATTACCAATTGTAGTAATAACTATGGACCAAATCAGTTTCCTGAAAAATTAATTCCCCTTTGTATTAATAATATTTTGAACGGAAAATCCCTGCCTATTTATGGCAAAGGTGATAATGTGCGCGATTGGCTATACGTTGTTGACCACGCCCGTGCTATTGATTTAATATACCACAAGGGTAAAATGGGTGAAACCTACAATATTGGAGGCTTTAACGAGTGGGCTAATATTGACTTGGTAAAGGTAATTTGTAAAGTAATGGACAAGCGCATGGGCAAGACAGAAGGAACTGCCGAAACAACAATTACTTACGTTACCGACCGTGCAGGGCATGATTTGCGCTACGCCATTGATGCCAACAAAATAATGAAAGAATTAGGCTGGCAACCCAGCCTACAATTTGAGGAAGGCATTGAGAAAACCATAGATTGGTACTTGGATAATAAACAATGGATGCAAGAAATTACCAGCGGAGACTACATGAAATACTACGAGAGTATGTATAAGGAGAGGTAGATTTATTGTGTTATGCACACCTACCCATTGCCTAACTATATTACTATACCTAACCCTTAGTGCATTAATTAGTTGCTTTGGAAGGGGTTGTTATACTTGTACAATACTGGCGAAGAAAAACCCATTTATCAAATGGGGTAAATAGTGTAAATATGCTAACTTATCGATACTGCGTCCCTCTCTGCTTGGAGAGTGGATTATTGGCAAATGAAACCGTATCTATAAAATTCGAAGTGAGGTTATGATAAAACGTAGCACAAATAACACAATTTACAAGAAATGGCGCACATTTTGACACAGTGAGTAAAAGTCGAGTATTGACAAAAAAAATACCCTTTAATCCTTTTTATGAAGAAAAATATTTTAAACCCATTATTAGCCCTAATTATCATTTTTATTAATGTGGGGCTGGTTTCTTGTCAAAACAATAAGGCAACACAAGGCGATAGCATACCAACAGATGTACCCAAAGGAGGAAACGTATTATCAGTAAGCGAATTTGCAAACCAACTATTGCAGGATAGTACTGCCCAAGTAGTGGATGTACGCACCCCAAAAGAGTTTGATGGCGGACACGTGAAAAATGCACTTAATATAAATATAAATGCCAGCAATTTTGAAAAACAGATAGCTACATTAGATAAAACCAAACCCGTATTTGTGTACTGCTTGGCAGGCAGCCGTAGTGCAAAAGCCGCCCGCTATATGCGGAAAAAAGGGTTTACTACCATATATGAAATGCGAGGCGGGATTTTAAAATGGAAAGCCGCAAATAAACCCCTTGAAACAAAGAATACCACAGCAAAAAAACAAGGAATGAGCATAGACCAGTTTAACCAAAAGGTAAATACAGATAAATATGTACTGGTAGATTACTATGCCAAATGGTGTAGACCCTGCATAAAAATGGCACCTATGTTAGCTAAACTAGCCAATGAAAAGAAAGAGACCCTTGTTTTACTAAAAATAGATGCCGATGAAAACGAAGCACTACTAAAAGCCAAAGGAGTAGAAGAAATACCCGTATTAGAACTATACAAAAATGGCAAAGTAATATGGAAACACAACGGATTTATTGATGAAGCAACGCTACTAAAAGAAACAAAATTATAAAAGCGTATTGCCCTTTGGTTTTACCTATGCCGTTATGAAAATATCAGGTCAATTAAAACAATTGGGTTGTGTGGGAGTTAAAAAACATAGTGGGTGGTTAAAACTTATACTATGCCATTGTGGGAAAACGAAGCGCATATGATAAAATTTGCAAGAAGTGGCGCGCATTTAGAAGCCATGAAAAAAAGCTATTAACTTATTAGATAATAGCCCGTATCTTTTTTCACAACAAAAAACCGTGTATAAAACCACAAAAGTCCAGCTATAAACTTATAGCTGGACTTTTTATGTGCCCTGTATTTTAAATAGGGTGTTACGTATTATTTCGTTGGTGTACTTCTTTTGTTTTTTGCCTTCTCATTATTGTAAGCATAGTATCTACCGCTTCTAATATAGATTGCTCAAAAGCAGGCGTTTCTTTTTTTACAAAATGGTCATTTCCAGGAATCGCTAGTCTTATCTCGCATACTTGTTTTTCGTTTCCCCCGTTCCCTTCTTTATACAGGGTAACTTCGGCATACACTATGGTGCTACTTTTGTCAAATAGTTTTCCTACTTTCTCATTCACAAATGCTTGCAAAGCACTACTGGCACTAAAATGAGGTGTTTCCAATCTTATATCCATATTCTTAATATTTTATACTCTTTTAAACTCGTTCAACATTCAAGCCATTGTAATAACCTTCTGCAATAAAGGCAGAAATAATACTTGATGCAAACAAAAAACCTCCCCATTTCTGGGAAGGTTTACCATCTTCGTAGCCCCTAGGGGAGTCGAACCCCTCTTTCCAGGATGAAAACCTGGCGTCCTAACCGATAGACGAAGGGGCCATCGGTTTTTAGAGTTTGCAAATGTAGTATTTCGCTTCTATTCTACCATAGTTTTTTTAAAAAATATCTCAAATTCTTTAATCACTGCCACACAGCAAGGTTTGCTATTCCCAAACTATACCCCTAATTTTGCGGCAATTTTAAACGCCCTAATTTAATTATACAAACAAGCAAACATTAGCCATAGCGGGGCGTTCGCAAAAGGCTGACTAAAAAATTTTTTACCATATGAAAGTAGGAATTAACGGTTTTGGACGCATTGGTCGTTTAGTTTTTAGGGCTGCTGCCTCAAACCCTAATATTGAAGTTGTTGCCATTAACGATCTTGTTGATGTTGATTATATGGCGTATATGTTGAAGTACGATAGTACTCATGGTATTTTTAATGGGGATGTTAAAGTAGAAAACGGTGCTTTGGTGGTAAACGGTAAAACCATCCGTATAACTGCCGAAAAAGACCCAGCCAACCTTAAATGGGGTGAAGTTGATGCTGAATATGTTGTTGAATCAACAGGTTTATTTTTAACCAAAGAAAAAGCGCAAGCGCATATAAATGCAGGAGCAAAACGTGTTATCATGTCAGCCCCAGCAAAAGATGATACTCCAACTTTCGTTTTGGGGGTTAATAACAATGCTTATACTGCTGATATGAATATCGTATCAAACGCATCGTGTACTACCAACTGTTTAGCTCCTGTGGCTAAAGTATTAAATGATACTTACGGTATTGTTGAAGGTTTAATGACTACCATACACGCTGTAACAGCTACCCAAAAAACAGTTGACAGCCCATCTTTAAAAGACTGGAGAGGCGGACGTGGAGCATATCAAAATATCATCCCATCATCAACTGGGGCTGCAAAAGCGGTAGGTTTAGTAATACCTGAACTTAAAGGAAAACTAACAGGAATGTCATTACGTGTACCTGTACCCAATGTTTCTGTGGTAGATTTAACTGTGCGCTTACAAAAAGCCACTACCTATGATAATATTAAGGCCACTATGAAACGTGCCAGCGAAAACGAATTTAAAGGCATTATAGGCTATACAGAAGATGCAGTGGTATCATCAGATTTTATTGGTGATTCTCGTACTTCTATTTTCGATGCAAGTGCAGGTATTATGCTAAGCGAAAACTTTGTTAAAGTAATTTCTTGGTATGATAACGAGTGGGGATACAGCAACAAGGTTATTGAGTTTATGATGCACATGGATTCTGTGAAATAAGATAAACTGTTTTTTATATTAAAGGCAGCCCAACGGGCTGCCTTTTTTGTTTTTAAACGTATGTTTGCTTTACCAAAATGATATTAATAGCAGATAGCGGCTCTACCAAATGTGATTGGATACTTACCCACCCAAAAGGCGAGAAACTGAACAGTTATAGCACTATGGGCTTTAACCCCATGTTTCATAGCAGCGAGTTAATTGTTGCCGAAATACAAAAAAATAAGAATTTGATTGGCATTGCTGCACAAGTTGAAGCCATATACTATTACGGTTCGGGCAATAGCAACAAGCACTATAATAGCGTGGTTGGCAAAGGGCTTTCGGCTGTTTTTGCAAATGCACAATTGCATATTCACCACGATATACTTGCCGCTGCCTACGCCACCTATACAGGTGTGCCTTGCATCAGTTGTATTTTGGGTACGGGGTCTAACTCGTTTTTTTTTGATGGAGAAAATTTACACCAAGTAGTACCCGCACTGGGCTTTATTTTGGGCGATGAAGGTAGCGGTTCTTATTTTGGCAAGCAGCTATTACGAGACTATCTATACAAAAAACTACCTGCTGAATTATCTCAAGACTTGGAACAGGAATACACCATAAGCAAAGCCCTAATTTTTGATAAACTATATAGTACACCCCATGCCAATGTATATTTGGCAAGTTTTGGTACTTTTATAGCCAAGCACAAAACACACCCTTATTTTGCAAAACTGCTACATAACGGTTTTACCCATTTTATAAAAGAGCATATTTTGAGTTATAAGAATGCAAGGCAAGTCCCTGTGCATTTTGTGGGTTCAATAGCGTTTTATTTTCAAGAAGAATTAAAAACTGCGGCGGCAGCTTGCAACATCACTATTGGCAATATTATCCAAAAACCAATTGATAGCCTGCTGGAGTATCATAGGGAGTATATTTTTTGACAACCTATTGCTTTCCAACCCAAGGTTTAATCCTTTTTCTTATTTCACTTTCAAGGTTAGTCATTAAGAATTGTACAGGAGCTTTACCTATTAGAGTATCTACTTCATAGGGAATAGGGTAATAATTATACGAAATTTCAGCAATATTTAATAACTTTTTTCTGTGAGATAGTTTCAGTCCATAGGTAGTTTTTTTTGCCCCTTGATAGCAATGTTCGTTAATTCTATTTATTAGCTTCTCTGACTTCCCTAAATAAAGAGGATGCCATTCCTCTACTTTATTAAATTTAAATCTATCTTTAATAAGCCTTGGTGTATGGGTAAGAGTTTCTTTATCACTATCCCATATTTCCTTTCGAAACTCCCCCTCACTAAAATGTTTATTAAGTTTTACTTGAAATAGATAAATACCAAAGTTTTCGCATATACCCTCAATAGCATTTTCACTAAAATCAATTTGATTGTGTTTGCTTAGGAGTTTTTTTTCTGCTGCTTCTATAAGTTTTTTTTTGCTTTCCTTCCAAAGTGTATCTAACTCGTTAAGAAAATTTGCTTTGTAATCCATTATGCTATATTATGAATACATTACCAATTTAGCAAGTGGATTGTGCGGCTGTTTCCCCTCCTAAGGTTAGCTGGTGCAGGGCATAGGAGAGGACTAAGGGGTGGTCAAGAATACCCAGTCTATTCGGGCAGGCTCGCCCGAACGGTACGGGCAAGTACTAAAGGGAGGTGTTGTTTTCACCAGAGCCATTCGAAAACCCGCAGATACTGAAACAAGTTCAGCATGACTACCTACCGCACTAAAAGCAAATAACCAAAAAGCAACCTTATTTACCCGCATGCCCTTCGACAGGCTCAGGACAGGCAACGCACATAAATGCTAAAGGCTAAAAGCCAAGAGCTAAAAACACAGCCCTTGCAACGATTTTGAAACTACTTTGGCATATATGCCATTAGTTCTTCCATATTTACTTGTAAGCCTTGGGCTATTGCCATGCCCAATTTTGGTTCGCATCTAAAAAAGTGGCACAGTTGGCGGTTTATAATAGCGTTGCGTTTTTCGCCGCTAATGCCGCTCATTGCTCCTACTATATTATTTACCAAGTCTTGTTT
Source organism: uncultured Burkholderiales bacterium (assembly GCA_964584305.1). GTDB lineage: Bacteria > Bacteroidota > Bacteroidia > UBA8524 > UBA8524 > SB11. Next base: position 405,313 of record CAZOZL010000001.1, read on the forward strand.
TTCGCTATTGTTTAGTATGTGGTTATAAAAATCTGCGGCTTGGCTATAATGATCGTCTTCGCCTGTGCCGTTTCTGTCGTACCAGTCGGCTATGTTACTGCCCAGCTGTTGTTGGGGTTCTTTATAGTTTTCATCCGTTATTATAGTGTCAAAACTATTGGGGGCGTAGTTGGGGTTACCGCTTCCGTTATCGCCTGTTTGCATTGCTCCATCACGCTGGTAGTTGTTTATTGCAAAAGGGCATTGGTTTACTGGCAAATGCTCGTAGTTTGCACCCAAGCGGTAGCGTTGTGCATCAGGATAAGATAATATACGCCCTTGCAACATCTTATCGGGCGAAAAGCCAATACCATCCACCAAGTGGGCAGGTGCAAAGGCAGCTTGTTCTACATCTCTGAAATAGTTGTCGGGTATTTTGTTTAATTCCATCACCCCTACATCAATTAAAGGATATTCTTTGTGCGCCCATACTTTTGTTACATCAAATGGATTAAAGGGGCTGTTTTTGGCTTGCTCTTCAGTCATTATTTGTACTTTCAATGCCCATTTAGGGAAATTACCCTCGTCTATCGCTTCTACCAAATCACGCTGTGCGTAGTCCATATCTTTGGCTCGCATTTGGTCGGCTTCGGCTGCGCTCTGATTTTTTATGCCTTGTTGTGTTTTGAAATGAAATTTTACCCAAACCCTTTTGTTCTCCTCGTTTATAAATGAAAATGTATGGCTACCGTATCCGTTCATGTGTCGGTATCCGTAGGGAGTCCCTCTATTGCTAAACAAAAACATGACTTGGTGTAAACTTTCGGGGTTCAAACTCCAAAAATCCCACATCATAGTTGGGCTTTTAGTATTGGTGCGGGGGTCTCGCTTTTGGGTATGTATAAAATGGCTAAACTTTTTAGGGTCTTTTATGAAAAAAATCGGGGTGTTATTTCCCACCAAATCCCAGTTACCGTCCTCAGTATAAAATTTTACGGCAAAACCCCTCGGGTCTCTCTCGCTATCAGCACTACCCTTTTCGCCGCCTACGGTAGAAAAACGAACAAACACTTTGGTTTGCTTTCCTATTTCATTAAACAGTTTTGCTTTGGTGTATTTGCTAATATCATTAGTAATGGTAAACGTACCGAAAGTACCGCTACCTTTGGCGTGAACCACCCGCTCGGGTATGCGCTCACGATTAAAATGTGCCATATCCTCGTGCAAAAAATAGTCTTGCAATAGCAATGGTCCTCTTGCTCCTACTGATTGTGAGTTTTCGTATTCGTGGTATGGTCTTCCACTGGCGGTAGTTAATTTCTTTTGTTTCATTTCTTTTATCTTTTGTTAACACAAAGGTCTTAAGTTCTTAATCATCAATCAAACTGATATTATCTATATTTGCATAGATTTTGTTTATATATGAACTTTCAGCAATTAAACTACATAATAGCCGTTGATATGCACAGGCACTTTGCTACTGCGGCAGCGCATTGTTTTGTTACCCAGCCCACCTTAAGCATGATGATACAAAAGCTGGAGGATGAATTGGGTTTAAAGATATTTGACCGTAGTAAACACCCCGTTATTCCCACCCACGAAGGGCAAGAAATTATTAAACAAGCCAAAACGATTTTAGCCCAAGCAAAGCAGCTAAAAAGTTTTGTCACAGAAAAAACGGAGGCAGTGAGCGGCGAAATAAAATTAGTGGTTATTCCTACTCTTGCGCCCTATGTATTGCCTTATTTTTTAGGAAAAGTTGCCCAACAACACCCCTCGCTATTGCTTATTATTCGTGAGGCAAATACTGCCCAAATTATTGAGATGATAAAAACAGGACAGGCAGATATTGGGCTACTTTCTACCCCGCTAAACGAAAACCAGATAAAGGAATACCCTTTGTTTTACGAAGAACTATTAGCCTATACCGATATTGCTAAACAAAAGGGGAGACTTGCACCTGCCGACCTTGACCCTACTAAACTGTGGTTGCTTGAAGAAGGGCATTGTTTCCGCTCGCAAATACTTAACTATTGCGAATTGCGAAAAACAGCGAAAAATAAACCCCGATTAATATACGAAGCGGGCAGCATACAAACCCTTATTAACATGGTAGATGGGCAAGGCGGTACTACAATAATACCGCAATTGGCAGCCAAAGGTTTATCTCCCCAGCAAAAAAATAAACTAAAAAAATTTTCATTACCAGCACCTGTAAGAGAGGTGAGCCTAATTACTCACAGGCATTTTGCCCGCACAGGCATTGTGAATGCACTAAAAAATATCATCATACAAAACACCCCTATAACTACCGCAAAACAAAGGATTGTGTTGGATATATAGAGTTATCCAACTGTTTTATAGTAATTGTTCATAAATAACAATTGACTATATTGCAAAGCACATCTAATTTTGGCTTTTTAATATAACACAATATAGAGCAAGGTATGAAGTTTATTGTTTCCAAAACCGCATTGTTGGAGCACTTACAAATAGTGGGTGGTGTAGTAGTTTCAAAAGCTGTTATTCCCATTTTAGAGAATTTTTTGTTTGACATAAAAGAGGGTAACCTAACCATAAGTGCTACTGACTTGGAAACTAGTATGACTACTATGCTAAAGGTAGAAGCGCAAGAAGAGGGGCAGGTAGCTGTTCCTTCTAAATTAGTTTTAGATATTCTTCGCTCATTGCCAGACCAGCCTCTTACCTTTACTATTGATGAGAAAACGCACGCCATAGAGATTAGTTCAGGAAACGGGCGTTTTAAATTAGCAGGGCAACCCAGCGAAGATTTCCCCAAAATTCCCGAAGTAGAAAGTGATAAATCTTTCTCGATAAAAAGCGAAGTATTGCTTAAAGCCATTACCAACACTGTTTTTGCAACAGGTAATGACGAGTTGCGCCTTAACCTTACTGGTATTTATGTTGAGTTGAAAAGCGACTCAATTTCTTTTGTAGCTACTGATGCCAATAGGCTTGTGCGCTACAAATGTACTGATGTAACTCCAGGGGTGGAGCAAAATTTTATACTTCCCAAAAAAGCATCGAACTTATTAAAATCATCGCTGCGTGATGATGATACTGCCGTTCAGGTTGATTTTAACAATGCTAACGCGTTTTTTAGTTTTGGCGATATAAACTTAGTATGCCGTTTAATAGACGAGCGTTACCCTGACTATAATGCAGTAATACCCAAAGACAACCCAAATGATTTGGTAATAGACCGAATGGAGTTTTTAAGCTCGGTGAAACGTATTTCTATTGTGGCGAATAAAACTACCCACCAAATACGCTTGAAACTGGCAGGAAGCAATATTCTTATTTCTGCCGAAGATTTTGACCAAAGCAACGAAGGACATGAACGCCTAAACTGTGAATATACAGGCGAGGATATGGAAATAGGCTTTAATAGCAAATACCTTATGGATATGCTAACCAATATGGGTACGGATAAGGTACATTTTGAAATGAGTACCCCCAACCGTGCAGGTGTTTTATTACCTTTTGAAAACGAGGAAAACGAAGATATGCTGATGCTGGTAATGCCAATGATGCTAAATAACTACTAAAAAAAATTAAGTTTTACTTTAACCAAAAAAAATCCTCGATAGAAAATTCTATCGGGGATTTTTTTTGATTTCTTGTTTCTATAAAAACAGCTTATTAATATATATAGCTGAGTTTACGGGATGGTGGTGCGAAACTTTATCGATATACAAAATATTAGGAATGGAACTAATAAAGTATTTCTGTTTATTATAAGCCAAATTTGCTAATAAAACAGGGTTGGCAGAATCTGCCATATCCAGCACACAATCACGTATATAGTCCCCGTCAGCATCTAATGCTGCATTAGCAATAACACCGCCCGTAGTTGATGTGAGCGTATAAGAATATAAAAACATAGACCCATTACTTCTCACAAATTCAATCCACTTTCCCAATTGGTTGCTAATCATATCATTGTAATCATGGTCGTTAGCATACTGGTCGTATAAGCGGTAGTTAGCCGAAGAATTATTATCGCCAAAAGAAAAAATACCATTTGCTGGGTTTATAACAGCATTCATTTGGCTGCTTGTAAACGTATTTCCATCATCAGGAGTGTCGGTAGCAGTAAATAGGCAAATAACCCGCTTGCCCGAGTTTATAATGTCTTGTAGTTTCACATTGCCTAAATTAACAGAGCTATTTGTATTGGTGTACATATAGTCTCCTATAGCAGTATTTATAAGTGATATAAGCGATGTGAGTAATGCGTTGGTAAAGCCTGACCCATCTTGACTAATAAAGTGCGAAAACTTTAATACTACTATCTCCCCTCCGTTGGTGTCATTGTTCATGAAATTTGCTATGGCACTTAGCACATTGCTTAAACTTTCACCCGTAGATCCTTCCTCTCCAAGTGCGGGCCAGTCAGAAAAATGCCCCATATATATGGTTTGCTTATCACTACTCCATATTGCAGGGCGCAAATCAAAATAGCGTACTCCATATTTAAGCTGGTCTCCAATATTATGCGATTGTGTTTGTGTATTACACTCGTTTGATAGGCTGGTACTTTTGTGCAGCATAGACATCCCTGCATCGTGCGCCCCAGCTAAACAAATTTGGCTTAGTGTTTTCTGAAAAAAACTAGAGTTGGCCGTATTAAATTGGTGCATCCAATCACTATACCCTGCATCCCTATTAATAACAATAGTTATATAGGCTTGCGCTCCGTTGCCAATATTGTTTACATCTACCTGAAGAGAGATAGTAGAATTATCTGTATCGTAAGAATAACTATTATACTCTTCTTTAATAGTTACCGTAGTGGTATCATCAATAGTTATATCAAAATGTGATTCGTCTAACAAGCATGAGCCACTTGCTTGTGCCTCAATATATTGCATCCCATCTGATGGCATTGCCTCAAAAGTTGAAAGAGTTTGATTATCCCAAAGCGAAGGGTTTGAATCGTACTCCCCATTATCGTACATACAATGGCGGTTATGAATATTTATTGAGTGGCTGCTACTATCGTTATTTACGATGAGCATATAAGCTCCTTTTCCCATAATAATGTATTTTTTAGTTAATTAAATTATAATTTACCCTCAATAATACATAAAAAAAATAATAAATAAACCGGTAGGGTATTAATAATATAATTTTGAATATTAGGATAACCTGTGTATAACATTAACACAATGCTTTTAACTTTGCATAAAAAAAATTTATGCTAAAAATAGAGGGTGCTGCATTACAACAGTTTTTTAATGGACATACATTATATACACCCAAACCAGCACCTCCAGAAAACGAAGTCCTGTATAGTTACGAGGGCGAGAACAATAAATATATAGTAATGCTTTTTAGCCATACGGGCAACGGTGCTATGCCCCAAGCCCAGAAACCATTTTTAGAAAAAATACTAAACGCTACCAAACTTAGCTTTAATGATGTTGCTTTGGTAAACCTAAACAACTACCCTGATGCTACCCTTGCCCAATTAAAAGATTTTTTTGCAGCATCATCAATATTTCTTTGGGGAATAAGCCCCACAGTATTTAATATACAGGCAAGTTTATACGAACCCAAAATACACGATAAACTAAAAATAATTTGTGTGGATGCCATTGACGCTATTGACAATGATACCAGCCTTAAAGCCAAACTTTGGAGTATATTAAAAACACATTTTCTTAAATAATGCAGATAATATTTGCTACACAAAACCCAAACAAAGCCAAAGAGATTGAGGCGAAATTGGGTAATGCTTTCACCATTATAGATTTAGAAAGTATAAACATAACCGAAGAAATACCCGAAACGGCAAATACCCTTGAGGGGAACGCTCTGCAAAAAGCACGCTATGTATATCAAAAAACGGGACGCAATTGCTTTGCAGATGATACGGGCTTGGAAGTAGAAATACTAAATGGCGAGCCGGGTGTTTTAAGTGCCCGCTATGCAGGTTTACAAAAAGATGCAAACAACAATATGGATTTGCTTTTGCAAAACCTTGAAGGTAAAACCAACAGAAAAGCAAGGTTTATAACCGTTATAGCCTTAATTATTAATAACAAAGAACAGCTTTTTGAGGGTATTGCCAATGGCACTATTACCGCCACAAAGCAAGGCGAAGAAGGTTTTGGATACGACCCTATTTTTATACCCGATGGTTTTGACCGTACTTTTGCCCAAATGACTTTTGACGAAAAAAACCAACTTAGTCATCGTGCAAAAGCATTTGATAAGATGAAGACGTTTTTAAATGATAATGCGTAAAAATTGAACCTACTTGCCAAATACTATTCAATTCTTGGATTAGCAGAAAATGCAAGTATAAAAGCTATAAAAAAGGCATACCGTAGCAAAGCAAAACAAGTACACCCCGACCGTAATCCATCGCCCAACGCCGAAGCTGAATTTATTGAACTTAACGAGGCTTATCAATACGTAAGCACACTAAAAAAAGGAGGGTATAAAACCAAAAAGAATACCCAAGTTCAAGATTTTGAAAAATGGTGGTATGCTGAAGAAACCAAACGAAAAGCCAAAGCAAGGCAACAAGCCCAAATGAGGTATGAGGAGTATATAAACTCCGACGATTTTATGATGAACAATGCCCTTGAGGTTATCTCTCATTATTTCTTAGTACTATTTGTATTAGCCCTTTCCATTACTCTTTTTATTTTATTTTTTAGTATAGGTAATTTATTTACTGGTATTGTGCTAAGTAGTATAATTTTTGCCATAGTTTCACCCCTTCTTTATCACCTTTCAAAGTCTTTTTTAACGCATAAATATTCACTGCTATCATTACTCTCCTCTCTTAAAACAATAGTTACTTCCAGTTGGTTTTTAATAGCACTTGCATTAATTTTTAATATCTATATTTTTACCACTATCACCATTCAAACTTTTATAGGCAGCAAAGGGATAATACTATTATTTGTTGCCGTCCCCATGTTTATCTATGCCGTTATTTCCATTTTATTAAAAAAACATAAGTACTATATCCATAAGCGCACCATTAGTACAGTTTTAGTGCCCTTATTTTTCAATAGTATTTTTATAATTAATTATTTAGGAGCTTCGCAGCCAAGGCAAGAAACCTACTCGTATGAAATAGATTTCGCTAAAAGTACTATAAATTTCGAGCATGATAAATATAAAAAGTATTGGGGAATTCGGTTTTTCTTTTTTACAGAAGAGGTAAAAACACATAACAAAATTATTTACACAATAGAAGAAGGTGCTTTAGGATTGAGAGTAGTAAGCGATTATAAATTATTTTTAGATTTAAGTTATTTATGAACCCAATATTAGTTGAAGTATATAGAGCAAATGTTTTAGAAAGTTTCCATCGTGGGGTGGTGTGTGTGGTAGATAAAGAGGGCGAAATACTGTATAGTGAAGGCGATGTAATGCAAATTTGCTACCCCCGTTCAGCACTTAAATTACTACAAGTATTGCCCCTGCTGGAGCACGGGGGGATGGAACATTTTGGGTTTACCCTAAAAGAAATAGCCATAATGTGTGGTAGCCACAATGGCGAGGCAGAACACCAGCAAGTAGTAAACGCTATACTAAAAAAAATAGGGCTTAACAAAGAGCATTTATTTTGCGGTGCGCAATACCCAACGGATAGAAAAACAGCTAACGCACTAATAAAGAATAGCGAAAAACCACACCATATACATAATAATTGCAGCGGTAAACACGCTGGGTTTTTAGCCTATGCTGTATTGCGAGGTTGGGCAACACAAGACTATATTAGCCCCCAACACCCTATGCAGCAAGAGATACTGCAAACTACCGCTGAAATGTATGAGTATGCTAAAGAAAAAATGGCAATAGCTTACGATGGTTGCTCTGCCCCTATATTTTCAGTACCTGTTTATAATCAGGCGGTGGGGTATAAAAACTTGGTGCATCCTATACAGTTTAGCAAGGCGAGGCAAAAGGCTTGTACTATTATTATTAATGCAATAACAAAACACCCGTATATGGTGGCAGGTAATAAACGCTACTGTACTGATATGATGCAAATTACCGCCCCTCGCATTATAGGCAAAACAGGGGCAGAAGGTATTTTTAGTTTAGGATTGACTAAAGAAAAAATAGGCGTAACTATAAAAATTGATGATGGTAAAATGTTGCCTCAATACAATGTTGCCCAACGTTTTGTAGAAGCAACAGGCATATTTACACCCGCACAGCTTGCCCCCTTAAAACAGTATGAAGAAACTGAAATAACGAACTTTAATAAATGGGTAACTGGGGAAATAAAAACTCGTGAAGGCTTGTTTGATGGGCTAAAAATTGGCTAATGAACGTTTTAAAAACAATACAAATTGAGGGATTAAAACAACCCAAACTTTTGCCCGAATATCTTTTGCACCACGTAAAAGGCTATAATAAACAGAAGGTACAAGTGCTTATGTTTAAAAAATGGGTACTGGTAAATGGTGTTGAAGCAGGCAGTGAAGTCTTACTAAAAAATGGCGATGAATTAAAAATCACTTCGCCATACACTGTTCACCAAAAAATATTTTCCGAAAATATACCTCTTGAAATTATTGAAGAAAACCACCATTGGCTGGTAGTAAATAAACCACCAAAAATGGCTTGCCACGGCGGGTTGGGCAATTACAAAGGCACATTGCTAAACGCCTTAGCCTATCATTATCAAACCACTAACCAAACGCCTGAATTAAATAACGGCTTGGTACACAGGTTAGATAAAGAAACATCGGGGCTGATGGTGGTGGCTAAAACCAAAAAAGGATTAGCCTTGCTTTCCCCTCAATTTCAAAACAAAATAGCAAAACGTAAATATATAGCTAAGGTCCACGGTAAATTAACGCCTAAAAAAGGAACTATAAATGTACCCATAGGTCGCCACCCTACTGAAGAACTCACCATTATGGCAAACCCGCCTGCCAATGCGGGCAAAGAAGCAATAACACATTATAAAGTTTTAGAACAAACCAATGAATACACTATTGTAGAGTGTGAATTGGAAACAGGGCGTACAAATCAAATACGTATCCACCTACAATACATAGAGCATAGCATTGTGGGCGATAAACGCTACCCACCAAAAAATGGGGCAGATACAACTGCACAAAGAATGTTGCTTCACGCATATTATTTAGAGTTTATAAATGACGGCGAAAAGCCTGTGATTTTTAATAAGGCTATTGATTTTAGTTTTATTTAACCTTCGGTTTTATAGTAGAATTATTTTGTACCCCACGTCATTGCTGTACTATTTCTCTGCCATGCTAAACGAAGTGGAAGCCCGCCTTGAACAGGACACGGGCAATTTTTATTGGAAGGGCCAATGAAAATTACATCAAACTTGTGTAAGTACTAATACTGGGGACGCTTTAATATTTCTGCATAAACAACTGCTTCACGAGCATCAAAATCAGAAAAATCTATATACTCATCAAGCGTTTCTACTACGGTTGTGGTTTCCTTATCATCGTCCATCACACTGTGCAGTTCCTTTCCTTTTGCCAAACTATCTATTGAGCGGTATTCGTAATTGGTAACCTCTTTCTCCTCGTATTTTTTAGTCCTTAAACGTTTGTTATGTTCTCTTAGCCTTTCTATATCATCATTGCCATAGTTTGTAATAGGCTGGGTAGGTATGCGCTCTATCGGTTCTTCATCCCTATCATAGTTTATTTTATTCTCATCGGTTTCGTAGGGAGTGGCATATTGCGGTCTTTTATATTCGGGCTGTGTTGGTGTTGTAGCTTCCTGTTCTTTTTTAGCCTCTACTTTGCCCGTCAAGCGTTCTGTCATTCGGCGTATTTCATCCTCAAGCGAGGGAGAAGTATCGGGCGCATCAGCTTCTTCTTCTTCCTTTTGGCGTTTCTTTTTATCCGCTTTCTTTTTTCCCGAAAAAATAGAAAAAAGAATGAATATTGCAATGTATATAATGTTTTCTATATCCATACCTACTTCAAAAGTACAGCATATTTAATTGAAAGCCTTAAAAAAATATATATTGCTATTAGGCAGTAATTTAGGTAATAAGAAAAAATATTTAAGTGATGCCCTTACTTTACTTCACAAAAAAGTAGGCAGCATTACTCAAAAAACACCGATACACCACACTGCTGCATGGGGAAACACCCACCAGCCCGATTTTCTAAATTTAGCATTAGAAATTGCTACTGTGCTTACACCCTTTGAAGTTTTAAATGTAACACAGGAAATAGAATTGCAACTTGGGCGGCAGCGTACCGAAAAATGGGGGGCACGCACTTTAGATATTGATATTTTATACTGTGGTAATTTAATATTGAACACCCCACTACTTACCATACCCCACCCCTATTTGCACCAACGCAAATTTACTTTAGATTTGTTAATGGAATTAGATGCGGATTTTGTTCACCCTGTTTTTAAAGTCAGTAATAACAAGCTGTTACAGCAACTTAATGAAAATTAAAATTCTTTTATTATTTGCCCTGTTAGCTCAAATTTGTTTTGGGCAGCAAAGTAAGTTTATTACTAAACAAAAGGTAGACTCTATCATTTCTATCCACGGACGTAGTAAAGACTTTAGCGGTATTATAGGTTTTTGGCAAAAAGATAGAGGCGCACAAATGTTTAGCTACGGTTATAAAAACTTTGAAACAAAAGCCCTTATTACTAATACAGATAGATTTTACTTAGCATCACTAAGCAAGCAGTTTACTGGTTTAGGCATTGCACAACTTATTAGTGAGGGTAAACTATCCTCTCACGATACTATCGGTAAATGGTTCCCCCAATTATCACACGCTTTTAGAAATGTTACTGTAGCACAATTAGCCAACCACACAGCAGCTATACACGATTATTTTTCATTAACATTAAACCACGAGGGCATCACCAACGATAGTGTTGTAAGGCTAATACAGCCCATTGATAGTACTGTTTTCCCATCAGGTACTAAATGGGGATATAGCAATACTACTTATGTACTTTTAGCTATTATTATTGAGAAAATAACAAAGCAACCATTTACTAATTGGTGTAAAGAAAACATCTTTAAACCTACAAAAATGAGTAATGCAGACTTTGTATATAATGGAGCAAAGGCAATACAGGGGTACGACATTGATTCTACACCCTTAACCATAAAAACTAAAACTTATGGCGATGGTGGTATGCTTGGAAGTGCTAATGACATTACAGCCTTTTTTAAAGCAACGGGCGAAAACCCAAAATGGAAAAAGTTGCTGCAAATTAGCCTTGAAAACGGATATTTATACGATAGGGATACCGCTTGGATAAGTGGCTTTAGTTGGTTTTTTACTAAAAACAATTTCGGGAAATTTGCGGCAGGTTCAGGCAAGGGAGCAGGTTTTTTAAACTACTATCGGTGGTATTACGAAAAAGATGCCGCTTTCTTTATCCTATCCAACAAATGGAATCCCTATATCAGAAATATGCGTGAAGATTTAGCAACACTTTTGCATCTCAAAAACTAATGCACAATCCATTACTTATATTTATTAAGTAGCTTTTTTTTTACGGGTAAAAACCTGTTTATCAAGAAAAATATTTTTATTAAGCCCCCTTTCCCTACTATCAGTTTGATGCATCCAAAAAGTAGGTTGTGGAGGGTATTGCCCTTCTCACTTCACTCCCTTTTCATAAATCAGGTACACATCCCATGCTGTTGCATATCCTTTTTTAAAACCCAAAGGCTTCATAAACAGTTTTCATAAACTCATTTTTGGATCCCAAAAATGGAATATTCTTTCATCCATTATCTCAGGGGCTAATCTTTTTGCATCGTTATATTCTCCCCAACACTTATCCAAGCAGTTAGCCCTACAATAGTTGTATCCTTTTAGTTTCTTCTTAAACAAACCATTAACATATCGTTGCTCATTAACGCAGGCAAGGTATGATGGGTTGGGAATTCTTATTTTAGTACTAAAAAAAATTAAATTCCTATTTTGCTTACCTAAACTAAACCTAAATCCATAGTTTTAACTTTCATATTAAATATTTTAGTAAATTATTAAAAATAGAAATATTGATGCAATACCGTAACAAACAAGGCTTCATAGTCATAAAAAAAGCGATAAACTATACCAGTTATCGCTTTTTTTATATAAACTATATTTTTTCTAATTCAAACTTTCCCTTACTCTACTGGTATAATCACGCAAAGCGGTTTTCAAATCTTTGTCATTTTCTTCCATATCCTGCTTTATTGTCATAGCGGCATATATATGTGTTAGTTGTTCTCCTGCGTCTTCGCCTTCAATTTCTATTTCAGCATTTTTTTCGTCAGCAATAGCATTTTCGGCAGCTTCCAACTCGGCAAGGGTGTGGTTTTCAACCAGTTTTTTAATTATGGGTAGTTTCATTTTATAATTATCATTTAGTAGTTAAACACTGAAAACACTGCTGCTATACTATTCCTTTTATCATTTTATCTACTACATCTTCTTTTGATGTAAAATCAGAAGTTACCAATTTACCATTTTTAAATACGGCAAACGTGGGCAGGTTTTCTATTCCTACCAGCTTACGTGCTTCGGGGTTGGTTTCGGCATTCACATCCAAAAACTTAATTCCGTTATACTCTTCTTTCTCGCTCATGCGCTTAAACTTTGGCGAAAATAAGCGGCAGTTACCGCACCAGTCAGCATAAAACTTAACTGCTACTTTATCATTCTCTTTCAACTCATCAAAAAACTCTGCGTCAGATACTTTAGTTACCATGCTCTCTTAAAAATTTATTTCAATAATACATAAACCAATTTTATGCCATTGTTTAATCTTACCCTAATTTTGATAAACTTTGCGGCAATAAGGAATTAGCGCATACCCGAAGAATAATGAAATGCACTTAGCCCTAAGCAAAAGTAAAAATTGGACTGCCCCGCCTATTAAAGCTATTTAGCAGTCTCTCCATCTTGTACTCTTTTTACGGCGGCGTTATATACACGGCGCATTCCTTCCTCGGTGCTTATTTTGGGATACCAATTAAATTTTTTGTTTACAAACGTCATATTAGCATAGCGGCTATGCACCCCAACGGGCTTATCAAGCAATGGCTTTATAGGCGGATTATAGCCCGCAAATTTGGTGAACAATTCTATAATTTCTAAAAAGCTGGTGAGCTTGCCTGAACCTATATTAATAGCACTACCATCGGTAATATTGTCCATTGCCAGTAATATACAGTCAATACAGTCGTCAATATGTACAAAATCACGTCCTTGTTTTCCGCTTCCCCAAACCTCAAAAGGGCTTTCCTTTTTGGCTGCACGGGCGGCAATGGCAGGCACAGGGTAGGTGAGGTCTTGGTCTTCGCCATACCCGCTAAATGGGCGCACGCAGGCTACTGAAATACCGTAGTATTTTGCCGCTGTACGTGCCAAGTATTCACCTGTTAGTTTACTCCAACCATAAGTCATATCAGGTTGCCCAAGGTTGCCGTCAAAACTTATATCGCTCTCACTAAGCGCAATAGCATTGCTGGTGGTTTGCATATCAACAGGATAAGCGGCACTACTACTGGGAAACATTACACGCTTTGGCTTATAGTTGCATACCCAAAAGAAAAGTTCGGCATCAATACTCAAATCCAAAGCCACCATCATAGGGTCGCCATCAATTTTAGAACGCCCGCCAACTATGGCTGCAAAGTGAAAAATATCAGCAAATTTAGGGTAGTTAAACCCGTAGGTATCGTTTATATAATTATGGTTTTGGGTGATGTTTCGTAAAAATATACGGAAATCTCCCTCCCAATATACCATACGCCCATTGGCATATAGCTTCAAATCGTCTTTAGTAGTACAACTGGTATCACTAAGCCATTCCTCTGGACGAGGCGTGCCAGCACTTAAATCATCAATAACAAAAAGGGTATCATCAGTTGTTTCTAAAAGGCGTTTTACCAAATTACGCCCTACAAATCCGCAGCCCCCTGAAACTAAGTGAAAATTCATTAAGTCTTTAATTTTTTGCAAAAGTACAATTTACCTTCTATTTGTACAGTGTAGTTTACAAAAACTACGAAGGGAAGGGCTAAAGTAGTTACTTTTGTTTCTTCTTTTTTGGTGGCACTTCTATTTTGGCTACAAAGTGCATCGCCTTCTCTGCCCATTTCTGCCAATGTTCACTATTAGCATACGGTACTTGTGTCCATCCTTTCATTTCTCTGTCTCCCATTGGGGCAAATACTTTTACTCCATCAAAAGCCAAAACTTCATTTTCATCTTCTTTTGGAAGTTTAAACACCATGTAATCTCTCCAAAACATTACACCTGCTTTACCATTTGGGGATTTAAGGCATAATGCGCCAAACATTTTACCTTTGGTTATATTAGGTATTACTACCGCTATTTGGTGATACAGTTCTTCTGCTTTTGTCATACCTTTTCTTTTTTTAACGATTAATTACAAAATAAATAGGACAAAATTTACTTAAAACTTTTAATAGCTTCTTTCAAGTTAGGATATTGAAACTTAAAGTCTCCTTTTAAAAGTCTTGTTGGAACAACCCGCCTACTTTTTAATATCAATTCGGTTTCTGTTCCTATTAATATAGCCCCAATTTCTAATAACCATTTTGGTTGTGGTAAACCGAAGGGTATTTTATAGTTTTTTCGTATTTGTTGCATAAATATTTTGTTGGGTTGCGGATTGGGCGCAGTTATATTAACAACGCCTTCTACGCCGTTGTTAATAAGCCATTCTACTGAATTACAAAAATCTATTTCATGTATCCAGCTAATGTATTGATTGCCTTTGCCTAATGTACCGCCCAACCCAAATTTCGCTAATTTTTTAAGCATAGGGTACGCCCCTCCACTATTGCCTAAAACAAATGAAATTCGTAAGGCTACTTTTTTGATATTTGGGGTATCGCTGTTAAAAAATGTGCTTTCCCATGTTTTGCAAATATTTACAGAAAATCCTTTGCCAATTTCTCCTGTCTCCTCATCCATTGGTGCATCTTCGGCATGGTGGTATATGGTTGCACTACCCGCATTTAGCCATACTTTGGGCGGGTGGCTACACTGGGCTATTGCCTTGCCTATCACCTCTGTACTTTCTACTCTTGATGCTAAAATAAGACGTTTGTTTTCATCAGTATATCTACAATCTACACTTTTACCTGCTAAGTTTATTAGTGCCGTTGCACCCTCCAACTCTTTTGCCCAGTTGTTCAAAGTTTTACCGTCCCAAACAACGCAACGGGCATTGTCTAAATCAATAGACTTTCGGCACAAGCCTATTACCTCAAAGTCTTTGTTAGCAAAGTGTTTTGCTAATAACCTGCCCAAATATCCATTGGCAGCGGCAATAATTATTTTTTCCATAGAGTGAAATAGGATTAGTGGAACATTTAAAAACGACTTATTCGTAAGCCATAATTTCAGTAACAAAGATACTTATAATATTTTATTTTCAAAACTTACTGAAAGTTTAGTGGGATTCATCAAGATTTTAAAATTTGATGAATGATTAAATTCGGACAGGAGATTAAGGGGTGGTCGGGAATGAGATAAACCTCTTGCATTGCAAAAATGACAGGGTACGCGGTAATATTTAATACTAATCCAAAACCGTATATCGAAATCTTGCTAAAAAAACTCATTAACTATAAATCATCTTAAAGTGCATTATACCTGCTTCCTCAAATTCTTCTCCCTCTTTTTCAAACCCGTAACGTCCATAAAAGTCTAACACTTGGGTTTGAGCATTTAGGTATATTTTTTTTGTAGTAGGCAGCATATCGTTTAGTATAGCTTTTACAAGGGCTGCCCCTATCCCACTATTTCTATACTGTGGTAAAACGGCAAAGCGTTCACACTTGTATCCGTTTGGGGTTTCACGCCATCGGGCTGTGCCTGCGGGGTTGCCCTTTACCAAAGCCAAAAAGTGAGTGCTTTCGTCCTCAAATTCATATTCCAACTTTTTATCAACGCCTTGCTCATCTACAAATACTTTTATGCGTATAGCAAAAGCCTTTTGCAAATCGTTTTCACTCTTCACCTTATGTACTTTTAAATTAGCCACAGTACAAATGTAATCACTTCTTTATCTACAAAAAAAAACCTTAGATTTGCGGCAAAATTTTAAACTACTACCATTACTATGGATATTTCTAAGATTAGCGAATTATTGGGTGCAGATGGAGATGCACTTTTGCAACACAAATCAAAAACTATTTCAAAAGAATCTTTACACCTTCCAGGTCCTGATTTTACAGAACGTGTATGGGTGGGCAGCAATCGCAACCCACAAGTATTGCGTAACCTTAATGCAATATACAATACAGGGCGATTGGCAGGTACAGGCTATGTATCTATGCTACCTGTTGACCAAGGTTTAGAGCACAGTGGCGGAGCATCGTTTGCAAAAAACCCTGCTTATTTCGACCCTGAAAATATCGTAAAATTAGCTATCGAAGGGGGATGTAATGCAGTAGCTACCACTTTTGGTAATTTAGCCATGGTATCTCGTAAATATGCACATAAAATTCCATTGATGGTGAAGCTAAACCATAATGAGTTACTTACCTACCCCAACCAGTTTGACCAGATAATGTACGGCTCGGTACGTGAAGCATGGAACATGGGTGCGGCTTGTGTGGGTGCTACCATATATTTCGGTTCAGACAATGCTACTCGCCAAATTATGGAAGTGGCTGATGCTTTTGAAGAAGCACACGAGTTGGGTATGGCAACGGTATTGTGGTGCTATTTGCGTAATAGTGGTTTTAAGAAAGACGGCGTTGACTATCACGCATCTGCCGACCTTACTGGGCAGGCAAACCACATGGGAGTTACCATACAAGCGGATATTATTAAACAAAAACTACCTGAAAACAATGGCGGCTACAAAGCACTGAACAAAGATGGTAGCTATGGAAAATATGATGAGCTTATGTACACCAAACTTGCCAGCGACAATCCTATTGACCTTTGCCGCTACCAAGTAGCCAACTGCTATATGGGCAGAGCTGGTCTAATTAACTCTGGCGGAGGTTCTAAAGGTTCTTCTGATTTGAGCGATGCTGTTCGTACGGCGGTTATAAACAAGCGTGCAGGCGGAATGGGGCTTATCTCTGGAAGAAAAGCATTTCAAAAACCAATGAAAGAGGGCGTAGAATTGTTAAACGCCATTCAAGATGTTTACTTAAACAAAAACGTAACAGTAGCTTAGTTTTTTAAGAATTCGATTTAAACATAGGATGTCTATTATTGGTAAAATGATTTGCCTTTAATAGATATCTCTTATATTTGATAGAGAATTCGTTTTTAGTACAAGTCTCAAAAAATTGAGACTTTTTCTATGTTGGGCGATTTCTAAAAAATAGCAAAAAAAACATGAGTTGGTATAAACGACTGAAAGAAGGAATATCGACAGCAACAAAGGACAAAAAATCAGTACCCGAAGGGTTATGGTACAAATGTTCTGGTTGCAGAAAAACCACCACCACTGATGAGCATAAGGAAAACAAATATGTTTGCCAACATTGCCATCACCATCAAAGAATAGGCTCTAAAGAGTATTTTGATATTTTATTTGATGAAGGTGCTTTTAAAGAGCTTGATGCTTCCCTAAAAAGTGGCGACCCATTAAAGTTTACCGATACCAAAAGCTACAAAAAGCGTATTGCCGATACGCAAGGGAAAACAGGACTAAACGATGCCTTGCGTAGTGCGGTGGGAAAAGTAAACGGACACCCCCTTGTAATAGCTTGCATGGATTTTGCTTTTATAGGCGGAAGTATGGGCAGTGTGGTAGGCGAAAAAATTTCGAGAGCGATACAGCACAGCCGTGCAAACAAAATTCCTTTCCTTATGATTTCAAAATCAGGAGGGGCAAGAATGATGGAGGCAGCACACTCGCTAATGCAAATGGCTAAAACAAGTGCCCAGTTAGCACTATTGGCAAAAGAGAGCATCCCTTATATCTCTTTGCTTACCGACCCAACAACGGGTGGAGTTACAGCCTCGTTTGCTATGTTGGGCGATTTTAATATTGCTGAACCACAAGCACTTATAGGTTTTGCAGGACCAAGGGTGATAAAAGAAACTATTGGCAAAGATTTACCTAAAGGTTTCCAAAGATCTGAATTTTTGCTTGACCATGGCTTTTTAGATTTTATAATACACCGTACAGAGTTGAAAGAAAAACTAAGTACACTCATGCTTTTATTATCTGAAAAGAAACCTCGACCAAAAAAAGAAAAGGCTGAAACTATTTCAGTAGTGGCTGTAAAATAATATAGTTTAATTAGGGTGAGTGGAACACCGTCTTCATTATTAAATACACCGTGTCCGTTCAGACATTTTCTTGCGGCAGGTTGAAACCTACCGCAATTCATAACCTTAGCAAAAATTTTATGATAGAATGGGCATTCACGCCTATTTGCTCTAATAGCTACTAATATTCAAAATTATATTGCACTACAGATAGAAGTAAACAAAACCCCTATTAGTTAATACCCTTAAGTTTTGAGAATTTTCTTTTTTTACGAATAAAAAAATCAAACACAATGCTTTTATGATAAATGCCCGTTGTGTTGCGATGGGTAATGCTTTTTTGCAAGGTTTTGCGTTTTCTTAGCCAATACCTTATTTGTAGTGTGAAGCTGATATGAGCTTTAAACACAGCTAACATATCACGCCAGTTGCCATGAAAAAGAAAAAAGAGTGCTGCTAAATCATCCAACAAAAAACGGAAAGGTAGTTTCCACCACAGTTGCCCCGATGGCATATTTTTTACCATCATAGCCAAGTTGTTATGAAAATTTAGGAATGTTTTACGTGGGTTTTTACGTGATAGCGTGCCGCCACCTACGTGATATACAACGGCTTGTGGCTGCACCAATATTTTATAGCCTTTGTTTTTTAGTCGCCAGCACAAATCTATTTCTTCCATGTGGGCAAAAAAGCGAGCATCCAGCCCATCGGCTTCAAAATATGCGGTAGCCTTTATAAACAGGGCTGCACCACTTGCCCAAAATACCTCACGGGCATCATTATACTGCCCTTCATCGGTTTCGGTTTGGTCTATTATTCTGCCTCTGCAAAAAGGGTAAGCGAAAGTATCTAAGTATCCGCCTGCCGCGCCTGCATATTCAAACTTTTTTTTATCAGTAAAGGCTAATATTTTGGGCTGGCAAGCCACAGCATCAGCCGTGTTTTCTAATATATCTATAACGGGTTGTATCCAGTTGGGTGTTACCTCAACATCACTATTTAGTAAAATAAAATAGTGGGCTTCTACCTGCTTCAAGCACTGGTTATAACCGCCTGCAAAGCCGTAATTTTTATCTAATTGTATAATTCGGATTTGAGGATAGTGTTGCTTTAAAAACTCGATAGAGTCATCAGTAGAAGCATTATCAGCAATAATAATTTCGAGGTTATCATACTGCGACAACACTACCGATGGTAATAGTTTTTCTAACCAACTACGTGTATTATAGTTAAGAATTACGGCAGCTACCTTAGGGTTGGTCATGGTTTTGCTTGGTCGTTGTTTTCGGTGGCTGTGGCTTTGTAAGGGACAAATACAAAGTGGGCTTGCGTTTTATAAATAGCAAATATGCAGATAAACTCTTTCGGGTTTTTGTAGCTTTCTCTAAAAAAATCTTCCCTATCTTTTTTTATCAAGCCTTTTTGTACAAACTGTTCTAAGGTAGATGCGCTAATACTCCATTGGGTAGCCATGTCTTTTTTGTCTAATATCACCTCGCCAAACTCAATAAGGTCTTGGTGGGCAATAAATATAGGAAAGTGTGAGAAGTTTTCTTTTATAATATCATCAGAAGTTTCTTTGATGGATTCTTTCATCAAAATTAATTCAGCACGGAGTTGTTTTAGCTGTACCTCCCAGTTTTTATCAAGCATGGTGCAGCAAATTTAAGGGTTTCGCTCCTAAATCCCCTATGGGAGACTTTTGGAAAGCAAACATAATTAATTATAAAGCCCCTTTAGGGGTTGGGGTAAGATTTAGCCCCTTTAGGGGTTTGGGGGCAGGAGAAAAAATAACTAATTTGCATTATGGATAAACGGGCTATGTTTTACGGGGCAAAACCTGCATTGTTTGAGAAAGCGAGGCAGTTAAGAAATAATATGACTGTTAGCGAGTTTATTCTTTGGGATGAACTGATGGATAAGAGTTTAGGAGTGAGATTTAAAGCACAGCACCCCATTAAAAACTATATTGTTGATTTTTATTGCCATAAAGCAAAATTGATAATTGAAGTTGACGGAGGAATACATGACTTGGATGAAAATATTGAGTATGATAAAGGACGAACATACGAGTTAGAACAACTTGGACTTAAAGTTATTAGGTTTACTAATAATGAGGTAAAATATGGGTTGAGAAAAGTGATGGATGAAATAAACAAACATATTTAACCCCTAAATCCCCTATGGGAGACTTTTGGAAAGCAAACATAATTAATTATAAAGCCCCTTTAGGGGTTGGGGTAAGGTTTATCCCCTAGGTTTAGGGTAAGGTTTTAACTCCAACAGTGCCACATTCTCTACATGGGCAGTGTGTGGAAACATATCAACGGGTTGTATTTTTACTACACGGTATGTTTCTCGCATCATGTCCAAATCACGGGCTTGTGTAGCGGCATTGCAACTTACATACACCACACGGGGGGCTTTTATTTCACAAATTTTTGCTACTACATCAGCGTGCATACCTGAACGGGGTGGGTCTGTTATTATAATATCGGGCGTACCGTTTTTAGCAATAAACTCATCGTTTAGTACATCTTTTATATCACCAGCATAAAAAACTGTATTGCTAATATTGTTTAGTTGTGCGTTTTCTATGGCATCATCAATAGCTTGCTGCACGTACTCTATACCCACCACTTTTTGGGTATTAGCGGCAATATAGTTGGCTATACTACCCGTGCCTGTATATAAATCATACACTATTTGGCTACCTGTGAGTTGGGCAAAATCTTTAATTATACTATATAATTTTTCGGCTTGCTTGGTATTGGTTTGGAAAAATGATTTTGGGCGAATTTTAAAAGTCAGTTCCCCTAAGTTTTCTAACAAGTGGTCTTTTCCGTGCCATGTTTCTATCTCCAAATCATAAATGGTATCGTTCCGTTTGGGGTTTACCACGTATAGTAGTGAGGTAATTTGTGGAAAATTGTTTTGAAGGTAGTCCATTAGCAAAGCAATATTTTTCTTGTCTCTGCTATGAAACATCACTATCACCATCCACTCACCTTTGGTGCTACAACGGATAATTAACCCACGCAGCAGTCCTATTTGTTCTTTTAAATCAAAAAAGCTGATATTGTTGTCAAGCGCAAATTTTTCTACTCCGTTGCGTATGCTATTGCCCAAATCATCCTGTAGCCAGCATTTATCAATTTCTAATACTTTATCAAACCTGCCTGCCACATGAAAGCCCAAGGCGTTCATCTCGCCCTTGTCTTCCAGCTCCATCTCTTCTCTACTTAGCCAGCGTTTGTTGCTAAAGGCATAGTCCATGCGGTTGCGGTAAAATGTGTTTTCTTGGCAACCTGCAATGGGCAGTGTTTCGCCTACTTCTATTTTGCCAATACGTTGCAGTGCATCCACTACTATTTGGTGTTTGTATTGCAGTTGGGTGGCATAAGCCATAGGTTGCCATTTGCAGCCGCCACAATCTTTAAAATGGGCGCAAAAAGGTTCTATTCGCTGGGGCGATGGAGTTATAATTTCTGTTATTTCGGCGTGTAAAAATCGTTTCTTTTTGCCTGTAATACGCACGTTTACCACATCACCCGGTACTGCATTTTTTACAAAAATCACACGTTCTTCGTGTCGGGCAATACATTTTCCTTCGGCTCCCGCCGATAAAATTTCAAGGTTCTCTATAAATTGAAGTTTTTTTGCACTCACAAGTAAATATTATAAATATTAAAAGTGTGCAAAATTAAGCAAACTAAAACTGAAATTATTTATTACTTGCTGGGGTAGGGCGTACGGAAGGTCGTTGAGGTTGATGTGCGTAGGCTACAATCTTGTCTAATAAAACACCGAAATCTTTAGCTCCTTTATACCCTGGTATGCGTTCTACATACATTATTCCGCCTTTTGGTATTAAAAAGAAAGTGGTAGGATAGCCAGAGGGATTATTGTTTGATAACATGGCATACAACTGTCTTCCGCTATACGGTGTGCTATCTATATAATATATCCCTTGTTGCTCGGGATTAAATTTTATAGGCACGAAATCTCTGTTTATTTTTTTTATAACACTCCCTTCAGCGTAGGTATCTCTATCCATTCTTTTGCACCATCCGCACCACTCTGTGTACACATCTACCAAACCTATTTTAGCAGCACCTTTTAGTTCGGTATAGCCGTTGTTCCATGTTCTCCATTTTAGTACTTCCTGCGTAGTTTCACCATCTACGGGTGGTTTATACGAGAAAGAAACAGCGAACAGGGCAATTAAACTTAGGGTTGCTATTTTTATTGCGTGTTTCATTCTTGTAGCAAACGTTCAAAAACTGTTCCACTAATGCAGTACACCGCTTGGCAATGGGTTAAAATCGGTTTTCAACAGTAGAAGTATCAAAATGGTGGAGAGAGTCTCATTGTGTTTTGTGATAAAAGCACTTAGGTTTGAATAATAAGGCATGAACAAACAAAAATTTGAGATAGAAGGCACTATTGAAAGGGGCGAACCATCTCCTAAAAAACCAAATATTACGGGGCGTTTTTTTCTTTTTATAGTAACTATTTTGGTGGTGGGCAGTATATGGTACTTTCCTTTTTTGCAAGATGAATACCCCGCCCTAAAAAAAATAACTATGGGTAGCAACGCCGTAAGCCTGCCCGATAGTACACTACTAAAAGAAACCTACCAAAACAAAATAACAATAGATAGCTTGCTAATACTGAATGATAGCCTAAACAATGCCAACCAAATACTTTTAGAAAGAAGTAATGACTATACAGGCTTGTACTACGAGGTACAAATTGGGATATTTAATAACTTTGATATTGAAAAATACCAACAACAAATGGAGGCATTGAGAGCCGAAACCAATGCCAGCGGAACAACTAAACTGATGCTTGGGAAGTTTAGAAGCCTGAAAATAGCCAAAGATTTTTTGTTGGATGTTCGCAAAATGGGATTTAAAGATGCGTGGATAGTAGCCAAAGAAGATGGCGAACGCATCCCTTTTGATAATGAAGTACTGAATAGAGACCTGCCGTAGGGGTTTGATAATAAGCTACCATTCAACTAAGTTTGCAATTGTTTTAATTTTCAAACAATACACACTAAAATATATCTGCAAAAGAAATGGAAAAAATAAAAGTAGCCCACCCCGTTGTTGAAATGGATGGTGATGAGATGACCCGCATTATATGGACATTTATTAAAGACAAACTAATACTACCCTATATTGACCTTGACATTAAATACTACGATTTAAGCGTAACCAGCCGAGATGAAACCAATGACCAAATAACCATTGATGCTGCCAAAGCAGTACAACAATACAACGTAGGGATAAAATGTGCTACCATTACCCCTGACGAGGGGCGTGTAGAAGAATTTGGGCTGAAACAAATGTGGCGTTCGCCCAACGGAACTATCCGTAATATTTTGGGGGGTACTATTTTCCGTGAGCCTATTGTGTGCAAAAATGTGCCTCGTTTAGTGCCTAACTGGACTGCCCCTATATGTGTAGGCAGGCATGGGTTTGGAGACCAATACCGTGCAGTAGATTTTTTGACCAAAGGAAAAGGAAAACTGACCATTACCTATACGCCTGAAAATGGCGAGCCTGAAAGCTATGATGTATATGATTTTAATGGCGACGGTGTAGCACTGGCAATGTACAATACCGATGAGTCTATAAAAGGATTTGCAAAATCGTGTTTTAACCAAGCCTTAAGCAAAGGCTGGCCCTTGTATTTAAGCACAAAAAACACCATCCTAAAAAAATATGACGGTCGGTTTAAAGATATTTTTGAAGACGTTTATCAAAACGATTATAAAGCTAAGTTTGAAGCCGCAGGTATTACCTATGAGCATCGCCTAATTGATGATATGGTTGCCAGCGCACTAAAATGGAACGGCAACTTTGTGTGGGCGTGCAAAAACTATGATGGCGATGTACAAAGCGATACCGTAGCACAAGGTTTTGGCTCTTTAGGGTTAATGACCAGTACGCTGGTAACACCTGATGGCACTACTATGGAGGCAGAAGCTGCACACGGTACAGTTACCCGCCACTACCGCGAACACCAAAAAGGAAACAAAACCAGCACCAACCCCATTGCTTCAATTTTTGCTTGGACAAGGGGATTAGAATTTCGTGGTAAATTGGATGGAAACGATGCTTTGATAAACTTTTGCCACGCTTTGGAGCAAGTATGTATTGAAACCGTTGAAGCAGGACATATGACCAAAGACCTTGCTATTTGCATACACGGTAAAAACACTACGGTTGAGCATTATATGTACACCGAAGATTTTTTAGCACTATTAGATGCTAATTTGCGTAAAAAGTTAACAGCAACAGCATAAATTTATTTGCCTTTGGGTATTGGCTTTTGGTGTTTTGCTAAAAGCCAATAACTAAAAGTTAAAAACAATACCTTGAATTACTTTTCGCACTACTATTTTGACCATATTAAGGATAACCACTACTACAATGCAGGTTTGGTATTGCCTGATTTTGCACGAAGTGCTGTGGGCGCAAAAAATATCAATATCCAACTAAAGTTTGATAGTGAAAAAGAACCGTTCCTTTATTTTTTAAATAAAGGCAGTAAAGCCCATTATGCTACTGATGGTTTTTTTCATAATTGCAGTTTTTTTAAAGACAGTAATCAGCTTTTCGAGGATTTATTTATAGCACATAAGTTTCCTCGTGCGGGGCAGCGTTTGTGGTTTATCAGCCACATTTTGTTTGAGCTTGTGTTAGACAGGGTACTAATAGGACAACACCGTGAAAAGTTGGATGATTTTTATGCCTCGCTAAAAGCGGTAAATCTAAACAGTGTAATCACATTTTTGGGCAAAAGTGGTAAAGACGGCACAGATAAATTTACAAAATTTTGGAACGGTTTTTTAGAAATCCAATACCTACAATATTACTTGGTAGATGAAAAACTAGTATATTCACTAAACCGTATATTACAAAAAACCAAACAACCCGAATTAACTCAAGAACAAGCCACTATTTTAATTAAAATAACACATATTGCCGAAAAAGAAATAGCCGCTCAAATCCCTGCCTTTCACAAAGATTTTTTAGCGTTTAAGGGTGAATAATAGTATTCTAATTTCTTGCTTGATATTTTGTTGGGGCAAAATTTAAAAATTTGACAAATCATTAAATCTCCAATAACTAAAGGAGCATAATTTGCGCCCTTGATATAGTATGCTTTTGATTTACTGTGTTAAGCAATACCCTTTTATGAATGAGCCGTTCATCGAAAAAATTTGTTTATATGATTTTTTTTCTTTTAGCTTGCATTAGCTAACAAGTGCACTTCTTAGCTGTCAATTAAATAATTCTAAAACTTAAAATGTATTAAAAATGAAACATTTACTATTAAAAACTATCTTCTCGATGGTATTCCTTTTCGGTATTTCTAACTTCGTTAACGCACAAAGTAGAACTTGCGACCCTATTCTCGACCCAGATTATTGCACTCCAGCGTGTACTATGATTGTTGATGGAATAGTCAATAATACGGATTGTGATTTAACCTTTTTATGGCAATACCAAGGGTCTTCCTGCGCTGGGTTTATTGGTGCTGGGGAGGTTAAGGCGGGTGCGGCAGGAACACCTGCCTTCCCTTGGGTTGGACAGTGTAGAAAATTTTGTGATGACCCTTGCGAGTGCCCTATTGGCTTTTGGTTTGTAAACCCCTCTAACCCTAGTCAAAAGACAGTGATTGCACAAACGGCTGCTTTCAATCAAGCACCTGGATCAGTTACTACCTATTGCAATCTTCAGGCTTGTAATAGTGGAAGTTGCGTAGGTCCAATTAAAGTGGTTATGACAGTAACAACAACAGGTAGGGCAACGTTTGTGTTTTCTTGTATTAGTGGTGGTACATGCCCCTAAAAGGTAAACCCTCAAAATTTAGTTGGTAGTGTACACTACCAACTAAATTTTTTCTTAAAGGTAGATAAAAAAATAATGAGCAAAAAATTTGTATATTTGGATAATATTACGACTCCACGGGAGTATAATACATTAGAGACAGACAGCAATATATTCTATTAATAACTTTGAATTATTCTTTCTTTTGAAAAAGATACTCTTAATATCGCTTATTCTATTCGCGCAAAATATTTATGCGCAAAAAGAGGCAAATAATTGGTATTTTGGTTACGAGGCAGGTATTAGCTTTGATGGGGAGCAACCGAAAGCACTGTTTGATTCTAAATTGAGTACATTAGAGGGTTGCGCTACCATGTCAGATTCTTTAGGAAATCTTTTGTTTTATACTAACGGGATAACGGTTTGGAATAAAAACCATGTTATAATGCAAAATGGAATCTTTCTAAGCGGACATCTTAGTAGCACACATTCTGCTTATATTCTTAAACAGCCCAAAAGTAAACTATACTATTTATTTACTTTAGATGAAATATCCTTATCAACTAACTGGGGAGTGCGTTATTCTATTATTGATTTGGAGGCTAATAATGGCAAAGGATCGGTTATAGAAAAAAACACGTTTTTGCTACCTTATTCCAGTGAAAAAATAACCTCTACAAAACATCGAAATAATGAAGATTTTTGGGTGATTATTCCACAAACCCGCACAAAAATTATATATGTATATAAACTAACCAAAGACGGACTAAGTAAAAAAGTTTTAAGTTTTAATATAGGAGAAGATTTTCATACTGGTCAGATAAAGATGTCAAGTAATGGCAAGAAGTTAGCAATGGCTAATCGTTTTAGTGGACAGGTCTCCATTTTCGATTTTAATACTATATCAGGAGAAATATCAAAAAAAACAATTATAAAGACCGTTGGTTCCGCCTATGGAATAGAGTTTTCTCCCAATTCAAAATATTTATACGTTGCATTAATTACACAAATTAGCAAGCTATATCAATGCCCTGTTGAGAGTGCAGATACTCTTTTGGATATAGAAACTGACTGTATTAAAATTGTTTCAGAACCACCCCAAAAACAATTATTTGGACAATTACAATTAGCCCCCAATAAAAAAATTTACCTCTCAATGATAAAGGATAGCGTATTAGCTATTATTAATAGTCCTGATAGCTTGGGTAAATTATGTGATTTTGATTATAATGGGTTAGACCTAAAATATAGAAGAAGTGGGCTTGGTTTACCCTCGTTTGATAAATCGTATATTATTAATCCAAGTCCATTTGTATCAGCAAAGCAATACTGCTTGGGCGATACTACATTGTTTTCTTTAAACTACTCACAGGCAGACTCTACGCTATGGAAATTTGGTGATGGTGAGCAGCAAAGTACTGCCAGTACAGTAATAAAACACCGCTATAAAAGTGCAGGTAACTATACTGTAAATGCCATAGGTTACCAGCAAGGTACGCCTAAGGATACATTAGTTTATGCTTTAAAAATATACTCACTACCCGCCCTTAATTTGGGTAATGATACTCTATTATGCGCTAGCGATAGTTTATACTTTAATCTTCAACATCCGTCTATAAGCCGCTACCAATGGAGTTTTGGAGACACCGTGCCTACTGCAACCCTTAAAACAGAGGGGCAATATTGGGTGCAAATATCAAACGATGGTTGCACAGCAACAGACACCCTTATAGTAAAAACCATTAATGCCTGCGCAATAAGCACACAAAACCACTGCTTTGGCGATACTACACTATTCACAATACCTACCACCAATGCAGACTCCATAAAATGGGATTATGGCAACGGAACAGGGCAAACCACTGCCAATGCTGCTTATTATCAATACCCCGATTCAGGTACTTATAAGGTGATAGCAAAACAATATATAGGAGGGGTAAGCAGAATAGATACTAAAACTATTATTATTACCAAAGTTAGCCCACTGCAATTGGGCAACGATACTATACTTTGTGAAGGTAAAAACCTTCAAATAAATACTATCCCACAATATGACAGCTATATATGGAACGATGGTACTAATACACCCGTAAAGGCTATAACCAAGGCAGGCATATACTGGATGGAGGTAGAGAAAAACGGCTGTAAAAGCAGAGATAGTATAACAGTAAAAACATTTAATTGTTTCCTAAACATTAAAAATACCTGCTTGGGAGATACTACTGTAATCTCTTTTGATAGTCAACCCATAGACTCCATAGAATGGTTGTTTGGAAACAATACCCAACAAGTAGTATATACCACCACAGTACAGCATATATATGCCACCGAAGGAGACTATACAGTAACAGCAAAAGTATATTTGGGTAAAGAATTTATACTATTAAACGCGCCTTTAAAAATAACCAAAACCCCACAAATACAACTAAGCACAGATACAGCACTTTGTGAAAATCAAAGGTTAAAAACAATTCAAATTAATGATGCTGATATAGCGATACTTTGGAGTGATGGAAGTACGGCATTAGCTTTACTACCTGCCCAAAGCGGGCAATACATACTTAGTTTGGAAAAAGAAGGTTGCCTATCCACAGATACTATACAAATAACGCTGCTTAATTGCGGTTGTGAACTTTATTTTCCTAATGCCTTTACGCCCAATAACAATGGACTTAACGAGCAGTTTATGCCCGTTACCGAATGTTTGGTGAAACAGTTTCAGTTGGATATATTTAACAAATGGGGGCAGCTTATATTTCAAAGCAGTAATATAGGTTATGGTTGGGATGGAAACTATAAAGGCAAACCCGCCCCCAACGGAACTTACTTATGGATAGCCCGTTATAAATCTGAATATACTGGTAAAATATATAACCAAAAAGGAAGTGTACTTATTTTAAGGTAATAAAAAGGGTAAACCCCCAATTCGTAATGCAATTTTAAAAGCGATGTGTTTTAACCCGTCGAAAAAATATATATTAGCCTGAACGGGATATGATATTTAGGGCATTAATTTTTAGTTTCTTTATTGCATTTTTGGCTAAAAAACAGTATTATTATATGCCCATTATAAACCTACCCGTATGGCACTATTTGGCTCATTATTTTCTTGGTATTTCCGCAGGCGGATGCAGCAGGTAGAGTATGCCATGAATAATGCTGCTGAAACTCAACAACGGACTTTTAAAAACCTTATAGAAACAGCTAAAGACACCGCTTGGGGCAAAAAATACAATTATAAAAATATTACTACCCCCGAGCAGTTTGCCAACCAAGTACCCGTGAGTAGTTACGAAGAACTGAAACCCTATATAGAACGCAATATGAAAGGCGAGCAAAATGTGCTATGGCCAAGCGAGATAAAGTGGTTTGCAAAATCATCGGGTACAACAAACGATAAAAGCAAGTTCATACCAGTTAGTTATGAGGCTTTGGAGGACTGTCATTTTCAAGGCGGGCGAGACTTGCTCACTATTTACTGCCACAACCATCCTGAAACTAAGATTTTTGATGGTAAAGGGCTTGTATTAGGCGGTAGCCATAAAATAAACAGTTATAATACCAACTCAAGTTTTGGAGATTTAAGTGCCGTAATGATGGCTAACTTGCCTTTTTGGGTCAATTTTTTACGAACGCCCGATATATCGATAGCACTATTGGATGAGTGGGAGGAAAAATTGGAACGGATGGCATTGGCAACCGTTAACGAGGATGTAACCAATATTTCGGGCGTACCCACTTGGACGCTGGTTTTGATAAACTACTTGTTTGAAATGGAGGGCAAAAAAAGTTTGCTTGATATTTGGCCTAATTTAGAACTGTATGTACATGGCGGGGTAAGTTTTGTGCCGTATAGAGAACAGTTTAAAAAGCTGATTCCATCAAGTGGGATGAACTATTTAGAGACCTACAATGCCTCGGAAGGGTTTTTTGGGTTGCAAATTGAAAGCAATAGCGATGATATGCTGCTAATGACAGATTATGGGGTGTATTACGAATTCGTTAAGTTAAAAGATTTGCATGATTCTAATCATCCTAAAACATATAGATTGGATGAGGTGGAGGCAGGCGTAAACTATGCCGTAATTATAAGCACTAATGCTGGCTTGTGGCGCTATATAGTAGGCGATACTATTAAGTTTACGTCAACTAGTGTATATACTTTTAAAATAACGGGGAGAACAAAGCAATATATTAATGCTTTTGGCGAGGAACTTATGATTGATAATGCTGAAGCAGCTATGGCAGCCGCCTGCCAACAAACCAATGCCGTAGTTAGAGATTTTACTGCCGCTCCTGTTTATTTTGATGATAAAGAGGGTAAAAGTGCAGGGCATGAGTGGCTTATTGAGTTTGAAAAACCGCCTAAAGATGCTGCAGGGTTTAATATGGCATTAGATGCTAAACTTAAAGCACTAAACTCCGACTATGAAGCAAAACGGCATAAGGATATTGCTTTAAAACCGCCCCGTGTACATATAATGCCCAATGGGGTTTTTCATCAATGGCTAAAATCAAAAGGTAAATTAGGCGGGCAACACAAAGTACCCCGACTATGCAATGACCGCAATATTGTGGATGAAATACTATTGTTTCAAGAAACTGAAAAACGATAATTTTCTTATTTTTTAAATTCGTTAGGTATGCTGCAATAAGTTTTAATAACTGATAATACTACCAATTATTTTTTTCGAGCGATAACAAAATCCACCAATTGGTGCAAGCTGGTGCGAGCCTCGTTATTAGGAAACTGATTTAAAATTTCCAGTGCCTCGTTTTTATAACGGTGCATTGCCTTTTGCGCATACTCTATACCGCCACTTTTATAAACGTAATCTACTACTTCTTTCACTTTTTTGGTATCGGTATTTTGGTTTTTGATGATATATACCAATTTTCGTTTAGTAGCTTTTGAGGCATTATTCAAAGCATATATAAGCGGAAGGGTAAGTTTTTTTTCTTTAATATCAATACCTAATGGTTTGCCTATATCTTCTGTTCCATAGTCAAATAAATCGTCTTTTATTTGGAAAGCAATACCAATTTTTTCGCCAAACAGGCGCATTTGTTCAATTTTATCGGTATCATTAGGTAGTATTGATGCTGTTCCAATAGCGCAACAAGAGGCAATTAATGAAGCTGTTTTTTTAGTAATAATATCAAAATACACTTCCTCTACTAAATTTAGCTTACGGGCTTTCTCTATTTGCAGTAGTTCGCCTTCGCTCATCTTCTCCACCGCATCACTTATAATATCTAATAGATGAAAATCTTTATTTCTTACCGCTAATAGCAAACCTTTGCTTAGTAAATAATCGCCCACTAAAACGGCAATCTTGTTTTTCCAAAGGGCGTTTATAGAGAAAAAACCACGTCGCTTGTTTGAGTCGTCCACCACATCATCATGTACTAAAGTGGCTGTATGTAGCAACTCTACCAAGGCAGCACCCCTGTGTGTAGCTTCTGTAATGCCGCCGTTTAGTTTTGCTGTAAAAAGAACAAACATAGGGCGCATTTGCTTTCCCTTACGCTTTACTATATAAGTCATTATAGTATCGAGTAGCGATACCGAGCTTTTCATACTTTGCCTGAATTTATTTTCAAACAAGGTAAGGTCAGCACTTATAGGTGATTGTATCTGATTAAGAGTAGGGTGGCTCACAACTTGGGCGCAAGTTACTCCATACATTTATCATTTGCTATTAGAATAGGGAGCCGCCTAAAAACGGTGCTATCGCAGTATGGTTACATTGCCTCTATCAATTGTTTTTGTTCCATCATGGGAGTACACCAATATATTGTACATATATATCCCTTCGGGTAGTACGCGCCCACTATTGTCAGTGCCATTCCAAAAACGTTCGCCATTTTTAGAAGTATATATTTCTTTGCCCCAACGGTCGTATATATTAATTTTTACACGGGCTATAAACACGCCCACGGGTCCAAAACCATCGTTTAGCCCTGTACTGTGCCTTGGGGTAAATGAGTTAGGAATATAGTATGCCGCTTTTTGTGTTACACATACAGTATTTGATGTTGAAATTGCCGAGTATTTCCCTATGTTTTCTTGTGCTTCAATATAGTAGCAAAACAAACTGGCGGTATCTGTTAGCAAGCTATCTTCATACGCAAAGCTGTTTCCGTTCACATCTCCTATGGGCATAAAAAACTGCCCGTTTTCACTTCTATATATGCGGTACTCTAATATTCCTTGCGGCCAATTGCTATACCCTTCCCAAACCAATTTGTTTACAAATGGCTCTGCTGTTGCTCTTAATATAAGCAAGCAACCCATATTGCCTACTTGGCTCACATTGTTGCAAAGGTCTATGGCATATAAGCGGTAGCAATAGCTTTGGCTACTAATATTGCTAAGTGTATCGTAAAAAAAAGTATCGTTGGCGGTGGTTGAGTATATTGTTTTCCAACCTGCGGTATAACGGCGAGAACGTTGCAATATGTACTCTTTTACATCTGTTTCTGGTGATAATGCCCATTGTACAAAAACTACATTGGGTGCGGATAGTTCACGAGTAACTCGCACCATATAGGGCGGAGAAGGCGGGACGGTATCGTTGGCAATGGTTAGTGTGGTATCTGACAATGAAAACAGTCCTGCAATATCTAAATTGTTAGTTTTTATACGGTAGTTATACGGT
Organism: uncultured Burkholderiales bacterium; assembly: GCA_964584305.1. Lineage (GTDB taxonomy): Bacteria > Bacteroidota > Bacteroidia > UBA8524 > UBA8524 > SB11. The sequence goes on from CAZOZL010000001.1 coordinate 438,043, forward strand.
ATTTTGCAGGTAGTACCTACATCAGTATAGTTTACACTATCTTTTGGCAAGGTAGCTAATGTAGCCCAATCTATCCCTGGCTGGCGGCGTTGCACCTCATACTCAAAATTGGTAAAACCTACATAGGGAGTCCACTGTATATTTATTTCAGAAAATCCTGCTGTTGTGCTAATATTACTCACCGTATGTGCGCTTGTATAAGCCGACTCGTTACCGCAACTATCTATCACACTTATATAGTAACCATTGGTTTGTGTTTCTGTATTTAGGCTATTATCAGTATAGCTAATAATGCCACTTGAGGTATTGTTTATAGTACCTGCCAAAACAAATGGCGCACCTGCTACACTACGGTAAATATTATACCCTTGTCTGTTTATTTCTGTCGAGGCTTGCCACTCTATTACCACCTGCCCAAGTACGGTATTGGTGGTAAATACCGTTGTTCTTGCCAATGTTGTTGCGGGTGGAGGTATTAAATCATATACCCACGCACTATCAGTATTTGATTGTGAGGTAACTACTGTGCCGTTTACTGCCCCCACTGCCTCTACTCGGTAATAATAACTATTGTTGCACGAAAGCCCTATATCATTAAAAGTGAGAATATTTCCTACGACACTTGTCAATAATTGAAGGGTAGTAGAGTCCCCTCTATAAATATTATAATTGGTTACAGCCCAACCTTTATAGGGTGTCCAGCTTAGGGTAGAGTTTAGGTTGCCGCCAGTAGCTCGCAATACCATTGTCCCGTGCCTTTCTGATGAGTCTAACGACACATAATTACACACATCGTTTACTTTTAAATAGTAATAATTTCTAATAGAGTCTGTGGCTAAACCAGTATGTGTATAGGTGGTATCATTAAGTGATGAGATACTGGCTATTTGGGTATATGCACTGTTGCTATCCGTAGCATGGTATAGTAAATAATTTCTGGCAAAAGTATCCATTAGGCTTACTCTTTCCCATCTCAAAAAAGTTTCTCCCAACGGGTTTCCCGTAGCAGTAACTGTGGTGCTATAAAGCGGTACAGAGGCGGGCAAGGGGTAAGTTTCAGGAGTTATACAAACCGAGTCTGAATAGGCTATAAAACCTGTATTGTTTGCCGTTGATTTTATACGGTAGCAGTAGCTACTGGCAGTGTTTACTGTACTGTCAACAAAACTACTGTCGGCAGCACTTAGCACAGTAATTGGCGTATAAGCACCGCCATTTGTAGCTCGCTCTACTTCAAAAAACTGTGTACTACTGCCAAACTGTTTTGTTATGTTCCATTTTAGGCGTACTAAAGGTACACAATCAAAAGTTTCAGCCGTAGGAAAAATACTACCAATAGTATCCGATGGAGAAGACTGGTTGGAACTTGGGCAGCTATCTTTAGCAATTATATAGTAATTGTAAGTATAATTTTTAGTGTTTAGCCCTGTTTGTATATAGTTGGTATCGTATGCCAATGTGGTTAGCATAGTATAAGCACCGCCGCCTGTGCTTTGCCATACCTCGTAAAATTTCACGTACGGGCTGTCGCTTTTGCTCCAAGCCAGTTCTATTGCGCCAGTAGCATTTACAGTAGCGTATTTTAACACTGGTGGCGCAGGGGGCACACTGTCTGACGGGGTGAGCCATATATTTATGGGGTTAGAAATAATAGCACAGCCAAACGCAGTATTAATAGTTACCCTATGGTCGGTATTTACAATACACTCATTCAAGAAATAGCTAAGCGTAGTAGTAGAGTCTATACTATTATATGTACTACCATTGTAGCGGGCAATAGTGTAATTATAGTTTTCTTTGGGCAGTGGGTCATTCCATCTCAAATTGCCCTTTCCAGTACTTTGCCTGTCAAACTGTAACACCATAGTTGCTAAAGTATCGCTATTTGTACCATCATCTCCACAGCTATTTACAGCACTTATATAGTAGATATAGGCCTTGCTATTGGCATTGTTTATAGTGTTATCAGTATAGCTATTTAGCAATCCTGTTGAGTATGCGGTATCCAGCAGTGTTAATCCTTTAGCCCCTGCTATACCTTTGTATATTCTATAAAAAGCCAAGCCAGAAGTATCGGCAGCGGCTTGCCAAGTAATTTTTATAGCACTATCGTTTAGTATCTCTGTACACGCAATAGTGGGGGCATCAACGGTTTCAATGGGCAATACTTTAACCGAGTATGTTCTTTGCCGCTGATTACACTTATTATCATCAGCAAAAACAGTAAAAATATAAGGTGCTTCAGCAATACGATCACAGCCGGGTGTCCAGCAAAACTGTGTGGTATCTGCATTTTTTCCTATAGCATTGGGTAGTGTAGCATAGGGAGGGGTTAAGCCCTGTGAGTTATCAAAAATAGCCCCTACTTTAGTAATAAAAACAGAGTCGTTATCCAAATCAAAAGCCCTAATATTAAAGCAAATTTGGCTAAGGGCTTTAATCTGTTTATTAAACCCGCCAGAGTAAGCACTATCTATAAAAGGGGCTTCATTTGCTGGGCAAGTACGCACTATATACTGTATATCGCGCCTTGTTTTGCCCATTGAAACATAAGTGCCATTAAGGGTTTTTCTAAACTCTTCTACCTCAATAGCCATTACATAGTTACCATTTTGGTTTACCGTTGCCGTAATTTCGCCAGTAGCAGGGTTTATACTAATGGAGGAGCCTGTGCCAAAAGGGAAGGTTTGGCTGTAACCATTTCTATAATTTACAACACGGTAGGGAGGGGTTAAATGACTTAGGTTACAGCCCGTTTTATTAGGCGTAGGGCAAAAAATACCACCCGCACGGTAGGGACGAACCAGCCTAAAAACCAGTGAATCACCATCGCTATCAAAAGCATTTAGGTTAAATTTATTTTGTCTATTCCTACATAAAAAAGGAACAGGAATATTGAGGTATTGAACAGAGGAATTTTTATAGATATGGCTGGGGACAAATACCGTCCATAATTGCCCTTGATTGTTTCTTATATTAGTTAAACCACTATTACGGCAACAACGTGCCCAAACCAAATTAAAACCAATAAAACTACTGCTTGAAGCACTTGAAAGGGTTACATTGCGCCTATAAATACCTTCTTCTATACACGCAACATTTTGGTCGATACAATCGGGCAAAACATTTTTTTTAGTAAATAAATTTACCACTATGTTTTGGTATAGCTGATTGTTGTGCGCATAAAATGCTTTTATAGTAATTTGATTGTCTAACCCTGTATTTGATGAGTTTGAACAATCTCTATATACCTTTAATGTAAGCTGGTAAGTTGCATTATTGCCATTTACACTTAAAAGTCTATACGTAAAATCGCCGCCCATTGTATGCGATGCAAACAAAGATGTGCAGGAAAAAAGAATAAGAAAAAAAGCTGTTATTTTCCTCATGTATTAATATGAACTAAGCATCAAAAATAACCTATTGTTCAATATAAAAAAGGGTACTCAAAAGTTTAAAGTTTTAAAAAAAGTAAAGGCTCTTAGCGGTAATGCTTTATTTTTGAATTTGAAGAAAACGTAATGGCAAAAAAGGAAACCACCAACGACCCTGGCTTGGGGCAAAAATTTAGTAAACGAACCACACAAAAAATTATTAATGATGATGGTAGTTTTAATGTGAAACGCATAGGAAGTGGCTCTTTTCTTACCAATGCCTATCACTTTTTGTTGCACCTCTCGTGGACTAAGTTTACCCTATTAGTGTTTCTATTCTACTTTGTTGCCAATGTGTTCTTTGCCTGCCTATACTACTATATAGGGGTAGAAAATCTTAGCGGAGCAAATATGCAAAACGCTACCCAAGAGTTTATGAGTGCCTTCTTTTTTAGTGTGCAAACCTTTACCACTGTTGGCTACGGAGCAATATCGCCCAAAAGCACAGGAGCAAGCACTATTGCCGCTTTAGAGGCTTTAGTAGGGCTTATGAGTTTTGCCTTTATTACAGGGATGTTATACGGCAGGTTTTCTAAACCAACAGCTCGTATTTTGTTTGGTGAAAATGCCTTAATAAGCCCTTATAAAAAGGAGGGGACAGCACTAATGTTTAGAATTGCTAATAAACGCCGTAATGAGTTAATAGAAACAGATGCTACGCTATTAATGATAACGGTTGACAAAGCAGGCGAAGAATATACCCGAAATTATGCCCAACTCGACTTAGAACTGGACACTATAAAGTTTTTTCCATTAAACTGGACTATTGTTCACCCTATTGATAAAAGCAGCCCTTTGTACCAAAAAAACATGAAGTTTTATGAAGAGCATGATGTAGAATTTTTATTGCTAATTAAAGCCTTTGATGATACTTTTAGCCAAACAGTGCATGCTCGCTATTCCTATAAATGGAGCGATATAATTTGGGGGGCAAAATACCAACGCCCATACAAAATAAACGATGATGGAAAAGTGATAATGCACCTAAAAAACCTAAACAATTACGATAAAATTTCTTTACACAAGCAATAATTATAAATATAAAACTTGGTGAAAATATTTTCTCTCTCGGCGGGTTAAAACCCATCGCTTTTAAGATTACCGTACACAGCAGGTTGAAACCTGCCGCAATTCATAATCGTAACAATATAGGGTTTTAACCCTATTGAAATTTACCTTAAATATTTCTGCGATAGCACCTCTAAATGGTGTGCTTCATGCCCTGCAATAATATAGCCTACTTCTTCAACAGTAAAAATAACGTTGCTGGCAGTACCCGTTTTTTGAAGGGTAGCATCACTAAAGCTATCAAATAACAGTAGTGTGCTTTGCCGTACGGCATTATATTCAGCTATTATTTTTTGAGGTTCTCTATAATCAGCAAAACTATTTTGCACATAAACATCTTGGTCGAAACCGTGAAGACTTTGGGTTTCTCCTCTTGCAAAACTTAAGGCTCTACCACTAAAAATTCTATCCGTATCAATAATGTGTTGCACTAATTCTTTTACACTCCACTTTGTAGGTTCATAGCGGTAGTTCCATTTTTCTTGAGGGATTGAAGAGAGTATTTGCATAGCATTTTGTACCCCTTCGGCAAGTGCGTTAACAATGGAGGCGTGATGTTCTTTACCACGATTAATATAATTGTTGTAAAAAGTTGTTCCTACTGGCATTTTTTTATCTATTTGCAAAGTTAAGACCTAATTGAATTCCCATGCGTATGGTTAGCCCCACGCTATTATTTCCTCTTTCATTTAGCACATCTCTATTCGTAATTTCAAAGTTACTATTATCCCACTCTGTTCTGCCTCCATCAAAAACAAAATATCCTAAACCTATGGCAGAATAAAACTCTATATGAAAAAGGCGAGAAGTTATTAGTGCGCCCATATTAAATGTAAAATCATATCTGGGTTCTGTTGGGGTAAAGGTTTGTGTAAAACTTGCATTAGTAGTTTTATTTCTTATAGTAGCCGTTAAATTTTCATATTTCCTATTAGTATATCTAATCTGAAAACCTCTATATATCTCTTTACTAATAAATTTTTTATAGGTATAGTAGTAGCTTAACCCACCCCATTTAAACTCTTTATCATCAGCACCAATTACGCCTTGGCTATTGGTTTGTTTTATACCCAACTCGTGTAGCCTTTTACGTCCCCCAATTTGTATGCTGCCTTGTAGGTTTTTGCTAATAGGGGCAAACGGTGCAAACGATACATAAAACTTTCTTCCTCTATTAGCACGCCGTTGCTGTTTGGTAAGTGCTTTATCACATTTTTTGTATTTATCTTTTAATTCTTGGGCTTTACTTTCATTGCCTATATACTCAAAATAGTTGGCTATGGTTTCGTATTCCGTACAGCTATAACTTACTGCATAAAGATTTTTGTTGTCAAAAATTTCAGCAGCGGTTTTCACCAATTCTTTGTTGCTTTTGTTTTTTCCTTTACGCATCATTTTTAGCAAAAAAGTTTTGTTACCATAGCCGCCATCCAGTGCTTTTTTATAATACTCCATAGCCCAATTATCTTTGTCCAACTTTTCAAAACTTTCTGCTGCCTTTACCCATACCTCCCCATCTCGGCTTAGTTCGGGTTTTTGACGGAGTACAGAGTTTAGTTTAGAGTAAGCATGGGTATAGTTTGCATAATTACTGTCTAAAATGGTTTTTATATCTTTACGTTTCAAACCACTCATAGAATAAATTAGTTTCTCCGCCGATTCTACCAATTCTGCATCCACTTTATGCAAGCCCTCGTAGTTGTGATACCACATATGGGCACTCCACCAAAGGTTATAATCGCCATAATTATAAAAAGCATACACTTTTTTAGCCCATTTGGCAGCAGCAGTTTTTTTGTAGCTAAATGCACTGGCTTCAGTAAATTTAACTAATAGTTGTCGCTCTAAGTTTTTTCTAACAGTGTACTTAATTATATAGCTTTTCCCATTGTTCTTATATCTTAACGGGAAATAGTAGCCTTTAATAATGTTTAACTCGTTATTAAGCGCTCTAATTTTTTTATAATTAGCCCTATATCGTCCTAATTTATTTGTGCTTGCAAAATCTATTTTTTTAATAATGAGAAGATAGAACCGAGCAACTTTCTTTTTATTAGCATCGTTTGAAACTCTCAAATATTGATCAAAAAGCTCACTGGCGTTGTCCAACACTTTTTTTAGTTTTGTATATTGTTCACGAGTTATTTTTTTATTTTTATTGGCATTTTCATTTTTGCTACCTTTATCTTTTCCATTTAGCTTGTTGCTCACCTTTATTGCTTTTTCGTAGGCTTTTATAGCTTTCGCTAACACCTCATTGTTGGTGGCGGTGGCAAAACTAAATTGTGCGGCTGAAAAAAATAGAATTAGTACAAAAGGTTTAATGTAAGTTCTCATAGGGGTAGTGTTTAGCTATATCAAAAATATAAAAAATTATTTTAACAGCTTTTTATGCCCTTATAGTATAAAAAAGTAAATGCTAACAACCTGGCGGGTGGTAAAACAATACTATTTTCCACTGCCCATTTTGTTTGGCAATAGTCATTTGTTTAAAAATAGTTTGTGAGGTTTTGCTTTCGTTTATATAGCCTATTGTGCCGTTTTTTAATTTCACTTTTATATACCCTTTTTTTTCATCTTGGTTATAAATATAAAAATCGTACTTATCATTTGCCGCCGTGTTGCTGCTAACTGTGGGCAAGGTAGTATAAGAGGCTTTGCCAACTACCGAAGCATTTTTTGTAGGGTCTCTAAATATATTTACATTACTGTCTAATAAAAGTACCGTGTCGTAATTGTTATAGTAGTTATACGGTGGCGAGATTAGGTGTTCTCCTTCACCAATAATATTGGCATAAAAATCAGGGTTATCTTCTGTTTTTTTAGCAAAACCTAATCGTATATGCCACGCCGCCTGCTCCCAAAAGTTGTTGTAATAAGGTAAACCATCAACAGGCAAAGTAGGGTTTTGTGCATCTACATTTTTTATAAACTCATTTTTAGGGCAACGGGGGCAAACTCCGTTTATACTGGTAAGTATAGTATCTGCCAAAAGGGGACTAAGCAAAGCAATATCTCTATTTTTAATGGCAATGCTTAGTTGTTTTTTAAAAGTAGCAAAACTTTCATCCGCATTAGGTGCATTGGTATGCAAATAAGGGTTGTTTTGGGCAAAAGAAGTTACCGCTAATAAACAAATAAACAGAAATGTAATAAGTTTCATTAAAAGCAAAGATACACTATGGAGGTTTTTTGTTGGTTAAAGAGAATATTAATCGCCCACACCTTCTTTTAAGCGTTCAGCATTTTCTGCTAATTGCAATTGTTCAATAATTTCATCAATATCACCATTCATTACCGCATCAAGGCTATAAAGGGTTAAACCTATACGGTGGTCTGTCAATCTACTTTGGGGAAAATTATAGGTGCGTATTTTTGCGCTTCGGTCGCCAGAGCTTACCATTGTTTTACGTTTCTTACTCACCTCATCCAGCCATTTATTGTGTTCTATTTCGTATAAACGCCCACGCAATACCTTCATTGCTTTTTCTTTATTTTTTATTTGCGATTTCTCATCTTGGCATTGGGCAACAATACCCGTAGGTACGTGGGTTAGGCGCACAGCACTGTATGTAGTGTTTACCGATTGCCCTCCAGGACCTGACGAGCAAAAGGTATCTACACGCACATCGCTTTCTTTCAAGTCCACATCAATTTCATCAGCTTCGGGCAATACCACTACTGATGATGCTGATGTATGCACCCTGCCTTGCGTTTCTGTAGCGGGTACACGCTGTACACGGTGTACACCACTTTCGTATTTTAATATGCCATAGGCACCATGGCTATTTACATTAAAAACCACTTTACTGTATCCACCGCTTGTGCCGTTCATCATTTCAAGCACCTCTATTTTCCAGTTTTTACTATCACAAAACTTTTGATACATACGGAATAAATCGCCTGCAAAAATAGCCGCCTCATCACCGCCAGCACCGCCACGTATCTCCACCATAGCAGGTTTATCATCTTGCGGGTCTTTGGGTATTAGCATCATCCGTATTTCCTCCTCCATAGGCTCACGCCTGCCCTCCAAGTCAGACAACTCTTCCTTTGCCATTTCACGCATTTCCTCGTCTTTTTCAGCATTCAAAATTTGTTTGGCATTATCAATATTGTCCATCAAATTTTTATACTCGTTATATTTTTCAACTATTGGCGTTAAATCACGGTATTCTTTGTTTAGCAGTGCAAAACGCTTCATATCAGCCATAGCTTCGGGGCTACTTAGCAAATCTTCTACCTCTTTCCAACGTTTTTTTATCGCCTCTAACTTATCTAACATTTTTATAAAAAATAATGTGCAAAGGTAGGTTTTTTTACTGTTTGTGGTAGTTGCACCTTTCCGTCATTGCTAAAAAATATTCTTTAGCTTGGTGAAGTAATCTTTAAAGCTATTTGCAAAGGATTACTTCGCAAAACCTCACAATAATGATAAGGTGATGCATCCATCATTGCAAAAAACATTAGTCAAATTTTTAAAATTTGACTAATGGGGTACAGCGTCCTTCTTTTTTAGGAAGCGGTGATATTTTGGCAATATATAAACGCCATATCTGCTAAGTTGTGTAAACAACGTACCCCATATTTTTAATCCACAATTTGGAGAGCTATTATTTTATTCTTTATGTTTGTACAGATTAATAATTTAGTTGCAAAACTTAGTAATGAACGGTGAACAAATGAAGCCTATTGAGGTGAACCCTCTGTTTTCAGTATTAAATAATAACTTGATAACACTTTTAAAGTCGCTAAAAGGTGATGATTGGGAAAGGCATACTATTGCCCGTTTATGGAGCGTGAAGGATGTTGCCGCGCATTTATTAGATGGGAACTTAAGAGCATTATCACTACAACGCGATGGACACAGGGGCATATCATCGCCCAAAACACGTACTTATAAAGACATTGTGAAATGGCTGAATGCCACCAATGCCGAGTGGGTTAAAATTGCAACTCGGTTTAGCCCAGAGGTTGTTATCTTGCTTTTAGAACAAACCAGCAAACCCGTTGAAGATTATTTTAGCAGTTTAGCACCGTTTGAAAAATCTATTTATCCAGTAGATTGGGCGGGAGAGCAAGAAAGCAAAAACTGGTTGCACGTTGCCCGTGAGTATGCCGAACGTTGGGTACACCAACAACAAATAAGAAACGTAGTGAAACAAGAGGAGGGAATAATGACCAAAGAGTTATTTTATCCTTTTATGGATATCCTAATGCAGGGTTTACCCTATCAGTTTACAAATGCCAAAGCCAATGAAGGAACGGTGGTAAAAGTTACAGTGAGTAGCGAAATTGGCGGTACTTGGACGGTAACAAAAATAGCAGACCAGTGGCAGCTAAATAAGGCTGATGCCAATACAGTAGCTGATGGTGAGGTAATTATTGACCCCAATACCGCTTGGAAACTTTTTAGCAAAGCCATAAAACCAAAAACAGCAAAAAGCAAGGCAACCATTAAGGGCAATGAAAAATTAGCAGATATTGTTTTGGGAATGGTATCGGTAATGGCTTAAACAGTAGGTTCAAACTTTTTCAACTCCAAATTTTCACCATCAAAAACAGCATAGGTAAAGTGGCTTATCCACTCGCCTAAATTTATGTATTTACTGTTTTCAGCTAATTTAATTTCCATTGGTAAATGGCGATGTCCGTAGATAAAAAAATCGTAATGTTGGCTTTGCAGTTTTTCTCTACTATAAATTACCAGCCACTCGTTTTTTTCGCCTAAAAATATAGCATCACTATCGCCCGTTTTTTTACGACTTGTATCGCTAAAAAAGTTGGCAATGCTTATACCAATATCTGGGTGTAGCCAACGGAATAGCCATTGACATAGCTTGCTGGCAAATACTTTTTTCACAAATTTATACCCCTTATCACCCGGTCCTAATCCATCGCCGTGTGCTATATGAAATTTTTTGCCGTTTATTTCCCTATCCATCGGTTGGCGAATAACGGGTATGCCTAATTCTTCTTCAAAATAGCCAAACATCCACATATCGTGATTTCCTGTAAAAAAGGTAATGGATATGCCATTGTCTCGCAACTCGGCAAGTTTGCCCAACAAGCGGGTAAAGTATTTAGGAATAACGGTTTTATACTCGAACCAAAAATCAAACAAATCGCCCACCAAATATATCTCAGCTGCATCGTGCTTTATACTATCCAGCCATGCTACTAAACGTTTTTCCCGTATTAAACTATCATTATAGTTGGGTGCACCGAGATGAAAATCGGAAGCAAAGTATATCTTTTTGTTATTGGGTAGTTGCGTCAAAATTGTTACTTCAATGGTGATTTTTCGTTCACTAAAAAAACATATAACTCTTTGGGTCCATGCACACCTGTAATTAGTTGCATCTCTATATCGGCGGTTTTGCTGGGTCCAGTAATAAAACTAATGGTGGATGGTAGGTTTTTGCCATAGCTATTGCTTATAATTTTAAGCCCATCTTTAATATCGGGAACTACTTGGTCTATCCAAGCTACTACAATATGTATTTTTGGGGCTACAATAAGGCTACGGCTATTTTTTAGGGAAGTAGTTACTATACTACCTGTGCGGGCAACCAAGCACTCGCAACTGGTTATTGATACTTCTGCATTTTCAAGCCCATCGGCAGTACTGTTATAGGCTAAATCTATGTCGTCAAACTCGGATTTTAGTTTTTTATCCCAGCAGTATAGTGTTTCCCATTTCTTGTTTTCTTGCAGGTCTATAATATTATCAATCAAATCAAATTTGTTGTGGCAAAATACAAGTTTGCCGCCTGCTTGGGTAAAATTTTGGGCAAATACTTCGGGCAATGGCTCGGTAATTTTTTCATACACAGAGCTTTCTAAATCTACTTCGGGTTGTTTCCCTGGTTTTTTGTTTAATAAACCAGCCCTTACTTTTTTTAGTATTCTCTCTTTTGGGGTAATATTATCCATCGCTTAATAGCAAATGTAATAAATGGATAGTGGTTTTGTTGTGAATGAAATTATTAATGTGCTTTTTAATTTTAAGTTATCCGCTGAAAACCACAAAAAACTCCCTGCACGCAGGGAGTTTATATTTAGATTAATCAGTATTTTATAGTTCGGTATTTGGTTTTTTCTCTTGTACCAAATCATCCTCGCCTGACGGGGTGCTGCGTTGTTCTGTTACTGCTTCCTCGCCCCCCTCTTTGTCAGTAGCATCTGTTGCTACTTCTATTTTTTTATTTTCAACAACCGTTTCAGCGTTATCTTTTTCCATATACTCCTCGTAGCTGGTTTTGCTGCTAAAGGGGCGTTTACCAATCAAGCGTTCTAAATCTGTTTGAAAAATAACCTCTTTACTTAATAACTCTTGTGCTACAATTTCTAATTCAGATTTTTTAGTAAGCAATAGTTGCTTGGTGCGTTCATACGCTTGGCTAATTATATCTCTTACTTCTTGGTCAATAAGCTCGGCAGTGGCATCACTATAAGGCTTGCCAAAAGCAAATTCGCCTTGTGGGTCATTAAATGATACATTACCTACTTTATCACTCATGCCATACAAGGTTACCATGCCGTATGCCATTTTGGTAATATGTTCCAAATCGTTTTGAGCGCCTGTACTAATGCTGTCAAATATTATTTCTTCGGCGGCACGCCCGCCAAGGGTCATGCACATCATTTCAGTAAGCTGGTTTTGGCTATATAAAAACTGCTCTCTGGGCAAGTATTGTGCATAGCCCAGTGCTGCTACCCCACGTGGAACTATTGATACTTTTACCAAAGGGTCAACGTGTTCTAAAAACCAACCCGCAATGGCGTGTCCTGCTTCGTGGTAGGCAACAATTTTCTTTTCTTCGGGCAATATTATTTTGTTCTTTTTTTCCAGCCCGCCAATCACTCTATCAACAGCATCTTGAAAATCTTGCATTTCAATTGCTTTTTTATCTTTGCGTGCGGCTATAAGTGCTGCCTCATTGCACACATTAGCTATTTCTGCCCCTGCAAAACCAGGGGTTTGTGCTGATAGCTTTTTGGCATCAACACTGTCATCAATTTTTAGGGGTTTAAGGTGAACTTTAAATATTTGCTCACGTCCTACCAAGTCAGGCTTGTCTATTGATATTTGACGGTCGAAACGACCAGGACGTAACAAAGCAGTATCCAATACATCGGGGCGGTTAGTAGCGGCTAGTATAATAACCCCAGTATCTGTGCCAAAGCCATCCATTTCTGTAAGCAGTTGGTTCAGCGTGCTTTCACGCTCATCATTGCCCCCTGTTACCATATTTTTGCCACGTGCCCTACCAATAGCATCTATTTCATCAATAAATATTATGCAGGGTGCTTTTTCTTTTGCTTGGCGAAATAAATCACGTACACGTGAAGCTCCCACCCCTACAAACATCTCAACAAAATCAGACCCTGAAAGCGAAAAGAAGGGTACATTAGCCTCGCCTGCTACTGCTTTTGCCAAAAGGGTTTTACCAGTACCTGGAGGGCCTACCAACAATGCGCCCTTGGGTATTTTACCGCCTAAGTTGGTGTATTTTTTAGGATTTTTAAGAAAATCAACAATTTCCATTACCTCTACTTTCGCCTCTTCAAGTCCCGCTACATCATCAAAGGTTATGTTTACCTGTGTATCTTTATCAAACAGTTGTGCTTTCGATTTTCCAATATTAAATATTTGTGAGCTTCCGCCGCCAGCACCGCCACCCATACGCCGCATAAAAAATAAAAAGATAACCAGTAATAATAATATTGGACCAATAAATTTGAACAACTCAAGCAAAACATTACGCCTAGTTTTTGCTTCTGTATAAATATGTTTTTCTGCCGAAGAGCCCTTCTGAACTTTTTCTAAAATATCATTAAACGATTTTGCATCACTTATTTCTAATTGAAAATGCGGGGTTTCTTCGCCAAATAAGCCTTTAGCATTTAGTTTTTCTTTATACTTCTCGTTTTCTAAGGCGGTTTTGGTTAAAAAAACCTCTGCTATTTTATTATTTATAACTACAATTTTTTCTACATCATGGTTTTTTACCATTTCTATAAGTTCACGCGTAGAAACGTCTTTCGGGCTGTTATAGTCAGGGAAAAACAGCATTAGCATCAGTAGTGAGGCTACTATACCATATATCCAATATAGGTTAAATTTTGGACCTGATGGTTTTCCCTTTTTCGAGTTAGGTTTTTTGCTAAAAGGGTTTCTGTTGCTATTTTTATTGGTGGTATCCTTTGGACGCTCTAAATTTTCCTTCTCCTGCATTCAGTATCTTAATTTATCGTTGTATAAACGGGTGGTGTTTGGAAAGGTTTTAAAAAACCGTCAAAAATATCTATTATTATTGAGTTAAAAAACTCCAAAACGTATAGCAACACGTTTCTCAAAAACTAAACCAATAGCTTTTCCTATCAAATAAAAGACATTTTAGGAAGGAAGTGAAGAGTTTTACTCCTCCAAACACACTATTTGGCTATAAAATACTGCTATTTTGGCAGGGTTTGTTAAAAAAATGCCTTTCACACTCCAAGCTCTTTTTATTTGCACCTAATTGTAATTTTGGGTGAGGTAGAAAAAGATTTTGTCGTTAGCCTTTAAACTTTGGCTTGTCATCATTACGAGATGATCTTCTTAGGTTATTGCGGCGATCTATATCTACCACCCTTTAGTCCCTTCTATACAGCACAGCACACAGGCAATACAAGCAGGGAAACAGCCGCACGGGCATTCCCCTAAAGCAACAGCACTCATACCATCCTAATAACTTACAACAAAATAATGCACTACGGATATATCCAGTTTATGTATATTTAGTTTTCATTTTCAAAACAATACATTTGTAGCATTACTATTATTAAAGAATATTTTTACTATGTACGATACCCTGAAACCGATATTAGAAAAAGAACTTCAAGAAATTAAAGACAACGGTTTATACAAAGCTGAAAGAGTGATAACATCGCCACAAGGGGCAGATATAAAACTAAACACGGGGCAAGAGGTAATAAATTTTTGTGCGAATAACTATTTGGGGCTTTCTTCTCACCCAAAAGTAATTGAAGCGGCAAAAAAAGCTATTGATACACACGGTTATGGAATGTCATCAGTGCGTTTTATATGTGGTACACAAAATATCCATAAAGAATTAGAAGAAAAATTAGCCACATTTTTAGGTACAGAAGACACTATATTATATGCTGCTGCTTTTGATGCCAATGGGGGTGTTTTTGAACCTTTGCTGGGTGCTGAAGACGCTATTATTAGCGATACACTGAACCACGCCAGTATTATTGACGGAGTGCGCCTGTGCAAGGCAGACCGACACCGTTATACCCATAACAATATGGCTGATTTGGAAGAAAAGCTAAAAGCTACACAACACAATCGCCACCGTATAATAGTTACCGATGGTGTGTTTAGTATGGACGGTACTATTGCCCAATTGGATAAAATTTGTGATTTGGCAGATAAATACAAAGCCCTTGTAATGGTAGATGAATGCCATGCCAGTGGGTTTATGGGCAAAACAGGACGTGGCACACACGAGCATTGCGGTGTGCTTGGGCGTATAGATATTATTACAGGTACTTTGGGCAAGGCATTGGGGGGCGCATCAGGGGGATTTACATCAGGCAAAAAAGAAATTATAGAGATGTTGCGGCAGCGTTCTCGTCCCTACTTGTTTTCTAATACACTTGCACCCTCAATAACGGGGGCAAGCATTGCGGTGTTAAATATGTTGAGTGAAACCACAGAACTACGAGATAAATTAGAAGAGAATACCCAGTATTTTCGTGCTGAAATGGCTAGAGTAGGTTTTGATATTAAGCAGGGCGAGCATCCCATAGTCCCCATTATGCTATATGACGCAGTAATAGCGCAAAATATGGCAACAAAACTATTAAATGAAGGCATTTATGTAATAGGCTTCTTTTTTCCTGTGGTAGCCAAAGGGCAAGCCCGTATTCGGGTACAAGTATCAGCAGGGCATGAGCGACATCACTTAGAAAAAGCCATAGCAGCCTTTGCTAAAGTAGGGAGAGAATTAGGTGTTTTAAAGGCAACGGCTTAAATACCATGAAAACAAATGAATTGGTTAACGAATTGTATCGGGTGTTTTCCCGATACAGATTTAAGCCGAATTTTGTGGCAAGATGCAGCCCAATAAAACCACCGACTAATGAAGAAATAAGAGCCTTTAGTCAACCCTTACGAAAACTTAGTGATGATGGTTTGGGAGGGTTGCCGCTAAGCTTGATGACCACATGGGGAGATGAGGAAGATTTTAAGTACTTTTTTCCCCGAATAGCAGAATCATCAGTAATAAGTATTGAGAATGATTTATTTGACTATGCTTTTTTTCCTAGGCTTAAAGATGTAAATCTTGAAGATTGGCAAGAAGATGAAAGAAAACTTGTGTATGCTTTACTAAAGCACTACATAATGCTACAAATAGAGAATTTTACTAATGAACAAGGATTTATAGGTTATTTGGCTGATGCTGTAAGTTTGTTGGGGATTGAAAGATTAAAAAAAGCTTTTATTGCTGATAGAACAGAAAGCTCTGCTTTTTTTATAGCCAACCAATTATTGAACGCATCAACTGAAATAAAAGAATTTTCAAAAGAAAATAAAGCGCATTTAGAAAGCTGGTTTAAAAGCGATGAAGCAAAAGATGTTTTACAAAAAGGTATTGTGCTTTCTAAAGATGAAACTATAACTTACACCATTCAAATAGCACTAAACAATATAATATAGCTGACAACAAATTTGAAACCTACCGCCGAAGTAATACTTTCTCCCGCCCTAATACCCCACTACGAATTGGAAGGTAAAGTGGTGGTGGTAATTGATATTTTAAGAGCTACTACTACCATGTGCTATGCTTTTATTAATGGGGCAGAGCGTATTATTCCCGTTGAAACAGTAAAAGAAGCAAAACAATATTTGGGCAAAGATTTTGTAGTAGCGGCAGAACGAAACGGAGAGATGGTAGAAGGGTTTACTTTAGGCAATTCGCCCGAAAGTTTTACTCCAGAAATAGTGAGCGGGAAAACGGTTGTTTTAACTACTACCAACGGCACACACACCTTACACCAATGCAAAACTGCCGACAAAATTGTTACGGGGGCTTTTACTAATATAAGCGCATTATGCAATTGGCTAATAGGTTGGAAACAACCTGTGGTACTTGCTTGTGCAGGCTGGAAAAACAAATTTAACCTTGAAGACACCGTTTTTGCAGGCGCAGTATTGCATACCGTAAAAGAGCATTTTGATATTAGTGATGATGCTTGTACAGCATCATTAAATCTTTTTCTTACTGCTTCACAAGATTTAGAAGCGTATTTGCGCCATAGCAACCATGCACAGCGGTTCAACCGTTTGGGTATTGATGATTTACCACTTTGCCTTGAAACGGATATTACCGATATTGTGCCTATTTATAGCAATGGGGTGCTCGTTTCGCTAACAGCAGAAAGTCCTTTGCAGGAGGTGTTATAAAAATACTACTCCCATTCTTTATTATTTAAAAGTGTTTCAGCACCGCCTTTTTCACAAAAGGGATATTAGCAAATTTTGCTACAAAGTTTACTACCCATGGTTGTTTGTTTAGCATTTGCATCAACTTATAGTTGCGTTTCAATTCAGTTCCGTATTTGGCATATACTTTTTGGTCATAATGCTGTATAAATTTAGTAGAAAAATTATTTTTTTCAAAACAGTTTATAGCTTGTTGGGCTGCAAAAATGCCGCTAAAGGCAGCCTTATCTATTCCATGTCCTTGCAAGGGGTCTATAAGTGATGCGGCATCACCTGCCAACATAAAACCATTGCCACTAATAGGTATTTCTTTTCCGCCAATGGGTAAGCCAAACCCCTTTACATCAGATATTCTTTTAGCATTGGCAAATAGCGCTTTTACATTAGGCTCATTAGTAATAATACGATCCATCACCTCACGCAATTTTATATTGTGTTTTGCTGCTTGGCTTGATACTATACCAAAACCTACATTAAAGCTATTATTACCCAAAGGGAAAACCCAAAAATAACCAGGTAAGTAATTTTTGAATAGGTAAAATTTATTGGTTAAATCGTTAGACTGTATACCTGTGTAGTATGCGGCAACTGCCGTGCAATGCCGTTCACGGTTTAACTTATGATTTGAAATTTGTTTTGATAAAATAGAGTTTGCCCCTCCGCAACCAATTAGCAGTTTTGCTTGTAGGGTTGTGTTACTGTGGCGTTCTTTCAATTGCCAAACAGTATTCGCTTTTTTTATTTCATGTACTTCAAAGCCTTCAAAAATTTGTGTAGCAGTCTGTTTTTTTACTTGTGTGAGAAGAAAATCATCAAAATTTTTGCGAGGAGAATTATAGGCTTCTGCCTGCCAGTCTATGCAAATAGCTTTATTGTTGGGTGCTATAATATGGCAATGCTTAATGCTTTGTTTTAGGGAAAGTTGCTTTAGTTCTATATCAAAATTAGGAATAATTTGGCGAAAGGCTTTTAGTGTTGGTCCTGGTATGGCATCGCCGCAAGTTTTATGGCGTGGGAAAGTGGCTTTATCTACCATAGCTATTTTTAAACCACTATTTTTTAGTGCTAAAGCGGCACTACATCCCGCTGGCCCTGCCCCTAAAATCAATATATCGTATATAGCTACCAATGCACAAACTTATACAAGTTAATGGTAGTATAAAAAGCACAACGCACCATCTAATTAAAAAAAAAGCGTTACTTTGTATCAGATACCCGTAGAACTTCCTAAATGGACTATTATAGTTGGCTTGTAATTATTATAACACTCACCTTATCCGCCTTCTTTTCAGGAATTGAAATTGCTTTTATCACTGCTAATAAACTCCGTATAGAGCTTAAAAAAACACAAGGTAACTTTATTGCTCGTTTAGTAGGCAAGTATGTAAAAGAGCCTTCTCGCTTTATAAGTACAACACTGGTATGCAACAATTTTGTAATTGTTATTTATGGTATTTATATGGGTATGGTAATAGAAGGTGCAATGCGAGACCTACTGCCAGCAGCATACCAAAACGAGGCATTGATACTGTTTACACAAATTATAATATCTACCGTAGTTGTTTTAATATTTGCCGAGTTTTTGCCAAAAGTAATTTTTAGAGCTAACTCTGATAGAATGTTGTTTGCCTTGGCTCTCCCTTTTCGTGTTTTCTATTTCATTTTTTTACCCGTTACCCGCTTTGCTGAGTGGGCAGCCATTGGTATGATAAAGTTTTTTACCAAAGCACCATTGCCTAAACAAGGCAACTATTCCTTTACAAAGATAGACCTTGACCAATACGTTAGTGAAAGTGCTAATATGGATTTGGACGAAGGTACGGACGTGGATGCAGAGATGTTTAAAAATGCACTCGATTTTGACAAACTGAAAGCGCGTGATTGTATGCTGCCCCGTACAGATGTAATAGGCATTGAAGTAAATGATGACATTGAAGTATTGTACCAGTTGTTTATAAGCAGCGGACATTCACGCATATTGCTATACCAAGATACTATTGATACTATTATTGGCTATGCCCACCAAGTAGATATGTTTAAACAGCCAAAACTAATTAAAGATATTTTGATACCTATTATAATGGTTACGGAATCTACCCCTGCCAGCGATTTACTAAAACGGTTTACTGCCGAAAGGAAAAGTATTGCTTTGGTATTGGATGAGTTTGGAGGGACAGCAGGTATTGTTACACTTGAAGATATTTTAGAAGAGATTATTGGCGATATTGATGACGAGCATGATGTAGAAGAACTGTTAGAGAAAAAAATTAGTGATACCGAGTTTGAGTTTTCAGCAAGATTTGAGATTGATTACCTAAATGAAACCTACCACCTAAATATTCCCGAAGGAGAGTATGAAACCTTAGGTGGGTTTATCATTGTGCACCACGGAGACATACCAGCAGCAGGCGAAAAACTAACTTTTGAAGGGTTTAAAATAACGATACTAAAACAAGAAAGTGCCCGTATTGAAGAAGTACTACTAAAAGTGATATGAATACAGACTAATTAACCTTCAGCCCCAAATCATTCAACTGTTTTGTATCAACAGTACTTGGTGCATCAATCATTATGTCTCGTCCAGCGTTGTTTTTAGGAAAGGCAATAAAATCACGAATACTATCTCCCCCTCCAAATAATGCACATAAACGGTCGAAACCGAGAGCTAACCCACCATGTGGAGGTGCGCCATACTCAAAAGCATTCATTAAAAAACCAAACTGTTCTTGGGCTTCTTCTTTGCTAAAACCTAATAAATCAAACATTTTTGATTGTAAGTCTCTATCGTGAATACGGATAGAGCCGCCGCCAATTTCCCAGCCGTTTAATACCATGTCGTAGGCATTGGCACGCACGGCACCAGGGTGGGTGTTTATCAACGCCATATCATCAGGGTTGGGCGAGGTAAAGGGATGGTGCATAGCAAACCATCGGTTTTCTTCTTCGCCCCATTCTAATAATGGAAAATCGACTACCCAAAGCGGGGCAAACTTGTTTTTATCACGAAGTTCTAACCGAGTTCCCATCTCCAGCCTAACATCGCTCAAAGCACTACGGGTTTTGTTCGTATCACCAGCTAATACTAATATTAAATCACCGTCTTTTGCATCAAAGGCATTTGCCCAAGCCTGTTTTTGCTCATTGTTAAAAAATTTATCTACGCTGCTTTTTATGTTATCCTTTTCTACTTTTGCCCATATCATACCGCTCATGCCTCGTCTTGGGTCTCTCACAAAATCGGTAAGGGCATCCAATTGTTTGCGGGTATATGTAGCACATCCTTTAACACAAATACCAACTACTATTTCAGCATCATCAAATACTTTAAAACCTGTATTTCTTTGCATTACGCCTTCACCCTGTATAGGAGAAATAAGTTCTACAAATTTCATATCAAAGCGAGTATCGGGTTTGTCGCTTCCATAGTATTTCATAGCATCGGCATAGGTTATTCTTGGGAAATCTCCCAGTTCAATACCTTTAACGGTGTTAAACAAATGTTTTACTAAGCCTTCAAAAGTGTTTAGTATATCCTCTCGCTCCACAAAACTCATTTCACAATCTATTTGGGTAAATTCTGGCTGGCGGTCGGCACGTAAATCCTCATCTCTAAAACATTTTACCATTTGAAAGTAGCGGTCAAATCCTGCAATCATAAGCAGTTGCTTAAAAGTTTGCGGGCTTTGTGGCAAGGCATAAAACTGTCCTTGGTTCATGCGTGAAGGCACTATAAAGTCTCTTGCTCCTTCGGGGGTAGATTTTATTAGTACAGGAGTTTCTACCTCTATAAATTTTTGAGTATCTAAATAGTTGCGGGTTTCTTTGGCTAAGCGGTGGCGTAGCTCCATATTGGCACGCACTACATTACGCCGAAGGTCTAAATAGCGGTATTTCAAGCGTAACTCTTCGCCGCCATCCGTTTTTTCTTCAATGGTAAACGGAGGTGTTTTTGCCGCATTTAATATTTTAAAACTCTCGGTAATAATTTCAATTTCGCCTGTGGCTATTTTTAGGTTTTTGTTACTACGTTCAGCTACTTTGCCAGTGGCTTGTATCACAAATTCACGTCCTAAACCCTGTGCTGCTTCAAAAAGGGCAGCATCAGTTTCCATATTAAAAACCAGTTGGGTAATACCGTACCTATCCCGCAAATCAACAAAAGTCATCCCGCCAAATTCTCTCAATTTGGCTACCCAACCTGCTAATGTTACCGTTTGCCCAATATTTTTAATAGCAAGCTCGCCACACGTATTTGTTCTGTACATAGTGCCGCAAAAATAGGAAAGGGGAAGTTTAAATCTCTGTGTAAACTTTAAAAGTTTGACAAAATAGGATAGAAGACAGTTATTTATTTATAAATAAAATTCTTGTTAGTGTTATTTGCAAGCATCTTTTAAGTAAATTGCTATTTATGAATCCAGACACAATTGCAACTACTGCAACTACTGCAACTACTGCTCTTTCCCTATTAAGCCCATACCTTGCTGAAGGAGGAAAAGAATTTGCCAAAATTGCTGCCAAAAACCTTTGGGTTTTTTTAAAGCAGAAACTAAAGGGAAAAAAAGAAGAACAACAACTTATTGAGTTTGAGAAAAACCCAACCAATGAAAGGGAAATAAAAGAGTTTGCAAAGGTATTGGAACGGCTAATGCAAGAAAATGAAACCTTGAAAAACGAATTAGAACAACGGATAAACGAAGTTACAATAATCAACAATATAGGAAAGATAAAGGTAGAGAAAAATACATTTAAAAATAAAGGGAATGTAATTATTGAAAGACAAAAAATAACTAATATTTCCTTTTCATTAGATGATACACCCCTAATAAAAGAGATTAAGGACATAGCGGAAATACTGGCTGCAATTCCTTCCGACAATATAGAATTGATAGCTAAACAAAACGAAAAATTAGAAAAACTAAAAAACAAAGAAAAACAGTTTAAAGAAACAGTACTTCAATTGGCAGAGAGTTTTTCACGGATAGATGTAAACACAGAAAGGTTAGGGATAGCCAAGGCATTATTTAATAAAGGTAAATTTAAAGAAGCCGATGCCGCTTTAAATGCTACTGAAATGGAGCAGGA
>CAZOZL010000002.1:0-380416 GCA_964584305.1 uncultured Burkholderiales bacterium
TTTGTACCCAGAACCGGGATCGAACCGGTACGAGTGTAACCTCACTGGTGTTTGAGACCAGCGCGTCTACCAATTCCGCCACCTGGGCTTTTGCTTAGTGTTTTGGCAAGTTATTCTAAACATATTTCAAAACCTTAAAAAGGTAATAATAGATGCGAAAATAAATGTAGTATAACTAACTACTCTGCCTATTTTCTTTATCATTTTAAAGGGCTGCAAACTTATGCAAAGTTTCTTTTAGGCGCAAAATATATTTGCTCTTGTAGTAAGCACTTTTAATTTGTTGTAATATTACTGTTTTCTCCTCCTCGTTAGCAGTATTGTCAAAGCTATTGCCCAAACTTATAAGTTGCTCATTAATTTGTTTTTCTAACCCCAATACATCACTTTCAGTTTGCTTTAGCTTGCCGTCATCAGGTGTAAATTCCAACTCCATTAAAACTTCGTTTATCTCCATCATTTCGCTTAAAAAAGTAGAGGAAAGGGTGTTTTTCTCGCCCTCGTTAACCAAGCCGTATAGCTGCAATATATAATGTATGCGAGAGTTTAACTTTTTTAGCGTTTTGTAGGCATTATTGTTTTGGGTGGTAAGTGCAAGCATCTCTGCTTGTTTACTTTCATTTTCCTGCCCAAAATAATCGGGGTGGTAATTTTTGGTGTTCTTGTAATATTTTTCTTTCAGTAGCTTCGTTTCCAACCCAAAAGCAATGGGTAAGCCAAAAAAGCTAAAAAAGTTTGTAGTACTCAATACTATTTAAAGAGTTTAAAAATATCGTTACCAAAAATAAACACCATTAAGCCCAGCAAAATTACCATGCCTATAACTTGCATTACGTGTAAAAACTTATCGGGCAATGGGCGACCTACTACCATTTCATATAATAGAAATACTACGTGTCCACCGTCTAATGCGGGTATAGGCAATAAATTCATAAAGGCAAGTATTACTGATAATAAACCTGTGAGTGTCCAAAATCGCTGCCAATTCCAATCGCCTCCAAATTGTTCAGCAATGCCAATAGGGCCCGATAATGATTTTGAGGCATCAGCTTGCCCAGAAAACACCTTGCCAAAAAATTTTACATTAACTACAAGGTTTTTAACTGCAGTTTTATACCCCTCGCCCCAGCTCTCTCCAAAACTAAAGTATTCAGTCTTAAACTTTAAATCAGATTTAATACCAAAACCCAACGCTCCTTTATCATCAACATTGGCAGTAAATGTAAGGGTATCATTATCTCTTAAAACAGTTATGGGTATGTCTTTCCCTTTTGCATGAGATAGTTGTGTTTTAAGTTTATGGAAATAGGGTGTAGCAGTATCGTTAGCACTAATAACTATGTCGCCTTTTTTTAATGGCGGGCTTTTGTCGTTACCGTTTTTCATAACGGTATCTACACTAAATTTAATCCGCTCGTTAATAAAATCGCCTTTATGGTCTGCCATGCTATCTATAAAACCCTCTGGCAGCCATAGCTTCATTATCTTATTATCACGTTTTAGCGTGTACACTAAGCTATCGCTTAAAAAGGCTATGGGGTTTGTGGCATCAGCAAAGTTTACTACCTTTTTTCCGTTTACCAGTATTATTTTATCTCCATCTTTAAAGCCCATTTGTTGCCCAAAGCTACCTGCTGCTATGCCATGGGGCATATTCTCGATAGGCAAATACTTTTTTCCATATCCATAGGCTAAAAAGGTAAATATCACAACACCTAATATGGCATTTACAGTAACACCGCCCAGCATTACTATAAGGCGTTGCCATGCTGGTTTTGCTCTAAACTCCCATTTTTCGGGTTCTTTGGCAAGCTGTTCGGTATCAAGCGATTCATCAATCATACCCGAAATTTTCACATATCCACCTAATGGCAGCCAGCCTATCCCATATTCTGTATCTCCTTTTTTAAAGCTAAATAGTTTTATCCCCCAAGCATCAAAAAACAGGTAAAATTTCTCCACCTTTATCCCAAAGGCACGGGCGGCTAAAAAATGCCCCATTTCGTGAAGTGTTACTAAAATGGCAAGCGACAAAATTAATTGTCCTGCCATTACCAATGCGTCGCCCATTTATTATTTATTTATATTTTGCGTAATTGTTCAATCTTCGAGCCGCAAAGGTAATTTTTTTCGGCAAGCAAGAGAATACAAACTATTAAAAGTCTATTATACCATATTTTCCTGCTTCGTAATCGTGTATGGCATTTTGTATTTCTTTAAAACTATTCATCACAAAAGGACCGTAGGGAACAATGGGCTCGTTTAATGGTACACCGCCGTATAGCATTATATCTTTTGGTATTAGGTCTGGGTTTGCAATTTTTAGAGAGGTGTTACCTCCATCAAACGCCGCAAACTGTTTACCTGCTACTACTGTTTTGTCATCACCAAATTGTACCTCATGCTCTGGCAAGTATGCAAAAATATTGTAGTTTTCAGGCACTGTCAACTCAATTTCTGTTTTTGATGGCAAATGCACATGATACACAAACAGTGGGCTAAAGGTTTTTACTGGCGAAATTATCTCTTGGTAAGCACCCGCTAATACTTTTATATAAGCACCATTATAAAAAGTGAAACGGGGTATTTGGTGAGCATTCAAATTGAAATAGGCTGGTTTTTCAGCTTTAAATTTGGCGGGTAGGTTAATCCATAACTGAAAACCGTGTAATGTACCGCCAGTGCTTGCAAAATTTTTACTATTTTTTTCTGAATGAACAATACCGCTACCAGCTACCATATATTGCATACCGCCTGATTTTGCTATACCCAAATTACCAAAGCTATCTTTGTGTTCTATTTCTCCCTCAATAAGGTAAGACAGGGTAATAAATCCTCGGTGGGGATGTGCATCAGTCCCATTTTGTATGTTGGAGGGTTCTTGCTGTATAGGGCCCATTTGGTCTAACAATAAAAAAGGATCGAAATGTTTTAAATTGGGATGCGGTAAGGCACGGTTTACATAAAAGTTGGGGGCTACCTGCTCTTTGGTGGCAGTGTGTGTATTTACTACTTTACGGCTCATGGTATTTCCTTTTCTTAATTTTATTTGTATATACAAATGTTGAGCCAGTTTTTGATAAACCACATTACTGACCGTAGCACACTGAAAACCTTAGCTTTCCTACCCATTTGCTAATAAAATAAAGTGCCGTTATTACAAGGAAACCTTCTTAGATTATCGTGGTCATCTGTTTGCCTAATTTTTGAAAGACAGAATAGGCATGAATGCCCATTCTATACATAAAATTTTGTCAAGGTCATAACTTCTAATAGTTTCAACCTATCGTTATGTTAATTATAGGGATTTTACTGCTATATCTCGCCTTTATCCATCAGTATTTTAGCTTTCAAAACAGCCATCACTGTTAAACTGTCAGTTATTTCATTATCCATTACCATTTTGTATAGTTCAGCAAAAGGCAGCTTTCTTATTTCAAGGCGTTCATCATCATCAGGATGGGGCTGGGTATGGGTAAGCCCCTTTGCAATATAAATATAAGCAATCTCATTAGTAGCACTATTGCTGGTATGGCTGGTAAGTAGTGGTTGCCAGTGGCTGGCTATTAGACCACACTCTTCCTCCAACTCTCGTTTCGCACTTTCAACAGGCGGTAGTTTACGATCGCCGCCGCCTTCGGGAATTTCCCAACTGTAAACATTTATAGGAAAACGATACTGCCCCACTATCCATGTGTTATACTCTTCATCCAAAGGTAAAATGCCAATGGCTAAGTTTTTAAACTCTGTTACAGAATATACGCTTTCGCTACCCCCAGGGTTTATTACTTTATGATGATTAATTTGTACCCAAGGTGTTTCGTGTACAATTTCTGATGAAAGTATTTCCCAAGGGTTCTCTTCGCTGGCAGTTGTCATAATTTTTCAAAAATATCTTTTTAGTACCACTATAAGAACGTTATTTTGGTTAAAACTTGAAAACATCACAAAATAGCGACTTCATAAACAGCACTAAGTATTTGTATGCTATACTTGGTGTGGCTTTCTGTGGTTTTTTTATTTACTCACTTTACCCGCTATTAGTGGTTGATTTTTGGTACGATGAAGTACTAAGTTTAGAAGAGTTTATACTTGTTCCCTTACAAAAAACCGTTACAGATTATTCCGTTCCCAATAATCATATATTTTTTAGTTTACTAATGAATATATGGCTTAAACTGTGGGGAATTGAAACCTTTGCACAAGCAGCTAATACTGTTTTTATAGTGCGCAGTTTATCATTAATTTTTGCTGCCATAACAATGTTATTTGTATATAAAACTGGTAGCTTGTTGGATAAATTAACGGGGCTTATTGCGCTTTTAGCCTTACTTAGCACTATCCCTTTTTATAATTTTGCAGTGCAAATAAGAGGCTATGGGTTAAGCATAATGCTATGTAGTATGCTATTATTTTATGCCCTACGTTTTTATAATGAACCAATAAAAAAATGGGGTATTGCAGTTACTATTCTCACTGCTTTATTGCTATATACCATCCCCTCAAATATATATACAGTGTTAAGTGCTTTGGTTGTTTTGGGGGTTATTTTTTTACGTCAATGCAACAATTATCATTTTCGTATTGCGCTACGTTTTAATGCTATAAAGCTAATGGGTTGCTTACTATTAGGTATTGGTTTTGGGGTGGTACTATTTTTACCCGTAGGTAGCCAAGTAGTAAACAACGAGTATGTAAAATCAGAAGGTCTGTTTAGATGGGGAATTTGGGGCGAAGCCGCTACATTTTACTATTATATGTTTTTTAATAAAGGGTGGATGTTACCCCTAATACTACCAAGCATTTTTTTGTTCGTAAAAGATGAAAAAGTTAAAAGTTGGACTTTAGTTTTTGCGGCACTTTTAATACTGCCTTTTATCATAAGTTTTGTAAGAGGAGGAACACCCTTCAACCGTACTTTCTTGTGGGTTATACCTATATTTTCAGTGGCATTGGGGCAGCTTATTGCACCCGTTTTTGAAATTAAAATACTAAGAAAATATAAGCAAATATTGGTAGTAGCAATTGTTTTACTGGTTTCAATGAACACAACTTTTCAAATTTCTACTATATTTAACAAAACTAAATTTAACCTTAGTGATGAAGTTAAAAGCCAAAACATTTACTATAACTACTATTTAGGTAACTACCATCCCAATAGAAATTTGAGAAACTTTAAAGAGCAGTATTACCAAAAAGGCACTCAAGTATTTTTGCATGAAGTAGATAAATATGCTATGCACGGTTACTTGCCCATACACAATATTAAATGGCAACCCTATACTGGTACTATACCTACACTAAACAAATACTATATTATCACTGCTTTTGAAAAGCAAGCCATTGAAACCTTTAAACAATACGATACTACCTTTGAGTTTAGAAACATTAGCGGCAAAAAAGATTTTGTAACCATTATTGAAGCAAAAAAAAGGTACTAAAAAATGCCTGTATCAGGTAGATATACAATAATGAAAGTATCTTTTAAAAATTAAATTAGAATTATTGCCTTTGGATAGGACAGCCTATCTTAACTAATATTGCAATCATTATTTCGTTTTCCATATCAAACTTGCTTTACTGTTTTAGATAAACTTTAGATAACGGTGCTATTCTTTTATCAAAAAAGTACTATGGGATAATTGGGCATAACAAAAACCAAAAAAACTGTGTTTGTTTTAAAGTGATTTGTACTTTAGAACCATGAAAAAAATAAAAATCCTTTTAGTAATTCTTAGCTTCTCTGTTTTCTCATCGTGTGATGTGGTGCAAGGTGTAATTGATGAAAACGGAGGCTTGGGAGGTGCTTTAGGAGGCGGCTTAGGAAACACCCCCCTAACCCAAACTGAGGTAGTAAAGGGTTTGAAAAATGCCTTAGCCATAGGTACTGATACTGCTGTGAGAAGGCTAAATGTTACGAATGGTTTTTTGCAAGATGCCGCAATAAAAGTGTTGCTGCCGCCCGAAGCACAAAACATAATGAAATATATAACCAAAGTACCTGGTGGGCAGGCTTTGATAGATAAAACCATAACAGCACTTAACCGTGCCGCCGAGGATGCAGCAGGCACAGCATCGCCCATATTTGTGAGTGCAATTAAAAACATGAGTATTGCAGATGCTTTTGGAATTTTAAGAGGGGCAGATACCTCTGCAACACACTATTTACGCAATGCTACTTTTGGGAAACTTAAAACAGCATTTACCCCAAAAATCAGCCAATCGCTTAGTAAACCGTTGGTATTTAATACCTCAGCCGAAAAACTATATACCAATTTGATAAAAACCTACAACACGGCATCGCTGGGAGGGGCATTGTTTCCAAAAATTAATAGTAATAACCTTACCGATTATGTTACGGCAAAAGCCCTAAACGGTATGTTTTTAAAAATATCAGAAGAAGAAAAACAAATTCGCAAAAGCCCTGCACACCGTGTTACAAGCATTTTACAACGTGTGTTTGGTAATAAAAAATAAAATACTTTTAGCAAAAAAAACACCTTTAATAGTATGAAAAAAATACTGATTTTAGTATTTGTAGCAGCTTTTGCCGTTTTAAATAGTTCGTTTACGCTTGGTGATACCTATGAGAATAAAATATTAGGTACGTGGCTAAACGAAAGTGGAAAAGCAAAAGTGAAAATTGTGAAGCGTGGTAAAAAGTTTTTCGGTCAAATTATTTGGTTACGAGAACCAAAAAGAAAAAACAGAAAAATAAAACTGGATAGAGAAAATCCAAAAAAAGAACTACGTACAAAACCTATTGTAGGCTTAGAGATATTGAAAAACTTTAAATACAAGAGCAATAAAAAATGGCAGGACGGTACTATATATGACCCTGAAAACGGCAAGACATATAGCTGCAATATGGAAATGAAGGATAATAATACTTTGAAAATTAGGGGATATGTGGGAATATCGCTACTGGGGCGTACCACAATGTGGGCAAGGGTGGTAAAGAAAAAATAGTTAATATCAGAGTACGGATAAAACGATTGAAAAAATATAAGTAATACAACGAAAAGTGCACTTCCCTCCTACTATCAAATATGGAGGGATAAAAGGGAGTGAACAAAACCAAAAAATATATCAAACTTGTAGCAGGGCAAACCTTTTGCTGAATTTTTCGTTAGTACCTAATAATATTACTTGATAGAAATGTACTTGACAGTGATAAGTAATACAATTTGAAATACATTTGAAGCAAATGAGGGAAAAAGAAGGGTACACACCTTTACAACCCTCAGTTCAAATAGCACAAAATGGCTTTTTACACTACATGAAATATACCATATTAGTATTATTGTTTTTCACCATTGGGTATACTACAAAAGGGATTGCACAAAGCCCTGAAAATTATCGCATTGGTATTGCAGCCAATCTTCCTATTATAAATAATTTTACGGATACATTTTCGGCAAAGACAGGGTGGGGCATTTTTGGAAATGTTGAGTATGCTGTTAACAAGCACTTACGGTTTAATCCCACTTTAGCCTACAACAATTTTAGCTACAACCAAAACTATTTTAATAGCTCGAATATAGCACAGCGTAGAAAAATAACCGAACACTATTTTGATATTATAGCAGAGCTAAACTACCTGCCCACACCTAACGCTAATAGCACACGACTAAATTTTGGTATGGGCGTGTCGTTTTTAGGAGGTAGAATTACTGACCGTCCTGATGTTTTAGGACAAAATATTAGCTCAATAACTGTTGCTAATAAAAAAGACTTTACCCCCAACTTTATTATGAATTTGGGCATTAATGCCCCGCTTAGCAAAAAAATAGATTTAGGCATTCAATACACTATAAGTTTACCTCACAAAATATTTGCAAGAGACATTTCGGGGCGATTAGGCACTTTTCAAATACGACTTAGCTATAAAATAGCTGCCCATCCCGTTTCTAATGGAAAAAAAGCAAACAAAAGAAAAAACAAAAAAAACGTAAAGGCTTTTTATTCATTATATAATAAAGATAGCTTAGTAATAGTTGTGCGGCTTAAAGAGGATATGTATCGTATAAAATTGTTAAGGAGTGAGGGGTATCACGTTGATGCAAGAAAAATAGAAGAAAAACAGTTTGAAAAAAATTTAGCGATAGTTGAAGCATTTAAAAAGAAATTTACCCTACTTCCCGTATATTATTTTTATAATACCGATAGTAAAACCATATTAAAAAATGGTTTTGATGGAGTATTGCTAAATGAGCAGCTACTGCGTGATAGCTCTTTCCGTCTCCCTAAAAAAGAATATGTAATTGCTGAATTTGCACGAGAGTTTGATGAAGTTACCCAAACCAGTGGTATGTATGGCTTGGTGATATACAATAGTACGTTTAAAAATATAGCAGCACCTTTTCCTGCATTTACTCCAAATGCGTATGGCATACTAAATACTGTCGAAGTAATTGAAAAATTTCAAAAACGGTTGTATAGATATCTTAACCAGTAAAAGCGTGAACTTGCTATAAAAAAAACATTTTTCTGATGGGCTAATGCTAACTTTAAGTTTCTTTTAAATTACTAAAAGCCATACACTTAACATAGCGATAGGTTGAAACCTGTCGCTATTTATAACCTTAACAAAAATTTTATGTATAGAATAGGCATTCATGCCATTCAGACGGGCTTAACCACCCATTTTACATTTTGCCCTGCTTACAAAAAAAAGTCTTATTTATTGTTTTATCACTTTTTGAAAGTAGTGAGTACCCTTGCCAGTAATCCCTATATAATACACCCCATTTGCCAAGGCTGAAATATCTAACTGCTTTGTTGTACCTATAAATTTTGTTGAGGGTGTTACCTGTTTCCCTTGTACATCAACAATAGTGAGGGTGTAGGTATCAGCATTGTCTAATTGGATAGTAAGTTTATTTGCAGCAGGATTGGGATATACTGTAAGCTGTTGTAACTGTGTAATAGCTGGTAGGCTTAAAACACCATCCACTTTGCAAAAAACACTGTTGGTGCTTTCATAGTCAGTAAAATCATAAATAATATCGGCTTTGTTACTCACTATTATTCCTTCCGCTATTTGGCTATTCAAACGGACTTTAAACCGTATATGCCCTCTATTATCAACAAAGTCAGTACTTTTTGTGGGATTGGGCGGAAGGTTAATATTATCAAATGTCCATATTAACACCCCTTTGCCCAACTGTGGCGGCAGGTTTACAACTTGTGTAGTGTAGGGATGGCTTGCCCCCAATTCTTGTATATATTCTAAGCTAATATTGAGGTCTATGGTATCAATTACTATTACTTGCCTCACGGTATCATCGGTAGTATTCTCAAAGCGAATAAGGTATTCCACATCTTGTTGCCCAGCATTTGGTAGTATAGTAATGGTATCACCGTTTTTCGGTTCAGGGAAAATAAATTTCCCGCCCACTCCTGCACCGTCTTCTACTTTTTGGGTTAGGGTATCAAAATTATCTTGTGCAAAAGCATCATTAATACTAACCGCCTCGGCAGTAAAACTAATTTGGGAAGTACTTTGGCTGCTTACTTTTCCTCTAAATAAAATAGTACGTTCCCCTCCTTGTAAAAAGTTAGTATAATCCCACTCGGCAATGCCACCACTTATTGATGATGGAAGGGGAAAAGCTACAAAACCTTGTAGGCTATCATCCAGTTTTAGGCGTATTTTACCATTAGAAATAATTTTACCCCCGTTGTTTTTATAGGTTAGTGAGTATAATTCTGTAAACCCTCTGCGGAAACGATGCCCCGCATTGGGAAGTATTTTAATGCTCACATCCTCAATGGTTTCATCCAATCGAAAAGCAAAATCAGCCGTGTCTATAATTTGGTTGGTATTACTGGGTTTAAACGAGTATTGCTTGGGGTTACAACTGCTTAGTGTAAAATACTTTTTAGGAAGGGTATTTATTTGATAAGTGCCTGATTTTGGAACTATAAAACTATAAATTCCTTCTCTATCGGTATAAGAAACAAAAACACCATTAAACAAACGAATTATTTGCCCCCAAATAGGTTTTTCGCCAGTATCAAACTTGCAGTTATTATTTTTATCATAATAGGCTCTACCTGATATAATAGCAAGGTTTTTATCATACTCGGCTACGTAGTTTAAACGTATTCTGCCAAAATTTTTAAACCCACCAATAACGTATAATTTGTTTCTAAAATTTTTAACAAAACGAACGGCTGGCAAATCTAAATTGCCTAACGTTTCCCATCCACTGCCGTTCCATTTTATAAGGTGGTTTAGCTTTCCGCCACCCATATCAATTATGCCGCTTGCCCAGTATTCTCCATCAAAAAAAGCAGCATCTCTTATGGTTGCAAGCTGTAAGTTGGGGAAATTTTTTGAACGTTCTTCCCACTTGCCATTGTGCCATGTATAAATTATTTTTTTTGACAAAGCATTTCTCCCAAAAGCAAACAAGCCTTCTTTCCCGCCCTGCATAAAAGCAATGTTTGTAAATGGTGATGTAGAATCAGGAGTTATAGTATTGCCCTTTAGCTTAAACAACACTGAAGTATTATTACTTAATTTCCGTTTGTATATACCACTTATAAAAAGAGAGTCGTTGTGTACGGCAAGTTTATTCCCTGTGCCTATATATTCTTGTTTGTCAAAATCTTGCAGCCCTTGCCATTTTATACCATCGTACCGTGCTAATCCGCTTGCATTTGTAGTATCAATGCGGGTAAACCTGCCTGCAACGTACAAATATCCATCAAAAACTTTTATATCATTAACCCGCAAAACACTGGTATCGTTTCTATGCCGTTTAGCGGCATTTACCCATTTTTTTCCTTCTAATACCAAAACCCCTGTTTTTGTGGATGAAAAATAAACCGTGTCGAAAAAACCACCTACATATATTTTATTTTTGAACGAAGCAATAGAAGTTAGTATTGAGTTTTTACCCGCTAAAAACGAAGATATATTTTGCCAATATGCTCCATTCCAACGTGATATGATATAAAACTTATTACCATTGCTGGTTTTAGTAGAGTCTATAAATGCGAAATACATATAGTTAGCATTAGCAGTTACTGCAACGGGTATGGTGGAGAAACCCTTGCCCAATGGTTTCCATATTTGCCCCAAAGTGGGTTTTGCCACCCACAAGCACAACAGTATCAAAAGTATCTTCAAACTCTTACTTCTCATCACTTTTTCAATTTAAAATTATACCTTAAACCCACATTAACCCCAATACTTGTAGGGCGTATGGCAGTCCCAATTCTACTATCAAATATACCATTTGTTAGGATGCTATAATTAAGCGAACCTTCAAAGGTTAGTTGCTCATTAATTTTATAATAGTACCCTACTGTGCCTGCCATGCCAATATTCCATTTTCTAAACAATTTTTTATTAGCATTTACATCCAACCTAAACAAGTTGAACGGGTTTATATACTCGCCACTTGTGCCTACTAAATAGTGTATTGATGTATTAACTCCTACCCGTAAACCTGAATTATCATTAATTTTTATAGTATAGCTAATGCCAATTGGAAGCACTATTGAAGTGAATTTACTTTGCAGACTAAAGTTGTGCGTAGTGTCCCTAAAATTAGTATAAAAATACCCAATTATAGTCCCTTGCGGGTTCAACACTGGGATAGAGTCAAATGTTTGACGGGTATAATTATAGTTGCCACTATTGGTAATGCTATTAATGCCCACACCTGTATTTATCTCAAAATTCTTTATCCTATAATTGGCGGTTACTTGTGCATTAAAACCTAAAGCAGGCTGGTTAGCAGTATTTAATATTCGCCCAAAATCACTATTTTCATTAGCTGTAAAGCTGTTGGTAGCACTGCCCAAACTAAAACCAAGGCTAAAAGGTGATAAGCTGCTGTTTCCTTGTGTTTTTCGCTTAGTAGCAGTACTGTTGCTATCCCTGCTAATTTTTTTAGTGTTATTAGCAGTATCTACTGTTTCATTGGTTTTCACCTCCTTAGGTTCTTCTGTTTTGCTGTTAGCAGCTATTTCTGTAGTGGTGGCAAGTGGGTCCGTTTTATTTATCAATGGTGTTGAAACACTTTCTTCTTTAGGCAAAAAATCAGTTTCGTCTTTAGCATTCTCTTGCTCATCTCCTTTTTTAACCTCATCAGTTTTGTTGCTTTTGTTTTTCTTTTCTTCTAAGGTAGGTATTGGGGGTTCATTAAAACCAGTGGTATTACTTTCGAGTTTTGGTGTATTAGCCTGTTTATGTTTTGGATACGAAGGGTTTACACCATTCTCTACACTGCCAAATTGTGGTTTTGTTGGTGCACCCTTTTCTTGAGTATTATTGCCTAAACTGATATTTGTATTCTCTTTTTCAAGCAAAGGGCTATTCTTATTATCGCCTCTTTTACTTTCAGGTAAAATAGTAGTTTGGTTTATTGCATTTGCACTATTTTTATCATTTTCATTTTCTGGTGAGATAAGATAATAAGCAGTTAGGCTACTCACTATTAGCAAAGCAATACCCGCAAACCACCACCATAGTACACGGCCTTTGCGTTTGTTTTGTGCGGCAGCTATCTGGGCTTGCATGGCTGCCCAGTCTTTGGTATCAACGGGCATTTTCATGTCGCTTAATTCCCTGCGGAACAAATCATCAATATGTATTTTCTTTTTAGCCAATTAGTTTTTGTTGTTTAAGGGCTCTTTTCAATAAATCTCTTGCACGCGAAAGCTGAGATTTTGATGTTCCTTCTGATATTCCCAACATCTGTGCTATGTCTTTATGTCCGTATCCTTCAATGGCAAATAGGTTAAAAACTACTCTACTGCCTTTGGGCAATTCATCTACCAGTTGTAGTAATTTTTCTTCGCTCACTCTGTCTTCTGGGTCGTCCACTTCATATTCAGCATTATAGTCTTCTTCATCTTTCATAGTATCAAACAGTGTTGATGTTTTAATTTTCTTTTTAAAAAAATCAATCGAACTGTTAATCATTATTCGTGTTATCCATGTTTCTAATGTGCTGTTAAATTTAAACTTACCAATATTGGTAAACACCTTCATAAAGGCTTCGTGCATCACATCTTTCGCATCATCCCTATCATTGCAGTAGCGGTAACATATAGCCAGCATTTTTGGGGCAAGCCGTTGGTATAGCTCTTGCTGTGCTTTGCTATCGTTTTCAACGCAGCCATTTACTATATCATTATCGCTCCACACGTAGGTTATAACACTTCTTTGTCTTTATATAAAGGCGAAGGTTGGAATTTTTTTAACTATTTAATAATGAGACATTTTCAGGATATGTCATTTTTTCTTCTTTTAGTACTTAACATTTGCCAACAACCGAAACAATAGCTGCCACAATGGCTATTGCATTGTTTTAGAAAACCTGTTTTTTCAGGATATTTACTTATTTAAGGAAAACAAATGTAACAAAACTAATATTGAAGCTAAAATTAGATAAATAGCTATCTTCGTACTGTAAAATTTTACTGATAACTAAGGCTAATAGCTTATGTGGCAAAAATTTATGTCGTATTTAATGTTTTGGAAAAAAAACCAAAACAAAACTGATAATAAGAACTTGAAGCTAATGCACGGCATTAATCGCATATCTATTTTAGTGTTTTTGGCGGCTATTATTGTTATAATAGTGCGCTTAATACTAAAATAATTTGTTGCTTTGGTATTAGATTTGATATTATTTTAGTTGTAAATTAAAAATTTAAAAAAATGATATATCTTGGATATGCCTTAATGATTATAACTTTTTTGGCTAGCATTATAATAAGCTGGCGTTTTAAAAAGGTGGCAAAAAAAATGAGCGAAGAAACCCTAAGCAATGGACTTAGCGGACATGAGATTGCACAACGTATTTTAAATGACAATAACTTGTACGATGTGCAAATTATTTCTGTTCAGGGGCAACTAACCGACCATTACAACCCCAGAAATAAAACGGTTAACCTTAGCCCCGAAGTGTATCACGGGCGCAGTGTTTTGGCAGCAGCCGTTGCAACACACGAGTGTGGGCACGCTATACAACACGCCAAAGCATATAGCTGGTTAGAGTTTCGTAGCACTATGGTAGGTCCTGTGAGTATTGCTTCACGCTATATGCAGTGGGTTATTTTGGCGGGTATTCTTTTAATTAGTTTTGCCTCGTCGGCTATTGGTACTACCGTTTTGGGTGTTGGTATTGTTTTATTTTCGCTTACTACTTTATTCTCTTTTATTACTTTACCTGTTGAGTTTGATGCCAGTAATAGAGCGATGGCTTGGCTTGAAAACTCGGGTTTGGTACACGATAGCGAACTACAAAAAAGTAAAAAGGCACTTAATTGGGCAGCCTCTACTTATGTTGTAGCGGCATTATCTTCGTTAGCCACGTTAGCGTATTATATCATGATGTTTATAGGTGTCAGAGATTAAAAAAAACTACCTGAAAAAATTATAAAAGCCGCCCGATAACTCGGGCGGCTTTTTGCTTTAGTACATTTTAAAACCGTTACAGAAGGCTATAACTCTGTTTTTAGCCTTTAGTATATATTTGTAGTGCGCTTCTTAATACTTTTTATAAGTTATCAAAGGCTGTGCGGCTGTTTCCCTCCTAAAAAGGAGGGATTAAGGAAGGTGTACATTTAATAAACAGGAATGAATCCTATTGCTATTCATAAAAGGCTTTGTTAAAGAATTGCGGTAGGTTGAAACCTACCGCTTATATACAATTACTGAATTGTGTTTACTGCCCTAATACATTTAATACTAATTGAAACACCTACCATACAAACGCTGGCTTTTGCTTGTACTGAATAATCAAATTCTACAGACATTCCATCTTTCAAGTTTTTACCCTCCAAATCAGCATCCGATACTTCTAAAAAATCCCCATTAGTAAGTTTTATAATCCATCCACAGCCTGCTAATTTACCGTGCCAGTTTTGTAAAACACCTTTGTGTTTATACTCACATTTTGGGTTTTCTATTTCTTTTAAGCAGGTAAGTTTAACGTTTGTATGTTTAGGCAGTATTACTAAACATGAAACATTGCTATAACAATTGCTTCGCAAAACTGTATATCCCACTTCTACTTCTTTTCCGTCGTACAGTTCATCATACTCAATTTTAGCAATATCAGACTGGCAGGGTTGAAGAAAAGTACCGTCCTCAAGTTTAATCCAATAATCTCCATAAATACCCCACCCACAAGGCACAGACTGAAATTTTCCTTTTAGTTTACACGCTTTATTATCCTCTTTTGGAGGCTCTTCAATAGGAGATTTGGTACAAGCAGCTAATGTTAATACAGTAATTAAAATTGCAAATTTAATTGTTTTCATAGTTTTGTGTTTCGTTTAAAAAAGGGAGCAACTTCCCTCCTATTGTTCATATAAGTTATTGATTAACTGAACTTTTTGTTTTAATACAAGTTATTTTTACGTATCTGTATGGCTTATCGGGCATTGCATAGCACCTTGCAAACGTTTTGCACTTACTACCTTTAGCTTTAAGAGATTGTTCTTCAAAAGAAAACTCTACTGCTTGCCCAACTTTTATATTTTGAGGAATTGGAACATCCGACTCGCAAGGAACAAGGTATTCATTAGTGCCATTTTCAATAATTACAAAATTGTTATAAATACTTGGCAAACAAAGCCCCTTAGCAAATTTACCTTTCGCTTCGCAATTACTTTTATTGGGAGGTGTTGGTGGCTTAGGTTTGCATGATATTGCAAAAATTGCAATAAATAAAGCTACTGCGCTTAGTTTTATAAAAGTAGAATTGTTTTTTATTCTCATTGCCTTAGTTGTTTGGATGGATTGACAGTATGCAAAATGTTTTCGCTGCATTAAGTTAATATTTCGCCATAAATTAAGACCGTTGCAGGGGGCTATAACTCTGTTTTTAGCCTTTAGTATAGATTTGTGTGCGCTTCTTAGTACTTTTATTGAGTTATCAAAGGGCTGTGCGGCTGTTTCTCGCCTAAAAAAGAGGGATTAAGGAAGGTGTAAATTTAATAAACAGGCATGAATGCCTATTGCTATTCATAAAGGTTTTGTTAAAGAATTGCGGCAGGTTTCAACCTATCACTACCTTATTATATCTCACTCATAATAGTTAAATAGTAGCTGCCTTATGGTGTTTAGCAACTAATGTTCCTATTATTTCTGCGGTTTCATCAGGATAGTTAATGCTAAGGGGTTTAGCGTGCTCTACCCAGTTGCTTAGTTGATGCAGAAAATCACCATTAATTTCTGTTAGCACAGTACAGCCTGCTTTTTCAGCTCCCAAAGCATTGCAGTGCTGCTCATACTGCCCTGCCATGGGTATTATCATTACTTTTTTGTTTAAAAAAATAGCTTCAGTAGGGGCTTCAAATCCACCTGCAGTAATTAACCCCATACACCCCTCCAAACTTTTGGTATAGGCTTCGCTATTTATAGGAAAAACATGGGTATTGCCATTGGTATAAGCGGTGTCAGTATGTTTGCTAAACACTTCAAATTTTACCTCTTTTATGGTGTTAAATTTAGCTACCAAAAACCTATCGTGGTGTGCGGGCAGGTAAGTGGTGATATGCCCTAAATTTTGCGGATTAAGCTGGCGTATATCACTGCGAATTATAGGGGTATGAATAAAATCATCATATTTTTCGTAATGGAAACCAATGGCTTCGTTGCTGGGCGAATAATTATGAAATACGAATTCAAAAAAGTAATTTTTTCTTTTTGGGCGGGGTGTCTTGGGAGATAAAAAAGCCGCTTGATGCCCCATAGCTACACAGTGTTTGCCCCTTAGTTTGCACGCCCATGCGGTTATAGGCTCAAAATCGTTAATTATTAAATCGTAATTGTTTACAGGGAAACTATATATATCTTTTAATAGTGTAGGGGTACGCATCTGTTTCCAACTATCCCAAAAATCAACCCCACCATTTTTACCAAATGTAAAACTCCACCCGTGTTTCTTATATTTCACTGGGTAATTTATATCCACATCGCTTTGTGTACCACTAATTAAAACATCCAATTCTCCATTATTAACCAAATGCGGAATAATCTCTCTTGCTCGGCTCACGTGTCCGTTCCCCGTTCCTTGTATGGCGTATAATATTTTCATAAAGGTTTCCTATTTGGGTGTTAATCAGCCATCACACAAATATCAACTTGTTGCTTGCCTATATCTATATTAATTTGCGGGTGTGCAACAAAGGTTTAAAGTAAGCCATAGCATATTATACTCCAAATTAAATTAACAAAAAACACTATACTTTATTGTGGGTAAGCCCTTTTCTTTAAATACTGTTTTTCAAGAAATATTTAAAACTTTAATATTTAGCAGAATATGGGTTGCTTTGTGTGTTTTGGGTTATACGCAAGTTACATTTATTTTATTTTATAATGATGTAACACTATATACCTATGCTATAATGCTAATGTTTGCGGGGTATTTACTGTATGTACTCCCTTTTATATATTATAGCGTAAAAGGCATTAAAAAAACGTATAACGATCGCCAAAAATGGATACAAAACCATTTGCTACGCTTTTATATTACGGGTGCTATTGTAACCATAGTTTTAGCCATTATTGCATATACGCACTTATATATATTTTTCACTATGGTGCTATTTGGCTCGGGTGTGGGTTTGGTAACCATTTTATACGAGCTGCCTTTAATACCTTATAAAGGACGCTTTGTTGCTTTACGAGAATGGGGATTTTTAAAACCTATTATACTCACCTTTGTGTGGTGGTACTTAGGTGCTTATGGTATAGCCAAAGGGTGGGCAAACGATATATGGGGAGCTGCCGATAATACTATAACCTTTGAAGGATGGGTACTATTAGCAATACAATTTATTTTTATGCTGATATTGTGTGTGCTTTTTGATATACGAGATTACCATATTGATGCAGTACGAAAAATTAGCACATGGCCCGTGAAATGGGGAATAAAAAAAACGCATTATGTTTTAATTTGTATGAGTGCCCTATCTATTTTAGCGGTATGGGTAATTAATATTGCTTTTTATATACAGGTAGCCAATACACTCACTTTTTTAATACTAATACTATTTAGTAGCCAAAAAATTAAAACCAACTACTGGTGGTTTCATGACTTGGCGGTTGATGGAATGATGCTGATACAGTGGGGAATATTATACTTGTTGTTTTTGCTTTTTTAAATTTAAGTAATGCTTTCTGGTGGTTTTTTACCGCTTATCATAGTACCAATAGTGAGTGCCGCCAACGATAAGCAAATTACTATAAATAGTACCCCTTCATTCACATCGGCAATTACGTGTCTTCCATCTTTTTGTAGTTCCAAAAATAGCAAAATTGTAATCAACCCCCTTGGGGCTATAAGGGTAAGAATATTTAGCGGTTGTGCTTTTGAACCCAACATATACAGATAGCGTACCAGCAACACCACCCCAAAAACTAAAAAGCCCAACAATAGTACCGTACCTTGCCCTAGCGACAATAACGGCACAGAAATACCGAAAGCCACAAAAAAGAAAGTTCGGATAATAAAAGCACTCTCGGCAGTGATAAGAAAAAACTCATTAAAATGCCCAGCAAACTCATCCATTTTAAAGTATTTTTTTAGTTTGGGTACAATAAACATATCACGGTTGCTAAGTAACAAACCGAAGATAAATACCATTAACAACGAAGGTAAATGCAAGAATTTTTTACCCAATATATACATAATGATAAGCAGTGCGATAATGAGGAAGAACTTTACCTTATGCGTAATTTTTTCAATTAGCTTAAATAGCAAAAGTGAAAATGCTGCCGAAAGTACTGTAACCAAAACAATTTGAAGCGACAACTTGCCAAAAGCACCTGCCCCAATAGTATCATTGGTTAACACAAAATTGAACAGTATAATCCCTAAAATATCTGAAAAAGTAGATTCGTACACCACAAACTCTTTATTCTCTGGCGATAGTGCCGCAGCACTGGGTATAGCAATAGCACTACTAATAACAGATAACGGCACAGCATTTACAAAGCAGGTATAATACGGCGCATCAACCAGTAGATACAACACCCCTGCCAGCAAGAAAGAAGATGCCATTAATACCACAAAAGAGGAAAGCAAACACTTTAGTATAAACCATTTTTTTTCTTTGGTAATATGTACATCCATCCCCCCCTCAAGCACAATTAAAATAAGCCCCACAGTACCTAATACTTGTAGTAAAGAGCTTATCTTATCCGAAATACCATCAGGAAGTATAAACTGCATTGACACCCCTACCAGCATCAGCAGTATTACTGATGGAAAACGGGTTTTACGTGCTACAATATCAAATATATATGATAACACAACTAAGCAGCACAGAATAAGCAGCGAAATGTATGAATCCATTGCGTGTAAAAATAGTATAAAGTTGGCAATGCATGAATGCGCTGTTAATAAAATAGTATTAACAAATTTATAGACTTGGCAGTAGGTATTTTCTTTTTCATCGCTTCTTAAAAAAAAATATCGGTATCTGTATCAAAATAAAAATCGTCCCAAATCAGTATTGACAATACTTACACAAGTCTTTACACATCTATAAACATAAAAGCTGTAAAAACATATTTCAAAACTTTAACTTTGCCCTAATATGCAGTTTCCCTCGCAAACGCTTGAACAGTTGGTAAACCAGTTTGCAAAATTCCCTGGTATAGGTAAAAAAACAGCCCTTCGCATGGCATTGTTCATGCTGAAGCAACCCGATATGGAAGTGCAAGAAATGGGTGAAGTAATCTCTACCTTAAAAGAGAGAATACGCTACTGCCAAGAGTGCGGTAATGTTAGTGATAACAACATTTGCGAGATATGTGCCAGCCATAACAGAGATACCTCTATGCTTTGTATAGTAGAGGATTTACGCGATGTGATTGCTATTGAAAACACGGCACAGTATAAAGGGGTATATCATGTTTTGGGAGGTATGATTGCCCCCGCCGATGGTATTGGTCCTGATGATTTGAATATGGCTAATATTTCGCAACGGATAGA
Source organism: uncultured Burkholderiales bacterium (assembly GCA_964584305.1). GTDB lineage: Bacteria > Bacteroidota > Bacteroidia > UBA8524 > UBA8524 > SB11. Next base: position 19,977 of record CAZOZL010000002.1, read on the forward strand.
AAAAAACAATATAAAAGAAGTATTAATAGCACTTAACGCAACTGTTGAGGGTGATACTACAGTCTTTTATCTTAGTAAAAAACTAAAAGGATTAGGAGTAAATATTTCTACCTTATCCAAAGGTATTTCAGTAGGTGGTGAGTTAGAATATGCTGATGAGATTACTTTAGGTCGCTCTATTCTTAATCGTATCCCTTACCAAATATAGTTATAGCACAAGTGAAGTTATCCGTAATTATAGTTAACTACAACGTAAAGGCTTTTTTAGAACAAGCTTTATTAAGCGTTCAGAAAGCTGCCCAAAAGGTAAGTACTGAAGTGTTTGTAGTAGATAACGACTCGGTTGATGGTAGTATAGAAATGATGCGAGAGAAGTTTCCAGAAGTGAAACTGATTGCCAATAAAAAAAATGTAGGGTTTTCTGCCGCCAATAATCAAGCAATAGATAAAAGTACTGGCGAGTATGTGCTTCTTTTAAATCCTGATACCGTTGTTGAGGAAACCACTTTCGAGAAAATAGTAACCTTTATGGATGCCACCCCCAATGCGGGAGGTTTAGGTGTGCGAATGATAGACGGGAAAGGGAATTTTTTACCCGAATCTAAACGGGGACTACCCTCGCCCTCTGTGGCTTTTTATAAAATGTGCGGGCTGGCTAAACTCTTTCCAAAATCAAAAGTATTTGGGCGTTACCACCTAAAGTACCTAAGCGATTCTGAAACCAACGAAGTAGAGGTTTTGGCAGGGGCTTTTATGCTTATTCGCAAAAAAACCATAGATAAAATAGGCTTGCTGGATGAAACCTTTTTTATGTATGGGGAGGATATAGATTATAGCTATCGCATAACGCAAGCAGGCTATAAAAACTACTACTTTGCCGATACTACCATAATCCATTACAAAGGCGAAAGCACTAAAAAAACAAGTGTAAACTATGTTTTTGTGTTTTATAGAGCAATGGTAATTTTTGCTAAAAAACACTATAAGGGCAGCAATGCCAAGTGGTTTAGTTTGTTTATAAATATTGCCATTTGGTTTAGGGCGGCAATAGCACTTTGCGGGCGATTTTGGGATAAAGCCAAACACGCCCTTGCTGATGCCGTAGTGCTATTTGCAGGGCATTATTATGTAAAAACCTATTGGGAGCAAAACCATAAATATGTTTTAGGCGGTGAGTATCCTATCATTTATACATGGCTTAATGGTACACTGTATATTTTATTATGGTTGCTGGGCATTTACCTAAGCGGAGGCTACAACCGCAAACACAAGCTAAAAAATATACTGCAAGGCTTGTTTTTGGGTACGGTAATGATAAGTGTGGTGTATGCTTTTTTGCCAGAGTCGCTGCGTTTTTCAAGGGCGTTGATAATATTAGGTGCGCTGTGGGGCGTAGTATTTTTGTATGGCTGGCGGTTGCTACGGTATTTTACAAAATACCGCAGTATAAACTATGGGCAGAAATTTGCCTACAACACCGTTATTGCAGGTGAAGAAAAAGAGGCTTATCGTGTATATAATTTACTGAAACAAACAGATGCGCCACATACATTTAAGGGGTTTGTATCAGTAAATGGGGCATTTAAAGATGGGGATAAATATTTGGGCAATATGAACCACCTAAAAGAAATTTGTGAAGTATTTAATATTACAGAGGTGATTTTTTGCGCCCGTGATATTCCTGCTGATAAAATTATGGGCTGGATGACCCGCATGGGCAATGAGCATATTAATTTTAAAATAGTACCACAAAACAGTTTTTATATTATAGGTAGTAATAGTAAAAACACCAACGGTGAACTATACACAGTAGATTTAAAGCTAAATATAGCCGACCCTGCCTTAGCAGCCAATAAAAGAGTATTTGATATTATAGCTTCACTAATTTTGGTAGTACTACTCCCCGTTTTGGGCTGGCTAATGAAAAAACCCACAAAAGCATTTAGCGGGCTAATAAATACTATTATTGGCAAAAAAACTTTAGTAGGTTATGCCCCTGCCGAAAACATAAAGGAACTACCCGCTATAAAAAAAGGACTGCTTTCACCTTTAAATAACTTCTCAAACAATAGCCCCAGCTTTATCACTCCCGAAAAACTAAACTTTTTTTATGCCAAAGATTATAGCATAGCCAATGATGTAAATATAGTTTTAAAAGGCTGGCGAGAGATGGGTAGTTAAAAACTATCCGTTTGTTTTACATCTTCAGTATGGCTACCCACCACACCACATTCAACTCCGCTCAAGATAACAGTGGATTAACAGCCAAAGGCCAACCGCTTATTTGTTCTACAATCCCTCTGCGGCTTTCTCTAAAGCAATACCCCGTGAGGCTTTAAAAAGGATATAGGCATTGGTAGGCAGGTGCTTTTTAAAATGTTGTGCTAAAACTTCGGAAGTTTCAAAAGTTTTAGCATTCATAATACGTTTATGAGGTACGAATAGTTCGCCTACTGCATAAATAGTTTCAAAACCCAGTTTTTTGCAGAGTGCTGCAATGGCTTTATGTTCTGCATTGGCAAAATCACCCAACTCAAACATATCACCCACTACTACTATTTTATTAGGGTGAACGAATGAGGCAAAATTTTTCAATGCTACTTCCATACTGCTGGGGTTGGCATTATAGCAGTCCATATACAAAGTATTGCTACCTTTTACAACCACTTGCGAGCGGTTATTGGTAGGCACGTAGCTTTCTATACCGTGTTTTATTTGTTCGCCACCTACTCCAAAATATGCCCCTATTGCCGCCGCCGCCATTATATTTTCAAAGTTAAACTCGCCGCTAAGTTGTGCTTTCACTTTCCCCTCACTATTGGGTAGTGTACATTCTATAAACGGATTAGCCTCACTTAACCCACCTATATAGTCAGCATTAACAATTTTTTTATCCTTAGTATTATATCCGTATTTATACACTTCATTTAAGCGAGCAGCCATGCGGGTAAGCCATTCATCATTAGCGTTTACAAAGGCAAGTCCTTTGTTTTTCATTAGGTGTAAATATAAAACACTCTCTTCTTTTGCTACTCCTTCAAGGTTACCAAAACCTTCTAAATGCTCTTTGCCTATATTGGTGGTAATACCATAATTTGGCTGGGCAATGGTACATAACTCCTCCATATCACCAGGTTGGTTTGTACCCATCTCTATAATAGCCATTTGCACATCGGGTTGTATAGCAAGTAATGTTAGCGGCATACCTATATGGTTGTTTAAGTTGCCTTGGGTAGCATAGGTGGTATATTTTTGGCTTAATACCGAGTGTAGCAACTCTTTGGTAGTGGTTTTTCCGTTACTGCCGCCTATGGCTATAAAAGGTATTTTCAATTGCTTGCGGTGGTAATTTGCTAACTGCTGCAAAGCCTCAATGGCATTATTTACCCTAAAAATTCTTGCATCAGTTGTATTAATATCTTCATCAACAATAGCATACGCAGCCCCTTTTTTTAGTGCATCAAGAGCAAACAAATTACCATTAAAGGAGTCTCCTTTCAATGCAAAAAAAATACTATTGGGGGTTATATTTCTGGTATCGGTACAAACCAAATACTGCTGTGTGTATAATGTATATAGGTGTTTTATTGAAGGTAGATGTTGCATATTACGTAGTGCAAGATTAATAGTTCTTATCCATTTAAAAATTTAGTTTGTATTATTTTTGCTATTTTGGCAACATTATAGCAAAAAATTTACTCTATACTCATATATTTAGATTTAACTATTTCATGAAAAAGCTAACCCTTTTATTTGCCTTATCGGCTATTTGCGTGTCTTTATTTGCACAAAGCCCAAAGTTTTTTATTGATAATTCTTTGCCTTTTTATAAAGCCAATAATGCGGTCATACCCTACCCGTTTACGGGTGGTTTTATTTCGCCACAGTTCTCAAATATTGATTTAAATGGCGACGGGAGAAAAGACCTTTTTGTTTTTGATAGGAGTGCAAACAAGGTGCTTACTTTTTTAAATGTTCAGGGGCTTAGTACAAGTTGGGTACACGCTCCCGACTATGAAATGGGTTTTCCTGCGTTACACTCATGGGCCTTATTAGCAGATTATAATGGCGATGGAAAAGAAGATATTTTTACTGCCGCCGACGCTAATTTTTTCCCTCAAGCGGTAGCTGTTTATAAAAATGTTTCGGTAGGTAATAATTTAAAGTTTGAGTTGGTTACCCCACAGCTAACAAGCGACCAAAATATTGTAGGATTACCCAAAGCACCAATATATTGGATTAGAGATGATATTTCGGCAATTGCTGATGTGGACGGTGATGGTGATTTAGATATTTTAACTTTTGATGCTTCGGCGGCTTCAATTACCTTGTATGGTAATGAGGCAAAAGAGAAAGGCTACCCCTTAGACAGCCTTGTTTTTAGAACTTATGATGCGTGCTGGGGCGGGTTTAGAGAAAGTTTTGTTGACCGCTCAGTAGCATTAGGTGTGCCTTGTTTTGGAGGCAGGTATTATAAAGCAGGCGCACACTCAGGCGCAACTATGTTACTGCTTGATATTGATGGTGATAAGGATCAAGACTTAATTTTAGGAGATGCTTCTTTTGATGAATTATCTATACTTTATAATGGTAAAACAGATTTTTCGCATCCTTTTGACTCAATGATAGCATACGATACTACATTTCCTACTAATACCACCAAAGTTAAAATATATAATTTTCCCGCAGCCTATTATGTGGATGCTAATACAGGGTCTTCATCAAAAGATTTAATAGTTGCACCCAACTTGGGTGCAGGTGGAAAAAATATAGACCAAATATGGTTGTATAGAAATGATGGAGCAAATTCAAAACCAACATTTGTTTTTCAAAAAACTAACTTTTTGCAAGAGTGGACAGTTGATTTTGGGTCGGGAGTTACACCTCGATTTATGGATGTGGACGGTGATGGTGATTTGGATTTACTGGTTGCCCACAGGGGGGCGTTTAAAGCTACTCTTAACAAAGCAGACCGTATTACCTTGTTTAAAAACACAGGTACTACCACCGAAGCTGCTTTTACCCAAGATAATACATTTGACTATTTGGGCTTGATAAAAGATAGTATTAGAGATATGAAACCTGCCATTGGAGACTTAAATGGTGATGGCAAGCAAGATATGCTAATTGGCGATGCCGATGGAAAACTACACTACTACCAAAACAATACATCGGGTAGCCTATCTTTTGCACCCCGCCAAAAAAATTATATGAATATTGATATAGGGTTTAGTGCTGCACCACAAATTATTGATTTGGATGGCGATAACTTGCTTGACCTTGTTGTAGGTACTGGCGGAGGTTTTATAAATTTTTATAAAAATACGGGTAGCAAAACTGCCCCACAGTTTAGCTCTACCCCAACCATTGATACATTAGGTAATGTATATGTTAATGATTTTTATTGGTATTACATTATAGACTTTAATGGGAAAATAACAGACTCTGTAAAAACTTTTGACTTTAGTGGTTTTGCTACCCCTTATATTGGAGATTTGGACAGAGACGGAAAACGAGAACTTATTTTGGGTAGCCAAACGGGTAAAATATGGTTGTTTGAAAATATAGACAATAACCTTAATGGCACTTTTACAGAGGTAGATACATTTGTTTTTAATAATTTAAGCGGAAAATTAGAGGGGTTAGACTTGGGTTTCCGTGTAGTACCCGAAGCGGTTTTGCTTAGTGATAGTGCAAATACAAAACCTGTGGTTTTGGTAGGTAATTTTAGAGGCGGATTAAGTTTTTTAAATACAGAACCAAACCCTATTGGCAGTGTATCAGAAATTGTAAAAGAATTAGCAATAACTATTTTCCCTAATCCTACTAATGATGTTATAACAATTATCCGAGACTTACAGCAATATTACGGCAAACTTACCATACAAGTTACTGATATATTAGGACGTGAAGTATATAGCGGTGTCATACAAAAAGAAGTAGGCAGTTACTCGCTTTCATTACAAAACCAAATGGCAGGAGTGTACTATATAACCCTTAGCGATGGCGAGCAGTTTAAAACAGTACAAAGAGTTTCTGTAATAAAGTAACCCACAAACCAAGCAAAAAACTATTTTTGTGCCATCAGCACATACAATTATACCACCGATATTTTAATAGTTGGCGCAGGACCCGCAGGCGCTACTACTTCTCTCTTTTTAGCCAAAGAAGGCATAGAGCATATTATTATTGATAAAGCCACCTTCCCCCGTGATAAGATTTGTGGCGATGCACTTAGTGGCAAAGTAATAGAAGTTTTAAAAAAACTCGACCCATCATTAGTAAAAGAAATAGTAAACCAGCCCAATAACTATACACCCAGTTGGGGGGTGAAATTTGTTGCGCCCAACTATACCTCTCTCGATATTCCTTTTAAAAGCGATATAAGCAAAGAAAAACACGCCCCTGGTTTTATTGCCAAACGATTAGACTTTGATAATTTTTTAGTAAATAAAATCAACCCGAAGTATGCTACTTTTTGGCAAAATACAGAGCTAAAAGAAATTACTTCTGCTGATGGTGGGTATATAGTCCATCTTAAAAAAGAAGGAAAAGAAATTACCGTTTTCACCCACCTGCTAATAGGTGCCGAAGGCGATAGGAGCATAGTAGGCAAACAATTGGGCAATATAAAAATGGAACCTAAGCACTATTGTGCAGGCATACGTGCCTACTATAAAGGTGTTGAGGGAATGCACCCGCAAAACTATATCGAGCTACATTTTTTAGATGAATTGCTACCGGGTTACTTTTGGATATTCCCGTTGCCCAATGGCGGTGCTAATATAGGTGCTGGTATTTTAAGCGAATCTGCCAGCAAAAAAAAGGTAAACTTGCGTGAGGGAATGTTGAGAATAATAAACGAGAACCCACAAATAGCCCCCCGCTTTGCTAATGCAAAGTTGGAAGGGAAAATACAAGGCTGGGGCTTACCTCTTGGCTCGAAAAAAAGAAAACTTAGTGGTGCTAACTTTTTGCTTACAGGTGATGCAGGTAGCCTTATAGACCCCTTTACTGGCGAAGGTATTGGCAATGCCATGATATGTGGGCGGTTTGCTGCGCAAACCGCCAAAAAAGCATTGGCAACAAAAAATTTTAGTGCAAATGCTTTAGCCGCTTACGATACTGATGTATATCGTTATTTGTGGAGTGAATTAAAACTAAGCCATACCTTGCAAAAACTATGTAAATACCCATGGCTTTTTAATTTTGTAGTAAACAAAGCATCAAAAAATAAAACCTTACAAGAAACAATATCATGTATGTTTGAAGATGTAGATATGCGTGCACAGTTTAAAAATCCGTTGTTCTATTTCAAAATTTTATTTGGTTGATAGTAAAACATATGAATTATGATAACATTTTAATAATATTGAACGTCTAAAATCACAAAACCACCCTGCTGTGCTAAAACAATTATTCGCCATCACATTATTCTTACTTGTAATAAGTCCTGTACTTGCCCAAAACAAGGGGCAACTATCAGGCAATTTTCAAACTAATACCAGCTTTTATATTGAAGATGAAAAATTAGGGCAACTCCCTCCTCAATACACCAAGCAACTATCAAGCAACGAAAGTTTTTTATTCTTAAATTATAAAGTAAAAGGGTTTAATTTCAACTTTCGTTATGATTTCTTTTCAAACACGCCTCTTTTAGCCCCTTTTGCCTCATATAGTAATAATGGCATAGGTTTTTGGAGTATAAGCAAAGATGTAGAAAATCTTAATATAACGGTAGGTAGTTTTTACGACCAAATAGGTTCTGGTTTAATATTTCGTGCCTTTGAAGACCGCCTAATTGGTATTGACTACGCGGTGCAAGGCGTGCGCCTTAAATACCAAATAGGTAATGATTTTATGGTGAAAGCCTTTACGGGCAATCAAAAAGGATTTTTTGATCCTACCACCTTAGTCGATTCACGTTTTCAGTTTTCTCCTCAATCTATTGCAGGTGTAAATATTGAAAAAGGATATAGATTTAATAAAAATTTTAACATAGATATAGGTGCAGGTGCAGTTAATCGAACTTTGGATGATGCAACAATGAACCAGTTGGTCACTGAAATTAATAATGTACCCCTCGAAAATCGTTTTTTGCCCACGTACAATACCTATGCTTTTACTGGTTACACATCATTAAATATTTTGCAAAAATTGAATTTTAATTTTGAGTATGCCCACAAAACCGCTGAAGCATTACGCAGCCCATTTACTACCGAACTATTTAAAAGTGTAGGCAGGGTATATACTGCCAGTGCATCATATTCCGTAAAAGGTTTTGGCTTTAATGTCCAAGCCCGCAAAATTGATAATTTTCAATTCCGTAGTTCCCCCTATCACTTATTGCTAAATGGCATAGTTACATATTTACCCGCCCTTACCCGCCAAAACACGTATCGACTATTAGCACGTTACAACCCATTTGCACAAGAGTTGGGCGAAGATGGCATACAAGCCGATTTTATTTGGACACCCAATAAAAAAACCTCTTTTACTGGCAATTTCTCTTATGTACAAAGTGATGCCGTTGTACCAGGGAAAACAGTACAACTATTTAGGGAGTACTATATTGACATGGTTCATAAAGTTAATAAAAAATTGAAAATTGCGCTGGGTTTTCAAAATATCTTCTATAACCAAGCTATATACGAGCTAAACACAAAAGCGCCTGATGTTAAAACAATAACTCCTTTTGGGGAGATAAACTATAAAATCAGTCGTAAACGATCGCTTCGGTTCGAGTGGCAATACCTTCAAACTGATGGCGACCAAGGAAGTTTTGTAAACGCCGTTTTAGAGTATAATATAGCTCCTAATTTTTCGTTTGCAATTGGCGATATGGTAAACACCAACCCTGTGCGTACCCCCGAAACACCACAAGAAGTGATTTCAAAAGAACAAATACATTATTACACTTTTTTCGCATCGTACGTAAAAGGTACCACCCGTTTCACGGCTGAATATAAGAAACAGGTAGCGGGTGTAAACTGCACAGGCGGAGTATGTCGTATAGAACCTGCGTTTAACGGTGTTAGGATTGCCGTTACAACAACATTTTAAAAATTAACGTCTTACTTTTATACTTTTAATATATTTGCTACACATGAAGTTATCATACAAATTTTTATTGCCCCTATTTTCTTTAGTTTTAGTTTTTACAGCTTGTAAAGAGGATAACCCTGGTATTATATTAACAGCACCATCTGTAAGTTTTACAGATTCTACCTACTTGGCAGCACAGTCTGAAACACCGCAAGCCAAATCGGTGTTGGTGGAGGATTTTACAGGCGTACGTTGTAGTAACTGCCCTAAAGGGCATAGAGTTGTTGAGGCTCTAAGAAAAAAATTTCCTGGCAAGGTAAGCGCACTAGGCATACACGGTACAGAGTACCAAGGTTTCACCACCCCTTTTAATGGTGAAGAAGATTTTAGAGTACCTTATGGTACACAAATATTGGATATAGTGGGGCGTCCAGCAGGTTTACCTTACGGTGCTATTGATAGGGTTTTAAGGTCGTCAACGGCGGGAAACTGGGAAACATTAGTTACCCAGCGCATGGCAGAACCTACCCCAGTAAACCTGTATATGGAACATGAGTATGATGAGGTTTCAAGAGAGTTAAAAGTAAAGGTAAAAGCCGTATTTACAGATAGTTTAGGAACTACTCCATTTTTTAGTATTGCCATTGCCGAAAGTGGAATAATTAGCCCACAAAAAGACCAAGCATTAGCAAACGACCCTGTGAAAAAAGGAACAGAGCCCCTATATCACCACGACCATGTGCTGCGAACTATGCCCTCATTTAAACAAAAATTGTTACCAGATAGTATTGCTTTGCCTGAAAAAAATAGAGTGGTTGAGAAATCATTTAGTCTTATTTTAGATAGTAAATGGAAGGCAGAAAATTGTGAAATAGTTTTCTTTGTTCACCGTACCACAGAAATTTTGCACGTTATTGAAGTTAAAGTAAAATAATTAGAGAAAACAGCGTTAAACACCATTAAGGAACTACTTTAAACATTTCATTTTGTTCCCCTTTATATCCTGTTTGCCTACATTTGTAACTAATGTGGCAAAGCGATATAAAAGGTTTTAAACAGCATTTACAGTTAGAGAAATCACTGTCGCCCAACTCCGTTGCCGCCTACCAGCATGATATTGAAAAACTACTTCACTATTTTGAGTTAAATAAATTATCGCCCACTCCTGCTAAAGTTACTGCAAACCACCTCAAAGGTTTCCTAAAATGGATTTCAGAATTGGGAATGACGGCAAACTCGCAAGCTCGGATAATATCGGGTATCCGTGCTTTTTATAAATACCTTTTATTAGAAGATATAGTAAATAATGACCCCACCGAGCTAATTGAAATGCCCAGACTGGGTAGAAAATTGCCCGTAGTACTTAGTGTACACGAAATTGACAAAATGCTTGATGTTATTGATTTAAGCACACCCGAAGGGCATAGAAACAAAGCCATTATTGAAACACTATACAGTTGCGGGCTGCGGGTTACTGAATTAGTTGAACTAAAAATTAGTAACCTATTTTTTGATGATGAATTTGTGAAAGTGGTGGGCAAGGGCAATAAAGAACGCTTAGTACCCATTGGTAGTAATGCCATAAAAAGTATAGTGCTTTACCTTAATCATCACCGTAAACTAATAACAGCTAAAACGGGTGAAGATGATATAGTATTTCTTAACCGACGTGGGAAACGACTATCACGGGTGATGGTTTTTTTAATCATAAAAAAACTGGCGGCTATTGTAGGTATAAAAAAGAAAATAAGCCCGCATACCTTTCGGCACTCGTTTGCCACCAGTTTAGTAGAAGGGGGTGCAGATTTGCGTGCTGTGCAGCAAATGCTGGGGCATGAAAGCATTACCACTACCGAAATTTATACCCACCTCGACCGTGAGTACCTAAAATCTGTAATTGCATTGTATCACCCGCGTAGCGTTGCACAGCAATCACGCAAAAAGTAATGCCTTTACTTCTCAGGTTCACCCAACTTATGCCAACTGGCTTACGTATATACTATTATACGCACTATGGGTAGTTATAAAAATAATACTGATTTTTATAACAAGGCTTGATATTACCAAATAAGATATGAAAATTAGATGGGTATAATATAGAAATAGCAAGGCTTTTACTAAAACAACAGCTGGCTATTTAAATAATTTTTTGGCATACAAAAAGCCCTTAATGCTTATAACAGAAGACTTATTAAAGCGATGTATAAACAATGAGAGAAAGGCTCAACAAGAGCTTTATAAGGCTTGCTATTCCTTTATTATAGGTATTTGTTATAGGTATTATAAATCGAAAGATGATGTTTTAATAGCCCACAACGAAAGTTTTTTAAAAGTAATAACAAACTTAAAAAGCTTCAAAGGCGAAGCCCCCTTTGAAGTATGGGTGCGAAAGATAACTATTAATACAGTTATTGATACTTTTAGAAAAACTAAAAAACTGCGAGAAACCATACACTATACCGATATGGCTTCGCCAGATTTTATAGAATGCCCTACCGAGGGGAACGAAGCAGAATGGATACTTGAAGCAGAAGACATATATAAGCTAATTCACTTGCTACCGCCCATGTGCAAACGAGTGTTTAACCTATATGTAGTAGATGGCTATCCGCATAAAGAAGTTGCAGATATGTTAGGCATATCTGAAGGGACATCAAAATCACAACTTTTTGATGCACGAAAAAAATTACAACGGATGATTAAAGATTACCATACACCTAAAGTGGCAAGAAATGAATAGGTTAAGTAAAAACGAAGAAAAAATAAAACAAACCCTTAACTCGCAAAAGTTTGAGTATAACCCTGCCCACTGGAAAGCGGTAGAAAAAACACTCAATGCTAAAGGTGGAATTATGGGCTTAAAATTTAATGCTATATGGCTAACACTGCCCATATTGGTAGTGTTTGCAGGTATTATTAGATGGGCTGCCCCCGAAACATCAAGTTTAGCAGAAAATAAAGCAAATAATGTAGCCCCATTAATTACTGAAAAGAGCAATACCACTAATAGTGATATACCTACCTTACAAAGTACCCGCCCCACTATTTCGGCTTTGCCACAAGCTGAAAGTAAAAAGGCTACCCGCCCCTACCCTACTAAAAATGAAGCAAAAACTAAACATACTAAACATATAACTGCCAAAAAAGGGGGCTCTACTTCTATAAATAATGTACCGTTAAAAAAAGAAAATAGTACGCCTATTGATATTGAAAAACCTGAAAAACAACTTGATAATTTACCCCCCAATACTACCCTCACCACAAGCAATAATGAAGTAGCACCTACAAATAGTACTACTGCACCTACAAAAGAGAGTACTAACATACCTAAAACTACTACTGATGCTAAAGAAAAAGAGCTTGTTGTTAATATCCCTAAAAAAGATAAAGAAGAATTAACACCCGAAAACAAAAACACAGCCCCCAGTAACCCACCAGTAGCAAAAAAGGACGGTGATAAGAAAGAGAAACAAGAACACTCTAAAACTCCAAAACAGATTTTAATAAAAAATACCCTTGCAGTAGTAGCTGGAACTAATTATAGTAAATTACTTGAAACCAGTGGTAATAATTACATTAACACTCCCCACTTTGGCTTGCAATACCAATACCAGCTTAACCCAAAATGGCAGTTTAATACTGGCTTGGGATATAGCTATGTTAATGCCAGCGGGCTTGAAAAAAAATACACTACCCAGCAATACGCATTTGGCTTAACTACAGAGAGTACCACTATAAATACCAAAAGACTACACTATATAGAACTGCCTGTTGTGGTAAGGTATGCAGCTTTTAACAATTTTAGCTTTGTAGGCGGAACAAATATTACCTATTTGCTAAATACTAACAGTACGGTAAATACAAGCACTGTTACTACACTTGGCGGTAAACAAACGCCCACACAATCAAATGAGAATCAGTACAAAAAAGGCATTAATCAGTGGGATGTGCAACTACAGTTTGGGTTGGAATACAAATTAAACAATAACTTGCACATGGGCTTGTTGGCAAATACTGGCTTGCTTGATGTGAGTAGAAACAACTATTATAATACCACAGTTTTTAACCTTAACAGCCGTTTACAATTATATATTAAATATGATTTTATCAGGTTCTAAAATACACACTATATTGGCTGTTATAGCCGCCATCGGGTTATTGGGACTTAGCAACTGCAAGCCCCCCGACGAGCCACTTACCATTACTGAAGAGCCTGTTTTTGCGCTTAAAGGTACAATTGACGGTGTGCCACTGCAAATGATAGCAGGGGTAAATGGCTATTATATGTTTACTGAATATAACAGGTTACCCCAAGACTCTATATACCGTTTTTCTGGAAGATTAAGTAAAGATGGGTGTACCAACTGCGAAGCCATTGAAGTAATTATAGGTGATGCAGACAAATCTACGGGTATTGCCTTAGCAAATATGAATAAGGCACTTGGTACTACTATTAAACTTGAAGACCCATCACAAATAGCGAGCAAACAATATAGTGTACGCCTTATTGCTGAAGATAGCGGTTTTATTTCGCCTACCTATTTGTGGACATTTGGAAATACGCAAGACACATCTACGGTAGCCAACCCAGTCGTTACTTTTACTAATTCTTTTTCCAAAAACATTTGTCTTACTATAAGTGATGCCGGTTGCAGCAATACCATATGCAATATGCTTTTTCCGTTTGAAGTTGATAAAGGCGATAGTATTCCGTTAGGTTTTGGCTATATAATATCAAATGTAGTAGGAAACGTTGTTGATTTTAACAATACATCGGTAGGCGTTTCATATGAGTGGGATTTTGGTGATGGTTCTGTCTCTTCCGCCCATAGTCCAAGACATCAATATGCTTCACCAGGTACTTATAGGGTATGCCTTAGAGTAAGAACAGCAAACCGTACACATATATATTGTAAAAATGTTGTAGTAAACGACCCTACATTTCGTTGTTTAGCCAATATGACTTATGGTACACCTTCGGTAACTATTACCCACGAATCTTTTATATCAAAGGCTATTATACGCTATACCGCCAAAAATGGTGATGTGTATGAAAGTAATCAGAATGCACAACCTTCAACCTCTTTTTTTACCATAGCATCGCACAAAAGCTACCTACCTAATGAAAAGGGAGAAAAAACCCAACAGGTAACTATACGTTTTAGGTGCAGAGTATTTAATACAAGAGGTAACGATTTTAAAGATTTAGAAATAACCAATGGCGTAATAGCTGTGGCTCACCCTTAAAATTAACGGGCGTTTGATATAATTTTCCTTTTAAACTATTGAGTTATTTATCAAACTTTAAAAGTTTGATAAATAGATAGATTCCCTCATTACCTCACCCAATTTTATGGGAAGGTCAAGCTACCACAAAATCCCTCTCCAATACTATAAGTTAGCGTGTTGTTCTATTAGGGTGTTTGGGTAATAAAAACACTGATATTTAGTTTTTCAAAATTACATTATAATGCGCTACGGGTAGTTTACAAATACTTTTTATTCTGTTTTAATTGTAAATGTGGCGGTTAATCCCACGCTAAAATTTCTTGGTAATTTATGTACACCAAATATTGCTCTTGAGTGTTCTCCTTTCGTTTCCAAAATTTTTACAAACAAATCAGATGCTCCATTAACAACAATGGGAGAGTCGTCCCAGTTCTCACCCGCCTGAAAGTATCCGTCAATATGGTTCAGTCCCACTATTTTATTAAAGCCTATTTTTTTATCTACTTGGGCAAGTACATTCAAGGCACATAATTCCATTGCTTTATGCCCTTCATCTGTTGTTATCTCGTTTCCCAAACGTCCTTGAAAAAAATAATCTTCATTTTTAATGGGGAACTGAATGGCTATATAAGCAATATTCCCTCGAATATTAACTGATAAGTAACTACCGCCTGGTGTTGAAACTTTTGGTAAGTTAAGATTATACTTTATAAGGTTTTCAAGTGGATTCATCTCTATCTATTTTGTCAGGATGGTATTCAAATTATTCACAACAAGTTAAAGGTCAGTTCTTATAATAAGTTTAAATTATAATTTTGGTGAAGTGTAAAATAGCTCCACCATATCACACGTTTGAGTACAGGTTTCTGCTTTCGCAGGAATAACACGACACACGATACCCTTACCGTAAAACTGAAAAGTAGCCTAATGTCTTAAAAAATTACTCTCCTTTAAAAACGGGTTTTCTTTTCTCGTTAAAGGCTTTTATACCTTCTTTATTATCGGTGCTATTGCCTGCTATTTCTTGGCAATAGGCTTCATATTGCAACATGGTTTCCAAATCGCTATTAAAAGATTTGTTTAGCATTTTTTTCATCAAGCCAATGGCTTTGGTGGGTGCTTTTGCATAGTAGTTTGCTATTTCTGCAACGGCAGCATCTAATTCTTCGGGGGTTACTACACGGTTTACCATTCCCCATTCAAGGGCTTGCTGTGCGCTTACCTTGTTTCCCATAGTGCTTAACTCAAACGCACGGTTGCTGCCTACAATGCGGGGCAAAAAATAGCTTGAACCTGAATCTAATACCAGCCCTACATTTATAAAAACCTCAATTAGTGATGCTTTTTCTGATGCAACAATAAAATCACTGGCTAATGCTAATGAACACCCTGCACCTGCGGCTACACCATTTAGCCTACAAATAATAGGTTTTGGCATATTGCGCATAGCAAGGATAATGGGATTGTAGCGTTTGTATAGTGAATCACTAAGCGAGCGGTCTTTACTATCAGCAATAGCTTTTAAATCTTGCCCTGAACAAAAGGCTTTGCCTGCCCCTGTTAGCACTACTACACGCACTTCTTTATCTCTATTAGCTTGTTTTAGTGCCGCCTGTAACTCATAACTTTGTGCATCGTTAAAGGCATTAAATACCTCTGGGCGATTAAGCGTTATAGTGGCTATATTATTTTCTACGGTGTATAGTAAGGCTTCGTAAGTACTCATTAGTTTGTATTTTTTTGTAGCAAAATTATGAAATTTAAGCGATTAGTTATAGTAACATCCCTACCAAAAAAACCACAACGAAACCAAAACCAAAACCAGTATATACCTGAATGGGGGTGTGGGCTTTTAGCTGAAGCCTTGCCATACCTACTAAACCAGAAAACACTATGCTACCAATAAGCA
This sequence comes from uncultured Burkholderiales bacterium, assembly GCA_964584305.1. Taxonomy (GTDB): domain Bacteria; phylum Bacteroidota; class Bacteroidia; order UBA8524; family UBA8524; genus SB11. Next base: position 36,160 of record CAZOZL010000002.1, read on the forward strand.
ATGGTGTGAGATTAAAAAGTGAGTAGGTACTCATAAAAGCAACTAAGCCAACAACACCGCCAATACCTAACATATGTATGCTTATTTTAAAATAATTGGTAATGAAACCTGCCAAAATAAGCACTATGGTAGTAGCCAAAATAAATGTGCGTATTTTATAAAAACCAGCCATTCCTGCAATCATAAAAAACAAGGCAGTATAAATAAAGGCAGTAATAAGTAGAGGTAGCTTACGTTCGTTACGGCTACGCATTTCTAATGAATCTATTTGCCCTTTGCTACGTAAAAGTAGAGCTACAAAAAACGGCAACAAAAAGGTTGTTAAAAATATAAAACCTAATATATACAATTTTTGAGATGAACCTGTTTGCAAGTAATAATACTCATCAAAAAATAGCAGGAATAATACCCCCACAAAAGGCATTATTAGTGGGTTAAGAATGTAAGTAATAATTTTGGCTAAGGTATTTGACAATGTATTTTTATTAAACTTGAAAAAGTAAACTAAAAACCAACTTATATTTGTTTACGTAGCCTAGCCACAGGAATATTTAATTGCTCTCTATATTTTGCAACCGTTCGCCTGGCTATATGGTATCCTTTTTCTTTCAAAATTTCCATTAATTTTTCATCGGGCAGGGGTTTTTGTTTGTTCTCACTCTCAATAGCATCTTGCAAAATTTTCTTCACTTCACGGTTACTCACCTCTTCTCCATCTTCGGTGGTTATTCCTTCTGAAAAGAAAAATTTAAGTGAAATAATGCCAAAATCTGTTTGTACGTATTTGCTATTTGCTACCCGCGAAATGGTAGAAACATCTAAATTCACCTCATCGGCAATATCTTTCAATATCATAGGGCGAAGTTTAATCTCATCACCAGTTAAAAAATACTCGTATTGGTATTCTAAAATGGCGTTCATGGTAAGCAGTAGTGTGTTTTGACGTTGCTTTATAGAGTCTATAAACCATTTTGCCCCGTCCAATTTTTGTTTTATAAATTGTACGGTTTCTTTTATTTGCTTGTTCTTAGTTTTGCTCTTATCGTATCCTTTCAGGGTTTCTAAATACCCTTTGCTTACCCGCAAATCGGGTGCGTTGCGCCCGTTTAGTGCTATCCCTAACTTGCCATTATTATCTACAATAATAAAATCAGGCACTATATACTGGGTTTTCACATTAGTACCGCTATCTCCTGGTTTGGGGTTCAGTTTAGTAATTAGTTGTATTGCTCCTTTCAATTCTTCACTATCAACTTTTAGTTGGCGCATCATTTTTTCGTAATGCTTTTTAGTAAAGTCTTCAAAGTGTTTATTAATAATTTTAAGCGATAATGTTACCGCTGGGTGCAGCTCTTTATCTTTCCGTTGCAGTTGCAGCAATAGGCACTCTTGTAGATTGCGGGCAGCAATGCCAGCGGGTTCTAACAACTGTATTTTATGCAATACTTTCTCCAACTCTTCGGCTGTAGTCCTCACATTGTTAGAAAAAGCTAAATCGTTTACAATAGCACCCAATGGACGACGTAAATAACCGTCTTCTTCAATACTACCTACCAGTTGTTTCACCAAAACATCCTCGTGCTCGCCATGTATATTGGCTTGTATTTGCTCTAAAAGTTGTTCTCTAAAAGTACTGTTTCCAGCAATGGGCAAGTCCTTCCGTTCTTCACTTCCGCCGCTTTCTTCGTACAGTCTAAAACTATCTCCATCATCACTACCTATATAATCTTCTATATCAAAAAGGTCTTTTTCTTCGTGGGTTTCATCAACAGTTTCATTCTCTTCCTTATCACTGTTATCAGCAGCAAGGTCGGCCTCATCAGCTTCTTTACCAGTTTCCATAGCAGGGTTTTCCATTAGTTCCTGCTCTACACGCTGCTCCAAATCCTGCGTACTCAACTGCAACAGCTTTATAAATTGTATTTGCTGTGGCGAAAGTTTTTGTAGCAGCTTATGAGAAAGGTTTTGTTTTAACATCTTACCTTATATTGACAAATATATTGCCCAAAATTAGTGCTATTTTTGCCAATGTAGAAACGACATAGCTTAAAAAGAATGTATATTAAAGATTTGAGTACCTGTGAAGGGCAGGAAGTAACCCTAAAAGGATGGGTGGCAAACAAGCGTGAAGGAAAGGGCTTGGTATTTGTTGTATTGCGCGATGGTAGCGGACTTTGCCAGTGTGTAGTGAGTGCTGAAACGGTAGCCAATGAGGTGTTTGAAAACGCTAAAAAACTAACCTTAGAAAGCTCGGTAGAATTAACAGGAAAAGTAGTGAAAGATGACCGCCAGATAGGTGGTTTTGAGTTGCAAGTAACTGCCCTAAATATTATACAAATTAGTATAGATTACCCGATAGCTAAAAAAGAACACGGTGTTGAGTTTTTGATAAGCAAACGCCACTTGTGGTTGCGCAGCAATCGCCAATGGGCGATAATGAAAATCAGAAATCAAATAATATACTCAATACATACCTTTTTTCAAGAAAGAGGTTTTGTGCAAATGGATGCGCCACTTTTTACGGCAAACGCCAGTGAGGGTACATCAACACTATTTGAAACAGATTTTTTTGGAGAACCTGCCTACCTATCGCAAAGCGGACAATTATATGGCGAAGCTATGGCAATGGCAATGGGTAAAATTTACACTTTTGGTCCTACATTTAGAGCAGAAAAATCAAAAACACGTCGCCACCTTGCCGAGTTTTGGATGATAGAACCTGAAATGGTTTTTTGTGATAATGAGGAGAATATGAATGTAATTGAAGCATTTTTGCGTGCAGTGGTTACTGGTGTTTTAAATAATTGCAAAAGCGAATTGGAGTTGATAGGACGTGATACTACGGTATTAGAGAATATTGTAAAACCTTTCCCACGTTTAACATACGACAAGGCGGTAAGAATACTAAAGGGTGAAGAAAACGTTGACGGTAAAAACAGCATTAAAACCCTTGAAGGCGACCTTGCTGATACCAAAACACGCATTTCCGAAATAAATAACGACATTAAAGAGCGTGAAGCCAGTATTGCAAAAGGTGGAATGAAAAAAGGCAAAATAGCCTTTAACCAAAACAAAATAGATACACAGAAAAATGAGTTGAAAGAATTGGAGGAAGCCTTGCGTAACATACCCCGATGGATAGAAAGTGCTGAAAATTTTGAATATGGCAACGATTTTGGCGGTAGTGATGAAACAGTATTAACCCGCTTGTTTGATACCCCTATAATGGTATATAACTGGCCACACGCCATAAAAGCATTTTATATGAAACGTGATGCCGACAACCCCGAACTGGCCAAAGGAGTGGATGTACTTGCGCCCGAAGGCTACGGCGAAATAATAGGTGGTGGCGAGCGAGAAACCAATTTAGACAATTTAGTAAATAAAATAAACGAACACCAGCTACCTATGGAAGCCTTTGAGTGGTATTTGGATTTACGCCGCTACGGTAGCGTACCCCATGCTGGTTTTGGCTTAGGTTTGGAGCGTGTGGTAACTTGGGTATGCAAATTGCCCCACGTACGTGAAAGCATCCCCTTCCCACGTATGTATGGAAATTTAATGCCTTAAAAAAATTGTAAAACAGTTAGAACCTATTACTATCAGTAGCTTTAGTTGTTTACACAAAAAATTGCCTATATATTTTACTTGAGGTACATAAAAAAATGTAGCACTATCCTCTATCCATCTACTACCATATTACACCAATAGTTTGTTACCTTTGCACACCTTTTTATCACCTTCAAAAGTTGTAATATCATTATGGTTGAACACTCATATTTAAGCAATGCCGATGTTAATGTAATCGACGATTTATATAAGCAATATGCCGCCAATCCTGACTCTGTTGATTTTGGTTGGAAAAAATTTTTTGAAGGCTTTGATATGGGGCAAGGCAAAGCCTCTGCCAATGGCTCACAGCAAGCTGTTTCCAGCGATGTACTAAAAGAAATAAATGTACTAAACCTTATAAAAGACTACCGCACCCGTGGGCATTTATTTACAAAAACCAACCCCGTAAGAGATAGAAGGACTTATACCCCATCATTAGATATTAGTAATTTTAATCTTACTGAAAAAGACTTAAACGCAACCTTTAATGCAGGGGTAGAATTGGGCATTGGCGCAGCAAAACTAAAAGATATTATAGCCCACTTAGAAGCTACATACTGCCAAAGTATTGGTGCCGAGTATATGTATTTACGAGATCCTGATAAAGTGGAGTGGCTGCAAAAAAAGATGGAAAGTCGCAAAAACCAACCCTCTTTTAACATTGAAGAAAAACGCCATATTCTTAAAAAACTAAACAAGGCAGTGCTATTCGAGAGTTTTTTGCATACCAAATTTGTAGGGCAAAAACGTTTTTCGCTCGAAGGTTTAGAAACGCTTATCCCCGCCCTTGATGCTATAATACAATATGGGGCTGACCAAAGTGCCGAGGAAGTAATAATAGGCATGGCACACCGTGGACGGTTAAATGTTTTGGTGAACATCCTAAAAAAATCATACAAAGAAATTTTTAAAGAATTTGAGGGGAAAGCCTTTGAAGAAGGCTTGTTTGAAGGAGATGTGAAATACCATTTGGGCTACTCAAGCGATATAAAAACGCATAACAATAAAAACGTTCATATAAGTTTATCGCCCAACCCTTCTCACCTTGAAACAGTGAGTTCTGTGGTGGAAGGTATAGCCAGAGCAAAATTAGACCATAAGTATAAAAATGATGTAGACAAAGTAATACCTGTACTCATACACGGTGATGCTTCACTGGCAGGGCAAGGTATTGCATACGAAGTGGGGCAAATGGCAGGATTAAAAGCCTATAATGTGGGGGGTACTATACATATTGCTGCCAATAACCAAATAGGCTTTACTACCAATTATGTTGACGGGCGCACAAGCACCTATTGTACGGATGTGGCAAAAGTTACTCTTTGTCCTGTTTTTCATGTAAATGCTGATGATGTAGAATCGGTAGTATATGCAGTACAATTGGCATTAGAGTTTAGACAAAAATTTAATACCGATGTATATCTTGATTTATTAGGCTACCGCAAGTATGGGCATAATGAGGGAGATGAACCTCGTTTTACCCAGCCTGTATTATACAAAGCTATTGCCAAGCACCCAAACCCACGCCAAATATATGTGCAAAAGCTACAAGAAGCGGGTAGCATTGAGGCGGAGCTGGGCAAGGAAATGGAGAAAAGTTTTAAGCAAGACCTTCAAAGTTTTTTAGAAACTGCTAAAGAAGAAGATGCTTCGCAGGCATTTAGCTTTATAAAAAGTGAATGGGAAAACCTTACCAGTGCTTCTGCCAAAAATGCTAAACACACACCAAACACAGCTGTTACACAAAAACAATTTTTAGAATTAGCTAAAAAAATAACTACCATACCCGAAGGATTTAATGCCTTTAAAAAAGTAGCTAAACTGTTTACCGATAGGGAAAACATGATTAAAAATGATAGCTACGATTGGGCTATGGGCGAATTGATGGGCTATGCTACATTATTAGCAGAAGGATACCAAGTGAGAATGAGCGGGCAAGATTGCGAACGGGGTACTTTTAGCCATCGCCATGCTATTATAAAACAAGAGGATAATGCTAATAATGAGTATATCCCATTAAATAATTTAGGAGGCAAGCAAGCCCAATTTGAAATTTATAACTCACTACTTAGCGAGTATGCTGTAATGGGTTTTGAGTATGGTTATTCTATGGCTACGCCCAATTCGCTTACCCTTTGGGAGGCGCAATTTGGTGATTTTAGTAACGGCGCACAAATTGTTATAGACCAATATTTAAGTGCCGCCGAAGCCAAATGGAAAACGTATAGTGGTTTAGTATTATTACTTCCTCACGGATATGAAGGACAAGGACCCGAACATTCATCAGCACGTTTAGAACGGTTTTTACAACTGTGTGCTAATAAAAATATGCAGGTAGTAAATGTTTCAACCCCTGCTAATTTATTTCATTTACTCCGCAGGCAAATGCACCGCAACTACCGCACTCCATTAGTTATAATGACTCCCAAAAGCCTATTACGTCATCCAAAATGTGTAAGTACTTTGGCTGATTTTACTAAGGGTGGTTTTGAGGAAGTGATAGACGACACCACTATTACAAAAGCAGCAAGCGCGAAAAGAGTTTTACTTTGCAGTGGTAAAATATATTACGACTTGCTGAAATATAATGATGAGATAGCCAAACGTAAAGATGTGGCTATTGTTCGTGTAGAGCAATTATATCCTTTCCCTACTGAAAAAATAGACGCAATACGTAAAAAATATAATAAGGCAGAAGTATGCTGGATACAAGAAGAACCCAAAAACCAAGGGGCATATTTATATCTATTACGTTATGAAGAAAACTTTGATTTGAAAATAATTTCTCGTAAGTCGAGTGCCTCTCCAGCTACGGGCATTGCTGCCCAACACGCTAAGGAGCAAAAAGAATTAATGGAGCAAGCATTTGCTTAGTTTTACCATATTACTATTTGGCAAATTAAAAAATTAGCTACTTCTCAACTGAGGGACATTGATGTCCCTCAGTTGATGTATAGTGATGATAGCAAACCAGTTGAATATCTGATTAAACTATACTCTAACAGGTTTTATGTATAATGTTCGATTTGAAAAACCTTAGAAAGTTTTAGTTGTACTACTCATTATACCCAAAATCTTTAAGCATACGTTTATCATCACGCCACCTTTCTTTCACCTTTACAAACATTTCTAAAAACACTTTTTTCCGAAAAAAGTTTTCCATTTCTTTTCGGGCGGCTGTTCCAGTATTTTTTAATGCTACCCCCTTTTGCCCTATCATTATCCCTTTTTGTGATTCCCGCTCCACCATTATTATAGCTCTAATTCGTATTATCTTTTCCTCATCTTTAAATTCCTCAATTAATACTTCGGTAGAGTAGGGTATTTCTTTTTTATAGCGATAAAATATTTTTTCTCTTAAAATTTCGCTGGCAAAAAACTTTTCTGGTTTATCTGTTAATTGGTCTTTAGGATAAAATGCTGGAGATTCTGGTAGTAAACTCACTATTTCATCTTGCAGGGCTTTCGTATTAAACTTGTTGAGTGCCGATAGGGGAACAATGGAAGCAAACATATTTTTAGTCGTCCAAAATTTAATTTTTTCCTCTATTTGTTCCTGTGTCATCAAATCCACTTTATTTAATGCTAAAATTATGGGTACTTTAGCATTTTGTAAGCGTTTACCCACATCATCCGATATATCTTTTTCGCCTACTTCAGCAATTAATACAATTACATCGCACCCTTCCAAACTTTCATCTACAAACTTCATCATGCTTTTGTGCAAACCGTACTTAGGGTCAATAATACCAGGGGTGTCATTAAATATCACCTGATACTCTTCTGTATTAATAATACCCATAATACGGTGGCGGGTAGTTTGCGCTTTTGGGGTAATTATAGATAGTTTTTCGCCTACTATGGCATTCATCAAAGTGCTTTTCCCTGCGTTGGGACGACCAATTATACTTACAAATCCAGCTTTATGCTTCATTCACTATTTTTTAATATTGAGTTGCAAAGGTCGGTAAATAGCATTACTTTTGCACCATATTACTGCGGGATGGAGCAGTGGTAGCTCACCGGGCTCATAACCCGGGGGTCGTTGGTTCGAGTCCAGCTCCCGCTACAAAAAAAATGAAAGCCTTTTCAGAAATGAGAAGGCTTTTTTATGCTTATTACGATAAGAGAAATATAACAATAATACTGGAGAAATAAATTTTTGCAAGCCAATATGGGCTAAGTTATATTGAAAATTATACTAAATTTTGAATAAACAAACACAAAAGCCCGCTTTTAGCGGGCTTTTGTACTATACTATCATAGTGTTAATTAAACTAAGTACGCGAGGCTACAAACATATCTGTTAAAGCACTGAAAGTAGCCGTAGCACCTGCTACCATCTTATCTTCGGCGGCTTTGTCGGTAGCTACATTTACCAATACTTGTTGAAATGCTTTCCAGCGTGGTCCTACCATATCGCCATAGCAACCGTAAAATTTAAAATCAGTTAAACCAGCATTAGCCAAATTTTGATTAGTAGCCAATTTGCGTGCTATTACAGAACCTCCTAAAGTAGACCCCTCTAATACATAATAAGTACCCATTGCCTTATGAAAATCGCTTACATCAAGGTTAATATCTTCTACCCCATAATCATCAGGGTTTAAGCCTACATTTTTTAAATCTTCAACCAAAAATGGCATCTTCTTACGGCTTTCAAACTCTAAACCCTCTAAGGCTTTAATTTCAGGCATTTTATCCATCGCTCCTTCTACCAGTTTGTGCATACGGTAATTATTAATTACCAATAGCTTATACTCATCAAGTGTAAGCTGCCCACTCATTATTTTACCTGAAAAACCTACCTCTTCAATTTTATCGTGTTGTGGGCGTGTTTCACTCTTTAGCCTTTCTAAAATCATGTTATTTTTTATTTAGATTGATTACAAACAACGCAATTATACAACATTTTTTAGCAATATTTAAACAATGGCATTTTTTTGATTTGCACAGAAAATTTGCAGTTATTAAATTAATGTCTATATTAACAACAGTGTATGGTTGAAAATATAGACAAATATAGTAAAGGGCGTGGTGCACAAATAAATACAGCCAATAAGTACCACAAATTAGAGTTGGTGCAAGAGCATTTTGAAGGACTTGATGAGGATTTGCCTACCGAGCATAAAACACAATTTTTTCATGAATACCCCAAGAAAATTGTAAACAAACCCAGCAGCCCTGATATGCCCATGACGTACTCATTAAACCCCTACCAAGGGTGCGAGCACGGTTGTATTTATTGCTATGCACGTAATGCGCACGAGTACTGGGGCTTTTCAGCGGGGATTGATTTTGAGACTAAAATAATGGTAAAACCCAATGCCCCCGAATTGCTGCGAGAAACCTTTGAAAAACCAAGCTGGAAGGTAGATACCATTTTGCTAAGCGGTAATACAGATTGCTACCAACCTGCCGAACGTAAATACAAACTTACCCGCAAAATATTAGAGTTATGCTTACGCTACCGTAACCCTGTGGCACTAATTACTAAAAATGCTCTAATACTCCGTGATACAGATATTTTAAGTGAGATGGCAAAACTTAATTTGGTGAGCGTGCATATTAGTCTTACCACTTTAAATGAGCAGCTTCGTTTAGCTATGGAACCAAGAACTGTAACAGGAAAACGCCGTTTGCAAGTAATAGAAAAACTAACCAAAGCGGGTATTCCTGTTGGGGTAATGACTGCCCCCATTATACCTGCACTAAACAGCCACGAAATACCAAAACTGATAGAAGCTGCCGCAAAGCATGGTGCGCTAAGTGCTGGCTATACTATTGTGAGGCTTAATGGTGCTATTGCTCCTATTTTTACTGATTGGGTGCACAAAAATTTCCCCGACCGTGCCAACAGAGTATTGAAACTAATACGGGCTTGCCATGCTGGTAAACTTAGTGATAGTAGATTTGGTACGCGCATGGTGGGCGATGGCAAAGTAGCTGAAAATATTAGGATGCTACACAAAATTTCGTGCGCTCGGTTTTTCAAAGGAAAAAAACTTCCACCATTAGATAAAACACAGTTTTGCCGACCAGGGCAACTAACACTACTATAATACCCCGCTATCAATTGCAAAAAAATGCCACCCAAAACCAATTAAGGCAAGGGTGGCTTTGTATATTTTTTATTAGGAAAACTCTATTTGCCTAAGAAAGTTTTAACGGCAGTCCAATATTCAGTATTACCTGCATTGGCAGACCATAAAGCCCGTGAACCGTGATGCCCTGCACCTTGAGGAATAAAATGTGTTTTTTTAGTGGCTGTTATTACATCGTATAATAACTTAGCAACAGGTGCTTCGCTGTTTGATGATGTAATAAAAGTAGGTTTATCTAAACCAGTAATAGTTTGTTTTAGGTTAATAAGGCTTCCATAATATTCGCCAGGGCTAAAAGACATCACCATTTCTACCTTGCTATTTTCTTTTGCTATTTTTAATACTAAACCCGCCGAATATGAACTACCTACTAATATTATGTTTTTGCTGTACATAGCATTGGCATAGTTTATAGCGGCAATTATATCTTGTTCAGCATTTACATAATCTTGTGGTAGCCCCACAGGGGTATATCCTTTTGCGGTTTCATTAGCTACCCCGTTTATTGCATTACCGCTGCGTTGGTCAATAGCAATACAGTTAAACCCCAGTTTGTTAAATTCAATAGCACTTTCCTTATACTCTCCTCTACTCCAGCCTGCTTGGTGGCAAAGTACCATAACGGGCATATCTTTACCAATATGATAAATATCGGCAGTTATATCCAGTTTATCCAGCGATTTAAAGTTAACCGTTTTGGTATAAGCTGTATCTATATTAACGGGCGCAGGGTTGTCAGTTTGTGTAGTTGTCTCTTCTTTTTTGCAAGATGTAGATGAAAGAAGAAATAGTAGCGTAAATAAAAGTAAAAAGTGTTTCATAATGTTAGTCGATTTTATGTTAAGACGATTGTTTAGTTGTATGTGTGAGTTTATTGAAAATATGAGAGTGATATAAAAAGTGAAACTTGTACACACCTGTGGTGGCAAACATTATGACTATCCTTCGTTTTTTTATAGAAACTATATTAAACAACATAACTACAATGTCAAATGTTGCCGCTAACGAAAACTATTAAACGGATTTTAAAACTCCCACTTTTTTAAAGTTTCGATAGTGTGGTGGGCGGTTAAATCAAATTGTGTTGGCACTACTGATACATATTTATTGGCTAACGCCCACTCATCAGTATCTTCGCCTTTATCATTATTAATAAATTTACCTGTGAGCCAGTAGTATTTTTTTCCACCAGGGTCATGTCGTTCATCAAAGTTTTCTTGCCACTTTGCATTGCATTGGCGGCATATTTTCACCCCTTTTATCTCTTGTTCATTATCTACTTTAGGAAAGTTTACATTGAGTAAAGTACCTTGCGCTAACCCATTTTTTAATACATTTTTGGCAATTGCTTGAATATATTTTTTAGTAGGTTTGAAATTGGCATCATAACTATAATCGCACAACGAAAAACCAATGGATGGAATGCCCTCTATACCCCCTTCAACAGCTGCCGACATTGTGCCTGAGTAAATTACATTGATAGATGAATTGGAGCCATGATTGATACCCGAAACCAGTAAATCGGGTTTGCGATGAAGCAGTACATCTACTGCTAATTTAACACAATCAACAGGTGTACCCGATGCTTGGTAAGCCTTAATATCAGGATATAAGCTAACGGCATCTAAACGCAATGGTTTAGAGATGGTAATGGCGTGCCCCATGCCCGATTGTGGACCTGCGGGTGCAACTACTATCACCTCGCCCAAAGGTTTCATGGTTTCTATTAAAAAACGTATCCCTGGTGCAGATATCCCATCATCATTAGTTATCAATATTAATGGTTTTTTCTCTTCGCTCACTTTTTATATTTTGTGTTTTAAACATTTATGATTTTAAAAGATATTCAAAATCACATCCCAAAATTTTAAAATAATTTTTATGCTTGCCCAACAGGACCGTTAAAACCTTGTGGAAATGATGGGAAAGACTCATCAGTAGTTACTTCACCAAAGTTATCTTCAAACTTGTCTATATTATCTTTTAATGCCATTAGCAAGCGTTTGGCGTGCGAAGGGGTTAAAATTATTCTTGATTTTACTTTTGCCTTCGGTATTCCAGGCATCATGCGTATAAAATCTACAATAAACTCTGATTGCGAGTGTGTAATTATTGCTAAGTTTGAGTAAACACCATCGGCAACATCTTCGTTTAATTCTATATCTATTTGTTGTGCGTTTTCTTCGCTCATAGTTTTCAAAATTTTAAGTATGTAACAAATTTAAGCAAACGTATCTATAATGTTTAAAAAGCCTTGGTAATATGCTAACAAAAAACCCACAAGAAAGTGCTTGTGGGTTTGTATAGTTTTAAAGTAATATTACTTTATTTTTTATTTATCGTCTTTGGTAGCCATTAGCATATCGTATTCTTCTTGCGAGCCTACTATTATTTTTTCGTACTCACGCAAGCCAGTACCCGCAGGTATAAGATGACCAACGATAACGTTTTCTTTCAAACCAACTAATCTATCTACTTTCCCTCTAATAGAGGCTTCGTTCAATACTTTAGTAGTTTCTTGGAAAGAAGCGGCACTCATCCAGCTTTGTGTACCCAGCGATGATTTGGTAATACCCATAACTACAGGTCGGGCAGTTGCTGCTACGGCTTCAGTAACTTCAACTTTAGCCATATCTTTACGTTTCAACATAGAGTTTTCGTCTCTTAGTTTACGCATAGTTACAATTTGCCCTACTTTTAGCTTTCCAGAATCTCCTGATTCTTTCACTACCTGCTTATCGTATATCCAGTCGTTTTCTGCCAAAAAGTTAAGCCTTGTTACTGCTTCACCTTCTAAGAAACGTGTATTGCCTGGGTCTGTAACTTCAACTTTTTGCATCATTTGGCGAACAATCACCTCAATGTGCTTATCGTTAATTTTTACCCCTTGCAGGCGATATACTTCTTGGATACCGTTTACAATATAGCGTTGTACGGCACTTGGTCCTTGGATACGCAGTATGTCTTGTGGGGTAATAGCACCATCACTAAGTGGGCTACCTGCTTTTACATAGTCATTATCTTGCACAAGAATGTGTTTTGACAAGGATACCATGTATTTACGCACATCACCGCCTTTAGACTCTACCAGTACCTCACGGTTACCACGTTTTATTCCTCCATACGATACCACACCGTCAATTTCAGTAACAACGGCAGGGTTTGAAGGATTACGAGCTTCAAAAAGCTCAGTTACACGTGGAAGACCACCCGTAATATCTCGGTTACGAGAAGTTACACGAGGTATTTTTACTAAAATAGTAGCCGCAGAAACTTTCTGATTATCATCAATAACAATGTGTGAACCTACTGGAATATTATACTCTTTAATAGTTTCGCCTTTCTTATCAACTATTTTTATAGACGGTATTTTAGTTTTATCCTTACTATCAATAGTTACCTTCTCTTTGTGCCCTGTTTGCTCATCACTCTCTTCACGGAAGGTGATACTCTCAATAATATTTTCAAATACAATTTTACCTGCTTGCTCTGTTAAAATAACAGCATTAAAAGGATCCCAAGCACATATTACATTCCCTTTTTCGATTTTTTGATTATCGGTAACGGAAATAATTGAACCATAAGGAATATGATTGGTAATAAGAGTAATGCCTGTTTTCTCATCCACAGTTTTTACCTCACCAGAACGCCCTACTACTATATCCACCTCTACATCATCTTGCTTGCGCTTAACAGTGCGTATATCTTCAAACTTAACAACACCGCCAAACTTAGCTGTAAGTTGAGAATCGGTAGCTACACCTGATGCAGCTCCACCCACGTGAAACGTACGAAGAGTAAGCTGTGTTCCTGGTTCACCAATAGATTGTGCTGCAATAACTCCTACGGTTTCTCCTTTTTGTACCATTCCACCAGTAGAAAGGTTACGCCCGTAGCATTTGCCACACACACCATTTTTAGCTTCACAGGTTAATACTGAACGTATTTCTACTGTTTCAACTGATGATATTTCTATTTTTTTAGCGATAATTTCATCCAACTCAGTACCAGCGGTGCATAATACTTCTTTGGTTGCAGGGTCAACTACATCGTATAAGCAAGTGCGTCCTAAAATACGTTCGTACAGGCTTTCTACTATGTCTTCATTATCTTTTAGTGCAGATGTGGGTATGCCTCTTAGTGTAGCACAATCCACCTCTTTTATAATAACATCTTGCGCTACATCGTGCAAACGACGGGTTAAGTAACCCGCATCTGCGGTTTTTAACGCCGTATCTGCCAGTCCTTTACGCGCACCGTGAGTAGATATAAAATACTCGAGTACTGAAAGTCCTTCTTTAAAGTTTGATATAATTGGGTTTTCTATAATCTCACCAGTTCCACCGCCTACATTTTTCTGCGGTTTCGCCATCAATCCCCTCATACCACCCAGCTGACGTATTTGCTCTTTTGACCCCCTTGCTCCTGAATCAAGCATCATATAAATAGGGTTAAAGCCTTGCTCATCAGTAGATAGTTTTTTCAATAAACTATCTGCTATTCTTGAGTTAATACGAGTCCATATATCAATAACTTGGTTGTACCGTTCGTTATTGGTAATAAAACCCATATTATAGTTATTCCAAATCTCCTCTACTTCTACTCTTGCAGAGTCAATAAGTTCTTGTTTTTCTTTTGGAATATTAACGTATGCGAGGCTAAATGATAATCCCCCTTTAAATGCGTAGTGGAAACCCAAGTTTTTAATATCATCCAAGAATTTGGCTGTTTTTTTAACTCCAAAATCTCTAATCATATCACCAATAAGGTCTCTTAACGATTTTTTGGTAAGTAATGTATTTACAAACCCAAAACCTTCAGGCACAAATTGGTTAAAAATAATACGTCCTATATTGGTTTCAACAATTTTTCGTTTCAACTCGCCGTCTTCTCTCACAGTTACCAAGCATTTCACAATAGCGTGTATATCCACACGTTTTTCATTATATGCTATAACGGCTTCCTCGGCACCATAAAAAGTAACACCTTCCCCTTTTACTTCAAACTCGGGCGTGTTTTTACGTAGTTTAGTAATATAATATAGTCCTAAAACCATATCCTGCGATGGCACAGCTATAGGTGCTCCATTGGCAGGGTTTAAAATATTATGCGGTGCTAACATTAGTATTTGGGCTTCTAAAACTGCAGCATTTCCTAAAGGAACGTGAACTGCCATTTGATCGCCGTCAAAATCCGCATTAAAACCAGTACATACGAGTGGATGCAAACGGATTGCTTTCCCCTCTACCAGTTTTGGTTGAAAGGCTTGAATACCCAGCCTGTGCAGTGTAGGAGCACGGTTTAGTAATATAGGGTGTGCTTTTAGTATGTTTTCTAAAATATCCCATATTATGGCTTCCTTACTGTCAACAATTTTTTTGGCAGATTTTACTGTTTTTACTATCCCTCTTTCAATAAGTTTACGAATAATAAAAGGTTTAAATAACTCGGCTGCCATACCTTTTGGTATGCCACACTCGTGCATTTTTAGTTTAGGTCCTACAACAATTACTGAACGACCCGAATAATCTACCCTTTTACCTAAAAGGTTTTGACGGAAACGCCCTTGTTTACCTTTTAGCATATCGCTAAGAGATTTTAATGGACGGTTACCATCAGATTTTACTGCATTTGCACGCCGGGTATTGTCTAATAAAGAATCTACCGCTTCTTGCAACATACGTTTTTCGTTACGTAAAATTACTTCAGGTGCTTTTATTTCTATTAATCGTTTCAAACGATTGTTACGAATAATTACACGGCGGTATAAATCATTTAAATCAGAGGTTGCGAAACGCCCTCCTTCTAATGGTACTAAGGGGCGTAATTCTGGCGGAATTACGGGCATTATTTTCATAATCATCCACTCGGGACGATTTTCAATCTCCTCATTAGCACTACGGAAACTTTCAATTACTTTTAAACGCTTCAACGCTTCTTGTTTACGCTGTTGCGAAGTTTCGTTTGCTGCCTGATGGCGCAAATTATAAGAAAGTTCATCTAATTTTACGCGTGAAAGTAAATCCCAAAGACTTTCAGCTCCCATTTTAGCAATAAACTTATTAGGGTCTGTATCTTCAAGGTATTGGTTCTCTTTTGGTAAAGACTCTAATATGTCTAAATACTCTTCCTCAGTTAAAAAGTCTAAGTATTGTACACCGTCTTCACCTTTAATACCTGCTTGTATTACCACATACCGTTCATAATAGATAATCATATCGAGCTTCTTGGTAGGCAAGCCTAATATATATCCTATTTTGTTGGGTAGCGAACGGAAGTACCAAATATGCGCTACGGGTACTACCAATTGGATGTGTCCCATACGCTCACGACGTACTTTCTTTTCAGTAACTTCAACACCGCAACGGTCGCAAACTATACCCTTATAGCGTATGCGTTTGTATTTACCACAGTGGCATTCAAAGTCTTTAACAGGCCCGAAAATTCTTTCACAAAACAGTCCGCCCATTTCTGGTTTATACGAACGGTAGTTAATTGTTTCTGGCTTTGTAACCTCGCCAAACGAGCGTTGTAGTATAACTTCGGGAGAGGCTAAACCAATACGTATTTGGGTAAAATTACCTTTTGCTTTTATATCTTTTTTTGATGACATACTGTCAATATTTCAAAAGTGTACGATTAATAAAAAAAAATTACTCTAAGGTTATTTCTAAACCTAATCCTCTCAATTCATGCATTAATACATTAAATGATTCTGGAATACCAGGTTGTGGCAGGTTATCACCTTTAACAATACTTTCGTAGGTTTTTGCCCTACCCAAAATATCATCAGATTTAATGGTAAGTATTTCTTGTAGAATATTTGCTGCTCCAAATGCTTCAAGTGCCCATACTTCCATCTCACCAAAACGCTGCCCCCCAAACTGTGCTTTACCTCCCAGTGGTTGCTGGGTAATAAGTGAGTAAGGACCAATAGAACGTGCGTGCATCTTATCGTCTACCATATGCCCTAATTTAAGCATATATATAACCCCTACTGTTGTAGGAAAGTGGAAACGCTCGCCCGACAAACCATCATTAAGGTAGGCTTGCCCATTTGCAGGCAGTCCTGCTTTTACTAAATAATCGTCTATTTCGCTGGGTGCAGCACCATCAAAAATGGGGGTTGCAAATTTTACTCCGAGTTTTAATCCCGCCCATCCTAAAACGGTTTCGTATATCTGCCCAAGGTTCATACGTGAAGGTACACCCAGTGGGTTTAATACTATGTTTACAGGTGTTCCATCAGGCAAGAAAGGCATATCCTCTTCTCTTACTATACGGGCAACAATACCCTTATTTCCATGACGACCCGCCATTTTATCACCTACTTTTAGCTTACGTTTCATAGCTACTGATATTTTAGCTAATTTTAGTATGCCTGTTGGTAATTCATCGCCCACTGTAAGCGCAAAATGCCTGCGACGGAAATCGGAAGTTTCTTCGTTTACAGCAATTCTAAAGTTTACCAAAATTTTCTTAATCAACACATTTTTCGCTTTATCTGTTGTCCAGCTATCAGCGTTTACTACTGTGTAGTCTAACTCGTTAAGATTTTTTTGAGTAAATTTAACTCCCTTAGGTATCAACTCTTCGTTATATACATTAAGTACACCTTGCGAGGTTTTACCGCTTACTATTGTTATCAACTTCTCTATTAAAGTATTTTTAATAGTAGCAACAGTTTTTTCGTTTTCAGCTTCAAGTTTAGCTACTTTGACTTTTTCTTCACCTTTAGCAGACTTATCTTTCTTAATTCTTGAAAACAGTTTTTTATTAATAACTATACCTTTTGTTGATGGAGGTGCTTTAAGTGATGCGTCTTTCACATCGCCTGCTTTATCTCCAAATATGGCACGAAGAAGTTTTTCTTCAGGCGAAGGTTCAGTTTCTCCTTTTGGTGTTATTTTACCTATTAAAATATCGCCTTCGTTTACCTCTGCACCCACACGTATCAAACCGTTTTCATCAAGGTTTTTAGTGGCTTCTTCACTTACATTAGGGATATCGTTGGTTAGTTCTTCTTCACCACGTTTTGTATCACGTACTTCTAATTCGTATTCATTAACGTGCAGCGAAGTAAACCAATCATCACGCACCACTTTTTCAGAGATTACTATTGCATCCTCAAAGTTATATCCTTGCCATGGCATAAACGCTACTAACAAGTTTCTGCCTAATGCCAATTCACCTTTTTGGGTAGCATAGCCTTCGCACAAAGGTTGCCCTTTGGTAACCCGTTGCCCTTTTTTAATAATGGGTTTAAGGTTTACACTTGTGTTTTGATTGGTACGTAAAAATTTAATTAGTGGATAGGTTTTAATATTACCTGAGAAACTCACTAATCTTTCATCATCAGTATAATCATACTTCACTCGTATTTCGAGTGCATCAGCATAGTCCACCACCCCATCGCCTTCTGCCACTACTAATGTACGAGAATCAACGGCTACCTTACCTTCCAATCCTGTTCCTACAATAGGAGATTCTGGACGTAGTAATGGTACTGCTTGACGTTGCATATTCGACCCCATAAGGGCACGGTTTGCATCATCATGCTCAAGGAAAGGAATAAGTGATGCTGCGATAGAAACAATTTGGTTTGGCGCAACATCCATATAGTCAAGTTTTTTAGGATTTACCATAGGGAAATCACCTTCAAACCTTGCCTTTACCTCATCTGTATTAAAATTCCCATCCTCATCAGTTGTTGAGTTGGCTTGTGCTATAATTCTTTTGTCCTCATCTTCGGCACTTAAATACTCAACGGGTTCGTTTACCGATATTTTACCATTTACCACTTTGCGGTAAGGTGTTTCTATAAAGCCCATACTATTAATTTTAGCATGAACACATAGTGATGATATTAAACCAATATTTGGTCCTTCAGGAGTTTCAATAGTACATAAACGCCCGTAATGTGTGTAATGCACATCACGTACTTCAAAGCCTGCACGCTCACGAGAAAGACCACCTGGTCCTAATGCCGACATACGACGTTTGTGTGTTATCTCAGCCAATGGATTGGTTTGATCCATAAATTGAGACAATTGATTAGTACCAAAAAATGAATTGATTACCGATGATAATGTACGTGCATTAATCAAATCGGTAGGTGTAAATACCTCATTATCGCGAATGTTCATACGCTCACGAATGGTACGCGCCATACGTGCTAAACCAACACCAAATTGCGAGTACAATTGCTCGCCAACAGTACGTACACGGCGGTTACTCAAATGGTCAATATCATCCACATCAGCACGAGAGTTGCTTAACGCTATAAGGTAACTGATAATGGCAATAATATCTTCTTTGGTAAGTACACGCACATCCATAGCCGTGCCTTTTTCAAGTTTACGGTTTATACGGTAACGTCCTACTTCGCCTAAGTCATACCGCTTGTCTGAAAAGAACAAACGCTCTATAATACCACGTGCTGTTTCTTCATCTGGCGGGTCAGTATTTCTTAACTGTCGATAAATATGCTCTACCGCTTCTTTACCATTGTTTGAAGTATCTTTTTGCAGGGTATTGTATATAATAGCAAAATCATTAATGGTGGTATCTTCTTTTGATAAGATAATGGTTTTTACACCGGCATCAATAATTAGTTCTGTGTGCTCGTCTTCAAGCACTACATCACGCTCAACAATAACTTCGTTACGCTCAATAGAAACTACCTCTCCAGTATCTTCATCCACAAAATCTTCTACCCATGTGCGTAACACACGTGCTGCTAATTTGCGACCTAATACTTTTTTAAGCCCTGATTTGCTAACTTTTATTTCCTCGGCCAAGTCGAAGATATTTAAAATATCTTTATCCGTTTCAAAACCGATAGCTCTTAATAAAGTAGTTACAGGGAATTTCTTTTTACGGTCGATGTAAGCATACATTACGTTGTTTACATCGGTAGCAAACTCCATCCAAGACCCCTTGAATGGTATTACCCTTGCTGAGTAAAGTTTTGTACCATTGGTGTGGTATGATTGCCCAAAGAATACACCGGGTGAACGGTGCAACTGTGATACTACAACCCTTTCAGCACCATTAATAATAAATGTGCCTTTAGGAGTCATATAGGGTATGTTTCCTAAATATACATCTTGTACTATGGTTTGAAAGTCTTCGTGTTCTTTATCGTTGCATGATAAACGAAGTTTCGCTTTTAAGGGTACGCTATATGTTAAACCTCTTTCAATACACTCTGCAATGGTGTAGCGAGGGGGGTCAACAAAATAGTCTAAAAACTCTAAAGTAAATATGCTGCGAGTATCAGAAATAGGGAAATTTTCGGAGAAAACTTTAAAAAGCCCTTCATTTTTTTTACTCTCTGATGAGGTTTCTAATTGAAAAAACTCTCTAAAGGATTGTAGTTGTACATCTAAAAAATCAGGATATTCAATTACCTGAGGAATGGATGCAAAACTTATTCTTTCCTGGATGTTCGTTGTAGTTGCCAAGTGAATATAATTTAAGTATAAAAGGGTAGAGAAGTTAAAAGTGTATACAAACGAGAAATAGACCCACGGAAAAACCGGGGTCTATGTAAGAAGATTATATAAGTATTATTACTTAATCTCAACTTCAGCTCCAGCTTCTTCCAGTTTAGCTTTCAAAGCGTCTGCCTCATCTTTGGCTACTTTTTCTTTGATTGCTTTGGGAGCGCTATCTACTACTTCTTTAGCTTCTTTTAAGCCAAGACCTGTAAGTTCTTTTACTAACTTAACAACACTAAGTTTAGAGCCGCCTGCCGATTTTAAGATTACATCAAATTCAGTTTGAGCAGCAACTTCTCCGCCGCCATCTGCTTCTGCACTTGGAGCAGCAACAACTGCAGCCGCAGCTGCTGGCTCTATGCCATGCTCATCTTTAAGAATTTGTGCTAATTCGTTTACTTCTTTTACTGAAAGATTTACTAATTGTTCAGCGAATTCTTTTAAGTCTGCCATTGTATTGATTATTAAAATTTGTTCTTGTTTTAAAAAATTTGTTTGTTGTAAAATGTTTTGGTTATGCTGCGTTTTCACGCTCTTCTAAAGTTTTTACTATACCTGCTAATTTGTTTCCGCCTGATTTTAATGCTGAAATAACATTGGTTGCAGGAGATTGTAACAAACCGATAACCTCGCCGATAAGTTCATTTTTAGATTTCAATTGAGAAAGGGTATTCAGCTCGTTATCGCCAATAAAAATATCAGTATCAATATAAGCCCCTTTTAATACTGGCTTATCGTTTGATTTTCTGAATTCTTTTATGGCCACTGCTGGTATTTTTGCATCATTACTAAACATTAACGATGAAGCACCTACCAATATTGATGGTAAGTTGCCATAGTCATTGTCAGAAATTTCCATAGCTTTACGAATCATCGTATTTTTAGCTACTTGCAAACGAACACCATGCTTGTGTAAGCTGCGCCTTAATTTATTGTCTTTTTCAGCAGTAAGGTTAGCTGTATCAGTAATATAAACGAATTTATATTTATTGAATTTATCAGCCAATTCTTTAACTACTCCCTTTTTTTCTTGCTTATTCATCTATTTCTCTCGCTTTTTTTGGGTGAATATCTAAATACCAGGTACTGATTTAACGTCAATATTAATTCCTGGGCTCATCGTGCTTGAGATGTATATACTTCTAAAGTAAGTACCCTTAGCAGATGCTGGCTTTAGTTTTGATAAAGTTTGGATTAGCTCTACTGTATTATCATACAGATGCTCGGGAGAGAAGGAAGCTTTCCCTACTGACGCATGGATGATACCTGTTTTATCAACTTTAAAGTCGATTTTACCAGCTTTAACATCCTTTACTGCTTTTCCTACTTCAAGTGTAACAGTTCCTGATTTTGGATTGGGCATTAAGTTACGAGGACCTAGTATTCTACCTAAACGTCCTAACTTAGCCATAACCGTAGGCATAGTGATAATGATGTCAACATCAGTCCATCCACCTTCAATTTTGGTTATAAACTCATCTAGCCCAACATAGTCGGCACCCGCTTCACGCGCTTCTTCTTCTTTATCAGGCGTGCATAATACTAATACACGCACTGTTTTCCCTGTACCATGGGGTAATACTGCTATCCCACGCACCATTTGATTGGCTTTGCGAGGGTCAATACCTAAGCGCACATCTATATCAACTGATGCATCAAACTTGGTAAAAGAAAAATCTTTTATCACTTTCGAAGCCTCTTCTAAAGAATATACTTTCTTAGCGTCGTATGCTTCTAATTGTTTCTTACGGTTTTTTGTTAATCGTGTCATTGCTTTAAAATCTCAAACTATTACTGATTAATCCTTCCAAGGGGTAGCCCCTTTAATGTTCAATCCCATGCTTCGTGCAGTACCCGCTACCATTTTCATGGCAGACTCAACGGTGAAACAATTTAAATCGGGCATTTTAGCCTCAGCAATTTGTTTTACCTGCTCCCATGATACTGAACCTATTTTTTTACGGTTAGACTCATCAGAACCTTTTTTAATTTTAGACACCTCAAGTAATTGAGATGCAACTGGTGGCGTTTTTATTATAAAATCGAAAGACTTATCACTATATACTGTGATAACTACTGGCAATACTTTACCAGCTTTGTCTTGCGTGCGAGCATTAAACTGCTTGCAAAACTCCATTATATTAACCCCTTTAGCACCCAATGCAGGGCCTATTGGTGGTGCTGGATTAGCTGCTCCGCCTTTTACTTGCAGCTTTACAAATCCTTGTACTTCTTTAGCCATTGTTTTATTATTTTTACTTCTTGTTTATGCAGGGTGGAAGCGTGCCTTGCTAAAACTTGCAGTACTTATTGTTCTTTTTCTACTTGTACGTAATTTAGTTCTAATGGTGTTCTCCGTCCAAAAATCTTCACCATTACCTTTAGTTTCTTCTTCTCCTCATACACTTCTTCTATTGTGCCGCTAAACTCATTAAAAGGACCATCAATAACCTTAACAGACTCTCCTACTATATAGGGTTCAAGTGCGGTTTCGCCTCTTTCAGCTTGCTCATCCACTTTACCTAAAATTCTGGCTACTTCATTTTGGCGAAGTGGGGTAGGTGCATCTTTAGCCCCTAAAAAACCAACCACACCATTTATGCCTTTTATTAAAGGAGTAACTTCTCCTCTCAATTCAGCATGAATAAGTATATAGCCTGGATAAAAATTGCGTTCTTTAACGTTCTTTTTTCCATTCTTCATTTGGTAAACCTTTTCCATTGGAATTAGAATTTGAGGCACAAAATCGCTTAGTCCTTCGCGCTCTAATTCTGTTTCAATAAAAGTTTTTACCTTTTTTTCTTGACCACTAATAGCCCTAACTACATACCACTTATAATCGTACATTTCTTAATTTTCCTACTACAATTATTTAAACACTGAATAAAACATGCTTAATACTTCTTGTAATCCAAAATCTGTGGCAGCAACAGCTATTGAGAATATTATCGAAGATATAAGCACAAGCATTGTACTATCTTGTAACTCTTCCCAAGTAGGCCAGCTAACTTTATGCACCAACTCGTCGTATGCTGCTACCATGTAATTTTTTACCTTGTTCATAATTTAAGGTCTTTTTTTTTGCAGGGGTACCAGGATTTGAACCCGAATCAACGGTTTTGGAGACCGCTATTCTACCATTGAACTATACCCCTATTTGCTCAAGTTTTTTATAGATACAAAAATCAATCCCAAAAATTTCGGGATTGATTCCTATATCGTTTTGGTATTTCTACCGTTTTATTTAATTTTATCTAATCTAAAATTTCAGTAACCTGTCCAGCACCTACCGTACGTCCACCTTCACGAATTGCAAAGCGAAGACCTTTTTCCATTGCGATAGAATTAAGAAGCTCAACAGTAACTGTAACATTATCACCAGGCATTACCATTTCAGTACCGTCAGGTAATGATACTTCGCCTGTTACATCAGTAGTACGGAAATAAAACTGAGGTTTGTATTTATTAAAGAATGGGGTGTGTCTTCCACCTTCTTCTTTTGTTAAAATATACACTTCGCCTTTAAATTTTTTATGAGGAGTTACTGACGCTGGTTTGCAAATAACCATTCCACGACGGATATCAGCTTTATCTATACCACGTAAAAGGATACCAGCATTATCACCCGCTTCACCTCTGTCTAATATTTTGCGAAACATTTCGATACCAGTAACAGTAGAAGTTAATTTTTCAGCACCCATACCGATAATTTCTACGGGTTCTCCTGAATTAACTATACCTCTTTCTATTCTTCCAGTAGCTACCGTTCCACGCCCTGTGATTGAAAATACATCTTCAATAGGCATTAAGAAAGGCTTGTCAGTTAAACGTGGAGGAACAGGAATCCAAGAATCTACCGCTTCCATCAAATCTAAAACAGTTTTCACCCATTTGTCATCACCGTTTAATGCACCTAATGCAGAACCTTGAATAACAGGGATATTATCACCGTCAAAATCGTAAAAGCTCAACAATTCACGAATTTCCATTTCCACTAACTCTAGCAACTCATCATCGTCAACCATGTCAACTTTGTTCATAAACACTACCAATTGAGGCACTCCTACTTGGCGTGCTAAAAGGATGTGCTCACGAGTTTGCGGCATAGGTCCATCAGTAGAAGCAACTACTAATATAGCACCGTCCATTTGTGCTGCACCAGTTACCATGTTTTTTACATAATCCGCGTGCCCAGGGCAGTCAACGTGTGCATAATGACGGTTACTAGTTTCGTACTCTACGTGTGCTGTATTAATGGTAATACCTCTTTCTTTTTCTTCAGGGGCTGCATCAATTGATTCAAATGAGCGAACTTCTGAATGACCTTCATCAGCCAATACTTTAGTAATAGCTGCAGTAAGTGTAGTTTTACCGTGGTCAACGTGACCAATAGTACCTATATTAAGGTGGGGTTTCGAGCGGTCAAAATTCTCTTTAGCCATTTTATTGTAAGTTTAAGTATACGTTTAGTTAATAAAATTTATATTCTTCGTCTAAAATATTCTTTGTCTTTATCTACTTTCTTTCAATTCATCTTCCTTTTTTTGAGCCGTTGATGAGAATTGAACTCACGACCTCTTCCTTACCAAGGAAGTGCTCTACCCCTGAGCTACAACGGCAGTTAACACATTCTTTTGAGCGGGAGACGAGGCTCGAACCCGCGACCTACAGCTTGGAAGGCTGTCGCTCTACCAACTGAGCTACTCCCGCAAATGTTTCAAAAGGGGTAAGGAAACATCCTTTACTATCCCCAATAATTTGGTGGGGGGAGAAGGATTCGAACCTTCGAAGGTTTCCCAACGGATTTACAGTCCGTCCCATTTGGCCACTCTGGTATCCCCCCTATGAGCCACTTACCGGGGTCGAACCAGTGACCTACTGATTACAAATCAGTTGCTCTACCAGCTGAGCTAAAGTGGCTTGTAACAAAGAACAGTCCTTTGAAAAAATGCTTATGCTCTTTTTCAAAGGACTGCAAAAGTAGGTTAAATTATTATTTGTGCAAAAAGATTTTTTAAAAATTTACAGCACGCAATTTCCCTTTGTATTTTTTTAGTTGAGATTTAAGTGATTCTACGGCTAAATCAATAGCACATTCAAAGGATTGACAATGCTCTTCGCAAAAAAGAGTTTGGTTTTGTACATTTAGTTTTACTTCTAATGTTTTATTTTTTTCATTAGAAACATTTTCAACCTTTAGATATACATTGGCATCAATAATATCATCATAGAAGGTAAGTAGCTTGTCTAACTTTTTGTTAATGTACTCAATTAGTTTACGGTCGGCGGTGAAATGAATAGACTGAATTAGAATTTGCATAGCTCTTATTGGGTTTTAGAGTTGAACAATTATGATTTAGGGTGCGATTTTTTATGCACGTCCTTAAGCCTTTCTATAGTATTGTGTGTGTACACTTGGGTAGCTGCCAAATTAGCATGTCCGAGCAATTCTTTTATTGCGTTTAAATCAGCGCCATTCTCAAGAAGGTGGGTAGCAAATGAGTGTCGCAAAACATGTGGGCTCCTCTTTTTAAGTGTAGTAACTAAGGTAAGGCTACTTTTAACAATATTATAAATTAACTTGGGGTACATTTTCTTCCCCTTGTTGCTTAACAAATATACATTTTTATCTGAGCTTTCCAACTTTTTCTGCCTGTAATTGTTTATAAGTTGTAGTAGCTGTGGAGTGATGGGGGTAATGCGCTCTTTGTCCCTTTTTCCTACTACTTTTATGGTGTTATTGTGTGCATCAATATCCATTTCTTTTAGGTTTATCAACTCGCTAAGTCGTATGCCTGTGCCATACAACAATTCAATAATTAGCCTATCTCTTACTGCAATTTCAGTATCGCCGCCTTCGGGCAAAAGTATATTGGTTAATGTTTCTAATTTTGTTTTCTCAACAAATACGGGTAGTTGTTTTGGTTTTTTAGGTGATTGTACTTTCGCCATTGGGTTGCCTTGTAGTTTGCCAATGCGTTTTAAATGCTTAAAAAAACTCTTTAAGGATGATATTTTCCTGTTTACTGATGTTGCTTTAACCCCACTGGCTAAAAGCTGTGCTAACCAGCTACGAATTTGCTGGTGCTGGATGTTTGCTGCTGAAACATTGCCGTAATTGCCTGACAGGTATTGCTGAAACTGCTGCAAGTCATTTTTATAGGCAGCAGCTGTGTGGGTAGAATATTTTTTTTCTACGGCTATGTACTCTATAAAAAGTAAAATTTCTGCATCCATAAGCGGGTGCTTAAAGATACAGAAATTTTATATAAAAACTATTAAGGTAGTTGTAAAACTACTTGCTTAGTCGTTTAAACTTTGTTGTTGTTGCTTGTAGGCTGCTTTAATTACCTGTATGCGACGAGTTATCGAAGGTTTCTCGAATGCTTGGCGACGGCGCAACTCTTTTAAAACACCTGTTTTTTCAAATTTCTTTTTAAATTTTCTAAGTGCTTTCTCTAAACTTTCGTTCTCTTTTACGTTTACTATTATCATTCTATAATCTCAAAAGGACTGCAAAGGTAAAACATCTTTTATCTTAATACAATACTAAATTCTATTTTAATACTTCGCGAGATATTACTAATTTTTGTATTTCGGATGTACCCTCGCCAATAGTACATAGTTTACTGTCTCTATAAAATTTTTCAACGGGGTAATCTTTGGTATATCCATAGCCGCCAAATATTTGTACTGCATCAGTAGACGCCCTAACTGCCACTTCAGAAGCATAGTACTTAGCCATTGCCGATAGTTTGTTTAGCCCTTCTGCGCCTCTGTTTTTAACATCAGCGGCTTGCATGGTAAGTAGTTCAGCGGCTTCAATTTGAGTAGCCATATCAGCTAACTTAAATCCAATAGCTTGAAAATTTCCAATAGGTTGCCCAAATTGCTGACGTTCTTTAGCATATTTTAGTGATGCTTCGTAAGCCCCTTTTGCTATACCTAATGAAAGTGATGCAATGGATATACGCCCGCCTTCTAAAACTTTCATGGCTTGCTTAAACCCCTCGCCCACTTTGCCTAATATCTGGCTTTTGTGTACTCTACAATTTTCAAATATCAGCTCGGTAGTTTCACTGGCACGCATTCCTAATTTATTTTCTTTTCGCCCTGCGCTAAACCCAGGTGTACCTTTTTCTATAACAAATGCTGTAATTCCGTTACTATCCAGCAATTCACCTGTACGTATTACTACTACTGCAACATCGCCACTTTTACCGTGAGTAATCCAGCTTTTTGCTCCGTTTAGTATCCAGTAATCACCATCTTGCTTGCCTACTGTCATCATTCTAAAGGCATCAGACCCTGTATTTGGCTCTGTTAGCCCCCATGCGCCAATCCACTCTGCGGTGGCTAATTTTGGTAAGTATTTTTGTTTTTGCTCCTCGTTTCCAAAACTAAGTATATGCCCAGTACATAATGAGTTGTGCGCTGCTACTGAAAGCCCTATTGAGCCACACACTTTTGCAATTTCGCTAACTACGGTTACATACTCGAAATAGCCTAAGCCAGAACCTTTGTATTTTTCAGGTACTAATACACCCATCAAACCCAAATCTCCCAGTTTTTTAAATACCTCAACAGGAAACTCTTGACTCTCGTCCCACTCCATCATTTTTGGGCGTATATGTCTATCACAGAAATCGCGAACCATCTCACGAATCATTTTCATGTTTTCAGTTTCGCCAAAATCTATTGAATTATCTATTGAACTCATTTTTTATAACGTGTAAAATTCTCAATTTTGCAAAACTATAATCTTTTTCGCAAAATCCTTTAACTATTGTTTATGGATGTTTGTAAAAATTTAGCTACACAGCAGGTAGGACTGAAAGCCTTTGTTACTTTATTTATAGACGCTTAAAATTTGAGATAGTATATAAGGTTCTTTTTTTCTTCTTCTGTAAAGATTTTTGCATCAATCAATTCATCCCAACCTTTGATTTCATTTTTTTTGCGTAGCGTCATAATTCTTTTAGATTGCCTATAACTGATGTAGGGATGGTGCGATAGTTGCTTTTGTGTGGCTGTATTAACATTAAATTTCTTAATATTTTTAGGGTTTACCTTGAGTTGTTTTTTTATAAAAGCCATGCGCTTTTGTTGCTCATCAAGTGTGTTGGCTCTGATATAAAAGGCTTCTTCAAGCTGATTAAGAGTAAAGAAACCACCTGCTTCTCTTCTATATTTTAATATTTTGTAGGCATAAAATGCTCCTATACCTTTAACGGCTAATAGCTGCATAGAATCTGCCGTATTTAACTCTACTATAAGTGGTTTTAGTTTCTTTATTTTATCGGGCAATAGTAAGTAGGGCTTATATATTAAATAGCTACTATCCGTGAGGTAATACAACTTAGCAAAATCTTTTTTTATCCTAAACTGTCCTCCTTTATTTCTATAATTCACAATTTGGCGTGCCAGTTTCAAAGGCACACCACACTTTACCATACTATCTTTTGAGGTTATATTTGGGTTGAAGGGATGTAGTGAATATTTTAAAAGTATAGTCTCTTTTTTTATATTCTTATGTGAAGAGTCTTTATAGTTTTGATAGACGGTTTGCGCCTCTTTATTATCTATACCAAAAAATGAGGGTATAGTAACTCTTAAAATTATACTACCTACTAAAACAAAAAGTAAAACAAGGATGCCGTTGCGCTCCCTTCTGCTAAATTGAAAGTATTTTTTTATTTCGGGTTTCACGGCATACAAATCTCTAATATACGGCTACCAGTTCTTTAACATCATACTCTCCTTTGTCCAATTTCTCTTTTACCTCTGTAAAGGCGTTTAATGTTTCTTCAACATCAGCAAGGGTATGTACGGCAGTAGGGATAAGGCGCAATAATATCACTCCTTTTGGTACTACTGGATATACTACTATTGAACAAAAAATATCGTAATTTTCACGCAAATCATGTATTAGTGCCGTAGCTTCGGGTATAGTACCGTTTAGCATTACTGGTGTTACTGGCGATGTGGTAATACCAATCTCGAAACCTCTTTCTTTAAGCCCACTTTGCAGGGCATTTACTACCTTCCATAGTTGTTGTTTCAATTCGGGGCTTTTACGCAATAGTTCTAAGCGTTTTAATGCGCCTTTTACCATAGGCATGGGCAAACTTTTGGCAAATATTTGTGAGCGCATATTATAGCGCAGGTGTTTTACTATTGCTTTAGAGCTGCTTATAAATGCACCTATACCCGCCATACTTTTAGCAAATGTGCCAAAATATACGTCTATTTCATTGGTAACGTTTTGCTCTTCCCCTACTCCTGCACCTGTTTCTCCTATTGTTCCAAAACCGTGTGCATCATCAACAAATAGGCGAAAACCGTATTTTTCTTTTAGTTTTACTATTTCTTTTATATTTCCTTGTGCGCCACTCATACCAAATACACCTTCGGTAATCACTAGTATAGCACCATTACTTCGTTCAGTAACTTTTACAGCCCTTTTTAGCTGGGTTTCTAAACTATCCATATTGTTATGCTTATACACATAGCGTTTGCCCATGTGTAGTCGCACACCATCAACTATGCAGGCGTGGCTTTCAGCATCATACACAATTACATCGTGCCTATCTACCAAGGCATCAATGGCACTCACCATCCCTTGGTAGCCATAGTTTAGTAGTATGGTATCCTCGTATTTTACAAAATCAGATAGTTCTCTCTCCAATTGTTGGTGTGAGGTGGTATTACCGCTCATCATACGTGCGCCCATTGGGTATGCCATACCATACTCGGCAGCCGCTTCAGCGTCTGCCTTTCTCACCTCTGGGTGGTTTGCCAACCCTAAATAGTTGTTTAAACTCCAAACCAGTTTGGTTTTTCCTCTAAATATCATGCGGGGGGCAATTTCTCCCTCTAATTTCGGGAACATATAATATCCTTCTGCACCATCAGACCATTTTCCTAACGGACCTGGCTTAGTTTCTAACTTCTCAAATAAATCCATAAATATAAAGGAAGGCTCGTAAAACGGCACAAAAATAAAGAAATATGCTTGCCTACTAAATAATTTTGCTACTAAACTGTGGATATGTACATTTTTTGCACCTAAATGGGCAGGTGCGTCATCGTTTTCACATCTCTTTATCGCTTGTGAAATAGCAGGTTATATGCCCGTAGTGCATTATTCTGTAATTTGTATTTTAATAGTGTTGCCCTGCCTGTTTTCTATAACCTCAATAAAGATACTACGGTTACGTTACCCTATATTTTTCTTAGCAGTAGGTTGAAACCTACTGAACAATTACAAATCCTCTCAATATTTGAACTATTTTTGCATCTCTCTGTTACAAGAAATAAGAACTTAGATATGATTAGTATAAACGATTTAAAAACTCCCACAGGAAGTGAAATAAGTTGTAAAGGCTGGGTGCAAGAGTCTGCCTTGCGAATGTTGATGAACAACTTGGATAGTGAGGTAGCAGAACGCCCCGAAGACCTTATAGTATATGGTGGCTTGGGTAAAGCTGCCCGAAACTGGGAAAGTTTAGACTTGATTGTGAAAGCACTGCGTGATTTGGAAGAAGACGAAACCCTTTTAATACAAAGCGGTAAACCTGTGGGCATACTACCTACCCACAAAGATGCCCCAAGAGTATTAATATCAAACAGTATGTTAGTACCCAATTGGGCAAACTGGGAACATTTTAGAGAGCTGGACAAAAAAGGGCTAATAATGTACGGGCAAATGACTGCTGGTAGCTGGATATACATAGGCTCGCAAGGAATAGTGCAAGGCACTTATGAAACCTATGCAGAACTGGCTCGCCAACATTATGGCGGCACATTGAAAGGCACTTTAAACGTTACCGCAGGACTTGGCGGAATGGGTGGCGCACAACCCCTTGCTATTACTATGAATGAGGGTGTTTGCTTGGCTGCCGAAGCCGAAGAATGGCGCATACAAAAGCGTTTACAAAGCCGCTACTGCGATGTTATGACTCACAGTATTGATGAAGGTATTGACATGGCTCTTGAAGCCAAAAAACAAGGCAAAGCAGTATCAATAGGAGTGGTAGCCAATGCGGTAAACCTATTGCAACGTTTAATGGAAAGGGGCATTGTACCCGATAGCCTTACCGACCAAACCAGCGCACACGACCCACTGATAGGCTACTTTCCGCATACTATTGATGTAGAAACTGCCAACAAATTAAGAAAAGATGACCCTGATAAATATATAGAGTTAAGCTATGAAAGCATGGCAAAACACGTGGAATTAATGCTCGAATTTCAAGAAAAAGGAAGCATAACTTTTGACTATGGCAATAATATTAGAGGTAGAGCCTTAGAAAAAGGAGTAAAAAATGCTTTTGATTTCCCTGGTTTTGTACCTGCATTTATTCGCCCGCAGTTTTGTGAAGGTAGAGGACCTTTCCGTTGGGTAGCACTATCAGGCGACCCACAAGATATTTACGAGACAGACCGTGTTTTATTAGAGCTTTTCCCTGAAAACGAAAGTTTGCACCGCTGGATAAAAATGGCGCAAGAAAAAATTGAATTTCAAGGTTTACCCGCCCGCATTTGCTGGCTGGGGCAAGGCGAACGTGAAAAAGCGGGTATTGCTTTTAATAATTTAGTAAAAGAGGGTAAAGTAAAAGCCCCGATAGTTATAGGTAGAGACCACTTGGACACAGGTTCGGTAGCATCACCCAATCGTGAAACAGAGGCAATGAAAGACGGTAGCGATGCTATTGCCGATTGGCCCATACTTAACTCACTAATTAATACAGCAGGTGGAGCAAGTTGGGTAAGCCTACACCATGGTGGTGGTGTAGGCATGGGCTACTCTATCCATGCAGGTATGGTAATATTGGCTGATGGTACTGCCGATGCTGAACGCCGCCTACACCGTGTATTGCACAACGACCCTGCTATGGGCGTTATTCGCCATGCTGATGCAGGATATGATATAGCAAATGATACCGCTCGAAAACACCGCTTGGACATTAAAGAACGGTTAAAAAACAAAAAATTCGTGGCTTTGTAAAATGGGTGAAGCAGCATTAATTTCTTATTCGTTATCTTTACAAATAGAATTTTCTTTACTTGTTATGAAAAAAGTTGCGCTAAGTATTGTTATAATTTTGTTTTCGGTGGGGGCTTCTGTTGCCCAACAAAAGCAAGTACCCGAAGCTAAAACCACCAGCCCTCCAGAACTTTTAAAAGGTGCTTGGGTAATTGAGGATAGTGATATGCTGCCCACATATTTAAAAGAAGAGTATAGTGTATTTTTAAAAGACAGCTTATTTTTTGGTGTAGCCGCAACAAAAACTTTTGGCAATACCACCAAAGAAAAAAATATAAACAGATACCAGTACCATACTGAAAGTAAACAGCTAATAATTTTTAATACTTCGCTTGAAGGCATAGAATATACCGTGAAAAATATTACTGCTGATACATTAACATTTTCAATACCCAATGCTCAACTTAATAATTATATTGACTTGGTATATAAAAAAGTAAAAGAAAAGGATACAGTAGTTAAAGATGCTGGTGCAACGCATAGCGAGTAGTGAGGTAAAGCAACAGTTTTTACAGCCATCAACTCCATTAATCGTCAGACATTTCTAATTTTACACCTCCTTTTAGTCCCACCTTATCCACCCTACAAGTATCACAAGGAGGGAAATAGCCACACAATCCTGCCCGTGTACTTGCCTACACACCTTTCCTACTTCACTCAAAATGACAACAACGCGCACTAAAGGAAAACCCCTTCCAAATTAACTATTAGCACTACCAAATAAGTACCCTTCCCCTTAAGGGGAAGCCAAATTGTAGCATAGGTAAAAACTGCAATACATTGGTAGGGGTTAAGTTTTACACCTCCCTTTAATCCCCCTTATCCACCCTACAAGTACCACAAGGAGGGAAATAGCTAACAGCTAATAAAAACACTAATATTCAGTTATTTGAGTAACTTTTACCGAACGAGTGAGCGGGTTTTATAAAATACCCTATGTTTAAATTTGCCAGTTTATAGGTGTTTTACCTATTTGAGCTAAGTATCTATTTGTTTCAGAAAAATGTTTGCAGCCCATAAACCCATTGTATGCTGAAAAAGGAGAAGGGTGTGCTGCTTTAAGAATATGGTGTTTGGTGGGACTAACCAGTGCTGCTTTATTTTGGGCATATCGTCCCCATAATAAAAAAATTATCCCTTCATTATTATTTGCTACTTCACTAATAATTTTGTCTGTAAATTCTTCCCATCCCTTTTTTTGGTGAGAGCCTGCCTGCCTTGCCCTTACAGTTAAGGTAGCATTTAGCAGTAATACCCCCTGCTTTGCCCATGCCTCAAGGTTTCCATTACTTTCAGACATGGAAATGCCTAAATCATTTCTTATTTCTTTAAAAATATTAACCAATGAGGGCGGTTGTTTAATAGCTGATTGCACTGAAAAACATAAGCCGTGTGCTTGCCCCTCGCCGTGGTAAGGGTCTTGCCCTATAATCACTACTTTTATAGTATTAATGGGTGTTAGGTTTAGGGCATTAAATATTAAACTACCTGCTGGGTAAATGGCGTGCTTATTTTTCTCTTCTTTTAAAAAAGATTTAAGTGCTTTGAAATAGGGTTTATCAAACTCTGCCTGTAATATATTTAGCCAATTCTCTTCAAGAGAAATAGATTTAGATACACTCATATTTTGCAAATAGTAACATTTTCTATAAAATATACCTACTTACAAAACACTATCGCAATAGCGTAATTGTTCCTTTATAGCTTAGTGGCTGGTTAAGCAAGTCTGTTATATTAACCACATAGGTATATACCCCGCTGGGAACAAGCTCTCCCTTGTATCTACCATCCCATCCTTCATTAATATCATTAGACTGGTATATTAACTCGCCCCAGCGCGAAAACACATTAATATCAATAAAACTATAATCAGTAGCTGTAATATAAAACCTCTCGTTTCTTAAATGTCCTACCCCATCAGGAATAAAAGCATTAGGAATAAAAACAGTTATACTAGGTAATATAACCAGTTTTCGGCGTGTTTCATCTTCACATCCCCTATCCGAAACAACTTTTAAACTCACCCAATAACTGCCTGAATCCGTAGAATATTCAAATGTTGGGTTATTAGCTGTTGAAACAGAACTATCGGGATTGCCAAATTTCCATAGCATATCAACAATAGTGCTGGGTGCTACAATTGTTGATGTATTTTTAAACTGAATAGCAGTTTGCAATACGGTAGTAATCCAATAATTTGCATCAATATTGGCTACTGGCTTAGGGTACACTATAATTTGCTTGGCAGGTGCTGTGTTTACACAGTTGTTTTCAGAAGTAACTTTTAAATTAACACTGAAACTACCGTTGGTATTGTATATATGTGTGGGGCTTAATAGTATTGCTATATTATCAGCACTTTGAGGGTCGCCAAAATCCCACTCATATTTAGCATTATTAGGCAAATCCGTTATTGCATTAAAGTTTACAAATAGTGGCTGGCATCCATCTTCGGGGTTAGCTACAATTTCGGCACTGGGTATTGGATAAAAACATACGTTTAATGTTTGCGTTGCCGCTGGACACGCTCCACTACCATTAGTGCTTAGTGTTATATCAACACAATCAGCATCGCCTGCACCTTGCGTATAAATTGTTTTTACTGCACCCACCGAGTTAAAGCCGCCCGTTGCGGATGCTGTCCACATTATACCAGTAGCATTGGTATATTGCCCTTCCATATCAAGCGGTATTCCTGCACATGATGCTGGCGGTGTAAGAATAGCTACGGTAGGAATTGCATCTACCAAAACACTACCCGTAATAAAATGGCTACACCCGTTTGCCGATGTATAATCATATCTAAAATTAGTAGTACCAATATTATTTGCGGCATCAAAATCACCGTTTCCTATAATGCCGCTACCACTCCATGTACCACCAGTAGGGCTTGCATTACTCATAAAATTTACTGTACCCACACTTGCACACAAGGCAGCGGGGGAAACTAAACTTATTATAGGTTTAGGCTTTACTGTAAACACCAATGTATCAGAAACAGGGCAATTATTACCAGGTATATCATACGTATAAATTACATCGTGGTTTCCAACAGTTACAATTGCAGGATTAAACCAATCAGTATTTACTACTCCCCCCGTAGGGCTTTGCCATATACCGCCATTAGAAGGCATTAACCCAATAGAGTTGGAGAGTTTAAACAGGGTGTCGTTCTCACATTTTGGACTAATAAAGCCCGCATTAACAATAGGAACTTCCCTAACGGTTATATTTAAGCACGCTGAATTTGGGCAGCCAAAAAGGTTAGTTACATCAAGACAGAAAGGATATGTTGTTGCCTGAGTTACCGCCCCAATATCAAATTGCGCTACCGGCCCAACCCCTAATATAGCCGAGGTGGCTTCTGTACTGGTACTTGTCCATTTCCAAGTTCCAGGGGCGGTATTAGTAGGAGAAAGAACCACATCATACAAGTCGAAAATCCCTTTATCAGCACATACTGACGAGTCTTTCACATTTACTTCAGGTAATTTAATTACTCTAAATGTAGTTACTTGAGAGTTTTTACAGCCGTTACCGTCCTCCACATCATACCTCACCGTCATAGTTTGAAAACCGCTTATATTGGTAACGGTAACAGAGTCAGGATAAAATACATTATTTTTAACCCAATTAGGGTTATCTAAACCCACCCAAGTACCCGTATTAATAGTAGGAAATTGTATTCCCTCATTAAGGTTAAATGCGACTGACTTTGCACACTTATCAGTAATATTGGTAAATATTATAGTAGGTAATGGATTTATTGATATGGTTATAGTATCATCATTTTCGCAGGTTACTCCATCATATGTTATTTCACCAGTAACCCTATAACTTGTTTGCGAGTTTAGTACTTGATTAATAGCATTACTCACCCCAATTACAGCAGGGTCGGGTAGTTTATACCATTTATAGCTATCAGCACCATTCGCTTGTAGTTTAGCGGTATCGTCATCGCAAATTGTTTTATCAGGACCAAGATTGGTGGGTACTTCATTTACATATAGTTTAAAGGTATCAATACTTTGGCAACCAATAGAGTCTGTAACAGTAGCAATATAAAAATTACTATCAGTGGCAAAAATTGTACGCCCTGTATCTGTTGTATTCCATAAATAAGTATAGTTTGAGGGGAAAGTATCGTTGCCCGCATCAAGCTGCACAAAATCATTAAAACAAATTCTTTTACCTGTATCTAACCAAATAAGCGGCTTTTCTTTAAAAAGCATTTTAATAGTATCCGTATAAGAGCATCCCTCATCATCACTCACCTGAACATAAACAGTGGTGTCGTTTGTTGGTGTAATAGATAATGTTTTCAATGTATCACTTACAGAGGTATTCCATTGATATTTATAAGGGGCTATACCATAGGTAGTTTTAGCGTTTAACTGTATAGCATCTCCTTTACAAATAAAAGTATCATTAGGTAATTCAACTTGCACATAGGGGTCAATATCAACTGTGTCAACAAAGGCGTTAGTACACGGGGTATTGGTTTTTAGTATCAATGTAACAATATTTTTTCCTGGTCTCATTTGTAAAGTATCTTTTAGGCTATTTCCACCTATAAAGTAGGTTTTGTTTAGTGAATCTCTTACTCGCCACTCTACTTCCAATCCTCCAGGGTATTGTTTTTCGGGTGTAGCCTCCATAGCTACCATACCACAAGTTAATCTCGTGAATTTTAACTCTGCCTTTGGTGCTTCTCTAACCGTAATAGAGAACGCTCTAATAGAAACCCCGCTCAAGGGGCAGGCATCATCTTTTGCAGTAATAGTAAAAGTATATGGTATATTACTTACATCAGCTTCTGAGGGTGTCCAGCATACACTGCCCGTAGCCAAACGTTTAGAGCCATTAGTATTTGTAAACACTGCTCCTCTAATACCTCTATTCCATGTTATTTGTACGGTATCTTTTTTATTTTCATCTTCGGTTGTTATATCTATACAAACCTGTTGCCCTGCACAGGCAACGGCACTTTTTCCCTTAATTCTCGGTATTTTATTATTAGGGCAAGAGACGACAATTACCTGCATATCTCGCCGCGTTCTGCCTATTTCTTTCATTATACCGTTTATTCGCCGCCATTCTATCACCTCTATCACAATTACTCCCGTTTGGTTGGTTTTAGTAGGTCTAAAACTTAAATCACCCGTAACAGGGTCAAGGTGAAAACCTGCCGGAGAAACTAACCCTGCATTAGGAAATCCTAAAAATGATAGTGGTCTATCTTTTGAGAAACTACCCGAATAAGTAACTTTATTTGAAGAGCTCCGAAAAGCAGGTGCCAACTGGTAAGATAAAGAATCTCCATTATCCACTGTATCAATAGCACCGTTATTAAATACAAAATCTTGCCCCACACAAATAATAGCTACGGGATAACTGGTGTACTCTGGTGAGCTATTGCAAACACTATCGCAAGCGTTTATTATAGCTTCTGTATAAAATGCTTGGTTTGATGCGCCAGTACTAATTGTGGTTGAACGAACAAATATTGTAGTTGATATTTTAAATTTACAACAACCTTGCGCTATACGAGCTGATAAGTCTATTATTCCAGTGTATAAATGTTCTTCGATTCCGTAAGGGAAAGTTCCACCAGCACAAGCACTTCTTGATGTACCGCATAGCTGTGTAATATCTGTAATTGATTTACGGGTTACCGTTATATTTCCTAAATTTTGTCCATTACAACTTCCATTAGCCCCTGTTAATACCAAGCGTGGGTGTGGACATGATGCGCCCGTTCCACCGCCTCCACCACCAGAAACATTACATCCATTACAGTCTCTAAAAAATTTAAATGTTATCTCGTATTTGCCATTGCCCAAGCATCTGTAAACAATATCAGACCCCACAACATGGTCGGCTTTGCTCAATCCAAACGAACCAAATAGTATAATTAAACCAAATAATATTCTTTTCACTACTATCAAAGATAAGATTTTAACCTAATTTGTTGCTTACAAGTTAGCCAAACCGATAAATGATTATACCCAATTAGCAAATTAGATGTGATTATTTTTATAAATTCGAGCGAAAATAGTAGTTATGAAGGCTAAAAAAAGCTGGCGAGAGAAATTAGAAAAACCTGCTGAACCAAAAGTAATAGAACAAGTACCCCCAAATAGTCCCAAAGCATTTGGAACTGGAAGTATGGTAATTGTTACCCCAAAACTTATTGATAACTTGGTTAAAAAAATTCCTAAAGGAAAAATAAGTACCATTACCCATTTAAGAGAAAAATTTGCCAGTGATTTTGAAACCGATACCACCTGCCCACTAACTACTGGCATATTTTTACGGATTTGTGCCGAAACTGCCGAAGAAGAAAAAGCTAAGGGAGAAAAGGAAATAACACCCTACTGGCGAGTAATACGTGATAATGGAACTATGATTGATAAATTTCCAGGGGGGATTGAACAACAAGCAAAAAACCTAAAAAAAGAAGGTTTTGAAATACTGGTAACGGGGCGAAAAGGGAATAAACTGATAGTAAATGCCTATAAAAGTAGATTACATAAATTTTAGGTTATCCTATAAGTATGCTATCTAAAAAAACTAAAGTTCTATGGTTTTTGAAGTAATATAGTAACACATATATTCTTAAATTTTATTTTTTATAGTAGCGGCAATAGCCTCAAATTCAGTGTTTTTTAGCTTTAATTTTGGGTTAGAAAAGTTCATGTCGCCCACCTCATCCATGGGTACTAAATGTATGTGTACATGAGGTACTTCAAGCCCAACAACTGCAAGCCCTACTTTTTTACACGCAATGGCATTTTTTAAACCTTTGGCAACCGTTTTAGCAAATTGCATCAGTGCAGTATAGGTTTCACCGTCCAAATCAAAAATATAATCCACCTCTTTTTTAGGTACTATTAGTGTGTGTCCTTTTTTTATAGGAAAGGCATCTAAAAAGGCAATAAAGTCTTCATTCTCGGCAACTATATGCGCTGTAATCTCTCTATTTATTATTTTGGTAAAAATACTACTCATTAGCGTCCAATCTCTAATACTTCAAACTCAACAATGCCTGCTGGTGCTTGTATTTTTGCAATATCACCCACATTTTTCCCCATTAATCCTGCTCCAATTGGAGACTTAACTGATATCCTTCCCATTTTAAAGTCGGCTTCTTTTTGGGTAACTAATGTATAGGTTATAACAGCATTATTTTTAAGGTTTTTAAGTTTCACCTTACTTAGTATCATCACTTTTGAGTTATCTATTAAACTCTCGTCTAAAACACGGGCGGTACCTAATATAGACTCTGCTTCGGCTATTTTTGCTTCAAGCAAGCCTTGTGCTTCTTTAGCCGCATCATACTCAGCATTTTCGGATAGGTCTCCTTTGTCCCTAGCCTCGGCAATTTGTGCTGAAATTGCTGGTCTTTGCACGGTTTTCATATCGTGTACTTCGGCTTTAAGTTTCTCAAGCCCCTCTGGTGTAAAATATAGTATCTCTGCCATAGTCGTTTTGGTTAATCTTGTCAAAAAAGAAAAGTTCTGAAACCGCTAAACAGCTTCAGAACTTTCTACAAAAATAACGTATGTTTTTAAATAAAAAAAACTATCAGTTTCTATCTCCTAAACCTAAGCGCAATCCAAATGAATGCACTCCTTGGAATGGATTGGTACTTCTATAAGAATAATCAATACCTATTGAGTTTTTGCCAAAAGGCATTTGAAAAGTTATCCCTCCACTAAAACCTGTTAAAGCATTAGTGCGTTCTTCTTCATTAAATAAACCTTCCTCGTAGTTAAATCCTGCTCTAGCCATAATAAATTCTTTATACGCATACTCAAATCCTAAACCAAGTTGATTTCTTGAAAATGCGTTTGAAGTAAAGTTTATAGCAGACGTTAATCTGTGGAAATATGCATATTCATCTTTATCCAATCTAAAATCATAAGCAAAACCAATGTTTAGCAATGAGGGTAGGTTGAATGAAGCAGCACGGTTTTCTACAGTGCTTGAAAAACTTGCACCGCTAAGAGTTGCTGCCTGCGAAAGTCCATCTCCTGTAAACGCCATATCAGGACCTACATTTCTAAGAGAGATACCAAAGCGTAAATCCTCACGCGATCTTCCTTTAGAAAACTTAGCTAAACCTTTAGTACGCTTAACAGATGTGGTAGCATATTGAATACCAGCATCAAGCGCAAAGCCTCGTGCTCTTACGTTCACTACTTCTTGCGAAATAACCCTAAGTAAAAGACCACCAGATATGGATGATGAGAATTTATGTGCATATGCAAAACCTAAGTTAATAAACTGGGGGCTATATGTACCCAAACCACCCTCAGGCTGCTCTACAGTTGTAATAGGTATATCACCAAACCCTATTGAGTTTACAGTAAGTCCCATTACACCACTTTCGCCCACTTTTATACCAATACCTATATTACTAATATTAATACCAGAGGGAACTAACCAGTTTGTTCTAGCCATTGCTATTTCTGTTGACTTAATTTGTGCCAAGCCCGCAATATTCATTACACTAGACTCAATTCCTCTAACGCCTGCTGTGTTTACTCCACCCCAGCCTGTACTTTTAGACCAACCGTTAACTACCAGCTCTGTTGCTCCTGCTTGTCCTGCACGTTCATTTTGAGCGTTAACTAAGCAAGTTGTGGCTATTGCTGCGACTAATACTGTGTATTTTAAAATTCTTTTCATGTACTACTAATTATTACGTTTAGAAAGTATCTAAATCTATTTGTCTCATTATACCAAACCATTTAAGGATTTTAGTTCCCACCCCTTCAGCATCAATGTGTATAATATACATTCCTGATGCAATAGGAACATTGGCTTGGTTTTTCAAATCCCACTCTACAAATGTTTCTTCACTATCTTTTTTAATGGTTCTTACAAGTGTACCACTAAAAGTGAAAATTTTGATAGTTGTTTTTTGAGGTAAGTTTATAAATTTAATTCTATTGTCCAATCTGCTACCTTCATATTGTGAGTATGCGTAATAAGGATTTGGAACTACTCCTATTAAGTCTAATGTCGATTTTTTAGCTGTTTCAGAATTTTCAACAGCAACTATATCATCTGTATTAAATGTATATAGAGGCAAAGTATTATTTATTGCTGGGGTGCTTCCATCAGCATTAAAGTTTTGATATGGTTTTTGGGCACGAATACGAATTCTAACCTCATATGGAGGAATACCATTATTTAAATTAAAACCAGTTTGTGCTAATGCAGGCATTACATACATAGCTTGTGCCATTACTTTACGCCTATCTATTATACTACTTGAAGCTAAAAGAGGCAAATAAGTATCTCCTTCATCATAAATAGGACCTACGTTGTTAATAGCTCTATAACTACCCATAATATAAAAGTAATGTTTACCTCCAATTACAACACCTTGTGACGAGAATGTATTTGTTGTAGGGTTCCAAATCATATCTGTACCATTCTCGTTAGGTAGGTTTGAGTCTTCTCCAAATATTATATTTAAACGTTCTCCTGTTTCAATATTAATTGCATACCCAGGAAACCAGCTTCTACCTTGCTCCCCATTATTTAGTGATTCAAAATTTTTATCTACTGATGGGCTACGACGCGAAGAAAATTTATCAGCATTGCCAATAGATAATGCTGCATCTTCTGACATCTCTATAACAACACATTTAGTCCACTTAGATTTATCGGGCGTGATAACAATATCAACACTTGCTAACTCTGAAAAAGGGTTATCGACTAATGGCTGCTGCGAATATGCGGGACCGTATGTAGTTCTTCCTTGTGCATTTGCAGATGCTCTTGCTGCCAATGCATAAGGAGCTATAATTCCATCAAGCATGGCTTCCCATTTCTGACGGGGGTCAACTTCAGCACCACCAATAGCAAAATCGTGTTCATAATCTTGGTTATCAAAAGCTGTTGAGCCATTTTTACCTGCTCTAATCCAGTTAAACCAAGATAAAGTTGGGCTAGTGGCGAAAGCATCATCATCCTGCAAGCCTGTAAGCCATGGTTTATTATTATTATTATACTCAATGGTAGCTTCAAGAAAACCATTACCATTATCGTTAAGATTTTCAGGGTCTCCAGGACCAATCACTTGTTTAATGCTTAATGATATACCCCACTCAGGTATCACTTGCTCGTTATCGATATTAATAACAGTATCAGAAAAAACAGTATCATTAGTGGTTGTATTTACTAAAAACCAGTTGGTACGAAATGGGTTACTTAAAGAATCTCCTATTGCAGCAGTAGAATTAAAAAAAGTTGAGTCTGTAAAACGTAACTCATAATCTCCTTTTTTTATTTTAAAAGGGTCTATTACCTTAATATTTATAGGACCTGCACCACCTTTGTATTTTACAAATGGTACTTTATTATCAGGACTATTTAATATCGCTTTTTCTGTCTCCTCAGTCATTTCCAATATTACACCACCATTGCCTCTACCTGCACGGCGGGTAATTTGAGGACCATCACCATAAGCGGCTCCTATTTCAGTACCAGTACCTCTTGGGTCTGGTTTATGGGGAATTACGCGAAGTGGTCCAGATGTAATACGTCCACCTAAAAATTGAGCATCTTCATTAGGGTTGTTGGTAAGGTTAGCATATGATACTACTAAATAGTAGTATGTTTTAAAGTTTACTAATCGTTTATCTCTTGCTGCAAATAGATCTTCTTTTAATGAAAACGAATGTACAATACCCGCATCATTACCATTTATTTTTTCAACAGGCACAGATACTCCCACTACTTCATCAAACTCTTGATTAATAATTTGTGATAGTTGATCTTTAATATCGCATTGGAATACGATACGTGCCCTATCGCTATTATTTAAATCTGTAACATTAGCATCCGCTAATTGATACACTATATATCCCTGAAATTTATATACTAATGGTGCTTGGAATTGAAAACTACTTTTTACTTCCTCACGATATTTTTCAACTTTTAGCGAGTTTGTATTCGTAAAAGTCATCACTACCTCACGGTCAAGCTCATTAATAAGTACATCAGGAGCATTAGGCCCATCAAGAATATCAAAATCATTATTAAATAGTTTTTGTGCTTTATCACTAGCCGAGCGTAATAAACTTAATGAACCAGTAGCACCACCAGTGGTGGCTCGTGCCCAAACAACACCTACGGTTACAAAGTTTACTGCTCCAGGCTCTAAAGTAAATGGGCCTGATGACTGAATATAACGACGGTCTCCTGGTGTGTTACCTGCAGATTTCTCATGCCATCCCGATACTTCTGCTGGATCGTCAGGAAACATAAAATCTGTAGGAGAACCTGTATTATATCCATTTCCTCCAAATGTAACTGGAGAACCGTCTTTCCAAATACCTCTTAAATAGCCATAATAATGTTCAGCTATTGTAGGATTACCAATTACTGAAAAGTCATTATTATAATACATAAACTTTGCTACGCCTAACTCAACACCGTTTTCATCTTTAGGTCCTTCAAAAAAATCAGTACCTACAGATGGGGGATTAGTTCCATATCCTAAGATACCTTCATCATCATCATCACCGTTATAACAAAAGCCTAAATCACGAGAAGTATCAACGCCAACATAGTCATCAGAAAAGTTACCCAAATCTGCATCTACCCATTGCCCGAAATAACAATCTCTAACAGCATCGGGAGAGCGATTGGTAATTTTAGTTCTATAAAAGGTCATATTATTCACCTCATCATTAGTTCTAAAAGCAAATGCTGTGGTAACTAATTCAAGCCCAATGGGTATTCCAGAAGTTTCTGAATGGATATTACCTCTGTCATTATATACAAAAGTTAGCATTTGATCGGGTTGATCTTCTGGAGTGTTTTTATCAGCTGGGCGCGAGGGGTCTAACACGGGGTAGTCTCCACCGAATATATCATAAAAACCATCCCCATTAGCATCAAAGTAAGGTGCTATATTACTAGATTCTTTAAAAGTTCTATCACCACTACCTGGATACCCTGAAATATCGTCGATTGCT
This sequence comes from uncultured Burkholderiales bacterium, assembly GCA_964584305.1. Taxonomy (GTDB): domain Bacteria; phylum Bacteroidota; class Bacteroidia; order UBA8524; family UBA8524; genus SB11. The sequence goes on from CAZOZL010000002.1 coordinate 80,426, forward strand.
TCATTAGGATCGTTAAATGCTTTAACAATATCCTCTTGATTTATTTTATAAATTTTATCGTAAAACTTACAACGTGCTGACTCTGTGGTTGCGCTAATACTATCTAAAGGACCAGGGAAATAATCGCTACCACCTTGACGATAGGTCATTGCAGCTACTTTAAGGTTTCCTCCTGGGTCTAATCCTCCTATCCATATAGCACCTGCGAAAAGAGAGTTTTTACGAATTGCATTTGACCCTGTGGTTGTTTTAGGTATTTCATAGCGTGCCACACTATTCAAGTCCCACCACATATCACCACCATTTAATATTCTTGCACGAACATTATTTATATCTAAATCTGCCTGAAAGGTTGCTGGCTCACAAGGTGCTGAACGACGCTGAAACTGCTTACCTGACTTTGGAGAGTTGGGTAATCCTATTACTTCTTTTGCCATTACATCAGCACTGCCGATTAGTAATATTAGGCTGGTAAATAAGATTGCCGATATATTTTTACTTATCATATCGATTATTTTTTTTGTTTAACTATAATTTAAAAATCAAGGGATATACTTAACCTAATTCTACGCGGTAAGCTAAAAAATCCTGGGTTTGCAAGTGCTGTATTATACAAATCTACAAACGATTGTGCATCAACTGCGTTTCTAATTGACTCACGCCCTAAGTTTGAAGCTAACCATCCATCATCAGATGGTGATCCTGTAAATGCGTGTACTCCTCTTATATTATTTATGTCAAGGAAATTTTGTATCCAAAATAAGAATTTAAGCTGACCGTGTCTAATTTTTCCAGACTTGTTACGCCCTAATTTAACTTGAACACCTTTATATACATTAATATCGTTTTGTAATTGCCATGGAAGACGAGAACCAAACGGAGTACCTTTAATTGGGCTACGTACTACTACACCTGCTTGTGCATTTGGTGTTGGCAATTGGTTTGCAGTAAATGGTAAGCCAGAGAAAGCATTGAAGGTTACACCTATACCAGCATTCTCAAATATTTTTGATTTGCCCCAAACTGGACCATCGTATTTGTCTCCACCTTTAAAATCGTAGTATATGTTTAACTTAATATTATGTCTTACATCAACATTAAGCGGGAATAATGTACGTAGATTAGGTTGTCCAACAGATATTAATGCTTGCTGCGACCCTGGGTTTGAACCTGTACCGTTTGCAAACAATAAGGTATAATTGGCATCCATATTCAAGTTACCTAAGCCTCTAAGTTCGTACTCTAAACGATAGCTGGTAATTGTAGAAAAATCAATATTACCAAACGAAGTATAATCAATAGGGTATGCGTAGTTATAACGGAACAGTTGAATAAGGTTACGTTGCTCACGATATGACGCTACAATACTTAAAGCTGCTTGATAGGCTGAAGTATTATCTGTTAATCTTTGTTTGAAACCAATCTCATAGTCAGTGGTTATTTGAGGTCTCAAATTAGGGTTGTTTACAATAGTTGTGGGGTTGAAACGCAGGTAAAAATAGTCATTAACTGTTGCAAATATATTCGAAGGTCTTTGTGCTATTACATCATAGCTGGCAAAAAATCTTGATGCTTTGTTGATAGGAAAATCAAACCAAATACGGGGTAGTACATTTATTTGAGGCTTATAATCAACGAATGAAGATATACCTACCGCATCGTTCTCAGCATCAACCAAATAAGGTTGTATGGTACCTGTATTCGAGTTATTTGCTAATGCAGAAGGGTCGGAAATTTTAATACCATCACTATTAAACCATTCCAACTCATTTCTATATCCTAGGATATTGTTGGGGTTTGATACATTATCTACATATACTGCATAGTCATTGCCTATACTACTTGGATGTACTACATCATTGCCTCCAATTTCGTTAACCTCGCCTGCTGTGCGAATTGGATATAATGAAAATGGGTCTTTAAGTACTGGTAAATTATTATCGAAACGCTCAATACGAACACCGATACGGAAAATAAGGTCTTTGAAAGCAAATTTATCTTGAATAAACATTGCAGAGTATATAGGCATATAAGCTCCTATTTCTCTATTAGGGCTTAAGAAATCACTAATCCCTCTGCTCCCTCTTATTCTGTTGCCTAAGTAATCGTAGCCGAAGTAACTTACGAAACGATTACCATTGTTTAATAACTCATCAGCACTAAAATCACTTAACTGAAAATCATTAGGGTCGAAAGAGTTTATATCAACATACGATGTTTCAGTAATAGGGTTACCATAATTATCGGTAACACCACGCTCAATTAATCTACGGCGGAAATTTTTATCAAAGGTTGATTGCCCTTCGCCTTGAACTAAGTTAAACCTAACTGTATCATTAAAAATACCGTTCTCATCAAATACAGGTATTGGATTTTCTGTATCCAACTCAATACCGTTGTTCATTAATTGCCACATCAAAGTCCACAACCCATTTGATGCCACATTCCACGAGCGAGATACTCTTTGTTCATAGTAAACCCCAAATTTTATATCGTGCCCTTTTATTGTAACTTCACCAGAGGCATTTAAACTGTACTGCTCGTTTTGGCTTTTACCATAACCTGCTGTAAGTGCGCCAACGTTGTTCCACATTAATGAATAAATAGCAATTGGGTTTTGCCCATTTACCAAGCCTGCATTACTACTACGAACATCAAATATTGAGTTAATAGCATCTTGCCCTAATAAATCATAATATGCACTGGTATAGTTTGAGCGCAAAGGGTTGCGGGTATTACCTCTATCAAAAGTAAATAAGGTATCAATGGGTCTATTACCCGTTTGGCGGCGATAGTTTTTTATAATATAAGTTTGCCCTTTATAATTAATAGTGTCGGGCGATGTGTTTTCATTTCCACCACCAACAAATTCAAAAGCGGGTTGGCTATATGTTCTAAATCTGCCTACATAACCGTAATCGAAAATATTATCTTGATGCACAGCATCTTGAGTAGTATTCCAGTTAGATTGATATTCTAAACGAACGGTATAATATGCATTTTCTACTATTGGGTTAGATTTTTTGCTCTTTGTGTCAAAATCTTCAGAGGTAATTAGCCTTTGAGTGAAACTTAAATAACTTAACAAACTGTGTTGAATTCTTTGTGAATTGTTATTAAAGTTAAACAGGTTGTTACGGTAGTTGTAATTAATATTGTTTACATAATCATACTTAGCCCCTAAAATTACTTGGATTTTATCAGTAGGTGCAAAGTTAAGATTACCGATAGTGGTTACTACATAAGAAGGTACATTAGGATTAGCTTGTACGTTCACTAAATCACCTTGCGTAATAAACTCAGCAGAGGGGACAAAGCCTTGCCCTTGCGGTGCAGAGCGAATAGGGTTTGCTTCTAACTCTTTAAGTTTATCTTCTTTTACTCTCCAAACTCCCAATGCTGATGGAGAACGGTCGGCTGAGTATCTAAAATTACCCGCCATAGTATATCCTAAAACTGTACGCTCTGTGGAGCGACCTTTGTTTTTAGTTAATACTGGTCCTGATAATGCCATTTCAAATAAGTTAAAATGGTATTGATCAAACAAACTTGAAGTAATTGCCTCAAAATGTTTAAACGACCTACTTGTGGGGGCGGGTGTAGTAATACTAATTGCCCCTCCAGTAAAATCTCCATACTCTGCTGATACGCCACCAGTGATAACATTGGTTTGCCCAATACCACTTTGTGGTAGGTTAATATTACCAATAACTCTTACACCATCAATATAATAAGCAGTACCTGATGTACGCGCACCTCTAAAACTGGGTGTACCTCCATCAATAGATATAACACCTGCAACTGTATTGGTTAGTCCATTAATACCACGGGTGGGTATTTTTTTAACATTATCAATAGTTCTGCCTAACTCATCCCCTTTTATAATGGGGGGGCGGGCTTTCACTCTAATTATAACGTCTGCTGTAATTAGAGCAGACTCACCTAATTGTATATCTTGAAAAGTTATTGCATCAGGTGTTACTCTTAAATCTTCAACAATTTTGGTTTGATACCCTGAAAAAGAGACTTTAATCTCATATCTCCCAGGTTTAAGACCTTTAATACTGTACTTTCCTTCGTAATTTGTAGCTGCACCAGTAATTCGTTGCCCACCTTGATAAGCCTGAACGGTGGCTCCGATAAGCCCTTCTTTCGTGTCCTCGTCAATCACGGTTCCTCTAATCTCTCCGAATTGCGACTGCGCCATTGCTACCGATGACAGCATAATACCTAATAAAAACAGGTAAATTTTTCTTCTCATATCAGCTTGGTTTGGTAATAGTTTTTAATCTTGAGGTTATCCCTAAATCAAGGGCACAATTTAAAATTAATTTTACATTTAGCACAATAAATCACTAAACATTTACGTTTATATTTTTTCAAACAATTTTACTAACGTCAAATTAAATCCGACGAATAGATAAAATACCTATGGCAATAGAAACGACATTTTTAAAGTTGAGGTTGTAACAACAGTAAAAAATATTTTTTTCCATCCTGTTTCTATCTGCTTTTAGTAATCTGCTTACTACGTCATAATAATTTATTAACCAACTGTTTAAAACGTTAATGCTATACTTAAACGAACCCTTCGCGGCATAGTAAAAAAATTGGGGTTTGCCAAAGCAGTATTATATAGGTCTATAAACGCTTGGTTGCTAATTGCATCTTTGGCAGCCTGTTTTCCTTGTTCTGACTCTAACCAGCCATCCGTTGATGCTGAACCTGTATAAGGATGAATAGCGCGTATATTTTTCACATTCAGCAGGTTATTTACTAATAAACTAAAGCGTAATTGCCCCAACTTTGGTTTACCTTTAGTTTTGCCTAACTGTACCTGCACATCTTTAAACACGCTTAACTCACTTTGAACTTGCCATGGCAATCTTGCCCCAAATGGTGAACCTTTGATAGGACTGCGATTTGCTATTCCACTTTGTGCATTGGGGGTGGGCAACTGATTGGGGGTAAATGGCAAACCTGAAAAGGCATTTAAATTTAATACCGCCCCCATGTGTTCAAATATTTTTCTGTTAGCTATTCGTAGTCCGCTATACTCTTTCCCATTTTTAGAGTAGTAGCTAATATTAAACTTAATGTTGTTGCGCACATCAAAACTTAAAGGAAATAACGTTCTTAAATTTGGTTGCCCCACTGCTACTAAGGCTTGTTGTGAACCTGCTGATGAGCCTGTGCCATCTGCAAACTGCAATACATACGATGCATCAAACTCCAAGCGTTTGTTGTGCTTATATATATACTGTATAGTAAAACTTTTTATGGTAGCAAAATCTATATTGGCAAATGAGGTGTAACTTACAGGGTAAGCGTAATTATACCTAAATAGTTGTATAAGGTTGCGTTGCTCTTTGTATGTAGCCGTTAGGCCCAATGCCGATTTATGTGATACTTTTAGCTTAAAGCCCAACTCATAATTAAAAGATAGCTGAGGTTTTAAATTTGGGTTGCCTATAATATTGGTTGGGTTAAACGGTAAATAATAGTATTGTGAAATTGAGGCAAAATTATTGGTTGGGCGTTGTGATAGAGCATCATAGCTTCCAAAAAAACGCGCGTTATTATTTATAGGGAAATCAAAGTACAAACGTGGCAATACCAATACCTGTGGCTTATAATCTGTAAATACCGATTTTGTAATATTGGTTTGATTTGGGTTTACTAAATAGGGCTGTATAGTACTGCTTTTAGATTTTTCGGCAATTACAGCAGGGTCTGAAACCTGAAGTCCTCTTGCGTTGTACCACGTTACTCCGTTTCTATACCCTGTAATTAGTGAAGGGTTTTTAGCATCATCAACATATACTATATAATCATTACCAATACTTTGGGGGTGTTTTACCTCATTGCCACTAATTTCTTTTACTTCTGTTGCTGTTTTTGCATCGTATAATAAAAACGCATCTTTTAGCACTGGTGTATTATTATCATATCTTTCAACTCTAAGCCCTGCACGTAGGGTAAAGTTTTTAAACGTCATCTTATCTTGAATAAAAGTAGCAGCATAGGTAGGCATATAAGCTCCCACAGTTCTGTTTAGCTCATCATCAGTAAAATCATCAATACTTCTATATCCTTTAATCTTGTTGCCTAAATAGTCGTAGCCAAAATAATTAACATAGCTATTGCCGTTGTTTAATAATTCATTGGCACTAAACATTGATAACGAGAATGTATTAGGGTTGTATGCGTTTACATCTAAAAAACTATTCTCATCTATTACCCTTTGATTGTTATCCCTTTCATTTTCAGCAATAAGTTTTTGACGCAGGCGTTTATCAAATGTTGACTGTGCTGATGATTGTTTGAAACCGTAATTAATAGTATCGCTAAATATACCGTTGGCATCAGTTAAAAGTATTGGGTTATCCGTGTCAAGCTCTAAACCATTATTTGCTAATTGCCACATCAAAGTCCATAAACTATTGGCATTTACACTCCAGCTTCTTTGCACACGTTGTTCAAAATACACCCCAAAACGTATATCGTGGTTTTTGGTGCTTATTTGTCCCGTAGCATTAAATCCAAATTGTTCTCTTTGACTTTTGCCATATCCTTGCACACCACGTCCAATATTATTCCATAAATTAGAGTACACTCCTATGGGGTTTTGCCCATTAACAAGCCCTGCCCCACTACTGCGTATATCTGTTATGGAGTTTATGCTTCCCCTTGGTGATAAGCTGTAAAACAAATCGGTATAGCTTGCCAATAAGGGGTTGCTTGTGTTTGTTCTATCAAAAGTAACCAGCGTATCAACAAGTCTATTCCCCGTTTGGCGGTAATAGTTTTTTAAAAGATACACTTGCCCATTAGCTACTACACTATCTATTTTTGTGTTCTCGTTATCTTCTATAAATTCATATGCGGGGGTACTATATGTTTTATATTCTCCTATATGTCCATATCTAAAATAGTCATCGCCATGCTGCTGGTCTTGAGATTTTGCCCAACCCGACTGATAATCAACCCGAAGGGTATAGTAAGCATTGCTAATTACACTGTTTTCTTTTACTTTAAAACTATGATTTAGGCTTATATAGCTTAATAGGTTATGCGTTATAGTTTGCGAATTGTTTGCCGAGTTGAATAGCGTGTTGCCATAGTTGTAGTTTATAGTGTTTCCATAATCGTATTTAGCACCCAACAAGATTTGAAGCCTATCATTAGGTGCAAAATTTAATTCACCTAAAAATGAGGTATTGGTGGAGGGTATATTTTGATTTGCCCTCACTTTTTCCAAATCGTTGCGTGTAATAAACTCCGCTGCTGAAACAAACCCCTGCCCCTGCGGCGATTGCCGTATAGGATTGGCTTCAAGTTCTTTTTGTTTTTCGGGGTTTAGTTGCCATACATCAATAGCGGAAGGTCGCCTATCGGCTTGATAATTATAATTACCTGACAGCAAATACCCTAACTTCACCCTTTCCTTATTCTTTCTCCCTTTATCCTTAACCCATAAAGGTCCCATAAAAAACACTTCTGCATTATTATTATGATACTTATCAAACAAGCTCGAGCTTATTACTTCTACTTTGTTTATGGTATTAAGTCCAGGTCTTGGAGTATTTAGGGTTATCACACCTCCTAATAAATTACCATACTCGGCAGAGAAGCCTCCTAAAATAACTGATGCGCTTTGTACTGAATGAGTTGGAAAACCCGATATATTATTACCGTCAAGCCATACCCCATTCCACAATACTCTATGGTTGCCAGGTCTATTACCCCCCAAAGATAAAGCTCCGCCATCTTGAGAAAAAACACCTGGTGTTATGTTTGCTAATTGGTTTATATTATTGCGTATTGCCCCCTCAGTAATTTTAAGAATTTTAGTTCCTGTAACATATATAGGTATCAAAGGTTCTACATAAATAATTACAGTGCTACCGCTAACAGTATCACTTGTACTAACCAAAAATAGGGTGATGGATATGGGTGCATCGGCAGTGATAGGAATACCAGCAATTTCTTGTTCTCTATACCCTGTTAAATGAACAAATACTGAATATTTTTCAGGTGAAAGGCGTTTAAATACTGCTTGTCCTTTATCATTTGATGCTTTTGAGGTTACTAAGCCTCCTTTTAGCTTTACGGCTACTTGAGCAAGAAATACTGGTTCTTTGGTTACACTATCAATAAGGGTAACTTTAAGTTCTCCAAAGTTGGTTTGAGCATTCACAATTGTGCACACCATGTGCAATAGGCATAGGTATAGTATCCTTTTCATACGCAGGTTTTTTAAGTAAAAAAAATGTTTATTCCCTTAGCAGGAAGGCATTGTGGGTGTTTGTGAGAAAAGATTTTTTTACAGCTTACTTATTTTTTGAAATAAGCTATACGAAATCTTATAATAGGATTCATGAGTCCAGCCAGCTATATGGCTTGTTATTAAAACGTGAGGAAAGGAGGTGAGGTTGGAAAGTTGCTCCCGTTCATCAAAAGTATATTCAGTTATTTTTTCATTTTCCAATACGTCAAGGGCTACTCCCCTAAGTTTACCTTGCTTTAAACCTGTGATAATATCGGCAGTTTGCATTATTTTACCTCTTGATAGGTTGAGCAAAAAAATATCTTTTTTAAACTTTGATAGGTATTGAGTAGTAATTAAGGCTTGAGTTTCTTGTGTTAAAGGCAGGTGAAAACTTACTATATCAGCTTGCTGGTATATGCTATTCATACTCGCTTCTTCTACCCTATTGTTTCCAAAATTTTTTTTGTACTTATCATAAGCAATAATTTTGCAGCCAAAGCCGCTAAGTTTTTGGGCAAATGCGCTTCCTGTGTTTCCATAGCCCACTATACCCAAAGTTAATGCAGATAATTCGTACCCTCTATTGCCTTCTCGCTCCCAAATACTTTTTTTTACTTCACTGTATGATTTTTGGATATTGGCTAATAGCGATAATAACATACCTACGGCTTGCTCGCCCACAGCATCTTTGTTTGCTTCGGGGGTATTAAAACATACTATGCCCTTGCTTTTAGCACAGTCAACATCAATACCATCCATGCCAGAGCCTGCCCTAGCAATAAATTTTAGCTGGGTGGCATTATTTAAAATCTCTTTTGTTAACTGTATTTTGGAGCGTACTACTACCCCTGTGTAGTTGCCTATACTATCTTTTACAGCATTGGGGGCTATATCTGGCTCATAATGTACCGTATAGCCAATAGAAGGTAATTGCTTTACCAAGTATGGGTGTACAGTATCAATAATTAATATTTTGCCTTTGTTTGCCATGCTATTACCAAAGCGGGTAATGTTCTAATTTCACTTTCTCGCCAAAAAATAATTGCGCTGTTTTTTCAAATGCAGTGGTATAATCAGAGACAAAAAAACGATATTGGGCTTTGGTTTCTTTGGTTTCTAAGTTATTTGCTACCAGTATATGCTGCACCTGTTGCGCTACTACGGTAGCACTGTCAACTACTTCAACTTTTTTATTATGCTGGTGGTAGTACTTCTCTATCTCGCCTTGAATTAAGGGATAGTGAGTACAGCCCAATACTAACGCATTTATATGCTGCAATGTAGGTTTGCTTAAATAGCTATTAATAATAGTTTGGCTAATATTATGATTAAAAAAACCTTCTTCTATCATTGGTGCTAAAAGAGGTGTAGCCAGTTCGGCTATTTGTAAATGTGCTGCCGTTTCTTTAATTTTTTTAGAATATGCCTTTGTGCTTACGGTTCGTTTGGTAGCTATAATGCCTATTTTACCTTTGCTAATACGCTGCGCTACATGGTTGACTATGGGGTCTATCACATTTACCAACAACTGTTTATCAGCAAACATGGGCAGTACTTCTTTGTACCCTACTGATGATGCTGTGTTGCAAGCTATTACTACCATTTTACAGTTGTGCGCCAGCAAAAAAGCGGTTATTTTTTTTGAATAGTTTTTTATCGCTTCGGTAGATTTTTCACCATAGGGTAGGTGAGCGGTATCACCAAAGTATATAAAACTTTCGTGGGGCATTAACTTAGCCATAGCCTTAGCTACCGTTAGTCCACCAATACCTGAATCAAATATACCTATGGGTTGTTTATTGTTTTGCACTTGCACCAAAAGTAACAAAAAAAGCCCCTTTATAAGGGACTTTTTAATATGGTTTAAAAAACTTAGTTATTTAATACCCAGTTTCTTTTTCACAGCCGTCATAATATTATCTTTAGGGTTAGAGTATAGTATTGAGCCTAAACTAGCATCTAAAACAAGGTTGTATCCCTTTTCTTTAGCTATTGCTGTAATGGCCGCTTTAGCCTTTTTAATAATAGGCTCATACTCTTTTTGGCGTTTTTTAGTAACCTCTGTTTGCGCAGTTTGTTGTAGCTTATTTATTTTTTGAGTAAGCTCTTGCAGGTCTGATACTAATAAGTCAAAAATAGGATCACCAGAAGGTTCTCTACCCCCATTTTGGGTGATTAGGTCTTGGTATTCTTTGTATTTTTCTTGATACTCTGCGTCTTTTCTGCTTATAGCATCTTGATATGTTTTTGAAAACTTAGCCACTGCTGAGTCTGCATTTTTCATTCCAGGCATCATCACAATTAGTGAATCGGTATAAATATATGCTATTTTAAACTGTGCTTGCAGTGCTTTTCCACTTAGCAAAAAAAACAAGGCTAAAGCTAAGATTGAGATACTCTTTTTCATTTTTGTAGGTTTTATTCTTCTATTAAATTCTTTCTACTTTTTGTTATTGCTGCAAAGAAACCACTTTTTTTTAGTTTTCCCCCTCCTCTTCTTCTGGTGTTTGCCCAGCTCCTTCTCCTGTTGTTGAAATCCCTAATTCCTCTAACACCTCATCACTTCTATCATACTTTGCATTGGTATATAACATGGTAACCCCGCCCGATTTATCAAAAATAAAATCTAAAGCATTATCTTTTGCTACCCTTTGTATGGCTTCAAATACCTTATCTTGTATGGGTTTCACCAATTCTTGTCGCTTTTTAAACAACTCTCCCTCTACTCCAAATTTTCCTATTTGGTATTCGCGCATTCCTCTTTTTTTCTTACTAATATCTTCCTCACGTTCTTTTATTACATCCTCGGTTAACAATAGCCGTTCTGCCGAAAGATTTTTTTCCAACTTCACTAACTCTTCCTTTTTCTTCTCTACTTCTTTCTCCCACTGCTGCGATAAAAAATCTAACTCTTTTTGTGCAGATTTGTATGAAGGCATTAGGTTAAGTATATATTCTGAATCTACATAAGCAAACCTTTGACCAAAAGCTGATATTGAGATAAAAAAAGCTACGATACACACTAATTTTTTCATGCTGATACTTACTAATTGCCTTTAATTTTTTTATAATTGTTGCCCTATGAAAAAGTGAATTTGCCCCTTGTTAGAACCTGGTGTATATGGATTTTCGTCAAAGCCATAACCCCAGTCAACCCCAAGCAAACCAAACATAGGCAAAAATATACGTACCCCTACCCCACCAGAGCGTAACATATTATATGGGTTATAATCTTTGAAACGAGACCAACTATTGCCTGCTTCTAAAAAGCTATGAACATATATTGTTGCTTGTGGATTAGGAGAAACACGATAGCGTAACTCCATAGTAAATTTATTGTATAGGGTTGCACCTACAAAATTACCTATATTACCATTCGCATCTATAGACCTAGGTGTTATGGAGTTATCTCTATACCCACGCATAGATATTAACTCTCTACCATCAAGGTTAAAGCCTATTAAACCTGCCCCCCCCATATAAAAACGCTCGAAAGGGGCGTTTCCAATATCACTATTATAAAAGCCCATAAACCCTGTGCGTATCATTGATGCTAAAACTAAGTTTTTTGCTAATTTGGTATAGTGTAAGGCATCAAATTTCCATTTATGGTATTCTATCCACCTAAACTTTTGTTGAGATGATGCTGTTTTATAGTCAATACCTGTAAATGCTGATATAGGTGGAGTTACTTGGGCAGAGAAATTATATTTTGAGCCACTTTGTGGAAATATTAAATCATCGGTAGAGTTTCTTGCAAATAACAGTCTTAGGTTAATATTGTTTGAACGCCCATCAGAAAAATCAAAAATACCCAACAACTGATTTTTTATATTATAGTGCTGATAGTTAAGAGAGTAATTGATGGTGAAAAAATCATCGGGCCATCGCAAACGCTTGCCCAAACCAAGACTAGTTCCTGTAATTTTTAAAGTGGATTGGTTTTCGCCTACTCCAGACCTTTGAATTGAATGAAATACACTAAACGATAAGGCATTTGGTTTTCTACCCCCAAACCAAGGCTCGGTAAAAGAGAAGTTATATGATTGGAAAAACCGTCCATTTGATTGGGCTCTAATGCTTAGGCGTTGTCCATCTCCTGATGGATATGGATCCCATGCCTTTTTCTTAAAAAATCTTCGAGTAGAAAAGTTAGAAATATTTAACCCTAATGTTCCTACTAAAAATCCATTACCAAAACCGCCTGAAAGTTCAATTTGGTCACTAGAGCGTTCTTCTACCTTATACACAATATCAACAGTTCCTGCTGCTGGATTGGGCTTTGGTTGTACATCCATTGTTTCAGGATTAAAATATCCTAATGCTACCAGCTCGCGTATAGACCGTTGTATGTCTGTACGGCTAAATTTTTGTCCAGGTCTTGTACGCACCTCACGCAGTATTACGTGGTCGCTGGTTTTTGTGTTTCCAGTAACTGTAACACTACTTATAGTAGCTTGTGGTCCTTCTTGTATGCGTATTTCCAAGTCAATAGAATCTCCCTCTACTTTCACCTCCACAGGTACTACTTGGAAGAATAAATACCCATCGTCCATATATAGGGCAGAAATATCGTAACCTCTTGGGTTCATAAACAAACGAGTTTCTAAAACTGCCTGATTATATATATCGCCCTTCTTTATCCCTAAAAGAGCCCCTAAAGTGTCAGCACTAAACCTGGTATTACCTGTCCAAGTTATATTTCTAAAATAGTATTGCCTCCCCTCATTTATGGTTAGCTGTATATTTAGGCTTTTGCTATCGTTCAAATAGAATGTATCAGCAATTAAAGCAGCATCACGATAGCCCAATGTATTGTAATAAGCTACTATTTGCTCTTTCTCTTCATCGTAAATTTCTTCAATAAATTTTGAGCGTTTAAATACTCGCCACCATGCTTTTCGTTTAGTATCAGAAAAAAGTTTCCTAAGTTTTGAGGATTTTATATTTTTATTTCCTACAAAAACTATGTCGTTCACCTTCATGCGTGAACCTCTGTTTACTTTAATTAAAAGTTTTACAAAGTTTTTCCTATTAGGATCGGGTTCTTCTATTATATCAACTTTAACATTGTAGTACCCCTTCTCTTTGAAATGCTCTAATACTTCATTTTTTGTACGTTGTATTACATTTTCAGTAACTATTTGTCCGCTTTGAGCGGTAATAGCATCTTCCCTCAAATTTTTGGCGTGCCGTTTCTTTAGTCCCTTAATTCTTAACCCAGGGGTTGCCATTCGTGGGCGTTCTTCCAAATAAAAATCAATAAAAATTTTTCCTTCCTCCACTTTCCGCAACCGCACTTGTATATCCACAAAAAACTTTTGTTTCCAAAGGTTTTCAATAGCGTTTGTAAGTTTTTCGCCAGGTAAGGTAATTACCTGGCCCACATACAAACCAGAAAGCACGGAAAGTATGCGTTGGTCAAGAAATTTCACCCCTTTTATACCTATACCACCAATGGTATATTTTTGAGGTCTTTGGTAGTTCATTTCAAAATATTCCTCTACCTTAGTAGTATCATCTTGTGCTTGTACCAATAGTGGAAAAACCACCAACATTAAAATTTTTAAATACTTCATCCTGCTACAAGCTGTTCAGCGGTTTTTCCAAACCTACGTTCACGCTTTTGGTAATCAATTAATGCTTTATATAAATCTTCTTTTCTAAAATCAGGCCATAAAACAGGCGTGAAGTATAGTTCTGAATAGGCAATTTCCCATAACAAAAAATTGCTTATTCTTTGCTCGCCACTGGTTCTTATTAGTAGTTCAGGATGTGGAATATTTTTGGTTGATAAATATGAGTCTATCAAGGTATCATCAATGGCTTCAATATCAATTGTTCCCTCTTTAATATCCTTGGCTATATTTTTCACACAGTTGGTCAAATCCCATTTAGCACTATAACTTAGTGCTAATACCAATTGCATCCGCTTATTGTTTTTTGTTTCTTCAATGGCTCGTTGTAGTTTCTCTTGGCATCCCTTTGGTAACGAATTTAAATCGCCAATGGCTGTAAGCCGTATGCCATTTTTTTGTAATGTGGGTATTTCTTTTCCAATAGTATCCACCAGTAAATCCATCAAGGCATTTATTTCTTTTTTTGGTCTGCTCCAGTTTTCAGTAGAAAATGCGTATAGAGTTAGGTATTTTACTCCAAGCTCTGCACAGGTTTCAGCAGTTTCACGTACAGAAACCACGCCACTTTTATGCCCGAAAATTCTAAACTTCCCCTTTCCCTTTGCCCAACGTCCATTACCATCCATAATTATGGCAATATGTTTTGGCAAATGTGCAAGGTTTATCTGTTCTTTCAGGCTCATTATCTTTTATGGCTTTTTTTTAAAAAGAGTGCAAAGTTAATCAACTAAATTGAATCTCTTTTTCTTTGACGTTCCCCAGCATCTAATTGTTACAAACCTATACGATAATGTAACCCCTGCGAAGGCATACCAGTCGTTTAAATGTGGATCACCGCGCATATCGTTTTTAGCACTTAGTGCTTGGTTTATAGCTTGTGTACTTGATGGGTCTGAAAGGTTAACGGCAAGCAGCCCGTTTTTGTCTCTTAGTTCTTCTAAATTTGGATAGTTACCGCTCACATCGTCTAAAAAATCGGTATAGGTATATCTATACCCAATCTCAAAGCCTACAATCCAGTGTCTATCCAGTTTATGTTTATAGCCCACACCCAATGGTATTGACACCGAAACACGAGAGTATTTTCCGCTCCCGCCTTCAAGGTTTTGCCCTTCGGTAGCCAGTGGTTGTAAATCTATCCACTTACTATTATACCGTGTTTGTGGATTAAAGTAAAACAAATTTATACCTGTGAGTACATAAAATGTAGAGTTTTTATTTTTTGGATGAATTAACCCAAAAGGATTGTAATGAAACTCGATAATATTAGAAAACTCCCATATTCTTGAACGAAACCCAAGCCCTCTTTGCCTATTTGCAGGGTATAAAGAATCGTGCGCATTTATAGTGCCATAGCCTAAACCAAAACGATACGAAAAATGACGTGATATATTATACCGTCCCCATAAATTAATGCCTGCATTGGTTGAACTAATATTGGGTTCTTTTGCTATGTCTCCTAAATAGTTTGTACCTCCTAAAAGCCCGCCTATCTCCCATCGTTGTGCGCTTGTGTTTATAAACGCTATAATAAGTACGCCTACTAAAAAAAGTTTCTTTTTGTTTGTTTTATTTAAAACTTGTAACACTTTACTTTATGAAGATTAATAGTATATGACAATGTAACTCCGAACCAGTTATACCAATCACGAGTATCTTTATCCCCCCTCTGATTTCCTTTTTGTGTAATTATATCGAATTCTCCTTGGTCTTCTCCACTCCTATTTGATAAAATTTCGGCATTAGTGCCATATTGTGCTCCTATTATTGTTGGGTTTACATAGGTTAAACTCACATCGTCCAAATAGTCTGTAAATGTAAATCTAGTACCATACTCTAAGGCTAGAACCACCCTTTTTGCGAGTCTTAGTTTTATTCCTCCTCCAAATGGAAGTGATGCCTGTGTTAGTGCATACTTCTTTCTTCCTTGTAGTGGTGTTGTTCCTTGCCCTTCGGTGCCTAATGGTTGTAGTTCAAACTCTTCTCCGTTTAGATTTGTTTTGGGGTTAAATTTAAAAATTCCTACACCTGCAAATAAGTATGGTGAAAAACGTTTCCCTCCTTTTGTTCCATAAGCATCAAAGCCAAATAAATTCCACTCTACTTGCCCTGAAAACTCAAACAAGGGTGAAAAGAAGTTAAGGTTTCGTTGTCTTAGGGCGGGGTCGCTTAGGTTTGCATCGTCTCCATTAAGTTTACCATAAAATAAACTTCCCCGTAAAGAGAAGTTATAATTTGGATTGTATCGAAGGATAATTCCAGCTGAAAAATTCACCTCTTTAAAGCGTGAATCAATCATATCACCGGTGTAGTTGGTGCCTCCCACCATTACTCCTACCTCGACATTACTCTTTTGAGCAAAAACACCTGTTGAAGCCAAAAGAAGACAAATAAGTATAAAGCGTTTTAAAAACATGGTACTAAAGTATATAAACGTTCTTATAAAGAAAAAATTATATTGAACTAAATAAAAAACGGGTCAAGCATAAAAACTTGACCCGTTTACAAATATTTTTCGTTTTTTTATTAAAATCTACACGAGAATTTACGTATAGTTTTAGAGATTGTTACACCAAAAAAGTAGTATGAATCATTCTTATCAGGGTTACCTCTGTTCCAAGTGTTCTGCCAGTTTTTCCCATCAACAGGGAAACCTCTGTATGCCAAATCATCTGCTATACCTGTGCCTGATGCTGGATTAAAATTATTAGGTAACGCACCACTTACATCATCTATATCATCAGTAAAGGTCATTCTCCAACCAAACTCAAAGCCTAAGTTCCACAATTTTTTGCGCCCTAAACTATATTTAACCCCAATACCTAAAGGAATTGCTAATCCTACCGGGCTGTACATACCATCTGCTTGACTTTGCTCAGTGACATAATCTCTTAAATTGTAGTCTTGTTTCAAATAACTCGTTTTCGGGTTAAAATAAAAACCAGCTATACCACCAAATACATAAGGGGTAAACTTGTATTTTCTTGATCCTGCCACATATTTCATAAAGTTGTACTCAACCACCATTGATAACTCAGCTAATGGGGAGTGAAAACTTAAATTTCTTGACTCACGAAACGTTCCCGCCCCGCTAAATTTATCATAACTGGCTATATACCCTAAGTTTAAACCTGTTTTAATAGCCCAATGGGGATTGAAATTGTAACGGTAAAAACCCCCAATAGCTGGGCGCATACCTCTAATAGGGATAGGGCTTTGCGATAAATCGCCATTGTATACAGAAATACCCAAAAATCCACCCCATTCTTTGTCCTGAGCTTTTACTTCCGAAATGCCCAATGCTAATACAGCAAGCAGTAATAAATCCTTAATCTTTATCATGTTTAAAATACGATTGCTACAAATATATGGCTTGCAATGTAAAAATCTATTAATTTTTAAAAAAATTTATTTTATTTATACCATTCACTACCTATCATAGTTTCTTTTATCAAGCCCCCACATTAGCTTTTTTCTTAATGTAGATAGGTAATTTTGCCCTTTTAGCTGTACCAAATTAAGCTCTAAATTACTTTTTTGGATAGTTAGCCTTGAGGTATAAGGCACTGATACTGAACGAGAATCAAGGCTAATAAGAAACGAACTACTCCGCCCCTCCACCTCAAACGATATTATATTTTTATTAGACACTACTATGGGTCTCACATTTAAATTGTGGGGGGCAATGGGAGTTACCACAAAACTTTCGGAGTGAGGAAATAATATAGGACCACCACAACTTAGTGAATAGCCCGTTGAACCCGTTGGGGTAGAAATAATTAACCCATCAGACCAGTATCCATTTAAAAACTCTCCATTTAAAAACGTGTTTACCACTATCATTGATGAGGTATCGTTTTTATGAATAACAAAGTCGTTTAGCGAGAAGTGAAGCCCGTTAAAATAATTTTCAGCCCCTTTAAGGTGTAATAATGCTCGAGCATCAATAGTGTAGTTACCGTTTATTAAGTCGGATAGAGCTTCATGTACTTCAGTTTGTGCTACATTAGCTAAAAAGCCTAACCTACCAGTATTTATACCCAATACGGGGATATTTTTTTTCTTAATCAGTTTAACGGTATCAAGCAATGTTCCATCTCCCCCAATAGATATTAAAAAATCGGCAGCAATATCTGCAAAATCTTCTTCATCATACTTTTCAATAGCCAATGAAAAATCTTTTGTTTTGCTCAAAAAACTCTCATAAATATATTTATGTACGTAGGTAGTAATATTGTTTTCAGCAAAAAATGAGGCTAAGTTGGTAATAAAGTTACTACTTCCATCGTCTTTTAAATTTCTACCGTACAGTGCTATTTTCATTTCTTTTTAAAGGGCTTAAAAAGTGGAATTGAAACGCAAAAATAAGCCTCTTTGCCCTATATTGTTAAAAGAATATTCAAACGTTATCACCCTATCGTAATAAGTAACCAAATCTATGCCAATACCGTACCCGTTTAAATAGGTGTTGGCAAAGGTATTATCAGCGGTTGCGTTTGGGTTTTCTACATAGCCGCCATCGTAATATAATTTTATATAAGCGGCTATGGGTATGGTATTAAATTTTTTAAATTTGGTAGTGTTTACTGTGTATTGCCTTTGTTCTAATATATTATACTTATACTCTACTTTACCCAAAGCGGCGTGTTGCCCATCAATAACATTATACTCAAACCCTCTTACAAAATAGTTATATCCAAATGCTCTGTACAAGTTATAAGGCTGGTTGCTGGTGGATGAGTATTTTACTGCCCCCGAAAAACTTAAATAACTTTTGTGAGCTACTTTTTTATAATACTCGCCTAATAAACGAATGCGGTAAAACGGATTTTCTCCATCAAAAAAAGTATATCTACCCGCCTCTCCCGAAAACATAAACCCATTTAGCGCATATGGTCTAAAATCTCTAATATCATAGGTATAGCTGTAGGCAGTATATATAGTTTGCTGGTTGGTATTTGCACTGCGAAAAAAATTGGGGTTTAAAGCGGTGGTTACTACTGTATCGGCAATTCTTAAATTATTATACTCGTTTATAAATCTATGCTGACTATATATCTTTTTTCTATAATTAAGTACTAATGCAGATTTGTACCTTCTAAAAAGAATATTATCAGGGTCTCTGTATTGCCTTAGTTTATTGTTTTCGGTTTTGTACCATACTTCTTTATTATCAGAGTAGGTAAAGTTAATAGCCGCACCAATGGTTAGTTTTTTATTAATATAAGGGAAGGTATAATCTAAAGATGCTTTTCTGGTAAATCCGCTTTGTAGGTTTACACGTATGGTTTCATTTCGTCCGCGTGTATTAAACCGTGTAATATTAACGCCGTAGTTCAGCCTATCTATCCTTTTGGTTTCCCACCATTCGTTAAAATTTCTATCGCCCATTTCTAATATAGGTATTACAAAAAGATACCATCTTTCTTTTAAAAAGATGTTTATATCAGAAATGCCGAATGTATCTTTCAGTTCAATTTCTATAACTACTGAGGTAAATAGTTTGAGGTTAAAAACCTGCCTCATGCCCCTATTGCGTAGCTTTTTGAGTTTACGCTTGCTAAGTGTATCTCCTTTAGCAAAAGTCAATTCTCTTAAAATTATATGTTTTTTGGTGAGCTTGTTTCCTTGTATATATATATTACCTACTATATAGGTACTATCGGCAATTGTATTCTGTGCCTTTAGCTGAGTTGTTGCCAACAAAACGAAAAGCCCCAAAAAGAAGGTGAACCAATGTTTTGGGTTGAACATTAAATGTTTAAAAACTTCATCAATGAATCGTAACGGTTTTTCAAATCGTCAGAATCCACTTCTCGAAAATACGAAGCTAAAATGGGATAACCATACCGCTCAAAAGTAGCGATAACAGATTTTACATCAGTAGTGTTTAGTTTTATACTAATTTGTAGTTGGGTAGGCTCATTTGCCACAGTGTTAACATATAAGCTAAGTATTTTAGCATTATTGTATTCTATTAGCCTTGAAATTTCGCTTAGTGAGTAGCTAATGGCGGGTACTTCAATAGTTATTATACTGCCTTGCTGGCTAAAAGCATTTAGCGAAGCCATATTGTTCACCAGCTCTTTTGCTGATATGATGCCTATAAATTTATCCTCCTTATCAACCACTGATATTGTAGATGAGCTTATCTCACTAAAAACGGTAATAACATCAAAAAGATGTTGGTACTCGTACACTTTTGATACAACAGCCTTATTGGTATAAGCCATTATTGTTTCATTCTCGTTGGCTTCCAACAGGTCTGAAACTGCAACATAGCCTATATGTTTATCGGTATCTACTACGGGTAAAAAAGCAATATCAAACTCGTTTAATAGTTCTAATGCCTTTCCGCAATTATCTGATTTTTTAAGAGGAAATAGCCGTTTTGATACTAATTCCTTAGCAATCATTTAGCAGACTCTGTGGTTTTGTTATACATTCTGTCTAAAAAACCATCCAAAATTATATTAAACTGCTCGGGTTGCTCCATCATGGGTGCATGACCACACTTATCTACCCAATGCAATTCAGCCTGTGGCATTAGTTCTAAAAATTCTTCGGCTACTTCGGGCGGGGTTACATTGTCGTCTTTTCCCCAAATTAAACACACGGGTACGTCTATCTTATTAAGGTCTTTACGCATATTGTGGCGTATAGCTGATTTCGCCATTGCCAAAATTTTCAGAATTTTCATCCTATTGTTAGTAATCTCAAAAACCTCATCTACTAACTCATCGGTTGCAGTTGCGGGGTCATAAAAAGTATATTCTACTTTTTTCCTCATATACTCTTTATCTCCCCTTTTAGGGTATGAACCTCCCATAGCATTTTCGTATAAGCCACTACTGCCCGTGAGCACCATGCTATGAATTTTATCTAAATTTTTAAGGCTATATACCAAGGCAACGTGCCCGCCTAATGAGTTGCCCAAAACAGTCATTTTTGTATAGCCCATCTCTTTTACAAAACCTTCAACAAAGTTGGATAATCCCTTCACGCTGGTAGATAGCACTGGCATATCGTAAATAGGCATCATAGGAATAACTACTTTGTAGTTACTGGAAAACCGCTCTATAACATCGCTCCAGTTGCTTAACGCACCGAACAAACCGTGCAAAAGCAATAGTATTTCACCTTCTCCCTCTTCAATAAACTTGTACTCTCCTTGCTGTTTTAGGTTATACTCCATTACTATCTTCTTTATGAAAATACAAATATAGCCATTCGCTACTCAAATTCTAACGTTTTAGTATCCACTGTTACAAGCCAATTTCTAAGTAAGCTGATACCGTGCTGAGTTAAAACTGCTTCAGGGTGGAATTGCACCCCCCAAATGGGCAATATAGTATGCTTTATTGCCATAATTTCCTCACTTTCGGTCTTTGCTACAATTTTTAATGTCTTTGGCTTAATATCTACTAAAATTAATGAATGATACCTGCACACTTCAAATTTTTTTGGTAAAGTATTAAAAATCTCATCACCGTTATGTTCTATTAGTGATACTTTGCCGTGCATAGGATAGCTGGCTTTTACCAGTTTTGCTCCAAAAAACTCGCCCAAAGCCTGATGCCCTAAACAAATACCCAATATAGGATACCGCAAATAATAGTGCTGAATAATTGTATTTAAAATTCCTGCTGTTTGCGGGCGTTCAGGACCGGGAGACAGTACAATTTTATCAAAATTTAATTTATCTATCTCATCAATAGTAAGCGCATCGTTTCTTATCACTAAGCATTCTTCTCCCAGTTGCTCAAAATAATCTTTAAGATTATAGGTAAAAGAGTCGTAGTTATCTATCAATAAAAGCATATTTGTAAAGTAATACTATTGCCTTGTGCAAAGTTTTGTAAAATAAACGTTTAATACTATTATTACCGTTTGCAAATTACTTTTGCCGTTGGCAATATAAAAATACTCACAACCAAAAAAATATGTTAAAGGAGTTTTACACAAAAAATAAGCAACACATAATTATAATTGCCCTTTTTATGGCAGTTTCATTAGCTTACTGCTTTCCCGTTCTTGAAGGGAAACGGCTAAATCAAAACGATGATTTATCAGCAAAGGCACTAAATGTTGAGGCTGAAAAGTACCATAAAAAAACAGGTGAGTTTATTGGCTGGACAAATAGTATGTTTTCTGGTATGCCCACATCCGTAGGGTATAGTGGTCCTTCAAACTACTCTATTAATGTGGTGTACTTTTTTGCCAATGTATTTAAGGGTTTCTCTTTTGATGTGATTTTTTGGAGTTTGGTGGGTATGTATCTCTTGTTTTGTGCTTTGGGCATAAACCCCTGGCTGGGGGCATTGGGTAGTTTTATTTTCGCCTTCTCCTCCTTTAATATACTTAGCCTTGAAGCGGGACACGTCCAAAAAATGTTTAATATCAGTTTTGTCCCCTTATTATTGGGTGGCATATATCTTATATTTCAAAAACGATATGTATGGGGGTTTATAGCGGTAGCCTTTGGTGTTAACTATCAAGTGGGTTTAGCACATTACCAAATAACCTACTATGCCGCTATTGCGGGTATAATAGTGTGTATGTATTACGGTACAAAGTGGTTACTTCAAAAACAATTTAAATCACTGGGCATAGCTATTGGGCTTTTACTGTTTGCTGCTATTTTAGGCAGTTTGCCCAACCTCACTCTATTAAACACCTATTATGCTTCGCACGAAACTACACGAGGCGGTGCATCAGAACTAAGCGCACCCAAAGATGAACAAACCCAAAACGCTACAAAAAATAAAGACGGATTAGATTACAGTTATGCTACATCGTGGAGTTATGGTGTACATGAAACTTTTACACTTTTAGTACCCAATGCATTAGGCGGTGAAGGCAATAACCTTGCTTTCGATTTTGATAAAAGAGGCAATCCAAAACCTAAAAAAGAAAGTGAAACATATGCAGCCTTACAGCAAAATGTTACTGATAATAGCCAATACAGTCAACTGGCGGGTGCAGCAAGGGCATACTGGGGCGAACAGCCTTTTGTGGGCGGGCCTATATATTTTGGTGCCATAGTGTGTTTTTTAGCCATTTTTGGGCTGATAGCCTCAAAAAGAGAAGAAAAATGGTGGATACTTGCCATTACTATACTATTTCTTTTATTAGCATGGGGAAACCACTCATTTTTGTACCGCCTATTTTTTGATTACTTACCTGTTTTCAACAAATTTCGTACCCCATCAATGGCATTAAGCATTGTGCAAATTTGCTTTAGTTTGTTAGCTATTTTGGGCATTGCCGAAATATTTAAAGCAAAGCAAGAAGATAAAGAACGGCTTCATAAAGTTTTACTTTATACGGGTGGCGGAATTGGGCTGCTATTATTAATAATGGCATTTGCCCCATCTATGTTATTTAGCTTTACTTTAGATAGTGAACAGCAGTTGCCTAATTGGCTCATCTCTGCAATGATAGAAGATAGAGCAACACTAATGAAGGCTGATGCCCTACGCTCTCTAATATATGTTGGTTTAGCCTTTTCACTGTTTTTCTTTTACCTTAAAGGAAGTATTAAAAAAGTAAATACAGCACTAATTATAGTAGCTGCTTTGGTGGTGGTTGATTTATGGAGTTTTGACCTTCGGTATTTAAACAAAGACAAGTTTAAAAGCTCAAGTAAAATTAAAAAATCGACAAGTGCATCGCAAGCAAATTTACAAATAAAACAAGACCCTGACCCACATTTTAGGGTTTTAAATATGGGAAACCCATTTAATGATTATAAAACAAGTTACCACCACCACTCCATTGGTGGCTATCACGGAGCAAAACTACGTAAATACCAAGAGTTGATTGAAGGACAAATAAATACCCTAAATCCATCGGTATTGGCTATGCTAAATACAAGGTACATTATTGTGAATGGCGGCGGTGTTCAGCTTCCTCCAAAAAGCCCAATGGGCAATGCTTGGTTTGTAAAAAATATAAAAGTAGTAGCCAATGGTGATGCAGAAATGGCAGCACTAAATGTGGATAGTAGTGGTGGCTTTGAGCCTGCACAAGATGTTATTGTACAAAAGAAAAACCTACCTGAAAATTTGAAAGGGTTTCAACCGAAAAATGACCCCACTGCTAAAATATCGCTTATTCAATATGCACCGCATAAACTAAAATACAAATCAAACTCTACTACTGAACAAGTAGCCGTATTTTCAGAAATATACTACCTACAACCTGATGATGACGGCTGGAAAGCATATATCGATAATGAACCTGCGGAGCACTTTAGAGCCAATTTTGTATTGCGTGCTATGAAAATACCTGCGGGCGAGCATACTATTGAGTTTAAGTATGATGCAAGCAAATCGCTAATGCGGGTAAAACTTTCGTTTGTATTCTTCTTGCTATTAGTTTTAATAAGTGCAGGGGCTGTTTACCTCAAGAAAAAAGGAAAACTTAAATGGGATGGGCAAGAGAACCAAGAGTTAGAATAAACAAATATCTATTTCTTAAAAATATCTTTATAAATAGCCTCTACCATAGGGGCTATTATTTTATAGTCGTAGTTGTTTATGGCTTTTTGTCTTGCATTATTTTGCAAAACCTGTGTTGTCTCGCTTTTTGTTAAGGTTTCTTCTATGCCTTTTGCCAAATCGGTTATATCCATATACTTTGCCAAGTAGCCGTTGCTTTTATGGTTAATCAAATCGGGTATCCCTCCAACATTAAATGCCACAGAAGGCACACCGCAAGCCAAAGCCTCCATTATAGTATTGGGTAAGTTTTCTTCTAAACTGGGCAATACAAATACATCGCTGGCATTATAAAAATCGATTATTCTTTTTTCATCCGTCAAATACCCAGTAAAAGTGTATGCAAAAGGCAAATCAAGGTTTATTGCCGTCTTTTCCTCCCCCATTACCAATAATTTAATTTTATCCTCCCAGTCAGGGTGTTTATTTTTTAGTAACCACAATGCTTTTCGCAAATATTCAAAACCCTTTCGGGCATTGCCTACATCAGCAGCTACAAAACTTATACAAATAGCATCAGTGGCTAATTTAAACTTATCCTTCGCCAGCCTTTTGTCATTAGGTGTAAAAACGGTAGTATCAATGGGATTGGGTATTACCTCCACTCTTTTGTTTTTGAGTAAGCCGCTTTTCTTAGCCCTTTCAGCCAGCCAGTTACTACATGCTATAAAGGTGATATTTAGATTGGCATACGCTTCTTGTTTTCTTTGGTTTACTTGGTGTGAAATATCATTATCAGTGGGGTTTTTAAGGTAAAAACAGTTGCCGCATTGTTTTTTATAGTTTTCACAATCACGGCTATGGTGGCAACCGCCTGTCATAGCCCACATATCGTGCATTGTCCACACAATAGGCTTGTTTAGTGTTTTTAGTTTTTCAATATCCTCTATTGATAAAAAACCATTATTTATCCAGTGTAAGTGGATAATATCCGCCTGTTGTACCCATGCATTGCTTAATAGATTATACCCTTGCGTTGCCGTAGAAAACCGAAACCTATCGTCTTTGTTTTTTACTTGAAACGCAAATCCCAACTTCTCCCAAGCTAATTTAGCCAAAGCTATTTTTTTGTTAAAAAAATTTTCTGCCAGTATATAGATATCGTCATCATTGCCCTTTCCGTATAAATACATTAGCTGCGACTGTACACTAACAGCATCAAATGCCTTGTGCAGCCTATGTGCAGCAACTCCTGCCCCACCTTTATCAAATGTATTTAGTAATATGGTTTTCATTTTAATTGTAAAACAAAGGTAAGTTTTCGACTAAAGATTCTTTTTTTATACTTAAATATTTTTCAAATATTATATTTGAAAGAGAAACAATTAATGAATTAAAACTTTATCAAAGAATAAAAAATTAATACAATTTTTAAGCCCTCTCCCTACCTGATAGGGCTTTTTATTTAGCTAATAGTGCTACTTTTGAGCCAACATGGGTGTATTTAGAAACGTTTACAGGGCAATACCCGCAAAGCAACCTTTATTTAGCTTCATAAAAAGTATAGTACCAATACCTTACTCGTTATACAAAAATTTACGTTTTAAAGGTATTATAAAAGTAAATACAAAAAATAACAGCTTCAAAGTACATACTGATTATGATAAGTATGTAGAAACGAAACTATTTTGGAAAGGTGTTGAGGCTAAGTATGAAAAAATGTCGTATCAGCTTTGGATGAACTTGTCAAAAAAGGCATCTGTTATTTTAGATGTGGGAGCAAATACGGGTATTTACTCACTAATCTCTAAAACAGTGAACCCAAAAGCATCCGTATATGGTTTTGAGCCTCTGCCTGATGTTTTTAAACAATTTAAAGCAAACGAAGACCTTAATAGCTTTGGCATACATTGCTTAGAATTAGCAGCAGCAAACCAAGATGGAACTGCTGATATTTATACCAACCCTGCTGAAAAACTATATACCTCTACCTTAAACAGTGAAAACACTGTTGAGAACTCAATCAAAACCACTATAAAAACCATTACCCTAAAAACGTGGATTGAAGAAAACAATATCACTAAAATTGATTTAATGAAGGTGGATGTTGAAAGTTTTGAACCACAGGTAATGCAAGGCATGGGCAAATATCTTAAACAGATGCGCCCCACAATGCTAATGGAGATTTTGAGTAATGAGGTAGGAAAAGAAGTAGAAAAGTATTTAGAAGGATGTAATTACCTATTTTTTAATTTAGATGAGGAAACAAAACCAAAATTAGTACCTCATTTAAAAGCCGAAGGGTATTTAAACCACCTTATTTGCTCAAAAGAAACGGCGCAATATTTAGGACTATTATAGTTATGCTAAACACCCCCATACTTTTTTTAGTATTTAACAGACCCGAAGAAACGGCTACTGTTTTTGAAGCCATACGCAAAGCTGCCCCCAAACAGCTATTTGTATCTGCTGATGGTGCTCGACCTAATCGTTCTGATGATGTGGAGAATACAAAAAGGGTAAAAGAAATTATTGACAGTATTGACTGGGATTGCGAGGTGAAAACCAATTTTAGAGCCCACAATTTAGGCTGTCGCAATGCTGTAAGCAGTGGAATTACTTGGTTTTTTAGTCATGTTAGTGAAGGCATTATTTTAGAAGATGATTGCCTGCCCCACCCTACTTTTTTTAACTATTGCGAAACTCTTTTAGCATATTATAGAGGTAACGAAGATATAATGCACATTGGTGCAAATAATTTTCAAGATGGAGAAAGCCGAAGTGATGGTGATTACTATTTTAGTAAAATACCGCATATATGGGGTTGGGCAAGTTGGCGTAGGGCATGGCAACACTACGATGTGGATATGGTAGGGTTAGATGGTTTTATAAAAAATGAGTCGAAGCATATACCTTTTAAAAACATTTTTGAACGAAGCTATTGGTTACAAACGTTTAAACGTGTGCAACTGGGCGAGATAAATACTTGGGACTATCAGTGGGCATACACTATACTGAAAAATAAAGGCAAAACCATTATACCGAAAACTAATATAGTTACCAATATTGGTTTTGGAGATAAGGCTACACATACAGGAAATACTAACGATAGGCTGGGCAGCCTTGAAACCAGTGGTATTGAAAACATTAAACACCCCTCGCACCAAGATGTACACAACAATGCCGACTATTATTGGTATAAAAAAGTGATTCCTTGGCAACTAAAATTGAAAAGTGCGGTGAAATTTTATTTAGGTAAATAACTACATTAACTTTGATTAATGATAAGGCTTGCATTATTTTGGCATCTTATTCGTTATAGTTTAAGCGTAAACAAGCATTTTTTTTTGATGAAGCACAACATAGTTCGTTTCCTTTTTATAATAACCGCTGTCCTCACTTTTTCATGTGTTAGCTCGCAGCCTTTGCCAAAATCTAGCTCGAAAAATAAAAAAGCACGTGAGTTACTCCAAAAATCATACTTGCAAATGAAGGCAGGACAATATGTAATGGCTTTAGGAACTATTGAGAAAGCCCTGAAAAAAGACGATAAATACATTGATGCGTTAATGCTAAAGGGCGATTTGCATACCTTGTTAAAAGAATTTGATGCTGCAGAAAAAATATTTGACAAAATACTATCTATCGAGCCTAAGTATGTGAAAGCATACTTTAATAAGGGCAATGCACAGCTAAAAGCACAGAAGTATAAGAAGGCAAAGGAAACATTAGAAAAATTTAAGACCTTTCCCTATTCTAAAAAATTAGAAAAACAGGTGGAAGGGCTACTTGCCATCTGCAATTTTGCCGAGAATAGTTTAGCTAACCCCGTGCCTTTTAGTCCTCAAAATTTAGGGAATGCCATAAACACAAAAAACAACGAGTATTTTCCTAGTTTAACTGCTGATGAGCAAAAACTTTATTTTACACGTATGCTAAGAGGTTTTAATGAAGATTTTTATGTGTCGTACAAAGTAGATACTACATGGCAAAAAGCACGGAACTTGGGTGCGCCTGTTAATACTCCTGATAATGAAGGATTTGTGTCTATTTCTTCTGATGGACAGTACATCTTCTTCACGGCTTGTAATCGCCCTGATGGTAAAGGAAGTTGTGATTTATATTTTTCTAAATTAGAAGGAGATATATGGCGTAATCCTATAAATATGCAAAACCCTGTAAATACATTGGCTTGGGAATCGCAACCTTCACTATCGTTTGACGGGAAAAATATATATTTTTCAAGCCATCGCCCTGGTGGGTATGGGGGTAGCGATATTTGGATGACCGCCTTTGAGAATAACAGGTTTACAGAGCCTGTAAACTTAGGCGAGAATATAAATACCGAGTACGACGAGAATACTCCATTTATTCATCCTGATAATAGAACTTTATATTTTTCTTCATCGGGATGGGCAGGCATGGGCATGGCTGATATATTTTTCTCGAAAAAAGATGAGCAAGGCAATTGGAAAAAACCAACCAACTTAGGCTACCCAATAAACACTCCCGCAAGTGAAATAGGCTTTATTGTAAACCGCAAGGGGGATTGGGCATACTTTGCCAGCGATATGCCAGGCGGTTATGGAGGATTGGATATTTATGGTTTTGAATTGTATAAGGATGCACGCCCCGAACTTTCGAGTTATGCAAAAGGCGAAGTATATGATGCTGTTACCAAACAAAAATTAGAAGCTAATATTGAACTGATTGATTTGACTACGGGCAAGGTGATAATGACATCGCGCAGCAATAAAAAAACGGGCGAGTTTTTAATGATACTACAACCCAATAGCAACTACGCTCTAAACGTAAACAAAAAGAAGTACCTATTTCATTCAGAAAATTTTGCGATGAAAGACTATGCTGCTGATAAACCCTTTTTAATATCAGTACCGCTAAGCAGAATTAAAGTAGGCGGGACAGTGATTTTGAAAAATGTGTTTTTTGATACTGATAAGTTTAACTTGAAAAACGAATCGAAAGTAGAACTAAACAAACTTAGCGCACTACTGAAAGAGCAAACAACCTTAAAAATTGAAATTGGCGGACATACGGACAATACGGGTAATAAAAAGGCTAATCAAGTGCTTTCAAAAAATCGTGCTAAAGCGGTGTATCAATTTTTGATAGACAATGGTATTGTTTCTTCTCGCCTTAGCTATAAAGGCTACGGCGATAGCAAGCCCATTGTAAGTAACAATACCAAAGAAGGGCGCAGCCAAAACCGCCGCACCGAGTTTACCATTATTGGAAATTAGTAGTAATAAAAGGAGTAAAAACCTTTTGTGCCATTGGGGTGTATTCCCTCTATGCGTACCTGCCCTTTTATCCGCTCAAAATCTTTAATAAAGGTTTTTATATCATTGTATTTTACTTTGTTTAGCGTTACAAAAATAAACCCTTCGGGTATGCCCATTTTGCGTACTCTACCGCTTTTTATGTGCGAAACCTTAAAACCATTTTTCAAATTATAGCGGTCTTTCTCAATTTTAGATATAGGTTCAAAATCAGCACTCAAAACAGTTGATGTGATGCTTTGTTTTTTAATAACATCGGTAGTGCCATTACGATTAGTAAGTATTAGTTTAAAAATTTTTTCTATTCCTTTTCTCAACACGGTAACCTCCACCTTATCACCAGGGCGGCGGTAGGCAATTTGCTCATCAAATTCGGCTTTGCTATCTACTTTTTTTCCTCTTACTTTTATTATAACATCGCCTTCACTAATTCCCGCCTTTTCGGCAGGGCTGTCTTCTTGCAATACTCTCACATAAATGCCTTCGTTTAGTTTTAATTTTTCTGAAAGGTTACCGTCAATATCCCGCACTTGCATACCTGTAAAGGCACGTTGCACTTCATTAAACTCAATAAGGTCTTTCACTATTTTAGCAACAATATTTGATGGTATTGCAAATCCATACCCATTGTACGAGCCTGTTTTGCTCACAATAGCGGTGTTTATCCCTACCAGTTCGCCTGTGGTGTTTACTAATGCTCCACCACTATTACCAGGGTTAATGGCGGCATCGGTCTGTATAAAAGACTCGATAGGGAACTGATTATTAACAATATTAATATTTCTTCCTTTGGCACTCACAATACCCGCAGTTACAGTACTGGTAAGGTTAAACGGATTACCAACGGCAAGCACCCACTCGCCAATTCTAAGATTTTCAGAGTTTCCTACTTTTATTGAAGGAAGTTTTTTTGCTTCAATTTTTAGCACGGCAAGGTCTGTACTTGGGTCTGTGCCTATTACCTTAGCAGTAAAACTCTTTTTATTATTGTTTAATACTACCTCTATATTATCGGCACCATCTATTACATGGTTATTAGTTACTATATATCCATTTTCACTAATAATAACGCCCGAACCAGAACTTGATACATATCCCATGCTTCCAAACGGATCCCAGCCAAACCAATTGTCCCAAGCACTTCTTCGCTGGTGTGCATTCGAAATTGTTTTTATAAAAACTACTGACGGGGTAGCCCGCTCACTTGCTTTAACAAAATTTGGGGTGCTATGTATTGCATTATGCCCTACATTTTTGACTATGGCATAATTTTCAGACGTGTTTGTTATAAGACTAACGGGTGTGGGATGGGTAGATGAGAATAACCATGCTCCCGCAAAACCACTTATAATACCTGCAATCATTAAAACTAAAACCTTCTTCATCATTCTATTTTTATAACTTAACTTACTTACAAATGTATCAATCATTTTTAAGCAAAATGCAGACCAATTGACCAATTATAGAACAAAAAAACAGCCCATAACAAAGTTATGGGCTGTTTTTTTTTAAAATTTTTAGTGGCTAATACTTTAAAGCATTAGGGTTGCTTACTATTTCAGTAGTAAAATGCAAGCGTAGTTCAGGGGTAACAGGGTCGTTACTAATAACTATAATACTTTTGTTTTGTAAGCCTTGTCTTCCTGCGGAGAAGAATGTGCCTCTAATAGTGGCACTTTCACCACGCCTCAATGTTTTTTTATCAATAACAGAGGCGGTACACCCGCAAGTAGTGTTAACACTACGTATTTCCAATTTTTTCTTACCCATATTAGTTATTCTATATTGAAAACTAACAGAGTCTCCTTTCAAAATTTTACCCAAGTATAAGTTTTGTGCATCTACTTCTATTTTAGGTGCTTTTTTAAGTTGCTTTTTACTTAGTTTTTTAAACTTCTCTCTAATTACTATTTGTGCATAAATAGGGATATTGCTACTATGTATAGAATCGTTGGTGTTTAAATAAAACACATAATTCTGCTCTCCCCATTTTTTAGAAAGTTTTGTATTGAATAATGCCTTTATAGTAATTTCTTTTTTAGCTTGAATTCTATGGAAATCATTATCCATCTCAAAAGCAATATAATAGGGTACATTTACTATGTCTTTCACATAAATATCTTTATCGCTTTGGTTGTATACTTTAAATTCTATTGAATCAATATCGCCCATAATACTCTCGCCAAATACTAAAAAATTGTTTTGAAGTCTTAGTTTCCCAAACTCAAGTGGGTATTTTTCAGTAATATCAAAAGGGCGTGGTTTTACTACCCCTCTAAAAAGTAGTGTGGTTGATGCGGGTACACCGTTAGTTCGTACATATACTACTTTTTCAAAGGGTCCAGGTAGGTTAGTAGGGTCAAATATTGCCCTCACAAAACCTTGCCCATTTGGAGGTATAGTATCTTGTGTCCATTCAGGTTGTGTGCAGCCACACGAGGGCTTAACTTCTAAAATCAGCAAAGGAGCATTACCAATATTGCGTATTTTATAGTCTATTTTTACTGTGCCATCTACCTCGTTTATTTCGCCAAAATCATGGTCGTATTTTAAAAACAGTGGCTTGGCTTGTGAAAACGCGGGTAGCGAAAGTGCTGTTATAACAGCGGCAAAAAAAATATTCTTCATCATAATCATTAGTCTCTCTGCAAATATTATTCCCTCTTTTGATACTAAAAAGATGTTTTTTGCTCAAATACCGTTGCTTTGCTAACTTTGAAAAGTGCGAAACGATTATCTAAACCCTGACGATGACAATTTTTCTTCGACTGAAAAAGAGATTGAAAAAGTATTAAGACCTACCACCTTTGGCGATTTTACTGGGCAGGAGAAGATATTATACAATCTTAAAATTTTTGTTGAAGCAGCAAAATTAAGAGGTGAAGCTCTTGACCATGTGCTTTTGCACGGCCCCCCTGGGTTGGGTAAAACTACTTTATCGTACATTATTGCCAATGAATTAAGTGCGGGTATAAAAGTTACTTCAGGACCAGTATTAGAAAAACCGGGTGATTTGGCGGGGCTACTTACCAGTCTTGAAGAAGGGGATGTACTTTTTATTGATGAAATACATCGCCTTAGCCCCGTTGTTGAAGAGTATTTATACTCTGCAATGGAAGATTATAAGATTGATATAATGTTAGAAAGTGGACCTAATGCTCGCACTGTGCAAATAACTTTAAACCCTTTTACCCTTATTGGTGCTACCACTCGGTCGGGTTTGTTAACTTCACCATTACGAGCAAGGTTTGGTATCACTGCAAGGTTAGAGTATTACGATGCTAAACTTTTAGCATCAATATTAGTACGCTCTGCCAGTATTTTAAATACGGTAATAAATAAAGAAGCCGCTTTTGAAATAGCACGGCGTAGTAGAGGTACACCACGTATAGCCAATGCATTACTGCGACGTACACGTGATTTTGCCCAAATAAAAGGCGACGGGGATGTTGACTTAGCTATCTCGCAAATGGCACTTACAGCACTAAATGTAGATAGCAATGGACTGGACGAAATGGATAACCGCATTTTATCTACCATAATAGATAAGTTTAAGGGCGGACCAGTAGGTTTAACTACCATATCCACAGCAGTAAGTGAAGAAGCGGGAACTATTGAAGAGGTGTACGAACCATTTTTGATAAAAGAAGGGTACTTGCACCGCACCCCACGTGGACGTGAAGCAACTGAAAAAGCCTACTTGCATTTGGGTAAATTGCCCCACATGGGTGGTAAGAATACTTTATTGTAAAAACTTATGAGCCATATTTGGCAAATCATAAAACCAATAAAAAAATTCAGTAAATGGATTTGGAAAATGCGTTGGGTTAGATTTACTTTTTATACCGCTCTATCCAGCATATTTATCTTTTTCCTTCTCCACTTTATTTTTCCATTGCGGGTAAATGTGGAATACTCACAAATAGTTACTGCCGAAGATGGTACAGTACTTTCTGCCTATTTAAACAGTGATGATAAATGGCGGCTATATACCGAGTTGGAAGAGATAACGCCCGAACTTGCAAAAGCTATTATTTATAAAGAGGATAAATACTTCTATTCTCATTTTGGAATAAACCCAATAGCTATTGTGCGTGCGCTAATAAACAATACTGTAAAAGGTAGGCGAACATCAGGCGCATCCACCATTACTATGCAGGTAGCTCGCTTGCTTCGCCCTGCTAATAGAACATATATAAACAAAGTAATAGAAATTTTCAGGGCTTTTCAGTTAGAACTAAAGTATAGTAAACGAGAAATTTTACAACTTTACTTAAACCTTGTACCCTATGGCAGCAATATTGAAGGGGTAAAATCTGCCACACTAATATATTTAGGTAAAATGCCCAATCAGCTTAGTTTGGCAGAAATTACAGCATTATCCATTATCCCTAACCGACCCAAAAGTTTAGCCTTAGGAAAAAATAATGCACGAATTGTACAAGAACGAAACAAGTGGCTAAAACGATTTGAGAGAGAAGAAGTATTTGCAAAAACTAAAATTGCAGATGCTTTAACAGAACCTTTTGAAGCCAAACGAAGACCCGCACCAAAATATGCCCCCCACCTTTCACGAAGACTAAAAAATACGGTTATAAGAACCCCTATTATTAAAACTGCTTTAAAATTTAACCAACAATTGGAGGTAGAGGGCATCACCAAAAACTATATAGAACGCTTGAAACGTATTAATATACACAATGCGGCTGTGCTGGTGGTAGATAATACTACACACAATGTAGTGTGCTACGTAGGGTCTGCCGATTTTTTTGATAAAACTGATGGCGGACAAGTGGATGGGGTAACTGCCGTACGCTCACCCGGTAGTGCTTTAAAACCATACTTGTATGCAAAGGTTTTTGAGCGAGGGGTTGCCACACCAAAAACTATACTAAACGATGTACCCTTGAATGTTGCGGGATATGAACCCGAAAACTATGACGAGAAATTTCACGGAAAAATATCGGTAACACAAGCATTAGCATTATCGCTTAATATACCTGCGGTAAAACTATTAGATAAGGTAGGGGTAGAAATATTTGTTAAAGAACTGGTTAAAGCCAATTTTGTAACCATAAAAAAACAACGCAAGGGGCTTGGGTTATCGCTAATATTAGGCGGCTGCGGGGTAACATTAGAAGAGATGGCAACGCTGTATGCTGCACTGGCAAACTATGGTAATTATACGCCGCTCAACTATTTAAAAGGCGATAGCACACCACTAAAAATACCCATTGTATCGCCAGAGGCAGCATACTTAGTAACCGATGTGCTTACCCAAATAACCCGACCCGATTTACCCAATAATTATAGAAATAGCCCCCATGTACCAAAAATAGCATGGAAAACGGGTACCAGCTATGGCAGGCGTGATGCGTGGAGCATAGGCTATAACCACAATTATACGATAGCGGTTTGGGTAGGCAATTTTTCTGGAACGGGCGTTCCAGAATTATCGGGTGCAGAGATTGCCACCCCACTACTTTTTGAAATTTTTAATAAAATAGATTATAATTCATCACGCTATTGGTATAGCCCGCCTACAAAAATTGATATTAGAAATGTATGCAGCCAAACGGGAGATTTGCCCGCAGAATATTGTACTGATATTGTTGAAGACTACTATATACAAGGAATTTCGCGCACTGTGGTATGCAATCATAAAAAAATGCTCTCTGTAAGTTTAGACTCTACTTTTAGCTACTGTACCACTTGCCAGCCCAATAAGGGATATTATAGGAAACTGTACGATAATTTACCCATAGAACTAATAAGCTATTACGAGGAAAATAAAATAAGTTACCCAAAACTACCTCCGCATAATCCCAATTGTTATAGGGTGTTTAAGGATAATGCACCGCAAATAACTTCACCAGCAAATGCACGAGAGTTTTTGATTGAGAAAGCCGCCTCACAAAAAATAATGCTAAGTGCCAATACTCCTACTGATGTAAAGTATATTTATTGGTATATAAACGATGTTTTTTTTAAGAAAACAGAAGCACAGCAACCCATATTTTTCACTCCCACAATAGGTAAGATAAAAGTTTCTTGCGCTGATGATAAAGGTAGAAACAGCAATGTTTTTATTACAGTAGAAGGGTATTAGCCCTATATCAAATTTGAGGTGAATTATTCTAACCCTCTATTTGGGCAAGGTATGCCCCAGCTTCGTTTTCTATAAAGGTTAAGCCTTTTATTGATTGTGATTAAGAAAAAAGCAAAATTATCATTTGAACTTGGATTACCTCTTGCTGCGTTGCCTGCTTGTTTACTTCCGTCTGAAAATAGGTTTTTATCAGCTAAATCAGCGGCTAAGTCTCCTCTGTTTTGTCTTAAAACATCATTATCATAATAAAACCCGCTAACATCATCAATATAATCAGTAAAGGTTTTACGAAACGTTACCTCAACACCTATTGAGATGCTATTGTTTATTAAAAACTTATAGCCCGCCCCCATAGGTATAGAAAATGAATATAGCTTATAAGGTTTTGCACCCCCACTAAGCCCCTGCCCTTCGGTGGATAGTTCTTGCAACGAGAACCACTCATCATTATACTCGCCGTAGGGTTTAAACTTAAACATGCTTATGCCTGTAAACAGGTATATATTATGCCTTTTATTAGTCCTTCTGCTGTACAGTTTTCGTGATAAGCCCTTTATATTCCAGTTAAATAAAGAGTATTCTATTTGTAAGGATACATCAGTAATGTTTGAACGAAAGTTTAAATTTCTACCTTTTTTAAACTTACTGGATGATAGTGCATCATCACCAGATAAGCGACCAAAAAACAGGCTTCCTCGCACCGCCCAGTGGTTGGTCATATAATAACGCAAACCACCACCAACAGCAAAGTTTAATGCTTTTGGGTCAAAGCTCATTAAATCATCCGTTCCCCCCAAATCACCCGAAAAATAGGTAATACCTGTACCAGTATAGGCTTCAAATCCATTGATAGCCAAACGGCTTTGTGCTTTACCCAAAAAAGGAAAAACCATAAAAACCATAATTATAATCACAAACAATTTATTTCTCATAACAGCATAACATAATTTTTCACTCATTAAAGAGCTTAGTTCATCATTTCAAAGTGTAAAACTACTTCCAAAACTGTTTTTTTGAAACCAGTTTTATTTGTGCTGCACCATATTTATATATATGGCGGTCATTCATATTTGGAGACTTATTTTAGTTCAACATATATTAAACTCACAGTAAATAGGATTTCGACCTATTTTGTTGTAATTACCTATAAATCAATACTTAAATTATTATTTAGAGATAAATAAGAAAAGCGATAGGTTTTAACCAAATCAAAAGAAAATCTACCAAAAACAAATAACTGAACGAAGTGAAGAAACGATACGATGGGACAGGAAAATTTGACTTTAGTGGCAGTTTATTTTTTATTTGAAAAAAAAGTAAGAGTACTTCAAGCATAAAATTATATCTGCTCAATGTATTAGTGGTAGCTAAAAATTAGGCTATACCTATATTTGCCTAAATTACCAGCATACAAAAAATGAAATTAGATATATTAGCTTTTGCCGCCCATCCTGATGATGTAGAGTTAGCCTGTGCAGGTACACTGGCAGCCCATATTGCAAAGGGAAAAAAAGTAGGCATAATAGATTTAACACGAGGACAATTAGGCACAAGGGGAAGTGTTGATGAACGATTGACTGAAGCTGCAAATGCAGCAAAAATAATAGGAGTGCACGCCCGTGAAAACTTAGGAATGGACGATGGTTTTTTTGTGAACGATAAAACACATCAACTAAAAGTAATAGAAATGCTACGCAAATACCAGCCCAATACTGTTTTGTGTAATGCACAGCACGATAGGCATACCGACCATGGTAAAGGAGGTGATTTAGTACAGGATGCTTGTTTTTTAGCAGGGCTAAAAAAAATTGAAACTATATGTGATGACAAAAATCAAACTCCATGGCGACCAAAACTAATACTACGATACATTCAAGATTATTTTATTATACCCGATATTGTAGTAGATATTACGCCGTATATTGATATTAAAATTGAGGCAATAAAAGCCTTCAAAACACAGTTTTTTGATTCACAATCAAAAGAACCTGAAACACCAATATCAGTACCCTATTTTCTTGATGCTATAAAAGGCAGGTGTTTGGATATGGGGAGGTATGCAGGGGTACAATATGCCGAAGGATTTAATTTTACCCGCCCCGCAGGAGTAAACGATATTACGCAATTGTTTTAAATAATAGGCGCAAAAAAATGCAAATACCTGTATTTACTAACATATTTAACTCTATTTTTGCACCCGTTTTTAAATTATGCTCAACAGAAGAATTCTACGGATTAAAGTGTTTCAGGCATTGTATGCCTATAATAGAGAAGAGCAGCCAGTAGCTACCCGTTACCAAACTTTTTTGCTTAATAGTATTAAGCGAATAGAGGATACCTATTTGTTTATACTTAACCTACCTGTTGAGTTAAAATACTTTATAGAAAACGATGCCAACCCTACCGAGATAAAGTACTACCCCACAGAGCGTGAAATAGAAACAGGCAACACTTTTTTATACAATGTAGTGATTCAGAAAATACAGAGTAGCACAACCTTTAATGCACGATACAAAAAAATAGTATCGCACAATTGGCATGATAATAAAGAATTGCTACGCATAATTTTTAATGATTTTAAAGGGGGGGAGATTTTTCAAGAATACTTGGACACACCAGAAAAAAACTTTGATGCACAAAAACGCCTAATGCTCAGTTTTTTTAATACTTACTTGCCAAAAACTGATGACTTTGACCAATACATGGAAGAAGTGAATATGCACTGGAACGACGATAAAAAAATATTGTATAAGTACCTCGCAAAAACCATAGAGAATATAAAGGAGGATAAAGACAATAATTTTTTGATAAACCTAACGGGGAATTGGGATGAAGATTGGGAGTATGCACACGATTTATTTCAGAAAACCCTGTCGAATAATGAGTATTACCAACAACTAATAGCCACGAAAACAGTGAAGTGGGATAGCGACAGAATAGCCACAACTGATATGATATTGATGAAAATGGCGTTATGTGAAATGATAAATTTCCCCTCTATACCTTTAAAAGTAACTATAAACGAGTATTTAGAAATTTCTAAGCTATACAGCACACCCAAAAGCAATACTTTTTTGAACGGGGTGTTGGATAAAATAAAAAATGAGCTAAAAGCTGAAAATAAAATTGTGAAACAAGGTAGAGGTTTGGTGGAGTAACCTATGATTACTAAATTTGAAACAAAATTATTAAACTATATACATAAACAACGATGAAAAAAATAACGTTATTACTTTCAGTAGCTATGTTTGCTTTTGCCTGTGGCGATAAAAAAGCTGAAAAAAAAGATGCCGAAATTGAAACCGCAGCAGACCCCACCATAATTGATAACCCATCAACAGCAAACCAACCTGAAGCCGCTATTAACCCTGATAATGCGCCTAATATTACTTTTGAGCAAGACCAAGTAACTGTACCAGAAATTAATGAAGGTGAGTCAGTTGAAGTTGTTTTTACTTATACTAACACTGGGAAATCTAATCTTGTATTAAGCGCAGTAGAACCTACTTGCGGTTGCACAGTAGCAGATGATAAGGGATGGTCAAAAGAACCTTTAGTACCTGGTGAATCAGAAAAAATAAGAGTAGTATATAATAGCGAGGGTAGAGCACCAGGGGCTATCACAAAATCAGTAGTTATTAGGTCTAATGCACTTGCGCCTAATGATATTAAAGAGTTAACATTCTCAATACAAGTAACGCCAAAAAAATAAAAAAAATTAAAATGAATAGTTCATTATTATACATACTGCTATTAGGTGGTGGAGGACAAAGTGGTGGAATAGGTGGCTTAATACCCATAGTACTTATTTTTGTAGTTATGTATGTGTTCATGATTTTGCCACAAAGTCGCAAAGCCAAAGCACAACGTAAGTTTAGAGAAGGATTGGGCAAAGGAGACAAAATTGTTACTATGGCTGGCATACACGGTAAAATTATAGAATTGGATGATACCAGTATGGTAATAGAGCTTGAAGAGGGCGTTAGAATGCGTATTGAACGCTCTTCTATATCAATGGAAGGTTCACAAACATTAAACAAACCTAAAGAAGAGCCTAAAAAGAAATAAACATTATTTCGTCAATACTATATAAACTCCGATACATTTGTATCGGAGTTTATTTTTTGTTTTAAGGATGTTAAAAATTGGCATAACAGGCGGAATAGGAAGTGGCAAAACCACCGTTTGCAAAATATTTGAGAAAATAGGAATACCCGTGTATTATGCTGATTTGCAAGCCCGCCAGCTAATGAATACAGATGAGGTATTAATACATCAACTTAAAAAAGAGTTTGGAAAAGATATGTACACTACGCAAGGCGAACTAATGCGCCCGCAACTGGCACAAATTGTATTTAATGATAAACAAAAATTGGAGAAACTGAATGCTATGGTGCATCCTGCTGTACAGCGAGATTTTAAACACTGGGCAGCGCAACAAACTAATACCCCTTATGTGCTTAAAGAAGCGGCTTTACTATTTGAAAGTGGAAGCTATAAAAGTCTTGATTATATAGTAACAGTTGCAGCACCTAAAGCAATGCGAGTACAAAGAGTTGCCAAAAGAGATGGACTGAAAAAAAGCGAGGTAGAAAAACGCATGAAAAACCAGCTAAGCGAAAAAGACCGTTTAAACCGTGCTGATTTTGTAATTAATAACGATGAAACCCAAGCTGTTATACCGCAAATAATGCAACTACACGAAGTGTTTTTAAATAACTTACAATAAAGTAATAAGGGTTTCGATTATAATTTTTGTCGAAAATTAGTTTTCACTAAAACTTTACCCCATCCTGATGGGGTTTATCGGTAATTAAGCCTCGCCTTTTCGGGTAGCTGTTTGCTCCATCGCTTTTGTTTCTTTATCTCCTTCAATAGAGTACATTTCTACTGTATAGGTATTTTCATCAATCATTTTAGTTACCTGTTTCCATGTAACTTCTTTTTTAGTAGCAGGGTCTGTATATTCACCAGTCATGGTGATAGAGTTGGTAGCTTTGTCGTATTTGCCTTCAAACATTATTATACCGCTGCCAAAGTTATCAATCCAAGTACTTACAAATATTTTTTTAGCATTGTCATAACCCATAATGCTTTTCCCCATAAAAGGCATACTCATCATTGTGCCTGTATAGGTGGACTCTTTGTAAAGACCGTTTATAATCATTTTATCGGTAGCCGTTCCCGTAGTTGTATCTGGTGTACCCATCATAAAGCTAATGGTTTGTACATCCCACTCACCCACGGTAGATGATAGCATTTGGTGCATATCTCCTGGGGTCATGTAATCCGCATACACCTTGTTTATCTCTTCTTCGCTTAACTGGGGAGTTTCTTCAGAATTTAGGACTGAGGCAGTATCTTCAGTAGCTGTCGTGTCATCATTTCTATCGTGTTTGCTATTATTTTTACAGGCTGTTGCTGCAAAAATAAAGCATACTAAAATGGTAAAAAGTTTATTTTTCATAATTTGTTTTTTTGCAAGTTAGAAAATTTAATTTAATGAAAGTTTAAAAACATACATATTCATTTAGCGTGCTGAACGGAGTTCGGTATGATGACATATTAACACCTTCGGATTCATTGAAATTGTCTGTCTCACTCGCAATGATGGTGAGCTGTTTACTAACAAAGGGTATATCTTTTTAGGAGAGGAAACAGCCGCACAGGCGGGCGAGCCTGAATGAAACGGGTGAGAGGATTAAGAAATGGCATTAAATTGCTTTACTAAAAGTCTTTTATCTTTATACCTTATATTAATAATCCGTTTGCAATGACTAGAGTACGGGACAATAGCTAAATGTCAAAAGTTACTCAATCTTTCAAAAAATCTAAATTACGTTTAAGACCTTTAAAGCCTATACGTTTCACAGGACTGTTTTTAAACAGGGGTTTAAAAACTTCTTCGGTTATTTCGTGCCATTGGCGGCTGTCCATTTCCATTAATTCATTTTTTGGGTCAAATTGTGTTTCGTTGTGGGGTTCACTAAAGCGATTCCAAGGGCAAACCTGCTGGCATATATCGCAGCCAAAAGCCCAGTTTTCCATCTTTCCTTTAAACTCTTGGGGTATTTCATCTTTCAACTCAATGGTAAGGTAGCTAATACATTTGCTGCCATCTACCCAATAGGGGCTAATAGCATCAGTAGGGCAAGCATCAATACAAGCGGTACAAGTGCCGCAATAGTCTTTTATAGGGGCATCAGGTGTTAATTCTATATCTAATATCAACTCACCCAAAAAAAAGTAGCTGCCTTGCTGTTTGTTTATTAATAGCGTGTGTTTACCCGTCCACCCCAAGCCGCTTTTTTTTGCCCAAGCCCGCTCCATTACAGGTGCGCTATCTACAAAGGCTCGCCCGCTTACTTCGCCAATACTATCATTAATAAAGTGGAGTAGCTGCTTTAGCTTATCCTTTACTACAAAATGGTAATCAGTACCGTATGCGTAGGTGCTTATTTTTGAGGCATTGGGGTCAACCTGCTTTTTATCTGTATTGTAATTATATAAAAACGATAGTACAGATTTTGCGCCTTCTACCAGTTTTGTAGGATCAAGTCGTTTGTCAAAATGGTTTTCCATATAGCGCATTTTGCCGTGCATACCTTGTTGTAACCATTTTTCTAATCGGGGGGCTTCTTCCTCTAAAAAACCTGCTTTGCTCACCCCACAAAAGCTAAAACCCAAACGTTGGGCTTCTTCTTTTATTAGGCGGGTATGTTGGGAGGCGTTCATTAGCAAACAAAAATAGTGGTACTTATCAGTTAGTACTAATCAAACTATAAATAGCAGTATCGCAAAATTCACCATTTTTATAGTAGTTCTCTTTAAAGTAACCCTCTCTTTCAAATCCACATTTTTCTAACAGTTTTGTTGAGGCAATATTATCAGGATTAATATTGGCTTCAATACTATGAATTTTAAGCATATTAAAAGCATAATCAACCCCAATGCTCATGGCTTCCTGCATTATCCCTTTACCTTGATAGTGATGGTGTAATAAATAACCAATCTCTGCTCTATAATGTTCTTTTTGTATGCGCCAAAAGCCTATTGTGCCAATCATTTGATTGTTGCCTTTAAGGGTGATAGCCCAAGTGATTCCCTCATTTTTACTTAACAAATCTTTTATTATATCAATTAGTTTTTGGACATCGCTTAGTTTTTTAGCAAGCGGGCGGTCTATATATTGCATTACTTGTGGGCTGGAGCGCATCACAAATAAATCATGCGCATTAGCATCCGTTATTTCTTTTAAAACAAGACGTTCAGTTTCTAAAACAGGGAAAGGTGAAAAGTTTAACTCAAGCATTTATACAATTATACTAATAGGTACTGAAACCTAATATAAAAATTAACATCATAATAAAATAACTTGCATTTAGTATTGAACGGTGCGGTGGCTTCCCCCCTTGTGGTAGCCTGTGAGAAGGCAAGGGGGGAGAAAGGGGGGTGTAAAACTGCCATTCGCACCATTCAGGCGTTTCCTCGCAGCAGGTTTCAACCTGCCGCAATTCATAACCTTAACAAAAAACTTTATGTATAGAATTAGGTATTTATGCCTATTCTGTCTAAATCAAGTTAAGCATGATTGTCCGCCGCATTAAAGGCTAAAAAGTAAATAGCTAATAATAACACTGATATTCAGTTATTTACAAATAAAAAATTATTCTTATATTTAAAGTTGTACTATAATTTACTACGGGTTAGTATTACTAAATCTATCTTCTGCTACTGGCAGGGGTATCATTGGTATTACCGTTTAGCCATTCAATATCTTTTTTCTTCTCCTTTCTCAAAACTGATCTTGATTTTCCTTTGCCACATCGTAGGTGTTTTATTTTTAACCCTTTTTTCTCAATATATTTTTTAAATTTCTTTTCCTTTACACGTTTGGTGCTACTAAACCAGCCAAACCAAGCGGGCTTTAGTTTTGAAAGTCGCTCATCAAAATAGTATATCTCGCCCTCTTTCTCATACTTTCCAATAACAATAATCTGATTTTCATTATTGTATAGGGGGATATTAAAATGCCCTTGTTCATTAGGTTTAAGGGTTGTCATCAAATTGTCTTTACGGTAAAATACAAATACCTCATCTACCTTCATATTTTTAAACCTTAGTTTTTGTATTTCTACCTTTTCCACCTCACGCTCATCAGTTGTAGATATGCTAATGTATTGTAAAGGATAGTTAAACTGTTTTACATAGTACTTACAGCCGCAACCTTTAAGGTCTTTAATACTATCGGGTTGTCCTACATTACTCCAAACAATATTGCCATCGGCATTTTTTTCTGACACAAAAAAGGTGGGTGTTTTACCTTTTTCTTTAAATGGAAAATAGGCGGTGAATTTATCCAAATTATTAGGTACAATTTTTTTACCTGCTTCAGTAAATCCTTTAAGTTTTAATACACGTTGCCTTTTTGCTAAAAACCGCCCATCGGTTGTATTTGAAGTAATTTTGTTTTTTAGCCAATCGCACATATTGGCAATGTTTCCCGTTTCAACTTTAATATTTTTCATATCATGTCCTGCAAAGGCATTAGAAGTAAATGAAAGGATGATATCATTTTCAATTACCTTATTGGTATCACCATCCATAGGCAATTCAAGATATATAAAGGGGTTATCCAAGCAAATGTTATTGCCCGCAGGGCGGGGTTTGTCCATATTTATCCATTTGTTTAGCCAGCTACCATCTAATTCATACACCAAACAATTGCCATTTACTTTTTTTAGTTTAATAGTTTTACGCTCCCATTTCACAGCCCCTTTTCCACTACTGC
Organism: uncultured Burkholderiales bacterium; assembly: GCA_964584305.1. Classification (GTDB taxonomy): domain Bacteria; phylum Bacteroidota; class Bacteroidia; order UBA8524; family UBA8524; genus SB11. Next base: position 124,979 of record CAZOZL010000002.1, read on the forward strand.
CTTCATAAATAGCCATATCAGGGTCTATACGGTGGGCGGGGATACTAATTTTTACATTTTTCTTGGGATAAACAGGTATTCCGTTCACAGTTGAAGTAATACGCATCATACCATTTGAAAATAAGTACCCTCCCCGATTGGTTTGTGCTGATATATTGTTTTCAGCCATTTGGTCGAAACGGGTAATGGGGATTAGGGTAATTTTCACTTCATTGTTAAAATGTGGGTCGAAAGTTCCTTTAGGCAAGCAGGTTTTTGCACATCCATCTTGTATGCAACGGTCTTTATCCATTTTCACTAAAATATCGACACGGCGGTTTTTGTGTCGCCCCCACTCGTTGCCATTATCAGCAATGGGGCTTTTTTCTCCAAATGCTCTTGTTTTTTTAATTCTTTTGGTTTGTGTAGCACTATTGTTCAGTAAAAAAGCTATAACGCTTCTCACCCTTTTTTTAGATAGTAGTTGATTGTATTTAATATTGCCTACACTATCTGTGTTTCCATATATTTCTATACGGTGGTATGGGTTTCTTTTCAAGCGATTTTTTATGTGTAATAGTTGCTTTTGGGCTTTGCTATCAAAAGTAAAACTATCAGTATCAAAGTAAATACTCTGTTTTATATCGTATTGTGCATACGCTGTAATTAAGAAAAGAAGAAAAATAGTGAGGGCAATAATTTTTTTCATAACAGTAGGTTTTAATATGTTTAACTTATTGTTTATACCCTTTATTATCAATAAAGTAAACGCTTGTCGAAACTATTTTTTAGGTATAATAAATGTGCTGAAATCATCGTTTTATAAGGTTAAAATCTCCTAAATATCTAAAGCTAAAAACCTTCTATTTCCCTTATCTTCGCAGCTATGCAGTTAGAAAACAACCAATACACCGTAGGCGGGGTAAACTTGTTGGAGGTAAGCCAACAGTTTGATACGCCGGTTTATGTTTATGATGCTGCGAAAATTATTTCGCAGTATGAAAGATTAGTAAATGCGTTTGAGGGTACTACTATAAAGATAAAGTATGCTATGAAGGCATTGAGCAACATAAATATATTGAAGTTGTTGAAGAAACAGGGTTGCGGATTAGATGCCGTATCCATACAAGAGGTATATTTGGGTTTAAAGGCGGGGTATGAGCCTAATGAGATACTTTTTACCCCCAATTGTGTATCTATTGAAGAAATTAAACTGGCAGTGGAAGAAGGAGTAAGAATTAATATTGATAATATATCAATATTAGAACAGTTTGGTAATATATATGGCAATACTGTACCTGTTTGTTTACGCATCAACCCACATATTATGGCAGGAGGACACAGCCATATTTCAGTAGGGCATATAGATTCAAAATTTGGTATTTCAATCCATCAAATGCGCCATTTAGGGCGTGTAGTAAAATCGCACAATATAGATATAGAAGGGTTGCATATGCACACAGGCTCGGAGTTTTTAGATGCTGATGTGTTTTTGCGAGGTGCTGAATTGCTGTTTGATGCCAGTGCAGATTTCCCCGATTTAAAATTTTTCGATTTTGGTAGTGGTTTTAAGGTAGCGTATAAAGAGGGTGATATAACTACTGATATTGAGGATTTAGGAAAGAGAATAAGCAAGCGTTTCAATACATTTTGTGAAAAATATGGGCGTGATTTAGAACTTTGGTTTGAACCAGGTAAGTTTATAGTGAGTGAAGCGGGCTATTTTTTGGTGAAAACTAATGTAATAAAACAAACTACCAGTGCTGTATTTGTTGGGGTAGATAGTGGACAAAACCACTTAATTCGCCCTATGTTTTATGATGCCTACCACCATGTTACAAATATAAGCAACCCACATGGCACGCCGCGTGTTTATAATGTAGTGGGCTATATATGCGAAACCGATACTTTTGGGTGGGATAGAAAATTGAATGAAGTACGTGAAGGCGATATTCTTGCCTTTCATAATGCGGGTGCATATTGCTATGCTATGAGCAATAACTATAATAGCCGCTTTCGCCCCGCCGAAGTATTAATTTTAGATGGTAAAGCCCATTTAATACGCAAGCGTGAAGAGATGGAAAACCTTACCCGCAATTTGGTTGAAATAGAAATATAGTTTAAAACTTAAAATGTTAAACCCCCATTTCTGATGTTTTGGAAATGGGCAAAAATTTAATCATTTGTCAAATTTTTAAAATTTGACAAATGATTTTGCGATGACGGAAAAGGTGGAAGTTCTATTGCTTTTTTGTGAGGTAAAAGGAATAAGGAGGTGGTAGATACTCTTTTCAGTACGGTAACCCACCATCATTGTGAGGCTCTGCGAAACGTGAGGGTACACAGTGTTTTGGCTTTTTTCATATCAAGTTCATATAATGGCTATTTTTGCAACTATTATATGAAAAGAGACTTCACACATATTAGCACACAAAACCCCAACTTTAAAAACACCATACAACAAAAGGTAAAGGGACAGTATTTTATGCATCACATTGGGGCAAAACTTACTGTAATTGAGAAAGCCTATGTAGAAGCTGAATTACAAATGGAACAACAACATTTGCAGCAAGCAGGTTTTACTCACGGTGGGGTAACCGCTACCTTATGTGATTTGGTTACTGGTTTTGCAGCTTTCTCATTAGTAGCTGTAGGCGAGGCTGTGGTAACTGCCGATTTAAAAGTGAGTTACCTAAACCCTGGTGATGGTGATACCCTTATAGCCAAAGGGTGGGTAATAAAAGCAGGGAATATGTTACACTTTTGTGAGGGTGAGGTATGGATTGATAAAAAAGGTGTACTCACCCAAATAGCACACTGCACTGCACTAATGGCAGTAGTAAAAAATTTAGAAAAGAAGGGTTAGGTTACATATTATTTTGCCTTAAAATAAAGGGCAGTAGCTAAAAAACACAATTGACAGGGGTGTTTACTATTAGGGTACACTGTTTTTTATACTTCTGCCCTCAATGGTTTTGCTAAATCATATTTAACGCTCTGATAAACCACGCTTCAAACTTATCTAATTCATAATTAAAAGTAAACCGTTAAAACACCCATTCTTTAGGGTGATTTTTTTAAATTGTACTTCTGTTTAAAAGGATGGATACACGGGTTATCTATACCTGCTATCTACCCCGTTACACCTTTCAAGACTGTTGCACGGGCTATTCCTCATTGTTTAGCCTTTAGTATAGATTTGTGTGCGCCTGCCCGAACGAATGGGCGGGCTAAAAGCTAAGATTCGCCCCTTGCAATGGTCTTCTTTCCATTCATTTGGGTTTGTTATTGTACACAGTATACTGGGTTTGTAGCTTTTGTACTTCATATTTAGTAAACTTGTACTAAGTGCCTTCAAAATCAACACATATCTATCCTTCCGAAGATTGATTAATAGCAGCTATGAAACTAAGAATAATCCAAATGCTAATAGTTACAATATTGATTGTTGTAAATGTTATGTTCATATTGGGGAAATATTTGGACACAAAATACCGAATTGAGGAGATGAGGTCTATAGACCTGTCAGACTATTATTCATTACTCGATTCGTTTACAGTATTATGTTTGGTAGATATTTCAATACTTGTTATTGTACTTATATTGCCATGGGTACTTAAGGTGATAGGAAAGAGTAATGGGTAGTGGTCAAAAATAGTTGGTGGAATACTAATCAAAAAAGTATAATACCTTTGGATACACGGGTTATCTATACCTGCTACCTGTCCCGTCGTGCCTTTTTATTCATGTGGTAGTTGGTTTATTATGTGTGGTATTGCGAGCCTTTGTAGTTTTTGTACTATTTTTATGCTTCATTTTTAGTAAACTTGCACCAAGTGTCCTCAAAATCAATACATACTTATCCTTCCGAAGATTTATTAGTAGCAGCTATGAAACTGGGTAAGCAAAATGCTTATTCGCAATTATATGATAGCTACTCACACACATTGTATGGGGTAATAAGCAAAATTGTAAGAAGCGAAGAATATGCCCCCGATGTGATGCAAGATAGCTTTGTAAAAATTTGGAAAAATATTGCCCATTACGATGTCCAAAAATCAACATTATTTACTTGGATGTTGAATATCACCCGTAATACAGCCATTGACTTTATTCGGTCAAAAAATTATAGAGCAAGTAAAGAAAACCAAAACCTCGAAGATTCCGTAAATAGTATTGAGTTACAAACATCAAACACACAAAAAGAAGATTTAATTGGAATAAAAGACAAAGCCCTTAGCCTTGATGAAAAATACAGTGTATTAATTGAGAAACTTTATTTTGAAGGATATACGCAAGAGGAAGTATCCGAAGAATTAAATATCCCATTAGGGACTGTGAAAACAAGAGTACGCAAGGCAATGATAGAGTTAAGAGAAATTTTAAAATTTATAGTGTTGTGGATACTAATGAAATAATAGAAAGCGGTTTGCTTGAACTTTATGTTCTTGCCCTTGCTACTGATAAAGAAAAGCAGCAGGTAGAAGAGTGGCGTTTGCAATATCCGCAAATAAATGGCGAAATAGTTACTATTGAAAAAACTGTTGCCGCTTATATAAAACAATTTGACAAAGTTCCGCCCACTGAATTAAAAGATAAAATATTGATTGAGTTAGGTATAGATAAAGATACTATACCTTATAGAAATAACCTAAAACCCATTTGGACAAAGTACGCCATGGCAGCCTCCGTAGCGTTGCTTGTAGGTAGTGTAGTGTTAAATATGTTTTTTTATAACAAATGGCAGAATAGTGAAAACCAAGTAGCACAACTTAAAAGCGAGAAACAAGGCATTTTAGCCAGTGCTGATTTGCAAAAAGTTACTTTAGAAAGCCAAGCTACCGACTTAAATATCTTAAAACTCCCCAGCCTTAAAGTAATACCGCTTAACTGTGTTAACGCCAAAGGCGGTGAAAAAGTAACCGTGTACTGGGATACTGATGAGAATGCCGTTTTTATAAATATTAATAATTTGCCAGCGTTGCCAAGCGATAAACAATACCAACTTTGGGCTTTGGTTGATGGCAAACCCACTGATGCAGGAGTAATAGAATTAGGTTTAGAAAACTTACAAAAGTTGAAAAATATTGATGAGGCACACGCATTTGCCATTACCATTGAAAAACGAGGCGGTGCTAAAAGCCCAACTTTAGAGCAAATGGTTGTTTCAGGGGCAATATAATATATATAAAAATATTCTTTATAAGCCTATATTAGCAGGCTTATTTTATAGGATTAAAAAAAAGTTGAAAAAATAAATCCAAGATGTTTTTAGCCTCGTAAGTATGCACATACAATAAATTAATAAAATGAAAAAACTATTTACAACCCTTACAGTATTGTTACTATTCGCATCGTTTGCGGTAGCACAAGCCAATGGCAAATTTTTAATTACAGCACAGCTTTCTGGCGACCAAGAAGTGCCAGTAGTTAGCACCACTGCAACTGGTGTAGCAGGCTTAATGCTAAATGAAAACCGAGACAGCTTATTTATTAATATAAGCGTTACAGGACTTTCAGGAGCAATTACAGCTATACATATACACGAAGGTGTTAGAGGAACGAATGGCGGACCAAAAGTAAACCTCACCACTGATATTAATGGAAACTTAGTATCATCATTAATTACTGGTGCTGCATTAACAGATGAAATAATTGAAGGCTTATTATCAGGCAAGTACTATCTTAATGTGCATACTGCTGCAAATGCCAGCGGAGAAATTAGAGGACAATTAGAACTTGAGACCGATTGGGGTTTCTTTGGTATGCTACAAGGTAGCCAACAAGTACCCCCTATAACTACTAATGCACAGGGCTGGGTGGTTGCAAGTCTTTCAAAAAACAAAGAAACGGTAAATGTATGGGCAGTATTTAGAGGGCTTTCAGGTGTTGCAACGGCGGCACATTTTCACAAAGCGGCAATGGGCATGAGTGGTGGTGTTGAAGCTAATTTAAGTACTAATATATCAGGCAATACAATAGTAGCTACTTTACCAGCGGCAACTTTTGCTGATGATTTGATAGCAGGAAATATATACCTAAATATACATACTGCTGCTTTTCCTAATGGTGAGCTTCGTGCACAAATGATGCTGAGCGATAGGTTAAACTTTGTATCATGGGTAGATGCGGCACAAGCAGTTCCCCCTACATCAGTTGTAGGGAAAGGCATTGGATTATATAGGGTAAATGCAGCTATGGATTCGCTATGGTATAATGTTATCATAGACTCTACTACTGGTGTAATTACAGCGGCACACCTGCACGATGCACCAAAAGGTAGTAGCGGGGGTGTTATAATAAACCTATCATCGGGTATCAATGGAAACATGATTACTGGTGTTGCCACAGGTTTAAGCAAAGCAAATCTTACTAAAATAATGAAAGGCAACGCATATATCAATGTACATACAGCAGCTAATGCAAGTGGCGAGGTAAGGGGACAATTAATGCCTTTGGCACGCACAGGCTATACTGCTTTAATTAATGGTGTACAAGAGGTACCCGCTGTGGTAACTACGGCAATGGGTAGTGGCATAGTGTCTATTGATGCTATGGAAACCAACGCCCACTACATGTTTGTTGTTAATGGGCTAAGTGGTGCTATCACTGGCGCGCATTTTCATAATGCAGTAGCAGGTATGAATGGCGGTGTAGTACATAATATTTCAAGTTCTTTTTCGCAAACTGGAGCTAATGATGCTGCTTTTGGTTATTGGACAACGACCTTTACGGCTACCAATGCACAACAATTTAGAAACGGTGAGATATATATAAACGTACACACAGCAGCAAATGTAGGTGGTGAAATACGTGGGCAGGTTACTGATAATGGATTTACAGTAACTAATACCACAGGTATATTTACCCCATCTGCAACAAAAACAATTTCTGCTTATCCTAATCCTGCTATAAACACTATTTACTTACAATTTGATGGTGCTACTAATGGTAATGCAACAATAAAAGTATTAGACATTCAGGGTAAAGTTGTTTTAACACAAACTACTCAGCTAATTAATACTAATGAAGTTTCTTTACCCATAAGCGGATTAAAAAAAGGAGTGTACATGATTAATATTGAAACTAATGACGGCGTTGGCGTAGCCAAATTTATTAAACAATAGTGTTTTTTTTATAGTTTAATTCTTAGATAAAAAGCCCCGCTAAAGCGGGGCTTTTTATTTTTGGGTGGATAGCGGTAAAGTGTCTCACCCATAACTCTTAATTTATAGTCCAGTTTTTTGTTGTAAGTCCAGTAAGTCCATTTCAACATCCTATTTTAGTGTGAATTGGGCTTTATATATGTCAAATTTTAAAAATTATATTATAATGCACACGGGTTAAATGTATTATTGTAGTATGATTATTAGCCATATAGTTGCCGCAGGTATAAATAATGAAATAGGAAAAGACAATACTTTACTTTGGCGTATGCCCAACGATATGAAGTTTTTTATAAACACTACTAAAGGGCATTGCGTACTAATGGGGCGCAAAACCTTTGAGTCGTTTGGTAAAAAACTGCTAAAAAATCGCACTAATATTGTCATCACCCGCCAAAACTACTATAAGGCAGAAGGCTGTGTAGTGGTAGGTTCTGTGGCAGAAGGAATTGAATATGCGAGGGAACACCACGAAGACGAATTATTTATTATTGGCGGCGGCGGGATATACGAACAGTCGTTAGAAAAAACAGATAAAGTATATTTAACCCGTATATATAGCGAGTTTGAAGCAGAGGTATTTTACCCAAAACTTGAAACAAACGATTGGCAAAAGATAAGCGAAGAGCCTTGCCAAAAAGATGAACGCCACGCCTACGATTATACTTTTTTTGTATATCAGCGTAAAAACTAATAATTAATCATCGCTATTAAAGCTGGCATGAAAGCCTAAACGTGAAGTATTAAACCCAGAGTTATGGCTGTGCAAGTTTTTTTGTTCTACGGTTATTACATTAAACATATCAAACGGGGGTACAATTAGGTCTAATTTAAGGCTGTGTAGCATTGTTTCCTCAAGTATGGTATTGGTATGTTTTTCTTCCATTACCATAGTATCAAATTCATTATACAAAAAGTTAAACGGGCGGTTACCATCAATAAAAAAGTGTTTCTCTTTATTAATAAATATACGGGCAACCAAACTTCCCATATCGCCCTCGCGGTTGTACTTTAGCGAGTCTGAAAGGAAATTATATATTTGTATCAGCCCACAATACTCTCGTGTGGTGTCTTCTTTTACATACTTGGTTTTGTTTATTGGGTGGTTATCATCAAAGTCAAAAATATTGGTGTGCATCATAAACACCAGTGTATCACCACTAAATTTTATATGAGCTTCAAAATTTCCTGCATCAGTATATTTTACTTCTATATTTTTATCTATGCCTTTTATTTCATTGTTTAAGTTATGCTCATAGCCTTGCATTACTTTTTTAAACTCATTCATCACCTCCATAGTAGCAGTATATGCTTTTTGTTTTGCTACCGATTTGCTACGCATTAATTCTATTATTTCGTTTATTTTAGTTTTAGCCATTTATTTTATATTTTTTTGGGGGGGGGAATTATACCAATGGTGGCAAAGTTGCTTTGTTTCTGCAAAAAAACAAAACAGTATGTGAAATTGAGATACAAGGAGCAGGTATTTGGTACAAGGCTCGTTATTTACAATTTTGAGCAAGTTAGTACACTTCTTTTATCCTTTTATGGTGAATAGAAGAGCTACTTATAATGAGGGTATTATATAAAAAAATGCTTGTAGATAAAATTCTAAGTCTTGGTTTTTTTCTCTTTTTGATACTTTGCTGTTTTTTTCTCTTGTTTGGCTTTTGTATATAGTTTCCAATAAATATACCCACCGCCCAATAGTATAAAAATGGCTATAAATTGCGAGTGTGATAATAGCCCATTAAACAAAAAACCTCTCTCTTCATCGCCTCTGTATTCTTCGGTTATACTTCGCCCAATGCCATAGGCAAGGGTATAAACTAAAATTAACTGCCCATGAAACTGCTTGCGATTGTGCAACCATATCATAAACAAAACAATGCCTAATATCATCCCTGCATCATACAATTGCACGGGGTATAAAAACTCGCCTAAGGGTGTGGCAGCACTTTTTGGATGTGTAAATAGTATGCCGTATTCAGGGGCGCACACCCTACCGTGGCAGCATCCTGCCATAAAACAACCCAACTTGCCAAACCCATGTACCAAAGCACCCGAAACAGCTATTATATCAAAGGTTTCTAATATGGGTAGCTTGTGTTTCTTAAAAAACCAAATAAATGTGGGTACGGCAAATAAAAACGAGCCATAAAAAACAAAGCCGCTTCCTAAATCATTTATAATTTTTGAAGGGTTGTCTATATATGTTCCAATGTCTTCAAAATAAAAAAAAACCTTTCCGCCAATAAAAGCAGAAAGAAATGCCCAAATAAAAAACTCTGAAACTTTATCTAAATTAAGTCCTAATTTTTTACCCCGCCAAAGGGCGTACAGAAAACCTAAGGCAACGCCTATAAGTATCATTACACCGTAGCTGTATATGCTAATATAATCACCCAAAGTGCCTTGAAGAAAACTGGGTGTTTTAAATTTTAATAGTTCGGGATACACTGTTTATACTTTTAGCGAATTTACATTATTTCACCTGCATATTCACTAAGTTTCGACTTGAGTAATGAACGTTTTTGTGTGTGTTTTAGGTTTGGCGGTTATCCTTCAAAATTTACTTTGGCGTGTGTTCCATCGCAAAAAGGCTTGTTGTTACTTTGTCCACAGCGGCATAGGGCGGTGGTTTTATTATCCAGTTTTTGCTCGCCATTTTTATCTTTTAGCTTCATTGTACCATAAATTAATATTGGTCCGTTGGGCATTACTTCAACCACTGTTTCAAGGCTTGCCGCTTCGTGGTTTTTTTCGTCATTCATAAAATAGCTTAAAGCACCACTGGGACATTGTTTTATCTGCTCAACTATTTTTTCAGTGCTTGCGCCTTCTGGTTTTGCCCAAGGGCTTCCATTGGGGTTAAAAACTTCGGGTAAACCTGTAAAACAGAGTTTTGCGTGCATACATATATTAGGTTTCCAAACTATGGTTACCTCACCATTGGTATAGTGTTTAGTAATTTCTTTGCCCATACTATTTTTACTTAAATTGAATTTACAAGTTAGGATTTTTATATTAGTGAGTACTATTTAGGCTTATTTGCCTATGTACTGCAAAAACTCTTGGCGGGTATCAAGGTTGTTAAATTTACCACAATACTCTACCGTTGTAGTGCTGCTGGTAGTATCATTTATTCCCCTATATTTCACACAATAGTGATCCGCCTCTATTACCACTGCAATATCGTCTGTGTGTAGTGCTTCACGCAGTTCATTAGCAATTTGTTTTGTCATACGTTCCTGCACTTGCGGGCGTTTTGCATAGTAGTTTACAATGCGGTTTATTTTACTTAAACCTACTACATTGCCATTGGGTATATAAGCTACATGTGCTTTGCCTACAATGGGTACAAAGTGGTGTTCGCAATAGCTAAATAGCGAAATATCTTTCTCTACCAGCATTTGCTTGTACTTATACTTGTTCTCAAATAGGGTTACCGCAGGTTTATTCTTAGGGTTAAGTCCGCTAAAAATTTCTTGCACATACATTTTTGCTACCCTATTGGGCGTGCCTTTAAGGCTATCATCTGTTAGGTCTAAGCCTAAGATGTGCATAATTTCAGTAAAGTGCTTCTCTATCAGTTCTATTTTAAGGGCATCATCTATTTTAAAGGCATCCTCTCGCAGTGGAGTTTCGTGTGAAGAGGCTATATGGTCATCGCCTATTATATCTATGCCTTCGTCGTTATTCGCCGGAGTATTCAACATAATTTCGTTCGGTTTCATACAATGTTACTGTTAATTCTAAGTTTTTGTTCAATCTACCTCTTAATTTATTCCATATTACTGCTGCAATATTTTCGGTAGTGGGGTTAAGGTGTTCAAATTCTTTTACGTCTATATTTAGATTTTTATGGTCGAAATGGTCTTCTATTTCCTCTTTAATAATGTTCTTTAATATTTTCAAGTCCATTAAATAGCCTGTTTCAGTATCTATTTCACCTGTAATTTTTACTATAAGGTCGTAGTTATGCCCGTGGTAGTTAGCATTGTTGCACAAGCCAAATACATCAGTATTTTTCTCATTTGTCCAATTAGGGTTATGTAATCGGTGGGCGGCGTTAAAATGGGCTTTTCTAAAAGCAGATATTCTCATTACTAAACATCAATGTACCAAGTTGGCTGTGTTTTGTTTAAGTTTTAGTGTAAAAAAAACAAATAATATTTTTCTTTGTTCCAACATCAAATATAAAAGCAAAAACCATGCTACACTAAAAAAGTGTGTTTTATTGCTCATTATTTTTTGGTGGATAGTAAGCAAAAGTATCTTTTTATCTTATTTATACCTGCTTTAGCACAATTTTTATTTTGAAGTTTTACAATACAAATATGCTACTAAACAAAAGATATAGCTATTTATCTCTGCTCAAAAGTTTGTATTAATAAACAAAGCCAAGGGTTAAAAGCGTTTTAAAAGCATTTGCATAAGGAATTAGAAATTCTTAATTTGTCTTAAAATTTTCGCTCCGCTACCCATTAGGTTAAGGTATGCAACCAATACCCTAACTTTGCCCCTGCCAAAAAGGTGAATATGAAACGCAAAACCAATACCATAAAAGCAGAAATGCGCAAAACATTTTTTGCCGCTCAAGAGCATATAGCTATAATAATTGATGATGAATTGCTGGATGTGGTGATAGATGAGTTTTATCCTGATGAGGAGTATTTGGGTTTAGTACCTGCTTTTTTACCCGTGTTTGAAAACGATGCCGAGTATAGCTTGGTGATGCAGAGAGCTTTACCAAAAGAGGGAGAAACCCTAAGAATACCTGTATTGGTTTGCCCCGAAGATTTAGATTTGGTATGTACTGTAATAGTTGCCCATGCAAAAACTGAAGGCGATTACATTGTGTGGGAAAGTTTGGGAGTAGATATTCATACCCCACAAAACCACCCAAAAAGCGTGGGAAGTAAGGTGAAATGGCTTAATAAAATAAAACCTTTTTACTTTAAAAAAGAAGAGTATATAGCCTGCTTAAACACATTTAAAGAGTTGGCAGAGTAACATGAAGTTTTTATATCTACTGGTAAATATATGCATATTGTTTTTTCCTTTTGTGCTATCGTTTAATAAGAAAGTAGCTTTTTACAAAAAATGGAAATGCTTGTTTCCTGCCATTACATTGGTAGCATTTTTATTCTTAATTGGTGATTATTTTTTTACCACCTTGGGCATTTGGAGTTTTAATAAGGAGTATATCATAGGTATAAAACTACTAAACCTACCTATTGAGGAAATACTGTTCTTTTTCACTATTCCGTACGCCTCAATATTTATATACGAGTATTCTATTGTCTATTTCAAAAAAGATTACCTTAAAAAAGTAGCAATGCCTATTACTATTGCCATTATAGCATTAGCGGCTATACTATTAGTTTTTAACTACGGAAGGTTATACACTTCCGCCGTTTTAATACTTTTAGGCGCGTTTATGATGCAGCTTCTAATAATTAGCCGTGTGCACTGGTGGGGCAGGTTTTATATGGCATATATAATAGTACTAATTCCATTTTTACTAATTAGCGCAATACTCACAGCAATGCCTATTATAATGTATAATGATATGGAGAATTTGGGTATAAGAATAGGGGCAATACCTATTGAAAACACCCTGTACCTAATGCTATTACTATTAATGAATATAGCCTTATACGAAAAATTTAAAAAACGCTTTAGTAAGCAGTAAAAAAAATTAACGCTCTGGCAGTATCATACGCACACCTATTTTTACGATAGTTACAAGCACAAAAAAATATTATACCTACGCTAAGGGAGATTTACTATATAAGACCGTTGTAGTTGTTGTGTATCGCTAAAAAACACCTATCAATACCAGCAAGCCATAAATTATCATTACAAGTCCTACCACCCATAAAAGAGCACTTAGTATCCCGCCTAATAATGCACCAATAAGCAGCAATACTACACCCACAAGTATAAACCAACCCCCACTGCCTTTTTCAACTTCTTGGCTTTTAGTTTCTTTCTCTATTTTTTGGGCTTTGTTGGGTTTTAGTACTTGATGTAGTTTGCTTGTCTCCTCAACAACAAGCGGGGTAGTTTTAGTATTTTTTATGGTTATTTTAGTTTGTATTTTAGGTAATACAATATTGCTTAAAGCTACCTTCGGCGTTTTAAATACACTATTAGTTACAGGTTTTTTTGCTGCAATTTTTTCAGTTTATTTTACTTTCCTCTTTCTAAATTGTTTTTTTACAGTAGTATGTTTTTGTTTTTTCGCTTTTGGTACTCGCCCATATCGTGAAGTTGAGCATGAAGTTAAAAAAGCGATTGAAAGAACTAACGCAATAATTCTAATTTTCATAGTGTTGGCGGATAATTTTCACAAATATAAAACAGATGTTTTTAAAAATTTCTTTGCACCTATAAATTTTGTTGAGTATTCGCTTTCTGTTTCATGTAGAACGGATGTAACCTGCCATTCTAGCGAAAGCAGAAGTATTATATTCAATTCACCCCGATTATACTTTTAGGCTAACCTTCTCAAAGTCGCCCCTCAATTATGAGGTACTGCGAAGTTGAATATATGCCAAATTTCCAAAATTTGACATATATAAGCCCTAACTCATATTTATAAGAATTGAAATCCCTATTTTGTTGCAATTACAGGCTAAAGCCTACAATTAAAAAAACCTTGCAACGGGCTTGAGCCGTCCAAAAAAAACTAAGGTTTGTACTTACTACCTTTCAAAATTTTATCGCTATCCATTTCTTGCATCAGTGCTGCAAGGGTAACGGTAGGGTTATTTTTCATGTATTTGCGTACTATCTCTCTACCCGTCCATACTGCAAAACGTGGTGCCGAATTGGGCGGTACATTAGGCGCACCAGTAAAAGGACCTTCCTCAAAATAGCGGTTCACAATATCGTGTTGGGTATTGTATAGTACTTTTAGTTTAGGGTCAACAATATGTTGCCATATTTGCCATTCACTTTTTTTGCACCACTGCACATGGTTGCCTATCATTCCCAGTTTTATACTGTCGGGGGCGTGGGGCAACATAGCATCCATATAGTAGGCTATTTTGCCTTGGTAAATCATTTTATCAATAAAGCGTTTTCCTCTATCATATTTATCAAATCGGGCATTGCCCAGCACCATTATTACATTACTGGTAATATACTCGGGCTTCATTTTCACTACCAAAAAATTTTGTAAATCTAATATGTTTACATAGGGATATTTATCGCCCAAATACATATCAAGCCCAATGGCTATTTTGTCTCCAAAATATATGCAGCCGTACCGCAATATTCCTGTAAAATAAATAATATCGGGCAGGCTATCATAAGGGAAATAATATTTATAATGCTTAAATGCTTCAATTATTTCAGCATCGTATTTGGCGGTATTACTAAACTGCTGCTGAACGGTTTGGTTTAACTCAACCGTAGGTTCAAAAACTAAAAAATCTTTTAAAATTTTAGAAGAATTATTACTATCATAGCCCTCTAAGTTTATAATTTCGGTATAGTAAGCGGGTAAAAACTCTGGATACTTGCTTTTAAGAGTTTCAAGTTTTTCTTTAATCTCACCCGTATCCAAAGAAAATAATTCTTTGTCAAATCTTTCAAAATCAATGTTAACCTCAATGTCAGATACATCAATATTATGTGGGATATTTTTGCATCCACTACCAAATGTGGCTAATATAAGTGTTAAAACTATTGGTATTGCGTAATTTTTCTTGAACTTTGTACTCATTATACCCTTAATGAACGTCAAAAATATGAAAAAACTTGTTCTACTTTTTTGTTTTGTGTTATTTACAGCAATTACCTTTTCGCAAGGTGATACTAAAGTTGACCCTATTACCACTAATTCTGCCAATGCTTTTAGTTTCAAAGAGTATAGAATTTCTGTTTCTGCTACTCCACTTATGAGTTGGATGACTCCCGATACAAAAAATTTAGAATCGGCAGGAATACGTTTAGGTATTGCAGGGGGCTTGCTTATCGAAAAGAATTTTAATAGCAATATAGCCGTGGGTACGGGTTTATTTATTACCCAAATGGGTGGAAAAATTAAATATCCAATGTTGTCTCCAGCAGGAGGCACAAATACCTTTAGCAATGTAGAGTATACATATAAAACCCGCTATATTGATATTCCCTTATTAATACGTTTACGCACGGATGAGTTTGGCTATAACCGTGTCTTTTTTGAGGCAGGTTTAGGATTGGGCATCTTGTGGCAAGGTAAAGCAGATTTAAATCAAAATATTTTTACTGATGCAAATGGTGGAAGTACCGACAGGAATATAAACGACAATAACAACGATTTTGAAATTGCAACCAGTTCGGTAGAAAACGATAATATTATTTTTATACGTGTGCCTTTAAATATTGGTGCAGGATGGGAGTATGCAGTATCTACCAATACTGTTGTTTTTGCAGGCATACGGTACAGTGCAGGCTTGTTTGATGTAATGGGGGCAGGCAATACTAAAGCCTACAATAGTTATATTGGGCTAAACTTTGGCATAATGTTTTAGGTTTTAACCCGTTGATTATACTTATTTTTGAAATCCCATAAGGTACACGTCTTATGGGGTTTATTTTGTACAACAAAAAATGAAAATAGCATTAGCGCAGCTAAACTACCACGTTGGGAATTTTGAAAGCAATACCCAAAAAATTATTGATAAAATTGAAGTGGCAAAACAACTCGGAGTACACCTGATTGTATTTTCTGAACTATGCCTTACTGGATACCCGCCGCGTGATTTTTTGGGATTTAGCAATTTTATAAAATTAAGCCAAGAGCATATACAGCTTATTGCTACGCATTGCACAGGTATTAGTGCCATAGTGGGTGCACCAAGCCCAAATAGTGAGGGAATGGGTAAGCGATTGTTTAATACAGCATACGTATTAGCCAATGGAAAAGTGAAACATACTATACACAAAACCCTATTGCCTACCTACGATGTATTTGATGAGTACCGCTATTTTGAACCCAATACCGTTTTTGAAACTATAAATATTGAGGGGGTAGAGATTGCCCTAACTATTTGTGAAGACCTATGGAATATTGGCAGCGATACGCTTTATAATATCTCGCCAATGGATTTGCTAATGGAAAGCAAACCCCAATTAATGATAAATATTGCAGCTTCTCCTTTTGGGCAATTTCATATAGAAAATAGAAAAAAAGTATTAGTACAAAATGTAGAAAAATACCAACTGCCACTACTATATGTAAACCATGTGGGCGCGCAAACCGAGTTAATTTTTGATGGTGGCTCAATGGCTATTAATGCCAACGGAAACATAGTGGATGAACTGGCATATTTTGATGAAGAATTTAAACTATACGATTTTGATAACGGTACATTAACCCAAATAGGCGAAGACCATACCTTTTTACCCAATGAACGTATAGAGCTGGTACACGATGCACTAATAACAGGTATTAGAGATTATTTTCAAAAATCAGGGTTTAAAAAAGCAATTTTGGGAAGTAGCGGCGGCATAGACTCTGCAGTAGTACAAGCCTTAGCCACAAAAGCATTGGGGGCTAAAAATGTGCGCGCTATTCTAATGCCATCAGAATATAGTAGCAACCATAGCATAGATGATGCGGTACAACTAAGCGAAAACCTAAAAAACCCGTATGATATTATTCCTATTGCAAAACCCTACGATGCTTTTAATGACACGCTAAAAGAAACCTTTGCAGGTACATCTTTTGGTGTTACCGAAGAGAATATACAAAGCCGTAGCCGTGGTACTATACTAATGGCACTAAGCAATAAGTTTGGCAACATATTGTTAAATACCAGCAACAAAAGCGAATTGGCAGTGGGCTATGGAACACTATACGGTGATATGGCAGGCGGGTTGGGTGTAATTGGCGATGTATATAAAATACAGGTGTACGAGTTGGCAAAGTTCATTAATAAAGACGCTGAAATTATCCCACAGAATATAATTGATAAAGCCCCAAGTGCAGAACTTCGTCCCGACCAAAAAGATAGTGATAGCCTGCCCGATTATGCTATTTTGGATAAAATACTGTACCACTATATAGAAGAAAGCCAAGACCCTGATGAGATAATAGCCAAAGGATATGATAAAACTTTGGTATTACGCATTTTGCGTATGGTAAACACCAATGAGTACAAACGCCACCAAACACCGCCCATATTGCGGGTAAGCAACAAAGCCTTTGGAAGCGGCAGGCGTATGCCCATAGTAGGCAAGTATTTAAGCTAAACGGTTTATCTTCGCCCCCTCAAAAAAAAAATGATAGCTCGTAAAATATATTATAGGCTTACCCCAAAACAACGTTTTTGGGCGCGTAGGCTGATGTATTTACCCATTGATATTTACGAAAAATGGACAGGCAAACGGGATGCTATTACCCCACCCAAAGGGATGATTTTTATAGGACCAGGCGATTTTAAAGAAATTGGAGAACAGCTAATAGAAAATTTTAAAGAATTGGGCGGTTTACAACCTCATCATCGCTTATTAGATATTGGTTGCGGTATTGGGAGAATTGCCATTCCACTAACAAAACATTTAAACGAAAAAGGCAGTTACGAAGGTTTTGATGTGGTGAAAATGGGGATAGATTGGTGTACTAGTAAAATTACCCCAAAATACCCTAATTTTAAATTTAAGCACATTCCCTTACGAAATGACTTATATAACCTTGAAGCCGAACAAGAAGCAGGAAGTATAAAATTTCCATACAGTGATGGCGAGTTTGATTATATAGTACTCACCTCTGTGTTTACACATATGCAGCAAAAAGAGGTAGAAAATTACCTTAAAGAGATTAGCCGAGTACTAAAACCCAAGGGCACTTGCTTTGCTACTTTTTTTGTGATTGATGAAAAATCAGAGCAGCATTTGCAAACTACTAACGAGCCATTTTTCACCCATAAATACGATACCTATTACCTGCACGATGATAAAGTGAAAGATGCCAATATTGCCTATAAAATTAACTTTTTAGAGAATACACTTGCTAAAAACAACTTACAAATAGCCCAACGCTACGATGGCTGGTGGGCAAAGGGCAGTAAAAAAGACTGCCACAACTTTCAAGATATTTGTATTATTAGGAAGACGAATACCTAAAAATCGTTATCATCGTTATCAGCTTGGGTGGCGTTATCGTCCAATTCTATTTTACCGCCTAATACTTCCATCAGTTCCACTAATTGTTGCACTTTGTTGGGTTGCTCGTTTTGGGTGAAAGCAGTTACCAAATTACGAATCATGCGTTTAATAATTTCTATATTAGAACAAGGTAAAAAATAGCTATCCAAAGGGTCTAAACGAAGCTGGCGCAAAAACTCATCCACATTGTATTTACTAAACACCAAACCTTTATTAAAAGGGTTTATGTAAAACATTACATCGCTAAACAACTCTGGGGTTAAGTGCGGGGCATCCTCATCAAACTCAAGCGGATATTCTGGATAATTATCCATATATGCCAATACAAAATGCTGCGGCAGGTTAACACCAAAAATAGGGATATTAAGCCTTTGTGCTATAATAGAGTATATAACTGCAAGCGATATAGGGTTGCCCTGCTTGCGTTCTAACACTGTATTGATAAAAGAGTTTTGTGGTGAGTGGTAAGTGGCTGTATCGCCTTTAAAACCGTTTATATCATAAAATATATGGTTTAGTATGCGCACCTTTTCCAAAGCGGTAAGGTCATACTTTAACTCAAGCCAAGCATCTAATTTTATTTTATTGAGTAAATTATCTAATTCTTGTCGGCTAAAGTTGGGATATTGAAAACTGGTAATAAGGTATGCGCCTTCAAACAAATCTTTATCGGGGCTATTATACCACTGTATAAGTTTTTCCTTTAAATCAGCAAACTGGAGTTTATTTATTAGCTGTTCTATTTTTGCTTGACTCTCGCCGCTAATATCCGTGTTCCAGTATTTTTCAAATAGTTCTACGGCTTCACTACCCAATGATAATAAATGCTGTTCTACAGACTGTACCACCTCTTGGTCGGTGTCGTCTAATAGTTTAAGCATGGCAGCAAGTTCGGTTTCCGTAATCATACGGCACAAATAAAGCGTTATTTCGTTTTTTTCTTAGTAGTAGGAGCGGCTTTTTTTCCACGTTTTTTAGCCGCAGGCTTGGCGGTAGCTTTTTTATTTGCTGCCGCTTTTACAGGCGTTTTGGGAGCTGCATCAATTATTGCCAGTGCTGCATCCAAAGAAATATCCTGTGGATTCTTTTGTTGGTCTTTAGGGATTTTAAAATTTTCTTTCCCTTTTGCAAGGTAAGGTCCCCATCTTCCTTTTAGTATTTGAATTTCATGTTCGGGGAAATTTTTAATTAATTTTTCGGCATCGGCTTTTCGCTTCGCTTCTATTAATTCTATACATCTTTCACCAGTAATTGTATAAGGGTCTTCTGTTTTTGGGATGGAGATAAACTTGCTATTGTGCAATACATAAGGTCCAAAACGCCCTATTTGTACTTTCATATCCTTGTCTTCGTACTCGCCAGTAATTCTTGGAAGTCTAAATAATTCTATGGCTTCTTCAAAGGTTATATTTTCAAGCATTTGCCCTTTGCGTAAGTTGGCATATTGCGGTTTTTCATCGCCTTCACCATCGCCTATTTGCGCCACAGGTCCAAAACGGCTCATACGCACTATTAGCGGTTTACCTGTTTTGGGGTCGGTACCCAATTGGCGTTCGCCGGTTACTCGCTCACTTTCAGAGGTAGTTTTTTCTACTGTTTTATGGAAGGGAGTATAAAAAGTACCTAACATTTTAGTCCACTCTTTTAAGCCTTGTGCTATTTTGTCAAACTCTTCTTCAACGGTGGCGGTAAACTGGTAGTCCATTATCCCCTCAAAATGCTCAACAAGAAAATCAGTTACTAAAATACCTATATCATTAGGGAAAAGTTTTTTGCGCTCCGCACCAGTTATCTCCGTTTTTGTTTGCTGTTTTAGTTGGTTGTTTACAAGGGTAAGTACTTCAAACTTACGCTCAACTCCGTCTCTGTCTTCTTTTTCTATGTAGCCACGTTTTTGTATTGTTGAAATTGTGGGTGCATAGGTAGAAGGACGACCAATGCCCAACTCTTCTAATTTTTTTACTAAACTGGCTTCCGTATATCTGGCAGCAGGGCGTGAAAATCTTTGCGTGGCCGAAAGTTCTTGTAGGTTTAGTGTATCTCCATTTCTTAATGCAGGTAATGTGCCTGCGGCTTCGTCATCGTCTTCATCATCAGTGCCTTCGAGATATACTTTTAAAAAGCCTTCAAATTTTAATACTTCGCCTTGTGCTACTAATGTTTGATTAGTAGTTGATATACCAATATGCACGGTAGTTTTTTCAAATTGTGCATCGCTCATTTGCGAGGCTATGGCTCGTTTCCAAATTAGCTCATATAGTTTGCGGTCGGTATTTTCACCATCTATTGTGTGGCGGTTAAAATAAGTAGGGCGTATAGCTTCGTGAGCTTCTTGCGCTCCGCTACTTTTGGTTTTGTACTTACGGGTGTTTACAAAGTTGTCTCCATAGGCAGTTTGTATTTCTTTTTTTGATGCTCCTAAAGCCAAATCAGACAGGTTTACCGAGTCAGTACGCATATAGGTTATCATTCCTGATTCGTATAGCTTTTGTGCTACCCGCATGGTTTGCGAAACACTAAACCCTAATTTTCTACTCGCCTCTTGCTGCAATGTACTGGTAGTGAAAGGAGCAGCAGGGCTACGTTTTGTGGGGCGGGTTTCTATACTTTTAATATCAAACTTAGCATTTTTACATTTTTCTAAAAATGCCTCCGCTTCTTCGTGTGTTTTAAAACGTTCAGGCAATTCTGCCTTAAAAATTTTCTTGTCTGCGCCATTGGTAAACTCAGCAACTACACGGTAACTGTATGTCGCTTTAAAATCTAATATTTCACGTTCACGCTCAACAATTAGCCTAACAGCCACAGATTGTACTCGCCCTGCTGATAATGATGGGCGTACTTTTTTCCATAATACTGGTGAAAGCTCGAAACCAACAATACGGTCTAATATTCTACGAGCTTGTTGTGCGTTTACTAAATTCTGATTAATCTCTCGAGGGTTTTCTATTGCCTTTTGGATGGCTGGTTTGGTAATTTCATGGAAAACAATACGCTTTGTGCGTGATTTGTCTAATTTTAATACCTCTGCCAAGTGCCATGATATGGCTTCTCCCTCCCTATCCTCGTCCGATGCTAACCAAACCATATCAGCTGCTTTGGCAAGTTTTTTCAACTCGCTTACTACTTGCTTTTTATCGTTAGAGATTTCATATATAGGAGTAAAATTCTCATCTATCAATACTCCGTTGTGTTCTTTCGATAAATCACGAATATGCCCAAAACAAGATTTTACGGTAAATTCTTTACCCAAAAACCCTTCAATGGTTTTGGCTTTTGCTGGAGACTCGACTATAACTAAGTTTTTTGCCATATATATAAACAATTTTGGCGGCTTGTAGTTGCTACCAGCCGCCAAAGAAAGAATTTAAAATTGAAAATACAACTTACTTTATTGCACGCCTACTGTACAAATGCTATTTTATCAATATATAATGTGTTGTTTATCAGTACTTTTACGAAGTATATTCCTTCAGTTAAATTATTATCAACTTTACTGATATTATACGTGTGTGTACCCACATTTAGTTTTTCTTTGCCAAAATCTTTCACCAGCCTACCCGTAATATCATATACCTGTACTTGGGTTTTTGCTTCTTGAGGAAGAGTAAAACTAAGTGTTGTTGAGTTTGCTGCTGGATTGGGGTGTACTCCAAAGTCAATATCTTGTTTTGTAAGCGTAGCTACCGATGTTATGGTATTACTTATATTAATATCATCAATATATATAGAGTTGCCCTTGTTGCTTACAGCCTCGAAGCGGAAACGAACATTATTACGATTTGTGCCCTTAATACTGCTCAGTTTTAACGAGATTAACCTCCAATCACTCTCGCTGGCAGGTACAAATGAAGTGCCTGAAAACGGGTCTGTTGATGTTAAAAGGCTTCCTGTACGTTGTGATAAGAAAATATACGAATTACCACAGTCTGTTGAATAGAAAATTCTTAAACGTTCTGTAGCTACACTAGGGCGAGCTGCATAGGCTACTTTAAAATTCAAGTAACCATCTGCTGCCCCAATAGGAGATAAATCAAGCGCAGGTAAATCAAGAATGTACGATTCTGAACTTTCTGATGAAGCATTTATTTCTGCCCTAATCGATTTTGAACCTGAAGCACTGGCACTGCTCACCTGCTCCCAGTTTTTGTTAGTTACATTACTGCTTACTGCCCAGTTAGCAGGCGGAAAAGTAGCCGCTTCAAAACCTTCTATTATAGGGGTTTTTGTAGTAGCAACAGCTGCTTCAACTACTATAATATTATTTCTTACAAGTTGTGTTTGCCCTTGCCCATTTACTACTACAAGCGTTACACTATATGTGCCTGCGGTATTATAAGTTATCTTAACACTTGAGTTACTTGATGTTGAAGGCGTGCCTCCTGTAAAAGTCCAAGTGCGTGAATCAACTGTACCACCCCAAGAAAAATCTTCAAAGGTGATAGAACTTCCTGCACATATATTTTCTTGCTTGTTTGTAAAATCGGCTTGTGGTTTGCATATAGGTGTAGTAATCACATTTGTTCCTGTGGCTATTAAGTTTGAAGCTGAAACTAATTTTTCACGGTATTGAGAACGGTCTAAAACCAAATCCATTCTTGATTTTTGCCCCCATGTAAACATATTCATGCAGCTTCCGTTGCTATAGTCCATATAGTTTTCTACTTGGTCTACTCTATTAGGATTGTCATTACTACAACTATTTTTACTAAGTAGACAGCCAAAAGAGGGTGTTTCAACTGGAGGTGTATCACAAATTCTGTCTCCCGTAGTGGCACAGTTATTTCCACAACCACTTTGAAAGGGATGCGATAAACCTAAGTAGTGTCCTACTTCGTGTATAAGTGTTCTACCTGCTTTTGCGGTACTACTCGTGCCTATTGTACCCACATAATCAGCTCGCATAACAATACCATCTACGGCATTTGTATTGGGCAAACTCCAAGGTAAGTAAGCAAAACCTAATACTGTACCTGTGGCATTAGGATCGTTCTGGCGTATAGATTTTACTAACCAAATATTAAGGTATTTGGTATTATCCCAACGGATTACACCTTTTACCTCATCACGTGTTTCAACTGTTAATGGTGAGTAGGTTCTAGTGATACCATTTGTACAATTCCCTTGAGGGTCTTTAGTTGCAAGTCTAAATTCTATTTCAGCATCGGCAGCATCAACTAAAAACATTGAGCGAGTATTAGTTCTATCAGCATTTAAGCGTCTAAAATCTTCATTCAATACACGCATTTGATCATCAATCTGTGCTTTAGAAATATTTTCACTACCATACGTATGTATAATATGAAAAACTACGGGAATTATGCGCACAGCCCCACTTTTACGTTTTATAGTTGAGGCATTTTCTTTTTGTAAATGATGTTCCCAGTCTGAATAAAATTTTTCTTCAAGTTGTTTTGCCTGAATAGGATTACTTTTTAAAAAGTCATCCATTATTTGGTCTGTTATGCAAGGTTCAGAGTGATTTTGTGCTGCAATTATTGTGAAACTTAATGCGGCTATCAACCCTAAAAATATTTTCTTCATATTACTTATTAAAGGTAAGTGTTTTATCTAAAAAACCACCAAAGGTACTTTTTTACCGATGAAAGTCTTTCACAAGTATTGACGACAGTTTTAAAGGTATTGTTCATAGAGCTTAAAATAAAACTATTCAACGGGTTCAAGTTTGCCTTCTTGTTTGGCAATAATACAGGTAACTGTTGCATCGCCAGTAACGTTAATTGCTGTGCGGCACATATCTATAATACGGTCGGGTCCCATAATTAGTGCAATCCCTTCAACGGGTATGCCTACTGATGATAATACAATAGCCAGCATAATCATGCCCGCCCCAGGTACGCCCGCAGAGCCAATAGAAGCTAACGTTGCAGTTAAAACAATGGTTAAAATATCTGTAAAGCTAAGGTCTATATTAAATACCTGTGCAATAAAAACAGCGGCTACAGTTTGGTATAAACTTGTACCGTCCATATTAATAGTAGCCCCTAATGGAAGTACAAAACTGGCTACTTCGTTTTTTACACCTATGCGTTCTTCGGCATTTTCAATATTAAGGGGTAGGGTAGCATTACTACTACTGGTAGAGAAAGCTAAAAGCTGCACAGGGCGCATTTTTTTAAGAAACCATATAGGGTTGAGCTTGGCAAAAAGCTTGAGCATAGGCATATACACCAAACCCGCATGAAGCAAAAGCCCCACAACTACGGTAATGGTATATAAACCTAAAGCAGTTAATAAACCTATGGTTTTGCTAGGGTCATCGCCCGACAAATCTGTAATAACACCACTTATTAATGCAAATACCCCTATGGGAGCTACAAGCATTATTAAGTCCACCATTTTCAAAATTACTTCATTAACGCTTTTAAAAACATCTAATAGCGGTTTCGTTTTTTCAGTAGGTATTAATATTATTGAGATGCCAAATATTACGGCTATTAAAACCATAGAAAGCATTTTGCGGTTATCACTAGCTGCTTCAATAAGGTTTTGAGGGAAAATATCTACAAGTGGTTGTAATGGTTTTTTACTACGGTTGTCTTGTAACTTTTCAGCATTCGAGTTTTTTTCAGCAGCTTTATCTTTATACGATTCAAGAAGGGTGAGTTTATCCTCTTCAGAAATAGCATTCCCAGGGTTAAAGATATAAGCAGTACCCAAACCAATAGTAATGGCAAATACCGTAGTAGTAACAAAAATACCAATAGTTCGCCCTCCTATTCTTCCTAATTTGTTTACATCGTTCAGGCTGCTTATTCCTACTATCAGTGATACCATTATCATAGGTACTGCCAGTAGTTTTAGTAAATTCACAAATATTTCGCCTAATGGCGCAATATATAAGCTGTTTATTTTTCCCCAACCAAAGTTTACGGCAAGTACCCCCCAAACAATACCTACAAGTAAACCAATAAGAATTTTTGTGTGAAGCGGAAGTTTTTTTAACATCTGATACTTTTTTATGACGAATGCCAAAAATAACCAAATTTTTAAAGGAAACTAAAGGAGTTTTAATTAGCGCAAAGTCTTATTACGCAACAAATGGTCGGCAAAAACCAGTGCTGCCATAGCCTCGACTATGGGAACTGCACGGGGCAATACACAAGGGTCGTGCCTGCCTTTAGCTTCAAAGCTAATAGTTTCGCCTTGCTTATTAATAGTTTGTTGTTGCTGACTAATGGTAGCTGTGGGCTTAAAAGCTATTTTACAATAAATATCCATACCATTACTAATACCGCCCTGTATGCCTCCGCTATGGTTGGTTGTAGTTTTTATAGTGTTGTTATCACTAACAAAACTATCGTTATGCTGGCTGCCTTTTAGTTTTGTGCCTGCAAAACCGCTTCCATACTCAAAACCTTTAGTAGCATTAATACTTAGCATAGCTTTTGCCAAATCAGCTTGTAGTTTATCAAAAACAGGTTCACCCAACCCCACAGGGGTATTTTGTATAACGCAAATAATAGTACCGCCTAGGCTATCGCCCTCGCTTTTAGCATTTTCAATTAATGCTATCATTTTTTTAGCCGTTTCAGGGTGCGGACAACGAATACTATTTTTTTCTGTTTGGCTAATATCTAATTCAGTATAAGGCAAAGGTGTTTCAATTTCTCCAACTTCGTTTACATAGGCTTGTATTATTATGCCTTCTTTTTTTAGTAATAATTTAGCTATTGCCCCCGCTGCCACTACGGCAGCCGTTGCCCGTGCTGATGAACGCCCACCGCCTCTATAATCTCTAATGCCGTATTTGGTTTCGTACACATAATCAGCGTGCGAGGGACGATATATATCTTTTAATGCCTCGTAATCTTTGCTGCGCTGGTCTTTATTGGGTATAATAATGGCAATAGGCGCACCCGTAGTTTTCCCCTCAAATACACCACTTACTATTTGTATTTGGTCGCCCTCATTACGTTGTGTAGTTAATGTTGATTGCCCCGGACGGCGGCGTTCCATCTCGTTTTGGATGAAATTAATATCCACCTCTAAAAGGGGCGGGCAGCCATCAATAATCACTCCCACCGCCTCGCCATGCGATTCTCCAAAGGTGGTTATTTTAAAAAGCGTACCTAATGAGTTTCCTGCCATCTAGAATTATAAATTTTGCAAACGAACAATTTCTTGTTTGATTTCATCAATTACTTCTTCATTACTTATTTTGTCATCAACACTCAAAATAATAAAAACCTTTCCCGTGAAATTATCTGAAAAAGATGCAAAGCTATTTTTCATACGTTCCGAAGCAGAATATTTACACAAAGTCTGCACCCGTCATCCAAAACTCTAAAGCATTCCTTCCATACTAAGTTTAGGTGGTTAATATAGTTTTCATAACTATCGTTAAAACCTATCTGATTTTTAGTGCCATAATCTTTCAATTGCCAGTATGGCGGGGAAGTTATAACAAGCTGTACGGACTTATCATCAGTTTCGCTCATTATACGGCTGTCGCCATTAATCATCTTATGATGGGTTTTCATTAAGCAACAAATTTACTGAATACTACTGCAACTTTTCCCACAATTTAAGTTCATCACAAAATTGTGCTATGGGAAAACCTACCACATTATTATAACATCCGTTTATTTTCTTTACAAAACGGTAGCCTATCCATTCTTGTATTCCATATGCACCTGCTTTGTCATAGGGTTTGTCTGTTTTTATATAGTGGGTAATATCTTCATCAGTCATAGGGCTAAAATACACTTCGGTATCGCCGCAAAAGGTAGTGGTTTTGTTTTCTGTTTTTAGACAAACGCCAGTATATACATGGTGCATTTTTCCGCTCAAACTTTTTATCATTGCAAAAGCCTCATCAAAATTAGCCGGTTTATTTAGCACACTATCATCCACCCAAACGGTGGTATCAGCAGTAATAAGTATTTTATTGTTTAAATTACCAATATAGGCTTTGGCTTTTTTTTCAGCTAAAAACAGGGGTATTTGTTCTGCTTTTAGGTGTGCAGGGAAACTTTCTTCCACATCAATTTTTACCACTTCAAAAACAAAACCTGCTTCTTTTAGTAGTTGTTGTCGCCTTGGTGATTTTGAAGCTAATAATAAGTTCATTTACAAAATAAAATACATAGATATAATGCCTAAAAGCATAATAATTTTACTTAATAGGCTGGCTTGCGAATAGTGCTTTTTTTCTTTCGCCCAATATAGTAATAAACTCAGCCCCACGGTGGGTATTGCTACCAATACTATTAAATAGTAAAAAGCCCAAATACGAAAATGCAGCAAGCACCACACAGCAAAAACTACAATGCAAACCAGCAGTAAAACAGTTTCTATTAGGGTAATTTTTTTGGCGAAATTTTCACCTTTTGCAATGGGCAGGGTACGGTAGTTAGCTTTTCTATCGCCTTCAATATCTTCAATATCTTTTGTTAGTTCTCTTATTAGTGTAGTAAAAAAGGCAAAGGCAGCATATACCCATAGTGCAAAGGTTTCGATAGAGGGGAAAATAAAGTTTAGTATTAGTAGCACAACGGCACTCATTACGGCTACTGAAATATTGCCCCACAGCACCCTCTTTTTTAGTTTGTAACTATAATAGTATAACAAGGTAACCATAGCCGCACACACCAAACCTACATACATTGAGGCGGCTAATCCTAATAAAATTCCTAAAACACTAATTCCGTAATAGGCTAAACCGTAGTTAGATTTGTTCTTTTGGGTGATAATCACCTTATCAGGCTTATTAATGGTGTCTGCCTCAAAATCAAAAATATCATTAATAATATAGCCCCCCGCAGCAATGCAAAGCGTTGCCACAACTGTAAACCAAAGGCTAATAGAACCCCACACTATTGTTTCAGGGGGAGTAAGCCATGCGGCGCATAACAGTTGTGTGGTAGCCATAATAAGCAGGTTGGGATAACGAACCAGCTTAATAAAAATTAGTATTTTGGTGTTTTGGCTTGGCATTTGAAACAAAAGTCGAGTAAAAAGGGCAATTTATCTATGAAGATGACAACAGATGATAATTTAAAACCAATTTCGCAGTTCAAACCATGAAAAGAATTATTCTATTTTTTTTAATTTTTGTTCCGTTAGTGCATTCTGCACAGTTGGTAATTAACGGCACTGTTACTGATGCTAAAGATAAAAAAACTTTACCTTATGTAAATGTGTATGTAAAAAACTCAACACAGGGTACTTACACCAATGTAAAAGGAAAATTTACTATTAAAGTACCACAAAACAAGGTAGTGCTTGTTTTTAGTTCAATAGGTTATACAAAACAGGATATTATAGTTACAAAAAGTTCGACTATTAAAATTGCTTTGCAACCATTGGTACTATCGCTTGAAGAAACAATTGTACTACCGGGAGAAAACCCCGCCGACATTATTATGCGTAAGGTGGTGGACAATCGCAATATACATAACCCTGAAAAGTTGAAAACCTTTAGGTATAAAAGCTACAATAAATTTGTAGTAAACCTTAACAAACGCAGTCTAAAAAACTTTAATAGTGATAGTATTAATTTAAACGACAGTGTTGCACTTGCTAAACGTGATTCTACTTTGCGTAATAAAGAAAAAACTTTTGAGGATACTTTGCTTAATGAGATGAACCTGTTTCTTATGGAAAGTGTAACCGAAAAAAAATATAAAAGACCTAAAAAATATAAAGAAACAGTATTGGCAAGCCGTATTGCAGGGGTAAAAAATGCACAATATGTGCTATTAGCAAATGAGTTTCAAGCATTTTCATTTTATAATAATTATATAAAAGTGATGGGCAAAGAATACTTAAGCCCCATTACCAAAGGCAATACAAAAAAATACCTGTTTATACTACAAGATACGGCTGAAGAGGCTGGCGAAAGTGTATTTGTAATATACTACCAACCACGGAAAGGAAAAAACTTTGACGGGCTTACAGGTTTGCTATATGTAAACAAAAAAAACTTTGCCCTCATGAAAGTTACCGCAAGTATTGCTGATAAATCACAAGGCGTTTCTACACAGGTAGTACAGCAATACAAAAAACTTAATGGCAAAGTGTATTTTCCTATACAGTTTACTGCCGAGTTTAATTTTACAGCAATAGCAGTAACATTTTCCAGCGGGAGTGAGGGAATGAGAGAATACTCGCCTTTTGGGAGGGCAAAAACGATACTGTATGATATAAACTTAGATAATAATTTTAAAAATCGTGATTTTGATAATATAGAATTAAGCTATGCACCTGATGCACTTAAAAAAGACACCTCTTTTTGGAATAAAAACCGCCAAGAAGAACTGACTAACAAAGACTCGCTTACCTATACTATAATAGATAGCATTGGCAAGAAATTAAAATTAGACCGAAGGTTGCAATTGTTTCGTATGTTACAAACACGCCAGCTTCCTGTTGGTACAGTTAATATTCATATTGAGGATATACTTAGGTTTAACAACTTTGAGGGAGTAAGGTTGGGTTTGCATTTATCTACCAACGAACGACTGAGCAGAAGATTTAAAATAGGCGGCTACTATGCCTACGGATTTAATGATAAACGTAGCAAATATGGCGGCGATTTTCACCTATATTTCAACAAAACACAATCGGCAGCACTAAATGTTTCATATAGTAATGATGTAGCAGAAACGGGAGAGCATACGCCACTGCTATACAAGCTTCAAGATAATGAACTGGGTAGAACTTTATATATTTCTATGATGGATAGAGTGGAGCGTAGCAAAGCCAGTGTAAATTTTAAATTGTTGCAATACATTTCTATTGATGGGGGACTTGAAACGGTAAACAAAAGTGTTACAACCGCCTACCTGTTTGGTGATGGGTTGCAACAAGCATACAGGTTTACTAATGCAGTAGCTTCGCTTAGGTGGGCACCACGCGAAAAGTTAATAGAATCTTTTGGCAGGTATACCCCCAAAAAACGCCATCGCTCTTTTGTAATGCACGCTACAATAACAAAAGGTATTAACAACTTGCTTAATAGTGAGTTTGATTTTTTGCGTACCGATATTATGGCTGATTATAAATTTAGAATCCATAATATGGGCAATACACATATTCGCTTGGCTGCGGGTTTGGTAAATGGGCAAGTACCTATTACTGAAATGTATTTTGGGCGTGCTGGGTATAACGATAAAAATATTTCATTGGTAACGCCATTTGCATTTGAAACTATGCGCTTTAATGAGTTTTCTGGAAATGAATATGCAGCACTGTTTTTCCGCCATGATTTTGCAAGCCTTTTATACAAAACCAAAAAATGGAAGCCTCAAATATTGCTCATAACCAATATATATATTAGCAAATTATCCAACCCTTTGCTGCACAAAGTTTTGCCATTACAGCCTGCCAATAAAGGTTTTTATGAGAGTGGTGTACAGGTAAACAATATTTTTAACATCAACTTTTCTGGTTACGGTCTTGGGATTTTTTATCGCTATGGCGCATATAGTAATATAGATGTTGCGAAAAATATTGCGATAAAACTAAGTTTTAGCTTTGCCTTTTAGCGTTTTAACTATTTGTTTTTCAGGTAATTAAAAAGTTTGCTTAAAATTTTGTAACTTTCTGTACCCCTTCGCCGTATTACCTTCAAACAAATGAACAAACAGCAATATAACCAATGTGTGGATGTATATGCTGACGGTCTCTTCCGATTTATTATTAAAAACATAGGAGATGCGTTTGAGGCTGACAATATTGTTCAGAATACGTTTGAAAAACTTTGGCTAAAAAGAGATGAGGTAATTTTTGAGAAAGCAAAACCTTACCTGTTTAAAGTAGCCTACAACAATATGATAGACGTAATACGGCAAAATAAAAAGATAGTGCAAATGGATGTTGCCATTCACGATAGTGAGGCTGTAATACAAGAATATAATGGATTGTACGAAGCCTTGAGAAAAGGATTGGAACGTTTGCCCGAAAAACAACGCACGGTAATCACCCTTCGTGATTATGAAGGATATAGCTATGATGAAATAGCAGAAATAACAGATTTAAGCCTGCAACAAGTGAAGGTATATATATACCGTGCCCGTACTACTTTAAAAGAATTTATTGGAAAAATGGAGGTGCTAATATGAAAGATTTTAGCGAAAAAGAATTTTTATTATTAGCTTATTTAGAAGGAGATTTAAGCGAAAGCGAAATAGTAAGAGTAGAAGCCATGTTAGCCGAAGATGCTGCCCTACTGAGTGAGTACAGACTTTTGAAAAAAATAATATTACCCATTGAAACACTTACATACTCCAGTAAAGCATCATTAAAAAAGGCAATAGTACCTCAAAAAATCTCTTTAGGGTATTTAATATGGACGGGGGCAGTAGCCGCAGTATTGGCTATATTAATTTTGTTTTATTCGCCTACAATAATTTCCCCTTCGCCCAGTATAGCAAAAATAGAAAAAAGAAATACAGCCCAAAACATCACACCCAACCATAGTATAGATAAAAGTAAAATACTGGCAAAGGTTGATAAAAAAGCAAACAAATCCACTGCTATTGCAAAAAGTAGTGAGAAAAGAGGGACAAACAAACCCGCTTCAATAAAATATATAGTGTGGGCTACAACAACTAAGCAAACTAATAACACACCGTTTGAAAAAAAAGAATGGGATATACCGCTACTTTCAGTAAAAAAAATAAAAATCCCTATTGAGTTTCCCTCAACAGAAATTAGTGTAAACACGGATTTAAGTCTGCCACAGCCTACCCCAATCACACTACCAAATAAGAACTATGAAAACAAAAGATGGTGGGCACGCACATCTAAACAAATAAACAACAAACTAAATACATGGGTAAGCTATTTACAAAAACCTAAAATAGAAATAAACAAAGAAAAACCCCTTGGTGGACGCACTTATTGGGCAATTATAGTAGAAGCCGATAAATACGAATGGGAAGGCAAACTATACACCCGTAGATAAACAATTAAAAAATTACCACAATGAAAAAAATATTCATACTACCCTTATTAATATTGTTAGCAATAGTAACAGCAAATGCACAAGAAAAAACCAGTGTTAAAAAAGGCGACACTACAATAGTTAAGCTAAAAAATACAAACCGTGTATTTAAAACCCTGATAAAACTTAATATTATTAAAAACTTGTTTGGTAATACTGTTTCTATTGAGCAGGATAGTGCCATAAAAGACAGCGTTGAAACAATTATTATTAGAACTATTGAAACTGATGATGAGGATATTGTAGAGATAATAACTAAAGATGCTAAAGGAAATACCTTAAGGAGCATTAAAATAAATGAAGACATTGAAGATGAGCTGGAAGATGAGCTGGAAGATTTTTTTGATGATTTCGAAGATATTTTTGGGAGAAATGATAAGGCATTAAAAAAGAAAAAAGGAAAAAAGAGAAAAAATGTTACTACTGATTGGTTTGCCGTTGATATAGGGCTAAATGGGTTGATATTTGAAGGTAGCCCCTCATTACCACCCGCTTTAAGCAATTTAGAATTAGACCCTCTATACTCAGTACACGTAAATGTGGGGATATTTCAGCAAAAAATAAATTTATACAAACACCGCATTGGGTTTGTGTATGGGGTAAACTATGATAATAACGACTATCGTTTTAGCAACGATATAGATTTTAAGGTGAATGACGCAGGCGACTCAATATCGTATTTAAGTCGCCAAACTAAAGGTTTCGATAGAAATAAACTTACCACCCGTTTTGTAACCATTCCATTCGCGCTTAGGTTTGATTTTAACCCTAAAAAGAAAAGAGGAGGACATATAACCATTGGTGGACACGCAGGGTATAGGCTTACCAGTTTTTTCAAAACTGTACGTTTTGAAGATGGAAAGAAAAAAAATAAATTACGTGATGATTTTTTGCTAAACAATACCCGTGTAGGAGCTTATGTAAAAGTAGGGTACAAAGGGTTTAACCTTTTTGGAAACTATGTTTTTACCCCTTTGTTTAGAGATAACACAGGTCCTGTATTAAACACATTTTCGTTTGGCTTATCATTTGGCGGATTTTAAACAACAACAAAGTATATAAGTACTTAGTTTGGTTAGAAAAACCCTGTTGGGATAGCGGGGTTTTTCTTTTATAGAAACCTACCTTTGCCATACATGAGGTACACTATACAACACGCAGCAGCCCACCTGCGCTATATAAATATCGAAGTAATAATTGATGATATTGAAGACGGATTAATAAATGTACAATTGCCCGCATGGCGACCAGGGCGGTACGAACTGGCAAATTTTGCTAAAAATGTCCGCAACTTTAAAGTTGAAGATGAAAAAGGGCAAACATTGCCACACAATAAAATAACAAAAGACCTTTGGGAAATACTTACTTTAGATAGTAACGAGATTAAAATTAGCTACCAGTATTTTGCTGATGCATTAAATGCAGGGTCAACCTATACCGAAGATAATTTGCTATATATAAACCCTGTTAATTGCCTAATATACCAACCCAAAACGGCACACGAAGCCTGTGTTTTAACCCTTAATATTCCTGATAGTTTTACCATTGCTTGTGCATTACCAAAAGAGGGTAAAACCCTATATGCTAAAAACTTTGACGAGTTGGCAGACTCGCCAATAATAGCATCGCCTACTTTACAACATAATAGTTTTGAGTATAAGGGGGTAACGCATCATATTTGGATAAACGGCGAGAATACCCTAAATATTGAAACATTTATTAGCGAGGTAAAACAATACACCCATGAACAAGTTGAAATTTACCAGCACTTCCCCACGAACGACTTTCACTACCTTATCCATTTTTTACCATACAAGTATAGGCATGGTGTGGAGCATAAAAACTCAACCGTAATAACCCACGGACCAGGCAACGAGTTTGACAAAAAAGAAAATAGAAGTGATTTGTTGGCTATTTGCAGCCACGAGTTATTTCATTTTTGGAATATAAAACGCCTTCGCCCAGCAACCATGCTACCCTACAATTTTGCAAAAGAGAATTATAGTAAACTGGGCTATGTTTACGAAGGTATAACTACTTATTATGGAGATTATATGCTACTTAGGGCTGGCGTATTCAGTTTTGATAAATACAGTACAGAGTTTTCAAAAGACTTGCAAAAGCACTTTAATAATGAGGGTAGATACAACTACTCTGTTTCCGAATCTTCTTTTGATACTTGGCTGGATGGCTACATCATAGGTACACCAGCACGCAAAGTATCAATATATGTTGAAGGAATGTTAGCCGCTTTAATTGCTGATATTAAAATACGTGAGGCTACTGATAATAAAAATAGCTTAGATACGGTGATGCAGCTATTATACCAACGGTTTTATCTTAATGATACAGGATATACGGAGCGAGAGTATAAAGAAATTTTAGAAGAAGTGAGCGGACTAAATATGCAAAGCTATTTTGATGATATAATACACGGTAAAGGGGCGGTAGAAAAACAATTACCCAGCACTTTAGCTCTTTTAGGCTTGCAGATACAAGAAACCAATTCAGATATTTTACACGAACGTTTGTTTGGTTTTAAAACCACAGTAGTAAATAATAGTGTAGCAATAGCCTACTGTACTGCGGATAGCCCTGCCGATAAAGCAGGAGTAGCTTTGAACGACATACTTATAAGTATAAATGGGCAGCAGGTTACTAATAGTGTAGAATTGGATGAGGTGATAAAAAGTAGTACCGAAGCGGTAACTTTAAAAACAAAATCACTATTTGGTGAAAAAGAAATAATACTACTGCCAAGTGATGAGAACTATTTTAAAAATTATGCCTTAGTAAAGGTAGATACCCCTACTGATGAGCAAAAACAATTTTTTAATGCTTGGAGCAAGCAAGATTTTTAAGAACACTTTATAAATCTTGCTATATAAATAAGAAAAGCCCAACTATGTTGGGCTTTTCCTGTTATATGAACTAATTATGTTTATTCAATAGAAATAAGTTTTTTGGTATATACGTTACCATCAACAGTTAGTTTAATAAAGTATATGCCGCCAGTAGTATTGTATTTATTAGCATTAAAAGTAAACTCTTGGTTTCCTTGTGTGTACTCACCATCAGCCAAGGTAGCAACGGTACGTCCAAGAATATCCTGCACAGTAACTTTTACTTTACTATCATCAAGTAGGTTAACGGCAATATTAGCATTACCATTTGTAGGGTTAGGATATACGCTAAAGTTAGCATTATCATTATAAAAATTATTGTTAATAGATGATGGGAAACCAAAGTTAATAGCATCTATATAAAAGTTATTTCCACCATTACTAATAAACTGGAATCTAAAACGTAAATTTTGACGTTGCGTAGCATTTATATTACCAGGAACATTTATTACTACTTGTCTCCATTTTGAACGATCAGAAGGCACAAATGGTGATGCAGAGTTAGGAGGTACATTACCAATAGTACTTAGTGATCCTCCAGCACGCGACCATATTTGTATCCAAGATTGACCACAGTTTGTTGAGTAATACACGCGAAAACCATCAGTAGATAATCCAGCAGTAAATGAACGTTGAGCAAATGAATAATAAAAAGATACTTTAGGAGCTGAAACACCTGACAAATCTATTGAAGGTGAAAATAAGTTGAACCTTGAACCTGCAATACCATTGCCATTAGGTACTTGAAGTGTGCGGGAGTTATCAGGCAAAACAGTGCCTACGCCAACATCTGAAATTCTATAATCAACAAATGTAGTACTGTTAGTGTACCACCCATCAACTGGAAAAACTGGAAATTCAAAATCTTGAGTATAAGGTGCTTTTGCATTAGCTATAGCTGGAGATACTTCAATATAGTCTTTCAGTACTAATGTATCAGCACCATTAATATTACTTACTATCAAAGTAACATCATATTTACCAGCGCTTGCATAAGAAACATTAGGATTTGTAACTGAAGATGTAGCGGGAGTACCGCCTTCAAAAATCCATTCGCGAGTAACAGCACCCGAATAGTTATGAGAGTTATCTCTAAAACTAACACCAGTACCACCAGCACAAGCAAATTGATTGCGTGAACGCTGGTTGTCTATCGAAAAGAAATCAGCAATAGGAGCACAAGCTGAAGGTGCGTTAGGTACATCAGTTCCTGTGGCAATCAAATTTGCCTCAGTAGTTAACATGAACCTCCAATTTTCAAGTGAAGCATCCATACGTGCCTTTTGCCCAATGGTAAACATATTTTGGCAAGTACCAGTAGTATAGTCCATATAGTTTTCTATTTGGTCTGGCAAATCTTGCTCATTTGGGCTATTAGGAACACAGACATTACGAGAAAAATTACAACTTAAAATTCCAGAACGACCCTCACACGGAGGCGTATCATCCACACGATCACCATTATCACATCCGCCTTGAAAAGGGTGAAGACAACCCAGCCAGTGTCCTACCTCATGCGTAACGGTAGTAGCGTTATTAGGTCTGCTCGTTCCTATTGAACCAATTTGGTCAGAACGAACTATTATACCGTCGGTATTGTATGAACCCGCCCAAGGAAATTGAGCAAATCCAGCAATACCCACAAGGTCAGAAAGATTTACAATAGCATCAACTACCCAAATATTAAAGTAGCGGTCGGTAGGCCAAACACTTTTAATCTTTATATTATTAGTACCATTATCGGTTTCTTCTTCATATATCCTAACAATACCATTAGTACAATTACCTTTAGGGTCTATACGTGCTAAGCGAAATTCTATTTCCATATCGCCAGCAACACCTTTAAAAATATCACGTGTATTAGCGGCATTTGCATTTTTACGGCGAAATGTTTCATTCAAAATTCGCATTTCATCATTAATTTGTGCGTCAGAAATATTTTCACTACCTGCACTATGAAAAATATGGAAAACAACAGGGATGATTCTTATCTCACCCGTTTTTCTTATGTTTTGTGTAGCAGCCATTTTAGCGGCATCCAAATCAAACTGATTTTGCCTGTCAAGCAATGTGGGATCTTCTTGTAGCATTTTTTGATATGCCTCATCAGTAGCGCATCTTTTTGGTGTTTGCGCAAATGCTGTGGTAGCAATTGCTACCAAAAACATAGATAATAAAATTCTTTTCATATTAAATATCAGCGGTTATTCTGTGTTTGTATTAGTACTTGATACTATCAATCTTCAATAATAGAAATTTTTGCCTTTTGAAAAAAATTTCTACCATTAAAAAATCAACTTATTTGGTTTTGATAAAAGGCATTAACACACCATTTACCTTTTTATAAACGATATATATGCAACAAGGGTTGTAAAGTTTGTGAAAAAAATGCTGTTGCTCCACTTTCTTGCAGCAGGTTGAAACCTACCACAATTCATAACCTTAACAAAACCTTCTTTTCCAAATTAGCACATCAATCAATCAAGTATTACCTTTGCACCTCCATAAAAATCGTTGAAATATGATTAGTACTACTCCCGTAAAAGTATATACTCTTAAAAATAAAATACGTATTGTAACTGCTGCTGCTTTGTTTGATGGGCATGATGCTGCTATAAATATTATGCGCCGCATATTGCAAAGTAGTGGTGCCGAGGTTATCCATTTGGGACACGACCGTAGCGTTGCCGAAGTTATAGATTGTGCCATACAAGAGGATGCTCAAGCCATAGCCATTACCAGCTACCAAGGTGGGCATATGGAGTACTTTAAGTATATGTACGACTTGTTGAAAGAGCGAGATAGTGAGCAAATAAAACTGTTTGGCGGTGGTGGCGGGGTTATCCTTCCCGAAGAAATAAAAGAACTGCACGAGTACGGCATTACCCGCATCTACACGCCTGATGATGGGCGTGAAATGGGCTTGCAGGGCATGATAAACGACTTACTCCAAACCAGCGATTTCCCTACGGGGAAAAACCTTAACGGCGAGGTGAAACGCTTGGGCAAACGTGATGTGAAAGCCATTGCTCGCCTTATATCAGCCGCAGAAAACAACTATGATGAAACCCGCCCCATGTTGGATGAGGTGCAGGCAATAAGCAAAAATATTAAAACACCCGTTTTGGGTATTACTGGTACAGGCGGCTCGGGTAAATCATCATTAGTAGATGAATTAGTACGTCGCTTTTTGATAGATTTTGAAGATAAAACCATTGCTATCATTTCGGTCGACCCTTCTAAACGTAAAACAGGCGGGGCTTTATTGGGCGATCGTATCCGTATGAATGCCATTCGTAATGATAGGGTGTATATGCGCTCTTTGGCTACTCGCCAAAGCAACTTGGCTTTAAGCAAATATGTAAAAGAAGCGGTTGATATTGTAAAGGCAGCTAATTTTGATATTATCATCTTAGAAACATCGGGCATTGGGCAAAGCGATACCGAAATTATAGAGCATAGTGATATGAGCCTCTATGTGATGACCCCCGAATACGGTGCGGCAACACAGTTAGAAAAAATTGATATGTTAGACTTTGCTGATATTATAGCACTTAACAAGTTTGATAAACGTGGGGCTTTGGATGCCGTTAGAGATGTGAAAAAGCAGTACAAGCGCAACCATCAACTATGGGATACTCCTGATGAGGATTTACCCGTATTTGGCACGATAGCTTCACAGTTTAACGACCCAGGTATGAATAGCCTGTACCGTGCCATTATGGATAGTTTGGTGGAGAAAACAGGAGCAGATTTAAAATCGACGTTTGAAGTATCGACAGAAATGTCAAAAAAGATATATATCATACCACCAGAGCGCACGCGCTACCTTAGTGAGATTTCTGAAAATAACCGTAGTTATAATAAATGGGCAGCGCAACAAGCAACAACAGCACAAAAGCTATTTAGCCTTCGCACAAGTATAGAAACATTAAAAGAGACAAAGGTAGATGATAAAGAAAACCTTATACAATCTTTAGAAGCTGCCTATACAGAAGTAGAGCTAAACCTCGACCCTCACAACAAAAAAATGTTAGAAGAGTGGGACGAGACAGTGAAACAATACAGTGAAGACTTTTTTATATTTAAAGTCCGTGATAAAGAGATAAAAATTAAAACCTTTAGCGAGTCGCTATCGCATAGTCGTATCCCAAAAGTAGCTTTGCCCAAATACAAAGCATGGGGAGATTTACTACACTGGATATTGCAAGAAAACGTACCTGGCGGGTTTCCTTATACATCGGGAGTATTTCCCTTTAAACGGGAGAACGAAGACCCTACTCGTATGTTTGCTGGTGAAGGTGGTGCAGAGCGCACCAACCATCGTTTCCACTATGTAAGTTTGGGTATGCCTGCCAAACGTTTATCAACGGCGTTTGACTCGGTAACGTTATACGGACAAGACCCTGATTTTCGCCCTGATATTTACGGAAAAATTGGTAATGCAGGGGTATCGGTATGGAGTTTAGATGCTGCTAAAAAACTGTACTCGGGTTTTAACTTAGCCCACCCTACCACTTCGGTATCTATGACTATTAATGGTCCTGCGGCTATACTTGCCGCCTTTTTTATGAATACCGCCATTGACCAACAATGCGAGCTTTATATAAAAGAAAACGGCTTGGAAAAGGAAATACGCCAAAAGATAAAAGATATTTTCGCTGCTAAAAAATTGCCTACACCTGCATATCAAGGTGATTTACCCAAAGGTAACGATGGTTTAGGCTTAATGCTGTTAGGCGTTACAGGCGACCAAGTTTTACCCAAAAAAATATATGAAAATATAAAGGTAAAAACTCTTTCTGCCGTACGGGGTACTGTACAAGCCGATATTTTAAAAGAAGACCAAGCACAGAATACCTGTATTTTTAGTACAGAGTTTAGCCTGCGGCTAATGGGTGATGTGCAGCAGTATTTTATAGACCATAATGTGCGGAATTTTTACTCGGTTTCTATTAGCGGGTATCATATTGCAGAGGCGGGTGCAAACCCTATTACACAGTTGGCATTAACACTTTCTAACGGATTCACCTATGTAGAGTATTACCTAAGTCGTGGTATGGACATTAATAAGTTTGCGCCTAACCTATCTTTCTTTTTTAGTAATGGTATAGACCCTGAATATAGTGTGATTGGGCGTGTGGCTCGCCGTATTTGGGCAAAAGCCATGAAAAATAAATACAACGCCAACCAGCGTAGCCAAATGCTTAAATATCACATACAAACCAGTGGTAGGTCGCTACACGCACAAGAGATTGACTTTAACGATATACGCACAACTTTGCAAGCCTTGTATGCTATAAACGATAACTGTCAAAGCCTGCATACTAATGCCTACGACGAAGCTATTACTACCCCAACGGAGGAAAGTGTACGCCGTGCAATGGCAATCCAATTGATTATTAATAAAGAGTTAGGCTTATCTAAAAACGAAAATCCTATACAAGGAGCGTTTATCATAGAAGAACTTACCGACTTGGTAGAGGAAGCTGTATTAATAGAGTTTGACCGTATAAACGAGCGTGGCGGTGTTTTAGGAGCAATGGAAACCATGTACCAACGCAACAAAATACAAGAAGAAAGTTTGTACTACGAAACCTTGAAGCACACGGGTGAGTTCCCTATTATCGGGGTAAATACCTTTTTATCATCAAAAGGATCGCCAACGGTAATACCACAAGAAGTAATACGCAGCACCAAAGAAGAGAAAGACTACCAAATTACAGCTATGGAAGCCATGCACCAACTGCATGAGGCGAAAACACAAGAAATGTTGAGTGCGCTACAAAAAACCGCTGTGGAGAATAAAAATATTTTTGAAGTACTGATAGAAGCAGTGAAATACTGCACTTTAGGGCAAATAACCAATTCCCTTTTTGAAGTAGGCGGACAGTACAGAAGGAATATGTAGATTTCAAATTGCCATATTTCGACTACACTCAATATGAACAATTTGAAGATTTAATGATTGTGCGGTAGGCAGTCATGCTGAACTTGTTAAAGTATGAATTTTGAAGCTGAACAATTACAAAAAGAGCTTAATAAAAATTGAATTCTAAACCTCTCATAATATTAGCTTCATCACGCAAAAAAAGTGATACTAAGAAATTAGCAGATATTGTTTTTAAGGATACTGAACAGACTATTATTGATTTGCTTGACTACTCGCGCACTACAATTATGATGAAGAATACCCTGCC
Source organism: uncultured Burkholderiales bacterium (assembly GCA_964584305.1). GTDB lineage: Bacteria > Bacteroidota > Bacteroidia > UBA8524 > UBA8524 > SB11. The sequence goes on from CAZOZL010000002.1 coordinate 166,365, forward strand.
AATGATGAGTTTTTGCAAGTTGTAGAACAAATGCTATTACACAATGTAATTATACTTGCAACACCGGTATATTGGTATAGTATGAGTGGCTATATGAAAGTATTTTTTGATAGGCTTACTGATGTAGTAAGCTCACAAAAGCAATTGGGCAGGCAGCTTAAAGGAAAACGTGTTGGTTTATTAGCTATAAGCAATAGTGATGCTTTGCCAGAAGGTTTTGAAATTCCCTTTAGCAATACTGCAAAGTATTTAGGCATGAACTATTTAGGTTGTTTTTTTAGCTCATCTAAAGAATTGAAAGACAATTTACCTGTAATTGAAAAAAAGGCATCACAGTGGGTTGTGAGACTTAAAAACAATTATTAATCATAAAGTCAACATAGTATAGCAATATCATTTTTATAAGCTACTTGTTAGGTATTATATTTGCGCTATGCCATTTTATCATAAATTAGGGAAAATTCCACAAAAACGCCACACGGTTTACCGCAAACCCGATGGTGATTTATATGCCGAAGAGCTTGTATCTACCGAAGGTTTCTCTAATATATATTCACTCGTATATCATTGTTATCCTCCTACATCAGTAAAACAAATTGACGAACCCTATAGTGTTGAGCCAAAAATAGCGGTTGCAAAAAATATGCAGAGCCGTAGTTTTTTAACCTACCAAGTAGCCGCAAAAAACGATTATATAGAAAGTAGAGTTACCTTATTGGTAAATAATGATTTACACATAAGCAGTGCTGCGCCAAAAAAATCTACTACCGATTATTTTTTTAAAAATACCGATGCTGATGAGGTTATTTTTATACACGAAGGTGAAGGAAAGCTAAAAACCTTATATGGTGAAGTTTCTTTTGAGTATGGGGACTATTTGGTTATTCCTCGTGGTACTATATATCAGTTTGAGTTTAAGGACGAGAATAATCGTTTATTTATAACAGAATCATTTAGCCCAATAGTACCGCCCAAACGGTATCGTAACAATTTTGGACAATTGTTAGAGCATAGCCCATACTGTGAGCGTGATATTAAACTACCCGAAAATTTACAAACACACGACGAGAAGGGCGAGTTTAAGGTAATGATAAAAAAACAAGGAATGATTTGGGCTTATACCTATACCACGCACCCATTTGATGCGATAGGTTGGGATGGCTATGTTTATCCCTATGGGTTTTCTATACACAATTTCGAGCCTATTACAGGGCGTGTACACCAACCTCCACCAGTACACCAAACTTTTGAGGGGCATAATTTTGTTATCTGCTCATTTTGCCCTCGCTTGTTCGATTATCATCCGCAGGCTGTTCCTGCCCCCTACAACCATAGTAATATAGATAGTGATGAAATACTGTACTATGTTGCTGGTGATTTTATGAGCCGTAAACACGTTGAACGGGGCATGATAACGCTACACCCAAAAGGTATTCCACATGGACCACACCCTGGTACTGTTGAAAAATCTATCGGAGCAAAACAAACACATGAGTTGGCTGTAATGATAGACCCTTTTTATCCCTTACAAATAACAGAGCAGGCTTTGGCTTTAGAAGACCCTAACTACTGGAAAAGCTGGATAGAGTAAAATTGCGTTTATCAAATAATATGCGCCTCCCCAATATTTAGAACACAAGCGGAAAATTTGTATTTGGCTTTCGTTTGGGATAGGCGTAAATACTTACCCTATTTCATAAAGAATGATAACCCATTATAAAATAGCGGAGGGCTTTAACCCTCAACATCATAAATTTTCCACTAAAAAAACTATTTTTGCTTTCTATGATAAAACGTAAATTTTATAAAATTATAGTAGTTGCTTTAGCAGCTATTACTCCGTTGCTATTTATAGCTGCCCAATATGCAGAGGGTATTTTCCCCTTAAGCGAAATAAGTAAGCTAAATCTTAAAAAAGAGGGATTGAAGATAAAAACCACTGAAGTTTACAACCCCAACGGTGTTAGCTTGGTAGATGCTTTGGTACGTGTGGGTGGTTGCACAGGTTCTTTCGTGTCAAACGAGGGGCTAATTATCACCAATCACCATTGTGCATTTAGTTCGGCGGCAGGAGCAAGCACTGCAAAAAACGATTATATAACCAATGGCTTTTTAGCCAAGGATAAAAGCCAAGAAATTCGCACCCCCATAAAGTGCCGTATAACAGCCTCGTACAAAGATGTATCAATAGAAGTGCTGGCGGGTACTGCAAATGTTAATGCCAATGAGCGTGCTGCCATTATTAAGAAAAATATAAAAAGTATTACTGCTACTGAACAAGCTGCCCACCCTGATTTGAAAATAGAAATATCGGAAATGTTTATAGGTAAAGCCTATACATTGTTTCGCTACCAGCAAATAAAAGATGTACGTTTGGTATATATTCCGCAGCGTAGTGTGGGCGAATTTGGAGGCGAAAGTGATAACTGGGTATGGCCGCGCCACAATGGCGATTTTGCCTTTTTCCGTGCCTATGTGGGTGCCGACGGAAAACCCGCTGAATACGCCGAAACAAATATACCATTCACACCAAAAAAGTTTTTAAAAGTAAATCCCAAAGGGGTGAAAGAGAACGACTTTGTATTTATCTTAGGCTACCCTGGTCGTACTTATCGCCACCGCCCAGCTAAGTTTTTAGACCATCAAAACAATTATATTTTACCAATGGTTAGCCAATGGTACGATTATCAAATAGAAGCCGCCAAAAAACAAGTATCAAAAGGGAATAAAGACTTAGAAATTCGTCTTTCTACTTTTATAAAACGTAGGGCAAATGTTACCAAAAATTTTAAAGGGAAAATGCAGGGTTTTGGTCGTACTACTATCATTAAAGATAGAAAAACACAAGAGGCAGAAATGCAAAAAATGATTGATGCCAGCCCTGAATTAAAAAAGAAATACGGTACTCTTTTTAGCGATATTGATAAACTATATGCTGAAATATTTGCTACACAAAAACGTGATTACTATTTGGGGCAATTGTATAATAACGGTGCGTTTTTCTTAGCCAGCTTTGTTGCCTACCACAGTAATGCTACAAAAAATTTAAGTGCTGAAGCCAAGACTAAATACCTTGAAAAAAGTATCCCAAAACTGAAGGACGCTTTTACTAAAGAATATAAAATTACCCATCCACAATTAGATAAAAAGCTATTGCAACAGCTACTTGTATATACAAGAGGTTTAGATGCAAAAGAGCAAATTCCTATAATTAATCAAACATTTTCAGCTACTAATAAAGTAGCTATTGAAACCCAAATTAAAAATGCTGTTAATGAGGCTGATATTGTAAACAATATGTTTAATAGTGATACGATATTAAAACTGTTTAATGAAGCTCCAAAAAAGTTATTAGCCATTAATAATACATTAGTAAAAATAGCAGGCGAGACCAATCACTTATATAATAGCCTTGCCAAAAAACAAACTGAGCAAAACAATAAACTAACTGCACTAACAGCCCAGTTATTAGAAGTGAAACAACTATACTCGAAAGAAAATTTTATACCTGATGCTAATAGCACTTTGCGCTTTACCTATGGACACGTGAAGGGTTACTCGCCAAACGATGCAGAGTATCACGCCCCCTTTACCACCATTAAAGGCATAATACAAAAAGCCAAAACCGAAGGCGATTATTATCTTGAAAGCCATATAAAAGAAATACTAAAACGTGCCAGTCAAAAATCGGTAGTGTGTTTATTGTATAATTTGGATACTACTGGTGGAAACAGCGGCAGCCCAATATTGGATGCTTATGGAAACATTATTGGTGTAAATTTCGACCGTGCTACATCAGCCACTATAAATGATTATGCTTGGAACGAAGAGTATAGCCGCTCTATCGGGGTGGATATTCGCTACGTACTTTTGATACTAAAGGACGTTGCCAAAGCCAATAATCTTATTACCGAAATGGGTGTGAAGATGTAATTCTGCTTTGAGAATTTGAAGATTTACTGATTTGAAAACAATAGAAACCGTAACCAATTTTTTGGTTGCGGTTTTTTATTTCCAAACAACTAAAAACCAAATAATTAACATAGCAATAGGTTGAAACCTACCGCTTATAAAAATTACATCACTTATACATACTGCCATAAACAGACCTGCCCGTGCCGTTCGAGCGTTTTCTTGTAGCAGGTTGAAACCTGCCGCAATTCATACCCTTTAACAAAAACTTTGTGTATAGAATAGGCATGAATGCCTATTCTATCTTTTTTAAACTGGTAATTGTTTAAACATTTTAACCTTCCGTTGGGGGCGGTTTCATTTTAGTAAAAAGTACTACCAGCCCAATAGCCACCAAAACAGCGCAGCCCAAAAAAGCAACTAAGAAATTATCTGAATTATTACCGTATAGCCACCCCCCAATCAATGCCCCGCTACCTATGCCCACTTCAAGGGCTATAAAAGCCGTTGCAATGGCTCTACCTCTGTATTTTTCGTTACTTAAGTCAATAGTCCATGCCATCATAGTAGGCGAGTTGTTTCCTAAAGCAATACCAAATAAAAAACCTGCTATAAAAAACTGTATTGGGTCGGTAGAAAATGCTAAAACACACAGTGCAGCTACCAATACAGCAAACCCCATTCGCAATGTTTTTATTCTCCCTATTCTATCTGATAACTTGCCAGAGTAAACCCTTGTTAAAATACTTGAACCAGTGAAAACAGCAAAAAACACGCCTTTATACGCCTCATCCAGCCCCACAAACAAACTAAAATCGGGTATTAATGTTAAAATAGCACCAAAAGGTACTGATGCTAATAATAGTAAAGTGGCAGGGCGTAATACTCTGGGTTCATAAAAATCGCTTTTTGTTATTTTAAATGATTTTTTTACCACTCCATATGTTACCTTTTGCGCTGTTGATAACGATTCTGTTAATGGCCAAACAATGAGTAACGATATTACTCCAAATGCTGATGACAAATAAAACATAGCTTCTAATGAGATATAGTGCGCCACTACACTCCCCAATACGGGAGCTACTGCCATGCCCACCGTACCAAACATACTTACCAAGCCAATAGCTTCGCCCCTGCGGTGCGATGGGGCTACATCGCCAATATATGCCATTGAGCCAGTGGGTGCAAAACCAGTAGAAAAACCATGTAAAAACCGTAATGTAAGAAACAACCCTATTGTTACTGCCCAAGGGTATAGTAAGCCACAAAATGCAGTTACAAATATGCCTACCAGCATCACAGGCACTCTGCCAATAGAATCTGCCAACTTACCGCTAAAAGGGCGTGCCAAACCTGCGGCTATGGTAAACATGGCTATAATCCAGCCTTTATAATCTTCGCCCCCCAATTGCGTAATAAACGCAGGCAACTCGGGCACAATCATATTAAAACTCACAAAAAACAAAAAAACCGAAATGGACAATTGCCAAAATTGTTTTGTAAAAAGAGTCTCTTTTTTTGCGTGTTTCATTTAAGCGTGCAAAGGTGGTGAAATACATTGCAAATGCTATTGTACTTCTGTAGTTTTTTGTTTTACTTTTGACGTATGTTAATCGAAGATTATAGAACCGTTGACTTAGATGCCATTAGCAAAATGCAGTACAATTTAGCCCCACAATGGGGAAAAATGACCTTGCAACATATGATAGAGCATTTGAGTTTACTATTTAAAATAGCCAATGGCTCAAACCCTGTCGAAATTACCGTGCCGCTTGATAAGGTAGAAAAAATTAAACGCATAGCTCTTTTTAGTGATAGGGAGTTTCAGCAAAATTTTAAAGCCCCTATTTTACCTGATGAGCCATTGCCCTATAAATATAATGGTATGACCGAAGCTATTGACCACCTAAAAACAGAAATAGAAAAATATCACCTTCATTATAAAAATAAACCCAGCCAAACGGAGAATCACCCCCTGTTTGGGGCTTTGGATTACGAAGGCTGGGAATGCTACCACAACAAACATTTCACCCACCATTTAAAACAGTTTGCACTTGTGTAGATAACCGCTTAAAGATAATTATTTTCGGGTTTCACAATGTGCTTTTGCAAAAGCACAGGCTTGTTACGGATAAAACCTTGCTACTAAGAAAGTAGGGCTTTCCTGTATCCAAATTCACACTAAAGAGTGTACTATCAATTTTAAACGGTTCTTTGCTTCATGCTGAATAGATATGTAAATCACGTTTTAACTTATCTAAAACCAACAAAAACAATTACTTACGGGGCTACTTATTGCTATTATTATTTTTTGCATAAAACATTATAAAAAAAGATTTGTGGAACAATACTTGATTTTTAAAGAGAAACATTAAATTTCACCAGAATTAAGGAAGTAGATATGGTAGATATAAGTGAGTATAAGTTTAAAGATATAAAAGTATTTGGCTCAACAGAGTGGTTGGCAAATAATGAAAAAAATTATCGTTTGGTATTTGACGAGAGTGAGGTAAGCTATATATATTGCGAGATTTCGCTTTTCAATAAACTGTTTGATGAGAAAGACTGGGATTTAAAGATGGAGTTGATTTGCTACTCATCTGATAATAAAGAAATGTGTTCTCTTAATTGTGATAGAAAAGTACGCAAAGAAGACAATATAGTGTATGTGCGTGAAGGCTGGGGCGTAAAAGATATAGGCAGCTACTGGAAACGCGGCAGTTACAGGTGGGAAGCCCATGTTGACGGGAAATTTGTTGCCGAAAAACATTTTTATGTTGAAAAAGAGGGGATAGTAAATGAAGGACATAACCCCTATTTTAATATAGAAACCTTAAAACTTTACGAAGGACCTGATAGTAATGTAAAGCCGCAAGATAGAAAATACCATAAAACATTTTATGGGGCTGATGCCCGTTATATATGGGTTGAGTTTGCCGCCGAAAATTTGATAAAACAATACGATTATTGGGCGTGCGAGTTGTTGTTTCAGTTTAAAACCAGCTCGGGGCAGCTTATTGGCAAAATTGATAAATTGCTATTTGTATATCCGCAGGATGAGAAAATAGTATGCACAGTAGGTTGGGGGAGTGAAACAAGAGGCACATGGAATAATGATATTTATTTTATAGATATTATTTTTATGGATGAGTTGATAGCCGAAGTTCCCTTTAAAATTGGCTACGACTATGAAGAAGCCACCGAAGAAGATTTTGAAGTAAAACCGCCCACTATAATTGAGCGACAAACCCGTAAAGAAGAAGCTGAAACTGCAAAAAATGCTGAAACACTTGAAGAGGTGATGAAGGAATTTCAAGGACTTATTGGACTTGGGCAAATAAAAAAACGGGTATTAGAATATACCAACTACCTTAATTTTATAAAACTACGAAAACAAAAAGGCTTAAAAGACTCTGATAAAGTAGTGCTACACGCTGTTTTTAAAGGCAACCCAGGCACAGGAAAAACAACCGTTGCACGTATGTTGGGTAAAATATACAAGCAAATGGGCTTACTTAGCAAAGGCCACGTACATGAAGTAGATAGGGGCGATTTGGTAGCCGAATATATTGGGCAAACAGCCCCCAAAACCAAAGAAGCTATTAAAAAGGCAAAAGGAGGTATTTTATTTATTGATGAAGCCTATGCTCTCTCGCGTAAAGATGATGATAGTAAAGATTTTGGGCGAGAAGCTATAGAAGTATTGCTTAAAGAAATGAGCGACGGTAGTGGAGACTTAGCCGTAGTGGTGGCAGGCTACCCAGACCAGATGGACAATTTTACCAACTCGAACCCTGGACTAAAATCGAGGTTTAATATTGAGTTTGAGTTTGCGGATTATGTGCCGCAAGAACTAATAGAGATTGCCCACTATGCCGCAGAAAAACGGGGCGTTGTACTTAGCCCATTAGCAAAAGATTATATGTACCGCAAACTGGTAGATGAGTATAGGAACAGAAATAAAACCTTTGGCAATGCACGCTTGGTAAACTCATTAATTGATGAAGCTAAAATGAATTTAGGGTTACGAATAATGAAACTTAAAGACCCTCAATTGCTTACCGAAGAGGAACTATCCACCATCCAAATTGAAGATGTAGAGAGAATAGACGCTCCTAAACCTAAAAACCTTGCTGATATACCTATTGACGAGGATTTGCTTCGTGAGTCTCTGGGTGTTTTAAAAGCTATGGTAGGCTTAGATAATATTAAAGAAGAGATTGATGAATTGGTGAAACTCGTGCGTTTTTATCGTGACACAGGTAAAGATTTTCGTAAATCATTCTCATTACATACCGTATTTAGCGGCAACCCTGGTACAGGTAAAACCACCGTAGCACGCATACTGGCGCAGATATACAAGGCATTGGGCATTTTAGAGCGTGGACACATGATAGAAACAGACAGGCAAGGGCTTGTGGGTGGATATATTGGGCAAACAGCCATTAAAACTGCCGAACTAATTGACCAAGCAATGGGCGGTGTACTATTTATTGATGAGGCCTACTCGCTTACAGAGGGTGGCGGCAGTGATTATGGACGTGAAGCCGTAGAAACACTACTAAAACGTATGGAAGACCGCAGGGGCGAGTTTGTAGTGATAGCTGCGGGTTATACACAAAACATGACCTTCTTTTTAGAATCTAACCCTGGTTTAAAATCAAGGTTTGATAGATTATTCCATTTTGATGATTATAACGAAGAACAGTTAATGGATATAGCTACAATATTATTTAAAGACAACGGCGTAGTGTTGGATAAAAAAGCAAAAACACGCTTACAAAGCTATTTCAAATACTTATTGGCTTCAAAAGATAAATATTTTGGCAATGGGCGAGCTGTACGTAAAGTGGTAGAAAAAACCATTAAAAACCAACATTTACGTTTAAGTCATACAGCACAAGAAGACCGCAATCAAAAAATGATTGAAACCATTACCCTAAAAGATGTTGAAGAATTTGGAGTAGATAAAAACCAAGCCGCCAACCCAAGCAGTGGTATTGGTTTTAATAAATAATGTGAGTACTAAAAACCCTGTAATTAAACATAGCAATAGGTTGAAACCTACCACTTAAAAATTACATTGCACTTATACGTATTGGTATAAACAGACCCGCTCGTACCGTTCAGGCGGGCATTTCCGTTCCTTCCTTGCAATGGCGTGTAAGCAACCCTAACCCCTACCACTTGTATCGCAGCTTCTACCTGTGCCACAATTTGGCTTCCCCTTAAGGGGAAGGGTGCTTATTTGGTTATGCTAATAGTTTATCTGGAAGGGGTTGTTATACTGGAACAAACCGCGTCATTGCGAGGTTACCTTCTAAGGTAAACGTGGCAGTCTATATTGGCAATACACAAAGATTGCTTCGCAAAGCCTCGCAATAACGGTACAGGTGAAGGTAAATAATCCCTACCACTTGTATCGCAGCTTCTACCTGTGCCACAATTTGGCTTCCCCTTAAGGGGAAGGGTGCTTATTTGGTTATGCTAATAGTTTATCTGGAAGGGGTTATCATCTTGAGCGAAATCGAAGGGTTTTCTTGCAGCAGATTGAAACCTGCCGCAATTTATAACCATTAACAAAACCTTTATGTATAGAATGGGCATTCATACCTATTCCGTCTTTGTCTATTTTAATAAGTATTCTTTTTATATTGAGCCCTCATTATTTTAGACTAATCTAAAAAATATTTTATATTTGCCTCAATGTTCAGTTTTACCGAAGAAAACTACTTAAAGGCAATATTTAAACACTCGCAAAATGCGGGAGTGGAGGTGAGCACCAACAGCATTGCCGAAGAACTGAATACTAAAGCCGCTTCTGTAACTGATATGTTGCGCAAATTGGCAGATAAAGGTTTGGTGAATTATGAGAAATACAAAGGTGTTACTCTTACCAAAGCAGGGCGAAGTATAGCTGTATCAATAATTCGGAAGCACCGTTTGTGGGAGGTATTTTTGAGCGAGAAACTCAATTTTAACTGGGATGAAGTACACAAGGTTGCTGAACAATTAGAGCATATAAACAGCGATTTATTAATTGATAGGTTAGCCGAATTTTTGGGTAGCCCTAAAACCGACCCGCACGGTGATGCTATACCTAATAAACAAGGCGAGTTTCCAAATAAAAAACAAGTGTGCGTAACCGATGCAAAAATAGGAGTAAAATACACCATAAGCGGGGTTAGCGACGAGGATAACAATTTTTTAAAATACTTAGATAAGCTAAACATAAAATTAGGGCTGTTTTTTGAGGTGGAAGAACGTTTTGAGTTTGATGAGTCTATGCAAGTGAGAATAGAAGACAGTCGTAGTTTACAAATAAGTAAAGAAGTAGCGCAAAACCTTTTTGTTACCCAGCAAGCATGAGCAAGCCTACTTCATCAAAATCGCTTAGCGAGGTACACGAAAGTGTACAAGTACCCCAAAAACGAGGCTTTTGGAAAACACTTTTAGCTTTTTTAGGTCCTGCCTACTTAGTAAGCGTAGGGTACATGGACCCTGGCAACTGGGCTACTGATTTGGCAGGAGGTAGCAAGTTTGGCTATGCCCTTATTTGGGTATTGCTAATGAGCAACTTAATGGCGTTGCTATTACAAAGCCTAAGTGCAAGGCTGGGTTTAGTGAGGGGTTTAGATTTAGCCCAGGCAAGCCGCCATACCTACCCAAAGTTTATAAACATCCCTCTTTATGTATTGGCTGAAATTGCCATAGCCGCCTGCGATTTGGCAGAAGTAATAGGTATGGCAATTGGGCTGCAGCTGCTTTTTGGTTTCGATTTGCTTACAGGCGTATTAATTACCGTTGCCGATACTTTTGTGCTACTATTTTTAATGAATAAAGGTATTCGCAAAATGGAAGCCTTTATTCTTTCTATGGTTACACTTATAGGTATTTCATTTTTTATAGAGATGCTAATAGTGCAACCCAATGCCAGCGAAATGGTAAAAGGGTTTATTCCCTCACTACCGGGTGATGGGGCTTTGTATATTGCCATAGGGATAATTGGGGCAACGGTAATGCCACACAATTTGTACCTACACTCATCACTAGTACAAACCCGCCGTTTTAGTAGAGATAATGGTGGGCTAAAAAAAGCAATAAAGTTTAATTTTATTGATACAGCTATTGCCCTAAACTTGGCATTTTTGGTAAATGCAGCTATACTTATACTTGCCGCCGCTGCCTTTTACAAACGGGGCTATTTTAATGTTGCTGAAATACAAGATGCCTATAAATTACTTCAAAACCTATTTGGCAAAACAGCACCTATTTGGTTTGCCATAGCCTTAATAGCCGCAGGGCAAAGTAGTACCATCACAGGTACATTGGCAGGGCAAATAGTAATGGAAGGCTACCTTAACTTGCGTATTCGCCCTTGGCTGCGCAGGTTGCTCACACGCACACTGGCTATCATCCCCGCCGTTTTTACCATAGTTTATTTTGGTGAGGAAAAAATGGGAGCATTACTTATCCTTAGCCAAGTGGTGCTTAGTTTACAGTTAGGGTTTGCAGTAATTCCGCTAATACACCTTGTGAGCGATAAAAGTAAAATGGGCGAATACGTTATAAAAAAATGGGTACAAATAGCTGCTTGGGTGTGTGCTGCTATCATCATTAGTTTAAACGTAAAATTGGTTTTCGATGAAATTACAGGCTGGATACAAGGTGCTGGCGAAAATGCCATTTACATATATATATTTATACTGCCCATTGTAGTTGTTGCGGCTATATTATTGCTTTATATTACTTTTAGTCCGTTTATAAGTCCTATAAAGAAAAGGAAAACTAAAAATATTCCACACGGTACAGCTATTGAGTTGGGCGAGTTGAGTATTAAAAAGTTTAAACATATAGCTATTACCATAGATTTTTCTGACATGGACAAGGCAGCCATCGAAAATGCTATATCGCAAGGCGGAAAAGATGCAAGCTACACGCTAATACATATTGTTGAAAGTGCAGGGGCAAATATTATGGGCGATGAAGTAAACGACTTAGAAACTACGCAAGACATAAAAAATCTTAATAGTTATAAAACATTTTTAGAACACTTGGGATACACCGCTACCATTGAGATTGGCTACGGAAATCCTGCAAAAAACATAGCCAAAATAATAAATATTTCCACTTGCGACCTATTAGTAATGGGTGCACATGGGCATAAAACGTTTAAAGATATTATATTTGGAGCGACCGTAGATACCGTTAGGCACAATGTTAATATACCCGTGCTGGTAGTACGCAAATAAGCCACTATGAATATATACCCTGAAAACTTTAGAAATTTCCCTGAAAGTGAGAAGAAAATTTGGATGTCTGTTAAAGACTGGGTGGAAATAGCAAGTGCTGATTATCAATTTGATAACACTAAGTACCCTGAACTTTACAGCTTTAAATTAGTTAGCAATCGCAGAAATATCTCTGCCAAAAAAAGCATTACGGTTACTAAAGACGGTACTGTTTTTACACTATTGGTAGCAAAATTTGAGATTGTTCACGAAAAATTTAGCCGTTTTAATAAAACAAGTCGTGATATTAAAGAGGAGTTTACTCACTTTGGAGGGTATATTGAGTTAAAAGAAAAAGAATTAGGTAGAGCATTTTTTAGACCCGAGACAGTAAAAGGGAGTTTAAGTGTTACACTTGAAGAGATAGAAATAAACGAAACCATAGCCAAAACCCACAAAGTTTTTGTTGAAAATAAAGAAGCCTTTATAGAAAAAACTGCGGGTAATATGGAAGCACTTACCGCCATAATAAAGGGTAATAAAGACTTGCATATAGAGTTTGATGGTAATGCAATACTGTTTAGCACCTTAAAACCTATTGACGAGAAAGGGTTAGAAACCATCTTACAAATTGGTTTGGAATTAGAAAAGGCTTTAAACAGCTAAAACACTATACCAGTAAAGGGCTACCGTATAATAATTAGGTGTTTTTTCTGTTCACTATCAAGATACTCATAAATATACGCGTTTTAATAAACTGATGAGAAAGTGTGGGCTAACTCAAGCTAATCCCCTTTAACTCAAACAGAAAAATACGCTGTATTTACGCCAGCAAAGCGGGTTTTAAATACAAACCAGTGTGCTATAAAAAATGAAAAATACATTTAAAATAGGTGATAAAAAACAGTACACTAAAGTAGTAAAAGCTAATGAAACTGCTACCTTCGAGAGTGGACAAGTACACCCAGTATATGCTACTTTTGCTTTGGGCAAAGATGCTGAATGGTGTTCTCGCCTTTTTGTGTTGGAGATGAAAGAAGAGGACGAGGAAGGGATTGGCACATTTCTTACCGTATATCATCAATCGCCAGCAATGGTAGGGCTAGAAGTAGTTTTTGAGGCTGAAATAACCCAATTAGAAAAAAATAGCATTATTTGTAAATACACTGCCACAGTAGGCGAAAGGCTTATAGCCAAAGGAGAAACAGGACAAAAAATAGTAAAAAAAGAAAAGATTAATTCATTATTTAATACCTTACATAACCCAGTACCCTAAACAAGGTTGTACAAGCAGATTTTAGATAGTTTATAAGGAGTTGGAGAAAAAATTTAACATAGTAAACCGCAAAGCACGCCACGATTATTTTATAGACGAAAGCTATACCGCAGGAGTTGTTTTAACAGGTTCTGAAATAAAAAGTATTCGCTTGGGTAATGTGAATATGAGCGAAGGCTACTGTGTATTTATGCCCGATGGTTTATGGGTGAAAAATATCCATATATCAGAGTTTAAGCAGGGCGGTATGACATATAACCACGCACCCCTGCGAGACAGAAAACTTCTTTTAACCAAAAAAGAACTACGCAAGCTAAAAGAAAAAATGGAGATAAAAGGCTATACTATAGTGCCTTTAAAATTCTTTGCTTCAAAAACAGGGTATGCAAAACTTGAAATTGGTTTAGCACGAGGCAAAAAAATGTACGACAAACGTGAAGACCTCAAAAAACGTGATATTGAGCGTGAGATTAAACACTACGTATAGTTTATTGAACTTTGCTTTCCCTTCTACCCCACTCTTAAATTTCCCGTTTGAACGGCACAAAGTATGCTAAAAGCTATGGTTTTTCCTTGCAACAGTTTTATAGCCTTTTCATCGGATTAAAACCCGATGCTATTCATCTTCTCAAAAAAAATACAAACACGTGGGCAAATTTTCAAATTTTCAAATTTCACATTCCTTAACTTTGCTGCGTGCAATTTAAAGACATTATTGGGCAACAAGCCTTAAAAAATAAATTAATACAAGGGGTAACAGAGGGGCGCATTGCCCACGCCCAAATGTTTTTAGGAGCAGAAGGTAGCGGCAACCTTGCCCTCGCATTAGCCTACGCTCAATACATTGCCTGCCCCAACAAAACGGCTAATGATAGCTGCGGCACTTGCCCCAATTGTACTAAGTATAGTAAAATCATCCATCCCGATTTGCATTTCACCTTTCCTACTGTTGGAAGTAAAGAAATTTCAGACCATTTTATAGAACAATGGCGAGCTACATTTTTAGCCCACCCCTACCTAAATGTATTTGAGTGGCTGATGAGCTTGGGGGCAGAAAATAAACAAGGTAATATAACGGTTGATGAATGCCGAAACATTATTAAAAAACTATCGCTAAAAAGTTTTGAGGGCGATTTTAAAGTACTAATAATGTGGCTGCCCGAATATTTGGGCAAAGAAGGTAATACCTTACTGAAACTGATAGAAGAACCGCCACAAAAAACGCTTTTTCTTTTAGTAGCCAATAATGATGAGCATATTTTAGGCACTATAAAATCGCGCACCCAATTGGTAAAAGTACCTGCATTGCAACAGCCAGAAATACAAGAAGCCTTGGTAAACCACCACCAAGTAGATACAGAAACAGCAAGGGCTGCCGCTTTTTTGGCAGACGGAAATTATAACCTTGCAGTGAAGTTACTAAGCCAAACCGAAAACGACTTTTTTGATAGTTTTCGCAGTTGGATGTTAATGTGCTACAAAAACGATATGACAAGCGTAATAAACTGGGTAGATGATGCCAGTAGACTAGGGCGTGAGCCACTAAAACACTTTTTGGGCTATGGCTTGCATATTTTTAGAGAATGCTTAATTGCAAAAAATACTGATGAGCAAATGCTTCGCCTTACAGAAAAGGAACGAGAATTTGTGGGCAAGTTTTCTAACTTTCTCACTACCAGTACTATTGAAAACATTACCAATGCTTTTAACGATACTATTTATTACACAGAACGAAATGCGAATGCTAAGATTTCATTAATTAATTTATCTTTGTTAATTAAGAATAACTTGGTAGCGAAAGCAGGGTAGATTTTGTGGCGATAAATGAGTTTGTGAAGTAGATAGAAGCACCACGTTTGAAGTGTATATAGATTAAGCCTAGCCAGTACTGTAACTTATTGCAGTACCTACATATTTATAAAAAATGCTGCTAACCCAAATAAGATTTGAGTGGGCAACATAAAATGCTATATCTATTTCAACCTCATCTGTGTGTGTTTCCCTCTTTTACACCCCAAGTAGTTTTAACAAATTTATACTAACGAAAGATAATAGAGCGATATGGGATGTGGATCATGTGGAACATCGAGCGGTAGCAAATGCGCGCCAGCAGGATGTAAAAGTAATGGTGATTGCAATACAGGTGGCTGCAACAAACTAAATGTGTACGATTGGCTGGGCGATATGGAAATGCCCGCTGGCTATAAGCCGTTTAATATTGTTGAAGTACGTTTTAAAGGAAGTAGAAAAGAATTTTACAAAAACGAGGACAATATAGAGCTGTTTATAGGCGACCCCATTATTACACAGGCTGATGCAGGTTCTGATTACGGACACGTATCATTGAGTGGCGAGTTGGTGCGCTTGCAATTAAAAAAACATGGTATTGATGCAGACAACCCTGCCATAAACAAGATATACCGCAAGGCTAATGAAAGGGATACTACCAAATACAATGAACTAAAAGCTAAAGAACCTGCTACGCTTGAGCGGGCAAGAACAATGGCATTAGAGTTAAAACTTGCCATGAAACTTAGCGATATTGAGTTTCAGGGCGATGGACGCAAGGTAGTTTTCTTTTATACCGCCGAAGTAAGGGTAGATTTTAGAGAACTGATAAAACGCTTTGCCGATGAGTTTAAAACTCGAATAGAAATGAAGCAAATTGGCTACCGTCAAGAAGCCGCTCGCTTAGGGGGTATAGGCACGTGCGGGCGTGAGTTGTGTTGTTCTACATGGCTTACCGATTTTAAATTAGTAAACACAGGTGTAGCACGGTATCAAAATTTGTCCATCAATATGCTTAAACTTTCAGGGCAATGTGGTAGGCTAAAATGTTGCTTAAATTTTGAGTTGGATACCTATTTAGAGGCTTTAAGCGAATTTCCTAAAGGCGATAAACTTACTATTGAAACCGAAGCAGGAACGGCACGCTCACTAAAAACAGATATTTTGAAACGCCAAATGTGGTTTGTGTATGACCATGATACAAACTGGTTTCCCATTGATGTAAAAAAGGTAAATGAAATTATTGCCTTAAATAAAGAAGGCAAAAAAGGTACATTATTAATTGATACACCAAAAGGAACAACTGCGTTAGAACGCTCTATTGATGAGGATATTATTAGCTCTAACGACCTTACCCGATTAGACAAGCGTGAACCCAAAAAGAAAAGCGGCGGCAATAGAAACCATAACAAAAAAGGTGGATACAAAAAAAACAACAACAATTATAGAAAAAATAAAAGGAACGATTAATTTCGCTTTTGTGAGAAAATATATTGCTACCTTACTTTTTTGTACCTCTTTTTTACTGCAAAGTTGTACTGATGAAAATATTGTGTACGACCAAAATATAACTTTGCCCGAAAAGGGCTGGCACTATAAAAACAAAGCCACTTTTGATATACACCTTACTGATAGTGTTACCTATCACAATTTTTTTATAAACCTTCGTATCACTGCTGATTATGAGTATAGTAATATGTATATATTGCTGTACCTAAAAACACCTACGGGCGACAGTACCGCCCGCCGTATAGACTTAAACCCACTGGCTGCTAGTGATGGGAAATGGCTGGGCAAAGGCTCAGGCAGTGTAATAAATTACCGTATTCCTATATTTCAAAAATTTGTACCTAAACCCACTGGTATATACCACTTTGAGATTGAACAAAATATGCGTACCAATACCCTAAAAGAAGTATTAAATATAGGCATGGCAGTAGTAAAGGGCGATGAGGTTTTTTAAATTTTAAATAGGCATAAATGCCTATTCTATACATAAAATTTTTGTTAAGGGTATGAATAGCATCGGGTTTCAACCTATCGCAATGTTAATTGTTTGATTTTTAGTGTTTTAAAAAAACATAACCCTTGCAACGGTCTTAATTTGATAGTTTACCCACTTACCTGATAAAAATCATAGTCTGCCAGTTGTGTGCAATATAGTTTTGCCAAAAAATTAAAACAGCTATGACCGTGAAGAAAGAACGCACACTTGCCGAGCCTTTCCGCATAAAAATGGTAGAACCTCTTACCATTACTACCGAAGCATATAGAATCAAAACTCTTGAAAAGGCTGGGTATAATCCCTTTCAGCTAAAATCTGACGATGTATTTATTGATTTACTAACAGATAGTGGCACATCAGCCATGAGTAGCCGCCAGTGGGCAGGTATAATGATGGGCGATGAATCGTATGCAGGCGCAAGAAGCTGGGAACATTTTGAAACTGTGGTAAAAGAGCTTACAGGCATGCCCTTTGTATTGCCTACCCATCAAGGGCGTGCTGCCGAGCGTATTTTGTATGGAAGAATAGGCGGAAAAGGCAAAACATTTATTAGTAATACACATTTTGATACTACAAGGGCAAATATTGAATTTGGTGGCGCAGAAGCTATTGATTTACCTTGCCCACAAGCTGCTAACCCATATACAGAAGCTCCTTTTAAAGGAAATATTGATATAGCTGCGTTGCAAGAAAATATAGCTCACTGTGGTGCTAAAAATGTGAGTGCCATTATAATGACGCTTACCAATAATAGCGCAGGCGGACAGCCTGTGAGCATGGCAAATATAAAAGAGGTAGCCGCTATTTGTAATAGCCAAAATATAATGCTGGTAATTGATGGCTGCCGTATTGCCGAGAATGCCTACTTTATAAAACACCGTGAAGCAGGTTTTGAAAATCACACCTACTACCAAATAGCACAAGAAGTTTTTAACCTTGCTGATGCCTTTATAATGAGTGCCAAAAAAGATGCTTTGGTAAATATGGGCGGTATTTTAACCCTACGTGATAAGCAACTGGCACAGGAGTGTACCAATATGCTGATAATTTCTGAAGGATTTGCTACCTATGGCGGGCTAACAGGACGTGATATGGAGGCTATTGCCATTGGCTTGCAAGAAGGATTTGATGCTGACTACCTTAACTACCGTATAAAAAGTACTGCCTACTTGGGAGACCATTTACACAAAAAAGGAGTACCCGTTGTGCGCCCCAGTGGTGGACACGCCATATACATTGATGCACAAAAACTGTATCCGCATATCCCGCAACATCAATTCCCAGGGCAAGCATTAGTATGCGAGTTGTATAAAAAAGGGGGAATACGCTGTGTAGAAGTGGGTAGTATGATGTTTGGCAGCTATGATGAGGAGGGTAATTTTAAACCCGCTCGACAAGAATTGGTGCGTTTGGCTATTCCTCGCCGTGTATATACCCAAAGCCATATAGATTTTGTGGTAGATGTTTTTGACGATATTTTGGAAGATAAAAACACCGCTAAGGGGTATGAAATTATATACGAGCCGCCTTTTTTACGCCATTTTACTGCTAAACTAAAAGAAATAGAGCCTGCGGGAGTACCATCATAAATTTACTGTATTAGTACAAAAAGTTATACTAAACACCTTCTTAAAATTATTTTTTTCTTAAAATAATCATTAGTTTTTGATTGGGGTGTATCATATAGCCCCTTATTTTGTTCCATTTACGAATATCATCTACACGCACCCCATATTTTTGGGCTACAATTCCTAAGCCCTGCCCTCTTCTCACTGTATGGTAAACGGTATCACTACCTGTATATACTTTTGCGCCTCCTTTTGGGGTATTTAGGTTTTTCTCGTCTATTTTACTCTCATCAACATAGGGATTGGTATTGTAGGGTTTAAAACTCAATGTATCAACATCACTAAACCATGGTTTGCTTTGTATGGGTAGTTTAAGTATATAGCGACGTACTGAAAGAGGAATCACTCCTTTCTTAAATATTGGGTTTAAGGTTTGCAATACTGGCACGCCAGTACGTAGTGTAGTTGCCATTAATTCAAACGACATCCACTTGTTTAATGTTAAAGTATCGTAGGGTATTTCTTTATAGGGTTTTGGCGTGATACCGTGTTCAGAATGGTAATTATAAATATAGGTAGCGGCTATATAGGCTGGCACAATATCTTGTGCTGATTGGGGTAAGCTGTCATACATTTCCCAATAGTTAAAATTATTACCTGCCAAGCGTATGTATTTGTTTACTGTAAGAGTAGTGGTAGTGTAGGCAGCAAAAGCCATAGACCAGCTATTGTATATTATGTATAATTCTTTTAAAAACTTAGCCGATATTTCAGTAGTTTTCTCAATATCTCTACGCTCATCAACATAGGTATTCATTTTCAGTCCATACATTCTAGCTACTTTGTACTGCATAGCCCAAGTACCTGAATTTCCCTCTTTATCTTGATAAAATACACTGGCATTTGATGCTGCCAATATAAACAACCCTACCTGCGGCGGTATCTTGTACCTAACACATACAGCGTCTATATATTCTTTATAGTGTTCGTATTTTCCTAAAGCCTCTGCTGTACTTAAAGGGTCATTAATAAAATCAGTAATAAGTTCATCGGCATTGCTATTGTAGCCAATATTTAGTATATCAACTTGTTTAAACTTATCTGCGTATTGCGCGTTTTCTTGTGCATTGGTATCAGCCCAAAGCACTAAAAGAAAAACCACACTAAAAATTTTATAAAATCGCCTCATTAGTATAATTACTTGCAGAATTAATACCTAAACGCTTAATACGGTAAAATATTTGCCCACATTTACAGCGAAGCCGCAAATGCTAATAGGTCAGCATCGGTATTTTTGGGCGACATTAACTGCACACCCCAAGGTAAATTTTGGCTATTAGTACCCGCAGGAATAGTAATTGCTGGAATACCTGCAATATTTGCTTGCACGGTAAAAATATCAGCTAAGTACATAGACACAGGGTCGGTAGCCTTCTCTCCTATTTTAAATGCAGGGGTGGGTGTAGTGGGTGAAAGTATAAAATCGTAATTCTTAAAAATCTCTTCGGTTTTTTGCTGCACTACCCTACGCACTTTTTGTGCTTTGGTGTAATAAGCATCGTAATAGCCTGATGATAGCACAAATGTGCCTAACATTATACGGCGTTTCACTTCATCGCCAAAACCCTCGCTTCGCGATTTTTTGAAAGTATTTTCCAAATTCGTAGCATTTGGGCTACGATACCCGTACTGTAACCCTTGATAACGTGATAAATTACTTGATGCTTCTGCGGTAGTTAAAACATAATAGCACGGTACTAATGTATTAATTAATGGGAAATCTATCGCTTCAACCGTATGTCCTTTATCTTTTAGTTGTTCTATTAATATTAGCGTGCCTTTTTGTACTTCTTTGCTCACCCCGTCGGAGTATAGGGTTTCATTTATATAAGCTATTCGTTTTTTTGATGTATCCTTTGGAATATTAAAATTAGGTGCTGGTTGTTGTGATACAGTGGCATCATACTCATCCTTACCGGCTATCACGCTCATAAGCAATTGCATATCGCTTATAGAGCTGGTAATAGGGCTTACTTGGTCAAAAGAAGAGGCATAGGCAAGCAATCCCCAGCGCGATACCATACCGTACGATGGTTTATATCCATAATTGCCAGTAAATGCAGCAGGCTGCCGAACCGAGCCTCCCGTATCACTACCAAAAGCGGCCAAGCACATATCTGCCTGTACAGCAACAGCACTACCTCCTGATGAACCTCCTGCTACACAGGTATTATCAGCATCGTTTAGTACATTGCCGTAGGCACTATTTTCGCTACTAGCACCCATTGCAAATTCATCGCAATTGGTACGCCCAATAAGTATAGCATCTTCTGCCAGTAAACGCTCTACAACTGTTGATGAATATAGCGAGGTAAACCCTTCTAATATTTTTGATGCTGCACCAACCTTATGGTCTTTGTAGCAAATATTATCTTTAATGGCTATTACCATTCCCGCTAATTTACCCGCAGTGCCATTTATTAATCTCTTGTCAATTTCTTTAGCACGCACAAGTGCTTCATCGCCCCAAACTTCTAAAAAAGCATTTAGGTGTTTTTTCTCTTCAGTACGATTAAGATAATAGCGCACTACTTCCACACAAGTAGTTTTACCTGCTGTAATTTGCGCCCGTACTTGTTCCAAAGATTGAAATTTTTTAGAAATCACTAAAGTTCTCTCTTACTTGTTCTCTTTAGTTTCTTTCTCTTTTTCGCTAACAGTAGGTTTTTTCATCCCTTCCTGTATTTCATCTTTTACTTTGCTTTTGGCATCATTAAACTCACGAATACCCGAACCAAGTCCACGCATTAACTCAGGAATTTTTTTACCGCCAAATAATAATAGAATTACCACAACAATGATAATCCACTCAGGCAATCCAGGCATACCCATAAAAAGAATATTAAACATCATTTTTATAAAAATAAAAAGGCAAAGTTATCAAAAAAATAGCAGTTGCTACTTGTTTAGACATTTTTTGTTTCAGGAAGTTGGAGAACATAAATAAATACTGTGCAAAAGCTATTCGGATTATTTGTAGCACTTTATTTAGTTTTGTCAGAATATGGGTAAGAAAGAAGAAGTTATTACAGAATTATTTGAGATTTGTAGAAAGAGAAAAGACTTTACTTTCCATAATGAACTTGTTAAGTCGGCTTGTTATAAGCTAATAAGGAAATATAATGATAGATAGGATTAAAAATAATGGCTCTATTAGTAATGAATATCGACTAAAATTCATAAAAGAGAAGAAATCCTCAGGCATAATGCCCTTAAAGTCAATAAGTCTTTTTGATAGCTGATACTCCACGCTCACTTGCATATTGAAACGAGCGTTCCAATATATCTTTTAATCGAATAAGTATATATTACAACATAATATTTGCTACTATTGACCAGTAATGAGAATTATAGGACCATTCTTTTTTAGGCTATTTTTAATATTAATAGGACTATACGTAGTTTTTGGAGCATTAACTCAATGCGCTTCATCAGCTTTAATAACTGGTAAAAAAACCATTGAGCAGCAGTTTGAAGGCAAAAAGTACCAACCCGAGTTTTATAGCTATGAAGCATTGGGTAGAACCATGTACTATGCCCAAATTGGTGATATAAACAAGCCAATGGTAGTATTTGTACACGGTTCGCCTGGTGGGTGGGATGCTTATCTAAATTATTTTAAAGATACTGTACTTACCAATATAGCTTGCCTTGTTTCAGTTGACCGTGCAGGCTATGGCGGCAGTAGTGAAAGAATAGCAGAACCCTCGCTTGAAGCACAAGCAGCCCTGATAGCACCCATTTTAAGCACATCAAAGGCAAGTAAAAAACCTATTTTGGTAGGGCATTCGCTGGGAGGCCCTATAATAGCCCGAATGGCTATGGATTACCCTAATGCAATGCAATCACTAATACTGCTTGCCCCTTCTATTGACCCCAAAATGGAAAAAAACGAGTGGTATCGTTATATTCTTAAAACAGGTATTGTAAGGGCAATAATGCCCTCTATGATGGTATCAAGCAATTTAGAGTTAATGCCATTGGAAGAAGAATTAGAATTGATGATGCCACTTTGGAAAAACATTAAAATACCCTGTACCATTATGCACGGCAAAAAAGATATGTTAGTGCCTTATGGCAATGTAGCTTTCTATGAAAAAATGTTAATAAATGCGACCAAAAAAGAAGTGGTAGCTTTTGAAAAAGAAAACCATTTTATCCCTTGGACACAGTACGACAGTGTGAAAATGAAAATTGTGGAACATTTGAGGTATAGGAATTAATAATTATATTGCATGGTAATATGTCAACTAGACAAGCCATCGATACTATCAAAGGATATTTCTATCAGTTTGATTATACAATTAAATCGATTCTCGAATTAGCAAATGATAATGACCAAATTACTGTTGAAGGAGTTGAAGATATTGATGTTAAGACTACTAATGAGGAAACAGCTATTCAATGCAAATATTATGAGAAAACGGAATATAACCACTCGGTAATTGCTAAACCAATAAGGCTAATGCTGAAAGACTTTAAAGAAAGAAAAGAAGAAGGGAAAGAGGATATTAAATATAAACTTTACGGTTATTATAAAATGGGACACGAAAAACTTGTACTTCCAATAACGGTTGAGTTTTTAAAAAGTAACTTTCTCACATATACGTCCTGTGGAACGAAAATGGAATATCACATATCTAATAATATTGAAAACAGAGAATTAGAAGAGTTTATTTCAATTTTATCTATCGATATACAAGCAAAAAAATATGATGAGCAAATGCAAGAAGTATTAGCGTATTTGTCATCAATTTTTGAATGTAAATCAGGAGAAGCGTCATTTTTCTACTACAATAATTGCTTGAGGATTATTAAAGATATCTCTACTAATAATATTATCGAAGAAAGAAAAATAAGTAAACAAATTCTTCTAAACACTTTAAGAGAAAATAAAAATCATGTTTTTAACGAGTGGTATATGGCATTCGTTGGTAGAAACGAGTATTTCAACCTTTTAAAAAACGAGTATTTTACTGGATTAAATACTTCTCCTTTTGCTCGGTTTTTCTTAATTGAAGTACCTACTAAAACTTATCAAAGAAAAGAAATAAAAGAACTTATTCTTTCAATAATAACAAAATGGGCACAAACATCAAAAAGGGATAACCCTCGATTTTGCCCATACATTTTACTGTTTGGTGTTGAAAACAAAGAATTTCATGAGTTAAGAAATGAGCTTTATAAAGAAGGAATTAGAATCAATGACGGGTATTGTTATGCTGGTTCAGGCTTTAATCCATCTGAAATTATTAAGCCCCCAAATATTGAAGAGAAAACGCTCAAATGGATCAATAAAATTGATCTTTTGGATACAATTTTTTCTTCATTAGAAACCTCAACAAAATTGGTTTTTCAATTTTATATTAACACCCCCTTTTTTAACAATACAAGACAAGAGGTTAACGATATTAATATTCAATATGAATCACTATCAGACATAAAACAAATAATATAATGAAAGAAGCAAAAATTAATGCAGAGGTAATATCAGTTTATCCAAATAAAGTAAGAATTTCAGTTGACAACCTAGAGGATTTTAGAATTGCAGATGAGTCCTTAAAAGTCGGTTCTTATCTTAGAATTTCCGACAATGATAATGCTGTCTTAATGGCTATTATTGAAAATTTTTCCATTGAGGTTAATGAAGAAGGTGAAAGAAAATATTTGATTGAAGCTAACCCATTAGGTATTATAAACGGTGATGTGTTTACTAGGGGAGGAGATTCATTAGCGATACCTCCAAAAAAGGTTGAACCTGCAAGAGAAGAAGACACAAAAAAAATATATGAAAATACCGTTGATAAAAACAAGAGGTTTACTTTTTCAAAGTTATCCTCAAACTCTAAAATTCAAATACCTGTAGATGGCAATAAGTTTTTTAATAAGCACATTGCTATAGTGGGCTCTACTGGAAGCGGGAAGTCTCATACACTAGCCACCATTCTTCAAAAAGCGGTTAGTAGTAAGAGTGGGGAGTTTTCTTTAAATAATTCACACATTATTATTTTTGATATACATGCGGAGTATAAATCTGCTTTTCCAAACGCAAATCATATTGATATTTCGAATTTAGTTCTGCCTTACTGGTTGTTAAATGGCGAAGAGCTTGAGGAAATTCTACTTGATACAGGTGAACGAGATAACTATAATCAGACGGCAATATTTAGATTATTGGTTATTGAAAATAAAAAGATTAAGAACCTAAAAGAAACAAAAGTATTTTATGACGCACCAATGTTTTTTGACATCCATGAGGTCTTAAATGCTCTTAATAATTTTCGTACTGAGACAATAAATGCAAAAAATAATAATAATGTAATGATTAATGAGGAGGGATACCCATTACCCGCAGACGGTAAGACAACGGTTGATTCAGGAAAGTCTTTCACCGAAAAAGAAAAGATCATTTACTATTTTAAAAAAGCACACTCATTTCATCCTAAGAAATCTCAAAATATCACTGGTGGAGACTATGCTGATGGAACTATTGATAAGTTTACAAGTCGGATGCAAGCTAAAATAGACCAAGGAAGGTTAGATTTTCTTTTTGGCGAAAAAAGTAAAAAAATTTCCTTTAGTGAGACACTACAAAATATTTTAGGTTATAAACCTAGTAAGAAGTCCAATGTAACTGTAATTGATTTAAGCGGTGTGCCTTTCGAGGTTTTGAGTATAACGGTTTCATTTATTTCAAGATTAGTTTTTGAGTATGGTTATTATTATAAAAGGTTAAGAGGAAGCAAAACTCCTAATGAAAAAGTAAATAATGATACCCCATTTTTGTTGGTATATGAAGAGGCGCATAAATATGTACCGAATAGTGATTTATCTCGTTTTAGGTCATCAAGAAAATCAATAGAGCGTATTGCCAAAGAAGGGCGTAAATATGGGGTAACTCTTCTATTAGCCAGTCAAAGACCTTCAGAGATATCTGAGACAATTTTTTCTCAATGTAATAATTTTATTGCAATGAGATTAACCAACCCAAATGATCAAGCGTATGTAAAAAAGCTATTACCAGATACTTTAGGTAATCTTATAGATGCTATGCCCACCCTAAAGCAGGGTGAGGCACTTTTGATTGGTGAGTCAATCATACTGCCCTCCATCGTACAAATTGATGTTTGTGATAGTCCTCCATCATCTAATGATATTCCATATTGGGAACTTTGGAATGAAGAATGGAAAGACATTAATATTGAGGAACTTAAAAAAGAGTGGAATAAATAATTTCAACTGATATCTATCATTTTCTTTAAACTAACGCTTGTTGTAACTTCGCAGTCTTTTTGAGACAATAAAATGATTACAACTGATATATGTATAATAGGCGCAGGGCCTGTGGGCTTGTTTGCCGTGTTTGAGGCAGGCTTACTAAAACTGCGTTGCCATGTGGTAGATGTATTACCCCAAACAGGGGGGCAGCTTAGCGAGATATATCCCAAAAAACCGATATACGACATCCCTGGGTATCCAAGTATTTTAGCGCAAGAGTTAATTGAGAAATTAGAAGAACAAATACAACCTTTTGACCCTACTTATACTTTGGGCGAACGTATTGACGGACTTGAAAAACAAGAAGACGGTACATTTATGCTCACTACTAATGAGGGTACAAAAATTCATGCTAAAGCAGTATGTATTGCTGGTGGATTGGGTTGTTTCGAGCCTCGCAAACCTGCCTTAGCCAATATAGAACAATACGAGGGCAAAGGTATTACCTACATGGTAAAAGACCCTGAACTATACCGCAACAAAAAAGTAGTGGTAGCAGGTGGTGGGGACAGTGCCCTTGACTGGGCTATCTATTTAGCTGATGTAGCTTCCGAATTATCATTAATACACCGTAACGAGACTTTTAGAGGTGCGCCCGATAGCGCACAAAAAGTGATGGAACTTTCGCAGCAGGGTAAAATAAATTTACACCTTAGCTCAACCATTGTAGAGCTGAACGGAAACGGAGTACTCAACAGCCTTACCATTCAGGATAAAGCAAAAAATCGCCAACCTATTGGTACTGATTATTTTATACCCTTGTTTGGATTAAGCCCGAAATTAGGTTCAATAGAAAACTGGGGCTTAAATATTACAAAACAAGCTATTGAGGTGGATACTGAAAAGTTTGAAACTAATATTGCTGGTATTTTTGCCATTGGCGATATTAATACCTATGCAGGCAAATTAAAATTAATTCTTAGCGGTTTTCACGAGGCAGCACTCATGTCTCATGGCGTGTTTAAGTATATTAACCCCAACAGAGTATTGAACCTGAAATACACCACTGTTAACGGAATAAACTCGTTTTAACAGTTATCAATGAAAAATGATATAACAATTTACGTTGTAAACGAAGCAGTCGAAAAAGAGCCTGTTATTGCCCCTACTGATATGGCACTAAGCCTAATGGAAGTATTGAAAGGAAGCGGTTATGCTATTGAAGCCCGTTGCGGCGGTATGGCACTATGCGCCTCCTGCCATATAGAAGTGTTGAACGAGCGTGAACTAACCCCGCAAAACGATGATGAATTGGATATGCTGGACACTGTCCCAAACATTACCAATACCAGCCGTTTAAGCTGCCAAATAAAAATTACCGAAGAAATGGATGGTTTAGAACTTCGTATTTTAGGAGAAGAATAGGTTTTCACTTCTACTGCTAATGACCTTAATGACACAATAAAAAAGCCACCCATACCTACGGCATAGATGGCTTAAAGCAGAACATGATTAGAAATTTTGCTTATTTTAATATCACTAATTTTTCTCGGTAGTTTACACCATTGGCATTTGCAACTGTTAGCCAATATATGCCATTTGCCAAATTTTCGGTATTAACAGTTAGTACATTACCATTAGGCATTACGCTTATTGTTTGTTGCTTACCCATTATATCTGTTATCACTACATTTTTGTTAGCTTGTTCGCCAACGGGCAATTCAACAGTAACTAAATTGGTAGTAGGATTTGGGTATAGTTTAGCCTCTCCTGTTTTCACCTCGTTTAGTGTTGTAACCACATTGCTTATAGTCATATTAGCAGTAAGGCTATAAATATCGTCATTCCAACCGTTGCTTGCTCCTACTGCCGCTGCTGCACGCACAGTAATGCTTGAATTCCCACCCATATCAGCATTGGTTATTAAATCCGTTCTTTTCAGCCCTAAGGTAATAGTGTTAGCGGCTCTATCCATCACAATACTAATATTGTTTTGTGAAAGGTTGCTATAATTTTGGGCACTAACACCCGAGGCATCACTTATACCAATAGTACCTGAAAAGGGAGGATTTCCCGTTACCCAAACTGAAATTAGCTTACTCCATGTAGTAGTATTGGAGCTGCCCCAAAAATTAAACTTTGAACCTGAGTTTAGGTTCACCATTACATTCACCCCAAAATTCATGGCATGTGCATTTGAAATTTGAGCAACAGAAATTCTAAAATGCAATGAATCATCAGCAGGAGTATATTTAAACTCCAGTTTTGTCCCATCTAATCGGGCAGGGTTTGTACCATCCCCTGTTGGGTCGGTGGCAATAGTTGTCCATTGTGCGTTAGCTAATTGTGTGCTAAAAATAAACGCAAAAACTAATAGCGCCTTACTTAGTAAAGTAGTTGTTTTCATATGATTAATAATTAATTTTACTATTGTATGATGCAGACTATCAAAGGTTAGTTGCTTTTTTTAATTAATAATTAAAATTTATTAAAGAATGCAACCTTTTGTTTTACACTCCCGTCTGTAAATGATTTTTCATTTCCAAAAAACAAGTATTTTTTTTTGCAGTATTATAACAAGGTTAAAAATAGCTTGGAGCGATATATATGCCCACCCCTTATCCGAAGGGCATCGTTTCCCAATGGTTATAAGTACGAGTTGATACCCAAACAGCTATTATATGGGGGCGTAATTGAGCAAGAAAATCTTTTCTCCCATTCCCCAATCAATGAAGATATTATTTTGCAAACCCACGATACAAATTATTGGTATAGAATGAAACCTCACACATGGATATTAGCTTGCCACTTATACTACCAAAAAGTGTTACTTAAAAATATTTAACCGTTGGGGGGCAAAAATATTTTTGAGGGTGATAATCCTTTGAAAAAGTGGGATGGTACATAATAAAGAGAAAGAATGTGCTGAAGGGTAATATACCTGCATTTTCTCCTGCGCGATATATATGATTTACTATAACTATAAGGGTGTACTCACTACGTTTAGGTAAGGTATTTTTACACGGAAATTTATATCAAATAAAAAAGCAGCTCTTTCAAGCCGCTTTTAAATGTTATTACAATTCTCGATTTATTTAGTCTATTATTCGCCAACGGCGCACCACATCCGTAGCATAAAAAATACCTAAAGCATCGCCCTTAATGTTGGTAGGCGGGTTGGCAGGTGGTGATTGAAATATTGCAGGTGCACCGCTATTTATGTTAAATAATGCATTTAAGTAATTACTTACATTCAAATCTATACTGCGGAAAAGTATCATCACCGAATCTCCTTTCTGTGCTCTAAAAAAAGGGATTTCAAAAGACAGGCGTTGGTTAAAGGCAACATCCTTAGTATCAAAAAGTATGTTCGCATCTTCTAAAGTATCATTTTTGCCATAATCAAACCAATAATATTTGGTTGGTTTTTGATTGTATATGGCATTATACGTTGTGGTGTACCCTGCATCTAAAAATAAGTTTTGGGATTCAAATTTTTGCACCAAAGTATCCTCTACCTCAAACATGGGAAATAAATATGACTCTGAAGTGTATTCTTTACCCTCAATAATCACCCTTAGTTTGTAGTTGTTATCTTCTTCGCCCGCATACCCTACGGGGGCTTTGTACACCCCATTGGCTATGTGGTTAAATACCACCGCTGGGTTATTATCTTTAAATACTTCAACAACGGCATTGGTTATCACGGGTGCAGCTTGGTTTGAGTTATAGGGTGCTGAATAGCTTAACCTAACAAACGAGCTATCTGTTTCAGTACTAATTCTTCCCTCTACTACGGGTTTTTTTCCTGCAAAAGAAAGGTCTATATCTATTTTATCCTCGCAAGCACTAAACAATACAATTAGTGCTAAGGCGTATATGTTATTTTTAATGTTTTTCATTGTGTATTAATTAGAATTTGAAGTTGTAGGTAACTGATGGAACTATGCGAAATAAATAGGTGCGGAATATACTTCTGTTCCCATCTTCGTCTGCTCTAAAATCAAGTGAAAACCAGTTTTTACGGGCATACACATTGTATATAGAAAATACCCAATTGCTCTGGTTTTTATAGCGTTTCCCCAGTCTTTTCTTTCTATATAATGTAACCGATAAATCCATACGATGATAAGCCGCCATCCTAAAGCTATTGCGGTCGCTATATTGAGCTATTGATTCGCCATCAATTTCATAAAACCCAATAGGCACAGTAACTGCCTCGCCTGATGCGTAAACAAAATTTGCTCCAATACTCACTCGGTCATTAGCATCATAAATAAGAACGGCAGTAGCATAATGTCTTCTATCGTAACGGAAAGCGTACCACTGGTTATTGTTTATACCATCAGCCTTGCGCTGGCTACGGCTTAGGGTATAACTGACCCACCCGTTTAGCCTCCCTTTTGGCTTACGTAGTAAAAGTTCCATACCATAAGCCCTGCCTTGCCCCTGCACCAACTGGCTTTCAATAGGTTCAGTAAAATCAAGGGTGGCATTATCAATTACCTCAACTGTATTTTGCATTTGCTTGTAGTACACTTCGGCTGAAAATTCTAACTGATTATTCATAAAATTACGGAAATACCCTACTGCAACTTGGTCGGAATATTGAGGTTTTATATGCGGATTGCTGGGTATCCAAAATTCTTGCCCAGTACTTGCAGTAGTATTTTGTACCAAGTGCATATATTGATACATACGATTGTACGACCCTTTTATTGAGCTTACTGAGTCTATTTGATACGCTATATTTAAACGAGGTTCTATCCCTGCAAAAGTATTATAAAACTCGCCTGCCGAGTAGTTAAGAGTGTCTTTAATAAAATTAAGAGACGACCTTCTAACCCCTGGGTTTGAAGGGTCTATATATGTAGGTGAACCGTTTGAATATGTAAACTCTCTTCCCTCGCCTATATTTGAAAATATTGATAAACGTGCGCCATATTCAACATTTAACTTACTGTTTATCTGAATTTTATGGCTCACATAATAGGCTTGCTCGAAAGCACGCTTTTTAGGCAATGTATCACCTGTAATAATGGAGGTTGAAGTAATGGGTGCTGTTTCACCTGGTCTAAACTGGTGAAAGGTATTAAAAAAGCCGAACCTTATTTTATTTTTTGGATTAACAAAATAGGTAAAATCAGATTTTAGCCCATAATCATTAATATAGTTATTACGTTCAAGGTTTAAGTTTGGCGATATATTAAACTGCAAGTTATAGTTGTATCTACTTACTATTACACTGGTATTCATAAACAGTTTGCTATTAATAATTCTATTCCAGCGGGCAGTACCTGTGGTATTTCCCCAACCAAAACCAAAAACACTTCCAAGCCCTAACCTGTCTATCCCTGTATAAAACGAAAGAAAAAGTCTATCCTTTTTGGTGATATTGTAATTGGCTTTTATATTTAAATCTCCAAAATATGCAGTAGCATCTTTAGTATTTTTTGATAAAGGAAAAAACAAATCGAAATAACTACGGCGGGCTGAAATAATAAATGAGCCTGTATCTTTTTTTATAGGTCCTTCAACAGTTAACCGAGATGATAATATGCCTATACCACCACTTACCGAAAACTTTTTCCTGTTTCCTTCTTTCATCCGCACATCCATTACACTTGCCAATCGCCCGCCAAACTGTGCAGGTATTCCTCCTTTATATATCTCAAAATCTTTTATTGCATCGCCATTAAAAACAGAGAAAAAACCTATTGCGTGTGAAGGGTTATATACTACCGCCTCATCTAATAGTACTAAGTTATGATCAATATTGCCACCCCTTACAATGGTAAGAGTATTGCCATCGCCCGCTGCTTGCACCCCTGGTAGTAGTTGTGCTACTTTAATTACATCGTTTTCGCCTAACAAAACAGGTATTTTTCTCACTGTTTTCATATCCAGTGTAATAGCACTCATTTTGTTTTGGCTAATGTTTTTATCAGCCCTTTCGCTAGTTACAACCACCTCACCCACTTCTTGTACTTTCTCAGCCAATTCTACATTCAAAGTTTTGTTTTTAGTAAGGTCTATATCTATTACTTTAGAGTTATAACCCACATAACTAATTACAATTTTGTGCTTGCCTTTATCAAGGGTTAGCGAGTAGAAACCATACACATTAGTAGCAACGCCAATAGTTTTTCCTTCTACCTTTACGGTAGCCCCAATAAGTTCTTCGCCATTAGAGGCATCTTTAATCATCCCGCTAATAGTGTAACGAGACTGTGCCACAACAAACGTTGTTGTGGCACAAATAAATAACAATAAGACTGTAATTCTTTTCATAGTTTTAAAATCAGTCGCAAAAATACATTGTGTACCTCATCACTACTTTATTAAATTATTTTAACTGTGCTATTTTATCGATAAAACTACCAAAGTGCATTGTTAAGCGTTGTAATAGAGACAAAGAATATTTTTCGCTTATACGTTAAGTTACATCTCTAATAAATAGACTTTCTTCGTCAGTATTGTACAAGTATGGCAGGTGCCGCCATTGCGAGGTTTTCCGAAGTAACCTTTAAGACCGTTGCAAAGGAAAAACCTTAGCTTTTAACCCGTTTGGGGAAGGGGTATTTAACATCCCCCTTTCCTTCTCACAGGCTATCACAAGGGGGGGCGCAGCCGCACTTGCTCTGCGGCAAGCGCACACAAATATAGCTAAACGGCTAAAAACCAATAGATAGAACTCCTTGCAACGGGCTTCTAACTTATGTTTAAAATATCTTTGGTAAACCTTTGCCTTCGTAATCGCAAATGTTTTTGTTCATCAAACCTATTTTGGTATTGCACTTAGGTTTATACAAAAAAATCAAACTTATCTCGTGCGAGTAGAAATTACCTCTTGATACTCCTTTAAAGTTAGAATCGAAACTATAAGTAAGCCGCAAATCTGCTTGCCTCGAAATATCAAATTCATACCCTGCAAAAAACACCACTGCATCAGTATTTGGCAGGTAATCTCTAAACTCGTTTAAGCGGTATGATACACCTCCAAAAACTTTTCTGTTTAGGTACATTATGTTCGCATCAATAGAGGTGTGGCGGGTTTGTGCAAAATCTTGCACCATATACCTAAAGGCTGGTATTATATAGCTTTTCTTGCTCACGGGTATTAATAAGCCACTATGCACGGTGTACCGTTGCGGCAGCACACCGTTTACAAATAGCCCTATTTGAGGTTTGAATATATGGTGCAGTGCAACGCCTAAGTTGAAGGTCATGTCCATGCGTTTGCTAAGGTATATACGCTGTCTCCACAAAAACCCTGTGGCAAAATCGGCATTGTCTACATTTTCAAAATTTATATTGGCTTGGGAAGTTCTTGGAGCAACTACTCCCAAAACAGGGTCTAATTGATCGCCAAATATTAGTTTATCCCAATCTATACTTCTACTAATAAGGCTAGATTGTAACGAAAAACTAAACGAACCTGCTGATTGTGCTTTTCTTCTCTTACTAAAAGAGTACGGTGTATGGTAAGCAAATACAAAACCAACCTCGGTTGATTTCATAAAACCATCACCTTCTGTATCCTGCGTAGCTATTATGCCTACGCCAATTTTAGGAAATTTACAGGGTTTATAATCGTATGAGAATGTGGTGGTATTGAAATTGGTAGGCAAGTTGCGCCACAGTGTACGTGTAGTTAATGCTACCCTATGCCCTTGGTCTATACCTACAAATGCAGGGTTCATATACACGCGGCTATTAAACAACTGTGAAAATGCAGGGTCTTGTGCCAGTATAGCAGTAGTAAACAAAAAGAAAAATAAAAGTATGCTGTATAACCTTTTCACAAGTATTTTTAACGTATTAATGTTACTGTTCCTTCCGTATAATATCGTCCATTTCTGGCTTTTTGTCCCTGCCATTTAGAGCCATCTAAAAATTCTGCCTCTATTTTCCACACATATACATCTTGCTGCGAGGGTTTCCCTTCGTGTGTTCCGTCCCAGCCTTCGGCAGGCTTAGTATCTATAATAGCAGTTGACTCCCATAATAGTTTGCCCCACGTATCAAACACACTAAATCGGTATGTTTTTAATGATATAGCCACTGGTTTAAAGCTACGTACATCAGCACCACCCGCCCCAGGGGTAAATGCGTTGGGTACAAATATCCCTTTAAAGAAAGGTATCTCTACCTGTGTGGTTGCGGTATCTCGGCAGCCTTCTGTTGTTTCAATAAATTGTGTTACAAAGTAGTTGCCTACAAAGTTGTATCTATACTCTGGGCTGGGTACTGTTGAGCTATTACCCTCTCCAAAATCCCACAAGTAAGTACTTGCGTTTTTAGAAGTATCGGTAAAGTTGGCTATACCGTATCCCGCAGGGTTAGAACTAAAAGTATATGTGAAACCCGCAACAGGTGTAGGATGCACAGTTACTCCCGAGCCCAATATTAATGAGTCGGAACAAGTACCCCCGCTGGTTACAATAAGTCTCACACTATATACGCCTGATAGGTTATAGGTATATGTAGGGCTTTGGTCTGTTGATGTTGTCCCGTCTCCAAAATCCCAAGCATAGCTGTTTGCCGTTTGCGAGTTATCATTAAAATTAATGGTTACGGGCGGGCAACCTGCATTAGTATCTAAAGTAAAATCTGGTATTGGCAACCGATATACTTCAAAGGTGGCTGAAGCAGTATCTGTACAACCAAATTGGTTTTGAGCTTCTAATACCGTAGTAAAAATGCCTATATTATTGTATTGAACCGAAGGGCTGGTGAGTCCCGAGGTAATACTGTTTCCAAAATCCCAAGTATAACTTGTTGCCCCTATTGATAAATTGGTGAAATCTACATCTACTGGTACATCGCAATAGGTACTAATTTGGGTAAACGCTGCCATAGGTTCAGGGTGTACTTGTATGGTTCTATCAATAGAGTCTTCACAGCCTGCCGCATTACGCACTATCAATCTTGCATCATAAATACCTGTATTAACGTAGGTATGTGTGGGGTTAACTACACTTGAGATATTGCCATCTCCAAATTTCCATTGTAAGAAAGCTACATTAGGGCTGTTATTAGTAAATGTAACATTTAGTGGGGGGCAACCCTGCGAAGTATCTAAAACAAGTACTGGTATTGGCTTACTGTTAATGCTTATAGTATCTTCAAACGAGTTGGTGCAGGAGTTAATTGCCGAGACAACATCTAACCTAACGGTATATGTACCTGGTGCAGCGAAAGCATACGACGGATTGCTGAGTATAGAAGTATCTCCATTACCAAAATCCCATCTAAAACCCGATACACTTGAAGTTTGGCTTTGAAACTGAACCTCTTGCCCCTCGCAACGGGTGGATGGTACTTGTGTAAAAGATACCTGCGGACCGGGTTGTACTACAATGGTTTGCTCAGTAGTATCAAAAGTACAGGTATTACTGATAAACTGGCGGATTTTAAACGTTCCTGTATCAGTAAAAGTATAAGTGGGGCTTGGGGTGCTTGATGAGTTTCCATCACCAAAATCATAGTTTACAATTATAGCCCCTTGCGATAAATCAGTAATATTTACCGTTAATGGAACACAACCAATAGTAGTATCTAATGCAAACAACGATTGTGCATTTTTAGGCAATACGGTTACTCTTCTGCTCACCGTATCTGTACCACATTGGTTTAGCACTCGCAGGGTGATGGTATAGGTGGTAATTACAGTATTGGTGGTATAGGTTTGTGGGGGCGGGTTTTGTGCATTACTGGTTTGTCCGTTTCCAAAATCCCAAAAATAAGTATCAGGAAAACCCGCACTGGTATTGGTAAAACTTATGTCTATTGGCGTGCAGCCATTGGTAGGGGTAATTCCAAATTTTGCTACAGGTTTGGGTATTACCTTCACCGTATCGTACACAATACGCGAGCCACACAGATTGGTAGCCTGTAAAGAAACCGTATAATTAGTATCTACCGTTAAACTTTGCTGGTAGGTTACTGATGGTGGACTAAACGCATTGCTTGACTGTCCATTTCCAAAATTCCATTGGTAGTTGGTGTAGCTGGCTATACTGCTGTTGGTAAAGTTTACCTGCAATGGCGCACAGCCAGAATCGGGCAATAAGGTAAATATAGGATTTGGCGGTGCTATAATTTCTACTATTTGGTTGGCAGAGTCTTGACAGCCAAAAACGGTTGAGCCCATTAGAGCTACTTTATAAAACCCTGGGGTAGTAAACATATTTACCCCTACTATCCCATTCGAGGTATCGCCATCGCCATAATCCCAGTGGTATCTAAATGCACCTGTTGAAGTATTGGTATAAAATATATTTTGATTAATACACTCAATAGTATCGCCATTAAAACCTACCACAGGCATAGGGCGTACCAATACAGGATTGGTAGTGCTATCTCTACACCCATTATCAGTAACTACTATTAGTTTGCCTGTATATGTACCGTCTGACGGGTATAAATGTATTGGGTTTTGTGTTGATGAAGTATCCCCATCGCCAAAGTTCCATATCCACGTAGTAATACTGCCCGTTGCTACTGTACTACTATCAGAAAACGCAGTACTATCCGCTAAACACGAAGGCGGAACATCAAATTTAGCCAATGGTTTCGGGTGAATAGTTAACGGTTGCGTAATCGTATCCCTACAATTTCTATCGGTAGTTACAATGAGGCGGATATTGTATGTTCCAAAAGTGCTATACGTATGGTTTGGGTTTTGTACTGATGAAGTAAAACCATCATTAAAATCCCAATCGTAATTATTTATGCTACCTGTGCTTACGCTTGAAGTATCGATAAAGTTTGAA
Source organism: uncultured Burkholderiales bacterium (assembly GCA_964584305.1). Taxonomy (GTDB): domain Bacteria; phylum Bacteroidota; class Bacteroidia; order UBA8524; family UBA8524; genus SB11. The sequence goes on from CAZOZL010000002.1 coordinate 203,201, forward strand.
ACAAAACCAAAGCAAATATCTTGTACATCATATCCCGCCAAAGGCTTGGGGTGAATTGTAATTGACTTTGATGATGAATCTGTACAACCAAAATTGGTAGTTACAATTAGCCGTGCAGTGTATGTGCCTGCGGTATATACTTTATTAGGGTTTTGCAGGCTTGAGGTATCCCCATCGCCAAAACTCCAATCCCAATTGGTATTACTTCCCTGATTAACGGTAGAACTATCAGTAAACACAGTAGCATTTGGAAAACACTCGGTAGTATTGCCAAAATTAACTACTGGCAAGGGTTTCACGGCTATTTTCAATGTATTTCTAAAAGTGGTACACGCTCCTGAAATTACCCTACGTTGATAATATACTGTATCGGTTAATGAAGGCGGTTGATAGTTTTGATTGGTATTGACATTAAGGGCAGCACTCCAATTTATGGTATCTGTGCTTTGTTCCCATAAGTAATTAAATATTCCACTACCACCACCCGTTGCAATACTGGTAAGCTGTGTAGGACTTTGTGCATAGCAAATTACTTGCGGGCTTTGTATGCTATCTTGTGTAATGGCAGGGGTTACATCTATTTTAACAGGTGCAGAGGTATCAGCACAAGGTCCAGAAGTAACTACACGCCTATACCAAGTAGTAGTATCTAATGCAGCAGGTGTATAGTTGATGTTTGCTGCGCCAGTAATATTAGTCCAGCCTATGCTATCTATACTTTGTTGCCATACATAAGAGAAGGTGCTATTACCTCCACTTACCACCCCCGAAGTTTGACGAAGTGTATCAGGCGTTTCTCCCTCGCAAATAGCTTGGTTGGCACTAATGGCATTGTTCAAAATATCAGGCTCTACCTCTACCCTTTTCTCAATACTGTCTTTACAGTTTTTATCTGATGTAGCGGTTAGCCTTACAGTGTATATTCCATCAGTTCCGTATGTTTTTGCAGGCGGGGTAAACTGTGTTGAAGTATCATTTGCCACCAGCACATTATATCGCCACAAATGGGTTAAAGTACCACTACTAATAGTAGTGTTATTGGTAAAAGTAAATATGTTTGGTCCAAAACATTGCACGGTATCATTTATAGTAAAATCTACCGTAGGTTTAGGATACACATATACATTTTGCTGTACAGAGTCTTTACAATTGTTTATTGAGGTTACCACCATCCGTACCGTGTACGTACTATCTGTTGTATATACTTTGGTAGGCGAGGTTTGGCTGGTAGTATCTCCATTGCCAAATTGCCATACATAACTTAGCCCTTGTGATGGATTAATAGTACTACTATTGGTAAACACAAAACTGTTACCATTAATACATTGGTCGGTATCATTTACTGCAAAAACTGGGGTGGGTTTGGCATATACTGCCATTGGTTTATCAGCAGTATCTATACATCCTAAATTACTTGTTGCATAAAGCGTAACGGTGTAGTTTCCATTAGCCGTATATACTTTGTTGGCAGGGGTGGTTTGGGTGCTGGTATCAGTAGCACTACTCCCAAAATTCCACAAATAAGTAGTAGTACCTGATGATAGCGTACTGTTATTGGTAAATGCAAAATCGTTTCCGTTAATACATTGTGTGCTATCATTTACACTAAATGCTGCAATGGGTTTTGGGTAGATAATTACAGGGCTACTAAGAGTATCCTTACAATTATTATCGGTAGTTACAATTAAGCGTACATCAAAGGTATCGCTATTGGCATAACTATGCGTGGGATGAATAATATTTGAGGTATCGCCATCGCCAAATGCCCAACTATGGTTTAAAATACTGCCTGTACTTACGGTAGAGTTATTTACAAAATCAGAAGTGAGCCTAAAACAAGTATCGTTACTGCCAAAGGCAGCCATAGGTTTAGGATGCACCACCGTGTTTTTACTTAGCGAGTCTCTACAACCAAAATTAGTAGTTACTACCAATTTCACAGTATAGCTACCCGCTACATAGTTTTTGTTGGGGTTTTGTGTGGTTGATATTGTACTATCGCCAAATGTCCAATCCCAATTGGTATTGCTTCCTTGATTAACGGTAGAGCTATCAGTAAACACGGTAGTATTAGGAAAACACTCGGTAGTAGTACCAAAAGCAACTACTGGCAATGGTTTCACCGCTACTTTTATAGTATTACTAAAAGTAGTACACACTACCGAAATTACCCTACGGCGATAATATACCGTATCAGTAAGCGAAGGTGCTTGATAATTTTGAGCCGTATTACTGTTTGATGCTCCTACCCATGTAGTACTATCGTTTGATTGTTGCCATAGGTAATTAAAAATACTATTCCCGCCATTGGGTGCTGCCCCATTAAACAGTGTAGGTGTATCTGCATAGCAAATAGTTTGTGGGCTGTTAATAGTATTATTGGTTATTGCAGGAGTAACCGCAATACGTACAGGCGTTGAAGTATCGCCACAAGAGCCTGAATATACAATGCGCCTATACCATGTAGTATCCGTTAGAGCGACAGGCGCATAGTTAGTACTGGTAGCACCGCTTATACTTGTCCAATTAGTACTATCAGTGCTTTGTTGCCATATGTAGATAAAAGTACTATTGCCACCACTTACAACACCGCTGGTTTGGTTTAAAATAGTAGGCGTTTCACCCTCGCAAATGGCTTGTGGCGCGCCAATAGCATTGTTTAAAATATCGGGTTCTACCTCTACTTGTTTCTCAACACTGTCTCTACAATTTTCATTAGAAGTTACTGTTAAACGGATGGTAAACAGTCCATCACCTGCGTAAGTTTTATTGGGATTTACTTGCGATGAAGTATCTGTTACCGAGTTTAGTAAATCAAATTTCCAAAAATGGCTTATTGTGCCGCTACTAATAGTACTACTATCAGTAAACGCAAAATTATTAACCCCAAAACATTGCAAAGAATCATTTATACTAAAATCAACCGTAGGTTTTGGATAAACATATATATTTTGGTCTATAGAGTCTATACAGCCCTGTGTTGAGGTTACCACTAAACTTACAGGGTAAGTGCCTATGGCATTATATACTTTTGTTGGCGATGCAAGAATACTGGAATCTCCATTGCCAAACCGCCACAAATAGGTAAGCGGTACAACGGGGTTTATGGTAGAGCTGTTGGTAAACACAAAACTATTGCCATTAATACACTGGGCGGTATCATTAAGGCTAAACAAAGGCGTTGGTTTAGCATACACTATTACTTGCAGGGTGGTATCATCTTTACAACCAAAATTGGTAGTAGCGGTAAGTTTCACATTATATGTTCCGTTAAACGCATATACTTTAGCAGGCGGGTTAGCCTGTGTGCTGGTATCAGTAGCACTACTCCCAAAATTCCACTCATAGGTATTAGTACCCGATTGTACCGTTGAGTTGTTGGTATAAATAAAACTATTACCGTTTACACATTGGTCGCTATCATTAACGCTAAAATCAACCACAGGATTAGGAAATACTGTTTTTGCTTGGTCAACGGTATCTCTACAACTATTATCAGTAACTACAATTAGGCGTACGGTGTATGTTCCGCCTGTATCATAATCATGGTTGGGGTTAATGGCTATGCTGGTATTACCATCGCCAAACGCCCAACTGTAACTTAAAATACTACCCGTATTTACGCTTGATGTATTGGTAAACTGCGACGTAATATTTGCACACGTAGTAGTGGTAGTAAATGCTGCTACTGGTTTTGGATGTACCACTATGGATTGACTTAATGAATCTTCACAACCAAAATTGGTAGTTACCCTTAATTTCACCGTATAGCTGCCTGCGGCTACATACGTTTTATTTGGGCTTTGTGATGTAGAAATAGTACCATCGCCAAAAGCCCATAACCAATTAGTATTACTTCCCTGATTTACTGTTGAGTTATCTGTGAATGCCGTAGCTTCTGGATTACACACGGCAGTATTGCCCCAAGCTACTGACGGCAGTGGTTTCACCGTTACTTTTACGGTATTGCTAAGTAGCGTGCAAATAGAAGAACTTACCCTACGGCGATAGTACACCGTATCTGTTAATGCTGGGGGTATAAAGTTAATAGTGTTGTTTATCCCTGCGGCAGCTACCCATGTGGTTTGATTGTTAGACTGTTGCCACAAATAGGTAAACACTCCACTACCGCCTGTTGGGGTAGTGCCTGAAAGTGGATTAGGCGTTCCGCCGAAACATATCACTTGGTTTGCACTAATAGTATTATTAACCACAGCGGGTACAATAGCTATACGCACAGGTGCAGAAGTATCTCCACACGAGCCCGAAGTTATTACTCGCCTAAACCAAGTAGTATCCGTTAATGCAGGTGGAGAATACCCAATATTGGTTGCCCCGCTAATATTTACCCATACAATACTATCACTGCTACGTTGCCACTGGTGGGTAAAAGTACCACTACCGCCACCCAATACACCGCTTTGTTGTTGCAAGGCTGTGGGTGTGCTACCAGCGCATAGTGTTTGCGATGCAGATACCACATTATTTACAATTTCGGGTGTTACCGTTACTTGTTTCACCAAAGAATCACGGCAGCTTTCATCAGAAGTTGCCGTTAAGCGAATGGTAAAAGTACCATCGCCCGCATAGGTTTTTGTAGGGTTTATTTGGGTAGAAGTATCGTTTGCGGCAAATAAATCGAACCGCCAGAAATAATCTATTGTTCCACTGCTAATAGTAGTGCTATTAGTAAAATTAAACACATTTGCCCCAAAACATTGGGCGGTATCGTTTATGCTAAAATCAGCTACGGGATTAGGGTACACATAAACATCTTGCGCTACCGAGTCAATGCAACTATGTATTGAAGTTACCACTAAACTAATTCTATATGTATTAGGAGCATTATATACCTTAGTTGGAGACCTTTTGGTGCTGGTATCTCCCTGCCCCAAAGTCCAAAAATAAGTTAAGCCCACCGCAGGGTTTATAGTACTGCTATTGGTATAAATAAAATTATTGCCCACTATACACTGGTCAGTATCATTTACGGTAAATACGGGGTTGGGTTTAGCATATACTATTACAGGTTTGGTAATACTATCAGCGCAGCCAAAATTGGTAGTGGTTATCAGTTCTACATTATAATTACCATTGCTGGCATATACTTTTGTGGGTGATCCCTGTGTTGAAGTATCGGTAACACTGCTACCAAATTGCCACAAGTTGGTATTAAAACTTGAGGGTACAGTAGATAAATTGCTAAACACAAAACTATTACCGTTTACACACTGGTCGCTATCATTAATACTAAAGTTTGCCGTTGGGTTGGGGTGAATTACAATATTTCGGTTTAAGGTATCACCACAATTATTATTAGAATTAAGAATAAACCTAACAGCGTATGTACCCACTGCGCCGTATAAGTGGCTTGGGCTGGTTGCTGTGCTGCTATCGCCATCGCCAAAAGTCCAATTATAACTTGTAATACTTCCTGTGCTAATGCTTGATGTATTATTAAAATTAGTAGTAATATCAAAACAACTATCAGGCGCAGTAAACGCCGCTTGCGGCTTAGGATGTATAGTTATTGCTTTACTTGCCGAGTCTCTACAACCAAAATTTGTTTCGGCAATTAGTTTCACGGTAAAGCTACCTGCCGTATCATACGTGTTGTTTGGGTTTTGTGCTGTGGAAGTATCGCCATTGCCAAAAGCCCAACTCCAAGCCGAGATGGTGTTCCCCGCATTTACGGTAGAACTATCTGTAAATACAGTTGCATTTGGAAAACACTCTGTTGTATTGGCAAAATCTACCACAGGCAAAGGTTTCACCACTATTTTAATCTCGTTGCTATACGTGGTACAAATAGCAGAAATTACCCTGCGCCGATAGAATATAGTATCAGTTAATGCGCTCGGCGAGTAGTTTACAGTATTATTAGTTCCCGAAGCACTTACCCAAAGGGTTGAGGTGTTGGACTGTTGCCACAAGTACTCAAACACTCCGCTACCGCCAATAGGGGTTTGCCCATTAAGCATATTAGGGGTTTGCTGGTAACAAATATCTTGATTGGCAGTAATGGTATTATTAGTAATGGCTGGTGTTACCGCCACACGAATAATGTTTGAGGTATCAGCACAAGACCCTGAACTTACAATGCGCCTATACCATGTACTATCCGTTAGTGCAGGGGATATATAAAAAGTGCTATTTGCCCCAGCAATATCACTCCAATTTAAGCTATCAGTGCTTTGCTGCCATTTATACACAAAACTGCTATTTCCTCCGTTTACTGTTGCCGTTTGGCGCAAAGTATCGGGTGTTTCACCCTCACACAAAAATTGACTTGCCGAAATGGCATTATTAATAATATCAGGCTCTACCTCAACTATTTTTTGTATAGAGTCTTTACATTGCTGGTTTGAGGTAACTACTAAGCGAACATTGTACACCCCATCAGTAGCATAGTTTTTTACGGGGCTGGTTTGTGAGGTAGTATCATTAGCCACCAATAAGTTTAATCGCCAAAAATAGCTATTACTTCCGCTGCTTATAGTACTGGTATTGGTATATAAAAAACTGTTTACGCCAAAACACTGCAAAGTATCATTAATAGTAAAGTTGGGTGTAGGCTTAGGATATACATAAATATCTTGCTCCACAGAGTCTTTACAATCGTTTATTGAGGTAACTACCAACTTAACAGGGTAAGTACCCGCAGTGGTATAAACTTTAGTAGGATTATTTGCTGATGCGGTATCGCCATTCCCAAAATCCCACACATAACTTAATCCCACTATGGGATTGATAGTACTGGTATTAGTAAACACAAAACTATTGCCTGTAATACATTGGGCAGTATCGTTTACACTAAAAATAGGGGAAGGTTTAGCATACACAATCATAGTTTCGTCAACACTATCTATACAACCTTGGTTTGATGTGGCTATTAAGTCCACATCATAATTGCCATTAACAGCATAGGTTTTGTTTGGGCTAATTTGAGTAGAAGTATCATTTGCACCTTCACCAAAATTCCAAACGTAGGTTAACGTTCCTGCACTAATGGTGGATGTATTAGTAAACATAAAGTTATTACCGTTTACACATTGGTCGCTATCGTTTACGGTAAATGATGGATTGGGTTTTGGGTACACCGTAATAGGCTCAACCGCAGTATCTCTACATCCGCTATCCGTTATAATAATTAGTTGGGGGTTGTAGCTTCCATCAGTAGTGTATATTTTGTTTACGGTTGCGTTTAGCCCTGTGGTAGCATCACCAAATATCCAATTGTATTGGGTAATATTTCCTGTGGCTACGGTAGATGCTGTGGCATTAAAACTATGCCCTATATTTACACAAGTATCATTTGCCGTAAAGGCAGCAATAGGTTTTGGATGCACATCAATAGCCCTTGTAGTACTGTCGGTGCAACTACTGTCAGACAGTGCTATTAGCTTAACAGTATATGCTCCAACAGCCCCGTAGGCGTAGCTTACACTATTTCCTGAACTGGTATCACCGTTGCCAAAATCCCACACATATTGTGTAATTGTACCTGCACCTATGGTTGATGTAGAATTAAAATTAGTGTTTAAGCCAAAACAAGTACTTGCAGTAGTAAAAGATACATCGGGAGTAGGATTAACATGAACTTTTACGGGTAGGCTATTATCATCACAAACGCCTGAACTTACTACCCTACGGAAATATGTGGTTTGCGTTAATGCACCTGCTTGGTAGGTGGTAGCTGTTGCCCCGCCTATATTATTCCAATTCAAACTATCGGCACTTTGCTGCCATTGGAAAGTAAAAGCACCCAGCCCACCCGTTGGAGTAGTTCCATTAAAAGCGACAGGCGTTTCGCCTTCACACAAAAATTGGTTGGCAGTAATACCATTATTAGTAACAACGGGTGTAACCGTTATTTTTACAACATTAGACGTGTCTGAACAAGGACCTGATACAACTACCCTGCGGTAAAACATAGTATCATTAAGTACAGGCGGCTGATAAGACGATGCCGTAGCCCCTCCAATATTACTCCAGCTTGTACTGTCGTTGCTTTCTTGCCACTGGTAGGTAAAGCTACCGCTACCCCCTGTTATTATCCCCGATTGGTTTAAACTATTTGGAGCAAACCCTTCGCAAATGCCTTGGTTGTTTCCAATAGTATTTTGAATAATATCAGGACGAATAATTACTTGCTGCTGTACAGAGTCTCTACAATCTTTATCAGAAGTAGCTATTAAACGGATAGTGTAAGTACCATCCGTAGCATATATTTTGGTAGGGTTTATTTGGGTAGATGTATCCGTTTGCGAAGGGGCATCAAAACGCCATAAAAAGGTTTGCGTTCCGTTACTTATAGTACTGCTATTAGTAAGTGATACTAAATGCCCTGGGAAACATTGTAAAGTATCATTAGTACTAAAATCGGGATTGGGTTTGGGCCATGTATATACCGTTCTGGTAATGGTATCGCCACAGCCGCCCGTAGTTAGGTTTATAATAAGGCGTACCGTAAATGTATCAACTGTTGTATATGTTTTGGTAGGGTTAGTAGCTGTTGAGGTAGTACCATCACCAAAATCCCAGTTGGTACTATATGCACCCGTAGTAGTTGAGGCATCGGTAAACGTGAAGCTATTACCATTTATACATTGGGCAGTATCATTAATAGTAAAATTGGCGGTAGGCTCTTGGAATACCTCCATGGTTTTAGTAATAGAATCTTTGCAGCCAAAATTTGAAGTACCCACCAGTTTCACAGGATATACTCCTGCTGTACCATAAATTTTTGATGGGGTGTTTAAAGTAGAAGTATCCGTGGTGCTATTACTAAATTGCCATAAATAAGTAGCCGTACCACTGGCTATACTTGATGTATTGGTGAAATTGAAAATATGCCCATTAAAACATTGATCACTATCATTCACTGTATAGGCTATATCGGGTTTGGGGCGCACATATACCGTTGCTGAAGTGCTGTCTGCACAGCCTTCATTAGAAGTAGTTACCAATACTACCTTATATACCCCCTCTTGTGTAAACACTTTTGTAGGGTTGGCTTGTGTGGAAGTATCCGTAGCACTTCCCCCAAAGTTCCATAAATAGCCTAATGTACCCGCTGATAGTGTAGAGCTATTAGTAAAAACAAAGCTATTGCCGTTTTCGCACTGGTCGGTATCATTTATTGTAAATGCGGGTGCGGGTTTAGGATACACGAACACGTTTGCACGCGAAGAGTCTGCACACCCTTCATCTGAAACACTTATTAGTTTTACCTGATAGTTTCCTACTGCACCATATACTTTTACGGGGTTTGTTAGTATTGATGTATCGCTTGCAGTATTGCTAAATTCCCATTTATGGGTGATTGTTCCGCTACCAATAGTAGTAGTATTAGTAAAAATGAAATTATTACCATTAATACACTGAGTAGTGTCGTTTACAGTAAAATCAGTATTTGGATTTGGAAGTAAATATATCAACCTACTAAAAGTATCCACACAACCACTATCGGTAGTAGCAATTAGCTGAACAGTATAAGTACTTCCAGCAACATAAGCTATTGTAGGGTTTTTTGCTGATGAAGTATCTCCATTACCAAAATCCCATAAGTAAGTAGCTACCCCTCCACTACTAACGGTACTGGTATCTGTAAAAACAAAATTGTTATCTTGTAGGCATTGGGCGGTATCGTTTATACTAAAACCTGCTATGGGTATTGGATTTATGACGACAACCTGAGTGGCGGTATCTGTTCCGCATTCGTTACCATATATTACTTTAACTATATAAATACCTGCCGTTGAAAAATTAATAGTAGGGCTATGCACCGTAGAATCTCCACCTGCATAACTATATCCCGTTGCCCCTGTTATTATCCATTGATAGGTTAAGCTATCACCTAAACGCCTGTCGTACACAGGGCGGTGGCGAGGTACTGAACCCGCCGAGTCATAAAACAATATTTGCGCGCCGCAATAGGTTTGCGTATCGGGTAGTGCTACAATGGGTACATCTTTAACTACAATGGTATCTGTTAAACTATCAATATTGCAACGGTTTTCTGTAAATAACTCAACAAAATACTCACCTATGGTATTAAACACTAATACAGGGCTATCAGAGGTTAGCGTACCCGATTGTAAAAAGAAACCGCTATTGGGTGTTATCTCCCACCTATAAGTTATATCATCACCTGTTGAGTTATTATTAAATAGTACCGTATGGTTTAAACATCCGCTTGCCCCATTCCCATCAATAGTAAAACTGGAGGTGGGTGGGTTAAGCACCCTTATCACCCTTCGTATGGTATCATCGCCACACACACTTAAACCTGCTTGTGCTATATTCCCCACTATTAACTCTACTGTATATACGCCCGTATCGGTAAAAGTCATGTTCAACTCTTGACTGCCCCAGTTGGCAGGGTTATTATTCCAGTTGGTGGCATTACCAAAACCTCCTGTGTTCAATGTCCACCCTGTTCCGGGTAAAACATCCCACAAACGACGAGGCGTTTGATTACACCCACTATTTGAAGATACACTACCCGTATCTGATACATCACGAATAACGAAGGGAGCGTTTAAGCACACAGTATCACTGTTATCAGGCTGAATTTCAATTCTTGCTTCGGGCTTGGTAGAGATATAAATAGGGCGAATAGTAGCACTGTTTGTTCCGCAAGGGTTGTTTACCGTTAATACAGCCTCGAAAGAATTGGGAAACCCAACGGTATTAACACCACAAGATGGTTCTGTAAGTGTTTTTATTATTGATGGAGGCGGTAAATGTGTATACGTTGTAGCCGTAGAACCATCATTAAAACTTAAAGTATAGGTAGTACCAGTAGCATTAGCTCCCACCCCTGTTACGCTAGTATCAATAGTAAAAGTAATATCATAAGGAGTACAGCCTGATGTACTGCCAGTGTTTCCTAAACTAACCGCTGGGTTTCCTCCATTAAATACACTATATGTATTGGTGTTTACACAGCCAAAAGAGTCGGTAGTGGTTACCGTCATAGTAAATGCACCAGTGGTAGCGTATATATGAGTTGTATTAGTAAAACCGTTAAAAAAATTTTGTAAACCGCTACCATCTCCCCAATCAATAGTATAAATACTATCATTATTATTAGTGCCTGAAACATTATCTATTTGCAATGAAAATGGAGATGACACCACATTGCATTGAACAAACTTGGGTATATTATTAAAATCATCAACTTGCCCATCGGGCTTGCGCCTAACATAAATAATTTTAGTAATAGTATCACCGCAATTACCTGGTGTTGTAGCTATAAGAATAACTGGATAGCTTACATACGCAGGTGCGCCCACCGTATCAAAAACATTAGTTGGGTTTTGTAATGCTGATGTATTGCCATTACCAAAATTCCACTGGTAACTAAGCAAGCTACCAGTGGAACTATTGGTAAAACTAATTGTAGAACCTGAACATAAACTATCGGAGGTAAACACAAAATCAGCATTGGGAAAATTATAAATGGTTACCGTTGTTGCGGCACTTGTATCCACACACCCATTTTGTGTGGCTATCACAGTGTAGTTGCCTGTTGTATTAACGGTTAGTGAGTCGTTGGTTGCGCCACCAATACTTACCCCATTTCTTTGCCACTGGTAGGTAATCCCTGCTCCAGCATTGGCTACCAAAATTGTAGAACCACCTGCACATACATTTTGTGCCGCCGCTGGGGTAACTGTAGCTACTGTTTGATTAACCGTAAAAGTTTGAAAAACAGTATCAGAGCAATAAGGTCCACTAAAAAAACGGTACATCCATACCCCCTCAGTAGTACCTGTGGTATACTGTTTAGTAACTGTATCACCCTTTACAAGGCTGTTATCGCTGCTAAATCTATAAATTATACTATCCGTTGTGGCACTTGTAGTGTCAGTAAAAGTAATAGTTTGGTTTATACAAAAAGACGATGCTGTAATAGTAAACCCGCTTGCACCAACACACTGCGCTTGTACATTTTTAGCAAAAACGAATACTAATAAAATGGGTACTATTTTAAAAAATTTTCTCACTGTCCAAAATCAGAACTAAGTTAGTAAATTATTGCCAATATACAGCAAATTTAAAATTTTGAGTAAAATATTTTAACTTTTTAACGGTATAGTATGAATAGTAATATAAAATTACCTGTTTATTACTACTTCAAAGGGTATTGTTTTCTCATCTACAAACATTTTCAGTACTCTCTATTAATCAGGCTTTATCGCCCAAATATGACAACGCAAATTACTTATCTCATCAATAAATTTAGTAGCAAAATGCGGTGCTAAATTTATTTTTCTTAACCTTTCCACTTCTCCATCACTTGCTTTGGTAACTTGCATCTGCGTGAGTGTAAAGCCTGCCTTAGCAAATAATGCCCCATACTCGTTTGCCAAAAGCCTATTTTGATACTGTAAATTGTTATTGTACTTACTATTCCATTCTTCCCAATCATATTGGTAAAAGTTAAAAGGAGAAATACTATTATCATTGTATTGATAATGGTCTTGTAAATCTATAATACAACTAATAACACCGCCTGCTTTTAACAGCCGATAACACTCTTGCAAAATGGGCAAAATATCGTTTTTGGGAATATGCTCTAAGGTATCAGTAGAATGAATATAGTTAACACTTTCAGTTTCAAAATTAGTAGCTCGGGCATCAATATTTGGGTGGTATTCTATTCCCGTTTTACTTTTTAAATCATGCCTACTTTTAATTAACCCTATACCGTAAGAACCTTTTTCTATAACATGGTTTACCAGCTCTTTTTTAAAAAGTGGGTTTACATCTGTTACTATCTGTTTTTTAAATCCCTCGTTCCAAAAAATAATGGGTACTGCTAAATCATACCCTGCACCAAACTCATACACAATACTATCAAAATTACATTTTTTTGTACTAAAAGCAGTAAGGTGTTTTTTTGCCGCTACTTGTTTTTGGGCAAGCACCTTATCACTCATTGGCAAACTACGGTTTACCCTTCGTTGCAAAAAATAATTTAGCCCTTGGGCAAATGGTGTTTTGCTTATTGTTTTTTGAATAAATGCCTTAGCTACCCAATTCATTTTTTGACTAAACTAATTATGAAAAAAAACTTAGAAACACTAAATAGTATTGGCATACGCCGCTCACCTATTGTATATAGGCTTGCATACTTAGGCTTTATCTGTAACGGAGACATACTGCTTAATGCAGTATTGTTAAGACATTTAAACATGGTTTATTAGGGTTGTTTATACTTTTTCAGGAAATTTTATTCCCTATTGGGTCAGGAGACATTTTTAACCACTTCGCTCAGGGTGTAGCTGCCCACACTGCTAAGTTTTTGATTTAATACTTCCGTATCTACCACAGTATCAAACTCTAATTTACCTTGTGGTGCATCTATCTGTATATCGGCAATTTTTACTTCGGGCAAGGTTTCTAACGTATTTTTAACCGCAGTAGCGCAGCCACCGCAAGTTATTCCTGTAATATTATACTCTTTTATCATAACACAAATATCGGTATATTATCCTCTCCTATACATTACACTATTCTGATATTAGTTTATATGTTTTTGAGATTTAGATGCGGCATAGGGTGGCAGTTGTAGTCTCTTGCTCTAAATAAAATTTATATTTTAACTTTCCGCCTTACTTTTTTAAGGATAACGAATGTACATAGAAATAAAAAAACTTTCAGGTAAAGACACTACCGACCTTGCAGTATTATACCCAATACCAACGAAAAGGGATTGGTAAAAAGCTAATTTCAGCTTTATGCGAATATTGCAGCAAAAATGGGTTTAATGAGGTATTTGTTCAGGCAGAAACAGCCGATACGCAAGCAGTTAATTTTTATAGAACAACACCAATAAGTGATGAGTTACAAGCAACGCATTTTACCTATTCATTTGATAGTATTGATGATAAATAATTGAGTATAATGTGTATATCAAGACTGTTTCAAGATGAAAGCCTTAGCATTCCTGCCCGCCCATTCGTTCGGGTAAACCTGCCCGAACGGCATGGGTCAGCTCGTTTATGCCAGTAAGTATAAGTGGGCGGTTTCAACCTATCGCTATGTTAATTATATTACTTTAAAAAAAACATAATCCTTGCAACGGTCTTATACCACTAACAAAGTTAGGGTGTTTGCCTATTATTTTTTTGGATGATGGCTTTACTTTTCAGCTTCTTTTTTGGCTAAATACTTATAAAAGAAAGAATTAGTAGTACCCAAATATTGTTGGCTTATACTATTATCTATCACATAGTTGTCAGTGTACTCGGGCTTTACCTGCACCAACCATTCATTATGGCTTAGTATATTGTACTTTTGAGGTACTTGGGCAATGGTATATTTCTTAGTTTTTAGCTGTGGCGTATAGGCAATGGTTTTATATACTTGCCACAATCGGGGTAGCAACATTAAACCAATAATACCATACACTACAATGTACTTTTTAATAGGTTCAATACGTATTTTTTGCAGAAAAAATACTATCCATAGCAACATTACAAAATAAAAAGGAATGGAAGCACGGGCAATTAAATCATTATATGCCCCAAACTTATAAAAACTCATCAATATTAGGCACACAATAGAAATAAAGCCCAGTCTCTTGTAGCTTCCAATAAAATCCAACCTTTTATCTTTATAAAGTAAATACAAGAAAATAATGCCAAATTTTAACACTATAAATACCAAGGCATAAAGCAACCAATTACTGCCTGTAATTTGCCATACAAAACCATGCTGCAGCGCAAGATGATGTGCCAATAAGTAACTTATAGTAAAAAAAAGAAGTACACCTCCAAACACATAAAACCTGATATTTTGTTTGAAAAAAACCTGTTTTCTATCAAGCCAAAGGTGATATACAGCAAAAGGAAGTAAACCAAGACCCACCAGTGGCGACCAAAACACCACTAATGCCACCAGTACAGCAGTGTACCTAAACGAGAGTTTTTTAGTGATTGCATACACCACTACTGCCGATGCTAAAAAACCGGACAAAACGTGTTGTGGTGCTGATAAAAATCCTACAAAAAAAGAAGGTATATTTTGGGTGAAATACGGAACAATCAACTCTGACCGTGTATAAGTGACAGTACCTTTTAGCAAAGCTATTAAACCATACTGCGGGTAGTAGGTAAACAAGTAGTATATATAATGCCCTGCCACCCACAGAAACTCAAAACCCGATATACCCAAAAACACTACCCACAAAATAAAATTGTTGGTTTTCAGTACCGCCCTTAACCATAGAAAAAGCAAGCCAAGTCCCATAGCTGTCCACAAAAAAGAGGTGAATACCATCGCCCCAATACCCGCAATTTTGCCCACACCTGCAGGAACCATATACCAGCCTAAGTAGTAGGTAAGCATAGCTGGTTCTTTTGTTGCTGTATAGGTTACGGGCCAGTTGTTCCGTAATAAATCACTAAAAATAAGGTTGTGCTTAAAAAAATCATCACGTTGCCACAGCATTTCCCCAATACCCGAAAAAGCCGCTAAACCCAAGCAAAAAGCAAGCAAGTACAGTATTTGCGGTTTACTCAAAGTTAAAGTCTCGCCTATACTCGTATCGTTTTGGGTATGCTTTACCATCATATACCCTAAAAAAAGTAATGCGGCGGTAGCAGGCAGTGCAATACCTAATTGTACCCACCCTAAAATAAAAATTAAGTGAGGAGCGAACAGGTAGGCAATAGTTAAAAGTAAAAGCCTAACAACAGTAATTTTCATAGGTATAAAGCCTATTGTTGCCCAAACCTACACATAAAATTAGTGTTTATTTAGTCTTGCTTTATTTTTTGTTGGAAATAGAATGCGGGGATGAGTAACACCATAAGAATAGGGTTCATTACCAATCGGTAAAGAGGGACTACAAGAGAATAGTCGGCATAGGTGTCTGCTTTTAGGGTAAGAAATATATAGATAGGAAATAATACTAATAAGCCAAAAATTTGCATATAAAAGCCAAATACAACATATCGCCTATTATTAAACAAGGCATATATTAATAAAATACACAGTAAGTCATTAGCTATAAATCTTATTAAACGGCTAATGGCAAAGTTTACTTCTTTACCTTCTTGAATGCGCCCACCAAAACTTTGATTGAAGCGGTGTTGCCCATCTACAAAATCAAAATCTTGAAAGGTATAAAAAAAAGCAAGCCCTATAAGGGCCAAAAATACTAAACCAATACGTTTAAGTCCTATATCAAGTAGGTTCATCAGTTTTGGATTTAGGTGTAGCAATAGGGTTTATTTTGGTTACCCAAAAATACCATAACACAAATACTATTGCGTATATAGAAAGTGTAAACAGGTATTTGTGCGTGAAATGGAAAAGGGGACTATTTGTAAGTGCCATTTGTGCTAATAGCAATAAACGAAACAAGTTGGCTATATGTATAACTACTATACCCAGTATTGAGAACCAAGCCAGCTTTTTAAGCCCGCCCCAAAAACCTACTAAAAACGAGAAAAAGAGATTTGCAATAGCAACGCCATTACACCCCTCAAACACAGAAATAGAGTATTTACCATTAATATATATATCCATAGAAGGGTTACCCGTTCTATCGGTTGAGGTTACCGCTTCGTAAAACCATGCTAATATACCCCGTATTTGCGTGGCAACATTACGCGTAATAGGGTCTGCCACATCTTTATACCCTGCTACCCAAGAACTATATATCAAACTAAGCACCGTAAATGCTATGCTAAAGCGCAACAAAAATAAGATAGCGGGCTTAAACTCGTTATAAAAAATTTTAATTTTTTGCTTCACTTCTTAAGTAGTTTTTATAAATTTTTTTTGCCCAAATTATCGGTAATAACCTCACTATGGTTCGCACAAATATATTAAACAAAAAATGATGCGCCCTTATAAACCCTTCTTCCCAAAGTTGTTTAATCGCCTTATAGTCGTTTTGTAATGCTTTAACTCCCAGCCTACGCACATAATTTTGGTTTTGTGCATACACTAATATTTTGGGTATATTGGCTGATGTATAGCCCTTTTCAAACATCCGTAGCCACAAGTACCAATCTTCGGCAAAGTAAAAATTTTTATATCCGCCAGCATCCAACACCGTTGTTTTTTTATAAAATACCGTAGGATGGCTGTGCGGTGTTCTATACTTCGAAAAACGCCTAATTTTGTTAAAAACCAATGGCACTTTACGCACATAGGTCTTTCCTTTGGGCTGACGTTCCCCGTAATACGACCCTACTAAATCTATTTCGGGGTGTTGTTTTATAAAGGCTATGGTGTCTTCAAATCTATTAAGCTCGGCTTTGTCATCGGCATCCATACGTGCCACCCACTCATTAGTACAATGTTTCAACCCTTCGTTTAAGGCATTGCCCACCCCCGTATTTATAGGTAGTGTTATCACTTTTATTTTCGCCTGCTTTCTTAACTCTGCTAATTGTATGGAAATTCCATCTTCAACAGGTCCGTCTTGCACAACAATAATTTCATTTGCAGGCAGTGTTTGCGATAAAATACTATTTAGCGCAATGGTAAACTCATGGGTAGTATTGCCATGATATACAGGAAAAAGTACTGAAAATTGATAATTCACTTAAAAAATATCGGTAGCAGGTAAGTATTAGGCTACGGGTTTAATAGCCCCTTTTAATACTAAATATTTTGTGGTGATGTATAACACCCCCAATATTATTAAAATAGCAATAGGTTGCCACCACAACATAGTAGCATTAGTATTTATAAGCCAAATACCTATTATAGCCTGAATAGTTGCATATATAGCACTCACCACTAAATGTGGTAACTTTATCTCGTTACTTAGGTACTGGTATAAATGGCGGCGGTGCGCGCTAAAAATATTTTCTTTTAAAAACAAACGATGAATGATGGTTAAAACACTATCCACCCCATAAACAGCCAATAGTAAAATATACTTATAATCACCTGTAAAAATAATGAGTTGGGTAAGCAGAAATAGCACGATAAATGCCATTGATACACTGCCCACATCACCCGCAAAACATTTTGCTTTTTGCCTAAAATTAAATATCAAAAATACTACTACCCCAATAATAGAATAGATGATAAAACTTGCATCAACAAAACCATAGCTACTGTTTAACACGTACAAAGGCAATAAAACACTAAGGCTATAAGCACCTGTAATGCCGTTTATACCATCCATAAAATTATAAGCATTTATAGTACCTATAACCAATACATACCCCACCACAACCCATACCCAATGGTAGGCAAACCACTCCGCTTGATAAAACAATAACGATACTGCCACCAAATGCACCAAAATGCGCACCTTACCTGATAGTGTTTTTATATCATCAATAAAACTAACTATACTAATAACTACTAAGCCCATTACAAACCACGGGTAATTGCCTGTGGTTACAAAATATGCCAATATAGAAAAGGGGAATATTATTCCCCCACCACGTAACGTTATTTTTGTATGTGAGCTTCGCTCATTGGGTTTATCAATAATATTATACTTATCAGCAATGCGAAAGTATGCCAACTCTGCCACCAACAATACCGCAAAAACTACTATATAAATGACGTATTCCATCGTCTTAAATTTCTTAAAACAGCTTTAAAACTATTTCTTTTTAAGTTTAGTTAAGTCCCTTGTCTCGTAAATGCGCTCTATAATATCTACTACTTTCAACCCCTCTAAAGCATTAGCGGTAATAGTATCCTTCCCGTTAAGTGTATTCACCACATTCTCAATCACATAGTGGTGGTTTGCCGCACTGCCCTTAAATGGTCCATAATCATTAGGCGGGTTAGTAGGTGCTAACTTTGGTATTTCATAGTTTTCTATATGGCAGTACTCAATCTCGTTCATGTATTGCCCCCCCACTTTATAACTTCCTTTACTACCCACTACGGTAATGCTACTTTCCATATTGGTCTCGTAAATAGAAGTAGAAAAGTTGATGCAGCCTATGCCCCCGTTTACAAACTCAAAATTTACCACTCCGCTATCTTCAAACTCGGTAGTGTTAGCATGGTTAAAGTCTTTAAAAATGGCTTTTATATTTTTTATATCGCCAAATACCCAATACATAATATCTACAAAGTGGCTAAATTGGGTAAACAAAGTACCCCCGTCAAGGTTTAGTTTTCCTTTCCATCCATCCACTTTATAGTAACGGCTATCTCTATTCCAATAGCAGTTTACTTGTACCATTAGCACATCGCCAATAGTCCCTTCACTCACTACTTTTTTCATCCACTTACTTGGAGGGCTGTATCGGTTTTGTTTCACCACAAATACTTGTTTCGAAACATTAAGAGCTTTAAAAATTACACTCTCACACTCTGCCTTGCTTAAACCCATTGGTTTCTCTATCACTACATGGCTGCCATTGTCTAATGCCATTAATGCCTGTGAACAATGAAAACCATTTGGCGTAGCAATATTTAATACATCTACTTTTATATCTGACGCAAAAAACTCCTCAATGGAGTTAAAAAAGGGAACTCCAGCAGGATATAAATCATGTTCTTTTGCCTTTGGGTCTATATCTATAATTGCAGCCAATTCAGACCCTTCATACTCATTTATTATAGTAGCGTGCCTGCGCCCAATATGCCCAAACCCCGATACCGCAAATTTTATATTAGCTTTTTGCATACGTTTTGCTAAATCTCTTTTTTAAAAAATCTTTTAATTGTGTAGGCCAATTCTTATCCATACACGGTTGCTCTATTAGCTTGAAAAAAACGGCTGACACTGTCAACAACCCAATAAGGGCAACACCAAAATTAACCACTATACTAAGCACAAAATTACTTATTGGTATAAGACTCATGCCTTTCATAACTGCAAACAATACAGGGTAATGTAACAAGTATATGGTATAACACATACCGCCCACTATCACAATAAACTCACGTGTAAAAATATAGTTAAAAACAAAACCTCTAAAAACAGCCATAAATAAGCCAAATACACCAATATCAAAATAGATGCGCTCATACTTAACAGTATCAGGATGGAAACTAAATAGCAATACCAAAGATATTGCCCCCACCACATCCCACAAATAGGCTTTCTTTATTTTTTTTAATCCAAAAAGAAATACATCAACAAAGGCGAAACCCACTAAAAAGCTGTGTATATAATTGATAATGGATTTATGCAGGTGATACTCACGCAAATCTGCTAATGTATAAGGAACTACAAAATCTAATATTAGTATAGTGGCTACTACTAATATACGCCTGCGGGTATGGTTTTTTATAAAAAGAACTGACGATATAAGCGGTGCTAATAAATAAAACTGCACCTCCGTTTCTAAACTCCAAGTAACAGGATTTATGGGGTTGAACTCGCTAAATATAAAAAAATGAACATAGAAAATGCCTGCAACAAAATCATCTAATAAGCTAAATACACTCTCATTAAAAAACAGTACATATAGTACAAACAGTATTACTAAAGATATTATATAAGGTGGTTCTAACCTTGTGAGCCGCCTTATGAAATAGTTTTTTATATTCACCTTTCTACCTTCTGCCAAATAGTACTTGGCAAAGGGCAAACCCAGTATAAACCCACTAATAGCAAAAAAAACATCTACTCCTAAACCACCTTGCGTAAAAAGGTGATGAATAAATGAATCTAAATAGCCTTGCGGAATTATATCGGCATATACCCTTTTATAGTTGGTATTGGTATGTAGAAATATGACCGTTATTATGGCTACAAAACGTAACCCATCTATTTCAGGAATGAAATTGTTGGTAGAAGTTACTCTTCGAAACGATTTTAAACTAAGCACTAAGCGGGGTATCTATAAAAGAGTTTGAAGTCCAGTCTATTTCTTTTCGTGCCTTATCATCAGCAAAAGTAAGCGTGGAGGTTATTTTTTTATACTGCCTTGTTTTGAGTGGAAATTTAGGAATAAAACTTCCAAATATTGCCACTGTTTGTGCTACAAAAGCAGGAATTTTAATTTTTACTTTAGTATTGATTTCATCAGCCATTTTATCCTCTATTTGAGCAAAAGTAGGATGTACACCATCCGTTAGATTATACTCGCCCGATTGTGTTTTACTAAACAACGTAGGAATAAAATTAGCCACATCACTTGCCAACACTATCGATTTTTTTGCCTCTCCCCTGCCAATTCTAAAATAGTAGCCTTTTTTAAGGGCTTTTATCATACTGCCTAAGTTACCAGGTGGATTTGCCCCCCCCAATAAAGGTAAACGAAGGTTAAAATAATTTATCCCTTGAGGTTTGCACCATTCAGCTATTTTTTCTTCGGCTTTTATTTTGCTTTGCCCATAAGGGTCGGCAGCGTTTAATGGATGAGCCTCCGTAATATTTTCACCACTATCTACCCCATATACAGCAACAGAACTTATAAATATTATGGCTTGTGGAATATTATTGCTGTTTTCTAAAGCCCTTAGTAAATTCTCTGTTCCTCCCAAATTTACATCCCAAAAGGCTTGTTTTTGTTCTTCGGTTTTTGGAATACTGTGCGCCTTGCCCGCCGCATGAAGCACCGCCACATATTTCCCTTTTAGTTCAGGAATTTCTTTACTCAAATCGCAAGTAATATCATTGCCTTCGCCTGCCAAACCGATAGTTTCTATCTCGTATCCAGCATTAAGCAAACCTTGTTTAAGGTAGTTGCCTAAAAAACCTCCTGCACCTGTAACTAATACTTTTGGCAATTCTTTTTTTGCTTTTATCTTGTTAGCCTTTAGCTACGGAGATTACCCATATCAAAGACTAAATGCAGTATTTTACTCCATTACCCAACGCATTACCTCAAAGGCTTCTGCGTACTGTGTGCCAATTTGCACCCCTCTTGCTCGGGCAAGCGAGGTTATAAAATCAGCTTTCATATAATCTCTATGGCTTTGCGATTTGTATTCGCCTAATGCCTCCACTTTGCTATCTATATGGCGTTGCTCCAATTTCACAAAGCATTGTGTATTAAAGGTAAGATTGTTCCAAATAAGCTCGTAGCCTAAAAGGGTAGTGGTTTTAAAAGCCCTGCGCCCTTCACTGGCAATAGTGCTATGATCTTGGTGTATATCGCCCAAGGTGGGCATAAACACAGCATCAAAAGTCTGTGTTTTACTAATTTTTATTAGCTCTTCTAATATTTCTTGGCGCACATAGTTTAGTTTACGCACCTCATAGTCAAATATTAAAAGGTTTTCAGCAGGAATACCCAATTTTTGAGTAGCTGCTTTTACTTCTTGTTTTAAAATATCTTTCGGATACCCATCAGGCACAGATTTTTCAGCAGTAGAAAATGCAGCATACCAAACGTTTGACCCGTTTTCTATTAGCTTGGCTATTGTACCGCCCGCCCCTAATTCTCCATCATCGGTATGCGGTGCTAAAACAAGTATATTTTTAAGATTGGTTAACAATTTTGCTATTGGTTGGTGGTATTTAGCCTTTAGTTCGTGTTATAATAGCTAAGGAATAAAGGTTTCCTAAATAGTTCATTAAACAATGACGAAAATATTAATTAAACAGTTCTGCGTAACGGTCTGCCAAGTTTTCTATACTGTGAAATTTTTTTACGTAAACACTTCCTTTTGCTCCCATTTCTGCACGTTGTTCGGGTGTTATTGCTTTTAACTGTAATACCCCTTCTTTTATTGTCTCAGCAGAATCAGGAGTTACTATTATACCACAGCCCGACATTTCTACGGGGTCTTTTATCAGGTTATTACTATCTAATATTGGTTTTTCAGCCAGCATATAATCAAAAAATTTATTTGCTGATACTCCATGCTCAAATAGGGGTGTGTTGTTTCGTCCTACAAAACACGCATCAAAAAACTTGAGCATATTTTGTACTTGGTTTTTCTTGATTTTTGAGATGAAAGTAATGTTTCCAAAATCTTTGCTGGTTTCAACCAGTTGCTCTTTTAGGTACCCATCACCCACCACTACAAAGTGAATATCTTTATGGTTTTTTAGCAGCCCTGCTGCATCAACAAAATACTCTAAAGCATTTGCCAAGCCTATTGTGCCTGTATAGCCTATTACAAATTTATCTTTTGGAATATCTTTTGTAATTTCTTGAGGCAAAGGTTCATCAACCAATTGGTTTGCACTTAACCCATTAGGAATATATCTAAACTTCTCGGGCTTGCCCGAAATGGCATCAATATATTTATTTGCATTAGGCAATAACGATACTATATAATCGGCTTTTTTATAGCCAAACTTTTCTACCCAAGCCAATAGCATTATAAATGGATGACTTTTTTTATAACCCGCCAAATACATGGGAGTTAAAGGCCATAAATCTCTAATTTCAAATATCAATCGTTTTGCATTGAATTTTTTTCTTAACCTATGCCCTGTAAGAATAGGAAATATTGGCATTGAGGATACTACAATATAATCAGGCTTGCCCAATTCTTTTGCCGAAAGGAACAAGCACCGCCATGCAAACACCATCATGCTCCAAAATCGTTTAATGCTTTGCCCTTTATATACAGGTACTTTTACCCAACAAAAGGTGCGCCCGTCTACATCCTCGTAATTATACTTATTAGGTGCATATGGAAGATTATTAAAAACATGGTTGTATGAGCCTGAAATAATTTTTACCTCATAGCCTTTTTTTATCCAGTATTCACTGAAATAGAAATGACGCTCGCCCCAACCCGATGTGGGTGTTCCTGCAAATTGATTAATTATCCAAACTACTTTGCTTGCCACTATTCTATTTTTTGTTGTGATATTGTATCAGATGCTCGCACATATTGTGTGCCGCTGTTCCGCCACCATATAATTCTGCGGTTTTATGAAAAGTTTTGCCCAAATATTCGTTTGCCGCAGTAATAATCTTATCTCCATCAGCACCTACAATGGTATTGTAGCCATTGCTTATCAACTCTACCCACTCTGTCTCATCACGTAGGGTAATGCAGTATTTATTAAAAAAGTAGGCTTCTTTTTGTAGCCCTCCACTATCTGTCATTACCAGTTTACACTCGGCAATTAGTTGTAGCATATCAAAATATCCCACGGGGTCTATAATGGTAAATTCAACGGCTATACCCTTGCTTTTTAATATTTTAGCAGTACGTGGATGTAAAGGTACTACTACTTTGGTGGTAGTGTTAATAGTGTTTAAAGCACTCACAATACTTTTTAGCCTTGTCTCATTGTCTGTATTTTCGGCACGGTGAATAGTGCCTAAAACAAACTCGCCTTTAGTTAAACCTAAATCGCTAATAATGGTGGACACCTTATCTGATTTTTCTTTGTAAAAAATGGCTGTATCCTGCATTAAATCACCAGAAAGAACATAGGTGGTATCTATATTTTTGTAGCCTTCTTTGTTAAGATTATCTATTGCTGTTTGTGTAGGGCAATATAAAATATCGCTAATTCTGTCAGTAAGTATTCGGTTTACCTCCTCGGGCATACGCATATTAAAACTACGCAAGCCTGCCTCAATATGTATTACTTTTATATGCAATTTTTTTGCTGCCAATGCCCCTGCAATAGTACTGTTGGTATCACCATACACCATTACATAATCGGGCTTTTCATCTTGAAGTATTTTTTCTATTCCTTCTAGCATTTGCCCTGTCATAGCACCGTGTGAAAGCCCATGAATATTAAGGTTATAATGGGGTTGAGGTATCTCCATTTCTTCAAAAAACACGTCCGACATATTTTTATCGAAATGTTGCCCTGTATGTATTATTACCTCACAAATATCGCTTCTATATTCTTGAAATTTTCTTGACAGTGCTGCTGCTTTAACAAACTGAGGACGTGCGCCTACAATGGTTATAATTTTCAAAATATTGTTACTTATTAAGTAGTTGCTCTACTTTATTTTGATAATATGAGTGCATACGGTACCATTTTTTTCCCTCGTTAGCAGCGTGTTGTTGAGGGGTAATTTTACCTTCCTCATTCAACATTACCGTTTTACCTGCCATACGAATTACTCGGTCGAAGGCATACTCGCGAGCATCAAGCAAAGTTTTCTTTCCGCTTATATCTATTTCTTCTTCCAGCCAAATAGATCCAGAGTCTATACCTGTATCTATTTGGTGAATAGTGCCATATACTTTTTCTTCATTGCAAATAGCCCACTCTACCACATTCATGTTTTTAAACATTGGTAGCCTGCCTGCGTGAGCATTAAGAATAACTAAGCCTGGTATTTCTATCACACGTTTTCTAAAAATACCTGCACCACAATTTATAAGATACTTTATACCCAGTTGTTTAATTTGTTTTATGATCTCATCACTATTAAGTTTAGAAACGGATATAGTATTGGGTATAGGTATATTTACTTCTTCTTGTGAGAATGATTTTTTATTACCCGAAAACTTCTTGAATTGAGGTAACAAAAACTCTTTAAAAAAAGAGAGTTTGTATTTCCTAAGCTCTTTTTTAAGCCTATCGGTAGGTTTTACATATATAAGATGCTTAGGCTGTAACCCAACATCTCTAAACCCCACTTGTGCCGATTTCAGAAAATTACCCCTTGGGTTGATGGTAATATAAGCTATCTTATCTGATAGTTCTTTTAATTGCTCGTTAGTCAAGGTTTGTGTGTTTTTTAATTAGCATCATTAAATCGATATAGTATTTTGTAGCCCACGATGGGTATTTAAGTGGGCAATACATACCCCAAATTGGATATGACCCTGTAATACCACCACTACGGTACTCACCTACTGCATTTAAATCTTGTGTATAGGCTAAAAAATCAGCTAATTTAAGTGCCGCATTTACATAGCGTTTATCATTTGTAAGCTCATACAGGCGGAAGAAAATAATACCTAATTGTGCATTACCTGTAAGGCAAGAGTAGTTAGCTCCTTTTTTCCAATCTTTATAAAACCGCCCAGGCATTATATTAGTAATTTCAGCTTTGTGTAATAAATGGTCTGCGGCAAGTTTACCTGCTTGTACATATTTATCTTCTTTTAGGTTTAATCCTGTTTCTATTAAACCATCAATAGTATAAGCAATGGTGTGCAATACGGGTGCATCGTTATTTAAAAGTGTATTATCCGCCATGTCAAACCAACCATTTTCATGTTGGTTTGCTAATACAAAATCACCGTTTTTACGGCACGCTTCTGCATACTTCTCATCTTTTGTAATAAGGTATAATTCAGACATTGGTGCAGTTACATATGTATCGTACACACGTTTCATTTGCTTAAAGTTGGTAGATGTCCAGCTACCGTCTTCGTCTTGGGTACTTACCACCCAGTCCGCAGAGCGTTTTGCTGCCTCTAAATATTTTTCGTCTTTGGTTTCGTTATAAGAGCTTATCATACCTCTTATAACTTGCCCAGTATTAAATACTACTGATGGTTTTCCATCTCCTTCGTATTGTCCTTCCCAGCCACCATCTTCATGCTGAATTCCCAATTCCCAATCGGCCATGCGTATAGCACGTTTTTTTAAATCTTCATCATTGTAATGGTGTGCTGTTTCCCACGCTGTTGGAATAATATATCCTGTTACTTCGGGGTAGCCTGTTGTCCATCTGTAATATTCATAACACCCTACACCGCCTGAACCTACTTTGTCTTGTGAGTTTTTAATCCATGTAAGTCCTTTTTTAATCAGACTGTCATATGTTAAGTTGTTCTTTTTTACATAGTCGTTCCATTTTGGTCCACTATTTACACTCCAAAAATTTCTTAACAGTACTGACGCATTTGCTGGCTTAAAAAAACTGAAGAAAAGAGGAATTAATTTTCCTGTGTGGTTTTTAATTAATTTAAAGGTATTCACTGTTTATAGTGCTTGGTTTGTTTTACTAAAGAATTTTGCTCACAACAATTTGTGGTTTGCCTGATGGGCTTGGTGGAATATTGTCTTTTTTAAGGTAGTTTATTTTTAGTTCGCCTTCACTTACGTGTGTCCTAATTTCAGCATCAATCTCTTTTAAAGAGTCTTGATCAAAGCTAGGCGAGGGAATATACTCAAAATCTATTTCGTATTGTTTTTCTTGCACAATTCTAAATTGAGCAACATCATCACGCTTACCCATAATTGCTGTAAAGAAATGAACTATAAGCGTTTTACCACTTGCTGTTTTTACAATATCAGTATCTCGCCCTATTACTCTTTTTATTAGTGGATATGCTAATGTATTCGCATCACTAGCTTGATGTTCTGAAAGCTCCATTAAATCGCCAATTTTATAGCGTACTAATGGCATATAATTATTTTCTAAACCAGTAATAATAGCATGCCCCATTTCACCATTAGGAACATTGTTATTATCATCATCTAATATCTCAACATGCACGTAGTTGCTAAGTAAATAGTAATTGTCATCATGAGCTATAAAACCAACTGTAAGCCCTTCGTTAGATCCATAGGTTTCGCATACTTTACACTTAAACTGACTTTCTATTAGATATTTATAATGACTAAACATTTTATCTCCAAAAGAGATAGCTGCCTTAAAAGTGATGTTTAAATTATACTTTTTTGCTACTTGTGCATAGGTATATATACCCGATGCATAGCCCACGAAGTATACATTGTTTTCTTTGTTATTATACTTTTTTAGTACACCTAGTACTTCTTCTTCTGTAAGATTAAAGGCTAACTGGTAGTCTACCCTAAAGAATAAATCTTTAATTTTTTTTATTAAAGACCTTTTCTTAGTCATACCTAGTTGTAGGGTAGCACTACCAATACGGTAACCTGTATCTTCCCATATAAAGGTATTTATAGCTCTTAATTTTGATAGTGCCTCATTGGGTAAAAATACTTTGCCTTGCACACCTGATGAACCACTGCTGTATAATGTATTTATCTTCTCACCAGTAGTGTTTACAACATGAAACTGGTCTAGGTTAGCAATTATTGTTTTCTTATCAACTATAGGAAATTGCTTTAGAATCTCATTAGGGTTGCCACTTGAAAAATCTATATCTAGCTTTTGATAATAAGGAACTTTTTGATGCGCCAGTTTTAAATTAGCTAACAGTTTTGTTTTCTGTAACTCTTCAAGCTCGATTTTACTTTTTGAACCTTCTTTACGAAAATTATTTAGTTGTTTTATATAAGAAGTTTTTGTTAGTGCATCTCCTATGGGAAGAATAACTTTCTCAAGAATGAAATTCCTTAACATCAATCGGCTTCTCTACTTATTATTATTAGTTCTTACTTTTTTGCAGCTTTAGCTACAACTCTTTCTACAGCATTAAACCATAAATGTTTAACACTCTTTTCCCAGTCTAGTTTCTCTACTTTTTCTCTCCCTGCCTTAGATAATTTTTCCACTAAATCGGAGTTTTCAACTAACTCACTAATTCTATCAGCCATCATTTGTGGGTTTTGCTTTTCTGTAAGTAACCCATTCTCACCATCTTGAATTAAATAAGGTATCCCACCAACGTTGGTGCTTACAATTGGTAAACCCAATGCCATAGCTTCGATAACACTAAATGGCGTATTATCGAAGTTGGTAGTATTAATAAATACATTAAAGTCTTCTGATGCTTTGCCCCATACATCTTGCGATACAGAACCTGGCATTTTTGCCTTATCCTCTAAGCCATACTTCTTAATGGTGTCTTCTGTTTTATGCCAGCTATCATCAAGGTGAGGACCATACATAGTAAGTTCAGCATCTGGGTATTTTTTTAGTAATAGGTTTAGCATCTCTACTGCCATTGCAGGGTTGTAGATTTCTTTAAATGCTCTTACAAAAAGAACCTTCGGTGTAATTTCACTACGTTGCTTAAAGGTATATTTCTCAATATTAACTGGGTTAGGGATAAGCTCTACCGTAAAGCCAGCATTGGAAAACTCTGTAAGCAAATAGTCTGAAGGAGCCACATTTAATGAAGCATTATTGAAGATTATTTTACAAAATTTTTTATAGTTCTTTAATCTCCAAGGCAAGTTGCCTCCCTGTAGGTTAGTGATATAAGGTAAGCCCATTACCCTACAAAGTTGGGTAACTACAAGAGCGTAATAAAAGTTTTGAGAACTAAACACATCCACAATTAAAAAATCGGCTTTGCGACCATACTTTATTGTATGCCAACCCATATCTAATAATCGTAGCAGTTTATTGTCCTTGGTAGATGTTAGAGTCATGTCGTAACGCTCTACCAATCTACCACCAACATGGTCTACAATAGATAAATAGTTACGTCTTTGTAATCTATTACCTACGTGTATGCCTCTTATCTTACGCTCCATTATAATTTTAGTCTGTTAGTTGTAAACTACTTTTTTAGGTATGTGTGTTTGTATATTTTTTGCAAACCCTCTTTTAGTAAAGTGGTTGGCTTCATACTTGTATGAGATTCTAATTTCTCAGAAGTACCCACACGTCTTTCAACTTCATAATCATAGCGATTTTTTGGTGCTTCGATAAATGTTACTTCAGACTGTGAGTTTGTTACTGCTTTTATTTCGTATGCTAAATCTAAAATGCTCCACTCGTTCTCATTAGAAATATTAAAAATTTCAAATCCCTTAACCTTTCCCATTAGCCTAATACAAGCTTCTACAGTATCTTCTATAAAGGTAAAATCACGCGTTTGCCCACCATTACCAAATACGGTAATGGGTTTATTGTTCAATGCTTGCTCAAAAAAACGAGGAATTACCATACGATTATCTTGCTTATAACCATAAACATTAAAGAAACGTAGGGCTACTGAGTTGATACCCTTTTCTTCATAAAGAGCAGAAAGGTAAATTTCGTTATAACGTTTTGCCATTGCATAACTGGTTTTAGGATCAACTAGCATTTCTTCATCTACTGATTTTTCCATAGCAGAATGCCCGTAAATACCACTAGTTGAAGCGTATAAAATTTTCTTAACCCCATTTATTTGTGCTGCTTTACTAATATTTCTCAGCCCAATAGTTTCAACTTCCATAGTTTCAACAGGATTATCGGCTACAATATCTACCCCAAGTATTGCTGCAAAATGATATATTATTTCACATCCCTTTGAAGCTTTTAAAACGGTATCATAATCTCTCACATCGCCTTGAATAAACTCTATTCCGCGCAAAACATCAGAATCCAACTTGTTGCCTCTCAACAAATTATCTAGAACGGTAACACTGTATCCTTTCTCAATTAATCTTTTAACTAGGTTACTGCCAATAAAACCTGCACCACCAGTAACTAATATTTTATTTATTTTTTCCATTATAATTAATTTTTTATTTTATTTAAATTGACTTTGTATTATTTTTAACAATATTCTAAAAGGTGTATCGTGTTCATAAATTCCTATACGTGGAATTAGCATAGGATTGGTAGATTTTTTAATACTACCTGTTTGCAAAGTTACTCCATGGGTATAGTATTTACTAGCCGTAGTATATGTATTGCCTATATGTTTCGCACTACCATATGGGTAGCATATAAGGTATTGCTCTTCGCCTGTAACATTTTGTAGATATCTTTTTGATTCTTCAAACTCATACGCCAACTCTTCTTCAGTTTGCATATATAGTTTAGGGTGTGTAACTGTATGAGATTGAAATGAAAACAAATCATTCTCTGCATACATTTTTATGACCTGCTCATCTATCACCTTATCAGCTTCAGCAGCTATATAGCCATTTAATTGGCTAATTTTTTCTACTTTACCCTCAATCACTTCTGTTTGGTCTTCATCCCAAACTAGTTCATTAATAAGGTTGCTTTTAAAAGTTAACTTCTCTGCCTTTTCTTTAAATATAACCTCTTTTCCGGTTTCGTCTTTATACTTAAGCTTTTCGGTTGCTAATATCTTAACAATCTTTAGCGGCCATAAGGGTGTATTATCAATACTATATTTAGTAGGCACGAAAAACGTACATGGCAAGTTGTGTTTCTCTAATATTTGAGTAGCATTTACAAAATCTTCATAATAGCAATCGTCCATTGTTAATGCTATAGCAAATGTTGGTTTTGCATTAATGCTATCATCAGCCAAAGCCTTAAAAGATTTTACAGGGGCTAGTTTTTTAAAGAATATAACCTGTGCATCAAATTTTTGTTTGGTAATGCGGTGGTAGCAAAGTACCACTGGTTTGTTAGTGATTTTTAAAAAAAAAAATATTATGTGCGTTATTAAGTCCATTAAATAACTTAAAAATTATTTGTTTATGTATAATTTCTCGTACTGCTCTTTTGTCCAATAAGATTTATATCTATTTTTAACTTCACCCCCATCATCTTCAAGTTTTTCAACTCCTTCAGTTATTAATTTTCCCAATATTTCACACTCATTTTTAACTATCCAATACATATAACCTGAATGATGATTTATCAAATCATCTTTCTCAATTCTTTTTCTTACGATGGGTTTACCAGTATCAATACCGTAATCAATATAATGTAGTGTAGTGCCTAACCACTCATACTTTTTATAATATAGAGCCCAAAATGTAGGACTAACTCCTCTTATTCCTGGTAAAATTCCTGGGTGAAAGTTTAAAATTGGAATACCAATATCAATAATTTTATCTGGAATAATACCCACTCCTGTTTGAAAAATATAATCAGGGGTTTCTTTTTTTATGAAATTAATTAAAGAGCTTGTAAAACCTGGGAAGTGTTTATCAACTCCTTTAGTAATAGGTATATCAAGTTTTTTTATTGCTTCATCTTCTATTTCTAAAGATTGGCTAACATAATCACCTAATTGACTAATGTTCTTCCTTCTTTTTATAAACCAAGTAATACCGTTTTTCTTAACGAGCTTCAGGTTTCTTATTATTCTCTGAAAGGTTAGCATATTACCTGAAATATCTATAATTATAACTTCTGCACCTGCATCAAACATTTTTTGCATTTGCGTTTTGTATCTTAATCCTGCAGCAGTATTTGTTAAAGCTATTATCTTCATTGTTATCTATATCTGTTTTGCAACAGATTATAAATATAATCTGTTGATTTCTCCAAAGTATTCTCTCGCAATAATGCTTGGGAGTTTTTTACTAAAGTTTTTTGGAGTTCACTATTACCATCTAATTCTCTAATTTTTACCAATAAGTCTTCTAAGCTATTTTGCTCAAATATTAATGCCTCTTGATTAGTGAAAAATTGTCTTATACCTAAATAACTAACACAAATGGTTGGTATACCAGCAGCAAAACCTTCCCAAAGAGTACGTGGATACCCTTCATTTGTGCAGGTATTGAATATGTAAATATCAGATTGATTAAAAACCTCTACCTTTTTGTTATTATGTATCTCGCCTCTAAAGTTTATATAATCTTTTACATCTAACTCATCAATAACACTGTTTATCAAACTCATGTAAGAAGGGACTGCTGTTCCTCCATATACGTCTAGTATAGCTTCACGCCCACCTTTTCTAAGTTTGCTAACTGCTTTTATTAGCAATTCAACATTCTTTTCAGGGTCTAACCTGCTATAAAATATTAAGCGCAAAGGTCCCTCGTGTTGTTCCCTATCTCTATAAACAATCTCGCTATCTCTAATTAAACCTTTTGATATAAGATTAAACCTGTTGTCTTTAATTTTATAAGACGACTCCATTGCGGGATTATTACCCAAAACAATATAACTATACTTGTTTACCAATGCACGTGTTAAGTAGTTGGTAGTATATATACGCAATACGTTTTTAAAGAACTCTCTAATAGCTCCATTTAAACCCGCAGGGCGATAAATTTCTTTTGGTGATTTGGTTAGTATACCTACCAATAAGCTCGCAATTTTACAATTGGGGTGTACTGCTTTTGCCACAGGGTTTTGTTGTGGCGTAGGCCCTTGTATTATAATATAATCAAGGTTTTTAGTGCCGTTATAAATGGCTTTTTTATCTAAGCCAATTCCAAAACCTTTAATACGATGAGGTGCTTGCTTTCCTATATCTACTATTGAAGATTTTGCAGTTAGTATATGGTAAGATTTGGGTACATTATCACTACTTATAGTACCTCCATTATTTAAAAAACAAGTAAACTCTTCGCACAACTCTCCAAAACGTTCAGCCCAAATAGCTATATCAAAAGCAACATATTGTTGCCCCTTTTCGTCAGTTAAAAAATGTCCGTGATTAAAGTAGCCTATTTTCATTTTTTTAGTTACCTGATAGCCATTCATAGTTATCGTTGTTCCTCAAAACTCTTGTTGCTATTTTTTCAAACCCCGCTTCACTAATCCTTTTTTGTAATGCAACATTCCAGTCGTTAGTATAAATCAGCACATCACTGTTTTGCCTTACTGAAATTATATTTAATAAATATGAGTAGTATCCTTTACCTCGTTGGCTTTTTGCTGTAAAGCAGTCTATTATCACTTGTGGATTTCTCAGTTCTGTTTTTTTAGGTATCTCCTCATCCTTAGGAGATGTCATCCAAGCAATACAGGCTATTGTTTTATCTTTATTATACAAACAATAAGGTTTTTTTTTGTTCTCTGCAATTGTTGTTAGGTAGTATTGTCTTTTAGCAGTTGTTAGCACAATCTCTTTTTCAAAAAAGTCCATAATATCATATACGGCACCTGTACCATAAGTAACATCGTTACAGGGTTTTACTACTATTTTATTAGGTATAAATTTATAAAAATGCTGTGTATCGGATTTTGTTATTACCTTTATTTTTTTAGAAATAAATTTCTTATCTGTTCTTAACTCGTTAAGTATATATCTCAATTTACTCTTACAGGTACTAACTTTTAACTTTATTTTTGAGATAGTAACTCGAACTTTATTGTTTAAAAAGTTTATTAGGCGTGGGCTTTTTTGATAATGGTAATCTATTACCCCTTTTATGTATGTTTTAGAGTATATCGATTTTGCTCCATATAACCTCACTAAGTGAGGGTCTTTATTTGCGTACTCATACTTATAGGATTCCATGCCTACACCAAAATCAAGAACTAATAGATTATTAT
The DNA here is from genome assembly GCA_964584305.1 of uncultured Burkholderiales bacterium. Taxonomy (GTDB): domain Bacteria; phylum Bacteroidota; class Bacteroidia; order UBA8524; family UBA8524; genus SB11. The sequence continues at coordinate 237,085 of CAZOZL010000002.1, forward strand.
CTGCCATCCATTTTGATAGCTCAAATATCAACAGCTTATTAATTCTGTATTTCAAATAAATTCCGTTAACAGAATATGCTATTTGATGGTATATTACTGAGTCCTTTGTTTTGAGACAGATAGCCATTGATGTTGGTTTATCATCCACATCTAAAGAAAAAAGAATACACGACTTTTCTTTAAGCCATCTTTTAACTTTTTCATTTAATTGCTCTCTTTGTGCCTTGCTATTATAGATTGATGGTGTTGAAGTTGGATTCCATCTAATCTCATGATACATGAAGAAGTAATCCATCCAATTATTAAGTCTCTCCTCATCAAAGCCTTCGACAACACTCGCTTTGTAAGCGTGTTCACGCCTAAACTTGTTTGAATAATTTCTTGTATTACTCTTATTAAAGATACCTCTAAACTCTTTCTCTTCGGCAGTACTACGCAATATTTTTACAAAGAGATTTTTCCATGATTTTACAAATACTGTTTTAAAATTTAACTCATTTACTGCCTTTATTACAAGAAATAAATATGTATTTGCAGTACACAATTTTTTAAACTCAATATTTTGAGGATTAATCTGTGTTAGTGCCTCTTTAATGGCTTGATACTTTTGGGTAATTGAGACCGAATACAAAAAAGGAAATTGTATTGAATCTGACATTGCCTCTCCAGCTATGTGTAATGTAGTACCTATAAAAGTAAATGGTATGGCTCCTATTAGTAAGTTTTCATTATAAATATAAACTATGCTTAGTGCTCTTATATTCTCATAGCTTAGTTTTAGAATATCAGCGGAAATAAATGGATTTCTTGTGTTTGATTTATCCCAAATTTTGGAATAGTTAGCCCAATCTTCTTCACTAAGCTGATTTATAATCTTGATATTAATATCACTCACGTTTACTATTCTTTGTTCAATTTACTTTTGAAAATTGCTGCACCACCAATTGCAATAAAATACCACGTAAACGAGTCTAACTTTGCCGAAATAGTATATATATTAGCATCAGCGACAAGTCTCAAAGTTTAGGGTGCTGAATATTATCTAACTTTGAGTATTTTCGGAATAGTGTTACAAAAATAATAAGGAGAATTAATATAAAAGAAACAATCTTCCTTCTCCTAAAAAAGAGATACAGGAATTATGTGTACTAAACTTTTCTTTCTCCCTAAACAAAATTTCCCCTAAAATTAACTTTATGTTTACTCCAAGTTAAAGCCTAAGCTTGTGAGTGGTTCATTCTCAAAAAAAAATTAACCCCTTTTGAACCATTGCTTTTCGTAGTAAAATTGAACCCTCATTTACCTACTTTACTGGATAAAAATATATCTGTTTTCTAAGTGTGTAGGTAGCTGCAATGGCTATTAAAAACCATGCAAATACATTTACAATAGCAGAAATAACATACATATGTATGCACATGCCTACAAAGCCCCATAAGGCAGCCTTTTTAAAGTTATTTATCTTGTTATAATTTTTTACAAAAAAGAAAATAGTTGACGCCAGTAATAAAATCAATGGCACAAACAACATTAATCCTCCTTCTGCCAATATAGATATATAAGAATTATGTGCACTTTTTTGACTAAGATCTTTGTACTTAAGCACTTCACCTCCCTCAAAATCTAAATCAATATCTACATCGTATGCCACAAAGTTATTAAGCCCAATACCTGTGATGGGATCCTCCATAAAAATTTGAAGACCTTTGTTTACCATTGCCACACGCGTTAGATAAGATTGATCTTTAGTGGTCAAATCTTCAGTTTCGTATAATATTGAGTGTATCCTACCGTTAGTACTTTTTATCATAGATTCTACAAAAACCGTATTAAAAGCTATTGTCATAAACATTACAGCTACTAAAGAGACTGCTATACTTCTAGCTCTAACTTCAAGGAAAAAGAAAAGCATAAACGCTTCAAGACTAACCAATAATAGCCCTGCTCTTCTACCTTGTAACAGCATTGCCATTAGTATAATCAACAACAATGTTATCGCCTGAAACCTTTTTTTATTACTTAAATAGTAATAGATAGCAATAGGACTAAAACATATCATTAGAAATGCAAAACCATTCCCGTAAAGGGGTCGTAAAAATGGTATAAAAGCTAGGTAATCTTGGATAAAGTAATATACTACCGAGGATATAATGCCATATGTTATTCCTTTATATATAACATACATATTTACCCTAATTAGGTAAGATGAAAATATAACTAGTATAGTACACCAATATATATAGTTGGGCAATACTGTTAGTGCTCTTTTCAGTGAACCATCGAACTTTTTAACATCAAGCACTGAAACTATGGCTCCAATAACTATTAAAGCTGCATAAGTAGTTACTTTAGAGAACTTTAACTTTATATTTTTAGAGAAGAGATTATAAAACAACAATATCATTAAGAAAAACGATACGTTTTGCCCAAGTAGGAGAAAAGCAGGGAATACCATAAAATAAGAAAGCCAAAAAAGCACTTTATTATTGCTAGTATCTATTACTTGTTCTTGAATCATTTATGCTTTACTTTTTCTAAAATTTACTCAGAAAAATTTTTCTTAAATGGCTTCAGAAGATAGTAGCTTAGTTTACCTAACATATTTAAGAGTACTAATATATATGTTGTTTTACTACTAAACATCTTATTAGGATAACTTGCAAAACCTAAGCACAAAATTCTAAATGCATACATAGGAGCACCTATTTTTAGTTTACGGAATGCTTGTTTATGGATTACATTTTTTATGTATGCTCCTTGCAATACATCATCACTAATGGAGGCACTTCTTAGCATTTCGGTGCTTCTTTCAAAAGTACTGCGATACTCATCTATATAGTACTTTAATGCCCCACTTTTATTTTGTTGTGCCTGTTGATTATTTTGATGCCAGCGGTATCCAAAAAAAGGAAAATCGATAAAATAACAGTACTCCGTTTCTGCTAATACCTTCCAATGAAACCATTTATCAGGATTGTACAAGCGCGAGCCGCTATAACCACCTACTTTTTCATAAATCTCTTTGCTATATATTGTTGCCGCAAAATATAACGGTCCCATAAAGGTTTTCATACTTCTTTTCAGTAGATCGCCAGATTTTATCTTATATACTTTGTGTCCAATTTGTTCGGTTAGTTTAGTATCAATATCGCTTTCAAACCAAAGTTTTCTTGGAGGAGAAATATACCCTAAATAATTTCCATCAGCGTCTATTTTTTGACAAGTCGTACCTGCCATAGTAAAATTATCCCCTTCAATATCTTTTAATTTCTTAAAAACCTCTAACGCGCCAGCATTCATCACATCGTCCGATGAAAGAAGTATCATATACTCTCCAGTTGCATTTTGAGACACGGCATCTAAATTTCCGGCAAAACCTAAATTAGTGATATTTTGATGTGCCTTAACTCTTGAGTCTTTGTTAACGTATTCTTGAATTACTTCCCAAGAGTTATCTGTGCTTTTATTATCAGATATCAATACCTCAAAATTATCGTACTCCTGCTTTAATACCCCATTAATCGTGTCGCCAATGTAGTTGCCGTAATTAAAGTTTGGTATACATACAGATATTTTCATTATTTTTGGTTGAGGTATTCTTCAAAGGCAAGTTTTGCTTCGGGCGTACCCATATCCCAAATTTCTTGAGCCATTGAAAGTGTTATATGTTTGTTTTTTTGTATGTATCTATTGTAAAGTGGCATTATATAATACTCACCTTTAACGGTTTTTTTACTGGCTATTAAGTTTTGTGCTTCTTGCTGGAAGTACTTTGTATCGCTAAAATAGTAAAGCCCTGTACTGGCATTGTCTGATATGCGTTGTTTTTCTGCTACTTCTATAACATTTCCCACTTCATTTGTTTTGGCAAAACTCCAACGGTTTCCAAGCAATTTGGCTACTGATATTATGCCTTCACAGTTTTGGGGGCTTTCTTTAATCTCATTCCCTATATCGCTTTTTATATAAGTATCTGATGCAGCAATAAGCAGCCCCTCCCCTTCAACAAAAAATTTTTTGGCTTCTAATACTGTACATAACTGCCCTTCTGTAACATCGTCTAGTAAAACTAATTCAAAATTGACCGTGATATTGGTTTCTATTATCTGCCTTAAATTGTATTTTTCTTGGTGTTCTTTCAGAGCTACAAATACCAATTTAGTACGAGGTATGTTTGCTACTGACTGATAGGCATGGAAAAGCATTGGCTTCCCTGCCACCTCTATTAGTGGTTTAGGAGTTGTAAACCCTACATTGGCAAACCTGCTCCCCCTACCTGCTAGTGGTATTACAATTATCACTTATCTTTAGCTAATTCTTGAAGTTTTTTTTCGCTTAAACTATCCCAACTTTCAAACCTAAGCGCCCTATCGTCTATATATATATCTCCATTGGGTTTCCCAAAGTATATCTCATCGTACTCAATATTGTACTTGTCCAACCATTCTAATGTAATTTTTCCAACGTTTTTTACTACCTTTCCTAAGTTTGCCTGACAAGTAGCCATATTTCGAGCTGTTTGTATAATTACATAATGCCCTTGTTTTCTAAGCCCTGAAATAAACTCCGAAGCTCCTTCTTTGGGCAATACATCAGTGTAAGATTGATTTTTTTGTTTTAGGTAACAAATGGTACCGTCTAAATCTATAATTAATCGCATAGTTCGTTTAAAATAAAGAGCCCCTGTAAATACATCATTTTCTGTCTTTCAAAGTAATCAGCGTGATAAGGCAACATTGAAAGAAATAACAGCCCCTCTATCAGTTTTATTTCTTCTAAATTATAATTACTGTCTTGTATAAGTCTATCTAAATGTTTTCTTAATTCTGTCGTATTAGGGTTATTAAATATTGAGAATTCAAACTTGTTCTCCACACTCTCCACATAAAATAAATCGCCTACTATATAGTCATAACTGCCAGATATACTATGCCTCATTTTGGCTATATCATATCTAGAATCACCATATATCCCTTTTTGACCAAAGCTACCTCTTGGGTCTATCAATTTTACTATCTGATTTTTCACATCATATAATATGTTGGAAAGACAATAATCACCATGTATAATAGTAAAGTTAGTAACCGAAGAGAGAGATTTTAGTTTATCATCCAGTTTCTGAAGCAGGAATTTATAATTATGAAATTTTTTGCCATTCGCTTCAATCACGTCGTAGTCCCAAACAGATTTCCAATATTCACTTTGTTCCTGTAATGCCAACACTCTGCTTTGGGTTTTAGTAATATACATATTTTCAATACTTGAACTATCACTTGGCACTGAGTATTTTAAGAAAAGTTTGTGCACATCAAATAAATAACTCAGTATTGATTTCCAAACAGATAGGCTCAAGTCTCCATAAACGTATAATTCTGACAGTGGCGGATAGCCGTAAAATTCTTGGGTTATAGAAACTTTACCCTCTTTAAATTCTTTTCTAAGAATGCGAGGCGTAAGAACTTGTAGTTCTTCAGGAAGAAGTATGTACCAGTTTAACTCATCATATAACTTATCATTATTCTTACTAATTTTAGTTATAGTATTGTATAAAGGGTGAATAACTAACTGATTAAAGTGTCTAGGTCTTAGTAAAGATTTTTTTGAAACAATAAAAGTCTCCATATGTCCAAAATCAAACCAGTCTACAGCTTCAATTGTTTTGATTGACCTTTTTGTGCTATAGTTCAATAAAACACTACTAAGTTCTTTTTTTTGTAGTTTTTTAGCTACACTAACACTATTTCTCAGCAAGGCAGAATCTAAGAAACTATAATACCCTGCCAGCGCATTAAAGGTATCGCCTGGCAGTTTTTGTTTATCGGTTAATGCTGTTATTTTATTTTCACTATTTGTTTCTGCCACACACCAATTTTCGCTATCCACTACGTTTGATATATAAACAAAATCTTGGTCAATATTGTATTTGTCAAATATAAGGGTGTCCCCTAGTATAATACGTGTTCCGTAGTTTGTTTCTATATGTTGCAATCCTGCTTCAAGTGAATCTATAATTGATTTTGGGTCTACTACTTTTACTATAGTAATATTTAGCCTTTTATAATAGTGTTTCTCTAATACTTCGCTAAGTTTGTTATTCTCCGCCCTAATTACTACGATTACATTTTCAATTTCTTTACTAATAAGGTCGTCTAAAATCCAACTAATAACGGGTTTTCCGTTTATAGGTATTGTTGCATTAGATTGATGGCTCCCTATTGGTAAGCGAGTATAATCTATTTTTCCTGCTGCTAAAAGTATTGTATTTTTAATACTCATATTGTACTAAGAAGTTCTTGATAAATAGCCTCGATTTTTCGCATATTAGTAGCAGGGTTAAACTTTTCTTTTGCATACGCTCTTCCCTTTTTGCCCATAGTTTTTCTCAACTCAGGATTATTTATTAATGTCTCTACTGCACCTACCAACTCGTCTATTTTTACAGGACTGTTAATAATTGTACCTCCTTCGCCATTAACAACAATTGAAGATTTCCCACTATGCCCTTGTGCCACAACTACAGGAACCCCAAGAGCCTGAGCTTCTATAGGTTGACGACCCATTACCGCATTATTATTAGCAACTATCAAAATATCTAAAGCCGCCATTAGTTGCAATGCGTCAGAACGAAAGCCTGTAATAATAACTCTATCTTTAAGGTTATTCTCTTCGAGGTAATCTTCGATGTATTTCTTTGGGCTTTTATGTACAACGTGTCCATCGTTTAAAAGGGTATTTCCATCCTCTAATATCTTACCCACTATTATAAATTTTTGTGGTTTATTAGAGTATTTCTTTGTGAGCTTATTTGCTAAATCAAGAAAATGCCAAGCTCCTTTTTTTGCATTTACCACGCCTACCAGTCCAATTAAAATTTCATCAGCTTTAATACCCAAATCTTCTCTAGTAGAATCGCGTTTCGAAACCGCATTTTCTACCTGATTAGGATGCACTGTATTGTTTATTATATGCAAATTTTTATGGCTTTCTAATCCGTCAACCTCATCCTCAGAAATAGCAATAACAGCAGCGCTGTTTTTTAAAACAAAACCTGAGTTTAATGCCTTATTAATTGGTGACGCAGTTATAGCATAAGAACTTCTAGAATGTTGGACTACTGGTTTACCTAATTTCTTAAGGCTTATACCTGCATTAACGGCAGCTTTATCATTAATATGAATGATATCAGGATTGATTTCTTGTGATTTTTTATAAAAACCTAGATCAGAAAAAATTGCCTTGTATTGTTTAAAGCTTGCTCTATTATACCAATTTGGTCCTGGAAAAGTCCACAATCTAGGGTAAGTATATATGTGCACTTCTATGCCCAATTCTTCATACAATTGCCTTGCAGGCCCTTCTTCAGCTAAAAGCACAATGGGCTGATATATATTTCTATCTATAGCTGTAAGAAAATACTTTAAACTTATAGCAGACCCCGTTATCAAACCATCTTGATGAATATATAGAACTTTAATTTTTGCCATTTAAGCTGAAATTTGTTGGGGTAATATCTCTGTATGAAATTTTTGAATATTTGAAAAATTAGCGAAATACTGATTTACTATTTCTTTTGCTTCTAGGCTTATACTAAAATCATTCTCTAACAAATTATCTAGCGTTTTATATACTTTTTCTTTGGTTTTGCAATGGTAGGTTGCCCCTTGTTGGATAAATTTTGTTTCGTGATCAAACTCGCCTTTTAAATCGATGGTTATTACAGGTTTTTCCATATACATTGCTTCTAAAGCTGTTGTTGATGCCCCCGTTAATACAACATCTGCTATTTTAATCCAATCGAAAATGGTATCTCTTCCTTGAAAACGGTCGAACTTATATACTTCACTAAGCTCTTCTGTATCATCATTCCCAATAATATTGTCGTAGTACTCAATGTTATCTTTTCCGTGAAGTTTAAAAACAAAATAATACTCTTGCTTTTTATCAACTATCAAATTCTCAAGTACTTCTAATATAGCTTTATGGTGTTCTATGCTAACTGTATGACCTGGACCTGATAGTAGTACTAAAGCAATTTTCCTGTTTTTTGGTAACGATTGAACTACTTTTTCTTGGAAAAAAGTAGTAGGCTTAGCTTTTAGCTGTTCTCTAAGGTATGGAGCTCCTAATGTTATAACTTTATCATTGTTAATGCCTTCTTTTTTTATTAATACATTACGCGCATAATCACCAAAAACAAGGTAGTTAGAACATATGTGTAAATTCTCTATAAACTCGTCGGACAAAAGCCCATGCATTAAATAATAAGTCTTAATGTTTTTCTTATTACATATGTCAATAATCACTCTACCAGTAAAAAGTAAATCATTGAATATATACACAAATTTTATTTTGTTTACATCAGTAATTTTATAAATAAAGCGTTTTATAATTGAGTAGTTACTATAATTATCATTAAGCAATTGTGTTATATCATCTCTATTCTCAATTCCAATTCGAAATTTAGAAATAACATTTTGTATTTGTACGGCTTTAAATTTTGATGCCCTAATTATAATTTTTGGAATAAACACAATATCGTCTGTTTTAAACCCCTCTGAAATTGATTTTATATATTTTTTTTTATTTGTTACAAATAATGGTTTAAATTTAATTATATCTTCCTTTAAAGGTATGGCGTGTTTTAAATGACTTGGCTCGTTTATGACAACTATGCAGCCAAATGATTTAGATTTTAGTACCTTATTAAGTCTTCTTTTTGCTAAGTAGAGTTCTTTAATTGAGAAAAGAACTCTTTTTATAAGACTAATCTCACTTTTAGCATAGGCTTCACGTCCTTTAACTAATAGGTAAATTTTTAAAAAAGAGTAGTTGATAAATTTCTTTAATTCACTAACCTCTTTTTGTTGGTTTACTGAACGATAAAAATTTAAGAATTTCTCGTCTAAGCTATCCTGCACTTAATTATCTACTAAAATTCTATAAAAGTTTTTAAAATGCTAAGCCCATTTTCGCCACTCTTTTCTGGGTGAAATTGTGTGCCAAAAATATTATTTTTCTGAAAAGCAGAGGTGAATTTTATGTCCCCAAAATTAGTATATGACAATACATCATTTTTATTGGCAATATTAGCAAAATAAGAGTGAACGAAGTACATGTACTGTGCCTCTTGATTGTTCTGAAAAATACTTTTTTCCCAAGTTTTACCAACTGGCATATTTATTTGTGCCCATGCTACATGTGGTATTTTATTCTTACTTCCATTACTATTAATGGAGTGGAGTTTTATTATTTCACCATCTACAAGGTTTAACCCCTCGGTTTCTTCTATTTCAAAACCCTTGGTTAGCATCATTTGCATACCTAAACATATTCCTATAATAGGTATTTGCTTTTTTGATAAAACATTTTTTATCTCATCAAAAAAACCACGCTTTTTTAACTCTGAAATTCCCAGCGGGAAAGCTCCTACGCCTGGTAATACGATTCTATCGGCAGTAGCAAGTTTCTTAGGGTCATCTGTAATCTCTGTCTCAACTCCAATATGCTCAAAGGCACGTGTTATACTTAGCAAATTACTAAGCCCATAATCTACAATTACAACTTTTTTAGTCATCAAAACGTACGTTTAAATCATGTTCACGCGCTAGTTGTTTTACTTCGCGTATGGTTGTTTTCTTAAAGTGTAGTTGTTTAGCAATTGCAACTGCATCAGCATATTGGCAAGCATCAACAAAGTCCATAGGTTTGCCAAAACCGCCGCTTGCTATTATGGGAACATCTACAATTTGAGAGACTCCTTTAATCAAATCTATATCCATACCTTTTGAAGTGCCATCCATATCCACAGAGGTTAAGAATATTTCTCCTGCACCTCTATCAACCCCTTGTTTCACCCATTCCATAACATCAATATCGGTAGCTTCTCTTCCAGTATCAATATAGCACACCCATTTACCAGGGGCTGTTTTTTTGGCTTGAACACTAAGTACCATACATTGATTACCAAAGTTTTTAGCAACCTCGGTAATCAATTCAGGATTTTTTATTGCGCCAGTATTTATAGCAACCTTATCCGCTCCACTTCGCAACATTTCTTGTGCTTGTTGCACCGAACGTATTCCTCCACCTACTGTTATAGGTACGAATACATTACGGGTAGTTTCAGAGACTAACTCTTTCATAGAGTTACGGTTGTATAAACTGGAGATTGAGTCTATATATATAATTTCATCAATTCCACTCTTATAATAATCTATAAAGAAGGGTTTGGGGTCTCCCAAGAAACGCCAGCCTTCTAGGTGAATACCTTTAATAAGACGGTTTAATTTTATATCAAGTCTTGCAATGACTCTTTTCATATTATACAGTAGGGAATTTCAGTTTCCACTCTCCATTTACTTTCTCCCAAAGATGAGGGGAACGTGATACGTCTATTACTTCCCAATATTTCTCTTCAGTAATACCCATATATTCTATTACATCTTGGAAGTATTTTTTAGGAAATTCGCCATCGTATTTTTTCATTAAATCAACAGCCTCTTCACGGGTAATAAAGCCGTCACGAATATCACGGTTAGCATCATTCATTGCTCTACCTTGACCGAATTTAGCATACATAGTATAGTAGTGTTGTCCGTCTATTTTATCATCTAAACTAGCAAACTTGGTATATGTGCCTTCACTACGTCCATCAGGGTTAGATTCGAAGCCAGTGTTTTCTTTAACATAGTAATAGTTCTCTTGTGGAGACCAGTTTACATAATAGCTAAAGAAGTGAACTTCCATATTAATTTTACGTACTTCTTCTTCTAATAATGGCTTATATAAAAACAAATCATTATCAGTAATGTCATAATTTTTCTTTAAATCATTTATATGAACTCCACCAAAGTATATATCTTCATCGTAGGATTTTGTACTAAAATGGCTTATGTCCATTAGTGGAGAAAGATTTTCGCTAAAGTGATTGTGTGCCTCGGCTTGGTTTTCTCCATACATAATTAAAGGCACATCGTATTGTATTGCTGCACGTGGTGCAACATTCTTTTGCCCTATAATAAAAGGTTGGAATGGATTTACTAAGTTTTCGAAGGCTAAACGAGTGAGCAAGCGATGTACTTTACCATTTGGCGTAACTTTAATATTATCCAAACCAGCGTCAATCATATGATTAAAGTTTTTCCACCCAATATCTGTGTACATATGTGGTGCCCATGTAACAGTTAAAGGGTTCATGTTATACTTGTTTTTAAGCAAGTGTGCTACATAAATACTATCCTTACCACCTGAGGCTGGAACTACAACATCATAACGACCATCATTTCTACGGTGGCGGTCACAAAGTTCAGTCAATTCTTTTTCTCTATCATCCCAATTTATTTGGGTATTTTTATACTCAAACCACTTACAGGTATCGCATATACCATCCTCCCCAAAACCGACAGTATCAATAATAGTATCTACCTTTTTAAACTCACGTTGAGTACTTGGTCTTTGATTTGAGATTACACATTTTTTGCAAAAAATTACATTTTCGGGTAATCCGTGAAGTGTTGTTTGTGTCATTTATTTACTTTTTAATTAAAATACTTCTTGAGTTAATTGAAAGAATATCGGCAATTCTAGAATCCTTTAAAATAGGAACTCTATGAACATACCTAAATAAAAATTTAAATATATGCTTACCAGGAACAGATACATTAAACCATTGTATTTTGTATCCGGTTTTAATTGCAATTTGTTTAAATTTTTTAATTGTTATACCATTTAAATCTTTATATGCTCTTATGTCTTTAACCTTTGTAGGTTTATCTACCAAACCAGGATAAATTTTATAAAGATTTTTATTCTCTTCTGCCAGCTTAATCATTACATTACAAATAGTTTTCTCACTAAATAAAACATTTGCCCATGGTATTTTTAAACCATGTTTAAGATGTAAGCCATATTTGCTGTAGATTGATGGAAATGCTGGAACAAATAACATTCCACCCGGTCTCAATATTTTATGTACTTGCTCCATAACTTTTGCAGGTTCCATAAAATGCTCAAATACATTGTCTGCAATTACGATGTCAAAGCTTTCTGGTTCAAAAGTCATCTCATAGGCATTCATCTCCAAATACTCCACAGGTAATCCTTTTTCAACTCCTATCTTGTCTTCTACCATCTTTTTGAACTTATTGGCTACAGACAGGTTTTTTGTATTCAGGTCAATTGCTTTTACACTCTTAGCCATGTTTATGGCCATAAACATGGATATACCTCCGTGTCCACAGCCTATTTCTAATACCTCTTTATCTAAAAAATCTATATCCAAACCATGTTTAACTTTTCTAAAGTATTGATTATGTAAAGCATAATTCATTAGGTATTCATCCGACTCAAAATCTTGTCCTGTATATTTATACTCTTTCTTATATGGGCTTGACCACATTTTAGAAAGCTTATATAAAATTATTTCGTTAAGCTTCATATTAGTCCTAAAATTATCTTTTTAGTATGGTTTTGTAGTTCTTATGCAGCTTAAACCTAAATACAAAAAAGGTTAATATACATACTACTATTAGACTCCTTAAAAATATAGCATCTTTTTGAAGCATAAGGGATAGTGCTACTGTAATTGCAGCAACCAATATTGCTAAACCTATATTTTTAGCTTTAAAATATCTTAAAAATTCTTTACCCGAGTAAAAGTAGGCAGCAACAGCCCATGCTATAAAACCAAGACTGTTAGCCCATGTTATTGCATATATTCCTAAAGTATCTATAAACGTAATTGTAATAATTAAATTTACGATTACCCCTATTCCTGTAATTAGTGATATGAACTTAGTTTTCTTATTATAAAATATCTCAACCGTAAACAGCATATAAAACACTTGTCCAATAAAGCCAATTGCTAGTATTGGCACCAAATCTGCCGATTGATGAAACCGTTCTGGTGTCATAATCGGAATAAGAGCAGGGAGTAAAATAAATACTGAAGAGAAAAGTACACTTGCTCCCAAAACAACCATTTGATAAATGTTTTTTATACTGCTCTCTTTCTCTTCTTTTCTTAATGAAAAATATACAGGGGAAAAAGCTCTGTTAAACATATTATAAAATATATCTAACGGTTGAATAAATCTTAGTGCCAAAGAAAAGATACCTAAAGCAGCAGTTGATTCCTTATAATTTAATATACCCTTTGAAAGTAAAGGTGCTGCTGCAGCAAAAGCGTGGTGTGGCAACAAACCTAAACCATATTTTAAAGATTCTTTAAGCATGCTAGGGTCAAAAGAACCATTTACATACTTACGCAAATAGTATTGTGCTTGAAGAAAGAATAATAACGTAGTAATAAGTTGAGACATGAATAATCCCAGAACACCCATTTCAAAAACTACAACAAAAAGAACTGCTAATAATATACCTAAAAACACATTAGATACATTTATAATAGCCATGTAGCTTGACTGTTCCTTACTCTGTATCAAACGTTTTTGTAAGTCACTATTTGCACTAAATGAAGAATTAATTAATACTATGAGTATAAAGGGAATAAACAGTACTCCTGGTAATATACTTTGTGAATAAAAGTAAAAAATTACTCCGACTACAATAGCTAATACACTACTCGATACTAACAGTAACCTGTGAACTGTGGTAATATAATCTTTTAGCTTACCCTCATCATCCTTATAGTCGAAATAGAATCTATTTACTGAACCTGGAACGCCTAAACGCATAAAAATCACTAAGAAAACACTAAAAGAAGCACATAATTCTAGAACTCCATAATCTTCTGGCGATAAGTAGATGGTATATAAAGGTATCAGAAAGAAACCTATTATTTTGGCTATAACATTGGCTGCACCATAATTTAGTGTTCCCATTGCTAGCCTATAAAAGGTGGATTTATGACTGATATCTTTTATTGCCACTTAGTTTTTAAGTTAATAAGGTTTTTTCATACAATATCTCTGCTAACTCAAAATCTATTATTTCATTTATATCCACTGATGTCTCGGGGGGCATTATATACCCTAAACTATCAGGACTAATAGCTGATTTTCTTTTTAATATACTTTCTTTTCTTGTAGCATATACGGCACAATTGCGCACATAAATATCGGGTAGCTCATGTGCAGCAAAACGACCGTCCTCTTCTTCCATTAGCGGCACTAATTCGTTTCCCTCCATTTTTTTCAACTTTATAGGATGTACCATATGGTCTACCTTTACTACGCTAACTGCTGACTCTTTATGAGGGTTGCTAAGTAATAACTCTATCGTATTATCAATATCCGATGGGGTGCGTAGTGGTGAACTGGGTTGTAGTATAACTATAATATCATACTTGTATCCTTTTTGTTCTTCTAAAATATCTAATGTGTGTGTAACATAGTCTATTGCAGGAGACTCATCATCTGATAATTCGACAGGACGTTTAAGGTTTATTATTTGAGGGTATTTTTCACCTATCGCCAATACTTCATCACTATCTGAACTCAAAACAATATCAGTTAACAACTTAGTCTCTAAACTCTGCTGAATAGCTATATCTACCAATGTTGTCTTTGCAAACGGACGAAAATTTTTGTGCTTCACCCTTTTTGAGCCCTCTCTTGCAGGAATAATAGCTACTATTTTAGGCATCTTGGTATTCACTTTGGAAGGCTTCTTTTAATTTCTCTAACAAAAACAATTCTGTTTTTGTGAATGATTCGTAAGTGTTGCCGCCTATATGTGGGGTGATAATTAAATTATCGTTTTGTTTGGCATAGGCTATAAGCCTATTGTTTGCCGTGTTATATTCATCTTCAATAACATCTAATGCTGCCCCTGAAATAGTCTTATTTTTTAGTGCTATGGCTAATGCCTCACTATCAATTACTCCACCACGTGCTGTATTAATTAAGATAGCAGTAGGTTTCATCTTTTTTATTAAATCTGCATTAACCAAATGGTGTGTACTTTCTTTATACGCCACATGAATAGTTAGTATATCAACGGTAGAAAAAAGTTTTTCAATTGTATCTACTTTTTTGCAAATAGAAGTATCAAACGTTTTTATATCATAGCCGTAAACATCAGCACCAAATGTTTTAAAGTAGCCAGCAGTTATA
Source organism: uncultured Burkholderiales bacterium (assembly GCA_964584305.1). Taxonomy (GTDB): domain Bacteria; phylum Bacteroidota; class Bacteroidia; order UBA8524; family UBA8524; genus SB11. The sequence goes on from CAZOZL010000002.1 coordinate 252,159, forward strand.
GTTCCTAATCTGCCTACACCTAATATGCCTACTTTTTTACCGTAAATTTCACTGCCTTTAAATAGGTCTCTATTCCAAACTCCTGCATTTACTGATGCAATAGCTTGTGGTACTTTACGCAACAATGAGAGTGTTAAGCCTAAAGTATGTTCAGCAGTTGCACGAACTGATTTTAAAAAATCAGTTTCTCCACGCAGTGAAAGCACTTGAATACCTCTTTTTTTACAGGCTTCTAAATCAATATGGTCTAAGCCTGTTACGGGACAAAGAATAAAACGGGTTTTGGTTTCAATAGGGAAGTCTTTCTCCTCTATTCTATACTTTAAACGAAACCAAAATACATCGTATTTAGCCAATGCTTGTGTAAGTTTATCTTTCTCAATCTCTTCTAATGTAACATTACCTATAGCTTGTAGGCCTTTTACGGCTTCGGAGCTAAAGTTTAGTGTTTCTGCTACTAAAATATTTGGAGATGTGTTTCCCAACTTAATACATTAATATTTTTTCAATAGAAAGTGGTGCAGTGGCTAACAAGTCGGCAATTTTTTTACCCGCCGTGCCATCACCATAAATCTTATCACTTTGGTAGTGCCCATTTTCTATTTGCTTTGATATAGCTTGCTTAATGGCCTCTTTATTATATCCAACATCAACAACATTTTTGCCTCGCTCTCTGCCTGCTTGCCTACCGCCTATATTTATAACGGGTATGCCTAAATAAGCACTTTCCCTAATACCAACACTAGAGTTCCCTACTAAGCACTTTGCATTTTTTAATAGTTTTAAGAAATCTTCTGATTCCATATTTTTAAAGAAATGGAAGTTTGAAGTATCTCTTAATTCTCTAAACTCACGTATTCCTTTTGATGTTCCGTCTGATCCTGCATCCACATTAGGCCAAAACCACAAAGCAGGAATATTTAATTCTTGCACAGCAAAAAGCGTCTCTTCAATATGGTTGCGCGAAAGTTCATATTCAGTAGTTAAAGGATGTTGCATTACTACAATATATCCTTCACTCATATCAACTGTTTTTCCTGCCCCAACATATCTCTCGAAAGGGTCGAAATCAAGAATAGGGTTTTGAAGTATCTTATCTGCTAAATCTATTGAAGGGCAACCTGTTAGAAATATTTTCTTGGGGTTTTCGCCCATTTTTATCAATCGCTCTTCTGCTTTTGGGGATGCCACAAAGTGTAAATCGGCAAGTTTGGTAATTGCATGGCGTACTTTCTCATCAATATTACCTGTTACTTCACCGCCTTGTACATGGGCAAGTGGAATATTCATGTATGATGCTGATATAGCCGTTGCCATAGTTTCAAAACGGTCTGCCACTGTTACTACAATATCTGGCGAAAGGTTATCAAAAACGGTTGAGAGTTCTAATATCCCAATACCTGTGGTTTTTGCTGCTGCGGTAAGGTTTTCGCCTTCAAGTACATTAAATACTTTGGCAGTAATTTCAAACCCATCTTCTTTTATAAAATTAATTGCTGAACCATAGCGGTCTAATAATGCTGATGCCGCTACTACTAATTGTAATTCTAAATCAGGATGATTTTGTATTTCCTTTAATGCCGTTTTTATGCGACTATAACTGGGTCGGGCGGTTACAACTACACAAACTTTACGTTTCGCCATTACTTAATATCGTTATCGGTTAAAAAGTCCCACTTGTTTAAATCACGGAGCAAAACTTTGCCCAACACTTCCTTATATAAAGTGGTGCTTATGCCTTCTGTTGCAGGTTTCTTACTCTCCAAATCACTAAAGGTTAGGATATGCCCTTGAGGAAGGTTCTTATTTACTGCCAGCGATTTACCAAACATGGTTTTTAGCTGTGCATATTTCTCGTTATCGTTTTTGTTTACTGGGTTTTGCAGTGATGTATCAATATAGTTCACGCCTTCTCTTAGTTGTTTCAGTTGCTGTATTGTAAGTGATGAGGTAGCATCAGGACCAAACATTTTTTTATCAAACACTGCATGAAACTCTATTAACTCGGCTCCTAAAGCTACTGCTGCCAAACTTGGATAGATTGTACCCGAATGGTCTGAAAGTCCTACTTTTAATCCATAACGCTGTTTCATTTCAGAAACAACATTTAACCCTGAGTTTTGCGCTTCGGTGGGGTATTGTGTAGTACATTGAAAAAGTACTATTTCATTTCCAAAATCTTTTATAAAATCAACAGTGGCGTCTAATTCTTTATAATTACTCATACCAGAGGATAGTAAAATAGGTTTCCCTGTTTTGACTATTTTCTCTAACATCAAAAAATTAGTTACTTCTCCTGATCCTATTTTATACCGTTTTACCTTTAGTTTTTCTAATAAATCAACTGCTGCTAATGAAAATGGGGAAGCCATAAACTCTACTCCTTTTTCTTCGCAATGTTGTTTTATACCTGCCCATTGTTCGGCGGTAAATTCCATACGTTGCCAATAATTGTATCGGGTGGCATCTTCATAAGAAAAATTCACTCGAAACGGCTCTTTGGCACTACTTTCAGCTTCGGCTATATGTATTTGCCACTTTATAGTGTTTACATTGGCTTCTGCTAAAGCATCAATATATGAGTGTGCTAAACCAAGGCTTCCATCGTGAGCTTGCCCTATTTCAGCTATTAATTCTACGTTCAAGAATTGGGTAGTTTATATCCGTAATAATCAACAAACCAATCTACAAAATGCTTCACACCATCTTTTATATTAGTACCTGGCTTAAAGCCTATATACTCAAAAAGACTTTCTACGTTTGCGTAGGTTTTGGGAACATCGCCCATTTGTAGTGGTTTCTTAATAATTTCTGCTTTTGTACCTATTACCTCCTCAATAGCTTCTACAAAACCCATAAGTAATACAGGGTTGTTGTTTCCAATATTAAAAATTTGATAGGGTGCAGAGCTTAGATGAGTGGGCAAATCATCGTTTGCCAACTCGGGTTTAGGATTAGGTGCTTTATCAATTAAACGCGATATACTCTCGGTTATATCATCTACAAAGGTGAAATCACGCATCATATCTCCGTGGTTAAATACTTGTATGGGTTTACCATCTAATATATTTTTGGTGAAGATATATAGTGCCATATCAGGACGACCCCAAGGACCATACACTGTGAAAAAACGCAAGCCTGTTGTTGGCAACCCGTATAAATGTGAATACACGTGCGCCATAAGCTCATTGCTTTTTTTAGATGCTGCGTATAAAGACATAGGGTGGTCAACATTTTGCTCAACCGAAAATGGGTTGCGTTTGTTTAGCCCGTACACCGATGAGCTTGATGCATATATAAGGTGTTTTACCTTATTGTGCCTACAAGCCTCTAATATATTTAAATAGCCTTGTATATTACTATCTAAATATGCTTGAGGATGGGTTAGTGAATAACGAACGCCTGCCTGTGCAGCAAGATTAATCACTACGTCAAATTTTTCAGTTTCAAATAGCTTATAAAGATTTTCTTTATCACCCATATTTAACTGGATAAAGAAACTATTTTTATCTCCTTCTATTAGGGTATTATACTCTATATTTTCTACAATAAATCCTTGATTACGAAGTCTATCTTGTTTGATTTTAACATCGTAATAATCGTTTATAGAGTCTAATCCATAGACAGCATTTTTGCCATTATTTAACTTTTTAGCTAAATGATGCCCTATAAAACCTGCTGTTCCTGTAATTAAAATTTTCAAAATGCTAACCGCTTTTTGTTAAAGTCTTCCGTCAACTTGATTTCTATCTAAAAAACCTTTCACATCGTATATCACACTTGTATCACCAGTCAAGTCGTTCAAATCTAATGATGCAAACTCATTGTGAGATACTGCTAATATGACGGTGTCAAATTTTTTGTTTACCCCATCCAATGTTTTAATCGTATCATATCCATACTCGCGTTTCACCTCTACAGGCTCTGCCCAAGGGTCGTATATAGTTACATTGGTATGATACTCGTTTAATTCTGAAATAATATCTACTACTTTGGTGTTACGAACATCAGGGCAGTTTTCTTTAAAAGTAAAGCCTAATAACAATACATCAGCGTCTTTTACTTTAATGTCTTTCTTCAACATTAATTTAACGACCTCATTGGCCACATGAGCACCCATACCATCATTTAACCGGCGACCTGCTAATATAATTTCAGGGTGATACCCTGTTGTTTGTGCTTTTTGTGCTAAGTAATAAGGGTCAACGCCTATACAGTGTCCGCCAACTAAACCTGGTTTAAATTTTAAGAAATTCCATTTAGTTCCTGCGGCTTCTAATACATCGTTAGTATCTATACCCAAACGGTTAAATATTTTTGATAGTTCATTTACAAAAGCAATGTTAATATCACGTTGTGAATTTTCTATCACTTTTGCGGCTTCTGCTACTTTTAATGTTGGTGCAAGGTGCGTACCTGCTACAATTACCGATTTATATAAATCATCAACTACTTTACCAATTTCAGGCGTTGAGCCTGCAGTAACTTTTAATATTTTAGTTACCGTGTGTTCTTTATCACCTGGGTTAATACGTTCAGGCGAGTATCCGCAATAAAAGTCTTCATTAAACTTCATTCCTGATACACGTTCTAACACAGGCACACACTCTTCTTCTGTAGCACCTGGATATACTGTTGATTCATAGATTACTATATCGCCTTTGTTTAATACTTTAGCTACTGTTTCACTTGCCTTGTATAAAGGGGTTAAATCAGGATGGTTATAGCTATCTACAGGTGTGGGCACAGTAATTATATATATATTACTGTCAGCTATATCTTGTACATCATAACTAAACCTAATATTAGAACCTGGCTCACAGTCTTCACCATTTATTACTGATTTTAAATAGTCATTAGTAACTTCTAATGTAGCATCATGCCCACTGCTTAACTCGCTAATTCTATTTTGATTTATATCAAACCCAACGGTTTGATATTTTTTACCAAACTCAACGGCTAATGGTAAACCCACATAGCCAAGTCCAATTATTGAGATTTTATGCTTATTCATAAATTACTTATTCCAGATTAGTAAATGATTTTTAGGTAATATTTGACTTTTCAATTTAGAAAATTGCTCCGATGTATAAACTAAGTACCTCACTTTTTTATTGATAATTGCTTCCGCTTTTTCAATCAACTTCATTAAGTACTCTTTGCTAATATTGCCAATAATTAATAGGTCTATTATTGGGCTATCTATTCCCTTGCCTAACTCTCCTACCAAATACACTCGCTCCAGTTCTCCTAAGTTTGATAATACTTGCCCTACTATCCTGTCTAAGCCAGTGTATTTAAACACTATGCTATTAATATCAGGAAATAATGGATGAGATGTATTTGCTCTAAAAATTTTTTTGTTTCCTTGCGCTTGGCTTTTAAGTAATCCCGCATCTTCAAGTTTATTAAGTTCTAACCTAATGGCATTAGAACTCTCTCCAAACTCAGACTCTAAACCACGCAAATGGGCTTCGTTATCTTTGTTCAAGAAAAATTTTAATAAGAGTTTTACTCTTGTCTTTGAAGAGATTAGTGTGTCTAACACTTTAGTATTATTTACTATAAAAACAGGGAGCACTTACACAGCTTCGCCACATCAGTCCCAAAAAAGAACCAATATTGAGTAGAAAAAGTACTCAAAGTTAACACTTTTTTTAATATTTTAAACCTTATTTTACAGATTACTGGCTTCAATCAGCAACTGCTTGAAACCAACAAGTAAGTATTTAGTCTTACTTAAGTCCCAAGATACGTTTCCAAAGCGACCGCTTAGCAGGTGCTTCTTCTTCGTAGTAACCATAACCACCATAACTCCCGTAACCGTAACCATAGCCGTAACCATAACCGTAGCCATAACCATAACCATATTGATTACCTGCTTTAACATCATTCATTATGATATTAATATTTTTTACCTGCTGTTGTTTATACAAATCGTCAACAAACAATACCATATCCTTAACAGTGTAGTTTTGGCGTACTACATATAGATTTATATCAGAATATTTCATCAACTCAGAGGCGTCTGATACTACACCAAATGGCGGTGTATCCATAACCACATAGTCAAACTCTTCTTGTAGTTCTTTTAATAATGAAATAAAACTATCACTCAATAACAACTCTGACGGGTTTGGAGGTGTTGGTCCTGCGGCTATAAAATATAAGTTTTCAAACTTCGTTTTTTGAATGATCTGCTCTTTCGTTGACCTACCTATTGAGTAGGTAGAAATTCCATGTTCATTAGTCAATTCAAAATCATTATAAATTTTAGGTTTTCTCAAATCTAACCCTATCAAAAGGGTTTTCTTCTTTCCAAAAGCTAAAATACTTGCCGTATTTATTGAACAAAATGTTTTCCCCTCACCACTTATACTTGAGGTTATTAGAATGGTAAGGTTGTTCTGTTTTTCACCCGACAAAAATTGCAAACTACTCCTAATAGCTCTAAACTGCTCACTAACTGATGACTTAGGGTTATTATACACCACCAAATTAGTTTCTTTATCGCTATGCCCTATGCCCCCAATAACGGGTATATTGGTTATTTTTTTTATGTCTTCAGTACTACGAATTTTATTGTTAAAAAACTCAATAATTGAAATAATTAAAATAGGTAGTATTGCTCCTAACAAGCCTCCCGTTAAAAAGTTAACTCCACTTTGTGGGCTAATTTTTTCTTTAACACTTGCCCTATCAATAATTTTGTTATCTGGCTTTGTTGATGCTTTTAAAATTCCTAACTCAGCCCTTCGTTGTAAAAGAAAATTATAAATGCCCTCATTCACCATAAATTTCCTCTGAATTACAAAAAACTCTCGTTCTTTACTTGGCAGCAAGTTTATTTCAGATTGTAATTTACCTAACCGTGTCTCTACCTCGTCTTCAGCAATTTTAACACTTTGCTGCATATTCTTAACCACCTCTAATAAACCCGCACTGTACTGATTAATTGCCTCTAACTGTTTTTTATAAATTGGATTTATATCTGTACCAGTTTGCTTGGTTTTCTTAAACTCAATTTGCAAATCAACTAATTTCTGGATACGCTCTCGAAGATCATCGCTCTCTATTCCTATAAGAGAAGGTGCAATAAGGTCTGATGTGTAATCTTTTTTATTTATATATTCAGAAAGGTAATTAAGGTAACTGGTTTGTAATTTTATTTGTGCTCTCTCTTCAAGAATACTATTTAAGCGAGTAAGTAATAAACCACCTTGTGCAGAAAGATCAATAGCATTCTTATTTACTCTAAACTTTTCTAAATGATCTTCGACTAGTTGTAAAGAATCGCTAATGGTTGAAAGCTGACTTTCAATAAAATGAATAGCACTTTGGGCAATTTTATTTTTCTCTTCCAAGCCCACTTCCATAAAAATATCTTGTAGCTTATTTATATAAGCTTTCATTTTTTCACGGCTATTTCCTTGCAACTTTATACTTACACCTGCTGACCCTTTTGAAAGAGCATCAAGTTGTAAGTTTTTTCTAAAAGCGTTTACAACATCTTTATTTTTGTTTAATACAATTTTTACTTTAGCACCCTTTGAAAAACTTTTAGTGCTAATGATTTTAAATTTATAGCAACTTGATTGTATCCACTCTCCATATTTCTTTTCTCCTGCTGGGTATTCACAATCTTTTACTTTAACTGGCTCTTGGGTATTCAGCATAGAGTTAATGCCTACTTGTGGCATAGAAACTATATATTTATTATCATCAACACTTTCTACTATTATAACTCCGCCAAGTGGTTGAGGGGACACAGTATCAAAAACAATTTTCACAGGTGATTCTACACCAAAAACTTCATTTGATACAGCTCTTCCAACGGTATAATAACTGGTATTAAACTCTGAGTCTTTTATAACCCTTGCATGCAACTCATACGATTTAAGGACTAATAAAGAGTTCTCAAATATTAATCTTGAATCTGAAAAGAATATTGATTGTATGCTTGAACCTAACCCTTGTTTGTTTTGCTCCTCTTGCAAAAGCATTGTGCCTTCTACCGAATACACGGGTTTGGTGTATCTGTTTACTAAAAACGAGCCAAAAAGACCTACCAAAACACTAAGTATAATAAAAGGAAGGATATTTAGTACATTAGTGAACAAAAACTTCTTTATATCAAAGCCCTCTTGGGTTTCTTGCTCAATAGCACCATTTGGGATTATGTAATCAGTATTTCCAGTATTGTCCGAAGAAGATATTTTCATCAATTTTTTACTATTATCGGTTAATGAATGTTACTACTACTAATGTTGCTGAAAGGATAGAAAGAATTGTAGTTAAGGTTTGTAACCCATTAACTCCCACTCCGTAAGCTCTCCGCTTCAAGGGTTCAACATATAAAACATCATTAGGCTGTAAATAAAAGTATGGAGAGTTAATCACATTTTTATCTAAAATATCTATGTAGTGTATTTTAGCCCCATCAGGATACTGCCTTAATAGTACAATTTTATCTCTTCGTGCTATTTCTTTTAAGTCGCCCCCAGTAGCAAGTGCCTCAAAAATATTCACTTGGTTCTGCATAACTACGTACTTACCTGGTCGGTTAAATTCTCCTAAAAGTGAGAATCTGACGCCCCCAATTCTTACCACAACATACACACCTGATTGAAGTTTTTTTATCTCTTCCCCAATCTTTTTTTCTGCCTGAAAAACTGTTAACCCATCAACTTTAATAAGCCCTATAACAGGGAAATTTATATAACCAGAATCATTAATAGTGTATCCGCTTGTATAAAACAAATCACCTCCTTGTGCCGCACTTACGTTACCCATATTTTGAGCGGCTTGGTTATCAAATGTAAAAAAACTTGTAAACTCTTTATTAGCACCAATCACATCAATATTTATAATATCGTTAGTTTGTAATCTATACAGCTTCCTATCAAGTTTAAAACTATCTGAATATGAAACATTATCATCCTTTTCTTGTAGATAGACCACTTTCTTGTTTGATATACAAGATCCTAAAAAAAGGGTTACAAGTAAAAAAATTGTAAATTTAAACTGTTGCTTCATATATGCTAATACGTTTAATTTCTAACCGCTATAACCTGTTTCACTACTTGTAAAACAGATGGATTATGGTGGTATAATCTATTTAATTTTGGAAAGTTATTTAAAACTGCTTTTAAAATTTTGCAAATATATGTGTTTTGAAGTAATGAAACGTGCAAAGTCAGCATTAACTAATCATAGTTATTTGTTGCTCAATAATTTTTGCTATTTGCACTGCATTTGTAGCCGCCCCTTTTCGCAAGTTATCAGCTACAACCCACATATTTAGACCGTTATCCAGCGACATATCCCTACGCAACCGCCCCACAAAAACCTCATTTTTATTTGCCGCCGTTATAGGCATAGGGTATTTTAATTGGGTTATATCATCCACAACCTCAATACCATTAGTATTGTTTAATATTCTTTTTACTTCGTTTATATCAAACGGTTTTTCAAACTCAATATTAACTGACTCCGAGTGTCCTCCTATTACAGGCACTCGTACTGCGGTAGCCGTAATTTTAATACTATTATCATTCAATATTTTTTGAGTTTCGTTTACCAACTTCATTTCTTCTTTGGTATATCCATTTTCTAAAAAAACATCGCATTGAGGGATACAATTCATATCGATGGTGTAAGGGTAAGCCATTTCCCCTTCAATTCCTTTTCTTTCGTTTTGCAATTGAGTTACCGCTTTTTGCCCTGTACCTGTTATAGATTGATAGGTGGATATTACCAAACGTTTTATAGTGTACTGTATATGCAATGGTGCTAATGCCATTACCATTTGTATGGTGGAGCAATTGGGGTTGGCTATTATTTTATCATCAAGGGTAAGAGTAGCACCGTTAATTTCAGGCACTATTAGTTTTATGTTTTTATCCATGCGCCAAGCACTACTATTATCTATTACTACAGTGCCTACTGCTGCAAACTTTGGAGCTTCTTGTTTTGAAATATCACCCCCCGCCGAAAATAAAGCAATATGAGGCTGTTTCGCTATTGCATCTGCCATGCTAAGTATAGTATAGTCTTTCCCCCTAAAATGAAGTTTTTTACCCACAGATTTCTCGGAGGCAACGGGGTAAAACTCTGAAATAGGAAAATTCTCCTCTTCAAGAACTTTCATTATCATGCTGCCTACTAAACCAGTGGCTCCTACTAAGGCTACTTTCATTACTAAATTTTATATGCCGCTATTATTGTTTTATAAAAGCTGTGGAACTAATAGTACTATTGCTATGGTGTAAACGAAGATAATACAACCCATTAGTTAAATTCTCTATATTAAAATATAAACTCCCATCTGTTAATTTTATATAGGTTTTTAATACTACCCTCCCCATTGCATCATAAATTTCTATCTTATCTACATTGGTTTCAGTATCCAGTATAATATTTAAGTGTTTTGATGCAGGATTTGGATATACCTGTATAGCGATTTCTTTGGTTTCACTAAGCCCTGTAAAAAAGCCTCGTGCTATGCGTAAATCATTTGTATCGTTACACATAAACTTATAGCCTATAATATCCGCCTCAACCGTCCACTTTAGTTCTTGACTAATCCAGTTTTTTCCAAAAATTTTATCCAAAGAATCTCTTAAATCTCCATAGCGAATGATATAGGTAGTATCGTTTGTGTTTTTACTTAATTTAAAAATAGGGTTTTCAAAATCTAAAGTAGCTGCTTCTGAAAACAGTATCGCATACTTTGCCACATTAGGGAGACCTGTATTTGTTTTGTTCCATGAGAAGATAATAGAATCAGTAGTGTTTTTCTCTAATTTAAAAACAGCATTATCAATAGGGGTTTTAAGAAAGAAGGGGGTGTTTTCAAAACGCATTAACCCTCGTAAAAGACTTATACGATTAGCATCAGTAACAAAAAACTGCTCTCCGTTGCCAAACACTTCAATTGTCCATTTATAGGTTTTGGGGGTGTTTATAGGTATTCCTTCATCATACATCATTTGTGCTAATACATCTTGTCTCAAATCAAACAAGGTATCAGATGAAATAGGAATATCAAAAAAGTACAATGGCTTGCTAAAATCCCCACTCAAATTATCAAACAAAATTCTGTATTCTGGAGCATCACAACCTGCTGGGCAGGTAGCCTTAGTCCATTGGAATTTTAAATTGACAGAGGGGTTGTCTTCCACAAAAAAACTTGAGTTATCTAATGGGAAGCTAAGAGTTACGGGCACATATTCAGTATCAAACTGCCCTCTCACAAAGGTTATTGTTTTGGTTTGTGTTTGTCTATTTTCATAAGTAGGTCCAAATCCAACGGCGTTACTCATTATTATCCACTCAAGTGTAATACTATCGCCCTGCTTAAATCGCTTTTTATACTTCTTATTCAGTACAAAATCCAACTCATCAGCCAAGTATTCTAATGATATCTCCATTATAGTATCATTAAAAAAGGTAGCACAGCAAAGTTCACTCACAATAGACCATGGATTACCAAACCCGCCTCCAATAGTGTCTAATTGAAATGAATAAAGAAGGGTTGAATTAGGCACATTCAAATCGGCACTTGTCCACTTAAAATTTAATTTAGTGGTTTTATCTCCTTTAAGTTCTACCCTATAATTATCTGCAACGGCAGTGCTGCTAAACGCTTTACTAATTTGAGCATCAGCGTTATAACATACCGAAGCAAACATAAAAAAGCTTACTAAAATTTTACCTACCTTCATTATTATCAAAGCCTTTAGTTATACTTGAAGCTCCAAAGATACCAATTGTTTAATATTTTTGTTGGGTCAATTTTTTTTACCCGCTTTTTTTCTATCTTTGCCGTCCTTTAAAAATTACACTTACATGGCACAAAAAAGAACATACCAGCCTTCGGTAAGAAAAAGACGTAACAAACACGGCTTTAGAGAGAGAATGGCGACTAAAAACGGTCGGAAAGTGCTGGCAAGACGCAGAGCCAAAGGCAGAAAAAAACTTACCGTATCAAGCGAAGGAAAACATAAGGCTTAACTTTTGTTAGGTCTTTTTTTATTTGAATAATTTTGGTAAATCAAAGGTTTACTAAAAATGAACGTTTGACGGCAAAAAAAATAATTGACCGCCTTTTTAAAGAACCTACGGGTTCTTTTTTTGCTTATCCTATCCATTTCACTTATACACTAAGCAGTGTGTCCACCAATGCACCTGCACAAGTCTTAATTACTGTACCCAAAAGAAATTTTAAAAAAGCCCACGATAGAAATCGTATTAAAAGACAATTGCGCGAGATTTATCGAAAAAATAAACCCATATTATATGATTGTTTAACTTCGGAGCAACAAAAGGCGTGCTTTTTGATAGGGTATGTAGCAAAACAACATATACGAACAGATGCTTTGGAGCAAAAGATTGTTGGCTTGTTTAAACAATTTGCTAATGCAATGGCTAAAGATAATACTTAGTACGCCCCTTATTTTACTGGTAAAAATTTACCAGTGGTTTATCTCGCCTTTGCTGCCGCCAACGTGCCGCTATACTCCTACGTGTTCTGTATATGCAGTGCAAGCATTAAAAAAATACGGCCCACTAAAAGGGGGATATTTGGCAATAAAACGAATATGGAGTTGCAACGGTTACTGGGGCGGTAGCGGATACGACCCTTTAAAATAATTTGCCTCTTGCACTCGTTTTAAGAGTAGAATAACATAGAATTTTGTAAATAATTTAACCACCCTATGGAACGCATACAATCTTTTTTAAAAAATAAACGCAAAGTAGTTATCACTACATTGGTAGTATTTGGTTTAGGTTTTACAGCCTTTAAAAGTGTTGATGAATACTTTGCAATATCAAAAAACATAGATATTTACACTACGCTTTATAAACAGGTAAACACCTACTATGTAGATGAGATAGAGCCTGCCAAACTAATGCGAAAGGGTATTGATGCTATGCTAAACTCGTTAGACCCGTACACCAACTTTATTAGCGAGAGCGAGATTGAAGACTATCGTTTCCAAATAACGGGGCAGTATGGTGGCATAGGTGCTGCTATTGTAAAAAGAGACCATTATATAGCTATTAGAGAACCTTATGAGGGCTTTGCGGCGCAAAAGAATGATTTACGTGCTGGCGATTTACTGATTGAAGCGGATGGAAAAAGTTTAAAATATTTAAGCATTAGCAAGGTGAGCAAGTTTTTGAAAGGGCAACCAAAAACCGAAGTTACACTAATAATTGAACGTGATGGAAAACGCATCACCAAAATATTTAAGCGTGAGGAAATTAAAATTAAAAATGTACCCTACTACGGTATGGTAAATGAAACCACAGGCTATATTGTACTTACAGAATTTAGAAGGAATGCGGGCAAAGATGTGGCAAATGCTTTGAAGGAGTTGAAGAAAAATGCCAGCATGAAATCGGTGATTTTAGATTTGCGAGGCAACCCTGGTGGCTTGCTGCACGAGTCTGTGAACATAGTAAACATATTTACCAAGCGCAACCAATTAGTAGTAAGCACTAAGGGTAAAGTAACCGAACTAAACCGTGATTATAAAACCATAAACCAACCTATTGATACTGAAATCCCATTAGTAGTACTCACTAATAAAGGGTCGGCATCAGCATCAGAAATTGTATCGGGTACTATACAAGATTTGGATAGAGGTGTTGTAATAGGGCAACGTACTTTTGGTAAAGGCTTAGTACAATCTACCCGAATGCTTACCTATGGCACACAGCTAAAAATTACTACTCAAAAATACTATACCCCCAGTGGCAGGTGCATCCAAGCATTAGATTATAGCCACCGTAATGCCGATGGTTCTGTACCCAATATTCCTGATTCGCTACGTAAAAGTTTTAACACCAAAAACGGACGAAAAGTATTAGACGGCGCAGGTATAGACCCCGATATTAAAGTAAAGGGAACTAAAAACAGCAAAATAACTAAAAGCCTTATTCGTAAACTTTTAATTTTTGATTTTGCAAATAAGTACAGAAACAGCCACAATAGTATTGCGACTGCCAAAACATTTAGCTTAACAGAAAAAGATTGGAACGCCTTTGTAGTCTTTTTACAAGATAAAGATTACGGCTACCAAACTGATACTGAAAAAGCCCTTGCGAAGCTAAAAGAAAAAGCTACTAAAGAAGCGTATTTTGCAGGAATTAGTGAAGCATACACCCAGTTAGAAAAAGAATTGAAGCACGATAAAAAAGCTGATTTAGAAAAAAACAAAGCCGAAATAATAAAAGCATTAGAAAAAGAAATTGCCAGTAGGTACTATTACCAACGGGCTAGATTTGAAGTTGCCTTTGATGATGATAAAGATATTATTGAAGCCATTGCTATACTTAACAATACTGAAAAATACAAAGCCCTTTTAGCAGGACAATAAGCCAAAAAAAACCGTACCTCTCCCCCACCACAACCCCAACTAATAAAGGAAAAACCTTTATAACCCTCAGCTTATAGTCCAGTTTTTTGTTATAAGTCCAAACAGCCGCACAGCCCTTTTATAACTTTAATGAAAGGTACACGAAGCACACACAAATCTATGCTAAAGGCTAAAAGCCAATAGTCAAAAAATGAGCAATAGCCCCTTACAACGGTCTTTAATAGATAAAAGCCTATTTTTGTGCTTTTTATTATAAGATATTGGATTTTAGTATTATTGATATAATTTTACTGCTGTTAGCAGGTGCTTTGGGCGGTTTTATGTCTGGGTTGTTGGGCATTGGTGGAGGTATTATTTTTATTCCGATCCTTGATTTTGCTTTTAAGCGTTACGGCATCCATACGGATGATTTGGTGCTATTTATTCTTGCCAACTCATTATTTATAATCATGTTTACAGGTTTGCTTAATAGTTATAAGCAATACCGTATTAAAAATTTCCACCTCAAGCATATAGTTTCAACGGCCATACCTGCTGTAATATCAGGGTTAATTATGACCTATTTTATTAAAAATGGGACTTGGTATAGCAAAGAAAAATTTAACATCGTATTTTTAGCATTACTCACACCGCTTATTTTTAGGATGTTATATACTCGCAAAAAAATACCCGCTGAAGGTGCAGAAGAAGGTAAACTCTCAAAATTTAGCATCGCTGGTTTTTTTACAGGTATAGTTACTGCACTTTCAGGTTTGGGAGGCGGTGTAATTATGGTACCCACTTTCACCGATATTTTAAAGGTTGATATTAAAAAAGCGACCTCAGTTTCTGCTGGCGTTGTTGCCCTAATAGCCCTTTCGCTTTCGGTAGGCAACTTGTTTTCTACCCCTCTAAACGCTGTTCCTATCCCCCATTTTGGCTATATAGCCTTCACAGTAGTGTTGCCTATAATAGTGGGTACTGTTTTTTCGGTAGGTTTTGGGGTTACAGTTGCACAAAAAACATCATCGCCAGTAATAAAAACCATTTTTGCCCTGTTCTCATTATTAGTAATAGCCAAAGTAGTTTACGAAACATTTTTTTAAACAGTGGCTTATATTATCAGCATAGAAACAGCAACGCCAGTAGGTTCAGTAGCCTTGCATAATAATGGCACACTATTAGCCCTTCGCAAAAACCACGACCAACGCAAACATGGTGAAAACATTACCCTGTTTGTAAATGAAGTGGTAAAAGAGGCAGGTATATCGCTGCAAAACATTGATGCTATTGCGGTAAGCAAAGGTCCTGGCTCATACACAGGTTTACGCATTGGTGTTAGTGCCGCCAAAGGGCTATGCTATGGGCTTAGTATTCCCCTTGTAGCTATAAACACATTGGAAGGGCTGGTGCACCATCCTTTATTAGACAGTTATAGAGAGAATGACATTCTTTTTTGCCCCATGATAGATGCACGAAGAATGGAAGTATATTGTGCACTATACACTAATACAGGCACGTTAGTACAAGATACACAAGCATTGGTAATTGATGACAATGCTTTTCACGCTCCACTTAATAAAAAACAAATACTATTTTTTGGTAGCGGGGCTGAGAAATGCAAAACCATACTAAACCATCCAAATACCCTATTTGTTGATGCAATTGAGGCATCAGCAGAAGTAGTGGGAAAATTGGTTTTTAAAAAATTTGAACAGCAACAATTTGAAAATATGGCATACTTTGAGCCATTTTATCTGAAAGAGTTTGTTGCCTTAGTCTCAAAAAAGTAAAATTGTCGGTATTTTATGCTGGTGCATTTTTTGATAATATATATCATAGATTCAATAGCTTAACTTATTTAAATTTGTATCATTATGTATATAGAACAACTTTATACCAACTGTTTAGCGCAAGCTACTTATTATATAGAATCAGAAGGTGAGGCCGTAATAATTGACCCCCTAAGAGATACCAACGACTATATAGCCATGGCAAAAGAACGTGGCGCAACCATTAAATATATTTTAGAGACACATTTCCATGCCGATTTTGTTTCGGGGCATATTGATTTGGCAAAACAAACGGGTGCAACCATAGTTTTTGGACCTACCGCTAAAACAGGTTTCCCTATTCACGAAGCAAAAGATGGTGAAATACTTAAAGTAGGCAAAATTACCATAGAAGTACTGCACACACCTGGGCATACGCCTGAATCATCTTGCTTTTTACTGTATGATGAAAAAGGCTTACCCCACTGCATTTTCACAGGCGACACCTTGTTTGTAGGTGATGTAGGTCGCCCTGATTTGTTGGACGGTACAATGAGTAAAGAAGAATTGGCAGGCATGATGTACGACTCGCTAAACAACAAAATAAAACCCCTTCCTGATGATTTAACCGTTTACCCAGCGCATGGTCCTGGCTCTGCCTGCGGTAAGAACATAGGACAGGAAACCTATACTACCATTGGGCAGCAAAAGAAACTGAACTACGCCATGCAGGATATGGACAAAGCTACTTTTATAAAAGTACTTACTGATGCTTTGCCACCTGCCCCCAACTACTTTTTTAAAGATGCTACTATGAACAAAGTAGGATATACTTCTTTTGAAGATGTAGTAGCAAAAGGCTTAACCCCGCTAACACTAAAAGATTTTGAAAAAGAAGCCAATGAAACTTTAATAATAGATTGCCGCAAGAGCATTGATTTTGAAGCAGGTTTTATACCCAATGCGATAAGTGTGAGTTTAGACGGACAATTTGCCATTTGGGCAGCCTCTGTTGCCGATATAGCAAAACCTGTGATATTAGTATGTGAAAACGGCACTGAAGAAGAAGCCGTAACCCGCCTTGCCCGAACTGGTTTTGAGCATATTAAAGGCTACCTTAAAGGTGGTTTTGCAACATGGAAAAAAGGCAAACACCCTATTGATATTTTAATTTCTATTGAACCTGATGAGTTGGAAGTGGATTATAAGCACGGTAAAATACAAGTATTGGATGTGCGAAAAGCCAGCGAGTTTAAAGAATCGCATATAAAAAATGCTAAATGGCTTACTTTGCAGGACTTAGAAAACCAAATAAACACTTTGGATAAAATTACCGACTACTATGTGTACTGTGCTGGCGGCTACCGCTCGGTAGTGGCTTCATCAATATTAAAAAAACATGGTTTCACGAGGATTCGTAATGTTTACGGTGGTTTTAATAAAATAAAAGAAACAGAAATACCGTTAGTAAATAACGTAGCCTCCAAAAAAACTATAAAGGTTTAAACCCTTCATTTATTTAGTGCAAACCAGTTTAGTAAATAATATCCGCTATTTTTTCATACAATTGTTTTGCCTGCTCGTCTTTTGTTTAATAGCCCAACAACCCAAAGCACAAATAAAACACTGGGATACCATAAAGCACTATGTAAGCACTGCAAAACCTACCTTTGCGCTTGAACTTGATGGCAGACAAAGTTTTTTTAGAGAGATACCCGTTACCATTGATGGGATAAGAATAGGGGCTGATTTTGGTAACCGTGTTCGTTTTTTTATTGGTGGCTACTGGAATAGCAATACAGTATCACGCACACTTACCATTAATAGATACACCCCTGCTGAAAGAAAAATTAAGCAAGATTTGTCTATGTTTTATATTAGTGCAACGGTCGAGTATGTTTTTTATACCACCAAACACTGGGAGCTGGCTGTACCTGTACAATTGGGTTTTGGTAGTGGTAAACGTACCCGCTACGATGCCACCACCAACAATAAAATAGAGCAGATACGTGCTGGTTTTGTACCGCTTGAATTTGGTTTTAAAGCCATGTATAAAATAACCGACTGGCTTAATATTAGCGTGGGATTGGGATATAGGTATGCCTTGTTTTCAAGCACCGTTAGCGATGATTTTAGTGCCGCATATTATACCTACGGTATAGGTATTTCTCCTATAAAAATATTAAAAAAAGTAGGGCTTTTAGAAGAAAAAGACGGAAAATTGAGGCTTAAACAATAATACCTTGCCACAAACAATTATATACCACAATTCTACAATAGCCTACCAAATTTTTGGAACGGGTAAGGAATTGCTGATTGCCTTTCATGGTTATGGAAAGGATGCACAATCACTAAAAGTGCTGGAAAAGCAGTGTAGCAAAAAATTTACTATACTTAGTATTGATTTATTTTTTCATGGGTTTAGTGAGTGGAAAGAACCAAAAGAACCCACACAAAAAGACTGGAAAGCCATCATTATCCAACTATTAGCCGTTTTTAATAATCCTGCTAAATTTTCTGTTTTTGGGTATAGCATTGGTGGGCAAGCAGCTACCTGCACCGCATGGTTGTTTAAAGAACAGATTAACACACTTTGGCTAATGGCTGCAACAGGTGTAGGCAACGATGGGTGGTATCACTTAGCCGTAAATACCAACTTGGGAAACTCGCTTTTTAAAAAATTTATAGCTGCCCCCAACTTTATTTTATCTCCGCTAAAGTGGTTCACCGTTTTACGCATATTTTCCCCTGCATATAAAGCCTTTATAGAGCGTAAAATTGACACGGAAGAAAAACGCGCCTTGCTTTATAAACGCTGGATGGTTTTAAAAAATTTTGGTGTTTATTCCAGCAAGCTCAAAAATAGCTTGAACAAAAATAATAGTACTGTGCTTTTAGTATATGGCAAAAAAGATACCGTAGTTACACCGCAGGCAGGTAAACTATTTGCAAAAGGAATACGCAATATTACCTTACTGCTGCCCAATGAAGGACACCACATACTTACTGATGAAGTATTAAAAGAAGCCTTCTTAAAATTTAAGCTGTAATTGTAATTTCACCCCAAATGGGCGTGCATTTGGATTATCAAGGTGGGTAATTCTGTGAATAAAATCAACCCTAATTATTTTAAAGATGTTTTCAACACCGTATCCTAATTCAACATAGGGTTCACGGTTTATTTCTCCAAATCCAGATACGGGTCTGCCTTGTGCATCATTTTTGGGTAATAGTGCTAAATTTTCTTTGGTTACAGAACCCCAAACCCCTTTACCAGTAGCAAACAGCCTTAATTTCCATTTTTTAATTAGTGGCATTCTGTTGGTAAAAAAACCATCAAAATGATGCTCGTAGTTTAAGGCTACATATTGGTCGGTAACAAACTCAAAAAAGTTCATCAAGTTGTAGGCATTTCTACTACTCACAAAAGCCTCGTTACCCCTTTGTACAAACAAAAGCGGATAGGGCAATGGGTTAAAAACTTTCCCTGCTGTTAGTATATAGTTTCCTTGCCCAAGCGTACCAAATACAATATACTGGCGCAGTTTTATATCTACCTTATCATAATTAAAACCACCATCAAAAACATCTTTTATCCCACGGGTATAGGCTATATCAAGTTGTGGGGCAAAGCTATTGCCAATACTTACCCTATTATTTCCATTAATAATAAAAAGCTCTTTCATGGCTATGCGTAGTTTTGCTGTAACCGAAGTATTGATAAAACTGTTTGAGACAACAGGGTTGTTAGGGTCTTCTGTATTGGTAATGTAGGCAAAGTTAAAATCACGAATGGGAGTAAATGAGTAAGATTTATTTCTCACTGTCAACCTGCCTGTAAATCCTTTCCTAAACTCTCGGCTTGCCCATGCTTTATAGTCAATGGTTCTATTTAGTTGATCTGCCTGAAAAAGGGCTATTTGATTAAACAAGTTACTGGTAGAGTAATCTTGGTCGGTTACTCCTATTTGCTCTACATCATCTTTGTACGATATACTAAAGGTAGTCCAGTGTTTTCTTGATAATATCCTATCAATTTGCCCGCTATACTTAAACCTTCCATCACGCGTTCCATAGGCTAAATAGCCTCTCACCGTCCATTTTTTACTAAAATACTCATTGGTTCTAAAACCAAACCTAAAGCGGTTACCCTCAAGATTGTTAAATCCATATAATAAAGAGTAAGGACCTAAATCTACCTTGCCTACCTCTTTGTATCCGCTAACAATAATATCAACGTATTCAATCCATGTTTTAACGGCGGGTAAATTGCGTAAGGTATCCACCATTTGATATACGCGTTTTTCAGACTCGCTTATTTTTTCGTGACGATTTTCGTCCCAAAATTCTTTATCAAATTGTGTAGCGTCTTCAGCTACCTCTAAAGGTGTATCATAAAATTTTTTGGGCTTGGGTTGGTTTACTACAAAATCTCTGTTTGAAGTATAAAATAGTGCCACCATACCGGGTGAATTTTCACTAATTTCTTGAATACTAAGTAATACCCTAGTTTTTGAGGGCAACCAAGGACCTGCGCTGGTTTGTTCTAACTCTTGCTGAATTTTAAATTTATCAATAAAGTTAAGATTAGCTTGGCTACCAATTTTTAAAATCACCCGTTTTATGGCATAGGTAGAGTCTTGTATCCAAATTTTACCTTTAAATGCCAAATCGCCCGCTCTTTTAGGATTTACCTGTATCTCGTAGCACGGTTTTCCATCTATTTCTATGGTATCACGCAGTGTAAAAATATAAAAGTTTAATGATGCGCTGGCTATAGGCGATACAAAGTTCTTATCTAAAATATTTATCCAATTTGCATAAAAATTATACTGCTGAAAACTTGACCCTATAATTTGTGATATTACACTACCATCAGTAACACCTACGCCAACAATTTTTGTTGCCTTTATATATTCTCTAACACGGCGAGGTTTTTTTAGCACATAATAATCTGAAAGGGTTTCAGAAATAAATACGGGCAATACGGGTCGTCCATTTTCTGCAAGATGTGCCAGTGTATCAAACAGTGGTAGTATTGGCTGCATTAGCTTTCTTTTCCTAATTTTTTCAGAAAGGTTATCTATTGCTAATTGTACTTTTGTAAAACTTTCGTATTGGTATGCTTCTAAAGATTTATACTCGTTTATTTTTCTTCTTTTTTGTGCCCACTTAATAATTGTATTGGCGGGGTTTTCGCCCGGTCGCACTATTACCTCTTCAACTTCGGCAACGGCTTCAACCAACTGAAAATTTATAGTTTGTGTAATCCCTTTTTTTACTGGTTTTATTTGGGTTACAAACCCTAAAAAAGAGACTCTAATACTATCTGCTTTTTGGGTGGTTTTTAGGGTAAAATAGCCATCAAAATCTGTTGTTATACCTATGGAAGTACCCAAAAATAAAACACTTACATAAGGTATTGCCTCGCTTGTATTAGCATCAATCACACGCCCTTTTACCACTGTTTGCTGTGCCATAGCCTGCACCGCTCCAAACAATACA
The DNA here is from genome assembly GCA_964584305.1 of uncultured Burkholderiales bacterium. Taxonomy (GTDB): domain Bacteria; phylum Bacteroidota; class Bacteroidia; order UBA8524; family UBA8524; genus SB11. The sequence continues at coordinate 273,802 of CAZOZL010000002.1, forward strand.
ACAAATACTATGTAAATGTATTTTACCACCAAATATGAACTATTTTATTAGAGTAATAGTAAATTTTAAGTCTTTTACGGGGCGGTCTCCACGCCCTGTTTGCACTGCTGCAATTTTATCAATTACGTCCATACCTTCAACAACTTCACCAAATACAGTGTATTGCATATCCAAAAATGGGGTGCCGCCTATTGTTTTGTATATTTCTATTTGCTCTAGCGTGTATTTCACGCCTGTTTGCATTGATAGTCTTTGTAGTTCATCCTCGGTTTGTGTTTTTCCATCTACAATATAAAACTGGCAGCCACTACTTTCTTTTTTAGGGTTCACCGCATCGCCTTGCCTAGCGGCGGCTAAAGCTCCTTTTTTATGAATCAAGGCACTATCAAACTCGGCTGGTGTGGTATAGCCTATATCGCCTGCTCCTAACATTTTGCCTGCTGGCGCACCTTTAGAGTCTGGGTCGCCCCCTTGTATCATAAAATCGCCTATAATTCTATGAAACAGTAAATCTTTATAAAAATCATCTTTTATTAGTTTTATAAAGTTATCACGGTGTAGTGGCGTTTCATTATATAGTTTCAATACTATTTTGCCGTATTCTGTTTCTATTTGTACTTTTTGTTCTTTCACTTTTTTCTTAAATAATTTAATACCACAACCCAACGAGAGTAATACTATAAGGGCAAAAAGAGTTTTTTTATTATTAATTGCTTTCATGTTATTTAAAAATATCTCTTCACTTAAAGACTTGGTTTGCTTGCTAATGGTTTCGGGTGATAATGCAAATGTTATTCCTATTCTTGTTCGGCTTCTATTAAAGTAATGTTAAATTTAACATCGCTCACAGGTCTATTGCTATTACTTATTTGTACAGCAGCAATTTTATCTATCACCTCCAACCCTTCTATTACTTCACCAAATACGGTATAGTCCATATCAAGCTGTGGCGTTCCCCCAACAGTAGCATAGGTTTCCAATTGCTTTTGTGTGTAGGTAAACCCTTTACTTGCTGAAAATGCTTTTAGCTGTTGGGCGTGTGCGGGTTGCCCTTGTACAATATAAAACTGGCTACCACTACTTTCTTTTGCTGGATTTGAAGGTCCACCAAGCCTAGCCGCTGCTAATGCCCCTTTTTTGTGTACTAATTTCAAATTAAACTCGGCAGGTATGGTATAGCCAGGACCACCCGAACCTAAATTAACACTTGGAGCTGCCCCTTTTGAAGCAGGGTCTCCGCCTTGTATCATAAAGCTTTGTATTACTCTATGAAACAGTAAGTCTTTATAAAAACCCTCTTTTATTAGTTTTATAAAGTTATCACGATGCTTTGGTGTTTCATCATATAGTTTCAATACCATATCACCGTACTCGGTAGTTATTTTTACTTTTTGGTTCAATATTTCTTCTACTTCTTGGGGCGTTTCCGTCGGTTCTGCCTCAACAGTTGCTATTTGCTCTGTTTTGTTAGTATCCGTAGCTTCATCGTTATGCTTGGTAGTTTTGTTTTTACAAGCAGTAACAAGGAGAACGCTCACTATAAATAGAGATGTAAATACTTTCATAGTTTATAAATTTGGTTGTTTTATTAAATTGGATGCATTTAATGTTTTCGAAAATACCAATAAGGTAGCAGCCAAACAAACATATTTAGGCACATTGCTATAAATTTTCAAAGTATTCCACTACATGATGGCGCAAATATATTTCTTGCTCAAACATATTTATAAAAGGGAGTTTTTTTATCAACTTCCAATGTGGCCACCCGTCTTGGTCTATCCCCTCAAGTTCATAATAGCCTGATTGGCTAAGCAACTTACACACAGCAATATGCATTAAACTTACCTTATCTTCTTTGGTGAATTTTTTTTTTACTTTTCCTAATTCTCGTATCCCTATAAGTAATAATATTTTATTCAAATCGGGTTTGTTACCAAAATCATCCGTTAAAGTTTTTTCTAATGTTTCCCACTTTTCTTTTAATTCTATTTCAATCATACTAAGTTTCTCTCCTAAATTCTTCTCTTTATATGTAGAATATACGCAAAAATACGTTTACCCTCTCTTTTGTTTTTTTTAAATTATCTTTGCAAGTTTATTAATAAACCTGCAAAGATAAAATGGGGATTCTTAAATCTATTGTAGATAAAGGAAGGGAAATAAAAAGTAGGTTTGACACTAACCAACCGAAAGCCTTTGATATTCAGACCAAAACGCTGCGTAAACTTATTGAGCGTGCACAAAATACTGAGTTTGGAAAAGAACATAATTTTGAAAAAATATATTTTAGTCAAGATATAGCTACTGAATTTGCTAAAAACATCACTGTTGGAGATTATAGTACCATGTTGCCCTGGTGGGAACGTGCCCGCACTGGCGAAAAAAATGTTTCGTGGCCGGGTAAAGTAAATTATTTTGCCCTTAGCTCTGGCACATCAGAGGGGGCAAGTAAGTTTATCCCCATAACTACTGATATGCTTAAAACTATAAGGCGCACTAGTGCACGCCAGCTCCTTAGTATTGCACGTACCGAAGATTTTCCCAAAGATGCTATTACCAAAGACACGCTAATGGTAAGCGGAAGTACCGATTTAGATTTTAATGGCAATAATTATAGTGGCGACCTGAGTGGGATAACCACAGGAAACTTGCCGCTATGGGTGCAGCCTTTTTCTAAACCTGAAAAAGAAACACGAAAAAAGAAAGACTGGCAAGAAAAAGTGGATGAGATGGTACGTGATGCCAAAAAATGGGATGTGGGTATAGTAGCTGGCGTACCTGCTTGGATACAGATACTTTTTGAGAATATTATTGACTATTACAAAATAGAAAATATCCACGATATATGGCCCAACTTTAAAGTATATATACATGGCGGACACTCGCTTGACCCTTATAAAAAAGCATTTGAAAAACTTTTAGGGCAACCCATTTACTATTTTGAAACTTACTTAGCATCAGAAGGGTTTTTGGCGTACCAAACTACACCCAATGCTAATGGAATGCGCTTGCAGATAAAAAATGGTATTTATTTTGAGTTTATCCCTTTTGACAGGGATAACTTTACCGAAGATGGTGAACTAAAACCAGAGGCAAAGGCACTAACCCTATTGGATGTTGAACTGGGAAAAGAGTATGCTCTTGTTATTTCTACTTGTGCTGGTGCTTGGCGGTATTTAATTGGTGATACTATTAAGCTGGTTGATTTTAAAAACCTTGAGATAGTTATTACAGGTAGAATTAAACACTTTTTAAGTTTAGTGGGCGAGCATCTTTCAGTAGAAAATATGACGCAAGCAGTCTCATTGCTTAGCAATGAAACAGATAAAGAAATGAGAGAGTTTACCGTTTGTGGTGAACGTTTCGACAATCTTTTTGCCCACCATTGGTATATAGCTTGTGATGAACCAATAGACAAAAATTTTATAAAAGAACGTTTGGATGCTATTTTATGTACACTAAACGATGACTATGCTGTTGAACGCAAGCATGCCCTAAAAGATATTATTATTGATATAGTGCCTACCCGTTGTTTTATACAATGGATGGAGAGACAAGGGAGATTAGGTTCGCAAAACAAGTTTCCCAGAGTGTTGAAGGGGGAATTATTGGAAGATTGGAAAGCCTTTGTTATTGCACAAGAAACGGCTACACTTTAAATGCTATTTAAGACCGTTCACGGGATATGCCTCTCTGCTTAATAGAACAAATAGGCATGAATGCCTATTCTATTCATAAAGTTTTGTTATGCATTGCGGCAGGTTGAAACCTGCTGCTTATACTCTTTATTTTTACGTATAAGCCTTTGCTTACGGCGCACATAAAACATAAAAAAACCTGCTGCCGCAGTAATACAGTATATGTAGGCTTTGCCATTAATAAAACCTTCGGTAAGCAGTAGGTAAAAAAAAACGACTATACTTACCATGGCTATTGCAAGCCATGTTATTTCAACAATTCTACGTAGTATCATTTTTTGCGGTGCTATCTACCATATCTTTAAGGCTTAATATGCCTCTAATTTTAAAAATACGGTATTCAGTAAAATTTTGATTTGATTCAAATCCATCGCCATAAATTACCTCATCAGGGGTAGTAATTTTAACAAACTCATCCGTATATATTTTTTGTGTGGCTTGATTCCAAATTAGTTTTTCTGTGTTCAGTGTTTCTCCCTTCACGTTTTGTAATACCACATTTCGCCGCACTTCTATAATTTTTTCATTTTGCCTGCTAATACCGTAATCAGCATCTAACTGGTTTTCTTTCACTCCCGTTTTATCAAAAAATAGCCCTCGCAGCCCTTCTGTCATTTCTATATATGGGTTTTTACCCGAGTATCGCTCCATAAGCGGGGTTTGGATTTCGGCAATTTTATGCCCCGAGTCTGTTACCGTTAATACTACATCAATTCCCCGTTCAGGGTATATGGTATCAGTTAGTAAAGCATTAGCTTTTCTTCTATCATCAATATTAATGCAAGCAGATGCACTAAACATTAGCAGTAGAAAAAAAATTACTATGGTATAATATGTTTTTTCTGAAATCATATACTAAAAACCCCCACAGGGTTTTGCTGCGGGGGGTTTATACAAAGTTTACTCTTTTTTTTATTTAATAGTACGTAATATGGTGCTTTCGCCAATCCAGCAGCCTGTATTTACTGTAATACCATCGGTTAAATTTTCAAAGAAAGCGTCCTCACGTTTTGGCCATAATGCCTTAGCCGTAGCCATAGCTCTATTTGCTTTTGCTGCAACTGAAGCATCAACACTTTTAGCTTTTACAAATTTATCGTAGGCTGCCAAGTAAGGGTATTTTTTGCTCACATTAGTAGTACCACAAGCACTTGTGCAGTGCATATAGGCATTGCCAATTACCATATATGCCTCGCCACTGTTTGGGTTAAGTTTTAATGCTTTTCTGGCATAGTTGCGTGCTTGCTGGCATTTGCTTGCGCTAAGTTCAATACTGGCTAATACCAAATAGTATTTTTCTTTCTTGCTATTATCTTCTTCAAGTTCGGCAGCTTTTTCATAAAAGCCTTTTGCTCTGTTTAATTGTTTTTTCTGGTGGTATGCTTTTGCCAGTGCTGCCGCGGCATTAGCATCAGGATTAAGTTCTAAATTTTTCTCCGCTACTTTAAGGTAAAAATCTGTTTTTGCACAATTGGGCGAACGGGTAAGCAGTGCAATTATTTTCTCTATTAGCTTCTTATCATTTGGCGTAGCTTCAAATTTAGGGGTATAAATTTCTGTTAGTTTTTCACAAGTAAGGTAGGGGGTTACTACTGCTACTACATAGCTCTCCACCCATTCCCAGTAGCGCATATTTTGCCCTATGCTGGCGGTATCTCCTTGTGCTTCTTTATATTGTTTTCTGTATGCTGCTATGTTATGGTCAACAACGGATGTAATTTTATCAAACAGCTGTAATACCTCATCATCAGTTACTTTTTTATCAGCCCTATTTTGTTGAGTTGCTGCCAGTATCAAATCGGTTAATATAGGTGCGTAGGTGTTGTTGCCCTCCCCTTCCAAAGATCTTTTCATTAGGTCTATGGCCTCCATTCTTCTTGCAGGGAAATATCTAAACAAATCACTTCCTTTACGTCCCAATACATTAGTGTTTTCGCCAAAAAGGCGCAAACGAGTATCGTAAATTTGTATTAGTGTATCTACATACGCACTTAGTGTGGTTGTGTCCTTAGGGTCTGTTTTGCTTATTAATAAGCCCATTAAATATGCCCCATCAGCGGTAATAAACTCTTTGAAACAAGGTGCGTTTTTATATACATACCTCCAAGAAGAAAGTGATGCCATATAGTTGCCTCTTCTAAACTCATCACGATATAGTGATGTTTGTTGCCTTGTTTTTAAACTATCCTTGCCATATAGTTTTTCACACTCTGGTTCGGTATCATTTCTATCTCCTATACTTGTTTGCGCTGGTAAGGTATTGGTTTCCCTTATGCTTGTAGTGGTATAAGTACCTTTTGCTTGGCTAAAAAAACCTATTGCCCCTGCAAGCATTACTACTGATAATACAAAGGTCTTTGTCATGTTCATTTTTATATTCTTATTAATCATACTTGTATCTTCTAAACCATTTATCTACTAATGTAAATCCTATAATGAAGCGATAATAATCTTCTCTTATTAAGTTATTGCTAATATTCCCTCTCGAGTTATACTCTACACCTAAATGCAGGTATGAAACTCGTTTAAATGGTTTCACTGGTAAACTTAAGCCAAAATTAATACCATATTCTGTTAGTTGTTCATTGTTAAGGGTTAAGCGTGTATTTGCATACCTTACTCCTAATTTATAGGTTACAAAATTGTAGTATTTTTTAGACACATCAGTTTCGTACTCTGCTAATTGTGGCTGATAGCTAAACCCTAAAGAAGTGCTTTGAAGATTGCTTAACTGCTCAGTATTACCAAACGAAATATATTTTGTCCAGTCTTGGCTAAAATATTCTGCTGAAACAAACCACCGGTGTTTTTTTGTTCCGTTTCCAATACCTAAACCTATCCTAATAGCTTGGGGTATTGTGAGTGCGCCTTGCTGCCCATCGGCAAATTTAATGGTATCACGCCTAATATCTTGTGTACCAGTTCTAAGTACTGTTCTTGCATACAACTCTTGCGACGCATTTATGTTTGAACCTAAATGATAGGTAGCTCCTAAAACAAACCCTATTTTAGCATCTTCTCCTTTTACGCCTATACTATCGTGGTATTGTACCCCAACATCAAAATTAAATCCGCCTGCAAATCTTGTTCGGTCTTCACGATAATCTAAGTAAGACGAGTCTGAGTTAAAGTACACCTTATCAGTAGTTATTAGCTGCCCAAACAGATATGATGCATTAAACCCTATGGATATTTTTTTACTTATCCGCCCGCCTAATCCTACATAAAACTTATTTAACCCTCCTGAACCTTCTTGCACATTTTGATAAAACCCCGTACCGCTATCAATAGTATTGGTAAACGATGAATACCCAATGGCACTATATGGTTGTAAGCCAAAAACAGCTCCCAAGCCTCCATTGCCCTTGTTTTTTATAGGGAAACCCAGCGAGAAATACCCAAAACTCATAGTTTGTGTGCGCTGGTTTTGTGTACTGCTTTTAAAAGTTGCATCAACGGCGTGCATACCTAACTGATACGAGGTAAACCTAAGCGCACTATACGATGCAGGATTTGCTATACTATAATCAACAAAAGAACGAACCCCTTGTGTGATGCGCCCTAAACTTTGTTGCTGTGCAAACCCATTAAACTGCAAATCTCCTACACCAAAGGCAGAGTAAGGGGAGCGCGTAAGGTTTTGTGCAGAGCCTATAAATGAAAACCCTACCAAAATAAAAATACTTATTGCTTTACGCACCATGCGGAAGATTGTGTTTTAAAATTTCGTTTAACCCTATTATTACTAAATTGGGGGCGGCAAATATCTCACTTTCACATCTATTCGCCAAAAAATTGGTATCGCCACCGCACATTATTATTGTTATTGCTCCAAATCGTTTTTTATATTGGGAAACAAAACCATCAATTTCGTTTACAGTACCGTGCAGTGCGCCCGTTTGTAAACTGCTTTGTGTGCTATTGCCAATAAAATCATTAGCCCACCGTATGGGGGCTTGTGGCAACTTGCCTGTAAATGTGTGCATAGCCTTTAAACGCATTTCTATGCCTGGACTTATACTTCCACCATAATATTTTTTTTCAGCATCAATAAAATCGTAGGTAATGCAAGTACCTACATCTATAACCAAGCAGTTTTTTTGGGGAAATAGTTTTGCTGCACCACAAACCCCTGCCAATCTATCTTTGCCCAATGTTTCTGGTGTGGTGTATAGGTTGGATATAGGTAGTTGGCTTTCATCATCAAAAAATAAAATATTATTTCCTGTCAGTTTTTCTTTTATCAGGGTATAGTCTGCTTTTACAGAACTTACCAGTGTGTGCTGCACGGCATATTTTTCAATTAAGCTATTAATAGTATCTATCGCTATACCTGCTAATGTGGTATGAAATATTATCTCATCCTTTATATCAACTATATCAACAATAAAATATTTAGTAGTAGTATTTCCTTGATCTATCAGTAGGTGCATAGCACATATATTTATATAACGAAGCTAATTTCTTTAAAGTTGTAAATTACTTGTTTTCCGTTTTCCTCCATCAATAATTGCCCCAAAGCGTTAACCCCTTTTATAGTACCTGTGTGCAGTACTTGGTTTTTGTGGTATTGTACCTGCTTGTTGTAGTTCCACATTCGCTGTAAGTACAGTTTGTTTAATGCGCCAAAGCTACGTGATTTTAGCAAGGTATAGTACCCATCAAACAAGATACACCACTGTTTTAATATATCTGTTAAGGCAAAACTTATACCCAACTCCCTAAATAATGAGGTGGCATTGGGCAAGTTTTTAAAGCTATTCTGATTAATATTAATGCCCAGCCCCATTATTGATGATTGTAGCTTATTACCCATCAAACTATTTTCTATTAAAATACCTGCTATTTTTTTATTGTTTATATAAATATCGTTGGGCCATTTAATTTTTACATCGGCAATGTACTCTGCTAATAACTCTACCACCGATAATGATATAGCCATATTAAGGTAAAACTGCTCTAACGGGCTTATAAAATTAGGATATACTATACAGCTATAGGTAAGGTTTTCACCTTCTTTGGCTTGCCATATATTCCCCATTTGCCCTTTGCCATTATTTTGAACACCCGCTTGTACCACCAAACCTTCGGGGGGTAGCACTGAACCGCCTAATAGTTCTTTACAATAGGCATTTGTTGAACCTATTTGTGGCAGAAACAAATACTGTCCGCCAATGAGTTGTGTTTTTAGTAGTGATTGAAACAAATAACTTAACTTTGCCGCCTAATTTAAAGTTTTTCTGCGGATGAATAAAAAAAATAAGACCGATGAAGGTCTTGCACTTTGCAATATAGTTATTGCAGGAATGGAAGAGAAGAAAGCACACAATATTGTGGTAATGGATTTGAGGGAGTTGGAGAGTGCATCAACTGGTTATTTTGTAATTTGCCACGGGCAAAGTGATACCCAAGTAGAAGCAATAGCACACTCGGTTGAGGATGAGGTGAAAAAAGTAGCCAAAGAAATGCCTTGGCACAAAGAGGGATATGGAAATAATGAGTGGGTTTTACTGGATTATGTAAACGTAGTGGTGCATATTTTTGTAGAAGAACAAAGAACATTTTTTGGACTTGAAGATTTGTGGGGAGATGCTAAAGTAACTCGCTACTAAATACGTATTGATTTTAAACTTTATTTAAAAAAAAAAGTAGTTTTCTGTACATGGTGTATTTGCTATTTATAGCAGGATTTTTTCTCCTAATTTACGGTGCCAACTTTTTGGTAGATGGTGCATCTGCCATTGCCAAGCAGTTTAATATAAGTGCCGTTATTATTGGGCTAACTGTGGTTGCCTTTGGCACTTCTGCGCCTGAGTTGGTGGTTACTATTTTAGCCAGTATTTCTGGAAAAAACGATATTGCTTTTGGCAATGCAGTAGGAAGCAATATTCTTAATATTTTTTTAATTTTAGGCACGGCAGCCATAGTATTTCCACTTAAAGTACAAAAAAATACAATTTTTAAAGAAATACCCTTAGTACTGCTAAGCTCTATTTTAATTTTTGTATTGGGTAGCGACTGGCTGATAGAACAAGAGCATGTAGATTGCCTTAATAACTTGCCCGATACAGGTGTGCCGTATATAGGGGCTTTAAGCCGTATTGATGGCTTTGTATTACTTTCTTTTTTTTTAGTATTTATTTTTTATGCGTTTTATGCTGCCAAAGAGGGTGCAGTAGATGTAGAGACTAAAGAAATAAAAGAGATGGGCCGCAACAAAGCATGGCTATTTCTTGTATTAGGTTTAGTGGGATTAACTGTTGGCGGAAAATGGATTGTTGATGGGGCAACAGCCATAGCACTGTCGGCAGGGCTTAGTGAAAATTTTGTAGGACTAACCATTGTGTCTTTGGGTACTAGCCTGCCCGAGCTGGTTACTACACTTGTTGCCGCCACCAAAAAACAAAGCGATATAGCTATTGGCAATGTAGTGGGGAGTAATATTTTTAATACGTTTTTAATTTTAGGGACGGGTGCTTTTCTTAGCCCTATGGGTATTACCTCTTTTAATCAAATTGATATGCTGGTAAATATTGGCGGTACATTACTCTTATTTATTTTACTATTTGTGGGCAAACGCCACACCATAGCCCGTTCAAAAGGGGTGCTATTCCTTTTAGCCTATATAGCTTATACTATATACCTGATACAGCGCGGCTAAAAATTGGGTTGTATTCTATCGTCGGTATCATAAAATTCAGTAATAGTATCAATTACCTCATCAGCCGTATCAGCAATTTTAAACATAAATAAATCATCGGGGTTAATATTGCCTTCTTCTTTCAGCATCACACTTTCAATCCAATCTATTAATCCTTTCCAATACTCGCTACCTACCAAAATAATAGGGAATTTATCAATTTTTTGAGTTTGTATTAAAGTAAGTGCTTCAAACAGTTCATCCATAGTACCATAACCCCCTGGGAAAACCACAAATGCTTGTGCATATTTTACGAGCATTACCTTACGTACAAAAAAATAATCGAAGTGTATTAGCTTATCATTGTCAATAAAATCATTGACTTTGGTTTCAAAGGGTAAATCAATATCTACCCCTACCGATTTTCCGCCCACTTCTTTAGCTCCTTTGTTTCCTGCTTCCATAATTCCAGGTCCTCCACCCGTCATTACACCGTATCCTACCTCACACAGTTTGCTTGCTACTTCTGTTGCCAAAGGATAATATTTATTATCAGGTTTTGTGCGTGCCGAGCCGAATATGGATACACAAGGCCCAATAGCTGATAAGGTTTCAAAGCCTTTCACAAATTCGGACATTATTTTAAAGATTTGCCACGAGTCAGTAACTTTTACTACGGGCCATTCTTTTGCTGCCTCTTCAATTTTTTTATTCGTCATTTTTCTTCGCTATTAGTTGTAATCCTATATAGGTAAATATACCATTCAATAATAATAGTTCGTACCCAAAGTTGTATCCCCCCAGCCAATAAGGGGCTACTTTATAAATAAAAAAGGTAAACAGTGGGGCTACTATACAAATTAGCGGTACATAGCCATCGTTTATTTTCTTTTTAGAGAATATACCAAAACCAAACAAGCCTAACAAAGGCCCATAAGTATAGGTAGCCAAAACCAGTACAGTAGTAATAATAGATTGCTGATTAAACACTTTGAACAGTAATATTACTACCAATAGCAGCACCGCAAATACAATATGAATAATATGCCTTTTATTGGTTTTTTGCTTAGTAGAAAGTTTGCCTTTATCTAATTCTAAAAAATCGATATAGAACGATGTAGTAAGGGTAGTAAGCACACTATCGGCACTTGAAAATGTAGATGCTGTAAGCCCTACAATAAAAGCTATACCTGTAAATGTACCCAGTTGGGTAAGTGCTAACTGTGGAAACAAATCATCAGTTTTAGCAGGAATTTGAAACCCTGTTTGTGCTGCATACATAAATAGTAATGCCCCTAATGAAAGGAAAAACACATTTACCAACACCATTACAAAACTAAAGCTAATAACATTTTTTTGCCCGTCCTTAAGGTTAGGGCAGCTAAGGTTTTTTTGCATCATGTTTTGGTCAAGCCCAGTCATGGCAATGCTAATAAACATACCCCCAACTAAATCCTTCGCTATAAAGTGTTTTCCAGCCCAGTCAAGTTGTAGCATATTGGCATAATCACTATTATATACTTGGTTTACCATCTCGCCAAAAGTCCAGCCCAAGCTATCAGTTATAGAAAAAATAGTAAATACCACCGCCCCTAATAGCAGTATAGATTGTAAGGTATCCGTCCATACCAAAGTTTGTATCCCGCCCTTGTAGGTGTATATCAATATTAAAATTATAATGCCCGCTACGGTAACGCCAAAAGGTACTCCCATAGGGTCGAACACGAAATATTGTATCACATTTGCGGCTAAATATAACCTTGCTGCCGCCCCTAATAAGCGGGAAACCATAAAAAATAATGCCCCTGTTTTTTGTGAATATCTACCCAGCCTATCCTCTAAATAGGTGTAAATGGAAGTGAGGTTCATACGGTAATAAATAGGCAGTAGTACGTAGGCAATTATGAAATAGCCTAAAAAATAACCTATCACCACTTGCAAGTACGAGAAGTTATTTGCCCCCACACTACCTGGTACAGAGATAAAGGTAATTCCCGAAAGAGAATCCCCTATCATACCCAAAGCAACAATAAACCAAGGCGAGGTTTTGTTTCCCAGAAAATAACCGTCGGCACTGGCTTTGCGCCCTGTTACCCAAGCTATTATTAGCAACACCCCGAAATACAGCCCAATGCTGCCTAATATTATATATGGCGACATACAGCGGTAAAAGTATAGAAAAGCATAAATGCTACTGCATTATTTCTTTGCACAATTGTGGGTATAATATAGCGATAGGTTGAAACCTGCCGCAATTCATAACCTTACCAAAAACTTTTATGAATAGAATTAGGCATTTATGCCTATCCTGTCTTTGTTATGCCATTCAGGTGGGCTTCGGAAGACCTCGCAATGGTGAAATTTCCACACATCCCACATCCAATCCAAAATTCTAAATTTTCTCCTCTATCCATATTTTATAATCAATAAAATCAATAGCAGTTTGTGAAAGTGGCGAGGTTTCGTTTTCAGGAAATAACTGGTAGTACAATTCCTGATATAGTTCTTTGTATTGATATGGGTATGCTTTCCCTATTTTAGAGAAAAAACGCAGTAGTATTTTTTGATACCTGTCAATATTGCCCAACTTATTAATAAAGCGTTGGGTGCTCTACTAACTTAGTTTTATACACGTTACTATATATCGTTTTTTATTATTTCTAATTGTGTATTTTTCAGTTCAAATCGATTTACGGTCTGACGAAAATTAATCCAACCAGGAATTGTATCATAGGTTCTGACTAATTCAAATCCTAACTTCTCCAAAGTTTTGTTTGGAGCGACGTTTTCCAAATATGGTTCACAAATCAGCTTTTCTAATTTTAGATGTTCGAAATAATATGGAATGGTCAATTTGAGAAACTCCAATCCAAGTCCATTCTTCCGTTTATCGCTTTTCCATAAGTGTAAATGCATTATAGCCGATTCTCCAAATTCAATGCTATTTACATTAGAATGTCCGATTGGCTGGTTATCCATTAACCATATAATGTAGTAAATCTTTTTTTGGGTATATGGTTTCTTAAATTCAACTTTAAGTTTTTCAACCCATTCCTCTCTTTTGAGAAACTTGTTTTTATCAGCCCCCATCCCTTTAAGAAATTCGACATCAGAATTAACGAAATAATCAACTACTTTTCCAATATCGTTAAGCTGTAATTCTCTTACGTTTAGGTTGATTTTTGTTGTTTTTTCAAGTGCCATATAATATTTTAGCTATGGTTTAGTTATTAATACTCTCTTACTTTATCTTATGCGATAATACTTTTTTTTTCAAAAACTTAAATCAAGCAGTTAACAATATTTATCATCACTATCCAGATAGCAGTTCATTTATTGTTTAGTACAATAGTATTTAGAAAGTAATTTCGCCAACTTATTGCTGTGGTTTGTTTGTAAACTTTGTCAACCCCAATGGCGCAGCACTATATTCTACCCAGCCTACTTGGAGTCAAGTTTCTCCTCTATCCATGTTTTATAATCAATAAAATCAATAGCAGTTTGTGAAAGTGGCGAGGTTTCGTTTTCAGGAAATAACTGGTAGTACAATTCCTGATATAGTTCTTTGTATTGATATGGGTATGCTTTCCCTATTTTAGAGAAAAAACGCAGTAGTATTTTTTGATACCTGTCAATATTGCCCAACTTATTAATAAAGCGTTGGGTGCTTTCTACAAAGTGGCGCAACACAAATATATTTTGTTGCTCAAGGTGTACCATAAGATTTAGCAAACGTATTTGCACTAAAATATCTTGACGCTGTCCCTTAAATTTATTATTAAGCACTCGGTTTATCCAATGCAAAGAGCGGCTATAATTTTTTAATACAAAATGTATTGAAGCCAATTGAAAAAAAATAGACAAGCGATACTCGTTGGGTATTTTATTTTCATTTGCTGCCATAAATGCATCAATATTATTTATGTATTCGGCATTTTTCAAATTGTTTTTACTGTCTCTATAAATCTCTAATTCAATATTATATGTACGTAGTACCTGCTTCAAAATAGTTTTATTTTCGCTTACCAGCCTCCATTGGGTATACATTTTTTTTGCTTGATTTATTAACCCCAAAGCCTTATTGTGTTTTTTAGTATATACCAAATAACTGATTAAATTATTTACTGATGAGGTATATAAACTCATATTATAGCGCAACAGTTTAGCATCTTGTTCCAATAATTCGATTAATTTGTATAGCGTGGCTTCAGCCACTTCAGGTTTGTTATTGGCTATATACCTAAAATATAAAGAGTTGTAGTGAAGCACCTTTTCTTCAAGTGTTTTGGCATTATCAGGGTTGTCTATTAAATACATATAATCACTTTCCAAGTCTTGCCTTGCACTAAGTTTTGAAGTTAAGTTAGTGGTAAGTTGCCAATAATTATTGGTAGCTATTAGTCTATTTATTATCTTGTTTTGAGCTATTAGCAATCGTTCAAATATGGCATAGTTATGTGGCTGGAGTTGCTGTGCTAATCTGCGTTTCCACTCGTAAACCTCTACCAAACCATAGTTCAATTCAAAGTCTACTGCTATTTGTTCAGCCCTTCGCAATTCATTAAGGCAAAGTGGGTACAACTCTTTATTAGACAATATCTCCACATTGCGCAGTAAATCTTTTAGCTCTGCATTTTTGGATATACCCGTATGAAAATCGCGCAAGCATTTTAATATAAGTTTGCGCAAGTAGTTTTTGGTAACATGTAATTGTTTAATAAAAATAGCCCCTTCAAACTTTTGTTTAATTGCAGCTTCGTCATAGTTGTCTTGCAGCGCAATGGTATCAAACAGTTTTAGATAATTAGCAGTGCTTTTTTCTTTTCCGCAAAATATTTTAAAATAGCGTTTCTCATTACGGCTAAGCGATTGTATTAGTATAAAAAGCTGTTCTTGTTTAACCATCTAAAACTTACGTTACTATTGCCAAATATACTATTAAATATATGTTTTTTTAGTAAAATAGCCATTCTGAAATATACGAACCATAGTTTTTTAGTATTTTATATACTTGGCAAATGAGATACTTTTGTCATTGATAAAAACAAATTATTTAACTTTAAAAATTAAAAATTATGGCTAACGCAATTAACTGGTTCGAATTACCCGCAAACGATTTTGCACGTGCAAAAGAATTTTACAGTAAAGTATTGGATGTTGAACTACAAGAAATGGAAATGGATGGCTCGCAAATGGCATTTTTTCCTTCTGACCAACAAGGAGTTGGCGGCAGTATAATAGCTGGCAACGGAAGTACTCCACAAGCTGATGGTTCATTAATATACCTTAACGGTGGCGATGATTTAAACACCCCTTTAGGGCGTGTTGAAGCTGCGGGTGGGAAGGTAGTTATGCCCAAAACTAATATTGGTGAGCACGGTAATATAGCTTTGTTTATGGATAGTGAAGGAAACCGCGTAGGATTTCACTCAGTGGGATAACCAATAGTGCTTACAAAATTATTAAGAGGGGGGCTACGTTCTCCCTTTTTTTTTAAAAAAATGACTTTAGAAGAATATATAAACCATTGCCAAAACAAACCTGGTGTAACCATTGAAAGCCCAATGGGACCTGGCAGTATTTGGGTAAAGGTAATGGGCAAAATGTTTAGCCTTACAAATACTGATGATATGAAGATGGGTAAAGAAACTGTGCCCCCCTTTCACTTTATCAATTTGAAATGTGAGCCAGAACGAGCAATGGAATTGAGAGAACAGTACCCCGCAATTAAAGGAGCTTGGCATCAAAGCAAAAAACACTGGAATTCTGTATATATGGATGGTAGCGTAAAAGATGATTTAATAAGAGAGTTGATAGACCATGCCTATACTATTGTAGTGCAATCACTACCCAAAAAAAAACAAGAAGAAATTAAAAACTTATAGTTGTGAGCGAAGTCCTTTTTAACCAAATAGCTGAAAAATTTACCGAACAAGACACTGGCGTGATACTTGGTAAAATGATGAGTGCCCCCGGTTTGAAGGTAAACAATAAGGTATTTGCCTTTTATAGTAAAGGAGGAATGGGGTTTCGTTTGGGTGGTAACTTTGATATAGAAAAATTTGGAATAAGTACTGCCAAACCACTTAGCCCATTTAAAACCAAACCACCGCTAAAAGGGTGGTATATAATAGAAAGTACAGAGAGTAATCTTTGGGAAACACTTGCCGAAATGGCTTTACAATTCACTAAAACAATAATCGCTAATTATGATAAGTAAAGAAACTATACAGTTTTTAAAAGAGTTGGCAACCAACAATAACAAAGAGTGGTTTGCTGATAATAAAAAACGCTACGAAGCTGGTAAAGAAGAATTTATTTCGCTAATGGATGGGCTAATTACCAATATTAGCAAGTTCGACCCTTCTGTAAAGGATGTGGAAGCGAAAAAAAGTGTATTCCGCATTTATAGGGATGTGCGTTTTTCTAAAGATAAAACACCCTACCAAACCTATATTGGTGGGCATATAATTGGTGGCGGCGGTAGAAAAAATGAACATGGACGAGCAGGATACTATGTGCGTATTGAGCCTAACAAAACGGTACTGGCAGGCGGTGCATATTTGCCGCCCACTCCTTGGATGACAACCATACGCCAAGAGATTGACTATAATGCTGCTGATTTAAAGAAAATAATTAACGGGAAAGATTTTAAAAAATATTTTGGAGAAATAAGAGGGGAGAAACTAAAAAATGTACCCCGTGGCTTTGATAAAGAACATCCCGAAGGTGAGTTATTAAAATACAAAAGTTTCTTAGCCTCGCACGAGCCAATAGCTGACAAAATTGTAATGGATAAAAATTTTTTAAATTACGCTACCGATGTATTTAAGGTAATTGCCCCTTTTGATGCTTTTTTAAATAGAGGAGTTTCGCAAAGTGCTTAGTTTGGAGTTACTTAACTCTAATTTTTTGCCCTACGCTTAAAGTTACATCTTTTAAATTATTTAGTTTTTTTATAGCCGCTACTTTCACATTGTATTTACGGCTTATGCTATATAGTGTCTCCCCTTTTGCTACGGTATGGTAAATGGTATTGGTGGTTACGGCTTTAGCTTTTTTTGGTGCTACCTTACCCGCTTTTGATATTAGTAGTTTCGTCCCAATGCTTAAACTAGTAGCACTATGGGTGTTCAGTTTTTTTAGTGCATCAACACTTGTATTGTATTGCTTGGCTATGCTGTATAGGGTCTCGCCTTTTTGTACTTCGTGGTAAAAGTTGGTGCTTTCTGTATCGGGTTGTTTTTCTTTAAAATTTTGGTTGATAATTAGTTTTTGCCCAACGGTAAGGGCATAGTTTTTTAAATCGTTAAGCTGTTTTATTTGGCTCACACTTTTACCATACTTGCGGCTTATGGCAAACAGGGTTTCGCCTTTTTTCACCTCGTGGTAGCGTACATTATCCAAGCGTTTTTTGTTGTAGTAGGTTTCTTTGTTTTTGTTTTCAATCTCTACATTATATTTCTCATTACTCTTTTTTTCAACAAAAACATCTTTGGGCTTCTCTCTATTCGTTTCTTTTTTTGTTTTTTCTACCTTATACTTTGATTTTGGGCTAATCTCAATTAAATCAACGGCTTCTGTTTTATTTTCTTTTTTGGGGGCGTTGTATTTCTCTCCTTCGCTGGGGGCTATGGTTACCATCGGCTTTTCGCTATACGGTTGTTTCTTCACATCTTCATTAGCAGGTAAAACAACTGGTGTTTCGGCTTTTGGGTCTCTTAATTCAGGCGCACGGCGGCGTTTCCTACGCATATATATGGTTTGCCCAATAGCGGGTTCTTGCCCAAGTTTCATTCTATTTTTTTTGTATAAATGCTTTAGTTTAATACCAAACTGTTGTGCTATTGCATACATGGTTTGCCCTGCGGTTACAATATGGTATGCTTCTTTAGCTTTCCGTTTTTTAGGTTTTAAATAAACAATGCTATTAGGCACAATATCGCTACCTGCTTTTAAATCGTTGTATTTATAAAACTGCTTCGGTCGCAACCCATAGGTAGTAGCAATAGAAACGGCAGACTGTCCGCCCATTACTAAAGTAGCGGGTATTCCATTAAACTTAAATAGCTTTCCTTTTTTCTTTAATATTGGGTCGGGGCGGTGGGTAGGGATATATTTTTTCTTTTTTTTCTTTCCTATTCGTTCCTTCTTATCCAGTTTGTTTAGCTTGTGTCGTTCTATTAAAATAATAAGTATATCGGCATATTTGGGGTTGGTGGCATAGCCTGCCTTTTTCAATCCTTTTGCCCAGCCTTTGTAATTGTTGGGTTTTAAATCAAACAAAAAAGCATACCGCCTATTCTCCATTAAAAAGGATGAATGGTCTATATAAGAGTCTTTTGCCGTTTTATAAGCTCTAAAACACTCGTTAAGTTCGTCATCGTCTGCATATATAGTATTGCCCGTCCAATTTTTCTTACACTTAATGCCAAAATGGTTGTTTCCCTTAGTTGAAAGGCGGCTATTTCCATTAGCAGATTCAAGAATACCTTGTGCTAAAGTAATACTTGCAGGTATTCCTGTCCGCTCCATCTCGCTAACTGCCAACTCTTGATAGGTTTCAATATATTCATATACGGCGGTTTTCTTTTTTTGGCTAAAGCCTGCTACCACTACATTACCAAGTAAAAATAAAAGCACTATTCTTTTGTACATACTACACCATTATAACGTAAAATCAGTTCAAAATTATCTTAGTGTACCCACCTTAAATAATGGTAGTTGTACACTTATTAACACTTTATGACCTACTGGACAAAAAGGTAAAAACACAGCACATTATAAGTTTGGTTTGGATTTTGGAGAAAAGAACAACAATATCGCATTTTAAAAATCCTTTTTGGGTTCATTAATTAGATTAAATTTGTTCCACTGTAAATGAAGAAAAATATTGTGAGAAAACTGCTGTTTGTACTTGTTATTGCTTTAATAAGCCCTTTTACATTATTTGGGCAGCAAAAACTTATTAAACCCGTTACTTGGAAGTTAACGGCATCAAAACAGAATGTTAAGGTGGGCGATGTAGTGGAGTTGATTTTTAAAACCAACGACATCCCTGATAAGTGGCACTTGTACTCAAACGATTTCACTACCGATGGTCCACAAAAAACTGAACATACTTATGAGAAAAGTAGTGCTTATAAATTATTAACCCCGCTGCCAAAACCCATTGGGCAACTAAAAGAATACGATGACGTATGGGAAGGCGATGTTACTTTTTTTAAGCATAAAGCAGAATTTAGACATAAAATAAAAATTTTATCGCCCAACCCTACTATAAAAGTAAACCTATACTACCAAATGTGCGACGAGCAATGCGTGCAGTTTGATGTAGACCTTGAACTAAAAATTAAAACCGTAGGCGGTGGAAATGCTATTGAAACAGTTAAACCCACTAAAACAGACAGTGATAAAGTTACGGATACACAAAACAATAATATTGATACCACACTTGGCAACAGCGCCTTAATAGAAAAAGGGGTGATAGACTCCATTGGCAAAAAGAACATTGAAGTAGATTCAGGGGCTTACGCCAACGCTAAACACAGTACTTCTATTTTAAACGACGGCGATTGTGAAGTGAAAAATTTTGCGGGCGATAGTGGTGAAGAAAAAGACAATTTAATCCTTTTCTTTATCATCGCTTTTGTTTCAGGGTTGGTAGCCCTACTTACTCCCTGCGTATTCCCTATGATACCTATGACGGTTACTTTCTTTTTAAAAGGGAATAGCAGCAAGGCAAAAGGAATGCGAAACGCCATTATATATGGCATATTTATTATACTAATATATACCATTATAGGCACTTTATTTTCAGCACTATCAGGTGCGGGAGGGGCAAATGAGTTCTCTACCAATGCGGTAGTAAATATTATTTTCTTTTTAGTGTTTGTAATTTTTGCGGTATCATTTTTTGGGATGTTCGAGATTACACTACCCAGTGCGTTTGTAAATAAAATAGATAAGCAAAGTGATAGAGGTGGCTTGATAGGCGTATTTTTTATGGCATTTACCTTAGTGCTGGTTTCTTTCTCGTGTACAGGACCTATTGTGGGCAGTATTTTAGTAGAAGCATCACAAGGTAGCGTGCTGCGCCCAATAGTAGGAATGCTGGGTTTTTCATTGGCATTTGCACTACCGTTTACCTTGTTTGCTATATTCCCCAAATGGTTGGAGAGTATGCCAAAATCAGGCGGTTGGCTTAATAGCGTTAAAGTAGTATTGGGTTTTATTGAATTGGCTTTTGGACTTAAATTTTTAAGCGTTGCCGACCAAACTTACCACTGGCATTTACTTGACCGTGAAATATACATTGCCCTTTGGATAGTAATTTTCTTTTTAATGGGAGTTTACCTTTTAGGGAAACTAAAATTTGCTCACGATAGTGATGTGAAGTATTTGAGTGTACCTCGTTTATTTCTTTCTATCATTACCTTTAGCTTTGTAGTGTATTTACTGCCAGGTATGTGGGGCGCTTCATTACCAGGTTTAGCAGGCTACTTGCCCCCTACTACCACCCACGATTTTAATATACCTGCTATGATAAAAGGTGAGGGCAAGGGCAATTTGTGCGAAGAACCAAAATATACCGAAAATTTACACTTACCGCATGGCTTAAAAGGCTATTTTGATTATAACCAAGCCATACAATGTGCTAAAGACCTGCACAAGCCTTTGTTTGTTGATTTTACAGGGCATGGCTGTGTAAACTGCCGAAAAATGGAGGAACAAGTATGGGCAGACCCCGATGTTTTAAAACGATTGGAAGAAGATTTTGTAGTGGTAGCACTTTATGTTGACGACAGAACAGAACTGCCCCAAAGTGAGTGGATAACCTCAAAAGTTGATGGGAAAGTGAAAAAGACCATTGGGCGGGTAAATGCTGATATACAAATTTGCTATTTTGGTAGTAATGCACAACCCAATTACTGCCTGTTAGATAATGAGGAAGAACTATTGGCTACACCACGTGGTGCAAACTACGATGTAGAGGAGTTTATAGAATTTTTAGACGATGCTAAAAAATTGTTCGACAAAAGGCACGGGATAAAATCAAAGTAAGAATTGATGGAGCTAATTCGTAAAAATTTTATAGAAGCGCAGCAGGTATTGCAAAATTTCTTGAATGATGATGCTAATATAAAAAATATTGTTGCTGGCGGCAATGAGATGGTGAAGGCATTAAAAGCAGGTAAAAAAATAATAGCGTGTGGCAATGGGGGTAGTATGTGCGATGCTATGCACTTTGCCGAAGAACTAACGGGGCGTTTCAAAAACAACCGTGAACCTATTGCGGCACTCTCTATTAGCGACCCCTCGCATATATCGTGCGTAAGTAACGATTATGGATACGAACACATATTTTCACGTTATGTGCAAGCCATTGGCAATACAGGCGATGTGCTATTGGCAATAAGCACCAGCGGTAACTCACAAAATGTGCTAAATGCTATTGAAGCTGCCCATAAAAAAGGCATGACGGTAGTAGGGCTTACTGGTAAAGATGGCGGTAAAATGGCAACTTTGGTGAATGTAGAAATACGTGCGCCGCACAGCCAGTATGCAGACCGCGCCCAAGAAATCCATATAAAGGTAATCCATTCTTTTATGGATTATATTGAAGAGGGGCTGCAAGTGTAGTTTTACACCACCCCTTAGTCTATACTGGCACGGGCACTTTTAGCCACCCTTTAATCCCGCCTGAATGGCACGAACTATCATCTATCCTGCCCCAGCCTTCTTAGGAGGGGAAACAGCCGCACAGGCTAAGATTTTTCTTCCTCTTGTACTTGTAATGGTCTTAGAATATGAACATAGCTTCCTGTTTCTTACTTTTTGCCAAACAAAAAGCTACCTTATACTACGCTCACCTTAGTTTCGTTTGTTTCGGTGGTTTCTTTTACGGTTAAGTTTGCTGGGTTTTCAACTATCTCTTTTGTTATAGATATATCCAACACTTGTAGCATATTGCTTACATAGTGAAATTTAAGCCCTTTTAAATAAGAGGCTTTAATGTCTTCAATATCTTTTCGATTTGTTTCGCACAAAATAATTTCTTTTATGCCCGCACGTTTTGCGGCTAATATTTTTTCTTTAATTCCGCCCACTGGCAGTACTTTACCCCTTAGGGTTATCTCGCCCGTCATGGCTAAAAAGGGTTTTATTTTGCGTTGGGTAAATAGCGATGCCAACGAGGTTAATATGGTGATACCCGCCGAAGGTCCATCTTTTGGGATAGCACCCGCAGGAAAATGCACATGAATATCGCGTTGATTAAATAACTGAAGGTTAATATTTAAATACTCGGCATGGGCTTTTAAGAAAGTAAGCGCAGAAACCGCTGATTCTTTCATTACATCGCCCAACTTGCCTGTAAGGGTAAGTTTACCCGTACCTTGTGTTAATATCGATTCTACATTAAGTATAGTGCCGCCAATGGGTGTCCATGCCAAGCCAGTTACCACCCCAGCAACATCATTGCCTTGATACATATCTTTTTCCATACGTTCAGCCCCTAAAATACGTATAGCATCATCAACAGAAACAGTGGGGTTAAAATCTTTTTCGGCAACAAAATCACGTGCTTGGTGGCGGGCTATGGTAGCTAGTTTCTTTTCCAGTCCCCGTACGCCCGATTCTCCAGTATAGTCTTCAATTACTTTTTCTAATACTTTATCGCTAAGTTTCATTTGCGATTTTTTTAACCCGTGTGCTTCGGCTTGTTTTGGAAGCAGGTATTTTTTAGCAATTTGTATTTTTTCTTCAACAGTGTATCCGTTTAGTTCTATAATTTCCATCCTATCAAGCAAGGCGGGCTGTATAGTATCTAAATTATTGACAGTGGCAATAAACATCACCTTGCTAAGGTCGTAGTCTATTTCAACGTAGTTATCATAAAAAGTGTTGTTTTGTTCAGGGTCTAACACCTCTAAAAGTGCTGATGATGGGTCGCCTCTAAAATCATTGCCCAGTTTATCCACTTCATCTAAAATAAATACGGGGTTGGATGACTGTGCTTTTTTTAGCGATTGGATAATGCGCCCTGGCATTGCGCCAATATATGTTTTGCGATGCCCACGAATTTCAGCCTCGTCTCGTAAGCCCCCCAAAGACATACGAACATATTTACGCCCAATGGCTTTTGCTACGCTTTTTCCTAATGAGGTTTTTCCCACACCCGGAGGGCCATACAGGCAAATTATAGGGCTTTTCATGTTACCCTTTAGTTTTAATACGGCTAAGTATTCTAAAATACGGTCTTTTACTTTATCTAAACCAAAATGGTCTGCATCCAATACTTTTTTAGCCCGTTTTATATCAAAATTATCTTTGGTAGTACTGTCCCAAGGTAAATCAAGTACCAACTGCGCCCAGTTTAACCCCACTGAATAGTCGGGTGCCATAGGGTTGGTACGTTGCAAACGGTCTAACTCTTTATTAAATAATTCACTTACTTCTTTGCTCCACTTTTTTGCGTTCCCTTTTTCACGCATTGTATCTATTTCACGGTCGGGGTTTTCTTGCCCCAGTTCTTCTTGAATGGCTTTTATTTGTTGCTGCAAAAAATACTCTCGTTGTTGCTTGTCAAGGTCGCCTTTCACCTTGTCTTGGATTTTATTTTTTAACTCTAATTTTTGAGACTCTTTGTGCAAATTTACCAGCACAAGGTTGGCTCTATCTATTAGCAAATTTTCGTTTAATATGCTTTGCTTTTCAGAAGTATCAACATTTAAATTAGAGGCGATAAAATTGATTAAAAAATTTGGGCTATCAATATTTTTAATAGCAAAACCTGCTTCAGTAGGTATATTGGGCGAAAGCTCAATAATTTTTAAGGCAAGGTCTTTCACCGCTTCTATGGTTGCATTATCTTCTTTATTTAGTTTTTTTCGTTTACCATCAAGCGATGATACACGAGCTTTAAAGTAGGGTTCTGTTTTGGTAAATTCTTCAATTTTAAAGCGTTTTTTACCTTGCAGTATTACAGTAGTATTGCCATCAGGCATACGCAAGGTACGCAGTATAAGGGCTATTGTGCCTGTCTCGTAAAGGTCTTCTTTTAAAGGGTCTTCAATAGAGCCGTCTTTTTGTGTAACAACACCTATAATTTTTTCACCTTTATTAGCATCTTTTATAAGTGATATGGATTTATCACGTCCTACGGTAATAGGAAACACCACACCAGGGAACATTACGGTATTGCGCAGTGGCAATATTGGCAGTTCATCAGGTATTGCCTCTTTGTGTATCTCGTCTTCTTCTTCTTGCGATAGTAGGGGCAAAAACTCTGTTCCTTCTTGCTCGTCTGATGAAAGCCCTGCAATCACTATTCCCCTGTGGTCGTCCTTATTAAACATTTAGTGTTATTATACTGTATTAAAAAACGTGTTGTTCTTATAAAAGTTTATTTATGCCAAGCCTCGTGCCAAAATACTACAAAGCCAAAATGGCAGAGCATAAGTGCTTGTTAAGTTTTAGATTTAAAGTTTACTGATAACTATGTTAAAACCCGTAATGCATTATTCTGGTAATTTGTATTTTAATATTGTTGTTATGCCTGTTTCCTCATCACCTCACCCGATTTTATGGTGAAGGTACAATTACCACAAAATCCCTCTCAAAGCGGAGAGGGGTGCAGTATCCATAAGTTAGGGTGTTGTAAGTTCAAGTTCTAACTGCCTCAATTCGGTTGTTTTCAAAATTACGGTCTAAAAGCAGAACTTAAGTCCTGATGCCCGTATGGTTTTGAAAAAAGCAGGATTCAAGCTACTTTCCATTTATAGCAACGATTTATATTTTTTAAATATAATTTTTAGTTTTTGGTTAATTTCTTTTTCGGTTTCATAGTTAAATACTAACATATACTTATAATAATGTCGCCTAAAAATTAACCATAAATGCACCAGCGGAATAGGGAGTTTACTAAATCTATTTAGGGCATCGTCCATTTTTTTATTCTGATAATGGGTAATTAAGAAAAACAAATGTGTTCGCCTAAAGTAAATACTTTTAATATAAGCTCTGCCCTCAGCACTGTTTTTTATGGGTAAAAAGTGGGCTATCTCAATAGTTTCTTCTTTACTTTCAGCTGTCCGTTTAATAATATCGGGCATGGATAACGCTTGTTGTGTAATGGTGTCTTTAAAATAAATGGCAAAATGTAAATCAATGCACATCCACTGGTTTTGCTCTGGCAAATACACTTCATTAAACACGTGTCCAATGGTATTTTTATATACTTTATCGTGTACCCCCCACTCCCGCACTTTTATATCATTTAAAATACAAAAAAGGATAAATACCTGCGAGTAATCTCCACAAGTGCCTTCGGGTTGGGTTTGCAATGTATGCAGTGTTTTTTCTGATGAATACCCCAAGTTTTTTGTTCCCCCTCCATACTTCCCTTTTAGGTAAGTAGCTATATGTAGCACTCTCTCAAAAGTAGTGTTCCCTACCACCTGCATTTTTTCGTTCTCCGTATAAAAGATTTTAGGAATGTCTTTTTTGTGGTTATAGCTGTTATAATTCTCCTCTTCTAATACTTTTTTTGAGGGTATTGTAAGTACCAAAAAGAAACGGACAGGAAAAAATAGCTGTGCCTGCCGAAGTCCTTTTTTTATTCCATTTTTTAGTGATGAGAGCATATACAAATATAATAAGCCATACCCGTATTGCATTATTCAATACTTTGTATTTTAATAGTGCTATGCCTGTTTTCTTATTTATATGCTGCCAATACGGCAAAACGTAATTTTGCACTATTATTGATAGGCAATAAGCAACACACTGTTATCTAATATGATAAAAGATTATAAATATTTAGACCTTTTTGAGAAGATGATTTTTGAAAAGATGATACTTATACCTCCTTTTAAAACACTTGCCCAAATGCCTGATGAGGCTTGTTTTTTATATGTACTACAAGGAGAACACGATGCTCACTCTACCACAAAAAAAATACGCTTACGCCCCAAGGATGCTGTGCTAATGAAATGTGGGAGATTTATAGGAGAATGGCTGCAAACGTCAGAATATGGAGAGTGTGAAGCCATTGCAATACATTTATACCCCGAAGTATTGAAAAAGATATATGAAAATGATATTC
This sequence comes from uncultured Burkholderiales bacterium, assembly GCA_964584305.1. Taxonomy (GTDB): domain Bacteria; phylum Bacteroidota; class Bacteroidia; order UBA8524; family UBA8524; genus SB11. The sequence goes on from CAZOZL010000002.1 coordinate 300,248, forward strand.
CTGATTTTATTAAGCAATATAAAAAAGGCACTACAAAAGTAGATATACACAAGGTAGCAGGTGATGAACTGATTGATAGTTTTATAAAAAGTTTAGAGTTCTATTTTCAAAACCCTCAACTGGTAGATGAAGCCTTACTAAAACTAAAATTAAAAGAATTGATTTTATTGCTTACCAAAACCGAGAAAGCAGAATCTATAATGCAACTTATATCAGATATATTTTCGCCCAAGCAAGTAAGCCTTAAAGAAGTTATTGATGCACATATATTTTCTAATATAAGTGTTGAGGAGTTGGCAGAGCTTAGCAACCTTAGCCTATCCTCTTTCAAACGTGAGTTTGCTAAGGTATATAATAACAGCCCTGCGCAGTACCTTAAAACTAAAAAAATAGAGCGTGCTGCTGAACTACTCACCATATCAGACCAGCGCATAAGCGATATTGCTTACGATTGTGGATTTGCAGATGTATCTCATTTCTCAAAATCGTTTCACGAGAAATTTGGAGTGTCTCCATCGCAATTTAGGTCGGCTCAGTAATACTATTTTTCTTGCTTGCATTGGTTAAACGGAGTTCGCCAATAAAAGGAATATGAACTGGTTAAACTTTTTTATTGGCTTTACACTTATTTTCTCTTTTTACAAAAAAACAAACTAAGGAGTACCTCCACCACCAAAAGCATCGCTATGCGTTAAAATCCTCATAAATGTTACCCATAGCCATTGCATCACCTAAAACCTTTACATTGGTTTGCGTAACTGCATCAGTAATTTGGGGGTTAACAATTGTTGAAAATGCCTCTGTGGTATTTTCAGCAATAGAAATGTCAAAATTTTCAGCAATGGTAGTATTTTCGGGTAATTTAATTTTTTTTCTCTTTGCTCATAATAGTATTGTTATTTTTTAAGTAAATAAAAAATTAGTAGCTAATACAATGTAAGTGAAAAACAGAAATCAAAAAAAAATTGTTTAAACAAGAGGATAATTTTTTTAGTATTTTGATGTTTAAACATTTATATTGGGTATCAATGTTACTACTCTTAATTTTTATAACATATTTGGTAGTAGGTTTTTTGTTTTCTATTGCTTTTTTGGCAAAAGGCATCCAAAAAACAGACGATGCCTCAAAAGGTACAGGTATAGGTTTTAAACTGATAATTATACCGGGTATCTTAATTTTTTGGCCGGTATTATTAAACCAATGGAGGAAAGCAAAATAGTATGACCCCCTTGCTTCGCAAACGCCACAAATACATTTGGATAGTACTAAGTATAGTACTTATTATTTTGTTGGGCATAGCCCTTAAAAGCCGCCAAAATCCTAACCCTGTAAACGCAATATCTAATAATAAATAATAACTGTGGGAGCACAATACAAAGCCATATTATGGAATACCCAAAAAAAAAGATACGATTTGGTATTGTGGGGAGGCATATTATTATACGCCATTAGCTTTATTATTTTTCAAATGCTTTTTTTCTCAAACATTACTGCCGAAACATTAATTATTCGTACCACAGCCACCACTGCTTTTTTGCTTTTGCATATTATATTAATAATAGGGCCACTTTGCAGGTTAAATACTACGTTTTTGCCCTTGCTATACAACCGCCGCCATATGGGAGTATCCATGTTTTTAATAGCGGCAGTGCACGGCGTTTTTTCAATACTCAATTTTCATAGTATGGGTAATGAGAACCCTATACTTAGTATTTTCACCTCCAATGTGTTATATGCCCAAGTAAGCCAATTTCCATTTCAAACATTAGGTTTTGTGGCATTAGTTATACTATTTATAATGGCAGCTACCAGCCACGATTTTTGGCTAAAAAACCTTAGCCCCAAAATTTGGAAAAGCCTGCATATGTTGGTATATCTTGCCTATGCCCTTATAGTACTGCACGTAGCATTGGGCTATTTGCAACAAGAAGGGGGCAATGGAAGTATAATGATTATTGGGTTTGTTGGTATAGCTACATTGCACATTAAGGCAGCACTAAAAAGTACAAAAACAGAAAAACTGCTTGCACAAGATGGCTTTGTGAAAGCCTGTAAAGTGAGCGAAATACCTAATGATAGGGCAAAAATGATAATTGCCCACGGTGAAAACATAGCCATATTTAAATACGATAACAAGCTAAGTGCAGTAAACAATTTGTGCAAACACCAAAACGGGCCTTTGGGCGAAGGCAAGGTTATTGATGGGTGTATTACCTGCCCTTGGCATGGGTATCAGTATTTGCCACACAACGGGCAATCGCCACCCCCATTTACCGAGAAGTTAAGCACCTACCATATAAAAGTAGAAAATGGTGAAGTATGGGTGAACCCCAAACCTCAACTTGAAGGAACTGAAATAACACCGTTAACAGTATGAGCAACGAGTTTTACATTGGCTGGCAAGAACAAACCCCAAAGAGTTTTAAAAAGCAAACCAAAAGTTTTGTTATAGTTATAGTATTGCTATTACCTTTTATTGCTTTTGGGCTTGTTCTTGGGCAAAAAAAGTTTAATAACCATGTGTTTGAGTTTGGTAACCTTCGCACTTTAGAAGGCGAGTTCCACCACCAACCTGTACCACATATTATAGTTGATAAAGGATTTTTTCCCGATAGTATTACCACAAATGATATTGTACTACTTATAGGTTTTGGAAAATTTGGCGCAGAAGAAACTATTGCCCAAATAGAACAAGAACATAACAGTATAGAAGGGAAACGTATACAACTTAGTGGAACATTAATTTATGGTGATGGCAAAACCTTGTTTGAACTTACCGAAGGCAAACAATCTTTAGTAAAAATTAAGGGGGAGGGCAATAAAGAGATTATTACCAAAAAAAATACAAAACAGCAAAAAATACGCGGGCAAATACTTGACCCTAAATGCTACTTTGGAGTAATGAAACATGGTGAAGGTAAAGTACACCGTAGTTGTGCCATCCGTTGTATTAGCGGAGGCATACCGCCAATTTTAAGAATGATAATGGAAGACGGAGAAACATATTACTATATTTTGAGAGGAGAAAACGGAGAGGCTATAAACAAAGAAATATTAGATTTTGTTGCCGACCCCATTGAAGTTACAGCCAAAGAAGAGCATTTATTTTATTGGGGCAATGTACTTTATATTAATCCTAAAGAAATAAAGAGGCTTAAAAAAGCAGAGTACACCACTAATTTTATAGAGACATATTAAACACAAAAGAAAAATGAGCAACGATAATTTAGTTTGGCATAAAGTATTAGATGATAAAACCCTATTGCAAAATGAAAGGGTAATGACTGTTACCGCAGGGCATAAAGAGGTTTGTCTTACCCATTTTGAAGGTGAATTTAGTGCATTAAACAATAAATGCCCCCACCAAGGCGGCCCTTTAGGCGAAGGAAGTATAGAAAAAGGACTTTTACGCTGCCCATGGCATGGCTGGGATTACCACCCCTGCACAGGTATAGCCCCTGGGTTTGATGATGGAGCTGAAAAATACGCACTAAAAGTAGAGGGTAATGAAATATATGTTGGGCTACCTGCCGAAAAACCACACGTAACTACTATAACCGATATAATGGCAGAAACCCTAATAAATTGGGGTTTAGATACTGTATTTGGTATGGTGGGGCACTCAAACTTGGGATTGGCCGATGCACTGCGCCGCCAAGAAGAAAAAGGAAATATACAATATATAGCTATCCGCCACGAAGGGGCGGCAGCCTTTGCAGCCTCTGCCTACGGGAAACTAACAGGCAAACCTGCAGCCTGTTTTGGCATTGCAGGACCAGGTTCTACCAATATGTACACTGGCATGTGGGATGCTAAGGTTGACCGTGCGCCTTTGCTTGCGCTCACTGGGCAAGTTGCAACACAAGTAATAGGTACAGGCAATTTTCAAGAAGTTAATTTAGTGCACGCCTTTGAAAGTGTAGCTCCTTTCAATCATCAGGTGCAAGCAGACTCTAAGCATAGTGAATTGGCAACATTAGCTATGAAACACGCCATACTAAACCGTGAAGTAAGCCACCTTACCTTTCCTGATGAGGTGCAAGAGATGCCTGCCGCCGAAAACGAAACAGCACAAATATCAAAAGGACGTATTACTCCACTAACTATAAGCCCGCCCAAAGAAAATTTGGCAGAAGCAATAAAAATGATAAACGAAGCAGCGCGCCCACTAATAATTATGGGGCATGGCAGTCGTTTTCATAAACAAGCCATTCATACATTGGCTGATGAGCTAAACTGCCCCGTAGTAACCACCTTTAAAGGCAAGGGTTTAATAGGCGACAATCATTCTTTGGGGTGTGGTGTATTAGGACGAAGCGGAACGCCTATTGCTTCTTATTTTATGAACGAAGCCGATTTAATAATTGTTTTTGGTGCATCGTTCTCAAACCATACAGGTATAACAAGTAAAATACCCACTATACAAGTTGATTTCGACCCAATGGCATTAGCCAAATTTCATGCAATAGAGTGCCCATTATGGGGTGAAATATCAGTAACTACAGGCCTGTTATACGAAGGTATTGAAGGGCAGCACAAAGCCAAAAACCAACGCGATGAAATTGCCATACGTAAAGATATATGGGCAAAAGAAAAGCAAAAACGCTTGTTAGAAGATAGAGGTATGGGCATTAGCTCAATGGCTGTGTTTGATAGCCTTACAAGGCTTGCCCCTCAAAATGCTGTGATGTGTACAGATGTTGGGAACAATGCCTACTCGCTCGGGCGATATTTCGAGTGCAAAGAGCATGATTTTTTAATGTCGGGCTACTTAGGCTCAATAGGTTTTGCCTTACCAGCTTCAATGGGTGCATGGGCAGCTGTGAAAGGTACACGCCCTGTAATAGCAGTTGCAGGCGATGGGGGTTTGTGCCAATACTTGGCAGAAATTACTACTCTTGTGCGCCACAATATGAATATAAAAATAATAGTGTTAAACAATAACGAGTTGGGCAAAATATCGAAAGAGCAACGTGCTATTGAGTTAGATGTATGGCAAACCGATTTGGTAAACCCCAACTTTGCCGAGTATGCTACAAGTTGTGGAGTATATGGTTTGCGGGTAACGGAAAAAGACGCATTAGACAATGCTATGCAAATGATACTGAACCATAATGGACCTGCCTTGCTTGAAATAAAGACGGACGTGAAATTGATATAAGGGTGCTACCATAAAAAAGCAGGCTTTGCACTTATAAAAATACTATGCCCCATTTTGTATTAGGCGTATGGGACGGGAGAATGCTTTTGGCTTTGGCAACATAGCCAATGTTGCCTACGGCTTTTAAAATTTCATAGCCTCCATCAGTTTATCTAACTACAAATACGGAATGGATACTATTGTAGAACGCCTATATATGTTGGGGCGGTAGTTGTATTGCTTATTTATTTTATTACTGCCAAACCTTTATTTTCCCTTTTTACAAAAAAACAAACTAAGGAATGAACCAAACCAACCAATAGTTGAACTAAATAGAAAAATAAACCTGCTATTACGTACTCATCTTTGTACCAGCAAATTCTAATAAAATTGATACAAGATGGCAAACATTAAAACAATTACATCAGAAATAGAAGTTAATGCTTCTAATGCTAAAGTGTGGGATACTATATATGCCCGCTTTGGCGAAGTTCATTTATTTAATCCTAATATTTCAGGGTCGCACTTCTCATCAGGCAATGAAGGTGCTGTGGGTTGCGAACGCGAATGCCAAATAAACAGCAAAACATTTGTACGAGAGCGTATAACTGCTGCTGTTGACCAAAAAAAGATGACTATTGACATAATAGGAGGCAATATGCCTATGGTAGATAGTGTTACGGTCGATTTTTTTCTAACTCCTATTAGTGAAAATAAAACTCGTGTTGCGTATGTAGCCAAGTTTAGCACGAAGCCAGCATTTATGGCAATTTTTATGAAACCTGTTTTTGGTAAAATATTTCACAAAGTTTTGGTAGGGTTAAAATATCATTTAGAAACGGGTAAAGCCATTACCAAAGACACTTACAAGCCTGTTGCCAAAAGGTTTAAGCAATTACAACCCGCACAATCATTCTAAAAATTCTGAACAAACAGTATCCCAATAGACGTAAGCCCCGAAGCAGCTTGGGGCATTATTGGAAGCGCAAAAAACGTTGACAAATAGGTTTGCCCCAATAATTACAAGTTGCCGTGTAAAAGGAAATGTTTAGTGGTTCGGGTGCTATGGGCATCACAGGTACAGAGAACTATATCAAGTTGATGGCGCAAGCTGTATAGTATAGTTTTTCATATCTCACTAAAAACGAAAAAAGTCCCCCGATGATTTATCGGGGGACTTTTTTTGTATCATTTCGTCATTACAAAGTGCTTTCTTGTGCAACTAAAGTAATCTTTTTAACGAGTTCAGAATGGGCTTATAATGCGCCTATTTCAGTTAATACTTTGTTGGTAGCACGCACTGCATCAGCACTGGCTGCAAACTTGGCTTTCTCATCATCGCTAAGGTTATAGTCAACAATGCTTTCCCAGCCATTACGCCCAACAACTGTTGGTACGCCTATACAAATATCACTTTGTCCGTACTCACCTTCCAGATATACACAATTAGGCAAAATACGTTTTTGGTCGCGTACTATACTTTCTACTAATAATGCTGCTGCCGCACCTGGAGCATACCAAGCTGATGTGCCTAACAAACCTGTGAGTGTTGCACCGCCCACCATAGTAGCACCTGCAATATCAGCCAGTTTATCAGCACTTAAATACTCGGGTACTGGACGACCGTTGTATGCCGCTAACCGTGTTAAAGGTATCATAGTTTTATCGCCATGCCCACCTATTACTGTGGCTTGTATATCGGCGGTAGAGGCATCAAGACCTAAGCCTAAATACCCTTTGAAACGAGCACTATCTAAAATACCTCCCATTCCTATTATCCTATTTTTGGGCAAACCTGTTGACTTAAGAGCAAGGTAGGTCATAGTATCCATAGGGTTTGATACTACTATTATAACAGTATCAGGCGAGTGTTTTAGCACATTTTCTGATACTGATTTCACTATTTTAGCATTAGTGCCAATTAGCTCTTCACGGGTCATCCCTGGTTTACGAGGGATACCGGAGGTAATTACCACCACATCAGACCCTGCCGTATGGCTATAGTCGTTTGTAGTTCCTTTGATACGGGTTTTCATCCCTAATAACGATGTAGTTTGGTAAATATCTAACGCCTTACCTTCGGCAAAACCTTCTTTTACATCTAAAAGAACTACTTCGTCTGCCAATTCACGGTAGGCAATTACATCTGCTGCAGTAGCTCCAACCGCTCCCGCTCCTATTACTGATACTTTTGTCATGTTTGGTGTTTTTTGAATTTGATATTTTGAATTTGAAATTAGTTTCTATTCTTAAATTTTTGTCCTTTATGCTCGCTTTTATTTAAGTAGTCCATAAAACCAGCAAGCATTTTTATAATATCTTCCACTTCACTATATAACTCTTCAAAATCTTTTTCCGTGAGATATTTTCTATCAAATGAGTGATACAATTGAGATTTTACTTCAACTGCCCACCCTTTTGCAAAGCTAAGAAAGTTTATAAACTCTAACCTATTACTTCTTCCAAAACCTTCTGCTATATTGTCCATTATAGAGCCACTCGCATTTAAAATCTGATTTCGCAGCCCAAAATCTTTGTTTCGTAAAATAAAATCGGCAACACTAAATATTTTCTTATCCAGCTCTCTCGCCTTTTGCCAAATAGGTAATTCTTCAACTTTAGAGTAGGTTGCTATCTTAAAATTTTAAATTCCAAATCGTAAATCTTAAAAAACCATTTCAGGCTCATTTCCCGTCATTACTAATCGCCCTGCTGTTTTGGCTTTTATTTCATCATAGCTTACGTTTGGGGCTTTTTCTAAAAGTTTAAAACCTTCTTCTGTTATATCAAAAACGCCTAAGTTAGTTACAACTTTGCTCACACAAGCTAACCCCGTTATGGGTAAACTACATTTGCTTAATAGTTTTGACTCGCCTGCTCTGTTAGTATGTTGCATGGCAACAATTATGTTTTTTGCAGCGGCTACCAAGTCCATAGCACCGCCCATACCTTTCACCATTTTACCAGGTATTTTCCAATTGGCTATATCACCATTATCAGCTACTTCCATAGCCCCCAATACTGTTAAATCAACTCGCCCTGCTCGTATCATTCCAAAACTCATTGCCGAATCAAAAAAACTTGACCCATCAATAGTAGTAATGGTTTGTTTGCCCGCATTTATCAAATCGGGGTCAACATTTTCTTCCGTTGGGAAAGGACCCATACCCAACAATCCATTTTCAGATTGTAGGGTAACCGTTATACCACTGGGAATATAATTGGCTACTAAAGTAGGAATACCTATGCCTAAATTTACATAGTATCCATTGCGTAGTTCTTTTGCTATACGTTGTGCTATTTGGTTTTTGTCTAACATACGTCAATTTGAATATTTGAAGATGTGCTTATTTGAAAATTATTTTCCAGTTTTTGATGAGGAAATAATTTTTGATAAAATCTTCACTATTGTTCTTACACTTTCTAATAATCTTTCTTTAAAAGGATAACTATCTACTTCCTTACATAATAGCAAAAAATACTCTGTTTCGTCGGCTTCTTTAGCCGCTATCTTCATTTTATGTATAAAATCGGCTTTACTTTCTGCATTTTGTGCTTCTCTTACATTTGCCCCAACACTTGTTCCCGCTTTCAAAAGCTGATTGGCAAATACAAACTTTCTCTATTTTTCCAGTTCTTCAGCAAACTTTATAATTTCAATCGCAAATTCAAAAATTAGTTTAACAATTAGGTTTTCTTTATCGTTTCTCATTATTCTCTCATTTTCAAACCTTCAAATCTTCAAATTTGCATACTAATTAAATCACCCCTCCCTCACTGTTCTTTGCTCTATTCTTTTTTCATAATCAGACCCTTGAAAAATATGGTTTACATATATACCAGGGGTATGGATATAGTTTGGGTCAAGTGTGCCTGCGGGTACTAATTCTTCCACCTCTGCAATGGTTATTTTACCCGCCATTGCCATTAGCGGATTAAAATTGCGTGCCGTAGCATTAAAAATAAGGTTGCCCTCCGTATCTCCCCTCCATGCTTTTACCAGTGCATAGTCGCTATTAAAGGCTTCTTCCATTAGATAGGTTTTGCCATTAAAGTCTCTAGTTTCTTTGCCTTCGGCAACCTCCGTGCCCACGCCCGCAGGGGTATATACTACTGGCATACCATAGCCTGCCGCCATACAGCGGGTAGCGAGTGTGCCTTGCGGCACAAGGTCAACCTCAAGCTCGCCGTTTAGCAATTGACGTTCAAACTCGGCATTTTCACCTACATAGGATGATATCATTTTTTTTACCTGCTTGGTTTGCAGCAGTAGGCCAATACCAAAATCATCAACCCCTGCATTGTTACTAATACAAGTAAGGTTTTTCGTGCCTTTACGTACCAATGCCGAGATGCAGTTTTCAGGAATGCCACACAAACCAAAACCGCCTAACATAAGCACAGCACCATCGTGTATATTTTTCACCGCCTCATCAGCGTTTGAAACTACTTTATTCATACGTTTTATTGGAATACGCTGCGAAGTTAGTTTTTAATGTGCTAATGTGCCAATTGATAAACTCACTTTAACAAACTTTACGACACTTATAGTTTAGTATATTTGTTCAAAGTGTAGCTATAAAAATGGCTATTTATAAATGTAAAATTGTGAGAAGGTTCAAGAACTCTGAAGTAGTAACCCGAAACCAAATGTCTTTACTTTCTGCTACTTCAAGTATTTGGGATAAATTTAGAATTAAAACCGTTTTTCAAAACATCTTTTTTGTTTTAATAATACTTGACTTATCCAACAAGGCTTTGTTTTAATTTAATGGGCTTTAAAAACACTAAAAACATAGTGTTTTTATATAGAACCTTCTTACAACAATTTTAACAATGGTTAAAGGCAATGAGAGCCTAAAAACCAGCCCACCCATTGCCCTCTTGTGTGTAATATTTTAAGCGTTACTCCACTCCAATACAAAGGCTGAATAATTTAGTTTAGCTCCTTTTATTGGTGGTTTGGTCTTTTTTATTTTAATACTCATACTTTCTAACAAGGGAAAAGCAGTTGTAATAGCGGTAATGGTTTTTTTTGCCACAGTTTCAAGCAGTGGTTCGGGTTGTTGCATCACATTTTCTATTAGCTCATACACCTTTTCGTAATCTATGGTGTTTTCAAGGCTATCCTCTTTTGCATTGTCATAACTTTTTGTCATAAAAATATCTACCCAAAAAGTATTGCCTTTTTCACGTTCAAAATCATAAACACCGTGATGGGCAAAAAATTTCATCCCTTCTAATGATACTGTTCCTTTAGTTTTCATTTGTTACTTCCTCAAGTATATTTACTTTTATATCTTTCACATTAAACTGTTTAGTAGTTCGCCCTTTAAATGTATTTTCTTCAATAGCATAGCATAAGTCAAACGACTTGTTAGCTCGCATTTCTTCACAATAATCACCAAAGCCAAATGCAATGGCAGCAAAACTTATATTCTCATCAGCATCAGTTACGGTAAATTTCAGATGATTTTTGCCTACTACTTTGCAGTCTTTACCACTAATCCGCAAGTCGCGCGATAGAAAAACAGGACACATATTATCAGGACCAAAAGGACCAAACTGTTTTAGTATTCTGCAAAATTTTTCGGTAATTTCTGGTAAATCTATTTCTAAATCATAGTCAATGCTTGGGTGCAGACTTTTTTCGGTAATATTGGTGCTTACAAAGTTTTCAAATTCACTTTTAAAGGTGTTTAAGTTTTCGGGCAGCAGGGTAAGCCCTGCGGCATAAAAATGCCCCCCATAGTGTAATAGTAAATGGCTGCAAGCATCAATGGCTGCGTGTATATCAAACCCATTTACAGAGCGTGCCGAACCTGTAATTTTCCCTTCAGATTCTGTAAGAATAATGGTAGGTTTATAATATTTTTCTATAACACGTGAGGCAACAATACCTATAACGCCTTTGTGCCAATTGGGCTTAAAAAGCACTGTACTATACCTTGTTTGTTGGGTACTGTCTTCTGCCATTATAGATAGTGCTTCGCTGGTAGTGTTTTGGTCAAACTCTTTGCGCTCAGTATTTTTCTCGTTTAGCACTTTGGCAAGTTCTCGTGCTTCTTCAACAGTATTTGCTGTGAGTACTTGTACTGCTGCACTTGCATGAGCAACCCGCCCTGCGGCATTAATTCTTGGACCTACTGAAAAAACCAAATCGCTAATGGTATATTCTTTTTTTGGGGCGTAAAACTCTAATAATGATTTTAAACCAGGGCGAGGGTTTTCTACTATTTTTAATAGCCCAAAATGTGCTAATGTACGGTTTTCACCTGTTATTTTCACAAGGTCGGCGGCTATACTCACCGCTGCCAAATCTATGTATTGATAAAGTTCGGCCTCGTCAATATCGTTTTTTTGGGTATAGGCTTGGCATAGTTTAAAACCCACTCCACAGCCCGAAAGTTCTTTAAAAGGGTACTCACAATCAGGGCGTTTAGGGTCTAAAACTGCAATGGCTTTTGGTATTTCATTAGCGGGAAGGTGGTGGTCGCAGATAATAAAATCAATGCTTTTTTCATTGGCATAGTCAATTTTGTCTATTGATTTTATCCCACAATCCAACGCTATAATTAGTGTGATACCGTTTTTGGCAGCATAGTCTATTCCCTGTATAGATATTCCATAACCTTCTTTATATCGGTCAGGAATATAGTGTTCTATTTTAGTATGAATTTTTTTGAAAAACGAATAGGTAAGTGCTACTGCTGTTGTGCCATCAACATCATAATCTCCATACACCATTATTTTCTCGTTGTTGGCAATAGCGGTTTCAATACGTTCGATAGCTTTGTCCATATCCTTCATCAAAAAGGGGTCGTGCAAATCGGTATATTGTGGGCGAAAAAAACTGCGTGCCTGCTCAAATGTTTCTATACCTTTTGATACCAGTAGCTTTGCCAGCGGCTCGCCTACGTTTAGTTGTGTGCTAAGATGGTCAACCGTTTGCGGGTGAGGCGTATTTTTGGCTATCCATTTTAGTTTAGACATAGGGTAGTTTAATCGGGTATTGTTGGGCTTATGGTAAATTCAAAGTTAAGATAAACTAAAATATTTGTGTGATTAATTCTTAATTTTATATGTACTGTATTGACTGATAAAAGTTTAAAAACAATACCGAAGTGCTATACGGGTTTACTCCTTGTATAAATCAGGAGGGAGAAGGGTAAAATAGTTTATGTTAATATTTTTGCATTTAGTGTATATACGCTTAGTTCTTTTGCATCGTATTGTATTTGTTTTTCCTCTCTAAACTTATTAAGCACGCTGGTAACCGTTTGCCGTGATGTACCTGTTAGTTTTGCAATATCATCATGGGTTAAAAAATTTTTCACCGTATAACCGCCATTTTTTTCTTTGCCAAATTCTTTTACAAATTCCATCAAAAATTCGGCAATACGAGTTGTTGCATCTTTAAAAATCATATCACGCATACGGTTTTCTACTTTGCGTATGCGCCAACCTATCATTTTTCGTACGCGTAAATTAAACTCGGGTAGGGCAAGCATCATTTGTTTCATTTTTTCGGCTTCCATAAAACAAACTATACAGTCTTCAACGGCAATTGCATAATCATCAGGGTGTTCGCTGCTTTCCAATAGTGCTAATTCGCCAAACAAATACCCTGGTTTCACTAAGTATTTTATCAGTTCATTGCCCTCATCATCCATCGAAGCAATTTTTACCACTCCATTTTTTAAAAAATATACATAGCTATCCCGCATTTTGGGGAAACTAAGCATGGTATCTTTACTTAATGATTTCATTACCATAGCCTTCTCCATGCTCATTAAGTCGTCTTTACTTAGTTTTTTCATCACATCAAAATGTTCTAAATACCAAAGTTTTGCTTTACTATTCATGCGTTTAAGTCTCCTTTCAAAAATACTTATTTCTTTACACTTGCACCACAAATAGGGTTTAAATTATGCTATTACCCATTGGCTATTACAATTGTATGAAAATATCGAGCCAACTTAAAAATAATTTAACTGTTTGAGGCTTAAAAGTCTTGTAATGGGCTAAACAGAGCTGAAATGTAAAAAAAGAGCCTGCCGTGCCGTTCAGGCGTGGAATTTATGATTTTATATGATTTGCAATGATACGTATCTCATTGGTTTTTATATGATTAATTCTTTTTTAACACCATATTAAACTATATTTTCAGTGCAAACTGAGTGCAAATTAATTACCTTTACAGCAATGAAAACGAACCTTGTTTTAGCGTTAGATGCCAGAAGAGCCAAAAAAGATGGTACTTACCCTCTTATTTTAAGACTAAGCCATTTTGGTAAAACCATTCCAATTTCGCTCGGTTTATCAATACTTGAATCAGATTGGGATGAATCTAATCGCAAGGTCAAAAAATCATATAGCGGCGTAAGTTCTGTTACTAAATTAAATAACGAACTTCAAAAGAAAAAAGTAATCGCCTTCGACATAATTAATGATTTAGATACTCAAGATGTCTTGGATGGTTATTCGATTAAACAGCTTAAAGACAAAATAATTGGAACTAAACAAAGTGCTGAGTTTTTTCAATTCTGTGACCATTTGATTGCTGATTTAAGAAAAACGGCTCGCTTTGGCAATGCTAACATTTATATCACAGCTAGAAATGTTATCAAAAGATTTCACAAATCAGACATTTTAAACTTCCGAGAAATTAATTATTCCTTTCTCAAGAAATTTGAAACCTACCATCTGTCAAAAGGGAACTCTTGGAACGGCTTATCTATTTATATCAGAACTTTTCGTGCTATCTACAATCAGGGTATTACCGCAGGGCATATTGATAAAAAATATACTCCTTTTACCGAATATAAAATCCGTCATACTAATACTAAAAAACGTGCTATTACTGAGGCTGACCTTAAAAAAATAGCAATGCTTTCTTTAGAGGAAAGCCACGAGTGTTTCCATGCTCGAAACTATTTTTTAATCAGTTATATGCTTTATGGGCTTAACTTTATTGATATTGCTAACCTTAAAATATCAAATATTATTGACAAGCGGGTTCAATTTAAAAGACGGAAAACAGGGAAAGAATATAGCATTAAGATAAGTGAGCAGCTACAGCCCATTTTAGAATATTATTTACACGGGAAAAAGGATAACGAGTATATTTTTTCAATCATTAAAAGAGATACCGCTAAGGAACAATATGCGGATGCTCGTAAGGCACTTGTTCGTTATAATAGACAGTTGAAAGAAATCGCTAGATTATGTGAAATTGAGACTAACCTCACCTCTTATGTATGTCGCCATTCATTTGCAACACAGGCTGTCCTAAAAGATGTTCCTATTTTAGCCATTAGCGAAATGATGGGGCATTCAAAACTGAATACCACTCAAACCTATATTAAGAATCTTCCTAATACTATTTTAGATGATTTTAATGACACTATTATTAGTCTTTAGATTTTTTGAAGTATTTGAAGGCTTTATCTGTACTGCTAAAGATAAAGACTTAGACTAATAAGGTAGAAAATTAAGGTTCTTTCCGAAGAACTAAAAAAGAAATGTGAAACCACCCAACTTAATTGTTGTTAAACTAAAAGGGTTACTCCTCCTGTGAACTGAAACGCTCGTGCGGGTTCGACCCCACCCTAAGCACAGATTGAGCTGCTTTTAATGGGCTTACAAAGTTTACTACAGCAATTTATCTGTCGTAGGAATAGTTTACAAATCTTTTTATATAGGTATTTAGACCTTTACCCTTATTAGCAAGCTCTTTCATATTTTCAACATGAAGAGAACCCGCACTTGAATAACTATATGAGTAAATATAAGAATTTTGAAATTTGACTTTTATAGATTGATTTCTTATTTGATAGTGGGTTATTCCTGAATTACTATTTAGATTCTTATACCTATTCATATGTTTCGTTTTATAGTGTCAAATAAAACTTTGCTAAAAGTTTAAATCATTCAAGTCAAAAAAATTGGTATCTGAAATTTTTATACAATTTTCATTTATATTCATAAAATAATTGTGAACTCTTTTATCATAATTACTCTCGGTAATTGATGTTTTACTCCAGACCATATTTTCATATGGAAGACTATCTTCTCTTATTAAAAGCTCTCTTCCCGCAATAGGAATACCTGATGACGAGATACCACTAAATACTCCCTTCAACAAATGAATTTTTTCAATAATACCTAACTTAAAAACTAGTCCTATCCTTTTATCAGATCCAGATTTTAAGTAACCAAACATACAGCCCCCTTTGAATTCTAAATCTCCAGAAAATGTATTCTCGCCCCCTTTCATTTCCATGAAAACTTGTTGAGTACTTTTTTTTAAGAAAATTTTTACAGGAGCTACGAACAAAAATTGTCCCGAGCTATCTCGAACATAACTCCACCAATTCCCCACACATGATTTTAGTATGAAAGGAATATTTCGTTCAAAAGCTATTGAGAACTGAGCAAAATTCTCATACCCAACGTATTGAGAAATTATATCTAGATAATGGCAGCTTGGTCTGCAAAAAAGAATGTTATATTCAATCTTCCTTTTAATATTCCTGTGTAAATCATCAAGATACCTTTGTGAAATTTCATCCTCGGGAATTAGTTCACTCATTTTACCAAACCCATAATGATCTAGCGATTGATTAGTAATGTCTGCTAACTTTTGAATCAGGCTCAGCACAATTTGTGTTCTACTCATCAGGTACTAAACTAATAAAGACTATACAGCGTGGAAATAAATAATTCCGAATAGCTCATTTTTCTTTCCCAAAAGTACTTTCTCTTTTTCTAATATGTGACAACCTGTGAATACGAGTGATAACCAAAAAAAATCCTTACTTAACATGTTAAGACCAGAATGCAAAATGCATCAATTTTGAAGTGTTGTTCAACAAAGTAGTACTACTTCAATTGTAACAATTAATAAAAATTTGTAGTAAGCAGAAAAGAAAAGATCAGGATGATCCGGGTAGAAACCCATAATCAAATTTCTGTAAGAAGTGAATTTTCATTGATTGTTACATCAGCCAAACTTATCCCATGTGCAATTTAGGAGAGTTGCTTAAATAGTTTTTCTAGCATGGGATAAGTAAAGTAAAATCTCCTCAAACCATATTCTCAATTAGTCAAACTAATCAAGTCGCCCGACAAATTAGAGAGGGAGAAGTATGTGTATTCGGGAATAAGTAATCTAAAATTAAAAAAAAAATGAAAAAAATATTAATTCTAATAATACCTACATTATTTTCAAGTGTATTTTTCAATGGTCATGGCGATAAAGGGGTAAATGAAATTATAGAACCTTTAAGTTTATATACTTCATGTGATGAAGGAGAAAATGAAGATCCTCAACCCATGCTAAGTGGAGGTGTTCAGGATGATTTAGGGAATGATGTGTATCATGCTTGTGTGGAAATTCAAACCACACTTGGTGTTCAAGTAGCTATCATAGGAACAGATAGTAGTGGACATTATTTCTTTAATTCAGTAAGCAATGGTAGTTATAACTTAGTTATAAATGCTTCAGGTTTCTCCCCTAAGGTTACTCCTTTCAGTGTGATAGGGACAGCGCAAACAATAAATGTTGTACTGGAATAAGTTTAGACACACTTTAATATTCAATGAAGTCCTCACATTTAATGTGGGGGCTTTTATTTGAAGGTTATTTTATATTTTAGTCCATTCTCAAAATAGCTTTCAACTTCCCCCTTCAACTGTTTCACTTGACTTTCAACAATCTTTAATCCGAATGATTTATTGTGAAGATTGGGCTTGTCATTTAATCCATTGTCCCCGATGAACAACATGTAGTGACCTTCATTGAAAGTTAAATTGATTTCAAGAATTGGTTGATTGTTTTTACTTGAAAAAGCGTATTTAAATGAATTACTAACTAATTCATTTACAATTAGACCTAATGGAATAGCTTTATCACTTACCAAGCTTATTTTTTTTTCAATACCCCATTTAATTTGAATTTTTGAACTACTAAACCCATAGGCAACACAGAGGCTTTTCACTAGTTGGTCTACATATTTTTCAATATTAATTTTAGTGATTTCTTTGTCAAAATATAAAGATTGATGAATAAGTATCATTGAGTTAATTCTATTCAAGTTACTTTGCATAGTACTCTTTGCCTGATCATCATTTAGGTAATCAATTTGAAGATTAAAAATGGAAGAAAGTACTTGAAAATTATTATTTACACGATGATGTAGCTCTCTCATTACCATATCCATTTTTTTTGCAAAGCGATTTTTATCCCTATAGCGGAGATAAATTAGTACTATAGCTGTTAAAAGCGCAAGAGCTAAGGTAATAAGGGAAATAATCTGGGTGTTTCTTGCTTCTAATCTTATTGAATTGAGTTCGATAATTGTAGCCTGTTTTTCTTTCTCACTATTAAGATTGATAATTTCTTGCTTTTTCTTTTCAGTCTCATAAGCAATCTGCATTCGTATGATAGATGCCTGCTTATCTTCATTTAAAAGTTTTTGACTAAGTTCAATGTATAAATTATCATAGATTATGGCATAATTAAGTTGATTGGATTCATGATAGACCTGACGTAGTATGTTATAGCATTTTAGGACAATTCCCATAGCATTTACTCCTTTACCTATAGAAATTCCTTTGAGTAGATAATTCTTTGCAATAGAGTAATTTTTGAGAACAAAGTTTAATTCCCCAAGTTCAAAATAGGAGTTAGAAAGCCCCTTTTTTGTTCCAATGGCTTTTCTAATTATAAATGCACTATCATAGTAGATTAGGGCTAAAGAGAATTTCTTTTTTGCTTTATAAATATCAGCTATATGAGATAGCGTGTTAGCCTTATATTCAGATAACGGACTTGTTTTGTTGATAAGAGCAAGAGAATACCTAAGGTAATAGGAAGCGGAATCAAATTTCCTAAGCTTTTTATACACTATACCAATATTATTTAATGACCCAGCAATCCCTTTGAAATATTTTATGTTTTTTCTAATATTCAGAGCCTTATAATGGTAATTTAGGGCTTGATCATAGCTTTCTTCAATCATTAAAATATTTGCAATAGTATTATACGCCGATGATGTTTTAAGTGAATCATTCTTATTTTCAAAATTTGTTACTGCTTCAAATAAATATTGCATTGCTTGGTCATAAATTCCTTGTTCTTTATACGCAATTCCAATATTAAGTAGAGCAATTGGAAGATTTTCTTTATTTCCAATTCTTTTTAAAATAGATAAAGATTGCTCATAGTAAAAGAGACTTTTGATAGGATCACCTTTGCTATTGTAAATTAACCCGGTATTATTTAGACATCTTGCTATCATAAGGGAATCATTATTTTTCACAGCATGAGCAAGAGCTAAAGAGATTGTTGATAGTGCTGTATCATGTTTTCCCAGTTGCCAAAAAGAAATAGCACTATCATTTAACTGTGTTGCTGAATACCTGTTTTTAGGTAAACTCCTTTGTCCAAAAGTTACAAGTGAGAAAAAAAAAGTGAATAAGAGCAATTCTAGTTTCATAAATCAAAATTATGTGTAATTTCCCATAAAAATTGCATATTGAGATATGTCTACCTTAAAAATATTAATTGTTGAAGATGAAGAGTTAATTGTAGAAAGCCTTTCCAGTACATTAAAAAAACTAGAGTATGAAGTTATTGGAACTGCTGATACTTGTGAAAAAGCTATATTAATAGTTAAGGAATCTTCTCCTGATTTAATATTTCTTGATATAGATATTTTTGGTGACAAGGATGGTATTGAAACAGCACAGCTAATAAATGATATAGGTGACTTTCCAGTAATTTTCCTAACTAATTATCAAGATTTAGAAACAATAAAAAGAGCTGAAAAAACTAATCCAGCTGATTATTTGGTTAAACCATTTAATGAATACCAGTTGCATGTAAGCATACAAAGAGCAATATTTAATTACTCAAAAAATCGAAAAGCTATTGCAGGTGAAGAACTATCAAAAGATATCCCAGAACAATTACCAAAAGGAAACATTTTTTTTTTAAAGGATACGAAAGGCAATTATAAAAAATATAATATCTCTGAGATACTTTTCATCAGGGCTGGAAGGGCATATTGTGATATTTTTATAAGCAACGGTGAAACAATTACTCAAAGTATTCCAATGACAAAGACTTGGAACAATTTTAATCATGAAAACCTTGTTCAAGTCCATCGATCTTATGTTGTAAATGTGGAAGCAATTAAGGGTGTAAAAGGCAATATTCTTCTTATTGGGGATCATTCTATTCCTATTAGTCTACCATTTAAAGATGCCATCTTTAAATATTTAAACTTTGTGTAGTGCTTTAGTTAAATTCTATTCGGAAAAAAAATGAGGCTAATGGGAAATGCTTTTTTAGTTTTCTAGTTCGCTAATGTTCTTTTGAAGTTATAAAAAATAGAATTATGACAATAAGAAATTCAAACACTACCAATTCAGATGGTTCTTTTTCTGAAGAAACAATTGAAGCAGTTTGGAAAAAAGGTGAACCTATCTCAGGCGAAGCCCAAGATGTTTACCGCACAGACTCATGTGGAGCCAAAATAAAAAGATCAATGTATGGTAAGACAACTGAATTAGGTTGGGAAATAGACCACGATAAACCTGTGAGTGAAGGAGGTTCAGGTAACATTTCTAACCTTATGCCTTTGCAATGGGAAAATAACAGACATAAAAGCGATAATTGGCCAAGTTGGGAGTGTAAGAACAAATCTTAACTGGATTTAAGCATAAGGAAACTGTCTAACCCGTCTTTAATCAATGTTAACCAAGAAACTGCAACCATATGATATTTTTATTTCATATGTGGTAGAAGATAGCATATGGATAGAACGTTTTGTTCAACAACTTAGGAAAGAGGGGTATAGAGTTTGGTATGCTCGAAATGAACTAATTCCGGGCTCAAATGTATCAGCATTGATTAAAGACGGGTTAGACAGTTCTCGCTATGGAATAGCTATCATTAGCAAAGATTATAAGAGCCACTGGGCTTATGGAGAACTGTTTGCCTTAACTAGTAAAAGTGATAGATTTATTCCTATTCTTCACAATATAACTATCGAAGAAGTCGCTATAGATCATCCGATAATTACAGAATGGTGGGCACCAAGCACCTCTATAACTATTGAAATCCTAGTTGAAGAGATTGCAAAACGTATTTCAATAAAGGCTCACTTTTATTATTGGTTAGCATCCAAATTAAAGGCACTTCAAGAAAAAATATTCATTCTAAAAGCACTATTAATAGTTATTTTAACTATAGCACTTGCAGCATTACTTTTTCATATTTATTTAGCAAAACGCCCAAGTACTGAAATTATTGATACTGCTATTGAACAACGAGTTTCAAGTGTAGAGAATTATACTCAAGGTAAATTTCAAGAAAATCTGATTCAACAAAGTTGGAAAAAAAGTGACTTAGGAGAGATTAATAGAATCTATCACAGATTATACAAAAAAAACCCAGTTAAATACAATCAGAATATAGCAACATTCTTCAATGGATTGGAAAGAATTAAAACTATTATAGGGCTAAAGAATAATGGGATTATATCGACTACTGAGCCTATTGAACCACCATTTGGCTTAAAGAATTATGAGGTCTATATAATAGAATTAGCCGAAAAGAAGACCACATCTGTTTTAAGGTATTTGATTATAAATACATTACCTATCCTTAGTAAATCCACTAACGGAAGAGTGGAAAAAGCCGGTTTATATGAAGTCGATATTAAATACGATAATCCGCTTCGACTTATAGAAGTTGAAGTATACTTTGAAATGAATCAAAATAAAAAATACCGTTATATAAATTTTTTTGGCGCAAAGCCTCTTGAAACTATCGTGTTTGAGAAACGAAATGGGTTGTGGAATGCATTACACATTGAATAGATAGTAAAAACTCTTGTTTGGAAAGAAAAGAACAGCATTCGGAAAAACAATTACCTTTTAACATAGCAGCGCTATTTCTTGCAATCAAAAATTAAGCGGTTTCAAACAAACAAAACCTTGGTAAAGAACATTACACATAAAGCTTGGTGGAGTCTACTATTAGTTATTAGTGTAATATCGTGCGGCCCTAAAAATAACATTGCAAAATCAACTGTATATATTACCAAAACAGGTGAATTTTATCACCTAGGAGAGTGCACCTATTCAGGAAGAAGTAAAATACCCAAAACACTTTATAATGTTGTTCAAAAGGGATACCGCCCTTGTTCAAAATGTGCACCACCAGTGTTGTTTGATTCATTGAGGATTATAAATCAAGACTATCGCTACTATGCTCCTGAAAATACTGAACGTGCAAACCAAACAGATAGCAGCAACAAAAATGATGTAAAAAGAAGGTGTATTGCTATAACAAGAAAAGGGACACAGTGTAAACGAATAACGAAAAGGCTAAGCAACAAATGTTTCCAACACGATAAATAATACGAATAAATGAAATGGATTATTGTATATATATGGCTTCTAATAATAGCTAACCCCTTAAAGGGACAGGAGAGAATCCTCGTAGCAGAAGGAACAATAAAAATATCTGCCTTGAGTGAAGAAAGTCTTTACTACGGTTTTGCACCTGGTGACAAAGTTATTTTCAACCTGAAAGTAGATAAAAGAAAAGAACTTAAGGAATTTGAAATTATGGAGTACCCTTTTTCTTCACGGCTTAAAGATTTCAAAACCTCATCAATACAAAATAAGACCTTATCTACGGTAAAAGAAACCATTTTCAAGTTTCGGTTTTATAATGGCAGACTTGGGAAAAGAGTTTGTTCTTATACTATTTATCGAATACCCGCATCGGATGAGTTCAAAGATTTTAATACAACAGTTAGTTGGATAACAAAAACAGATACAGTTTGGAAAACATTCACAAAAAATGTTGTAGTTGGATACGATACCACCTTATTTAAACAAGTTAAGAAAGTTGAGGTTAAACGAACTAAAGAAGAAGTTCTTTTAACGGATAAAATAGAGCGTGTTCATTCTACTACTAACAGTAATGGGAATAAAACTTGGATACATTTTACATTGCCGAATAGTAAAAGAGAAGAGAATAAAACAAGTCAAATAATCGCATGGGCATATTGGGTAGGGGTTGGAGAAGAAGCTAATACCGCATGGGCTGAAAACTCAAAGGGGATTAAAGATATTGTAAATGTTACAGCAACAGCATTTACAACACCATTAGGCGCTCTTGCAATTGGGGCAATTACAGACTTGGTTATGCCTAAGATGGGGGAAGATGTTTATTACGCCCTTACTGACCTCCAGAGCAAAAACCTCTTTATGGCGGGAAATTCTTTTTATGTAATTGATAAAGGGAAGGGTGTTGCTGGCTATAAAAGGATGCTCGATCCTGATTTATGTAAAGGAACATATTTTCTCTGTTTTAGTAATGACAATATAATGCAGGGTGTTGATGTGAACATTAAAGTAGTAGCAATTAAAGAAACTATCATCTACGAAGATCGAGAAGAGATTATATCTAAAGTTACTCCACGAAATGAGAAGCAAATTTTTTCGGAACCTGAAATTACTAGTCAGTTAATTCCCATAATCGTTAAATAATTAAATATGAATAAGAAAATTTTAGTTCTAACAATAATTATTGTTAGTTTTTTGACATCCGCTTATGGACAAGTAAACAATAGTACTTACTATGTTTCAGCCAATAACCTTAATTTAAGAAGTCAATCAAATTTAAACTCTAAAGTAATAACAAGGCTTTCAAAAGGAACAAAAGTTGTTCTAAAATCTGTTTCAAACTCATGGGCAAATATTACTGTTAATGATACTCTAAAAGGGTATGTTTTAATGAGGTATTTGAGTTTGACAATACCTGAAAAGAAACAGAAAAAACAAGCTACTGTATTCATATGTAATAGTAAAAATGCTTATGCCTACCACTCACATCGCTGCCATGGGCTTAATCGATGTCGATCCGGAGTAAGTAGTGTTACAAAAAGTAAAGCTGAGAATTCAGGGTACAGGGCTTGTAAAATTTGTTATTAAATTAAATAATTAAACTATATGTATTTATTTTTCGATACTGAAACTACGGGGTTGCCAAAAAACTGGAATGCTCCTGTAACATATCTCAATAATTGGCCTAGATTGGTTCAGCTTGCTTATCTTTTATACGATAATTCTGGCAATAGAATTAGAGAAGGTAACTTTATAATAAAACCCGAAGGCTTCGTAATCCCAGCTGAATCATCAGATATTCATGGTGTTACTACAAAAAAAGCCAATAGTGAAGGGACGAATTTATTAGAAGTATTACATGAATTTTGGCAAAACCTTAATCAATCAGAAATATTAATAGCTCATAATATAAGTTTTGATGAAAAAATTATTGGTGCTGAGTTTTTAAGAAAAGAGCTGCCAGACATTACACAAACCAAACAAAAAATTTGTACAATGATTGGTACTACAGACTTTTGTGCAATAGATAATGGCTATGGACATTACAAGTGGCCTAAGTTATCCGAATTACACTTAAAGCTTTTTAATGAAGAATTCGAGGATGCTCACAACGCGTCTACTGATATTGCCATAACTGCGAAGTGTTTTTGGCGTTTAAAAGAATTAGGATTGTTTAAATAGTTAAATATGCAACATCTACATACAAGGGAATACTTATCTGCAGGTACAATTGTACAAGTAAATTGCTCACACCAGTGTAATGTTTTACTCATGGATGATACTAATTACTCAAATTATAAATCAGGAAGAAATTACAAATATTATGGAGGTTGGCGTACCTCCTTTCCAACTCAAATAACTGTTCCCAAGACAGGCTATTGGAATGTAGTAATTGATCTTGCCAAAGGAAGTGCTAGAATACAACATTCTATAAAGTTCATAAAATAAGAGAAAAAACTATCATGGCACGCCCCACCAAAGACAAAAAGCAAAACACCGTATTGCCCCCCATCCGCTGCACAGTAGATGAAAAACAGCAAATACAAATCAAAGCCATTGCCGTTGGCATGAATTTAAGCCAGTACGTCCGCAACATGGCATTAAGCGGTAAAATCATTATCCAACAGAGTTTTGTTGAATTCACCTATTTAGAACAACTCAAGAAAATCGGTGTGAATTTAAACCAGCAAACCAAGAAATTTAATGCTACTGGAGAAACCCCTCAACAGCTAAATTCTATCTGGAACAAATTGGAAACCGTCCTGAACCAATTAACACCCCCCAATAAATAGAAAGGAATAAATATGGTTCCCCATATAGCAAATCAAGGACATAGCTTCAAAGGCGCAGGGCAATATTATTTGCACGATAAACAAGCCTCGACCACAGAACGGGTTATGTGGACACAAACCATCAACCTCCCCACCAATGACCCTGAAAAAGCCTTTGGCTGGATGGCGCATACTTCTATGAATGCCCACCGTTTAAAACAGGTGGCAGGAATATCCACCACCAGCAGGAAGAATAAATCAGGCAATGTATATGCCTTTAGTTTAGCATGGCATCCCCATCAAACCCCTGACAAAAACACCCTGTTACAATCTGCCTTAGAAACATTGGGACTATTACAACTGCAAGACCACGAAGCGGTAATTGTAGCCCACAATGATACGCAGCATCCCCACGTCCATGTTATCTGCAACCTCATACATCCTGAAAACGGGAAAAAAGCAGTGCTGAGCTATGACCGATTAATCCTATCTAGCTGGGCAGAAGAAGTAGAACGTAATGACGGTAAAATTTTGTGTGAACAACGGGTGATTAATAACCAAGAGCGCAGAGAACGGGGGCAGAATGGCAAGCTCAAATTGGTGAAATACAAAGAAAAGCCATTAGATATAGCCCCGCTTATCAATGAACTCTATCAACAAAGCGATAGTGGAACAGCCTTTCAGACCGCAACAGCAGAAACAGGCTTTACCCTTGCCAAAGGCGACAAGCGGGGTTTTGTGCTGGTGGACGGAAAAGGTAAAATATACAGCCTCTCAAGGCAATTAAAGGGACAACGTGCCAAAGATATAAGTGAGCGTTTGCAGAATATTCAAGGGCTTTCCAATGCCAAAGAGCTGCAAGAAAAACGTAAATTGTTAGATAATTCAAAGGATGAGAAACCCCTTAAGCGTGATACATACGAGGCAAAATTTCAGCAGAAAATTGACGATGCCACCATTGAGGAAGGACAAGACAAACAGGGTTTTGATAAAAGTAAAACATATAAGGGCAAGAAAAATAAGGAAGTTAAAGCTCAACCAAAGACCGTAAAGCAGCCCCCTGAAAACAAATATTCAAACCCCAAAACCAATGAGCAGGATGAACATTTACGCAAGTTGGATGAGCAAAGAGCATGGGAACAAAAAACGGATAGTAGCCAACACCGCTTGGAGCAAGAACAAGAAGCTTTTTATCATCGGGGTGAGTTGTTGAAATCCATAGAAATACTGGAAAACCAACTATCCGGCAAAGAAACTTTTTTGAATTAGTTTTTTCCATAATCTATTATATTTAATAATTTATAAATCTAGCTCAACTAACTCAATGTCATCAAAATAATAATATGATAATTTTCGTTGTCCACTAGTCAAATTGACACCTGTAAATTTCACTTCTTTGTCTTTATCATTTAATGGAAAACTGCCAATAACTAAGAAAGTTTCATTGCCTTTAGCTTCAAATTCAACACTAATTGTCTTCCATTCAGCAGTATTATCCAAAATTTCATCGGTAATTACAATTTTTGTTGGCATGTCGAAATACTCTTCATTATTGTATTGTTTTATTATGGCAAATGAACCTTCAAAGGCGCCGTATATAAAGCCTATTGCTAAACTTTTAATATTAAAAAAGTTGTATTTTGAAGAGAGCACTTTTAAGCTAAATTTATATCTCTTACCCTTGCTTAGAGTCTTTTTCAGCTCAGTAACAACTCTTTCACTCCTATTGTAAACTTGGTTATCCTTAAAGTATGCAAGATTAAAACCAATAAAATTACTTTGATTATTTGTTATCCGCCTAATAACATTGATATTGTCATAAGAGGCCCCTTTAAGTAGGCTGTCTCTCATAATTTTGCAGTATACTTGAGAACTACCATTAAATCTCTCTCCCCAAGGGGGAACAATATCTAAATTTCCAGTTTTTCTCAGGGGGTAAAAATTAATAGCTCCAAAATCACCATTTTTTATAATATTATCTGTCTCTTTAACTTCTATGATTGAAACGTTAGTGATTTGATAAATAGAATAATTTTTTTTCCAGTGATTTTTTTTTCTTTCCCTAAAAAATTCTTTTATTATAATAACATTTTCAGTGCCAGAGCTATAGAAACTGCCTGATATCAAGGTGTCATTATCTGAAATAAATACATTTTTTTGTTTCGCAATCTGTGGCTTTTCATAAAAATAAAGCTGTTGATTGGTTTTTTCTTTCAAGATACATCCAATCCCGCTTGAATAAAATGGCAAACCATCTAAAGGTTTGCAAACTATTTCTACTTTATAAATTTTAGACTTTTGGAATTTTTTATTAAGTACAATACTGATTACGCTTTGATTTTTTCCGTTAGAATTTAATCTTAAACCTAATACTAAGTTTGCATTGCACTTTATACTTTTTTTATTTGTGATGATTTTTTTAGTATCACCATCATATATGTCAAAATTGCCATAAATTGTATAGTCCTTTGTTTTGATTATCGTTCGTTTACTTCTTAGTTTAATTTTTGAGTTTGCACAAAAAAGTGTTTTACTATCTATTTTTAAAACTGTATCATTACTCAGTGCTGTATTAAAGTTTTTCCCATAGCAACTATTACAAAAAAATAGTATAGTTATAAGAAAAAAGTAATTACCTATTGGGGATTTGATATATTTCATCAATTCTATATTTAACGTTACTTGTGTTTGAATTATTTTGGATTCTATACCCGTCAAGGACAAGATTTACTCCTAACTGATTTGGAAAAGAAAATGTATGCTTACCATTTGTTCTTATCTGAATTGCTCTACGATTTAATGCCCCAACTGCATTATTCCCTATATCTAGGTATAATGGTGTAATAGTAATAGATTCTGTATTTGGATTTAACCGATGAAATATTGAAACTCTAACCGTTACTCTGAGAATAACTTGAGTGGGATTGACTAATAATGGGCTTAAATCTCTTCTAGGGATTCCTGCAATCCTTCGTAGCGGATTAAATCTATCTTGTCTTCTGACTTTATTGATCATATTTCTTCTACCTGGATATCTTGGTACTAAAACAGCCGAATACATATTGAATACGCTTAAAGTTTGTCCAATTTCTAGTCGTCCTTTTTGCTCTGCTCTTATAGCAGCTCCAAGAGCAAAATATCTTGTTAGAACTCGAACTTTTCTTGGTCCTATTCCTAAGAAATCAGTTTGTTCAATTCCATTTTGAAAAAAATTTTTGTCAGCATCAGATTGATCCATTTTATTATTACCATTAGAGTCAAAACCTTGCCTCCATGCTCCTGAAACAATTGTATTATTAGATATACTTACTGAAACACCAAAACCATCATTTCTTTCTCTTCCATTAGTTCCGCTTCCAACTAATTTCTTTACAAGCCCCCAATTATTTAATCCGCCAGCGTCTTTTAGAAAAACAAATACTGCACCTGTATTATTTACTTGGGTTGCTCCATTTTCATCATAATCTTGACCACTGGCTCCTACAATAATAACATCTTGAGAAACAGAGACAGAATAACCAAACTCATCATTTTCAAGTCTGCCATTTATTCCACTTCCAACTATTTTTTTTATAAAGCCCCAGTTATTTGTTCCACCCTCGTCTCTAGCAAATACATAAGCAGCACCTGCATCTTTAATACTGTCGGCTCCATTCTCGTCAAAATCATGCTTTTGAGCACCAACAACAATTATATTTTTATGAATTGCCACGGATACTCCAAACTGGTCACCTTGTATTCTATCATTTAGGCCAACACCAACTATTTTTTTTACCAAGCCCCAGTTTTCTTTACCTCCTTCATTTCTATAAAAGATATAAGCAGCACCAGCATCTTTAATGCTATCAGTTCCATTCTTGTCAAAGTCTTGTCCAATAGCCCCAATTACTAAAATGTCACCATAGTTAGCTACATATCTCCCAAAAAAGTCACCAGTTATTCTCCCATTTGAGCCACTGGCAACTATATCTTTTAGCTTTACGACTTGGGCGTTTAGCATAGTGGGAAATACAATAAATTGACCCAAAGTTGAAAATAGTATAAAGAATTTCTGTAAATTTAATTCTCCCATTTAATTTAATATTCAAATATTGAAAATTTTACTTTTTACTACCCTCATCAAAGTTATAGAAAATCATCAAGCGCAATAAACTTATTATTTTTAGCGTTTGAAAATTAATAACTAGTTAAGTATATAATAAAAGTATTATTCATAAATGCTAATCATTTTTAATCCGTAGCTAACATGATTTTTTTTATAATTATAAATATCTCTTGAGGTTTTTAAATTTTTAACTATTATATTAATGTCTGATATTTTTTCCTCTGGGACACTTGTCAAGTTTTTGGGTGCATAAATTATTAAAGAGTCTTTACCGTTAGTCTTATAAAAGACTTCAGGTGTATAGAAAATATATTGATTTTTTTTATTTGATAATTTTTGCAAAGTGGCTGAAAGTGTTATTTCTTCATGATTTCCCGAAATACCCCAAGCCTTTGCTCTAAAAAAGAGTTTATTTTTTGAATTGCTGAATTCAATAGTTTCAATATTTTCTTTTGCAGGTATAATAGAATCTTCTGGTTGTTGAAAAAACACCCATAAAACGAAAAAAATGGAAATTATTAATAATAGTATTGTCAAAAGTTTTTTATAATTCATTGTTTTTTTGAGTTTATCCAGCCTCGAGCACTCATTCGATACTGATAATAGACTTCTCCCCAAGTTGGTGCAACAAACTTAGATCGATCGGAGCACCCCCCATAGCGACCAATCATCATAATATCAAACATTTGCATTTTATTTAATTTTTTGCCATGACTATTTTCAATATGCAAAGCTCCAGCCAATTTTTGGAATTTATTGAAAGAAATTGGAAACCCATGCATTTTACTTCCTTGAGCATTAAAACCAGCTAAGTAATTACCTGCAGATCTTGAAGTCGCATATTTTCCATTTAATAGTTCCCCTACATTTCGGTATTTGAATTTAACATCAAAGATCTTTCCTGATTTAGAGTTAGCAGCTATTTCTTTCAAGTTCATATTCTTAGCTTTTTTATTAAGTTTTTCAAGTATTTTATCAAAAGTCTTTCCAAATTGTATTCTATAATTAGTCATAACTTCATGGGTCTCAGGGCTAATAAATTCATCCCAATATTTAGTTTCACCCATTTTTTCTCCACCCAAATCTATCGAAAATGGATCTTTCTTTTTTAATTCATCTAAAGTTTCTTTCGTTACCCCAGCTTCATGTTTGTATACCCCCTTATCATCATCATCATAAACAGCAATTACATTTCCTTTTTCATCAGTATGAGTACTCTCTCCTTTTAATCCAGTTGGGTCAATAAAATAAATAGGATTATTGTTTAGACCTACATAAGAACTCCATAAAGTTTGCTCGTTTGCTAAAGGATCTACAGCTAAAACCTCCCAATTTCAGCATCGTAGTATCTAGCGTTCCTATAATCCCATTCAGTTTCAGCATCACGTTCGTTACCTGTTATTAGGTATCTTTCTTCATCAAAGGGGGAAGGGTTATATTCTCGTAAAACCTTGCCAAACGGATAATAATCTATAACGTGCTCAAATTCGTATTGAACAATTACACAATTTGTAGTACATGTATTACAAATTAGTGGGGTGTATGTTAACCGTGTATTTCCTAAGTGATCTTTTATGTAAGCCTCATACACGGTATTTCCAATATCTGCATTACGTGAATCAACGAATACCCTTGCTAGAACACCACTATCTGCACACATTTGCTCAATTCTTCTCGCAATTTTTTCATCCGCATGATGCTTCATATCATTACCAACTAAAACGACAATGCCAATGGCATTATTATTTGCAGAATAAATCTGTGCCTTGCGATAAATAGGCATATCAGAGGTAATGACACGTTTTTTCCTCGTACCTGTATCAGCATCAACGGAGTTATTCTTAAAATCAGCACGCAACGTATCGGATTTAACGGCAACAACAGTATCCTTGCTGACTTCTGTCTTCACAGGAGTTTTAGGCGTAAACCCACCGGGTTTATTCCCCTGTGCCTGATTTTCATTCGCTGCGGCAAACAACATTACCAATGCTGCAACTGTTGATTTTAATGCTTTATTTTTATTCATAACAAAATTCCTCTTATATCCGCTGTACCCTACCATAAAAAGGAGCGTTGTTCAACTCTACCTTAGCGGTAAGCGGCATAATAGCCGCAAATATAGAAAGAATAATTGATTTGCGGCTATTATGCCGCAGGAATTACTGTAAAGGAATTGGACTTTTGAAGTGAATGGAAGGAAACTCTGATAAAACAACTCTCAAAATTTCAGGGCGGATCAAGCAGTTACGCATTGATAAGGGGTTTACAAGCTATCGCAATTTTGCTGATGAGTATGATATTGACGCAAAGCAATATTGGAGGATTGAAGAAGGCAAAATTGATTATAGAATGAGTAGCTTACTACGGATTCTTGAAATACACGATATTTCCCTAGAAGAATTTTTCAAAGGGTTTGAATAACGTACATTGCTGATAGGTTGTTTGTTAGGTTGTTATTTTTTAACCAGATTATTAAGTCGTGAAAGAGATTTTAATAGCTTCATAGCTTCCTTAATATCTTTAGGTTTCATTTTCCCATACTCATAACGACCCGGAAGCCATCCTTCTAGTATCACCAGCTTACTGCCCTCTTTTTTCCACCCACCACGACAGATAGTAACTTCTATCCTTTCCACATGACCATAAAAATTTACAAACACATGAAAGTCTTTGCGATTGAGTTTCATAGCAAGTGCTGTTAATTCACCCGCCAGCCTCCCACCTTCTATATGATAGAAATAATCACGAATTGGACGAATTGTAAAATCAAAAAATAATCTTGAAAATTTAATGAATTTCCAGCGTCTCCTTTTATAAAGACTGGGCTTTTTATTGGTCAGCTCTGTTTCTGAGGATTCAGATAAGCCCAAATTTAAAGGTGTATCGAGTGCCATTTTGAAATCTACTTTTAGTGCATCACCACCACTCTTTTCATGCAAATTAATTACATTATCCATTGTTCCCTCACTGTAAATTACCCTTATAACCTGAGTTCGACCTAAGGAATTAGCAAAACAGGGATAATTGTGAGCTATTTCGAGTTTCAAACTTTATACTTGGTTTCTTTTCTTTAAAGGAGTATGCTATCAGACTTGCCATTAAATTGGTAATAAAATTCCCAAAACTTCTGTGCCTTGAGTGTTCTGCCTGACAGATATTTTTAAGCTGGTCGTTTATAGTTTCTATGACTGATATCTTACGGAGCAAAATCTTGTCCCTCATGGTCATTAGCACGTTCTTCATGTTGTTTCTGATGCCTGTTACCAGGTGTAGCCCTTGGTCAAAAAGCATAGATGCTAGTTCCTTTGATAAGTATCCTTTATCACCGTACAGGCTACCAAATATTTTCTTGAGAAAATTCTCTGTCTTCAATGGTGCCCGGTCATCAACATTGGCTTGGGTAATCACAAAATTGAGCAGTTCCCCCTTGTCGTTCACCATGATATGGAGCTTGAACCCATAGAACCATCCCATTGTGGATTTGCCCGTAGTGGCTATGCCACGGAACACTTTATTGGCCCATATCCGTTTGTTTTTGCAAGCTCTTATCGGTGTAGAATCAACAAAGGTAATACCCGTGCACTCTCCCAAGCAACAGGGTTTCAAATAAAGGGTCAGGGCAAGCACATTGGATTGCATCAATTCTACAAAACGATTATAGGATACCGTATGAGGAAACTCTTTTTGAAGATGTTTTTGAACATATCCTAAGTAGAAGTGTTTGAAATTCCTGCAAGAACTCAAATGAAAAAGAACTGTTATTGTTAAAACCTCACTCACGGACATCCTAAATTTCCTTTTTCTAGTTTTTTTATCCGAAGAAATCAGCCTTTTTCGGAGTGCTGGCTCAAAAATGTTACAAAAGTAATCAATAGAACAAAATATTTCAGTAATTTTATCGGCACAAATCATAGCAGAAAGGTCAGTTAAGTATTTGATTGTTAACACTTTAAATATACTGATTTTTCTGCTTATTTCAAAACTTAAACCATAGTTTTTAGGTCGAACTCAGGTTAATAGTATTTTGACACATTAATAATTAAGGAGTAGTTAAAACAAAAAATTAATTGATTAATTTCTCAAAAAATTACCTCGCTAAAATCTTCTCATTAAAATCATCCAGCACATTAGAGGGTAAGCTTTCCAAATAGATTTCAGTCGTTTTCAAATCCGAATGTTCACAGTAGAGATTATTTTCAGTGCAAATTGAGTGCAAATGAAAAATAGGCTGAAAGAATAAATCTATAAACTCCTTAAGTAAAGTGATTTAAGCTAAATTTGAACACTCTATCCCCCGCCTTTCAGGCGGGCTTCGCAGAGCCTCGCAATGGCGGAGATGACAACGCAAAGTCTAAAGCAAGTAGCTAAAAACGGAGTTATAGCCCCCCCGCGACAGTGTTGTTGTAGCTTCTCCATAAAATCGGGTGAGGTGATAGGCAAAATTTATTAGAGTTTTCTTAGCTTGTCTATTAAGTCGGGCAGCTCGCCCACTGCTACCATTTCGCGCCATGTTTTGCGGCTTTCTTTACACGGCGCACCAAAATAGGTTTTGCCTGCCTCTAAATCTTTACCCACACCTGATGCGGCTAATACTACCGCTCCTTTGCCTATGGTAATCTCTTTAGTTACTCCTACTTTGCCCCATAGTATCACATTATCCTCAATTTTACTCACTCCTGCAATGCCTACTTGCGAGGCAAATATGCAGCGTGCGCCCACTTGGGTATCGTGCCCTATATGTACTTGGCTATCAATTTTGGTTTCTTTTCCAATAATAGTATCTCCGCTAACGCCTCTATCAATGGTGCAGCCTGTGCCTATTTCCACTCCATCGTGCAAGATAGCCCGCCCGCAGCTGTGCATTTTTTGGTAATTGCTATAATAAAAGGCATCGCCACCAATGGTGGTATTAGCGTGTATAATTACATTATCGCCAATTTGGGTATTGTGGTATATCACTACATTAGGATATATGGTGCAATTGTCGCCAATTTTAACATCATCGCTTATCACCACCCCAGCGTGTATGATGGTATTTTTACCAATAAGCACATTTTTACCTGTATGGTAGGCTTTTACCTGTGGGATAGGTGTGGGACGAAAATGTTTGCACAAAAAAGTATAATCACGAAAAGGGTCGTTACTAATTAGTAAGGTTTTTCCTTCGGGGCATTCTACTTCTTTATCAATAATAATGGTAGTAGCTGCTGAGTTTAATGCTTTTTTATAGTATTTCTCAACATTTACAAAGGTGATGTCGCCAGTTTCAACCATGTGTATTTCATTAACACCAGTAATGGCAAAAGTAGGAGCACCAATGTATTGTGCATTTATAAGGGCAGCAACTTCTTTTAATGTGTGTTTGTGGGGCAGTTTCATAGCGGCTTAAAAATAATTTCAAACATAAGCAAAAGGGCAAAAAATACGGCTTTTAAAAACCTTTCACTTTCTCTCTCTTGTCTGCTTGTGCATTTTGTCATTCTATTTCTAAAAGTTATTGGTAAAAACACGGCTTATAGTTGTATGCTACTTCTGAGTATAATAGGGCTGTTTCCTGCCCGTTAGTTAAAAATTTAGTACAAGATAAAACCTTACTCTATTCTTTCTCAAAAAAAAATTGTAATTTAGTGTGTTAGGTTAGGAAAGATTTGCGGTTTATTTATACAATAAAAAAAATATTTTTGGTATTGGGTATGGTTGCTATGGCAGCTATTACTGCAAAATCTCAATGCACGGTAAATTTTAGCTTGCCTGCTGATACCGTTTGTAGCCAAACTTCACTGCTTTTTACTGATAGCTCAACAGGTAGTGGCACAATAACTTATTTATGGGATTTTGGCGATGTTTTAAGCCCGAGCAATTTTAGTAATGCAAAAAACCCTACTCACATTTTTATTGATACAGGATTGCTTTCGGTAAAGCTAACTATTACTGATACAAATAATTGCACAAAAAACACCACAAAAAGCATTTATGTATTAAAAGCTCCTATTGCCACATTTACCCGATACAATAATTGTGTGGGTAACAACTTGATAGTGCAAAACAACACTGTTTCAATAGCTAAGGATACTATAACCAACTGGAAATGGTATTTTGGCACTACTGATTCTTCATCACAAAAAACACCAACGTATAGTTTTAATAGCACTGGTTTGTTTACGGTGCGGCTAATTGCCACTTCGGCAAAAGGGTGTAGGGATACCGCCTTGCAAAATGTACAAATATACTCGCAGCCCACTATCAGTATTAGCGATACCCAGTTTTGCGCCCAAACATCGGTTAATTTTGATGTACAGATTACAGAAACCAATGGGGTTACTTATAGCTGGCGATTGGGCGATGGAAACTCATCAATAACAAAATCGCTGGTGCATATATATACTACGGGGGGCGTTTATAAACCCCAAGCTAAAATAATACACGGCTTAACAGATTCTTGCTTTGCTATTTTTGATAGTATTACTGTTTTTAGTCTGCCCAATATTAATTTTAGTATAAATAACGACTCACAATGTTTTGAGGGCAATACTGTTTGTATCACTGATTTAACCAGCGTTGATACCAATGGTGGAGCGGTTACTAAACGAACAATGGTATTTGGCGATGGTTTTATTGATAATACTACACCGCCCGCTACAAAACTAATTTGCCATAAATATGCAGACCCTAACGGAGGGGAGTACCCCATTACTATTGAAGCTACTGATGTTAATAATTGTTTTGCCAGTTTAAAAGTACCAAAGGTGGTGCTTATTTATCCCAATCTTACCCCTGCATTTACTTTTACCCAAGTTAAAGATTGTTTTACAACTAAAGTAACGTTTACTAATACGTCTAATTTTGATAGTGCTAAAGTAGATAGTTTTGAGTGGGATTTTGGGAACGGAGTAACCCGAACAGCAGGTTTTGCAAGCACTGTTGAAGAATATACAACATCAGGTAATTATTTTATAACACTTACCGTAGCAGATACATCGGGGTGTACTAAAGCAATTACTTCTGATGAAGATATTGAAAGTGTGGTGATAAACTTTAACCCCACCGTAAGTGAGGATACCTCTTGCTTTTATAACAACTTATTTACATTATCAAATCCTGTAAATTTAAATACTACCGCTACATGGATGTTTGGTGATGGCGACCAAGACACAGGCTGGACATTTAACCAAAATTATAGTGACCCTGGGCGGTTTATAATCAGGCTTAGAATGAGCTCTAATAGTTGTGATACTATCAAAATTATTGATACTGTAACCGTTTTAGGTCCAAGGGCAAACATAGGCACACCGCTCAATCGTTTTCAATGCCAAATACACGATACGGTGTATTTTACCAATACCTCCACCTTGCCCTATCTTTCAAACTATGGCCCAATACCCAGTAATATAAAACGTATTTGGAATTTTGATGATACCGTTGCACCACAATGCACTACCGATACCAAAAATGGAATAAATGTAGGGATAAACTGCAATTTTAGTAAAGATAGTTTGGGCGTGAAACACTGGTACACACCAGGGTTGGAGGGATGCTATAGCCCACAGTTAATACTTGAGGATACCGTTTGGGGGTGTATAGATTCAAACTCCATTTTTTTGGCTTTACAAAAACCTATTGCTAATCCTAATTTATTATCCGTACCTCCAGTTAGTGGATTATCATTTCCCAAACCTGATTGTTTAGGTCCTGAAAGTAGTAAAAGTAAGTTGGTGCTATTTAACCCACAAACCCAGCCCCTTTGTGCAAGAGAAACCTTTTGGGTAATGTGGGACTCGCTGTTTTGGGCTAATCAAGGTACTCTCGATTCTGGCTGGGGATTAGATAGTGCAAATAAAAATTACGCGTACGATAGTTTGCCAGGCGATACTGCGGGCAGAGTAACCATAGGCTTAATTATTGGTAATGGTAGAGATACGGCAAACAACCAATGTTTTGATACTGCTTGGTACCATCATATTTTTGATTTTAGTGATTTATATCCTTTTATAACAAGCAATTATGACCCTAATATTAATAATTGCGCTGGTGCAACAATAAATTTTAGGGTTACTGACACACTGCAAAGTGGAATTACTAATTATAGTTGGGATTTTGGAGACGGAAGTCCCACTGTAAGCGGTGCTACGGCCTATAAAACCCAACATACTTTTGATAGTATGGGTAGTTTTACGGTTACACTATTGCTACAAAACACTAATGGCTGCGAAGGTACAGCAACAGATACAATACATATAGGTTTTGAAACAGATATAGATTTTTCGATAACACAAGCCTGTGTAAACGATACTATACTTTTTACGGGAGAGATTAGCAATTATGGTATAAGCGTGCCATGGACTAATGGAGGCAGCGAAACTATAAATTGGGATTTTGGAGATGGAAATGGATTTACTGCTAACGGCATTGCCCCTGCCAAATCGTTTACAAAAGTGGGGGACTACTCACTAAGAGTGTCGTTAACAGACCGCTATGGGTGTAAAGATACTGTGGTGGTGGATAGTGCTTTTAAAGTTTTTGGTGTTTATGCTCGCCTATTAAATGATGATACTTTAGTATGTCCACAAATCTTTCAACTCATAGATTCTTCAAGATTGTCCGACCCTCTAAATTTTCTCAATACCCTTGCTGAGGATAGTATAAGCGAATGGGAATGGAGAGTGCAGCCGAAAAACCTAAAAAGTTTTTTGCAAAACCCTTATTTCGATTTTCCTGTGGGAGGTAATTATACTTTTAATTTAACGGTGAAAAACTCGGTAGGGTGTATAGATAGTGCTACTGAAACTTTTTTTGTAAAAGGACCTTCACCCAATTTCTCTATAATTTCTGATACCACAGGGTGCAGCCCATTGCTGGTTGAGTTTGATAACCAAAGCACTAATGCCACCAGTTATACATGGAATTTTAGGGATGCTGATAATAATACCATTACCACTTTTAGTGATACCAATGTTAGCAATACTTATATTGGAGGGGGGGTGTACAAACCATTTTTAACGGCTGAAAGTAGCGAGTATGATAGTAAACTTGGGCGGGCGGTTACTTGTCGTTCAGTATTTCCTGATACTTCTGTGCAGGCTTTGCGATTAGTTGCCGTAGATGCCTCACCTACTTCAAATTTTAGTGTTGTTAATTCTTGTTCCAATTTATCTATTAGCTTCACCGATTCATCGGTGATAGATTCGAGTACGGTATCTCAATATTTATGGGAGTTTGGAGATGGTGATACCTCATCACAAAGAAACCCTACTCATACCTATGCCGATACGGGCACATATATAGTTACCTTTTTAGTGCAAAGCTCATCAGGTTGTGTGGACTCTATCGAAAAAACCGTTACTGTTGCTCCAACTCCAATGGCAAATTTTACCGTAGCTGAAACTTGCCATAGCGAAACGGCAAAATTCACCAATTCATCTACCACCGCCAATGCCTTTATAGTACAATGGGTGTGGGACTTTGGCGACCTAAGTACATCGGTTTTTCAAAATCCATCAAAAAAATATAATGCAGTGGGTGTTTATCCCGTAAGGTTAAAAATTCTTACAAATACGGGCTGCGAGGATTCTATTATAAAAAATATTACAATTAATCCCAATCCCGTTTCTAATTTTAGTACGGGTAATGTTTGCCAAAATGCAATACTATCTATTACTAATACCTCTACCATAAGTAGCGGTAGCATTACCTATTTATGGGAGTTTGGAGATGGTACTACATCTACTGATGCTGTGCCGTCAAAAACGTTTGCCACAACGGGCAACTATATTATTAAACTTAATACTACCAGCAATAAAGGTTGCAAGCATTTAGCACAAACATTTTTTAATGTTATGCCAAAACCACAAGCAAACTTTAGTGTTAATGATAATAGCCAGTGCCTAAATCAAAACTTTTTCTCAACTATTAATCAAAGTACAATAGCATCGGGAACATTTACTTCGAGTTGGAACTATGGCGATGGTAGTATTACTACTACTAATACTTCTCATACATATTCAGACTCGGGCATATATACCATACGCCTGATAGAACAATCTAACTTGGGCTGCTTGGATACCTTTGACTTGGGAGTAAATGTATATCCCTCGCCAATGGCAAATTTTAGTATTAATGATACAGCTCAATGTTTAAATACAAATAATTTTGTTTTTACTAATACCAGTACTGATACAGGCAGCTTAACCCATTTTTGGGACATGGGCGATGGCGGTTCATTCAGCACACAAAACACGTCTTATACTTACTTTACCGACATTGCTTTTACCGTTAGGCTAATTGTAACAAATGGTACAAACTGCAGGGATACTATCACTAAGAATATTAATGTTTTGCCGCTTCCGCAGCCCTCTTTCACCATTGATGATACGGGGCAATGTGTAAACAATAATGTGTTTAGTTTTACCAATAGTACCACTATTAAATATGGCACATTTACATTGCTATGGTTGTTTGGCAATGGTACTACTTCTAATGCAAGTGCGCCTTCACGTACTTATACTTTAGATACAAATTATACCGTGAGCCTCATAGGAATATCAAACAGGGGATGCAAGGATACTGCTACAAAAACACTCACTGTTTTTCCAAAACCAAGCCCCGCTTTTAGCATTAACGATACCAACCAATGTATTAATACCAACCTATACCAGTTTACCAACCTTAGCACCATTAAATATGGCACTAATAGCTATACATGGCATTTTACCACTACCGATAGTGCTACCACCACAAATGCCAGTTATGTGTACAATGCGCCTGATATAAGGCTGGTAACGCTAAGGGCAGTTTCAAACCAAGGCTGTACAGACAGTGCCCGCACACAAGTAGTCATATACCCAAAACCACAAAGCAGTTTTAGTATTAATGATACTAACCAATGCCTAAATACAAATAGTTATAATTTTGCAGGACTAAGCACTATAAGTAGCGGCAGTTTTGTATATAACTGGGATTTTGGAAACGGTACAAGCACCCTTAAAAAAGACACCACTATTGTATATACTTCTGATGGGAATTATACCGTTACATTAATTAATCGCTCTAATTTTGATTGTTATGATACTGTTTTAACTCCTATTATTGTTTATGCTACTCCAGAGCCTAAATTTAGTATTAATGATAGCGACCAATGCCAGCAAGAAAACTTTTTTCAATTTACCAATAATAGCACTATAAATAGCGGTAGTATGGACTATGTATGGCGTTTTGGTAGCGAAGGAACTACTGCAATACTATCGCCCAGTTTTGTTTTTACTAATGCCACTACCCATAGTGTTAAGCTAAAAACATCCTCAAATTTTAACTGTGTAGACTCTATTGAAAAGCAGGTCATAGTATATCCTACCCCGCAAGTGGGTTTTGCCATAAACGATACGGGGCAGTGTATTAACACCAACCAGTTTGTATATACCAACCAAAGTACTATTGCTGCGGGTACGCTCACTTATAGTTGGGATTTAGGAAACGGTTTCACAGCGGCACAGGCAGATACCACAGTAGAATATACTAATTATGGTATTTATACTGCAAGGCTAATAGCACTTTCTGACAAAAACTGCCCCGATACGCTAGCAAAAGAGATACAGGTATTTGCAAAGCCTGAGCCACTATTTGCCATTAATGATACCGACCAATGCTCAAAAGCCAACCTATTTTTAATGAATAACCAAAGTACCATCCCGCAAGGAACAAACACGTATGTTTGGTATTGGGGAAATGGCGATACTGCAAGTGCCACTCAACCTAATTACAGCTACTCAAAAGACTCTACGGGCTATACTATTAAACTAAAAGCGACCTCCAACTTTGGTTGCACAGATTCTATTGAAAAGCGGGTAATTGTCTATCCACAAAGCCAAGTTGATTTTACTATTAATGATAGTACACAATGTATTAATGGCAATACATTTACTTTTACTAATGGCACAATACTAAAAAGTGGCTCGCTTGCTTATACTTGGAGTTTTGGTGATGGGTTCACCTCCACAGCTACTGATACTACTATTGTTTACAATAACTATGGTATATACACGCCTACACTAATTGCCACTACAAATTTTAATTGTAAAGATACTTTGGTGAAATATAGCCGTGTATATGCCAAGCCTACCCCTTTATTTACAGTAAATGATACCGACCAATGCCTTACTAACAACGTGTTTAGCATTAATAATAAAAGTACTATTGCCGAAGGTACAAATACTTATATTTGGTATTGGGGCAATGGTGATACTGCAAGTGCCGAGCAGCCTAATTACAGTTACCCAGTAGATACCATATACACTATAAAAATGCGGGTAACTTCAAATTTTGATTGTAAAGACTCTGCCGAAAAACAGGTGGTAGTGTACCCACAGCCCAGTGTAGCATTTACCATTAATGATAGTGGACAATGTGTAAACGATAATTTGTTTGTTTTTACCAATACATCGGTAGTTAGCTATGGTACACTAACCTACCTATGGGATTTTGATGATGGAAGAAATGCAACAGTAAAGGATACCGCAGTAATATATAGTACTGATGCTACTTTTAGACCTGTACTAAGAGTTACCACCAATTTTGGCTGTACCGATACTTTGGGCAAAAGTATAGTGGTACATAGCAAACCCAATCCTGCTTTTACCACAAATGATACCGCACAATGTGTAAACGATAATCTATTTCGGTTTACCAATACTTCTACCATAAACAAAGGAGCAATAACCTATGATTGGAATTTTGGGAACAACACTACCGATACTGCCACCAGCCCTGTACTAATATACACTTTAGATACTATATATACGGTGCGCTTGCTCACCACCTCCAATTTTAATTGTGTAGATTCTACTACCCAGCAAATGCTGGTTTTCCCGCAGCCACAGGCAGGTTTTACTGTAAACGATACTGCCCAGTGTATCAATACTAATACCTTTACTTTTGCAAACAGCACCACTATAAAATATGGCACATTAACCTATGTGTGGGATTTTGGAAATACTGCCACATCAACAGATATAAGCCCCAATTATATATATCCCATTCAGGGGACTTACCCCGTTACTTTAGTGGCGAAAAGTGATAACGATTGTTTTGATACGGCAACAAGCATTTCTATATTATACCCTAAGCCCAATCCTAATTTTACTATAAACGATAGCGACCAGTGCCTTAAAACTCAAAATTTTATCTTTACTAATACATCAACCATAG
The DNA here is from genome assembly GCA_964584305.1 of uncultured Burkholderiales bacterium. Lineage (GTDB taxonomy): Bacteria > Bacteroidota > Bacteroidia > UBA8524 > UBA8524 > SB11. Next base: position 341,893 of record CAZOZL010000002.1, read on the forward strand.
ATAGCGGCACATTTACCAACCGTTGGCAATTTAGCGATGGTGTGGTATATACAGACTCTACCAATGTTGCCAAAACATTTAATAACCCCATAAGCTATACTGCCCAGTTGGTGCTTACAAGCAATCAGGATTGTAAAGACTCTATTACTAAAGCAATTATTGTGTATCCGCATCCCAACCCCAATTTTTTAGGGCTAAAATTAATTTACTGCTCTGATGATCCTTTACTGCCCTTACTACCCATAGTACCAGGCGGTGTATTCGAGGGAAAAAATATGCAAAACGATACCTTTGTCCCTATTATTTCAGGGGATGATACCGTAAAATATACCGTATCCACAAATGGTTGTTTTAGCGATACTACCAAGTTTACACGTGTTTTTGGGCTACCCAATTTAGGCATAGGTCCTGATACTACACTGTGTCGCCAAGAGTTTATAAAATTTGATATTAGTTTTCCCAATTCTACCTATTTATGGTCAACAGGTTCAACATTGCCATTTATACGCATTACAGCACCGGGTACATATATCGCCAACCTTTTTAATATTTGTGATACCCTTAGCAGTACTGTGGTAGTAGCGTATAAAAACTATGATTGTAATTTCTTTTTTCCTAATGCGTTTACACCCAATGGTGATGGACTGAATGATGTTTTTCTTCCTTTTTTCGAGAGTGATGTAATAGGCATGGAGTTAACCATACTGAACCGCTGGGGTGGAATTATTTTTAAAAGTACAGACCTCACCAAAGGCTGGAATGGTAGATACAAAGGAGAACCCGTGCAAGACGGGGTATATATGTGGCATATTAATTTAGTGATAAACGAAAGCGGAGATAATTTATACCGCCATGCAGTGGGTGGGCAGGTACATTTAATTAGATAATTATTTTTGGAACAATCGTTCCAGAATATAAAATTATTTGTTCGTGTGGTTGTTTCCCTTCTTAAGCGGAGTAATGAGCGGCATTAAGGGGTTGGATGAAACGAGGATAAACCAAACTTATATCAAGCTCGTACTATTATATATATTTTTGATGGGTCAAAACCCATCGCTTTTCAAAAGTATAGTACAAAGGCGGATTTAAGTCCGCCTTTGTAATGTAATGGTAGCAGAATAAGATTAAAAATCTTATTTTTATAGGAAACAGTACGCTACACGTACTGGCACAAAAGGCTCACCCGTGCCGTTCACACATTTTCTTGCAGCAGGTTTCAACCTGCTGTAATTCATACCTTTAGCAAAAATTTTATGTATAGAATGGGCATTCATGCCTATTCTGCCCTAAGGTTTCCATCTTGCTACGGTCTTAGCTTATTATAATTAGCCCCACCTATACCTCACATATAAAAAGCAAATGCTCCTTCAACTTGTAATACCACCACTCAGAAAATAAATTTAGGGCTAAACATACTCTTTATTAGTATAGTCTATCATAAATAAACAGTTTTTTCGTTTACTTTTGAGACCCATTAAATTCCATTTGTGAGAAAAATATTTCTACTTCTATTTTCAAGCCTTTCATTTGGTGTTTTTGCCCAAATTGGCGGCAATGGCGTATATCAAGTACTTAATGTTACCCCATCGGCTCGTATAGCTGCATTGGGTGGGACTTTAATTACCGCTTATGATAGGGATGTAAATATTGGTTTTCAAAATCCTGCCATGCTCAATAAAAGTATGGATAAGCAATTGGCAATAAACTACTTAAACTATTTTGCAGATATTAATCAAGGGTATTTTGCGTATGCAAAACATTATGATAGTATAGGTACATTTTCGGCAGGCGTACAATACTTAAACTATGGAGAGTTTACCGCTACCGATGCGGCTGCCAATAATTTAGGCACATTTTCAGCCTCTGATGTGGTTTTTCAGTTAGGGTATGGAAGAGCCAAAGGGAAATGGGCGTATGGCAGTAATTTAAAGGTAATATACTCACAGTTAGAAACGTATAACTCATTGGGTGTTGCTTTTGATATTGCAGGTGCTTATGTAAATACTAAAAAACTTTTTACCGCTACATTAGTAGCACGAAATATAGGCACGCAAATAGTTACTTATGTACCAGGGAATAGAGAGCGGCTACCTTTTGAAATTCAGTTGGGAGTGTCAAAAAAATTAGAACACGCCCCTTTTCGGTTTTCACTCATTGCGCACAACCTTCAACGTGCTGATATATCGTATGTAAACCCTAATGCTCGCAACGTACAGATAGATTTTGCTACACAAGAGCCAATAGTAGAAAAAGTATCAACAGGTGATAAAATTATGCGCCACATCATTATTGGTACTGAAATGGTTTTTAGCAAAAATTTTAATATTCGTTTTGCCTATAACCACCAACGCAGAAGGGAAATGAGCCTGCCTGATACCAAAGGTTTTACTGGGTTTTCGTGGGGTTTTAGTTTAAAACTTTTTAGGATGAATGTGAGTTATGGCAATGCTGGTTTTTTCCCAAAAAGGGGTAGCCATCACTTCTCATTACTTATTGATACTAAGACTTTTTTTAAAAAGAAGGCTAAAAAATAGCTTACTCCTCCTGCCCCAACTACTCCAGTACAATAGCTTATAGTATATTTGTAACAAATTTTTGGTAGTGAAAAAAATTATTATAGCTATTGACGGGTTTTCATCGTGTGGAAAAAGCACTATGGCAAGGGAATTAGCCAAAAAATTAGGATACGTATTTGTTGATTCAGGGGCAATGTATAGGGCGGTAACGCTGTATTTTATCCAAAACAATATAGGTATAAACAACTTGGCTACTGTAGAGAGTGCAATAAGCAAGATTACTATACATTTTAAGTTTAACCCTGAAAAGGGAATTGCAGATACCTACCTTAATGGTGTAAATGTAGAAAACGAAATTCGCACTATGGCAGTATCAAAAATGGTGAGTCCTGTTGCTGCACTGTCTGCAGTACGGCGGTTTTTGGTAAAGCAACAGCAAAAAATGGGCTTAGAAAAAGGGATAGTAATGGACGGCAGAGATATAAGCACCGTAGTTTTTCCTAATGCAGAGTTAAAAATATTTTTAACGGCTAAAAAAGAGATAAGAGCAAAAAGAAGGCTAAAAGAATTGCAAAAAAAAGGGATAGAGATTACTTATAACGAAGTGGTGAGCAACTTACAAGAAAGAGATGGAATAGATGCTACAAGAGAAGATAGCCCCCTTAAACAAGCTGACGATGCCCGTGTGCTTGACAATAGCGAAATGAGCCGAGATGAACAGCTAAACATTGTGCTGAAATGGGCGAATGAAAAAATTAATCAATCGTCGCTTTGTGGCTGACCTGCAAGGTTGGGTATGCTAATATCAAAGGTTGTGCCTACGCCTTCTTCTGATTTCACATTAATTAAGCCGCCCAGTTTATCAATAGATTCTTTGGTTACATACAACCCAATACCCGAACCCGAATTGGTAGCAGTAGCTCTGTAAAACATTTCAAAAATTTGTGCCATGCTTTCTTTTCTAATGCCTATACCATTATCACTAACTATAAGTTTACAGCCTGCTTCATCCACCTTTGCTGTAATGCTTATTTCCCTGTTGTTATTCTCCGCTCGCTGAAATTTTATTGCATTGCTTATTAGGTTGTTCACTACGGATCGTACTCTAAATCCATCGCTCATAAACTTAGCCTTTTGTACTATATCAAAAGTAAATTTAATTTTATCAGCACTTAAATAGTATAGCAGGCTACCCACTGTATCTTCTATTATCCCCTTAAAGTCTAATACTTCAAGTCTTGCTTGTTTTTTGTTGTTTATATAATAGTCTATTACGTTATTGTTTAGTACTTCCATGCGTTTCACACTCACCTCTACCATGCGTAGATATTCTTGCATTTTTTCATCAGTGGTTTCGTGTTGTGCTAAACTAACAACGCCTAAAATTGAAGTAAGTGGCGCACGCATATCGTGCGAAGCACTGTAAATAAACCTATTAAGCTCATCGTAGGCTTTTTGCAATTCCTCCGACTGTTTTCTTAACTCATAGCGGGAAATGGATAAATCAACGCCATTTTTTATGGCTACCATTATATCCTCATCTTGCCATGGTTTAGCTATATAGCGATATACCTGCCCATCGTTAATGGCATTAATAACAGTATTAATATCGGCATAGGCGGTAACTAAAATTCTAACAATATCAGGGTAATCATCTTTAATTGATGCACAAAACTCAACCCCGCTCATTTCTGGCATACGTTGGTCTGTTAGCAATACATGAAAGTTTTTTTTCGCTAATTTTTCACGCGCTTCCGCTATTGTTAGTGCCACTTCAATATCGAAAAAACGCCTAAATTGAGCCTTAAAACCAGTTAGGTTTCCTACCTCATCGTCTAAAAATAGTACCGAAGGTTTATCCTGTTCCAATGCTTGTTTAAATTATATTAATAAACAGACTTCTTCTTAAAGTCTTTTACCGCAAAGTAGGGCTTTATTACACGAAAAATACTATTTATTACAATATTTTACCGCATATTTTATAACAAATAATAAAAAAAAGACTAAAAATTAGACGCTTTCTATAATTTAGGCATACTTAACCCGTGATGCATTATTTGGCAATTTGTGTTTTAATATTAGGTGATATACTTGTTTGCTTATCGCCTCTATAGCCTCATCTGATAAAGATTACCTGCCCAGTGCCATTCAGGCATTTTTTTTGCAGCAGGTTTCAACCTGCTGCAATTTATAACCTTAACCAAAACTTTATGTATAAAATGGGCACTCCTGTCTATTCTATCTTATTTTTAAGCTATTGCATTACTTCCTCTTTTATTACCGCTTTGCCTGTATTGTCATAAAAAAACCATTTGCCGCTTTTATGTCCATCTTTATATTGCCCAGTACTCACAATAGTTCCATCTTTTCTATAAAAGATACACGCACCATGACGAATGATTTTTGGGTTGGGGTTAATTATTGTATCTCCTGTTGTTCTGTCAACTCTTACAGAGTAGCGCAAATAGTAGTGGTACACTTCTTTTAAGTTTTCTTGTGCTGAATCGTAAAACACCCTCCCTTCAATTTCAAACTGTGCTTTGGCAGTAAACAATGTTCCAATAAAAAACAGGCTAAATAGTAGTTTCTTCATTTGTGTTATTTAACGCAATCATACTAAAAAATATTTTCTTAACCTGTAGTGCAGTATTCTGTAACTTGTATTTTTAATATTATTGCAATGCCTATTGCCTTATGACTTCACTCGGTTATTATGATGAAGGTACATTTTTAAGTAGAACAAGGCAACTGATTATCTGCTCGAATGAAACAGATTACCACGCTAACCTAAGAAGGTTATCTCGCAATGACGTGATTTGTATCAGTATTGTACAGGTATAGCAACCCCTTTTATTCACAGTAACTATTAGCATTACCAAATAAGTACCCTATCTCATTAAGGGGAAGCCAAATTATGGTATAGGGAAAAGCCTCAATACATTGGTAGGGATTTGCGGTGGTTTAACCTTAGCCTATGCGGCGGTTTCCCCCCTCGTGGTAGCCTGTGAGATGGCAAGTGGGATGTAAAACTGCCATTCGCACCATTTAGGCATTTTCTTGCAGCAGGTTGGAAGCTGCCACAATTTATAAACAGGTATTAGTTTGCTTGCACAACTCCTAATATTTCAGCCATTTTAGACCCAATTTCGGCAGGACTTTCCACTACGTGTATCCCGCATTCTCTCATTATTTTCATTTTGGCGGCGGCGGTATCTTCTGCACCACCAATTATAGCACCAGCGTGTCCCATGCGTTTACCTGCTGGGGCTGTTTGCCCTGCAATAAAACCAACTACGGGTTTTGTGCCATTTTCTTTTATCCAGCGTGCGGCTTCGGCTTCCATGCTGCCGCCAATCTCGCCAATCATAATAATACCGTCAGTAGCATCATCGTTCATAAACATCTCAACGGCTTCTTTAGTGGTTGTCCCAATAATAGGGTCTCCACCAATACCAATGGCAGTACTTTGCCCCATACCTGCTTTGGTTATTTGGTCAACTGCTTCGTAGGTTAATGTTCCTGATTTTGATATAATACCTATTCTTCCTGGTGTAAAGATAAATGCAGGCATAATACCTATTTTAGCTTCATCGGGTGTTATTATACCTGGGCAGTTAGGTCCTATAAGGCGGGTTTCTCTACCTTCTAAATAAGATTTAACGCTTATCATATCTTTAGTGGGTATGCCTTCTGTAATACAAACTACAAGGGCTATACCTGCATCAGCAGCTTCCATAATAGCATCGGCAGCAAATGCGGCGGGTACAAATATTATTGATACATTAGCACGGGTAGCGGTAACAGCATCTTGTACTGTATTAAATACAGGCTTGTTTAAGTGTGTTTGCCCACCTTTGCCAGGGGTAACTCCGCCCACAATAGTAGTTCCGTATTCTATCATTTGGGTAGCATGGAAAGTACCTTCGCCACCTGTGAAACCTTGAACTATTATTCTTGAATCTTTATTTACTAATATACTCATGTGTGCTATTCAAAATTAGGGCGCAATTTAGCTTATTTTACTATAACAGCCGCAGTTTTACATATAAAAAAAGCCACCCATAAGGTGGCTTTATCTAAGTTAATGGTTTAACTTTAAAATTATTCGCTCACTACCTCTACCGAAACATCAACCGATACTTCGCGGTGCAAGTTTACTGTGGCAGTATAAGTACCTACAGCTTTAGGGTCTTCATTCAGCACAATTTTACGTCTATCTACCTCAAAGCCTTTTGCTTTAAGTGCTTGTGCTACTTGTAGCGCATTTATAGAGCCGAAAATCTTGCCATTTGCTCCTACTTTAGCTCCTAACTGAACCGAAGCTCCGCCTAACCTTTCAGCTAAGCTATCAGCATCTTTACGGATTTTCTCTTGTTTAAAGGCGGCTTGTTTCAAATTTTCAGTTAACATTTTCACGTTACTGGTATTTGCTACCATTGCCATACCTTTGGGTATTAAAAAGTTGCCTGCATAGCCGTTTTTCACAGTTATTATATCATCTTTATAACCCAAATTTTTTATATCTTGTTTTAATATAATTTTCATTGTACAGCCTCCTTATTAATTTAAACCGTCAACAACGTATGGCAATACAGCAATGTGCCTAGCACGTTTAATTGCTTGCGCTACTTTACGTTGGTATTTTAGTGATGTTCCTGTGATACGGCGAGGTAAAATTTTACCCTGCTCATTCAAAAACTTCTTTAAAAAATTAGCATCTTTATAGTCAATATACTTAATTCCGTTTTTCTTAAAACGGCAGTATTTTTTCTTTATGTTCGCATCAGGGGTAGTGTTAAACATAAAGTTTCCCCTTTTGTTTGTTCTACTCATTACTTAGCAGCCTCCACTTCTTTTTTAGGTTTGTTAAATTCTCCATTGCGCTTGCGCTCGTTATAAATTACAGCGTGCTTATCTAAAGCAGTGGTAAAGAAACGCATAATGCGCTCATCACGTTTGAAGTGTAACTCAACAGCGGCTACAAGAGTGTTAGGAGCTTTAAACTCAAATATTTGATAAAAGCCCGTTGTTTTTTTTTGGATAGGATAAGCCAGCTTGGTTAGCCCCCAATTTTCTTCATGCACAATTTCGCCTTTGTGCTCTGTAATCAACTGCCTGTATTTTGCAACTGTATCTTTCAGTTGGTCGTCAGACAGCACGGGTGTAAATACGATTACAGATTCATAATTTTTTAAATCCATGTGCTTGTTTAAAATATTTAATTGTCCCCTTTTTTTAAAAAGGACTGCAAAAGTAACATTTCATTTTACATTAAACAATTATCATTTAGCATAAGACTCAAGACCGCCGCAAGGGGCTATTGGACTTACAACAAAAAACTGGACTGTAAGTTAAGGCTTATGAATTGGTGGCAGGTTTTAACCTGCTGCTATCAAATTGGTTTGCTAATTAAAAAAACCTTACCCAATAATACTGACAAGAGCTTTTTTTACAGATAAATAATTGACACCTACTTTAGCACAAATAGCCTTCAAGAAGTATGATAGAGTTGAATTAGTCATATTACTAAAATTTTAATGTTCAATGATAAATTTTGTATGTGGCAATGAAAAACTTTTATCTCACTGCTTAATCATGTAAAATTGCACAGGCAATACGCAATGGAAAATTTTATAGTATCAGCACGTAAATACAGACCTAGTACTTTTGATACTGTGGTGGGGCAAAACCATGTTACAACTACCCTTAAAAATGCCATTAAAAACAATCATTTAGCGCAAGCCTTTTTGTTTTGTGGTCCTCGTGGGGTGGGCAAAACTACTTGCGCTCGTATTTTAGCAAAAACCATTAACTGCCAAAATTTACAAGAAAATACTGAACCGTGTAATACTTGCGATAGCTGCAAGGCTTTTAATGAAAGCCACTCTTTTAATATATATGAACTTGATGCTGCCAGTAATAACAGTGTTGATGATATACGTGGACTGGTAGAACAAGTGCGCTACGCACCACAAGGGGCTAAGTATAAAATATATATTATTGATGAGGTGCATATGCTTAGCAATGCTGCCTTTAATGCGTTTCTTAAAACATTAGAAGAACCGCCTGAGTATGCTATTTTTATATTAGCCACTACTGAAAAACATAAAATACTCCCTACTATATTATCGCGCTGCCAAATATTTGATTTTAAGCGCATACAAATACAAGATATTGATAAGCACTTGCAAGATATAGCTACTAAGGAAAATATTACTGCTGACCCACTGGCTTTGCATATAATTGCCGAAAAGGCTGACGGTGCTTTGCGTGATGCGCTTTCTATATTTGACCAAATGGTAAGTTTTGGCGGCAGTAACCTTACCTATGAAAGCATACTTGAGAATTTGAATATTCTTGATTACGATTACTATTTTAAAATTGCTGATGCCATAAATAGTGAAAACGTTTCATTAGCCTTAACTCTATACGATGAGATTTTGCAAAAAGGCTTTGATGGGTTGGTGTTTTTAGAAGGTTTATCACTGCATTTTAGAAACATATTGGTATGTAAAGACCCACATACTATAAAGCTACTACAAGTGGCTGATAATGTGAAAGAAAAATACCAAGCACAGGCTGCTAACGTTGAAAATGGTTTATTATTTAATGCGCTTAACCTTGCCACCCAAGCCGAGGTAGGGTATAAAACCAGCCGAAACCAACGGTTACACGTTGAGTTGGCATTAATGAAAATGTGCTTAATTAATCAGGCTATATCTATTGAAGCGGGCATTACAGCCCCTAAAAAAAAAATGATATAGCAGCCGAAACAACTCCGCTGCCAAAACCTTCTGACACTGCTACCGCCCCTGTTTCAAAGCTACCTATTACCCCAAAAAAAGAACCTTCGGAAGCTGCCAAAGAAATTAAGCAGGTACATGATATTAGCACACTACCTTCTCTTAAAGATTTTAGCCAACAACCTTTAGAAAACAAACCCACTGAAAACCCAACTGAGAGTTCAAACCAAGTGGTAGAAACTGAACAGGGTAATGGTGATGCCTCTCAAATTATTGATTTTAATGCTGCGTGGCAACTATACACTACTGATGTGAAAGATAGCGGTAAGCGAATACTAATTAGCTTATTTGAAAAAATAAAACCTGTATTTGATGATGCTCATAATTTTACCTTGGTAGTACCCAACAAGGTTGTGGCAGACAGACTGGAGGATGAAAGGCCGGAAATGTTGATTTTTTTACGAAAGAAAACAGGGAACACTGCTATTAATCTTATAGTTGATATACAGCAACAAAAAACAGAAGCAGCACCCTATACTAATAGAGAAAAGTATGACAGTTTAGCACAAAAAAATCCTAAACTTATAGATTTAAAAAACGCGTTGGATTTAGAGGTTGAGTAATTAGACCAATCGTTCCAGTATTATAAACAACTCATTTCCTTGCCGTTGAGGTATTGAGTTGTAACACAGCTCAATAGTTTTAGGCTTGAAATAATTTTTCATTAAGCCTAAGTACTCCTCTTTAGTTCCGCCAAATGGTGGGGGTTCTTTATCAAGTTTAACACCAAATAGTACCCCTGCAATTTTACCTTTTGGGCTAAGTATGTCATACATTTTTTTGTAATATGCTTGCCTTAAAGTGGGATTAAATGCACAGAAAAATGTTTGCTCTAATACTAAACCGTAAGTGCCGGTGTGTTCAAAAAAATCACCTAAAAGTATAGTTACCTGTGGTGTATTTGCAAACCGTGCCTTTAGTTTCAAAACAATCTCTTCAGACAGTTCAATAATTGTAATATTTTGAAAGCCTTTTTCAAGCAAATAATTGGCTTCGTATGCGCTTCCGCCACCAGGTATAAGTATGGCGGTATTTTTATCTTTTAATTGGTCTATATATTCTTTTAAGGGAGTGGATACACTTCCAATATCCCAGCCTGTATTTCCTTCGCTATACCGCTTGTCCCAATATTCTTTGTTTAATTCCATTGTGTGGTGAATAAAAAAATCCCAGTTCTATAAACAGGGGTTTTGAATTGTCAGTTTTACAATTATTTATTTTCTTGAAGTTTTGGTAGAGTTATCACAAACTCCGAGCCTTCACCTTTTATACTATTAACATCTATTTTACCATTATGTTTTTCATATATAATGCTAAAAACTATTGACAAACCTAAACCTGTACCTTGCCCAACACCTTTTGTAGTGAAAAAAGGCTCAAATACTTTGTTTTTGGTCTCTTCGTCCATTCCTATACCATTGTCTTTTATACTAATTTGAATGGTCTCTTTTTGCTCTGTTGTAGTAATTATTAACTCCCCTTTAGGGTTCACCTCTTTATTTGCCTTTAGGGCATGGATGGCATTGCCTATTATATTCATAAACACCTGATTTAGCTTGCCCATATAGCAGTCAATTTCAGGCAACTCACCATAGTTTGAAGTTACATTAATATTATCCAAATTATTACGCAATAGCATTAGCGTAGAGTCTAAACCTATATGTATATCCCCTCGTTTAAGGTCTTGCTCATCAACACGAGAAAAGTTGCGCAAGCCTTTCACAATTTCTGAAGTACGTTGCGCCCCGTCGTCTATTGTTTTCACTAATAATGATACTTCTTCTTTCAAAAATTCAAAATCAACTTCTTTTTTAAAGTTATCAATTGCTTTAAGTTTTTCGTCCAGCCCCTCACATTCACTAATTTCTTCATACATGTTAATAATACTCATCATATCATTAATATCACGATCTAAAGGTTTAATATTTGAGGTAATAAAGTTTACAGGGTTATTAATTTCGTGTGCTATACCTGCGGTTAATTGTCCTAACGATGACATTTTCTCAGCGTCAACCAGTTTTGTTTGTGCATTTTTAAGCGTTGTTAAAGCGTCGTTTAATTTTGCTGTACGCTCTGTAACTTTCTGCTCTAATACAATGTTTTGTTCTTTTACTATTCTTTCGTTTTCCTTAACGCCTTCTAAAATTTTTCTATGGCTTTCTTCGTTCTTCTTAGTTAGCAGGTTAATTTTATTTGCTAATGCAAACGATAGTAAAGCAACCTCAAGTGCAGAACCTATTAGCAACGCACTATTAGTATATAAATTATAGGGTAATACCCCAAAATCTTTCATTACATATATCACTATACCCACCATTAATACACTCCAAGCTATTAAGTAAAACTTGGCAATGGTGTACCCTTTACGGTATATATATGCAGCAACAAATATTAAATAAAAGGGTACAATACTCTGTGTTATCAGTATTATTTGGTAGGTAGTGCTATGAATACCCATCAAACTCATAACTATATATATAATATACAATGCTGAGAAAACGTGTAATCCTTTATGTAGTTTTGGGGCAACTCTTTTGGTGTGAAGAAATACCTTTAAAAACTCTATACCAGCTAAACTAACCAAGCAGGTAAAAATAAATATGCTGTGGTTTGCTAACCAAGTAGATTCGGGCCATAAATATTGAAAGGCATACCCTTGAAGACTGGCTTGCGTGAGCCCAACAAATAAAGTATGTAGTATATACCATAAATAACTTTTATCGCGGGTGCTTAACCACACAAATAAGTTATAGAAAAACATGACCAAAATAATGCCTGCGTATATACCAAAAAGAACCCGCTTGTTATTTTGCCTTTCTATAGTTAGTTGTTTCACCCCAATAGACATGGGCAATAATATCTGCTCGCCACTATGAACTTTTATATAATATGTTTTAACTTTATCAGGCGCAATATCCAAATCAAATATAAAAGACTCTTCTTTGTACTTTCGTTCATTAAAATCTAACTGTTCGCCACCATCAATTTTCTTAAACTTGCCATTATTATCTTCAAAATAAAAGGTAATCTCGTCTAACATTGGTGCTTCTATATTAAGCACCGATTCTTTATAGTCTTTTGGGTTGCTAATTTTTATCTTCAACCAAAAGTATGAGTTTGACGTTGCTAAATTGGGGACAGCATTCCCATTAAGGGTAAAGTTTTTACTTTTTTTAACCTCCTCAAAGGTTAGTGTTCCTTCTACATCTTCAAGTAAGTATAGGTACTCCCCAATAATTGTAGGTTGTTCAGTAATCTGAAAAACGCTATCACTATTTTGAGCAGTTACAAAAAATGAAGTAAATAAAAGACTAAGGAACCATAGACTGGTTAGTATCTTTTTTTGCATGAAATGGCAAAGGGTTAATATTTTTAAGTTCAAGGTCAAATTCTAATTCTAATGACCCTCGCGATGTTTCCTCAACCATAGTTTGGTGTAGGTTTTCTCTTAAAGAAAATACCTTCTCACGGTGGATAGCATCAGATATTGTTAGTTTATCAGGGTCGCGTATGATAATAGAGGTAGCAATAAGGTCTATTTTTGGGTAAAAAAATGTACCTCTATTACCTAAGCCCATTTCAATAACAAAGCCTTTCTCAACACTAATTTTAAGGGTGTGTTCTGCACAGAGGGCAAAGAGCGAGTTTAATTTAAGCTGTGAAGTAAGCACAATGCCGGCCCACATTAAGTATGTAGTACCAATGCCAAAGCCAGCCACTTCGCGTGAGTTCCAAAGCCCGCACAGTTCTGCTGCACCATTGGTAGCGTGTTTATCCATAAATTCATACACGTTATCTTCTACTTTACCTATGGCTACTTCCATAGGCAGGCGTATAGCACCATTTGCTATGTGTACTCTTACCCCGCCTGCGGGTGTGCCATCTTGAGTTTCTGCCATGCACACATATACATCAGGGTTTTCTGCCCATTCGGTATTTGCTGATGTTACTTTGGTAACGCCGTATGCGCTTAGTACATCAGAGTGTCCTTCAGCAAATTTTAAACTTGCTTCGGGTTCATCCATTGCCCTAAATGCTCTTATTTTAATCTTGTTACTCAATTAGTTAAATATAAAATAAAATATCGGAAAGTTTACGTCTAAGTGATTTTATTTCAGGCTCATTAGCCCTTGCTAATCGAAGCATAAATATATGACCTTTTTCGTCATACTTTGGCAAAATACTACCGTATTCTGCTTTTAGCACCTTTAAGTTTTCCATATCCTGTACTGAAAAACCTACACCTTTGCCTTCAGTAAGTCTTCTAAACAAAAACAATGGCACTGACAAAGGCTGGACAGCATAGCCTAATTTAGTAGCCATTAGCCACGCTCTTTGCACCGCTCTGCCGCCTTGTATATAGTTATCAATACTGACAGTGGGCATAGAAATTAATACCATTGCTGATGCTACTGCTGTTACGCCTTTGGTAAGTTTTTCAAAAGCTGCTCCTTTACCCCAGTTTTTTAAATGTTTAATGGCTCTATAATCTTTAGCTATGCCAAAGCCTGCTGCTTCACCTGCGGTTACACCCACAGTAGCTATATCAATTCCGTCTCGTGTTCTTTCTGCTTCCTCTCTATTCCAGCGCATTTCACCCAAAAAAGTATCATGATGTCCTCTTTCGTTCATCATCCTCACTTTTTCAGCCCCTGCTATCATCTCGCCCAAGCTGCTTATTTTATCCCTATCAGTAATAAAAGTAATATCAGCATTGGCTATCGGCAAAATCGAGCTTTCTATTTGCTCCTTATCGCCTTTGCCCATAGGCTCATAGTTTCCTTTAGTTCTATTGGTAAATCGTTTAGGCACATAATCAACCAAACTATCTTTTTTAGTGTCTGCCTTCTCAAAAACTAACTTCGCAATTAAAGCATTGGGTTTGCCCAATGGGAAATATTGGGTGGTGGGTGTATAGCCCAGTTCGTTTGCTTTAAGTTCTGCATTTTCAATGGCAGCACCCAAACCCACATACGAGCCATAATTATTAAAATCTAATAGCGAAAAAGAGAAGTGAATATCATGGAAAAGAAATAGTGCATTATTGCTATAAACCCATTTCCAAGGCTGTATATTTCCTCCTGATGGGGCAAGTCCTGCTGCGGTTACAATAGCTTCTACTACTTGTTTTGGCAGTGCTTCTTTTCCTTTATTATCCGCCAACTCATTCAATTTATTTTTTAAATCGGTAATGGTTAGTTCGGGAGGGCTTTGCGGAATATCTATTGGCGTTTCTATTTTTTTATCAGCAACTAAATCTTCCAAATCAATATAATACCTTCCTGAGTCATGGTACTGGTCTAATAAAATCCGTCGGCACACATCTGCCCCTACTGCACCCCCTAAAATAACCGATGAGGCTAATTGCGGCCAAGTATTAATACTCTCTTCAACTTCCAACATTGATGCTTTTAATCTTGGCGAAATTTTTTCAGCACCAATCATGGGCAGTATATACGGTATTTTTTCCTCATTGGTTAAGCCTTTTATTTTGCTTGGGTCAACATCGCTTATCAAACCATGAAGCAGGGGTCTATCAGGTTCTAAATCAAACCGTTCTACATCAAGCATTCCCCTGTCGCTGGTGTCCATTACAACGGGTACTCTTAAATCACGTGCTTTGTAACGAGAAAGAATTTTTATATCCAAACCATCACACTCATCCACCAAAATATCTAATTTTCCGCCATCCATAAAAAAACTATCAATATTTTCAGCCGTTAGTCCATCATTATAAAGTTTTAACTTTAAAAAAGGGTCTAATTCATATATCTCACGGGCAACTGCAAAAGTTTTTTTCAACCCCATATTATGCAATGGCGTTCTTATTCTATTTAAGTTGCTTAGTTCCAAATCATCATAATCTGCTAAGCGTAACTCGCCAAAACTACGTTCCATAGCCAGTGTCATGGCAATAGATTGCCCCACCGATAACCCAACAACCCCTATTTTTTTTGTAGCTAAAATAGCCTGCTCTTCTTTTGTAATTTTATATTGATTTCTGTTTGTTCTTACTTCAACAAACTCATCCTCATCTAATAAATGTACTATTCTATTCGCCCAAGAATAATACACCCACACCCCGTATAGTGCAGGGTCTAATCCATTAAGATGCTTCACAGCAGCGTTACTCAACTCCTCTTTAGTAAACTTATAGGAGGGGTTTAAACTTTTTATCAACTCACATAATTGTGAATGTATAGCATCATAAACAAAAATATTGGTATTTTTGGTAACTAATTCATTGAACGCTTTAAGGTCGTCCGCATTGGAAAGCCTATAAAAATGGGGCTTGTATGATGAATCTGTATTAACTATTGGTACGTATATATTTGCTGCCATTTATAGGTGCAATATAAAAATTTTTAAAGAATAATTTTAAATTACGAATACTTTTATTGAAATTTACGCTCGAAAAACTACATGGAAAACGAAAAAATTAAAATACTATATGTGGATGACGAAGTAGGAAACTTAGTAGGTTTCAAGTCCACATTTCGCCAGCAGTACGATATCAAGACTGCTGTATCAGGAAAAGAAGGAATGGAGGTGTTAAATGATAATCCCGATATTCACATTATTATTACTGACCAGCGGATGCCAGAAATGACTGGCGTTGAATTTTTATCAGCCATTAGGGAAAAACATAAAGAACCTATAAGAATACTGCTTACTGGTTATACAGATTTTTCTGCCTTAGTTGAAGCTATTAATAAAGGACAAATTTATCGTTACCTCCAAAAACCTTGGAACGAAGATGAGATAAAGGTAGTGGTAAACCAAGCCTACGAAATTTTTGACCTTAGAAAGAAAAATAAAGAGTTAATGAAAAGTTTGGAGCGTGCTAATGAGCAGTTAGAATTTTTGCTACGTCAAAAACTTATCTCCTAATCGTATTGTTTGCTGTAATTAACCACAGCTATTATACACATTTGTGATTAACTAAGCACATAGCCTTTGCGCTATGTGCTTTTTCTTTGTACCATACTATTTTTTTTAGTTTTATGAGAAAATTACTATTTGTAATAACTATTGCACTTTTTGCTGCTTGCGTGCCACTAAGAAAACACCAAGACCTTGAAAAAGCCTATAATGACGCTGTTGAGAAAAATAAAAACTGCAACACACAACTTGCAGAAGCAACTACTGATAATGAAGGACTAAAAGAAACTAATTACTACCAAGAAAAGGCTTTGGGTAGATTAAAAATTGATAGTTCAGAAACTACAAACCGTTTAGAAAAAACCAGAGAAGACTTAAAACAGCTAAATGAAAGCTACGAAACTTTGCAAAAAAATCTTGAGAAAGAGAATATAAAAATGGATAGGGAGCTGCGTGTTTTAGAAGCCAAACTAAACCGCAAAGAAGTAGAGCTGAACAAAAAAGAGCAAGACCTTAATGACAAAGCAAAATCTATTGATGAGCTGCAAAGCAGTTTAAAACGAAAAGAAGCCCGTGTAAATGAGTTGCAAGCTATTTTAAACGCTAAAGACTCTGCCGTAAATGCCCTGAAAAGTAGTATTACAAAGGCATTATTATCATACAAAGATAAAGGGCTAACCGTTGAGGTAAGAAAAGGAAAGGTGTATGTGAGTATGGACGAGAAACTATTGTTTCAGAGTGCCAGTATTGTTGTAGATAAAAAAGGAAAGGAAGCCTTATTACAATTTGCTAAAGCAATAAATAACGAGCCTGACGTAAATATTATGATAGAAGGACATACGGATAATGTACCTATGAAATCAGGACAAATAAAAAACAATTGGGATTTGAGTGTGCTGCGTGCCACCGCAATAGTGCGCCTTTTAACCAAAGAAGGCAAGGTGGATCCGAAACGTATAATAGCATCAGGACGGGGTGAGTACCAGCCTGTTGCAGATAACGATACTAAAGCAAATAAAGCAAAAAACCGAAGAACGGAGATTGTACTTACTCCAAAATTAGACGAGTTATTCAAAATTTTGGGTAACTAAAATTTGGTGTACTGCCTGTTTCTTTATAACCTTACCCGATAAAGCGACTTCCTGTTGGGATATGGCAGAAATAAACAAATAGGCATGAATGCCCATTCTATACATAAAGTTTTTTGTTTAAGGTTATGAATTACGGTAGGTTTCAATCTGCTGCAAGAAAAAGCTTGTCCGTGCCGTTCAGGCTTCATAAAATCCGATAACCGCCATTTTGGCGCTAAAATAATTCCCAATTATCCAAAAACAAGCCAAGATGGCGTAATATTGTATTGGCACAAGCATTGATTTGAAAGGGTAGAACAAAAACAATTAAATAAAATACAATTATGAACTTAGTAAAATTTAAACCCAGCCGTAACCCATTTCAAGATTCGATGACTCCTTTCAGCTCATTTTTTGATTCCTTTTTTAATGAAACGAATGATGCTTTAAATAACGTTGAAACGGCTAATTTTTTTAAACCTACTGTTGATGTAAAAGAGACAGAAACTGCCTTTGAGTTGGACTTTTCTTTGGCAGGAATGGAGAAAGAAGACGTAAAAATTGAGTTGAAAGAGAACAGGCTTACCGTAAGCGGTGAGCACAAGGTAGAGAAAGAGGACAAAACTGCTAAATACCACCGTATAGAAAACAAGTATGGAAGTTTTAGCCGTAGTTTTCTTTTGCCTGATAATGTAAAGAACGATGCTATTGAAGCTAATTTTAAAAATGGAGTACTAAATATTAGCATTCCAAAAACTGAATTGGCTCAACCCAAAGCAATAGCAATAAAATAATAGTGAAGTAGTTTTTTCATAGTTTGTAAAAAAGCCTTTAAGCAATATGCTTAAAGGCTTTTTTTGTTATATGTTATCAAAATAGTGATTTGGCTATTAAATCACCTTTTTTATCAAGCGTAGTTTGTGGGTATATTTTCCTGTATCCATATTAAAAATGCCTTGCTGGTCTATTTTATCAATACGCACCTTTCCGTGTGCGTGGATGATGCGGCGAGAGTCTAATAGTATTCCTACATGGGTAATTTGCCCGTCTTGGTTATCAAAAAAGGCTAAATCGCCTGCTAATGTTTCATCTAAAAACGATAGTGTTTCGCCCTTGGTAGCCTGCTGGTAAGCATCACGTGGAAGTTGTATCCCGCTAAGTTTATAAATTACCTGTGCAAATCCTGAGCAATCTACCCCCCATACGGTGCGTCCACCCCACAAATACGGCGCATTAAGCCACTGCAAGCAATCACCAATTATCAAGTCTCTGTTAGGTTTGGCATCAGTAACATTTCTTACTGTACCTTCCAGTTTCCAGCCTCTGCCATCGTGCAATACGTGTCCTTCATCGTTTTGATGAAGCAATGCACCCAAAGGCAAATAAAATTTTTCAGAATGGTCAATAATTTCCCCTCTCACGCTTCGTAAATACACTTTTTCTCCACTCACATCGGGGCTGGCTTCGCTATATTGGGTAATATTTAGCCAGCCTTGGTAGTTATCAAAATCGGCCATCACTTGCAGCCATTCTCCTTCTTCTTCAATCACTCTATATGTTTCGCCAAAAAGTAACTGGCTCACCATTTCGCTTTTGCTGGTAGGTGCTGCCCTAAGAGCAATACACGACAAATGACAGACACCTTGAGTATTATCCATAATTATTGGGTTGGGGGTGATTGAATACGTAAATTTACGGTTTTAGTAGTAGTTTTTTATATGTGCAACCAATCTTTCTTTGCCAAAAGGCGTTCTTCCGTTTCTACATTATCGGGGTCGGGTATGCAACAATCTACTGGGCAAACTGCGGCACATTGTGGTTCTTCATGAAATCCCGTACACTCTGTACATTTATCAGGCACTATATAATATACCTCTTCTGATACAGGCTGGTGCGAGGCATTCGCATCTAATTTACTTCCATTAAACTCAAACAGCCCTGTTACTGCTGTACCGTCTTTATATGCCCACTCAACACCAGCTTCGTATATAGCATTGTTTGGACACTCGGGTTCGCAAGCACCACAATTAATACACTCATCGGTAATTATTATAGCCATAACAAAATTGTATATTTTTGCAAAAATACAATAGAGAGGGCTTATTACATAACCACACCCTTGATTTTACTTTGATGGATTTGAAACAAACAATGGATGCGCTGCACCGAGTGGGGCAAGTATTTGATAATCAGGACAATATAGAGCTGCAACAAGCTGTTGAGCTGGCTTTTGCTAAAAACAGATGGTTTAGTACTGATAGTACAACCATGGCATTGCGCTATTGGAGTGAGCAACTTAGCCCAAAAAAGTTAGACCTGTGGGTTGAAAAAGAGGGTATTACCACGAATAAATCGCCTAAAAATATAGGTATTATTGCGGCGGGTAATATACCTCTTGTAGGCTTGCACGATGTAGTAACAGTGTTGCTAACGGGCAATACCATAAAACTAAAACTATCTACCGATGATGAGGTGTTGATGCAGTTTTTTATAGACCAATTAATACAGGCTAACCCCATTTTTGGGCAAGCTATTGAAGTGGTGGAGCGTATGAAAAATATTGATGCTGTTATTGCAACAGGTAGCAATAATACCGCTCGCTATTTTGAGGCATATTTTGGAAAGTATCCGCATATTATCAGAAAAAACAGAAATAGTATTGCCGTACTCACAGGGGATGAAAGCCCTGAAACCATTAAAAAAATAGGCAACGACATACTAAGCTACTTTGGTAAAGGATGTAGAAATGTAACGCAACTATGGCTACCCAAAGGATATGACTTGGTGAAATTTTTGGATAACCTGCAAGGCTTTACCGATATTATAAACCACAACAAATATGTGAACAATTACCACTACCATAAAGCCATTTTGCTAATGAATAAAGACACACATTTAGATTCAGGTTTTATGCTGCTACGCGAGGATAGAAAAATATATTCGCCTATTGGTATGATAAACTATACCTACTATGATAGCATGGGTGAGGTGAAGGAGTTTTTAGCACAAAATGCTGAAAACATACAATGTGTAGTGAGTGAAAGCAGTAGTTTACCTGAAGCAGTACCTGCTGGCGAAACTCAAAACCCCAACCTTTGGGACTATGCTGATGGTGTAAATACAATTCAGTTTTTACAGGGACTTTAACCCGTCATTGCGAAAAGGTACTCTTAGGTTAGTGTAATCTGTTTAAACCATACTAAGAAGGATAGATGCCTGCCCGAAATGGCGCAGGCGGCTTTTAACCACCCCTTAGCCCTACTATGCAGCATACTACCCCAGCGCAGGAGGGAAAAAAGCCGCACAGGATAAAGCGTAGTTTTTTTTACGATAACTTAAAAAGACTACACTTTTGTAGCAACCAATAAAAAAGGCAGCCCAATGGGCTGCCTAAAATATTATTAAATTTTTTCTGTTATGATACTATTGTTTTTTAATAGTACAACCTATTGCTTTGGTAGTTTCAGGGTTAGGCTTCTCCCCTTTTAGTAAAGCATCAATAGCATTTTCAGCATATTTTTTCTTTACTGCACTTGCGTCTTCAAAATTATCATCAATAGCACCTATATATGATACTATATTTTTGTATCCATCTTTTTTCAATATAAAAATATGTGGCGTACGAGTAGCACCGTATTTGGGGTATATTTTTTGTCCATCATCAAACAAATAAGGGAAAGTGAAGCCTCTTTCTTCGGCTCTTATTATCATTTTTTCGTAGCTATCGTCTTTGTTCACTTCAGGGTCGTTAGGGTTAATAGCTATAACGGGGTAGCCCTTTTCTTTGTATTTTTTATCTAATGCAATAATACGGCTTTCATAGGCTTCTGCATAGGGGCAGTGGTTGCAGGTAAACACTATAACAAAGCCTTTTGCCTCCTTATAGTCTGCTAATGAAACCATTTTTCCATCCACATTTTTTAGCTTAAAATCGGTGGCGTTATCGCCTATATCGTATCCTTTTTTCTCCATAGTGTTTGGTTTATAATTAAATGCCAGTGTTATAGCACTTACAGTTAACAGGGTTAATGTGTGAAAAAGTATTTTTCTCATAATAATTTAAGTTCTGTATCCAAATTTAAAAAAATGATTCTACTGTTTTATAGAGGTCTTGTTCGTGAAATTCTTGTTCAAAGAAAGCTCTTTTTGTATTATTAAAAATAAGGGTAGCAGGTATTGCTCCACCCCAACTTTTATCTACTCTATCTATCCACGCATTTGCATCGGGTGCGCTTAACAAAACTGCCGATGTGGTAATGTTTCGTTTCTTAAGAAATGCCAACATCTTATCATAGTTCTTCTTAAAATCTAAACTCACTAAAAATACTTTGATTTTTTTATCGGCATATTTAGTTTCTAAATTAGTTATAAAAGGTAATTCCTTCACACAGGGACGACACCAAGTAGCCCAAAAATTGATAATATAAGTGGTATCATCATTTTTAGGTTGCAAAAGCTGCTCTACATAGTCGAAACCTACAATAGGTGTATTTGTACTATCCTGTGCTTTCATTGTGCTAAATGCTATATTAAGCAATAAAAATAATACTAAAGTTTTATATGGCATCTCTTTTTATACACTGTAAACACTGTTAGTCAAAAAAAACAGGTTTTGTGTTAATTAATTTCTTATTCGCTTATTTTTTTCCTTTTTTTCCCAAATGAGAATGTGCGGGTAAAGTTAAAACCAAAACGTAAACCAGCACCATTTGCAGCAAAAAAATCAGAGGTGGTTTCGCTTATATATCCCCCATCATACATGGCGGGGGCATTGGTAAATTGTAATTGAAAAACGTGTCCTCCAGTTTCAATATCAAAACCAATGGCAAAGGTATTTCTAACTTTATTGCCTAATACTGTGGGAACTTCTTGGTTAGGCAAAAATCCATAATATTCTGCATTTAGCGATACCCTACGACTTAGTTTTATACGCCCACCCACACCCATACTAAAAAAGGTATTTTGGTCGGTAGCACGCCGTACTAAGTTTTTATGTATCATAGTAGGCATTAATTGCATAGAAAATGAACTGCTAAATTTACGTGCAATTAGTAGTTGGCTTACATAGGATAAGCGCATAGCAGTGGTTACTGTTTCATTAGGCACAAACCCTCTTATATTGGTATAAGCCGTGCCTGTGAGCAGGTTAATGCTTACAGGTATATTTTTTACCCCCGTTTGTTGGCGAAACAGCTTTGCTTTAATAAAACCATCAACGGTTTTTCCATAAGTACTTCTTCCCAAGCCAAGGCAGATAAAGTCTGTGGGTAGGGTATATTCAAACCCAACACGCATAGTAGCTCCATCAAGACCAAAAACATCGTACAAACCACCTTCCATAGTATTAAACCTGTGGGCAAAAATTAAAACCAATTCACCTTTTGCAGGCATTTCTATGCTATGCCCATTTATTAGCCTTGTTGCTTTAAAAGTAGCAAAGGTATAATCAGGTTTTTGTGTATCATCTTTAGTCAGTTCATCCAATTCGTCCAATGCGCTACCTGGCTGTGCCAACATAGTTAGACTAATGAAAAAGCAGGACAGTAATAGTATATTTTTCTTCATAGCTTAATTATTTCTATATCCTTTATTAATCCATGTTGTAATCATCAAAATATCACAATCAGAAAGTTTTGTCCCCCCTTTTGGCATTGCAGATACCCCAGCATTATGGTTTATAGCGTTAATAAAACGTTGTTTATTATTATCTAAATACATTTTTATTCCAGCGTGTCCATCAAAATTACCTCTGATTGCTCCCACAGCAGCCCCCTTATGGCAACTGGAAAAGGTGGCACAGTTAGTAGTTATTATTTTTGAGATAACAGTACCGTATTTAGTTTTTGTTGTATCACAGTTACCCGCAGGAAATAATTCCTCGACACTATTAAACTGGCAGGCTTGTGTGCTAATAAGTAGCACACAAGCTATAAATATTATTATCCGCATTATCCGCATAGGGTTTAGTATGGATATACGAGAAAAATGTAGTTATGGTTTTTTTTAATACGCTTTACCTTATTTTTTCACTGGCATCACTGTATTTATTCTAATTTCAATGTTTTCAGCAATCTTATTTGCCTTATCATTTTTAATTCCATAATCGGCTAATGCGATGATGTATGTTGTTTTTGTAGTTATTTTTTCACCCTTTGTATCCACTATAATTTCGCCAGGCACTTCTACATCTTTGGTTACACCGTGTATAGTAAGTTTACCCTTTACAGTAGTTTTGTAAGTACCGCTTTTTGTATAGTTTACTGTGCTATTATTTGTAACAGCGCCATTAAAAGTAGCTTGCGGAAACTTGGCAGACTGCATATAGTTTTCATTAAAATGTTCTTGCATCAAGGCTTTTTCAAACTCGAAACTTTTAATAGGTATTTTAAATGCTAACGCACCCGTACCCGAATTTAATAAAGCGGTAGCTTGATGGCTATTTGCTGTAATATCTTCTAAAGTTGCATGAGAGAAAAAAGAAACATTACCTGTACGTGTAAGGTATTTGGTTTGTGCAAAAGTGCTTAGTGCTATAAAAGCAAAAGTTATGAGTAAAGCGATTTTTTTCATATAGTTGGGTTGTTGTTTTGTATGTTTAAACATTAATAAATTTCGTGCCAAAATACTTGTTAAAGTGTGTTTAGTAGCTTAAATGACGAGAATATACCCGCTTTATTATTATTCACCAAAGTTGAAAGAGCATTTTTTCAATCGCAACACTCCAGCAATTTCAAGCATATCATCAGGTTGTTCTGCGCCTGAAAAGAAACCCTTAATAGTGATTAAACTATTCGGTTTTAGCGTTAAAGCCTCTGCATTATAGCGTGGATATACCTCGCAGTATATCTCGTAGTTTTCGCCTACTTTAAATACTATTGAGCTTATAGAATCGTTAGGTTCTATGCTATTTACCTTACCTGTAAGCTGCACTACATCGCCATCGTATTTTTTCGTAGCCGAGTCAAATTGTAACTCAAACTCGTTTACTATCTCACTAATAGTTAGGCTATATGTAGCGTTGGTTTCTTCAATGTTTTTGTGTGATTTATTATATACAAAAAACCAAAAATAGGCAGCTCCCAAACCTAAAATTATCAGCCCAAAAAGAAGTATTTTTTTTAATGTCATACAGGTTACAATTCGTATTATCTAATATTAAACAAATATATAGTATAAATGCCATTTACAATGTGCCTGTTCGCAATAGCTGTGTGATGAAAGCAAATCAGTAAGGATATTATAAACGCATAGTATGAATAACGGCGAGTTTCAACCTGCTGCTTAATTAATTTCTTTTGAGGTAATTTTAATAATGCCGTTAATTTTCATAGACATTCCTTGCCCGCCCACTTGGGTACCATTTATCATTTGTTTAATATCCCCTTCAATAGTCAGTCCTGTATTAATATCAATTTTTAATGTTCCTGTTTGCGTTCCATCCATTTCCATAGCCAGCATGCCTTCTTCTGTTTTATCTGTTAAAAAAGTAGAGACAATATCAACAATAGCTTGGTTGCCTTTTATTTCTTTAAGGGTATAGGTATTTTCAGTTTTAATACCCATCCCCATCACACTTTTATCGGTACTTATATTCCAAGTATCACCAATTTTAATATTTTTATTGGGCAGCATATTAAACGATTCACTAAAATTCTTTTTTACCTGTTCATCAGAAAACTGTTCTTTAAAGCCTGCAATAGCTTGTTTACCCCCTTGCATAGTATCAAGTCCAACTCTTTCAATCATATTGTCAAAAATTTCTGTCATCCCCTTTACCTCAACTACTTCACCGTTTTTGTTTACAACCATAGAAAAACTTTGCCCAATCAAACCTCCAAAGATTTTTGATATCATTGCGCTACCCATATCATCAGGTGTTGCATCAACATCCGAATCGAAACTCATATCTCCTTGTGGGCTTTTGGTATTGAAACCTATTTTTTTAAAAGTGGTAAGTATAATTGTGTTTTGGTCGGCATCTTTTTCTTTTATGAGAAGATGATATACGAACAGAATAGTATTCTGCATTTCCCCCATTCCGCCCATGTCTATATTTTGCACATAATCCATAGAAATTTCATATTTCTTTGCTACTGTTGGAGAAAACTTTAGCGTTATATTTTCTTCTGATTTGCAAGCATTAAAAGCAATTGTTAGAGTAGTTATAAAAAATAATAGCAAGGCGAAAGCGTGCTTTTTCATAATGTTTTTTTTGTACGAAAGTACATGTTTATAAGCTGTAATATAATCCTTACTGGCTAATTTTTTTTTTGTATTTCGGTAAAAGGTTTTAACGGAATGATTGTGATACACTTTTGACATAGTATCTTTGTTGTTTAGATTGATTTTAAATAGAGATGGGTAAGATTACATTCAAATTTGAACAGGAGGCGATAGCATCAAAAACTTTTGAGATGGAAGAAGGCGAAACGATTTTAGAAGTAGCTTTGGATAATGATGTGGAATTGCAACACAATTGCGGTGGTGTTTGTGCTTGCAGTACCTGCCATGTATATATAGAAAAAGGGATGGATAGCTTGAGGGAGATAAGCGACAAAGAGGAGGATTTTATTGATAGGGCAATTAGCCCACAATTAAACTCTCGCTTGGCTTGCCAGTGTGAAATGGAAGGAGATGCTGAAATAGAGATAACAGTGCCCAACCAAACCCAGTTTATGGGGCATTGAAACGTATAATTTGTGGATGGTTTTAAAAAAATAATGGAATGACAAATAATTTTGAATTGCCAGTAGAGTGGACTGATTTTGAAGATATAGCAATAGCATTATACGAGCGTTTTGGTGATGATTTTGATGAAAGTAAAATATACCGCATACGCTTTACCGATTTGTTAGAG
This sequence comes from uncultured Burkholderiales bacterium, assembly GCA_964584305.1. Taxonomy (GTDB): domain Bacteria; phylum Bacteroidota; class Bacteroidia; order UBA8524; family UBA8524; genus SB11. Next base: position 368,021 of record CAZOZL010000002.1, read on the forward strand.
TGGGTATTAGAAGTGCCTAATTTTAAAGGCACTCGCGAGCAAAGTAACGAGGGCTATTTAGAAATGATACAAAGCCAATGGGTGTATGAGTGGAGAGACAATAAATAAATAAATAATACTAAAGATTTTAATACTTTTTAGCCCACAAAATAGCGAACTAATATAGCAACAACGTTTGCTTGAGTTATAACAACCCATTACAAGTCAGCTTATTAACACTACCGAACAAGTACCCTTCCCCATAAGGGGATGCCAAATTGTGGAATAGGTAAAAACTGCAACACATAGATAGGGGTTTGCAGTAGTTTAACCTTAGCCTGTGCGGCGTTTTCTTGTAGCAGGTTAAAACCTGCTGCAATTCATCAACCGTTAACAAAAATTTTATGAATAGCAATAGGCATTCATGCCCATTTGCTTATCTTGGTTTTTTAAATTTTATATCGTTTTAAAACTTATGCAGTAGCTTCATTGGCATATTTTGCCATAAACTCTTCTGCCTTTTTCACCATGTTTTCACTACCTACAAAAATGGGTACACGCTGGTGTAGTTCCGTAGGCTCAATATCCATAATACGTGTATAGCCTGTGGTAGCCCGCCCGCCTGCTTGCTCAGCAATATATGCCATGGGGTTACACTCATATAACAACCTTAGTTTTCCATTGGGTGCGCTTGCTGTTGCGGGGTAAATAAAAATACCGCCCTTTAGCATATTGCGGTGAAAATCTGCCACCATACTACCAATATAGCGTGCACCAAGCGGGCGGTTAGTGTTTTTATCCTCTGCCTTGCAATAGTCTATATAGTTTTTAACTCCTTGCGAAAATTTAGAGTAATTCCCTTCGTTTATAGAGTAGGTTTTACCTTCTTTAGGAAACTGAATATTAGGGTGTGATAAGCAAAACTCGCCTATTGATGAGTCGAGCGTGAAACCATTTACCCCTTTGCCTGTTGTAAACACTAACATGGTGCTACTACCGTATAGTACATAGCCTGCCGCTATTTGTTTGTTGCCTTTTTGTAGTGCATCTTTCACGGTACAGTCTTCACCCTCGCTAATGCGTTTATATACTGAAAAAATTGTTCCTATGGATACATTTACATCAATATTTGATGAGCCATCCAGCGGATCCATAGTAATTATATAAGTGCCTTTTTTGCTGTTTTCAGGATGTAGATACACCACATCATCGTCTTCTTCACTTGCTACCATACACACCTCGCCCCCTTTTTTCATACAATCCATAAAAAGGTCGTTTGCCATCACATCCAACTTTTGTTGTTGCTCGCCTTGTATATTCTCGTTTCCCGCAGCACCTATAATACCTGCAATACCTGCATGGCGCACCTCACGGCTAATGGTTTTGGCAGCAATGCCAATATCAGCCATTAGACGGGTAAATGCACCCTTAGCATGAGGAAAATCTTTTTGGCGATTAATAATATACTGATCAAGTGTTGTAACTGAACCTATTGATGACATAAACCTATGATTTTTAGTTTAAATTTCGGCAAAAGTAAGGGTTTTAAAAAGATTAATAAATAGCTGAAATGCAACGAAAGTTTGAAAATCCATTTAATGCAGCAATTTTTGTAGGGCTATAAACAAGGCAAAAGAAACTTATGCGTGTTTTTAAATTCGGAGGAGCATCTGTAAAAGATGCAGCAGCAGTACGTAATGTAGCGGGGATTTTAGAACGTTTCCGTAGTAATAAACTACTGGTTATAGTATCGGCAATGGGCAAGACTACCAACGCATTGGAGCAATTGGCAGCGGTGTACTATAAACAGCAAACCAAAGAAATTTGGAAACAATATAAAATAGTAAAGGATTTTCATGAGGTGATTATCGCTGACTTATTAGAGGATAATAAATATAATATTTATGATGAGATAGACAACCAGTTTGTTGAACTTGAAAGTATTTTGGAACAAAAACCCGATGGTTCTTTTGACTATATATACGACCAAATTGTGAGTTTTGGCGAAATTATAAGCACGCGTATTGTAAGCACTTACCTAAAAGAAAACGGTTTTAGTAATAGGTGGATAGATGCCCGTAATTTTATATTTACCAATGGACCACCCCGTGCCGCCAATGTATTGTGGGACGAAACGGAAGAAGTAATTAAAAAACGACTAAAACCCATTGTAGAAAAACAAATAGTGATGACACAAGGATTTATAGGCAAAGCAAAAATTGGTTTTAGTGCCACACTGGGGCGTGAAGGCAGCGACTATACCGCCGCTATTATGGCATACTGCTTGGATGCAGAAGGAGTAACTATATGGAAAGATGTGGAAGGAGTGATGAATGCTGACCCTAAACAAATGCCCGATGCTGTAAAAATAGACGAGCTAAGTTATAACGTTGCTATTGAGTTGGCGTATTACGGTGCTACGGTGATACACCCTAAAACTATACAACCACTGAAAAGTAAAAATATTCCTTTGCGGGTAAGGTCTTTTTTACACTTCGATATTGTGGGGACAGTGGTGAGCAATAATGCAAAGGACGAAGTAAAATTGCCCTTTTTTATTTTTAAAGATAAGCAAGCATTAGTGAAAATATCTACCAAAAATTTCTCATTTATAGTAGAGGATAATTTAAAAAACATATTCTCGATACTTTCTGAACAACGTATAACAGTAAACCTAATGCAAAATAGTGCTATTAGTTTCTCGCTTTGTGTAAATAATGATACTGAGAAATTACAAGCATTTGAAACAGCACTCAAAAATCAATATAAAATAAAAATAACACAGGGTGCGGAACTGATTACCGTACGAAACTACACCCCCAATGCTATACAAAAAGCTATTGGCGATAAAAAACTATTGCTTGAGCAAAAAACAGAAAAAGTACTGCAAATGGTAGTATGCAACTAAGTATGATTAAAGTGGAAGTAGATGCAGAAAATAAGCAGTACTGCATAAGCACAAAATTTTGGGGCATTACACTACCCAGTGCTTGGTATGAATTACCCGATTTTGAATATATTTCTATTTTTAAAGCAAAATGAAATCTACTTTTTATACGAGAGCAAGAGAACAGACCATGTACACCTATGAAACACAAGTAAATTTTGTTAAAGATAAAACGGTGAACACTGTTTTTACAGCCAAAAACAAAGAGCAGGCAATTTTGGTTGCAAAAAAATTTTCGGTACAGTTGCAAGGTGTTAAAATTTTAGATGCTACGCAATCCCCTTTTGTATGGTTAAGTGAAGAATAGAGAAAAAATATACTCATTTTACTTCAGTTTACGGGCTAACAAACGTCTGCCAACAGTTGTTTGCAAAGTTTATAATGCACTACGGGTTTAGTATAAGTTAGTTATACAATACTTACTGAAAAATACCTCCTTTTCGGCTTGCCCAAAGTAATACTATTAATGAAACTGGTGCAGTAATAGCAAAAAGTAGTACATCGTTCCACTGGTGCAAAAGTATTTTCCCTGTTAAGAATAAGACACTATACGTAAATATAACGCCCATTGCCCAGCATAGCCATAAGTAGGCATGGTTTACCTTTTTATATTGTATTGATGATGTATTGGTAAAGCCTTTCCACCAACCCCCTGGCTGTGTGCGGTTATAAAAATTTTGTAGGGTGGTTTTGCTTTCAGGTGAGGTAGTAAGGGTTACAACAAGCCAAACTATGGTGGTAATACCTACTGTGATAAAAAAACTATTAGGAAAATTTAAGTAGGATAGTGTTGCTATATAGGCATTTAATTGCTCGGGTGTTTCACAAGTTGTACATTCAGCTTTAGCCATAAATTTAAGAAACATTAATGTGCCATACACTACAAATGGTGTAACTGTGGCAGCAATTTCGCTCCAAGCATTTATGCGCCACCAATACCAGCGCAGTATAAGTACCAAGCCCAAGCCTGCCCCTGCCTCCATTACAAACTCCCATACCGATTTTATTGAGGTGATGTAGGTAGTAGCAATTAGCGAAACTACCATTAGCAATACCGATGTAATACGTGATGCGCTTACCAGTGCTTTATCGTTTGCTTTTGGTTTTATAAAGCGTTTATAAAAATCGTTTACCAAATAGCTTGCCCCCCAATTTAGTTGGGTGGAAATGGTACTCATATATGCTGCTAAAAAAGCTACTAATAGCAAGCCTCGCAACCCATCAGGCAAAAAATCTTTCATGGCATATACAAAGCCGTATCGTCTTTCATCAGCCCCCAATTCAGGATATAATACAATGGCACACAGCCCTACTATAATCCAAGGCCATGGGCGCAAACAATAATGCCCAATTTGAAAAAATAGGGTAGCCAGTAGCGAGTGTCTTTCATTTTTGGCACTCATCATCCGTTGGGCTATATACCCGCCACCACCTGGCTCTTGCCCAGGGTACCAGCTACTCCACCACATTACCCCTATATATGCAAAAAAACTGCCTATGGTTACCGTTAGTGTGCTTGCTATATTATCGCCCCCGAAGGAGGGGAAAAAGGCAAGGCTTTGTGCAGGTAGTTTTTCAACCAAGCCATCAATACCTCCAATTTTATCACTATTTACTACTATTACGGCTAAAATTATACAGCCTACTATGGCTATAATAAATTGTATAAAATCAGTCATGGCTACTCCTAAAAGCCCTGATAGTGAGGCGTAAATAACCGTAAGCAGCATTATGCCCCCCATAATAGCAAACAGGGTAAAAGTATCATTAATACCAAAAAACACTTTTAGTATGGTAATAAAGGCAACGTTTACCCACCCCATTACCAGCACATTCATTATCAATCCTAAATACACCGCCTTGAAACCCCGTAGAAATTTTGCGGGTTTACCACCATAGCGCAACTCTATCAATTCCACCTCGGTTACTACGCCACTCCGTCGCCACAGGCGAGCAAAAAAGAAAGTAGTAAGCATACCCCCCATCAAAAAATTCCACCATAGCCAGTTGCCTGCTATCCCTTTTTCGCCCACCAACTCGGCAACTGCTAAGGGAGTATCAGCGGCAAATGTGGTAGCTACCATGCTCACCCCTGCTATATACCACGGCAGGTTACGCCCCCCCAAAAAGAACCCCTCAAGGTTTTTTGAGGCGGTGTTTTTATAGCGCATACCTATAAACAGGGCTAATACTAAGTAAGCAATAATTATGAGCCAATCGGCAAGGGCTAAACTCATGGTGTAAAGTTTTTGGTGAAAATAGGGTAAGCTAATTTTAGTTGCAAATAGAATAATTTAATATAGGGGGGATAGGGTTGACTTATTAGTGCCTTATCTATATGTAGAATACTATACCTATTTCTGTCTTTCAAAATGTTTAAGTGAGGTAATCTGTTGAAATGAGTAAAAAGGTGAGAATAGGAAAGAAAACTCCCCCCTTGCCTACCCACAAGCTACCGCAAGGAGGGAAACAGCCACACCGTCCTTTCTCTTTTGCAGTAGGTTGAAACCTACCACAATTTGTAACCGTTAACAAAAAAATTTATGGATAACAATAGACATTTATGACTATTTGTTTATTCATATTAGTTTAAACAAGCAACGTGAGCAAACTAACGCGTATTAGTTAAATAACTGGTATATTTGTAGCTATTATTTAAAAGAAAGTATCACCTTATATATAAATACGTTTATGCAAAAAGTAACTTTTGCTAATAATAAAAGTCCTTTTTATTCAGCCCTTCGCAAAGAGGTAAATGAATATTTCACACAAAAAAATATCTCGCAACAAGGTAACTGGCACTTGTATATTAAAACAGTAATATTTTTATCGGTTACGGTACTACTATATACTTGGTTGGTATTTTACACGCCTGTGTGGTATATAGCCCTGCCACTATGTGCTATATTAGGAATGAACCAAGCCTTTATAGGGTTTAATGTAATGCACGATGCTTGCCACGGTGGGTATAGTGAGAAAAAATGGGTAAACGACTTGTTTGGGTATAGTATGAATTTTTTGGGCAGTAATGCTTTTTTATGGAAAACTAAGCACAACGTGGTACACCATACCTTTCCCAATGTTGATGGTATTGATGATGACATAATGAAAATACCTATACTGCGCCATTGCGAAACACAGAAAAAACTAAAAATGCACCGTTATCAATATATTTATAGCATCTTTATTTACTTTCTCACTATTCATTTTTGGGTATGGTTAATGGATTTTGTAAAGTACTTTACAGGCAAAGTAGTAGTTACGCCATTAAAAAATTTCACTACAAAAGAGCATATTATTTTTTGGGTAAGTAAGTTATGGTATGTAGTGGCATACATTGCTATACCTTGGTACATTTTGGGTTTCACTCCTTTTATTATTGGCTTTATGGTAGCCAATGCCTTATTTGGGCTTACCATGTCGTTAGTATTTCAAATAGCGCACGTAGTAGAGAAAGCACAATTTGAAGAAGCCCTACATGGCGATAAAGTAATTGATAAAGAGTGGGCAGAACACCAAGTAGCAACCTCTTGTAATTTTTCTACTAAAAGTAAAGTTGTTTCATGGTTTGTTGGGGGTTTAAATTTTCAGATAGAGCATCACTTATTCCCTAAAGTATGTCATGTGCATTACCCTGCTATTAGCGGTATTGTGCAGCGAGTGTGCCAGCAGTTTAATGTGAAATACAACTATTACCCTACTATGGGTGGTGCTATTGCCTCGCATTTTAGGGTAATGAAAAACTTAGGCAGGTAAAAAATTATATCCTAAACTTGCGTTAAGAGGATAATACAGCACGGGTTATTTGTGCTTTTCCTTTAGCCCCTTTTTGTATATCCAACTCAAAGCCTAATTCTTTTAAATTCCGTTTAAATTTTCCCTGCGCACAGTAGGTTACCAATACTCCGTTTACTTCCATCAGGTTTTTTATTTGTTCAAGTATTGGCAGTGTCCACATTTCGGGCTGTTTTGAGGGAGCAAAAGCATCGTAATATATAAGGTTAAATTTTTTATTTGTTTCAAACTGTATAATGTCTTGTTTGTGCTTTGTAAATATAAACCCTTCGCTAATTTCTTTTCGGACTGACCATTCCAAATTATGAAGTTGTTGAAATACATTAGCTATTTCAACATTATTAGTAATACCATCATAGTTTAGTTGGTTTATAGTAGCCACATCCAAAGGGTATTTCTCTATTGTAGTATAGTTAATTTTTATATTGGATTGTTTGTTCCAATATAAATAAGTAAGTATAGCATTTAAACCTGTACCAAAACCAAACTCAAAAATATTTACAACACCCTCTCCCCTATCTATTAAATATTTTAAGCCCGTATTTATATATACGTGCTGCGATTCTGCCATTGCCCCATGCGTGGAATGATAGGTTTCATCCATTTGTGGAAGGTATATACTGCTTGAACCATCATGGGTAGTTATTATTTCAATTTCACGCATCATAAAAAACAAACATACTACCTTTGCCTATATGAAAACAGCACTTGTTTTTGGAGCAACTGGGCAAACTGGCGAGCAGCTTACCCGTTTACTTTTGGATGATGACCGCTATACCACTGTTACACTATTTGTGAGGAAAACTACGGGAAAAGTGCATAGTAAATTAGTGGAAGTAGTTACCCCGCTTACTGATATAAGTACCATACAAAATAAAATTATGGGCAACCATGTATTTTGCTGCTTGGGTACAACCATAAAAAAATCAGGTAGCCAAGAAGCCTTTAAAAAAGTAGATTACCACCTGCCCATAGCCATTGCAAAAGCTGCAAAAGCCAACGAGATTGAAACTATGGTAACCATTACCGCAATAGGTGCAAATGCAAAAAGCAGTAATTTTTATACAAAAACTAAGGGCGAGGTGGAGCAAGATATTGCCGATACAAAAATTACCAATACCGTTTTCTTACGTCCCTCATTATTATTAGGTACAAGAAAAGAATTTCGCTTGGGCGAGCGTATTAGCAAAGCCGTTATAAGTTTGCTAAACCCACTATTTATTGGCAAACTAAAACACTATAAAGGCATACATAGCCAAACCGTTGCAAAAGCAATGGTACAACTTGCCAATGATGACGTAAAGGGTACACGCTATATTGAGAACGAAGAACTATTTGAAATTGGGAAATAAATGAACCGTATAGATAGACTGGTTGCCACGCTTATACACCTGCAAAGTAAACGCATTGTAAAGGCAGAAGAAATTGCCAAGCGTTTTGATATTAGCCTGCGAACAGTATATAGAGATATACGTGCTTTGGAAGAAGCAGGTGTGCCTATTGGTGCTGAAGCGGGCATTGGCTATTTTATTGCTGATGGCTACCAACTGCCGCCCATTATATTTACCCGCCAAGAGGCAGGGGCTTTGGTAACGGGTGAGATGCTGCTTGAAAAATTTGCCGATAAATCTTTAGTAAAAAATTTTGGCTCGGCTATGCACAAGGTAAGAGCAGTTTTGAAAGGTACTGACAAGGAATATATTGAAACCCTTGAAACCAAAATGATAGTGCATAGAAAGATGAGTAAACAGCCCGAGCAATTTCCCAACCGTTTTATGGTAGAAGTACAAGAGGCGTTAGTACTTCAAAAAGTGTTGAATATTGAATATTTTTCAGGATATAACCAATCTACAAACCGTAGAGAAGTAGAACCATTAGGCATTTTTTTTTATAATGGTAGATGGCATTTATTAGGCTGGTGCAAAATGCGGAAAGACTACCGTGATTTTAGGATTGATAGAATTAAAACCCTCCAAATATTAGAAACTACATTTAAAAAAAGAGATAGAGATAGCCTGCAAACCTATTTTAACCGTGAAATGCTAAACCAAGATGTTACTAAAATAGTAGTCCGTTTTGACAACGATATTACTGCCCTTATAGCAGACCAAAAACACTATTACGGTTTTGTTGAAGAAACGAAACACACTAACTATACCGAAATGATTTTCTACAACGCATCAATAAACTACTTTGCCCATTGGCTTATTATGCTCACTACTGGGGTGAAAGTGATTGCACCACAAACCTTAAAAGATGAAGTTATAAAATTAGCCAAGCAGATTAAAAAACATTATGCTTTGTAACTTTTCAATGCAATAGGATTATTGTACCCTTCTCATTATATTTCTTTCCAGTTTTATCTCGCAGTTCAATAATATATAGGTACAGGTTAGATGTGCAGCTGGTGTTTTTATATCCTCCATTCCATGAAGGGCTAATACCTTCTTCTTTAAATACCACTTCTCCCCACCTATTATATATAGTCATATTCACCCAAACTATATTATCACTATACACGCTAAATATGTCATTCACTCCATCGCCATTAGGGCTAAAGGCATTGGGTATAAAGTATAGTGGATTGCAATTTTTCCCTCTGATTGTAAAAAAAGAAGTATCAGCAAAACAGGCATTACTTATCACAACATAGTGTTTTCCTGTATCAATATTGGTTATTTTACTCGTTGCTCCGGTACTCCATAAATAAGTAAAACCGTTATTTTCAGCATCAATAGCAATTCTCTTATCCTCACAAATTGTAGTATCTATTTTTTTTGTAAAGGGCAAATTGATAACACTTACTAATACGGAATCGGTATCTTCACATTTGTTGCTATCGGTTACAGTTAAATAATAACGAACGGTAGTATCAGGATTGACACGTGGATTGGGTAAACTTGGACTGTTTTTAAATGTGGTAGGAAGCCACTGATATGTTTTCCCTCCACTCCCCTGTAAGCGTATTTGTTGCCCTTGGCATATGGTAGTATCAACACCTGCATTTGCTATTGGTAGGGGATACACATAAATAGTTTTTTCAATAGAATCACTATTTAGTGAGTTAGAAACCCGCAGTTTAATAGTTTTAGTTCCTGATATTGTATAACATACTTGGTTAGGATTTTTCCCATCAAAAGTGTTGAGATTAGCTCCACTAAAGCTCCATTGCCATTTTGTAGCATTTTTACTTAAATTGTTGATAGTAATACAGGTATTTGTACAAATAGAATCAGTAATCAGTTCAAAATTTGCTTTGCATGAGTCTGCATTACAAATCTTCTCAATTTCAAAGTTAGTAACCCCTGATAAGTTTATTCCTCCTCCGAACTCACTAACATAAGGCGCATAACTATTTGGTAAATATTGCGGAAAACTAATGGTAGCAATATCAGTAGTTAGTGCATAGTCATTCTCTAAACAACCTGTAAAACCACTACTATTAGCACGTATAATACTAATTCCATAAAAGTGGTTCAAATTCAAACGCCCAGTTCCAGTAATATCACCATTATCTCTAATATTTAAAGCAGATAGCAACTTATAGCCATTACCATATCCATATACTTTAGCCCATTTCAAAGAGAGATTATCATTAAAACTTACTATTAAATTTTTTATTGTTGATAAAGCATCAATTTCCCCATTTCCCCCAGCAACAATAGCAGTATTGGTAGCATCAATAGTAAACAAGCCAAAACTATAGTCTCCGCCTAATATTACTCGCTCACCAGTTGTTGCTAAAGCATTGTCCAACTTTATTACGAAAGTGTTATTATTTCCTGTTCCATATAATTGTCCTGTTAATAATACCTCATCTCCTTTAGTGGTAATGGCATTTGCTCTACTATATGTTCCTGATATTCCGTCAATATTTATATCATTAAAAAAACGGATATTCCCGCCTGGGTCTGCTGAAACGAAAAGTACATTCCCCTTAGAATTCAACCTATATGTAACACCACTTAATACCGTAAACCCTGCTTGGTTTACTGCTATATCGGTAATTTCTTCTCTATTATTTGCTTTTCTAAAATCATTACTTAGTAATATCCCATCAGCACTAATTCTAATCACATATACATATTTGTCGTAATTTGCAGTGAAGCCCTCCCCCATAATACCGCCAATATGCAGCACCCCATTGTGCAGGCAAGCAAAAGGCTGCTTGTAGTTTTCTCCAGTATAAGAATCGGTCCATTCTATATTTCCATTTGCATCAAGTTTACAAACAATTAAAAACTCTCTTATTAATGCTGTTGGAGTGCTAATAATACCTACCATATAAACTCCCCCATCAGGAGCATTAACTATAGAACTAAAGCTAGCAGAGGCTATATCTGAATATTGTTTCACGAAAAGAGTATCGCCTAAACTGTCTGTTTTTATAATATAGTTCTCTCCTACCCCAAGTGTAAGAGAACTCTTACCAAAAATCCAAAAACCATCATCAGCAGTTTTTGTATGTGTAGAGTAGATGAAGTTGTTTTGAAAATTACCTACTACTTGTTTTTGGAAATGGGTTTGCCCATTGCTTGTTGAAACAAGCAACACCACACCTATTAACAAACCAATATATTTAGCCCAATATTTCACTTGGTATTAATGACCATCTAAAATACTAATTAGTTGCACAACAAATCAGCGATGTTTTTGGCTTTTAAAATAAAGCCCGCCCATGCCATTCAAGCGGGCTTCTTGCAATGGTTTTAGCTCGGATTATTTATCCAAATGTACATCCATTTGTGGAAATGGAATTTCAATATTTGCTTCATCCAAAGCTACTTTGCATTTTTCGATTAAGCTGGTTTCAACACCAAACTTTATTCCTGCATCGCACCATGCCCTTGCTACTAAATTTACTGAACTATCTCCCAATTCTACCACGCCCACAAAAGGGGCTGGGTCTTGCAATACTCTTTCATCACTTACTAATACATTCATTAATATGTCTTTTGCTTCTTTAATATTGGCAGTATAAGAGATGCCCACATTTACCACAGCCCTTAATATTCCTTTTTCTTTAATATTAGTAATATTACCGCTCATAATAGCACCGTTTGGGCATATATGGGTTTTCCCGTCAAACCCCTCAATAGTAGTAGTAATTAGCTGTATATCTTTTACCGAGCCTGCGTGTCCTAAAACCTCAATAGCATCGCCTACTTTAAAAGGTTTAAGTATAAGTATTAAAACACCTCCTGCAAAGTTGGCTAAAGTACCTTGCAGTGCCAAACCTATTGCCAAACCCATTGCCGCAAGTATTGCCACAAACGATGTGGTAGCTATGCCAAACATTTGTGCTACACTAATAACTAAGATAATTTTTAAAAGCCACGAGGCTAAATTGGATAGGAAACCTGAAACTGTTGCATCTAATTCATTATTTTCAGAAACTTTTTTGATGTATTTAGTAATAAATTTAATTAGCCGTAAGCCTACAAAAAGAACTACAATTGCTAAAATAAATTTTGGTCCATACTCTAATAGTAATACGGTTAATTGCTCGTTCAATTTTTCTAAGTTAATTTCCATAAGGAGTTTATTTTTATTTTGGTTCAAGTATATAAAATCAGATTTATAAATTAAGGTCAATTATTTTAAATTTATACTACATATAACTGATAAATATAGTACAGGTTTACCCGAAAGAATAGCCGCACTAAAGGCTAAAA
>CAZOZL010000002.1:380516-382071 GCA_964584305.1 uncultured Burkholderiales bacterium
ACTAAAGGCTAAAAGCCAATTATTTACACCATTTTTATACTACATTTCTTGTGTCCAGTTGGCTCTATCAGCGGGCGAGAATTGCCAAGGTGCACCATTATTTTCTAAGTTAGTAAACATTCCATTAAGTTCGGTAGGTGCTTGCGATTGTTCCATAACCAAGTATTGGCGCATCCCAAAAATAATATCTACGGGGTTAATATTTATAGGACAAACTTCGACACAGGCATTACAAGTGGTACACGCCCATAATTCTTCATTACTTATATAGCTGTGCAAATTTTTACCATCGTCAACAAATGTGCCTTTATTGGCATCAATATTTTTGCCTACCTCTTCCAATCTATCGCGAGTATCCATCATTACTTTTCTGGGCGATAATAGCTTGCCTGTAATATTGGCAGGACACACCGAAGTACATCGCCCACACTCGGTACAACTATACGAGTCCATCAAATTTTTCCATGTAAGGTCTGTAACATCCTTTGCTCCAAAACTTGTGGGTGGGTCATAGTTTTCAGGAGGTGTTGCCGCAGGGTCCATCATTAGTTTCACTTCGGTAGTTACCGATGCCATACTTGGAAATTCTCCTTTGGGCGTTAAATCAGAGTAATAGGTATTGGGAAACGCTAATATAACATGAAAGTGCTTTGAAAACGGCAGGTAATTTAAAAACGCAAAAATACCTAATATATGCGCCCACCACGCCACACGCTCAACAATTTGCAAGGTGCCGCCATCCATACTGCTAAACAAGGGGTATAGTAAACTGCTAAACGGCATATTAGTTTGTTGCTGGAAATGCCCATCAGTAGCATTCATTACCAAAAGGGCAAACATTAGTACAATTTCTATTAACAAAATATTGGTCGCATCTTTTATGGGCCAGCCTTGCATTTCTTTCATGTTTAGGCGAGGTACTTTGGTAATAAATCTTCGGGTGAGAAAAAATACACAAGCTACTAATACCAATACGGCTAATATCTCAAAAAAGCCTATTGCAAAGGTATACAAGCCCCCCAACGGATTCATAAATATGCGGTGTGTACCTGCCAAGCCATCAATTACAATTTCAAGCACTTCAATATTTATAAGTATAAAACCAGCATACACTATAAAGTGTAATATGCCTGGTATAGGACGTGTAACCATTTTACTTTGCCCAAAAGCTACACGAAGCATAGTTTTTATACGTAAACTTTTATTATCACTTCTATCTATGGGTTTGCCTAAATGTATGTTGCGGCGAATTTTACCTACACTTTTGGTAAACAAATAAACGGCTGTGCCTAAGGCAATAGCAAACAAAATTTGTGATATGATTTGCATAGGTATATGGACTTTGGTAAGGTTTTCAAAGATGTGAAATTTTATAGAGTAAAAAAATATTTTGACGGATTGAAAAAATACTTACTTTTGCAATCCTTTCAAAAGGCGGTGCCATAGCTCAGTCGGTAGAGCAAAGGACTGAAAATCCTTGTGTCGCTGGTTCGATTCCAGCTGGCACCACCATCAGAACTAAAAGCCTTTCAGAGAAATCTCTGAAAGGCTTTTT
>CAZOZL010000003.1:0-255744 GCA_964584305.1 uncultured Burkholderiales bacterium
GAGGATTTGGTGTACCTTAACATTAGTGCCCGCCTGAAGCACGGAAAGGCTTGTTGAACACAAAATTGTTTGACTGTACAATCCTAAGATCTTAGTAAAAGAGGGGGACTTTGAGAGAGTTGGGATAAGCATTTTCTTCGCCAGTATAGTATGACAGCGTGTGCGTACTAATAGGCTAAAAGCCATTAACTAACAGCTAATAAAAATACTGATATTCAGTTATTCCAGAACTAATAATGCGCTTTGTCATTTCTGTGAAAGTAAGGTATTTTTGTGCAAGATTGATTAAAAATACCGTGTTTTCACCCTTCTAACAAACAGTGTATTCACCCATTTTTTTATTTTTATACAAACACAATTCATTAAAAATCAACTACTTATACAAAGTGTTAAAACAACTATCATTTAATTTTACTATTTAAAATTAAGCAATTACTACCTTAGCGAGATAACATTATTTAATTATTTAATCATCAAAGTATTATGAATTTTGACGGAACAGAAGGAGAATTTATCACACTTGCAGAAGCAGCAGCTCTAACCCAACAATATAGGGCGCATTTTTTAAAAGGAAATGTAAAGCGAAAAGGGCTTTTTTTTGGTAAAGAAAAACTACAAGCCCTTTTAGCCCAAGATAATTGCGAAGGCTTACGCATTTATTTTGGTGCGGTTGAGGAAGCATATCCCGTAAATTCATGGCAAGAATTAGAATTGGTAATTGTAGGTACTGATGATAAAGGCAATGACCAGTTGGGTACTCACCATAAAATTTTGGATATGGGAACACCCTGCCCTACACGCTGCTCAACTACTAACAGTTTAAATTCTTAGAGATTTGGATACTCTTAATCTATTAATGAACATAGGATCACTATCAACCATAGTGCCTGCCATAATTGGGCTGCTACTAATTAGAAGCCTCAGTTTAAAATTGAGGCTTTTAGTTCTTTATCTTGTACTCACCGCTATTAAAGAAATTATTTGTGTTCACTTAGCCAGCAATGGCGACAACAACTTACGTATCTATAATACAGCAGTTATTTTTAATAAGATACCTTTATTCTTAACATATTATTATACATTTTATAATTCTAATTTTAAAAAATTCACACTCCTATCTATTTTTTTTACTTCAGCTTTCGCTACCTACAATATAGAGTGGGGGCAGGGTTTGCATATTCTTAACAGCCACTCTGCATTATTCACGGGTTTTTTTATAATTATTATCACCCTACTCTATTTTTACGAGATTTTAAAAAGAGTAGAGATAACAAACCTTATTAAAGCTCCCATGTTTTGGGTTAGTTCAGGCTTTTTATTTTATTCAACGGGTACTTTCCTTGTCTTTAGCTTGTATGAGGTGCACATGCATTTTTCGGAACCTGTTAGTCTAAAAATCTGGATTATCAATTCTATATTATATATTGTCTTAAATATTTTATTAAGTATCGCCTTTTTGTGCAAGAAGAAGAAAACATATTAATAGTAATTGTATCAGCAACAATAATTTTGCTGCTGTTAGCCACATTTATTGTGTTGTTCCTTTTTGTGTACCAAAAACGGATGTACAAGCACAAACGCCACGTACAAAAAATGCAAGAGGATTTTAAGCAAGAGTTAGTAAACTCTAAAGTAGAG
Source organism: uncultured Burkholderiales bacterium (assembly GCA_964584305.1). Lineage (GTDB taxonomy): Bacteria > Bacteroidota > Bacteroidia > UBA8524 > UBA8524 > SB11. Next base: position 1,639 of record CAZOZL010000003.1, read on the forward strand.
TTACAAGAACAAGTGCTTAATAGCGTTTCAGAAGAAATACATGACAATTTAGGGCAAATGCTTTCTGTGGTAAAACTTAATTTAGTAAAATTAGGAAAAATGGCAAGCAAAGAAGAAGATAAAACCAAAGTGATAGGCGAACTAAAAACGCAAGTATCAGGCGTTATAAACGATATGCGTAGTATATCAAAAACGCTCTCAAAAGATTTTATATCAGATTTTGGATTAGTAGAATCGCTAAAAGTAGAGTTGGCAAGAATAAAACGCACTGGCGAGATGGATGCCGTGCTTATCTGCGAAGGCAAGGATACGCTTTATTTAGACGGACAATCGCAAATTGTATTGTTCAGAATTGCACAAGAATTGATAAACAACGCCATAAAACACGCAGAAGCAAAACAAATTAAAGCAACGGTAACATTTTTTGATGATAGCCTGAAAATGACTATTGAAGACGATGGGAAAGGCTTTGACTTAGAAGCTATTGAAATCAAAAACAGTCAAAATAGTGGCAATGGGTTAAGAAACATGAAAAACAGGGTGAAAATTATAGGAGGTGTATTAAATTTGAACAGTATAATTGGTAAAGGAACTAATGCTACTATTGAAATAAATACACAAAGTAGCCTATACATTAACTCTAAAAAACAATAAGAATGCCCATAAAAATTGCTTTAGTTGATGATCATAAACTTTTTAGGAAAGCACTAATCAGTTTAATTGAAGAAAACGCCAATTACGAAATTTGTTTTGAGGCTGAAAGTGGTAAAGAACTATTTGAAAACCTGAAATCATACGATGAGCCTGAAGTACTATTGCTTGATATTAGCATGAAAGGGCAAGATGGATTTACTATTGCGGCAAAACTTAGAAAAGATTTCCCCCTCATTCGTTTTATTGCCGTTACCGTTGAAGATAATGAAGAGTCTATCATTAAAATGATAAAATTAGGCGCAAGAGGGTATGTACTAAAAGATGCCGACCCTGATGAACTTTTTACTTGTATAGATGATGTTTATGCAAAAGGGTATTATTACTCAGAACACGTATCAAAAACAATGGCTGATACCATCAACTACCACTCGCGCTGGGATAAACAGGCAAATACCGCAGCCCGATTAAGCCAACGTGAAATCACTTTTTTAGAGCATAGTTGCAACGATTTATCGTACAAAGAAATAGCGGAATTAATGAATGTGAGCGTTAGAACTGTTGACGGATACCGAGACTCACTTTTTCAAAAAATAAATGTGCGCACACGGGTGGGCTTAGTTATTTATGCTATAAAAAATACCATCATCAGAATTTAAGAGATGCCTTTATAAACCGTACCTTACCTCAATACTACTACTCTAGTTTAATCAAAAAACGTATATCCAACTCACGGTATTTTACAATACCGTAATTATACAAAAAGCCAAGCAAATTTTGCTTGGCTTTTTATGTTGCGGAGAGAGAGGGATTCGAACCCCCGGAGGTGTAACCCTCAACGGTTTTCAAGACCGCCGCATTCGACCACTCTGCCATCTCTCCATAGTGGTTTTCTGTAAAGGACTGCAAAAATATACTTTTTACCCGTCTTGCCAACTGTTGACCCAAAATATTTGTATTATTTAACGTAAGCTCGATATTTTTTGATTTTACTTTATCCCTGTTCTTTCTGGTAAATCCGTCTGTACCATTCGGGTAAAATTTGTGCTGCGACTAAAGGAGTACCCTTTTTTAAAATTCGACATATATAGTACCCCAACTCACAAGTAAATAGAGGTTGAAATCCTACTTTGTTAAAATTATGAATTGCGGCAAGTTGAAACCCTGCTTTGCACTGTAATTTTAAAAGCAACTAGACTTTTAGTCAGTTAGAATTATATACCGTTAGGCTAAGTGAAGTTGAAGCATGGGCAGGGATAACTAGTTTCCTTTTCGGTTAGATTGTTTTGGAAGACCTCACAATGACGAGGAGTCAAAGGCTAATAGCAAAAGCTAAGTTGTTTTATTGGATGAGTTTATTCCTGCTTTCATTAGTAATCTTTTATATCAAATGTGCGTTACACTACCCTATTTTATCAGTAGCTACTTTGTAAGTAGGGTCTTCATAAATGTTTATGTCTATAATTTCCTCTGCATTTTTTAGTAGTACCCTACAATCGGCACTAAGGTGTTTTAGGTGTAGTTTTTTACCTGTTTTTTGATAGCGTTCAGTAAGTTTATTTAGGGCTTCAATACCGCTCATATCAGCCACTCGGCTTTCAGCAAAGTCTATAATTACTTCATCAGGGTCGTTAGGTACATCAAATTTTTCATTAAAAGCAGCTACCGAACCAAAAAATAGCGGCCCATAAATTTCGTAATGTTTCACACCATTTTCATCCACTCTTTTTCTAGCACGTATACGGGTAGCATTTTCCCAAGCAAATTTCAAAGCGGAAACTATTACACCCACCAAAACAGCCAAAGCCAAGTTATGGAATACCAATGTGATACCTGCTACCAATACCATCACTATAATATCTGTAATAGGCATCTTACCAAAGGTTTTTAAACTTGCCCACTCAAACGTACCTACGGCTACCATAATCATTAAACCTGTAAGGGCAGCCATAGGCATTTGTTCTATATATTCCGCACCAAACATTATAAATACCAATAGTAACAATGATGCTACTATGCCCGATAGTCTTGCTCTCGCCCCTGATGAGATATTAATAAGGCTTTGCCCAATCATAGCGCAACCACCCATGCCACTAAAAAAACCAGTTACTAAGTTGGCTGTTCCCTGTGCTACACATTCTTTGTTGCTTCTACCGCGTGTTTGTGTAATTTCATCTATTAAGTTTAGGGTAAGTAAACTTTCGGTAAGCCCAACACCTGCTATTATTAAAGAATAAGGGAAGATTATAGTTAACGTTTCCCAAGTAAGTGGCACTTGGGGAATATGAAACGGAGGAAAACCTCCACTTATTGAGGCAATATCTCCCACACTTTTAGTGTCGATATTGAAGCCCAATATTATAGCGGTAACTACCAAAATAGCGGTTAACGATGCGGGTATAGCTTTAGTGAGTTTTGGTAAGCCCCAAATAATAAGCATAGTAAGCAGTACAAAGCCCAACATTATATATAGTGGTGCACCAGTAAGCCAATGCATAATACCATCAGCACCTTTAAACTTAAACTGGTCAAGCTGGGCTAAGAAAATTACAATTGCCAAACCATTAACAAAACCAAACATAACCGAGTGAGGAACTAAGCGTATAAATTTACCTAACTTTAATACACCCGCTAATATTTGTAATACACCTGCTAATGCAACAGCAGCAAAAATATAGTCCACACTTTCAGCCTTTGCTAAAGAAACAACCACTACGGCAATTGCGCCCGTTGCGCCTGAAATCATACCAGGGCGACCGCCTAATATTGAGGTGATTAAACCAATGGTAAAAGCGGCATACAAACCAGTAAGTGGAGACAACCCTGCTATTAGCGAGAAGGCAACCGCTTCAGGTACTAACGCCAGTGCTACAGTAATACCAGACAGTACTTCCGATTTATAATTTACTTTCTGTTTTAAATCAAACAGATTAAAATATTTTTTCATTTAATAAAAAATAGAAGTGGATTTTGGAACATTCGTTCCAAAAAGAAAAAGTACAATTAGTTTCTACTTTTTTGCAAAAGTATCTTTAATAAAAAGCAAAGCCAAACTTAGGCTATAAATTGAGATGAGTTTAACCCACAGTGCATTATTAATGTTTAGAATAAACGTGTGTAAATAACTAAGTATCAATATTGTTATTAGCTGTTAGCTATGGGCTTTTTGCCTTTAGACAGAATAGGTATGAATGCCCATTCTATACATAAAATTTTTTGTTAAGGGTATGGGTTGAGGTAGGTTTCAACCTGCTGCAAGAAACTTATTTCTGCTTTGTTGTTAAGCCCTCAAAATCATCCCAAAAGGTAAGGTATGATTTTTTTACTACCTCGGGAGTGTTAATTGTAACGGAGGGCAGTATTAATTTATACATGGCTAAAGCCATTGCCAAACGGTGGTCTCCATAAGTTTCAAACTCAATGGAAGAATTAATATCTCTCAAGTTAGTATTAGGTATTAATTCCCAATAATCATTTTTTTGAGAGAAAGAAACGCCCACCTTTTCTAACTCAATAGACAATGCTTGTGTTCTATCGCTTTCTTTTATCGCCAAACTTTCTAAGCCATAAAACTTTGCCGAAATACCTTTTGCAGCACATAAACAAATAAATGTGGGGGCTAAATCTGGGCAATCTCTAAAATTTTGCTCAAAGGTTTTTAGTTGGGTGTCTGTTGCTGTTATCACTACTCCATTTTCTATAAAAGTAGTTGCTACTCCAAAATCACGCATCCATTTTACCACCACACTATCGCCTTGCAAACTATTTTGTTGCAACCCCTTTAGTTCAATCTCTAAGCCACTACTTAAAGCCATAAAAGCATACCAATATGCCGCCGCCGACCAATCACTTTCTATACTAAATGGGTGGTGCTTACACCTCCCTTCCGAGATTGATAGTACATTATTTTCATATGTAGTTTTAATTTCTAATTGTTGCAGCAACCCCAACGTCATATCTATATATGGTTTTGAAGTTATAGGGTTTGTTAGCCTTAGTTGCAGCCCATTTTGTAGGTAGGGTGCTATCATTATCAATGCACTGATATATTGGCTGCTAATACTTGCATTAATTTCTATTTTACCGCCTTGCAAAGTTTTACCATTTATAAGCAATGGCGGGTATCCACTATTGCCCAAGTATTTTATATCAGCTCCTAATTCTTGCAATTTATCAACCAAAACACCAATAGGTCGCTGGTGCATACGGTCGTTACCTCTTAGTAGCCATTGTCCCTTTTGCAAGCTAAAATAGGCGGTAAGAAACCGCATAGCTGTGCCAGCATCTTCGCAATTAATTTCTTGAATTTGTGTTGCGGGTTGAGAAAGGTGTGCTGTAAGAATTTTGTTTAAAATAGCGGTATCGTTTGCTTTAGATAAATTAATAATCGTACTATTATTACCCGAAAGGGCATTAATTATTAATAAGCGATTGCTAATGCTTTTTGAAGCTGGAAGATTAATTTGGTGTTTTTTTAGCATCCCTATTTCGTGGGCTTATAGGTAAGTTGTAAAGTAAATAAGCGTGGAGGGCTCATATCCGCAGGGCGTACCATATATATATTGTTGGTGATATTACTTAAAATCAAGGCTATTTTAAGTTTCTTAGTTGCCTCAAAACTTGTTCTAAAATCAAATACTAAGTTGCCGTTTTTACTTTCTTCTCTACCTTTTCTTATTCCTGGCACAAAGGCAGCAAAAAGTGGGTCAACAAAAAAACCATCTACCCTTTGCATAAAACTGTTATACCGCCCACTCATTCCCCATGTCCAGCGTTTATATTTCACTTGTACATCCATTTTTGCCAAGTGCCTAAAACGGTATTTCAAAATGTTTGAGGTAGTATCAGAACTGCTTTTATGGTAGGTAAGTGCATTACCGTCAATGTCAAAACCATATACCTCATTAGGAGTTTTACTAATGGGGTTAATGTATGTATAACCTCCTATAATACTCATAGTGGTATTGCCTACTTTGCCCTCGCCACCCACACTAATATCAATACCACTAATGCGTGTTTGTCCCACATTTATTGAACGAAACCCCAAGCCCAACAAATTTGCTCCACCCATATTAGGAGCCCACCTTCCGAAATTAAACTCCATCATCCTATCATATTCACTCCAAAAGCCTGCTACATCTACAAAACCTTGCCACTTGCCAAGTTTTACACCTTGTTTAATGGCTATCTCGGTATTCCAACCTGTTTCTGATTTTAAATTGTTGTTGGGATATACGTGTAAAGGACCTACTGAGGTACGCACAAAACTTTCTACTATGCTTGGGAAACGATAGCCCTGCCCATACGATGCCCTAAGAAAGGTAGCTTTACCTACTTCGTAGTTTATACCCGCCCTCACAACTGGTTTCGACTCGAAATAATCGTCAAGTCTAAAATTTTCATAACGCGCCCCCACATTTATAATAATTTTTTTCCATTTCCTTTCTAACTGTATAAAGGGAGCAAGATTGGCACTTTGGTGTATGCCCTGAAACAAGGGTGAATTGCTAATGGTATAATTAGCAGCTACCCCACCTACTATATTTAGTTTTATCTTTTTAAAGCTATGCTGCACCTGATACTCGGCATAGTAATAATTTGAGGTGTTGGATTGGTCGTTAACAGGGTCGCCATTATCTACATTATTATCTAAATAAAAATAGCGTGAGCGAATGCTATGGCGTGTTTCGCCCGTATAAAAAATGACATAAGGGTCTATATTATAACGTATGGTATTGGTAAAGTTAAAGCCCGAGTCCAATTGTGTATAGGCAAACTCATAGCTTTCCCAAAGTAAGAAAGTGCCTATCCTGCTGCTCATAAAATTTCCATTTACACCATACACCACATTTTTCACCTTTTTTGGGGTATAGCGGGTATTAAAGCTAAATCTGCCTCGATTTTCAGGTTCGCCCATTCTAAAACCATCATCATTAAAATAATTTACCGAGAAAGTACCATCAAACCTTCCCCAACGTTGCGAGTGAATAATGCTTGTCCCGTTTCTTAATAGCGGTTTCCTACCTTGCCATTTTAAGTTTTCTCGCAAACCATTATCATACACTCCACTAAACAAGTTAACAGCAGTATATGGCTTATCCTTTGGGCGAATAGTGCGGATATTTATCACCCCATTTAGTGCTGATGAGCCATAAAGTACTGACGATGCTCCCTTTATCACTTCTACTTGGTTTATACTCTCTACTGGTAAATAATTCCATTGCACTTGGTTTGCATCACCTGATACCATGGGCATATCATCCAACAATACTAAAACCCGTGTCCCTGCACCATAACTCCAGCCACTGCCGCCTCGTATGCTTGCCTGCCCATCAATAAAACTTACACTGGGTATTTGGTTAATTCCCTCATCTAAATTTGCATTACTACGGTCTTGAAACAAATAAGGTTTTATCAACTCCATAGAAACAGTAACATTTTTTAGCTTTTGCTGGTTTCGCCCCGCCGATACTACTACTTGCTCAAAAATAGTAACCCCTTCTTTTAATTCAATATTTATAGTTAATACGCCTTTTTCAATTTTTTTACTATGGTTTTCGGGGATGTATATAAATGTTTGCTGCGCATACCCAACGTAACTAAATGTGAGTGTGTCCTTTATGTTAATATCGAGGGGAATACTATATTCTCCTTTAATGTTGGTAGCCATACCCTTATGCTTTGAGCTAAAGATAGTAACACCTACTAAAACCTCTTTGGTATCAGCATCCGTTATCTTACCCCTCAAAGTAAAAGTTTGGGATTGCGCTACTTGTGAAACACATAATAACACACAAAAAAGAATAAATTGCTTATACAACTGCTGCATACTACTTTTGAAACGGGCTTTTGTACAAGTTTAGTTAACCTCCTATTATGAAAAAAATTTACACAACATTTTTCTTATTATTTATAAGTGCTATTGGATATAGCCAATGTACACCTACTAATATGTCCCAACCAGGGTACTCTCCTGATTTGTTGGATACCGCTTTTGTAGGACAAAACTATGAAATGGTAGTAAATATTCGTATTCCTGCAGATACTACTGTTGTTATTTTTGGGCAAAGTATTGTTGCTGATATTGACTCTATACACTTGGTGAGAGTTGTAGGACTTCCTACAAATTTAACCTACCAGTGCAATGTAGCTAATTGCTTGTTTACACCCACACAAACATACTGTGCTAAAATATCGGGGACTGCTATTGCAAGTGATATTGGAATACATCCCTTACGCTTTGCTATTGTAGCTTATGCAAGTGCCGTAATATTAGGTACACCTACCAATTTTCCGCCGCAAGCCGATACGTTAGACCAATTTGATTTGGTGATATCTAACCAAGGAGGAACTAACAGTGTAGCCGAACTGGCAGAAAACGAGGCATTTCATATTTACCCCAATCCTGCACAGCAACAATTTAATATTTTATTGAACGGTGAAGTTGGAGAAACCATTAGCTATGAAATAGTAAATATTACAGGCAAAATATTCTCTAAAGAAGCTGTGATACTAAAAAGTGCTAACGATGTAATTTCAATTTCGAGCGAAAACTGGGTAGCAGGCATTTATTTTGTAAGAATAGCGAACAAAAAAGGGGTGTTTACCCAAAAACTGAGAGTAGAGTAGTCCGTTAGTGCATTATTCTGTAATTTGTATTTTAAATATTATTGCTATGCCTGTTGAATACAAAATTATTTGCCTGTACAATACTACCCCTCTTTTATAAGAGAGGGGCGACTTTGAGAAAATTGGGATAAAAGTATATTTGGGGTGAGTTAACAAGGAGCCGCATCCTGAAAGCCTACATACCAAATTATATTTTTTCAACTTGGAGTTGAAAACTTCTTATTTTTAAACTTCTATTACTATTGTAAACTGGAACTATGGCGGAAATAATTTGCGACACGAATATTTGGTATAATATAGCTAAAGATAAAATTAAATATCAAGACCTTGATAAACACTCATTAGTCCTGACTCAGGTAGTTGTACAAGAGTTAGCAACTTCTCCACGCTTAATTAATTCCCCTGAAATATTTATTAAAACCTGTGAAGCCGCATTGCGGCTTTCGAAACTAAAAAACTTAATTAATCCTTATCAATATCTTATAGGGTATCCATTTGTGGATAACTTCACCTTTAGGAGTATCCTTAGCATGAATACATTTATTTCTAATCCAAATGAGGTAAAAAAAGTTTATGATAACGAAGACGATTTAAATGAGGTGAAAAAAGTTGGTAAAGGAGGAATAGAACATAAAAATAATTATACTGAATTGTTTAAGGAGCAGATTTCTATATATATAAAAGCTAATAAACTGACAGAAAAAAATAGTAGAAGGAATTATAGAAAGAATTACAATCCTGAATGGAGAAAAAAAGACATTGTTTCCTTGTTTGGGTTTTCCGAACAGGAAGAAGGAAATATATATTGGGATAAACATGAGTTTTTTCTGACGGTGTTTAATTATTGGATGATAGGACTTGTGACTGGGAAAAGTCAATATGATAAAAATGACTGGGGGGATTATCTTAATTTAGTTTATGTTGGGAAAGGCATGAAGTATTATACGCATGAAAAAAAATGGATATTATTAATTTGGGATAGTGGAATGCAAGATTATTTGTTTAGGGATGAAGCAGTAAATGGAATACTAAAAAAAAATAATAAAGTATAGTATATGATTTTGGCTCACCTCTAAATATTGATAAAATAAGACCGTTGCAAGGACTAAAAAGAGGGATTTAGTCTGTTCGGGTTGTAATAAACTAGCGACTTCATTTGTAGGGCAACTATGGTGATTAAATTTTACACCTCCCTTTAGTCCTTCCTTTACCCACCGCACAGGCATTGCGAGGAGGGAAACAGCCGCGCAGTCCTTACCCCATGTAATCATTTTGATATAGGCTAGGAAGCTAAGGATTTTCTATGCCAGTATGTATATAAGTCCGCCTGTGTGCTGTATCCTGAGCCTGCCGAAGGGTAAGCGATAGGTTTCAACCTATCGCTACGTTTCAAAACCATTGCATGGGCAATCTGTTATAGGTGTGAATTAACCCACAGATACTGAAACAAGTTCAGCATGACTGCCGCCGTACCAAAAGCGAATAGCTAAAAAACCCTTGCAACGGTCTTGAGTAATCTCTACAAATTATTATACCACGCTATTGCTTCTTTAATTTCATTGGTGGTGCAGTAGTTGTCAATAGTAGCTTCGCCTATTTGTTCTAAAAGGGTAAAGTTTATGCCCAATTGGGTATTCTTTTTATCAGCACTCATTAGGTGTATCAATTTTTCGATACTATTTTCTGATATTTTGGGCAAAGTATAAAGCGTTTGTAATCTGCTAACAATGGCTTGCAATTCATCTTCACTTAATCCATTTTTTTGTGAAAGATAACCTTCTGCCATCATTCCCAATGCTATCGCTTCGCCGTGAAGTAGCGGGTTTTCAGTATTGTTTAAAAACCAAGATTCAACAGCGTGCCCTATGGTATGTCCAAAGTTTAACAGCTTGCGGATGCCATTTTCGTGCAGGTCTTGTTCCACTATTTCATTTTTTATAGTTACTGATGTATTTATCCATTGTTTAAATCTGCGGGGATTATATTCTTGCAGTTCTGCCCAATGGTCGGCATTGTGTATGAGGGCGTGTTTTAGCATTTCTGCGAAACCTGCTTTGGTTTCACGCTCTGGCAATGTTTTTAAAAATGGCGGATGGATAAAATTCCCCAAAGGTTCTTTAAACAAGCCTATATAGTTTTTCAATCCTTTATAGTCAACGCCTAATTTTCCGCCTACGCTTGCATCTACCATTGCTAAAAGGCTGGTGGGTACATTAATAAAGTATATGCCCCGTTGATAAACCGCCGCACAAAAGCCCCCCATATCTCCTACTACGCCTCCTCCTACATTTATTAGCAGCGATTTTCGGTTTGCTCCTTTTTCAATCAAAATATCAAAAATGCTCTCGCAGGTACTAAGGTTTTTGTTTTCTTCGCCTGCATCAATGGTTATTGCCTCAAAAGCAAAGCCTTCTAACAAGGGTACACAATGCTGTGCAGTATTTTCATCTGCCAAAACAAAAACGCCCTCAAAATCTCGTGAGTTTACAAAGTTGGCTAAATACTCCAGCCCATTATCGCTTATAACTATATGTTCGTTTATTAGTTGCATAGTTCCTATTTGAAAATTTGGTAATTCGGTAATTTGAGAATATCTTTTGCCTTGTGCAATTTAAAATTTTTAGAAGCCAAAGGCTTAAAAAAGTTATTAAGGCAGTAAAAACTGCTTTAACATTTCTGTTCCAGCTATTGTTGTTGGGTACAATAGTTTTTAGGGTAGTTCCTATTCCCTTAACTCCATTAATGGTGTTGCGCCCTTCGCCTATCAAAAAAAGCTGGGTAGCTTATGAAAACATAAATAAAAATGTACCCATTGCCGCTATGACCGCCGAAGATCCTTTTTTTCACAAGCATTGGGGGTTTGATTTTAAAGCTATAAAGGGCGCATTAAAAGACAATGTGAAAGGGAAGAAAACACTAAGAGGCGGAAGCACCATTAGCCAACAAACGGCAAAAAATGTATTTCTTTTCCCCGGTAGGGGATATACCCGCTATGTAAGAAAGGCTATTGAAATTCCGCTCACTGCATGGTTGGAACTGATGTGGAACAAACGCCGCATTATGGAGGTATATCTAAATAGTATAGAAATGGGCAACGGTATTTATGGTATTGAAGCTGCAGCACAGCATTATTTTAAAAAACCTGCCTCAAAATTAAGCGCACAACAAGCTGCCGCAATTGTGGTTTGTTTTCCTAATCCATTAAAAAGAAATCCTACAAGGTTATCCCCTCGCTTACGAAGAAAAAGAAACAGAATAGCACGTTGGATGCGTGGGTATAAATTACCCCATACTCTTAACCCCTAAAATTGGCGTTCCAACATTTTAATAAGGTATTTTCCATAGCCGCTTTTCACTAATGGGTCGGCAAGTTTTTGTAGTTGTGCTTTATCAATAAAACCCATGCGGAAGGCAATCTCTTCAGGGCAACCAATTTTAAGTGCTTGGCGTTCCTCAATTACCTGTACAAAATTACCTGCCTGCATTAGCGAGTTTATTGTACCCGTATCCAGCCACGCCGTTCCCCTGTTCATTAAAGCTACTTTTAGGCGGGTGCGTTCTAAATATATTCTGTTAATATCTGTTATCTCCAACTCACCACGTGGCGAAGGTTTTAAACTTTTTGCATAGGCTACCACCTCATTATCATAATAGTATAACCCAGGGACAGCATAACTTGATTTTGGATTTTCAGGTTTCTCATCAATGCTAATCACGTTCATATCCTCATCAAACTCTACCACACCGTACCGCTCGGGGTCGCTAACATGGTAGGCAAATATTATTCCTCCTTCGGGGTTGTTGCAGGCTTGCAATGTGCGCGAAAACCCTGAACCATAAAATATATTATCGCCCAAAATAAGAGCAACTTTATCTTTACCAATAAAATCTTCGCCAATGGTAAAGGCTTGTGCAAGTCCCTTTGGTTCTGCTTGTACAGCATAGTGAAACGAGCACCCAAACTGGCTGCCATCTCCCAGTAGTTTCTCAAACAAAGGCAAATCGTGCGGGGTTGAAATAATCAAAATTTCACGTATTCCCGATAACATTAAAGTAGTTAAAGGGTAGTAAATCATTGGTTTATCGTAAACAGGCATTAGCTGTTTACTAACCGCAATAGTGAGTGGGTGCAATCGAGTTCCTGAACCACCTGCTAATATTATACCTTTCATGTTACAAGTATAGTAAGATTTTCACATGATATTTAACATAATTGCTGAATATGAGTAGTTATCAAGAATAATCAAAAAGGCTCTATCATACTATACGTCAATATTTTGTATATTTATACGTCATGGATACAAAACTAACAGTAAGGCTTGACCAAGAAATAATAGAAAGAGCTAAAAAATATGCTAAAGAATTTTAGCGACATTGTAAACTCATATCGAATTTACTGCCCAAGTTTGGCTTTGCTTTTTAGTGAGGATATTTCTTTACTAAAAAAAACTAAGAACCATCTCCCGACGGTTCTCAGTTTCTTGCGGTAATACTGGGTAACTACCGCTGCTAACTAACTATATATGGAATTTACGTGTCAGCCTTGTTTACTATTAGCGGAGCAGTGTTACTGTTCCGCTATAATTATGCGTTTTGTAGTCTAAACCTTTAGCGGTTATTACATACAAATACGCCCCCTCTTGTGCCGTTTCATTTTTATATCTTCCATCCCAGCTTTTTTCTAAACTGTATGATGTGTATAGCTTTTCGCCATAGCGATTGTAAATATTTAATTCGTACTCACTTATATAAGCCCCTACAATTTTAAACACATTATTATGCCCGTCTCCGTTAGGGGTAAAGGCATTAGGCACAAACAATGTTGACCGTCCTTTTGCACAATCGGTGTTTGAGTAGCTTAGTGTACCCGTATTGCTTATTGCTTTTACACGATAACAAACTTTGGGTATTTGATTGAACAAGTTGCTGGCATCAACAAAAGTGGTATCCATAAAATTAGTAGTACCTACTTGCTCAAAAATACTGCCGCCCGTTAGCTGTTCAATAGTGTAGCTGGCAATGCCTTCCTCCCATTTTTGGTACTTGCTCCACACTACATTTACATTATCAGTAGCATCTGTTTTTGCTTTTAGCAATATGGTTTTTCCTATATTGCTGGGTACGCTTATGTCGCCACAAACATCAGTGGTAACTACACGATAAAAATAACTTTGACTGTGTACACGGGTATTAAAATCTTTAAACGGAATACAGCATTCTTTGGTTTTAAGTACTTCTTGGTAGTTTATTCCATCAACAGCTTTTTGTAAGCTATATGCTGCTATTGGGGCTTTAATAGTAGTAGGTTTAACAAACTCAACTACTACATAATTATCATCCTCAACGGTGGCTCTTACTAAATATGCAGGCTGCACCATTGATTTATGTATTGGGGTCGCGCTCGAATTGTTTGAACGGGATAGCAGTGGTGTTTTTGCGCCTTGTGTAGCATATACTATATAGTTGTAGGTATAGCCACAAATTACATCCGTATCATTATAGCTTGTAGTTGCAGCACCAACAGTGGCAATTTGTACAAACGCATTTATAGCGGGTGATTGGCGGTATATGGTATAGCTGTTTATAGTATCCCAGCCTTTATATGGCGACCAAAAAACGGTTACTTTATTAGTATCGGCGGTGGTTTTTAATAATATGGTAGTGTGTTCTTCACTTTCATCAACAAAAGATTGCTTGCCGCATTTGGTTTGGCTATATACTTTGTAGGTATAGCTTTGTGCAAATGTGTTTACATTGGCATCTATCACAATTGTATCAAGCGGATTGTATATAGTTTTGTATAACTGAAACGCCCCTTTTTTGGTGCTTCTAAAAACCAAATAGCTATTATAATCACGGTTTAGGTAGGGAGAAAATTCTAAGCGAATAGTATTGTTTTCTTTCACTGTTACCCTTTGTGCCAGTAGTGTTGGGGGTGTTAGTGTATCAAATACTTCTACCATTTCATTAGTGTTAAGGGTATCGTAGCAGTTATTATTATCTTTAATAATTAGTGAGATACTATACGCACCAGCAGCTGGGTAAAAGAAATGCGGATTTTGTACGCTATCTTTTCTACCATCACCCAAATCCCACTCCCAAGATGCAATACCCGCTTCTGCTATGCTTTTATCGGTTAAGTTAATGTATGAAAAACGGCATAATGGGTTCTCGTATGCGCTATAATTGGCTTTTAAGGGTTTAATATCAATTTCTTTTGTTGTGGCTGCGCTGCATCCATTGTTTAATGTCGCTTTTAGGTGAATGGTGTGTTTTCCTGCCGTGTCAAAAGTAATATTTGCATTTTCTCCTCCCACTTCAATAGTGTTATCAATTAGCCATTTATATGTGGTGGTAGCTGTATTATCAGCACTATTTTGTGATGTGTTTTCAAATCTAAACTCATCGTACAAGCAAGTACCCATTGATAAGAATGCAGGCGCAGGAGATGGCAAACCTATTATTGGCGTAACGGGATATACTACCTTACAGCCAATAGAATCCTCAACAACAAATGTAGGAGTAAAAATGCCCGCTATGGTATATTCTGTGATGGTATTCTCACCATTGCCCAATTGTCCATGCCCAAAATCCCAGTTCACCAGCTTGGCATTTTTACTTTTTGATGTAAAAGAAACTTTAAAAGGAATACAGCCTTTATTTTTATTTACCGCATACTCGCCCGTAGGTCCTCCTATTTTTATTTGGCTTTTTATTAGTGTAGAATCTTCGCAGCCATCCACATCTGTTATTTTATAGGTAATATCATAATTACCAGGGTAAAAATAGTTTTTAACAGGGTGGCTAAGTTTAGAAACAGCACCGTCGCCAAAGTTCCAAACTACATGGGCAATAGTGGTATTTTGCGATATTGATGTATCACTAAAAGTAGAGATTAGGGGTGGGCAAGTGGTTTCAGTTGCATCAATAGTAAAACCTGCTTTTAGCTGTTTTGTAACAACGGGTATTGTCATCTCCACAGTGTCTGTACAGCCTAAAACTTGCTCTTTAATTACCAGCCTAAAATTTTGCTTCCCACCTTTAGTAAATGTTTTTATGTTGTTTTCTCCATTAAAGTTTTCATTCTCGTTAAGTGTCCACTCATAATTTAGCGCGCCTATATTTTTGCTACCATTAGTATTGTGCCAAAAATTTACTTTAGTTTCAGTACAGCCTAATACATTTGAGTGCGCTATACTTGCCACAGGTTTCGACAGTTTAACTACTGCATTTCTTAATACGGTACACCCCAATTTATCCGTTACTGATAAATATATTCTTATCCCATCAGTATTCATATTGTTTGATAGCGTATTGAAACGATAGGGAATAGTATCAGCAAACGATTTAATTTGTTGATTGCCTTCGCTCCAAACCACACTTTCAACTCCATGTGCAGACTGTCCTATTTTTATTAGCTGTGCATCAAGCGGGAAACACCCTTTATTGGGGGTTATTAGTGGGGTATAATCAGCCCCTAAAATTTTAATTACGGCAGGTTTACTAAGTTCATCTTGGCAACCATATATATCTGTTACTTGTAGTTTTATAGTGTATTTATCAGGATTATTATAGGAGGGGGTTTGTGTTTTTCCCGTTGCTGTAATCCCAGCCCCATTACCAAAATTCCAAGTGCTATTAATAGCACCATGCGTGGTGTCTTGTACCAAAAAATGGGTATTTGCACAAACGGAGTCGGCACTTATGGTAAAACCTGCTTGTAATGGTTCACGAATTTCAAGCATATATTCTTTTGTATCCCAGCAGCCTGTAATAGTATCCTCAACATATAGTTCTAAATGGTAACTACCAGGTACTAAAAACCTGTTAAACTCTTGCGTTCTGTTTATAGTATCACCATTTAATGCCCATGAAAATAAATGCCCGCCTGTAGAGGTATTTTTAAAATTTACGGTATCAAGTACGCAAGGGTCTTCAGTAATGTGCGCATCAGCATCAGGCATATAAATAGTGATATACTCTTTTTTTATTAATGTATCAGTACATCCGTTTGAGTATGAAATCAGTTTCACATCATATACACCAGGGAAAGTTACATAATCAATAATAGGGTTCACATCCGTTGAGTATATATTGGTAAAATCCCAATAAAAACTATCTACCCTTTGTGTGATTGTGTCTGTTTTATTATAAAACTCAACTATTCGCATATCTTTTGTACAGCCCGCCCTACGATTGGTATAAAAATCAGGGTTGGTTTTTATGCCTACGGGTATAGAGTCAAACACCATAGTATCTGTGCATCCATTTTTGTCGGCAATTATAAGTTTTGGATAGTATGTACCTGCGGTATTATATACAATATTAGGCTGTGCTATATTGGATGTTTCTCCGTTTCCAAACTCCCATCTGTATTTAGTAATACCAAAAAACGATTGACTATTATTTGTAAAATCAACAGTTAATGGCACACAACCATAATTTACCGAAGGTGTAAATTGTGCTTTTTGCGTATTTACTTTTACAAGATTTCTTTTTGTAGAAGTGTTCGTACATCCATTTTTATCAGTAATGGTAAGGGTAACACTATATACTCCTGCTTTTGTATATACTTTGGTAGGATTTTTTTTTGTTGCTGTTTCTCCATCACCAAAATCCCAAACCCACTGTGTAGTAGCATTATTTACAGGGCTATACTTTACTGCATGGGGTATAGAGCAGCTAATGGGATAACCATTTGCAAATGTGGCTAATGGAGAGGGCAAAACGATAAATGCATTTTTAATTTCTTTAGTATCATTACACCCTGACGGTGATGATATAGACAAGGTTACATTATAAGTTCCCGCTTGGGTAAATGTGTAGTTAGGGTTTTTTCCTACTACTGAATCGCCATTGCTAAAATACCAAATATAAGTTGCATCAGAAGGTACGCCTATACTTTTATCTTCAAATTTTGGAGTAAAAGGGAGGCAGCCTTTTTTAGTATTAACAATAAAATTGGCTTTTGTTTTACCAATACTAATATAGTTTTTAAAGGTTGCGGTACTTGCACATTGGTTATTGTTAGTTATAGTAAGCTGCACATCGTACTCGCCCATTTTTGTATAGGTATAACTGGGATTTTTTTGAGTAGATGAATCACCAGTGCCAAATTTCCATTTAAAAGAAAACTGCTGCCCGCTATTAATAGAGCTATTAGTACTAAAATTTACTTTCAGGGGTATATTACATCCTCCTTTCGTATCAGCATCAAAATTTACTTGTGCCTTGGCAGTAACTTTTATTAGCTGGCTTTTATTAATAAAACTTTTGCAACCGTTCTCGTCTATTATTATCAAACTAACGCCATACCTACCTGCATTAGCAAATTTATGCGATACATTGGGCAATGTATCTGCTGCCCCATCGCCAAAGTTCCATTGCCATTTTTTTAAATTTCCCACTGCTTTTATGCTTGTATCATTAAACTTAAACTCTTGCCCTTCGCATCCTCCTTGTGCCGAAACATCAAAACCAGCCACTGGATTTGCAAAGGCTTTTATTAGCATCTTTTTTTCTACCGTATCTTTAGTTCCATTAACTCCTGTTACTATTAGCCTTACCGTGTATGCACCTGCTTTAGTATAAACTGCACCTGGGGTTTTTAGTGCAGATATGTTTCCATTTCCAAACTCCCAGTGGTATGCTGCTATATTACCCATTGATGAGTTTGAAAAATTAACCACTAATGGCAAACATCCCTTCATCTTATCTTGTCCAAACACTGCCTTTACTGGCAATTGTGATTGGGCTGCTGCGCTATTTAAACAAAGCAATAACAGGGCTACTACTATTATTTTCATAATTGTGTGCTGCTTGTAAATTCCACTCATAATTGTAAATTTTAAAAATTAATCAAACCCAGTATTTACATTTTTGATGATAAAGTTTTTAATAAAACGTAACGTTAAACAAAAACATATTTTTCAACACGGCTAATTTCTAAAACTTTTTACGTAATAATGCAATTAAAATGTAAAATAGTTAAAACTATTACTAAGAGTGTTCGTAATTCTAAGCGTAAATAATTACAAACTAATTACTTATAATTTAAAATGTAATGATTATAAATTAAGAATGTGTATAGAATTGAGCGCAAATTGACATAAAAGTACACAATAGTTAAAAACTTTTAACCAAATAGTAAATAGTTTTAACTATAAAATACCTTAAAATGAAAAATTGTCTCTATCTTTTAGAAAAGAAAAGGCATTTTTGTACCTCAAAAGAGATGTTTTAGAGAGCTTTTGATACAAGATAGTAACCGTCTCTATTTTTTCTTGCAATACTTCTCCGCTATACTCCACAATGCAGCTATTACCATTGTGTGCCACCGCATTAGCATCATTGCCTATGCGGTTACACCCTGCTACATAGCATTGGTTTTCTATGGCTCGTGCAATTAATAAGCTACGCCAGTGGTGAATACGCTTTTGTGGCCAGTTGGCTACATATAAAAGCAAATCGTAATCAGTAGTATTTCTACTCCAAACGGGGAAACGGAGGTCGTAGCATATTAAAGGGCAAATTTTCCACCCCAAGTAGTTTACTATAAGCCGTTTGTTGCCCGCAGTATAGTGTTGTTGCTCTTTTCCTAAGCTAAAAAGGTGTTTCTTGTCATACGTAAACACTTCTTGTGCTGGAGTTACAAAAAAAAGACGGTTGTAGTATTGCGTGCCTTCCACAACCATTATACTACCCACCAAGGCAGCTTGTTTGTGTTTTGCTGTTTCTTTTAGCCAAGCAATACCTTTTGTATATGACTTTTGGGCATATTTGGCGGGCTGCATACTAAAGCCCGTAGTAAACATTTCGGGCAATATATATAGGTGGGCAGTTTCTGCTTTTGCCAGTATTTCTGAAAACATTGCAAGATTAGCCTCTACATCCTCCCAATATAGCTGTGTTTGAACAACGGCAATGGTTATGTTTTCTTTTGGTGGCATATCTTCTATTGTATTGTTTGCAAAATTTCTGCTGCTTTTTCTAAGGTAGTATCTGCTTTGGCAAAGCAAAAACGAAGTACATTATTATCCTCGCCATTACTACTAAATACCGATATAGGTATTGAAGCTACCTTATACTCTCGTGTAAGCCGCTCGGCA
Source organism: uncultured Burkholderiales bacterium (assembly GCA_964584305.1). GTDB lineage: Bacteria > Bacteroidota > Bacteroidia > UBA8524 > UBA8524 > SB11. The sequence continues at coordinate 21,027 of CAZOZL010000003.1, forward strand.
AAATCTCTATCACCTTCTTGCGATATTTTAGTATAGCCCAACAACTGAAAGTAAGACCCGTTGCAGGGTAAAATTTTGAAGTTGCTTCCCTTTAGCAATTTGGCAAAAAGGTCGCGTTTGGCACCATAAAAACCTGCAAGTTTCTTCCATTCCTCTTTTTCTTCTAAAAACTCCGCTATTGCGTATTGCATGGGGGTATTAGTGCTAAATGCCATAAACTGGTATATTTTCCTAAATTGAGCCATCAGGTTGGCAGGTGCAAGGCAATGCCCTATTTTCCATCCTGTGGCATGAAACGTTTTACCAAACGATGATATAATAAAGCTACGTTCTGCCAACTTAGGATAGCGGGCTACACTTTGATGCTCTATACCATCAAAAATAATGTGCTTGTACACCTCATCACTCACTATTATTATATCTGTGTTTTCAGTAAGTTTTTGCAGCTTCTCCATATCAGCGGCATTTAATACAGTTCCTGTGGGGTTGTGTGGGGTGTTAATAATAATCATCTTTGTTTTAAAGGTGATTAACTTGCGTACTTCATCCCAATCTACCCTATACTCAGGGTATTTTAGTGATGTAAATACAGGTCGCCCACCATTAATTAAAATAGCAGGCAAATAGCTATCATACGCTGGTTCTATAATAATTACCTCATCATCTTCTTTAATCACGGCTGTAATAGCAGCCCATAATGCTAATGTAGCCCCTGGGGTAATTGTTATTTCTGTTTCTACATCGTATTGTGCTGAGTAAAGTTCTAAGGTTTTTTCGGCAATTTTTTCTCGCAATGTTAGCACGCCTGCCATAGGGGCATATTGGTTGTGGTGGTTTTTCATTGCTTTGTTCACCAATTCCATAAGTTTTGGCGAGCAGTGGAAATCGGGAAATCCTTGCGCCAAATTGATAGCTCCTTCCTCCTTTGCCATTTGGCTCATCACAGTAAAAATGGTAGTCCCGTGTTGAGGCAGCTTAGAAGTTACACTCCCGTCAAAATTCAACATAATAGCCTTATATATAAGTAAGCAAAGATAGAAGCTGCCACTTTATAGTTACACACATTTTTATATAGTTTTACGCCATTAATATGTAAATACTTTCTTCGTCATAACTAAGTACAAGCATGACAGCCACACAGATGCTGAAACGAGTTTAACACTACCAGCCATAGCACTAAAGGCTAAAAGCTACTATCTAACAGCAATAAAATCACTGGTATTCAGTTATTTGCATAATTTTTACTCTAAACTTAAAATCGTGTTATACTGCACTATGGGCTAAAAAAGTAAGCAAACTATTGTTTGTTTTCTGATAATAATCTCAATATCTTTGCACACTATTTTAAGAGAAGGATAAAGAAAAAAACGATGCAAGTAACATCAACAGTAAAAAAAGAATTATTTAAGCAACACGGTGGTGCTGAAACCAATACGGGTAGTGCTGAGGCGCAAATAGCCCTTTTCACAGCACGTATCAGTCATATTACTGGTCATTTAAAAATAAACAAAAAGGATCACTCTGCCGAGTTAAGCCTAATAAAATTAGTAGGTAAGCGTCGTGCTTTGTTAGACTATCTAACGAAAAAAGATGTTTTCCGATATAGAGCCATCATTAAAGAACTTAAACTAAGAAAATAAGTTCTTGATTTGAAAGCTAAAGCATAGCATTAACCCTCAAAAGCCTTATTCGCCAATAAGGCTTTTGTCATTTATATACAATTACAACAACAACAATATGTCGAACAACTTAGGAGTTACCCAAAAAATTGATTTAGGCGACGGTAAAATAATTGAAATTGAAACTGGCAAACTTGCCAAACAAGCCAACGGTTCAGTAGTACTTAAAATGGGTAATACCATGATTTTGGCTACCTGTGTAGCAAAATCAGAAGCAAAATCAGGAGTAGATTTTCTTCCCCTTACAGTAGATTATCAAGAAAAATTTGCAGCAGTAGGGCGTATCCCTGGCGGTTTTTTAAGGCGTGAAGCCCGTTTATCAGACTATGAAATACTTATCTGCCGTATTGTAGATAGAGCCATTCGCCCGTTATTTGCCGAGGATTACCATGCTGATATTCAAGTAGCATTAAGTTTAATCTCGTCTGACCAAAATATAATGCCTGATGCTTTAGCCGCTTTGGCAGCTTCGGCAGCCATAGTACTTACTGATTTGCCTTTTAAGGGCCCAATGAGTGAAGTGCGTGTGGGTAGAAAAGACGGTAAATTTATTATTAACCCGCTAAAAGATGAGCTTGAAGACTGCGATATAGATATGATAGTAGCTGGCACCATGAATGATATAAACATGGTTGAAGGTGAAATGAAAGAAGTAGCTGAAGCGGATATGATTGAGGCATTGAAGTTTGCCCACGAAGCCATTAAAAAACTTTGCCAAGCACAATTAGACCTATGTGATTTAGTAGGAGGGCGCAAACCTACATTAGAATACAGCCACGAGGATAGTGATGAAGATTTGAAAAAAGCTATTAACGAAGCTACATACGACAAGGTATATGCAATAGCCAAACAACAATTAGCAAAAAAAGACCGTGGACAGGCTTTTGACGATATATTCAATGAATTTATTGATACCTTATCCGAAGATACTACCGATGCTGCCAAAGCATTAGCAAAAACCTACTTTAAAGGAGTACAATACAGTGCTATGCGTGCAATGGTATTGAATGAAAAAGTACGCTTAGATGGACGTAAACTTAATGAGGTACGCCCTATATGGAGCGAGGTAAACTATTTACCCGCAGCACACGGTTCAGCCATTTTCACAAGGGGAGAAACACAAGCCCTTACCAGTGTTACACTGGGCAGTAAAATGGACGAGCAACTGCTTGACACGCCCATGCACTCAGGGTATAACCGTTTTATGTTGCACTATAACTTCCCAGGGTTTTCAACAGGCGAGGTAAAACCTAATCGTGGACCTGCCCGTCGTGAAATTGGGCACGGTACTTTGGCAATGCGAGGTATTAGACAAATATTACCATCGGTGGAAGATAACCCGTATGTAATCCGTATAGTTTCTGATATATTAGAGTCGAACGGGTCATCATCAATGGCTACTGTTTGTGCAGGTTGTATGGCTTTGATGGATGCGGGAATACCTGTGAAACGAATGGTCTCTGGTATTGCAATGGGGCTTATCTCTGATGATAAATCTGATAATTACACTATACTTTCAGACATTTTAGGAGACGAAGACCATTTAGGTGATATGGACTTTAAAGTAGTAGGCAGTGAAAACGGTATTACTGCTGTGCAAATGGACATTAAAATTGATGGTTTGCGCTGGGAAATTGTTGAAGAAGCATTAGTACAAGCAAAAGAAGGTCGTTTACACATTTTGAACGAAATGCGTAAAACCATTTCAGAGCCTGCAACAGATTACAAACCACATACCCCACGTATTGAGCGTATTGTTGTAGAAAATGAATTTATTGGTGCTATAATTGGACCAGGTGGTAAAATGATACAAGGTATCCAAAAAGAAACGGGTACTACCATCTCTATAACAGAAGTAGATGAAAAAGGAATAGTTGAAATAGCCAGTAACGATGGTGAGGCAATGGCTGCTGCTAAGAAAATTATAGAAGGTATTATAGCCGTGCCAGAAGTAGGCGAAGTATATGAAGGTAAAGTAAAAACCATTACCGACTTTGGTGCTTTTGTAGAGTTTTTACCTGGTAAAGATGGCTTATTACACATTAGCGAAATAAGCTGGAAAAAACTACCGAGTATGGACGGTGTGTTTGAAGACGGTGAAGAGCTGAAAGTGAAATTGATTGAAGTGGATAGACGTACTGGCAAATTTAGACTAAGCCGTAAAGTATTATTACCCAGACCCGAAGGAATGCCAGAACCTACTGAAGAAGAAAGTCGCCCACCTCGTAGAGATGGAGGAAACTATGGCAGAGGCAGAGACAACCGTGGTAGAGATAATAGAGGAGGCGGAAGAGGTGATAACAGAGGTAGAGATAATAGAGGCGGTGGACGAGATGATAATAGAAGTAGAGATAACCGTGATAACCGCAACAATGACGGAAACAAAAACGATGAAGGTGCTAATGATGCCTATAAGTTTGATGATATGTAGCGCTTAACAGCCAACACTATAAGAAAAGAGCCTTACTAATTATTATATTAGTAAGGCTCTTTTTTTTGCTTGTATATCTCTACTCACAATTTAAAGACGGATGCAAGGGCTAAAAACCCAATAATTAACATAGCGATAGATTGAAGCCTACCTCTTATAAGAATTACAGTAACAAAATAGGATTTTAACCCTATTGAATTGTGAGGTGATAAGGCATTATATCAGTTTCTTATTTTGATGGAAGAAACCCACCCAAAAAGTACACAAAAGGAAATAGAACTACCCCAATTTGCCGCTCAAGTATCGACTCGAAACACATGGCACAAAAAAACATAAAAGCACAAGCCCACAATAGCGGGGAGGTTTTTTTATACCGTAATAACGGATAAAAAACCACCACCAGTAAAAACAAACCGTAGGGTATGCCCATTTGTACCGCATTTTCTATAAACTGGTTATGGGGCAATACACGGTTTTCTTTCCAAAGTACGGAGTGAGTTCGGTTATACTCGGCGTGCATTTCATTGTCCAAATCGCCTGCACCTACACCAATTATGGGGTTTCGTTTAATAATGTTAATCCCCATTTTCCACGCCTCCAAACGCATACTAAATGAGCGGTGGTTTATATCACCTCCTGCTCTGTTTATTTCTATATCTCTAACCGAGTTAATTATTTTGTTTTGAAAAGATGGAACGGTATAATAAGCTGCAATGGGCAACAATGGCAAGGCAATAAGCAGCAGCCACACCACCTTTTTTTTGCGATGCTGCCACACCCAATGCAATACTAAAACTCCTAAGCCCCCATACAATGCTACCAAACCTGTGCGGGCACTTAGTATATGGATAATAACAATATTTAGCACAGCCAAAGCACACATAACTATTCTATCTCTATGGAACAGCACTTTGGTTTTTTCGTTCAAAAAAAAGAATACACTGTTTATTACACTAAAGCTGGTGAGTACCCCGAAATAAATATGTGATACGCCATTTTTTATAGGCCAAACGGGTACTGATTTCGACTCTATCATGCTGGCATTAATAGCCTCAAAATCTTGGAAATAATGTATTGCACTGGCAACAGCAAAAAAGCTAATTACGCAGTTAAAAAAGAAAAAGATATACCACACCTGCTTTTTGCTAAGAGCAGTAATGGAAACCATGCCCAGTGGTAATAATACTAAGGTAAGTTTGCGCGATAGTCTGTCGTTCCAAAGCCCTATATCATCACTATATAGGCCACTGGCAAGCAAGCCTATCCAAAGTATAGTAAATAATAGTGAAGGCGGTGAAAGTAGTTTTTTTAAATTTTGAAGAATATTACCCTCAAAAACGGCGAAAGCACAAATAACCGTGCCTATGCTTAAAAATGCTGGGGTAACCGCAAACAAAGGGAAGCCTAAACAAATAAGCAAACAACCTACTATAAAATAGTGTTTTTTTATTGTTGCAAGTAGTTGCACACTGCAAATATAGGATTATTGGGCGTAGCTTAGTTGTATTTGCCCTTTGCCACTTTTAATACCTATGGCTTTTGCCGACACAGGCGATAGCATTATCACTACACTCTTATCATCAGTTTGAAGTAAGCCTACCACACGCACATATACTTTTTTATTGTTTGCAGGGTTAGTAACCAGTATTATAGTACCCACTTTAGCCTTGGTGTGCATGGCTATGTTTTTATCATTATCAGGAAAACTATCGTCAATAATCATTGCCGTGCCTGCTTCTTTTACCTCATGGGTAGTGGTGGGTTTCTCCTTTTCCACTTTAGTTTTGGTTTTAGCGGGGGTTTTGGCTTTAGGCAGTACTTTTTTCTTTTCTTTTTTGGGTACTGCATTTCTGCGGGTAGTTTTTTTCTTCTTCTTTCCTTTGCGTATTAGCAATTCCTGCCCCTTTTCAATTAAACTATTGTCTAAGTTGTTCACCTCCATTATTTCTTGAACACTTAAACCGTAATAGTTGGCAATTTTATAAAGTGTTTCCCCTCTTTTTACAGTGTGAAACAAATCTTCATCACCATAATAAAAATTCCAATTAAACTTTTTTGATGGCTTCGTTTTCTCTTTTATTTCTTCTTTTCGGGAGCGAGTTTCTTTTGTCTTTTTCTTTTTTATAGGAGTTGTGTATTGTTCTTTCTCCTTCTTTTTTTCGTGGGCTTTTACAGTTTGTTCCTCTTTTTCCTCACCAGCCCCTACCAGTCTCCCATTTACTATGGATGATAATTTTATATTTGGCGAGGGTACATTTTTTTTTGTGGGTACATACAATAGCTGCCCTGTTGCCAATGCGGGGCGCATATTATCATTTGCCTCTAAAATTTTTTGAATGGATACCTTATATATTTTGCTAAGGGCAAATAATGTTTGGCGGCTTTTTACTTGATGGATAATAAAATATTCTCCGTTTTTCATAGCTACGCCCACACTATCAGTTGGGGTAGATGCTTTAGCTGTTTGCCAACAAACAAAAAATAAAAATAGAGTAGAGATAAAATACTTCATATACTGTTTCTACTGCAAACTTAACCGCTTCATAGCTATAAATATTGCCTTTAAGTGTAATTTTGTATCACTTATGCGTAGATTTTTGTTTTTCTTAACATTGTTGCTCCTTGCAGCGCAAGCCTTTTCACAGGATAGCACCAAAAAAAATGTGAAAAAATATAAAATTGTAAAGTTTTCTATACACCAAGAAATTGCCCCTGCGGCTACAAGGATAGCTACAAAAGCCTTAGAGGAAGCCGAACGGCAAAATGCCGACCTTATTATTTTGGATATGGATACCTACGGTGGTTTGGTTTCTGATGCCGACTCTATTCGTACCCGAATATTGAAAAATAAAATACCAGTATATGTCTTTATTGAAAATAATGCCGCTTCGGCGGGGGCGTTAATTTCTATTGCCTGCCATAAAATATTTATGAGCAAAAGCGCATCAATTGGTGCGGCTACGGTGGTGGACGGAAGTGGTGCAAAAGTGGGAGACAAATATCAAAGTTATATGCGTAGTAAAATGCGGGCAACTGCCGAAGCACGTGGGCGCAACCCCGATATTGCCGAAGCCATGGTGGACGAAGATATTTATGTAGCGGGAGTGAGCGATTCGGGTAAAATTCTTACCCTTACAGTTAGCGAAGCAATTGAAAACGGCTTTTGTGATGGGCAGGCAGAAAGCATAGAGGAGGTTTTGAAATTAGCAGGAATTGAAGAGTATGAAATAGTTGAAGTTACCCCCAGTTGGTTAGACGGTATTATGGGTTTTTTATTGCACCCTGGTACTAGCGGGGTATTAGTTACCCTTATTTTTATTGGTATTTACTATGAACTGCAAAGCCCTGGTTTAGGCTTTCCTACATTAATAGCGGTGGTTGCCGCTGCCGCCTATTTTGCGCCTTTATATTTAGAAGGGTTAGCGAATAACTGGGAAATACTAATGTTTATTGGCGGTATTGTATTACTGCTGGTCGAGATATTTGTGATACCAGGCTTTGGGGTGGCAGGCATAAGCGGTATAGTATTGGTTTTTACATCGCTAATATTAGGCTTGGTAGGTAGTGATATTACCTTCGATTTTGACTTTAGTGGCACTAGTGCTTTGGGATGGGCTACACTACGCATACTTGCGTCAATGGTAGGTTTTATATTGTTTTTAGTTCTTTTTGGGGCTTCATTATTCAAATCGCCATTGTTTAAACGTTTGGTATTGGCAGATGACTTGGCGGATGCAAAAGTAAATGTGATAGAAAGACCAGAAAAAGAAGTGAGTGGTAGTATTGTTGGCAAACAAGGCGAGGCTTTCGACAATCTTCGTCCGCAAGGAAAAGTGCGAGTACATGGAAAGATATACCCTGCTACTTCGCTGGGCGATTTTATAGAAAAAGATACGCCCATTATAGTAATTAAAGAACAAGGCGGGCTGCTTGTGGTAAAGCAACAAACGTAGATAAAACTATTTTGGAACGATAGTTTCATTATTATTAGGCTATTGAAGTATTTATCTTTCCGACTAACCTCCTTTTTAGTTCCTCTCTCCAAATGAAGAGGGACGCAGTACCAGTGCCCATAAGTTTGCCGTTTTAGAGTGAGGCGAGTATGCCTACGCACCGTACTACCAGCAAACAGCCAAAAAAACTAAAGAAGGTATGGAAATACTCACTTTATTTACCAAAGGCAACCGCCAAACTATCCAGCTCTATAAAAGGATACTCAGCTTGTAGTTGCGTTACTTTTTTGAGATGAGCATCTAAAAATTTTTGATGTGCGTTGGTATTCTCATTTAATACCCTGTGTTTTGAGGCGGTAACCAAAGGTTGTATTTTAAAATAAATAGTTTTTGCTTCATCATCAAAAGTAGCATCCATAAATTTTTCCCAAACGTATTGTATTGCTTGTGCATTAGGGTGTACAAGGTCTTGAGTAAAAAAACGGTAATCCCGCAAATCGTCCATTACCCACTCGTATGCAGGTAAATAGTTTATATGCTTATAATTATCGCACAACTGATGCACCGCTTGCAATAAAATAGCCTTACTAAGGCTATTATTTACTAAACCATCACGCACATAGCGCACAGGGCTTACTGTGAGTAGTATTTTAAGTTTTGGATTTTTAGATTTTAGTTGAGAAATAAGTTCCTGCCAAGTAGCAACAATTTCATTTACTGTTAACAATTCTTTATCAAACTGCTGATTGGGGTATTTATGACAGTTTGCTACTATTTGTCCCGTGCTTTTTAGCTTATACGCATAGGCTGACCCAAAGGTGATAATGAGCCAATCACCGTCTATTAAATACTCTTTTGCGGTATCAAAATCTTGGTTTATTTTTTTTAAAGTGTCTAACTTATTAATATTAGAATACTGCCCGTGGTGCTGCCAACTATTCCAAACTTCGTTATGGTGAAACAACTCACTTTCTTGGTATTCTTTTTCGTGTAAAAGTGTGCTTAGTTGGTGGGCTATGCTTATAGGGTTGTAAATTATACCATTGGGATTGGTAAATGTATTTAGTTTATGGTCTCGCATCAACTCGCCCATGTTTTCAGCAAAACAAGAGCCTGCCAATACTATTTTATGACGGTAAGAAACTTTATCCGCCAAAGGCGCAAAAGGAAATGTTAACCTAAACTCCACTCCACAAAAATAGGAAATTAAAACACGGGTACACTCAAATCTAATACGTCTTTATTTTCTGCTAATGAAACACTACTTAAAACTGTATAATTACTGCTATTTATAAGTTCTTTAATATCATAAACTCCAGTAGGTGCAGGCGGATTGGAATAAGAATAAGACATTTGCGGAACGGGTTGAGTTACTAAAGTAGTGCCTTTTTCTGCTTTCATGAAAAAAGCACTTTCTCTATTTAATTCTATTTTTTTGCCCCTCGCTATGTTGCTTATACTTTTGGGCAGTGCTTCAGGTTCAGTATCATTTTCTATTTTAGTAGCGGGCAAAGGTGGTATAGTGGCTATCTCTTTATTATTTGCATCCGTTTTCTCATACCCATTTTCTGTGGGTGTATTAGGTTTTGCGGCAGTTAAAAGCGGCTCTTTTTTGGCTAAATTCTCTGCTATTTCAGTAGGTTTTTGGGGTGGGGTAAACAGCGTACTTATATAAAATAACAACGCTAACGATGCCGCTACTGAAAAAATAGCCACTGCCTGCCAGCGTATAACAAGCAACCTTTTAGCATTGTGTTTTTTAGCAAAAATTTGCTCCAAATTAGCCTTTATATGTGCAGGTGCTTCTTCCGTGCCTCCCTGCCCAAAAGCATTCTCAATACCCACTAATAACTTGCGAATTTCGTTGTACTCTCCTTCATTAGCAATCCACTCGCCTACTTCTAGTTTTTCATTACCAGTGAGTGCAGTGTACTCTTTGCTTAAAAGTAGTTCTTCTATAAAATCAGGGTATTTCATTTTTGTAATAGTGTTTTATAGGGTTTTAACTTATCTGCCAATGCTTTTAGGGCGTAGTATAAGCGAGATTTCACCGTCCCTTCCGAGCATTCCATTATCTCGGCAATTTCTTTTAAATTCAAATGCTCGAAATAGCGCAACTTAAAAGTATGACTGTGTTTTTCGCTTATCCCCTCCAGTTCAGCCTCTAAGTCTTTTAAAAACTTACTATTGTCCACGCTCCGTTCTTGGTTGGGGGGCAAAGCCTCCTCACCAATAATGGGGTGCTGCGTAGTATTTATGTTGGGGTGTGTTTCCATTCTTCTATATTCATTCTTGCATATATTGTGTGCTGCGCTGTATATCCATGTTTTAAAACTTCGTGTACTATCAAATAATTCGGGCTTCTCAATAATTTTTAAAAATAGCTTGTGTAGGCAATCTTCTGCCAACTCATTATCACGCCACAACATCCGCTTAAAATAGCCCAACAACTTAGCCGAGTATCGGTTGTAAATTTCCTCAAAGGCGTTATTATTTCCATCAGCCGCCTTATCCATCAACTCTTCATCGGTATACTTTATATAGTTTTGCTTAAAAAACTGCATATTCTATTTAAAGTATTGCTCATATTTTTCATCCCAAAAACCCATTTGTTGTGCAAATTGTTTTGCTTTATTATACACCCGTTTGGCTACTTCGGTATTGCTTGTTTTGTACTGCCTATACAAAATAATATATGCGGGCATAATATTTTTAAGCAATTGGTTTTGAGAAGCGTTTATAAAATCGCTTGCTTCTATCTCCATTATATTGGCATACAGTTTTTGAGTTGTATTTATTACAGTATCGGAGTATTGATAGGCAAAACCAGTAGGGTAAAGGTGGTTGCTTACCGTTTTCAAATACTTTTTATTTAGTGTTGATGAGACATAAATATTTGCTTTACTTTTATTTGCTGCTAAAAATTTTGTAAGATAGCCCTTGTGTTTGTTCGCCGCATATAAAGGGTATTTTAACCCTGTGTTTTTAAATACCTTATCCCTATAAAAACTGTTTTTTAATAACGCATAACTTATTACTATAACACTTTTGTTGAGTTTGCTGGCTGCCTGCCACAAGGCATAGGTGTCAAACTCGCCATTAGTAAAAATTACACATTTATTGGGCAAGGTTTTTAGTTGCGCTATGCTAAACTTATAAATAGCGGTATTGCTGCCTATATTCTTAATTTTTTCGCACATTGCATTGCGTTTACTGGTTTTCCCCTCTATTTCGTAGTACAGTGCCATTTCTGGATACAATAGTGTGTTTTTAGGGTTTAGTTTATACGCAGCTACTAAATATTGTTTTGCCCGCTTGTAGTTGTTTTGTTTTGTTTCATAATATCGAATTAGCTGTTTTTCAAAACTTTTTTCTAAAGGTGTTGCAAGCTGCTTATCCATTTTTTCAGCTATTATCCGCAAATTCTCTTTTGAGGTATTAGTGAGCTCATTTTTATCTTTTTGTTGATAATACAGCCTTGTGCTTACATAGTAGTTAAGCCAATAGTTAGCCGCCTGTGGTTTGCTCTCGATTAGTTTTTGCCAAGCCTGCTTTTGCTGCTTTAGCTGGTTTTCTTTTCCCAAACTATAATATACACCCACATATTTTTGGGTATTTTGCGCTATGGCTTCTGCGGTTTGCGGTGTAGTACTGCCTTTACCTGTTGATTGGGCTTTGCCGTAGGCACACCAACACAGCAGTGCTATCATTATTACTATTCTCATACTCATACTATCTATATTTAGTACACCACTATTGCTATAACGTTCAATTTAGCCATGCTTTCATTTCTTTTTATTTCCCCCTGCAAGGTAAGGTACGCCATTAACATAAGATTAATACCGTTTATATAAAACAGGTTCTTTAATAAAAAAAACTACTCTACTTTTGAGCTTAGTATTAGAAGATAAAGTGATGACATTTAAAAAATCACTCTCCTTTTAATACAGCTATTTAGGAATTTTAATTGAAGAAGATATGAATACATTAACTCTTATCGCTGTTGGAGCAGTAATGCTCACCATCATCCATAGTATCCCGCAGGTTATAAAGGTATATTTATCAAACCTGCCCAAAGCCATATCAGGATTTTCTATAATATTTATGTTATTTGGAAGCCTCTCTTGGACATTATATGGCTACTACACAGGTATAGGCGCAGTAACAGTTGCCTACTCTTTCCTGTTTGTGTTTAATGTTTTTATTTTGGTGTTTATGCTTAAAAAAGCAGGCGTTAATAAGAAAAGACTCGCACTGTTAAGTATATTTCTCACCAGTTTATTAGTAGCAACATTAGCCTATTTACCCACTGAAGCATTGGGATATTTTGGCGGCGTAGTTTCAGCCCTTATGGCTATACCGCAAGGTTTTAAACTTATTCGCCAACGTGAAGCGGCGGGTGTATCGGGTTTAACTTATCTGTTTTTAGCACTATCAAGCATTTGCTGGGTTGTTTATGGACACCTTACCGAAAATTTACTATTAGTATTACCCAACCTTTTAATTCTTCCAACCGCAGCATTGGTATATTTTCATGTACTAAAATACCGCTCGGCTAACTTTTGGTACTACAAAAGTATTACCCCTCCAAATGCCACCGTTATTAAATAGTATAAGCAAACATAGTAATATGATTGAACCGCATATACTAAAAGCCAATAGCCTTTCTATTTATAAAGGTTTCGTTAAGGTTATGAATTGTGGCAGGTTTCAACCTGCTATATGAAAACCCTTTGATTTCGCTCAAGAAAACAACACCTCCCTTTAGTCCCTCCTTGCCCACGCACAGGCTGCTGCGAGGAGGGAAACAGCCGCACAAGCCTTTCTCTCCGCTTAAACACACGGGCGGGTAATCTATTATCGATATGAATTAAACCCACAGCTACTGAACTTGTTTCAGCATGAACTACCTACCGCACCAAAAGCCAATAGGCATGAATGCCTAATTCTATTTATAAAGGTTTTTTAATAGTTATGAATAGCAGTAGGTTTCACCTGCTGCAAGAAAGTTTTCAGTCATTCTTGCGAAAGCAGGAATCTATCCTCAAAAAAGACCGCCCATTCGTTTATTGAACCCGCCGTAGATACTAAATCAAAATTATATTATTAATGCGCACGGGTTATTTTAACACATTTGTTAAAGCACCGTTTAGTTCACCATATTTAAAAGTAAAGCCTGCATCTACCAATTTTCTTGCTGATATATTGTGCTTTACCAACAACTCGTAACTAAACTCGCCAAACAATATTTTCAAGGCAAATGTAGGCACATTGGGCAACCATAAAGGTTTTTTTAAAATAGTAGCCATCTCTGTGGTTATCTCTTTGTTGGCAGCAGGTTCAGGCGATACTCCATTGTATATGCCTGTAAAATTATCTTGCTCAATAGCTTTTATAAATAGGGTGCTCAAATCATCAATATGTATCCAGCTAATCATTTGTTTCCCATTGCCCAAAGCTGCTCCAAAGCCTAATTTTATAGATTTGCCCATCTCTTTCACAAAACCTCCTTTGGGGGATAGTACTATGCCTATTCGCACTACGGCAGTGGGTATATTTAGTGTCGTAAATTGTTGGGTTTTTTCTTCCCAGTTTTTGCACACCTCTGCTAAAAAACTTTCACCTGCGGGTTTATCCTCCGTCATTAGGGCATTACTATCAGGATAAAAACCTACGGCTGATGCGCTTATTATTTTTTTGATAGCAATGTTATTGTTCTTAATAGTCTCAAAAAGTAGTTGTGTGCCCACCACCCTGCTATCATAAATTTCTTTTTTGCGCGATGTTGTCCACCTGCCATCACCCACATTAGCCCCTGCTAAATTTATGATATAATCTACCCCTCCAAAAGCCTTTATATCTATATAGTTTTGTTTATAATTCCACTTATAGGTGGTTACATTGTCCTTTTGCTTGGGCGTTCTACCCAAGTGGGCAACGGTATAGCCTTTTTCAAGTAAAAGTTCAGTTACCCTACTTCCTACTAATCCTGAACCTCCTGTAATTAAAATCTTTTTCATAGTGGGTTTCGTAGCTCTATTATTCTTTAAACCGATGTCGTACTAAATTACTTAATACCACTTCTGATAGTGAGGGAGCATAAGTTCTAATTTACTTTTTTGATAGATAAGCATTAATTGAAGTTATCTCAAACTCCAAACTTTGAGCATTAGCAAAACTGTATTTTGCTATTTTTTTGCTCATTGTTATTTAAATGAGTGCTTAAAACTCGCACTCATTTAAATATCTAAAATCTTTTTCTTGTAATAGCGCTACATCGGGTGTTGCTTTCACTTTCCCTTCTGTATAATTTAAAATAGTGCCATCAGCAGCATCCACTATTACTTTGTAGCACAAAACATACGTTCTTTTCTCACGTCCAAAAGGATTGCTAAAAACGGAATGAGGTATTAAAACTAAGTAGCTGTTTTCAGCATTTTTGTTGTTAATGCTACTTTCAAGCACTTCTTTTTTCTTGTTTTTTATGATTTTAAATTTCTTGCGTTTGTAGTATTTTCTTATGCCTTTGGTATCTGCTTTTCTCGATATTAAGTTCTCATCAATTAGCAATACTTTTTTATCTTGTTTTTTGCAATTTTTCATGGCTTCGCTTTCCATAAAATCAAAAACATCACTGGTAATTTTTTTACTTACCATGTAGTTGAAATTACGCACTGCCATATTAATGGTAAATAAATAATCGTACGATGGATTGTTGCGCGATACACGAGAGAAGGAGTAAGGCATCATTATTTTATAGTCAGCCTCGCTATTGCTTTTGCCTATTTTTTTAAAGTTTAGTTGTATAGCCGTGCCTTCCAATCTTGTAATAAAAGCATCAGCACCACCAATTTCAGTAGCACTTAGTACAATAATCTTACGAGCTCTACTTTCTTTTAATCGCTTAATTTCTTTAGGCGTTAGGTACATAATAGTATCGGTGAGCTTCCAATATTTGTTTAGTGCTATTTTAATATTTTTATTATAAGACTTTATAAACCTTCGGTAGTCTCTAAGTGCATTGGGTTTGTCTTTTTTTAGCTTGGTAAGTTTAGTTATTGCCTTGGCATCTTCAGTCAAAATCTCTACCACAAGTTTATTTTTTTTGTAGCTTTTTATATCGCTATAGCGAGTTTCAATGCTTACATCAAATTTTTGGGCTGAAAGTGTTATCGCACTAAGTGCTACACAAAAAACTATTAAGACTATTCTCTTCATCATATAAACTATTAGTGTGTCAATTATAAACAACAAGGTATGAGGTACTACTTGCCACTTTTGGGGCAAATTAAGTACTTTTACGCTAAAATAAAATATACACAAACTATACCATGCTTGGTTTTGGTAGATAAGGTAGTATTGGCTATGGTTGTAGAAGAGTATTATGTTACAAGCAACAGAAAATATATTTATAAAAACGGCAGAACCTACACAAAGTTGTTTATTCGCGCTGCATACTATTGTATTGAAATATGATGCACAAATGGGTGAAGATTTTAAATATGGAATACCCTTAATTACCTATAAAGGGAAACAGTTTTGTTATATATGGGTGGATAAGAAAACACAGTACCCCTACTTGCTTATGGTGAAGGGGAACAAAATAGAACACCCTGATTTGGAAAAAGGAGACAGGAAACAGATGAAAATACTTACCATTAACCCAAACAAGGACATTCCTATGAAAAAAATAGACGCTATATTTAAAATGGCAATGACTTTATACTAATATTAACAACCGTTGCAAGGGCTAAGTTTAGGTTATGGTTCTCTTTAGCCCCTTTAGTATGCTTTGTTTGGTTGCCTCCGTTTCCGTTGGACTTACAACAAAAAAGAGCTTTGTGTTACAACAAAGCTCTTTTTTAGCAATATATAAATTAGCTACATTTTATAAGTGGATGCACTCGCCGTATGCTTCGGCGGCGGCTTCCATCACAGCCTCACTCATTGTGGGGTGTGGGTGTACTGTTTTAATAATCTCGTGTCCTGTGGTTTCTAATTTACGTGCGGCAACTACTTCGGCTATCATTTCAGTAACGTTAGTGCCTATCATGTGTGCGCCTAACCACTCGCCATATTTAGCATCAAAAATAACCTTTACAAAACCTTCTTTCGCGCCAGCAGCACTAGCCTTACCCGATGCCGAAAAAGGAAACTTGCCTACCTTTATTTCATAGCCTGCTTCTTTGGCTGCTTTTTCAGTCATCCCTACCGATGCTACTTCGGGCAAGCAATAGGTGCACCCTGGTATATTACCATAGTCTAAAGGCTCAGGGTTGTGTCCTGTAAAATTTTCAACGCAAATAATACCTTCGGCACTGGCTACGTGTGCCAAGGCTGGTCCATGTACTATATCGCCAATGGCATAAATACCATCAACATTGGTTTTATAAAAATCATTTACTATTACTTTTCCTTTTTCAGTTTTTATGCCCAAAGCCTCCAATCCCAAATTTTCGAGGTTGGTTTGTATTCCTACGGCACTCAACACAATATCACATTCCAACGTTTCAGTGCCTTTTTTGGTTTTCACCGTTACTTTGCAGCCGTTTCCGCTGGTATCTACTTTTTCAACGCTACTGTCGGTTAGTATATCTATACCGCTTTTTTTGTAGCTTTTGCTTAGTGCTTTTGATACATCCACATCCTCAATAGGCAATATATTAGGCATATATTCTACTATGGTAACTTTAGTGCCCATAGCATTATAAAAGTAGGCAAACTCGCAGCCTATTGCCCCGCTACCCACCACTACCATGCTTTTTGGCTGTTTTGGTAATACCATAGCATCATTATAGCCTACTATTTTTTTACCGTCTATTTTAATATTGGGTAACTCACGACTACGCGCACCAGTAGCCAATATTATATTTTTTGCTTCGTAAATTTCTTTTTTGCCATCAGCCGCCGCTACTTCTACTTTGCCTTTTGCTACCAATTTACCAAAGCCTTTGACAACATTAATTTTGTTTTTCTTCATTAAAAAACCAATACCACTACTCATATTATTGGCTACGCCACGACTACGCCTTATTACACTTTCAAAATCAGGTGTGGCACTGCTTACAGTAATACCATAGTCTGAAGCGTGTTTTATATAATCATACACCTGTGCCGATTTAAGTAAAGCCTTTGTAGGGATACAGCCCCAGTTCAGACACACTCCGCCCAAATCAGCTTTTTCTACTATTGCCACTTTTTGCCCTAATTGTGAGGCGCGAATAGCTGCCACATAACCACCAGGACCGCTACCTATTATTATTACATCAAAATTCATATTCTATTATAGTTTTGGCGTTCAATTTTAAACGCTGCGAAAATAAAGTATTTCTATTGAATATACTTTGGTTGTTCGTTTTTGAGTGATAGCAAACTTAACTTCCTTTTATATCCAACTCATAATTACAACCTCACCCAATTTAATGCTTCGGTACAATTACCACAAAATCCCTCTCCTAAAGGGAGGGACACAGTACCTAAGATTCGTGGCTTCCCTGTCATATACAACCATAAGAAGCCCGCCTGAACGGCACGGTAAGGAATTTAATATAAATAATAATACTGATAATCAGCTATTTACATGGCTTTTATTATAGTATTCAAAACTATATTATAATGTACAATGGCTTACACTTAGTTAGTTTTTTAAACCAATTAGGCTTAACTTTCGTTATAAGTAGTATAAAAATGTTTAATCTTTTAAAACCTAGTTTACACTGCTTACACCTAAAATTAGTATAATTGCACAAACCATTCTGTATGACCAACAACATAGTAAAAATTGTATTAGCCATAGCCTGTATTGTAGTAGGGTATTTTACCTATGATACGATAGCTACAACTTTAAGATATGAAGAGCGTGTTAAGGCTATTGAAGCTGACGTAGTAATTAGACTTACCGAAATTAAAGAAGCACAATTTGCTTATAAAGAAGCCTACGGTACTTTTGCTGATAATTTTGACTCACTACTATATGGGATAAAAAATGGGCAAATAGCCGAACTTAGGCAAGTAGGCGAAGAAACAGAGGAGCAAGATGTAGAGGTACAAATAGATACATTGTATGTTTCCATCAAAGAAAAATTAAAGGACAAAGTAAGCCAATTTGACTCGCTGCCCTATGTACCCCACTCAAACAAAGTAATGTTTCAACTAAAAGCAGGTACAATATCGCGTAACAATGTAGAAATACAAGTATTTGAAGCTAAAGACACCATGCCTTTTAGCAAAAAAAGAGGCTTACAAATTGGGTCTATGCGAGACGCCATATTTACAGGAAACTGGGAGAAAACAGAATAATTTTTTAGTTATATTTAGCACTAAAAATAAAACATTAAGCCATTACTTATTCTTGCTTTGATGCAGATAGTTTATACAGCAAATAATTTTCAAACTACTGATACAGCCCACCTTAAATTGGTTTTAGCTGTAAGGGAGCAGTCTTGTGGGGTAGCTTTGCATACTACCGAAGGGCAATTGCAGTATTTGGGCTATTATGATTTTTTAGAGCCTTTAAAAGACAATGAAACCTTATTCTTCGATTTTGTTCGTTCGCAAGAAATATTGAAACAGAAACGAAACGCTATTAATATAGTTTTAGATTGTAAAAAAACCACACTTGTACCTACACAACTATATAATGAGTTGTATATAGATAACTACTTGCGGCATTTGTATGAAGTAGAAAATACAGAGGTGATAAAATCTGTAGATATAGTAGAGGGAACAAATGGGGTGCAAATGATATTTGGTGCGCAAGCGCACTTGTATTACCCCGCCCGCTCAAAGTATGATGAGGCTGTTATAGAGCCTACTTGTGCCAACTATATACGTAAAAGCATTAAGCATTACCACAGCAAATTAAATGTGTTTTTCGAGGAGAAAAATATGTTTATCATTCATGCTATTAATGCTCATCCTGTTTTTTTTAATTCGTTTGAATATGAAAATATGGACGAGGCGGCGTACTTTATATTAAACTACTATCAAACCTTTAATATTGAGCATAAAAACCTACCCCTGATATTTCATGGCGAAGTGCATCCACAATTAAAAGAGATATTAAATACCTACTCGGGCAAAAGTGAGTTGGCACAGCCTATAAACAATACTATTGAGGCACCTAAAAGTTTCAAGTTTTCTTTTTTGATTGACTTTACCTATTGAAAATAATTAGTGGTGAACATTCGGGTTATATTATTCGCCCACCAAAAAACTTAAAGGCTCGTCCTACAACAGCCATTGCCAAAGAGTCGCTTTTTAATATTTTAAACAACCGTTATCATTTTGAAGGGCTAAAAGTATTAGACCTTTTTGCAGGGAGCGGAAATATAGGGCTGGAGTTTGCCTCGCGAGGGGCAGCAAATGTTACTGCCGTTGATTTTAGTGGTGTTACCTTTAAATTTTTGCAAGAAGTAACCCGTGAGTTACACCTACAAAACTATGCGCCACTAAAGGGCGAAGTACTAAAATACCTGCAATTTTGTACCCCAACCTTTGATATTATTTTTGCCGACCCTCCTTATGGTATGCAAAATATTGATGCCGTTGTTACTACCGTTTTCAATCGTAATTTATTGGCAGATGGCGGGGTTTTAATAATGGAACACGATAAACACATACGCTTACCTTTAGAAAACCGACAAGAAATCAGAAAATACGGGCACTCTTGCTTTAGTTTTTATAGCAAGTAAATAGGCTTTTTAGGCTAAATGTATTTTCTTTGAAAACAGTCTTAAAACCGTAGCATGAAAAGAGCAGTATTTCCTGGCACATTCGATCCTGTAACCATCGGGCATGAAGAAATAATAAAACGCGCGCTTCCACTTTTTGATGAAATAATAATTGCCATTGGCAAAAATTCTGAAAAAAAGCATTTGTTTGACCTTGAACAACGTATGGCTTGGATAAAAGAAATTTTTGAAGACGAACCAAAAATTAAAATTGACCATTATAATGGCTTAACAGTTGATTTTTGTAAATTTAAAGAGGCTAACTATATAGTAAGAGGTTTACGCTCAGTAACCGATTATGATTACGAGTATCAAATAGCGCAAATAAACAAGGCAATGCTACCTAAATTAGAAACTGTATTTTTAATCTCTTCGCCAGAATATACGGCAATAAGTTCTAAAATGGTGCGTGATGTGATACTGTACGGGGGCAAATACGAACGCTTTGTACCTGATGCTGTGAGGGTAGTTTAATTTCTTGCACCAAATATTAAAGAACCAATACGTACCATAGTACCACCTTCTTTAATGGCAATTTCATAATCGCCGCTCATTCCCATGCTTATTTCTTTAAAACTATTTTGTGGCTTAAAATAATTTTGTTTCAAATCATCAAAAATTTGTTTTAGGTGGGCAAATTCTTCGTGTATTTGCGCCTTGTTTTCTGTAAGCGTAGCCATACCCATTAGCCCATAAATGGTAATGTTTTTAAAAGTTTTATAAGTCTCGCTTTCAAGCAATTCAATCAACTCGTTTTTGCTAAAGCCAAACTTTGTATCCTCTTGGGCTATGTGTATTTGTAGCAAACACGGTTGTATTCTATCTGCCTTTTGGGCTTGTTTATTTATTTCTTTCAATAATTTTAAACTATCAACCCCGTGTATTAAGTGTACAAAGGGGGCAATGTGTTTTACCTTATTGGTTTGCAAATGCCCTATCATGTGCCACTCAATATCTTTGGGTAGTTGCTCATACTTGTCAATTAATTCTTGTACACGGTTTTCACCAAAAATTAGTTGCCCTGCTTGGTACGCTTCTAATATAGCCTCATTAGGTTTAAACTTAGAAACAGCTACTAATTTTACCGTTTTGGGTAACGCTTTTTTTATTTTTTTTAGGTTTTCAGTTAGCGGCATAACATTTGGAATTATAGTTGCCTACTTTTGTGCTATGCAACTACGCATAATTATAATAATAACCCTACTATGGTGGGGATGCAAAAGTACTCCAAAGGGAGTATTGAGCGAAGAAAAAATGGTAGAAGTATTAACAGAAATCCATATTGCTGAAGGAAGACTAAAAACAGTAAATATTTTTGGAGATTCTGCCAAAAAAATGGCACCAGTGCTGTACCATCAAATATATACTGAAAAGCAGGTAACCGCCAAAGAGTTTGCCGCCTCATACGATTATTATCAGCAATACCCTAAGCAGTTTGAAGCTATTATTGATAAAGTGATAATAGAACTTAGTAAGAAAGAAAGCGGTATAAAATAATAAGGCATTGGTTTTGTGTAGTCAATTAGCCAAAAAGCTATTTTTTTATTCATTGTTTTGGCTGTGGAATAACACTGTGTTTTAAAAACTAAGTACTAATTTTGCTTACAAAATGATGCACTACGAAAATACAGCCGCCTTCGCTACCCAAATGGATAATGAGGAGAGCTTGACAGCTTTTAGAGATAAATTTTACATTCCACAACACAACAATCAAGATACGGTCTATCTCACTGGTAATTCATTAGGCTTACAGCCTAAAACCGCTCGTGCTGCTGTGGAACAAGAGTTTTCTGCTTGGGAAAAATATGGTGTCGAAGGTCATTTTAAAGGAAAAAATCCTTGGTTTAAATACCATCATTTTCTTACTGAAAATGCTGCTAAAATAGTAGGTGCATTGCCTAACGAGGTTGTGGTGATGAATAACCTAACGGTAAACCTGCATTTAATGATGGTGAGCTTCTATCGCCCGCAAGGCAGCCGTTATAAAATAGTAATGGAGGCAGGTGCTTTCCCCAGCGACCAATATGCTATGGAGAGTCAAGTAAGGCATCGTGGGTACACACCCGATGATGCAATTATTGAACTTACTCCAAGAGAAGGTGAGCAAACCCTGCGAACGGAAGATATTATTAAAACCATAGAAGATAATGCTGACAGCATAGCCACCGTAATAATGGGCGGCGTAAACTACTATACAGGGCAAGCCTTTGATATGCAAGCCATAGCAACGGCAGCGCATACAGCAGGTGCAATGTGTGGCTTTGATTTAGCACACGCTGCGGGCAACTTATTGCTAAACCTGCACAATTGGGATATAGACTTTGCAGTGTGGTGTAGTTATAAATACCTAAATAGTGGTGCTGGGGGAACATCGGGGGTTTTTGTGCATGAAAAACATGGAAATAATCCTGATTTAATACGATTTGCAGGCTGGTGGGGGCACGATGAAGACGAACGTTTTTTGATGGAAAAAGGCTTTAAACCTATGCAAGGGGCGCAAGGCTGGCAGCTTAGTAACGCACAAATTTTCCCAATGGCAATTCACAAAGCATCACTTGAAATATTTGCCGAAGCAGGTATGGAAAACTTACGAGCCAAAAGCGAGAAACTAACAGGCTATTTAGAGTTTATTTTGGCGCAGCTAACAGAAAGGGGCAAGCAAACATTTATCATTATTACCCCAAAAAAGCCAAAAGATAGAGGCTGCCAATTATCTGTATTGGTAAAAGAGAATGGTAAAGAACTGTTTGATTACCTTACTGATAATGGAGTAATTGCCGACTGGCGTGAACCTAATGTTATACGCATGGCACCAGTACCACTATACAACAGCTTTATGGATATTTACCGCTTGGGGCAAATAATGGAACGGTTTACGACTTAAACCTTAGAGACTTCCCTGTTATTGCGAAAAAGATAGAATAGGCATGAATGTCCATTCTATACATAACCTTCTTAGGTTGGTGAAGTTCCTCGCAATGACAACAATTACCTATTATCGCCATCAAGCAGGTTGCCTAAACCGCCTAAAATACTGCCCTCGCCTTTGCGGGTTGAGGTGCCGTATTGTAGTATACGCCCTGCCAAGCGGCTAACGGGTAGTGATTGTATCCAAACTTTGCCAGGTCCTTTTAGCAAGGCAAAAAATAAACCTTCACCTCCAAAAATGGCATTTTTAATTCCTTTTATAAACTGTATATCATAATCAACCGTTGAAGTAAAAGCTACGATACAACCCGTATCAACTTTTAAAACTTCGCCTGCTTGCAGCTCTTTTTCAATAACCATTCCACCCGAGTGGACAAACGATACTCCATCGCCTTCCAGCTTTTGCATTATAAATCCCTCGCCGCCAAATAAGCCTGTGCCTAATTTTTTCTGAAACTCAATACCCACACTCACCCCTTTTGCAGCGCACAAAAAGGCATCTTTTTGGCAAATTATTTTTCCGCCTAATTCTGATAAATCTAATGCGATAATTTTCCCTGCATAGGGAGCTGCAAAAGCCACCCGTTTTTTACCCGAACCATTATTGGTAAAAGCAGTCATAAACAAACTTTCGCCAGTAAGTAAGCGTTTGCCTGCGCTAAACAGTTTACCCATAAAACCCTGATTTTCTTTACTTCCATCGCCAAAAATGGTGCTCATTTCTACGCCTTCGGGCATCATCATAAAGCTGCCCGCTTCTGCTACAACGGTTTCTTGTGGGTCAAGTTCTACCTCAACAAATTGCATTTCTTCACCGTGTATTTCGTAATCTA
This sequence comes from uncultured Burkholderiales bacterium, assembly GCA_964584305.1. Classification (GTDB taxonomy): domain Bacteria; phylum Bacteroidota; class Bacteroidia; order UBA8524; family UBA8524; genus SB11. The sequence goes on from CAZOZL010000003.1 coordinate 44,583, forward strand.
TCTCGTGGTTGCTTCTCATAGTTGTTTTAGTTTACCCGCCAATATAAAATAAAGCTATTCATTATACCATTCATTTCCCGATGAAAGGTTAAGAAAATTAGTTGTTTGATAATTTGGCTATGCACTCTTCGCGAATTGCCCATATCTCTACAAGCGAATAGGGTAGGTTGTCATCTTCAATCCATTTTTGTAATACTTCTTTATGAAACTGAACCTTATAGTTTGTGATTTGTTGTGGTGTAATAGTATGTTCAGTGATTAAAAGATTTTCAAAATCTTTTGATGATGAGTTGGAGTTAGTATAATCGTAACGAATACCATTTTGCACTAAATAATTATGTGCTTCGGGGATATAGGGTAAATTATATTTAGCTAAAACTTCTCCCACCAAAACCGAGTATTGTGTATCCATTTTAAAAACACCTAATACTAAGGTAATAGGCTTATTGTTTTCTATGGCAAGTGTGGCTAATACTGCGTGTTTGGTGCTACAAGTGCCAAATTTATTTTTTAGTACTGTAAGTATATCATTTTTATTGGTGTTGCGCTGGTAGGGGAGTTGTTTTATAAAATTAGCCGCAGTTGCAAATTGTGTATGCCCCAATTGCATAAAATGTTGCGATACTATACCGTTACTATCAATTTTAAAATCAATCATAGTTCAATGGCATATTGCACACATTCAATCCCATCTTCAAAAAAATATTTTTCAAAGTGCATATCCAGTTTTTCAAAAATACGTACTGAGGCTCCGTTTCTTTTCTCTGCTCTGCCAATTATTCGTTTAATATTGTGTTGATTAAAACCGTAATCTAAACAAGCTTTTGCAGCTTCGGTGGAGTAGCCTTTGTTCCAATGTTTTTTTAGCAAACGGTAACCAATATCTACCTCTTCAATATCTTCATTAAACTTTAAGCCACACCAGCCTATAAATTCATTGGTTTCTTTTAATCTTGCTGTCCAGCGACCATACCCATACTTTTTGTATTGCTGATAATTCAATATTAATTGGCGGGCAGCTTCAATATTCGCAAAACCATCATCACCAGTATATTGTATTACCTCTTTGTCGCTATTTAGCAAATACATTTCTTCTGCCTCCTCTTCTATAAGCTCAGAAAGTAAAAGCCTTGACGTTTCTATTATTATTCTTTTCAAAGCCCTTTAGATTTTAATCGCTTTTAAAGAATATACCATAGGCAAAACACCCTCTAACCCTTTTATTTGCCAACGGTTTTCGCCTACTTTCACCGTGTTTGCAAAGCAGTTATAAGGAGCGAAATCATGCTCATTAAAAAACTGTATTTCAAAGCCATTGTTTATTAAGGCATTTAAAATATCGCTAATGCTATGGTTCCAACCGTATTCTTTAGCTTTAATGGCGGCATTTTTGTCTGTATATGTGCCTTCATTTTCGTCTTCAATTACTCCATCATTAAAATAAGAATATTTTAGGTGGGTAAAATTATCATTCATCATCCATACCACAGGATGAAAATCTGCCATATAAAATGTACCGCCTTGTTTTGTGCTATCGGCTATTACTTTTGCCCAAGCATCTAAATCAGGCAGCCAGCCAATAGTTCCGTAGGAGGTGAAAACAATATCAAAAACATCTTTTATATGTTGGCGAGTGTCGTAAACATTGCATCGTACAAAATGGGCTTTAATATTAGTTTCTTTTGCTACGGATTGTGCGGTGGTTATTGCCTCATCAGATAAATCAATACCAGTAACTTTTGCACCCAAACGGGCAAAGCACAAAGTATCTAAACCAAAATGGCATTGCAAATGCAATAGGCTTTTGCCTTTTACCTCGCCAGCCAATTCAGCCATTTCTATTTCAGTAAGCACATTTCGTCCTTTCTTAAATCCTTCTAAATCATAAAAGGTAGAGTCTTTATGTATGGGTGTCCGCTTGTTCCACAACTCGCGGTTTGCTTCAAAATATGTATTAAAGTCAGTCATTTTTTCAGTGTGCTACACCATTGCAGTAGCTTCTATTTCTATTACTAATTCTGTATTTATTAAACCTTTTACTTCAACCATTGTGGTAACGGGTTTTATCTGGCTAAAGAACTCGCCATGTGCTTTACCTGCCTTTTCCCATTGGCTAATGGCAGTAACAAACATACGGGTTTCTCACAGTATCTTGTAGGGTAGCACCACATTGTTTAAGGGCAGTTTCAATCTTTTGCAAAATGTAAAAGAAAAAAATGTGTTATAGCCTGCTTCAATAGCGATTTAAATAGAAAATCAAACTCTACCTCATTACAATTTTTAAAATTATTTACTGGAAGTGTCTCAATAGTTTATATAGTTTCGTAATAAGAGTATAAACGTAAACACATAAGACTAATTTTTATTATGAAAAAATTTATTGTACACTACCACGCACCCGCAGAAGCAATGGCACAAATGGCTAATGCAACACCCGAGCAAAAAGCAGCAGGAATGAAACCATGGATGGACTGGAAAGATAGTATGGGCGACAAGCTAATAGAGTTGGGCTCACCATTAATGGGAGCTCATGTATTAAAGGCTGATGGTTCAGAAACACAAGGTAAAAGTGAAGTTACTGGTTACTCAATTATCCAAGCTAATGATATTGAAGAAGCAAAAGCGTTACTAAAAAAACACCCACACCTACAATGGGCAGATAACGTAGCGATAGAGATTTTTGAAACAATAGAAATGTAAAAACTAACAGGGAAAACCGTTGTAAGACGGAAATTTTAGCCTTCCAGCTATAAGAATAAGATTAAAACCCTATTCTGTTACCTATTACATTGCATAGGCGGACGTAAGTCCGCCTATGCAATGTAATTCTTATAAGCGGTAGGTTTCAACCTATCGATAGCTTCTTTTATTTACCCTAATTCCTTCACTGCTATCCAAGCCATTAGCGCAACGCCTATTGATATTATCTACTCTTTATTAAGAATAAATTAACTTGATATCTCTTTTTTTAGCTTATGGCAAAAACTTAAGAATGACCCAAAAGAAGCAAGGTGTCTGGTGTTATTATTTCTTTGTATTAATTGTTCTAAGTATGTTTTTTCAATAACACCATTAGGCTTTCTCTTTGAGTATTGAATGTTACGTTCTTTTAGCATTTCTTTCAAATAGTCATGATGAAAAGCACCTATTGAGTCAACTCCCCCAATTAAAGGCATCATTTCAGGGTCATCAACCTTAACATTATAAAATTCATTGTATTTTCTAAGTTCAACACTATTTGGTTGTGCAGAATAGACCTTTCTATTTCCTAAAAACCATGACTCGATACATTTGTCTTGAACAATTATTACAAGGCTTGCACTATTTAGTTTTAGGTTCTCTTCAGAAATAAATTTCTCAACCTCTTTTTCCCTTTTAAACACACCAATATCATCAGCATCTAAACACAAAACAAGATAATCAAAATTAAGTTCATTAACTTCAGCAATAGAATTCTTAAGATGATTATTTAGTAATGAGGGATAACCATTTCCAGTAAAAATGTAAAAATTATTATCTGAAGCCTCAAAAGCATATTTAACTTCATTAAGTTCAGGAATAATATGAGAAATCCATTTAGGATACACTTTCTTTTCTGTTCTTTTTCCTTCAACTAAAAAATATAGATTCATTACTGCTCCAACCCCGTTTGGTACTCTTCTAGTTGAATTAATTGCATAAAAGCATCATGCTTTGACTTCCCAATATTAAATTTTTCAACATTATGGGCTTTTACTACTCCAGATTTCCGTGTAACAAGTTTCCAGCGTGAAGGATCTATATCATTGATTATATAGGGATGGTGGCTTGTTACAATAAACTGTAGTTCTCTATTCGACTTTAATATGTCAGAAGTTAATTCATTAATGCAATTAATTCCTAAAGAGTTTTCAAATTCATCAATTAAAAAGGCAGTACCTTTAGCGCATAAATATATTTCACTAATATGTATTAGAGTTCTAAACATTCCAGAGGAAATTCTTCCTTGTTGTATCCATTTTTCTACTCCTGTTTCTTTAATCTGAATAAAAGGATAGTCTCTAATCATTAAAGGGAGTTCATCATCCTCAAACTCTAAGGGTTTAATTTTTAAGCCTTCAACTTGCGGGAAAATTTCACAAAAACGTTCTTTAATTTTGTCAAAAGTAGGCTCGTCTACTTTTGATACAAGATAAAGTTTAACTCTAATATCCTCGTCAGACTCTTGAATGTCTTTTAGTAAACGATATTTTCTCTCAAGTTTTGTAACATTAAATATTGGTATTCTAAAAGCTTGGTTTTGAGATTCAGTTTGGTCACTAAAAATGAGCCTTCTAAATGCTTGACTAGCAGGAGTAATAAGATCTTCTTCTTTAAGAATATATAAAATGCTTTGTTGGGGAGAAAGTTTTAAGGTTTTTTGTCCTTTAAAAAAAGTTCCGCTTTTTGTTCGTTTAATAATCTCTTTCCCATCCTTCAGAATATTTTCTTTTAAAATAGTTGGTTTATTTTTATTTGAGTCATCGCTCAACTCATCGAAAATGAAATTTTGAATTCCTTTTTTTTCAAACTCTCCATTCCAAGTATAACTCGCACCTTTAATGGTCTCAAACTCTATAGACCACTTTACACCACTTTCAGACTCACCATTAGCTATTTGTTTTAAGGAATACAGTGCTTTTAAAATTTGTGTTTTTCCTACACCTGACGCACCAACTAAAAGTGTTAATGAGTCGAAAGATATCTCTTCAAGACTCCATTCATATGCATTATCTTTAAATGAGAATTTGTTTATTTTCATTGCAATATTATTTTAACAGTAAACTTACAGTATGGCGTTAAATAACACCCAAACATATATATAAAAATTAACTTTTTGAGTTTTTATTTACCCAACTCCTTCACTGCTATCCAAGCCATTAGCCCCACACCTATTTCCAGTGCGCTTTCGTCAATATCAAAAGTAGGGGTATGTACGCTGCTGGTAATATTGCGGGCGGTATTGCCTGTACCCAAGCGATAAAAACAACTGGGTACTATTTGGCTGTAATACGCAAAATCTTCTGATGCCATCCAAATATCTAAATCTACCACGTTTTCTTTGCCCAAAAACTCCACAGCATAGCTGCGGGCGGCGGCGGTAAGTGCTGCATCATTTTTTAGGAAAGGATAACCTTTACGAATTTCAAAATCGCAGCTTCCGCCCATGCCTTCAGCAATACCTTGCGCCATTTTCACCATACGTTTGTGTGCATCAGCCCGCCACTCCTCATTCAAAGCACGGAAAGTACCCTCAATTTTCACCTCATTGGGGATAATATTGGTAGCCCCATCAGCAATCACTTTACCAAAACTAAGCACACTGGGGTCTAGCGGGCTGCTATTACGACTAATAATTTGCTGTAAGGCAATAATAATATGGCTGGCAATTAGTACAGGGTCAATATTTTGCTGCGGTTGTGCGCCATGCCCACCTTTGCCTTTCACGGTAATATACAGCTCATCAGCACTTGCCATATACAACCCACTACGGAAACCTATTTTACCTGCTGCTAAATGTGGCAAAACGTGTTGCCCTATCATTTTTTGCACCTTTGGTGCTTCTAAAACCCCTTCGTTTATGAGTAGTGATGCCCCCCCAGGTATTTTTTCCTCACCAGGTTGAAAAACTAATTTTATAGTACCTTCTAACTCATTTTTAAGTTCGTTCAATATCCGTGCAGTACCTAACAATGATGTTGTATGCACATCGTGTCCGCAGGCGTGCATTACTCCCTCGTTTTGTGATTTATAGGAGACATTATTGGTTTCGGTAATGGGTAGCGCATCCATATCACCGCGTAGGGCAATTGTTTTACTTTCAGGGTTATTGCCTTCAATAATGGCTATTACACCTGTGTTTGCCATACGCTCGAAACGGGTAATTCCGTATTCTGTTAAGCGTTTTTCAATAAACTTTGCCGTTTCATATTCTTGGTACGATAATTCGGGATGGCTGTGTAAATACCTGCGATTAGCTATATTATTCGCACTATACTTATTGGCTAATTCTTTTATTTTGGCTTTTAGTTGATCCATGATGGACAAAGGTAGGGAAATTCGGTTTTTGATAGGATGAAATCCTATTTTGTTGTGAGTTGGGGTGCCATATATGTAAAATTTTGGAAATTTGACAGACATAAGAGGAAACACTCATTTGGCAGCAACTCCTTATTAGAATTACTCACCCTACCCATTTTTTAAATAGGGGTGCTTTAGTGCGAACTATGATTAAAGAGCAATTAACATTAAGCAGTTGGAAAGTTTTGAGCAAAAAATCGATAAAAATATTGAAACTTGCCTTTGTAAAATATAAAATTGGGTGAATAAATGGTAGGTGAGTTTGATATAGCTGAGATATTTGATAATGAACGTGGAGTAAGAGTAGGCGGAGAGCTGAACAACCATAAACCTGCTTTAACCCATTATATTCATAATCATGAAAATGGTGTTTCTTCTTTTTTTAAAAAGGATGCCATTAAGTGTGTGCAGGATTATTTGGTGCTAAAATATCCAGATAAAAATATTTCTTCGGACGAAGCCCATGAAGCACTCCAAAATAATCTAAAAAGGCTATATAGGAAAGTGCCTTTTCTACCTATGAATACACTAAAATTTAAGTTTATTGACTTGTTTGCAGGTATTGGTGGATTTAGGCTCGCAATGCAAAATTTGGGTGGAAAATGTGTTTTTACAAGTGAGTGGGATAAGAATGCTCAAAAAACATATATGTTAAATTTTGGAGAAATTCCCTTCGGTGATATTACGCAAGAAAAAATTAAATCTTTTATACCTGATGGATTTGATGTTTTATGTGCGGGGTTTCCATGTCAAGCGTTTTCAATTGCTGGAAAAAGAGGTGGTTTTGAAGACACAAGAGGCACATTGTTTTTTGATGTGGCAGAGATAATTAAAAGAAAAAAACCAAAGGCAATTTTTTTAGAAAACGTAAAGGGCTTGCGTGGACATGATAAAGGGAGAACCTTAAAAACAATTTTAAATGTGCTAAGGGATGATTTAGGATATTATGTTCCCGAGCCGAGAATTATTAATGCTAGAAACTTTGGAGTGCCACAAAATAGAGAACGGATTTTTATAGTTGGTTTTAGAGGTGATTTAGAAATCGATGATTTTAAATATCCTGAACCAATAAATAGTGAAATAACTTTTAAAGATATAAAAGAGAAAGAGGAAGTTTCGGTTAAATATTACTTGTCAACACAATATTTAACTACTCTTATAAAGCACAAAGCAAGGCATGAGAGTAAAGGCAATGGTTTTGGATACTCTATAATTAAAGACAATGAGACTGCAAATGCAATATTAGTTGGAGGGATGGGACGAGAAAGAAATTTAGTAATTGATGATAGGCTAACGGATTTTACCCCAGTTACCCATATTAAAGGTGAGGTGAATAGAGAAGGGGTTAGAAAAATGACACCAAGGGAATGGGCACGATTACAAGGTTTTCCTGATAAGTTTAAAATTGAAGTTGCAGATGTACAAGCCTATAAACAATTTGGCAATTCTGTTGCAGTGCCAGCAATAGAAGCAACGGCTAATGAGATAATTAAAAAACTATTAAATAAATGGGTATTTTAAATCAATTAGGTATAGTTTCAGGAAAAGATAATAAAGCAGCGGAAAGATTTGAATCGATTTTTGAAAATTTTCTGAAAGTAGAGTATAAATATCCTTCTGATTATATAATTAAATACTGGGATGGGCATACGAAGCTGGGGCTGGATAATAGTAATATAAACGGGAAAGTTTTTGAATATATTTTGGCTACACTATTTATTAGAGAGGGTATTTTACCTCTATATCTAAATGCAAAAGTTGCTTTTGTGCCTAATGTAATTTACGATTTAATGTCATACTCTAGCGAGCGAGGACCCATTTGTTTTAGTGCTAAAACTAGTTTAAGGGAGAGGTATAAACAAGCAGACCTAGAAGCAATCGCTCTAAAGTATGTTCATAGAAAGGCTCTGTGCTATTTAATAACACTTGGCGAAAGAGAGGCAAACAGTGTTAAAGAAAAAATTAAAACTGGTGATGTAATTGGGTTAGACGATGTTATCATTGCATCATCTAGTGAGTTGGATAATATGATTAGTGAAGTTAAAAAATACAATCTAATAACTCCAGGTAGCATTGAGATAATTAAATCTAATCAAGCTATCTCAACAAATGCTTTGGAGAAGATAAAGTAGGTATATCACCCTACCCATTTTTTAAATAGGGGTGCTTTTTCACGGCTAATGTCTATTTGTATATCGGGCAGGTGTTTTAGGGTTAGGTGTAGTTTGCCAGTATAGTCGCTTCGGTAATTTCCTACAGCATTTATATGCAATATGCTTTGGCGATTGCTGCGAAAAAAAAGTTCGGATGGCAGCAATTTCTCAATCTCTTCCAATGCTTCATAGTGATTTACTATATAGCGTTTCCCCTCAAATGTGTGTGCATATATCAGCTCATCACGCATAAAAATGGCAATTTCATCAACCGCTAAAGGCATTAGCGTGTTTTTATAATGCACGGTAAAACGCTCTTTGTATTGGGGCTTGTACAGTTGTTTCACCAAGCCTTCTAGTTGCTGGGTTAGCTGTGGGCTGTCTTTATCATTTTGGTATATTTTACGGTATTTTTTTACTGCACTTTTCAGTTCATCCTCATCAATAGGTTTTAGCAAATAGTCTATACTATTTACTTTAAAAGCCTTTAGGGCATACTCATTATATGCGGTGGTAAATATTACGGGGCAGTGCAGTTCTGTTTTTTCAAATATCTCGAAGCTAGTGCCATCACTTAGTTGTATATCCATAAACACTAAATCGGGTGCGGGGTTAGTATTAAACCATTCTATGGCTTTTTTCAGGCTGGGTAAAATAGCTAACAGTACTATATCAGGATAGTGTTTTGCCAATTGTTTTTTAAGGTCGGTGGCTATTAGTTTTTCGTCTTCAACTATTACTACTTTCATCTTTTAGTCTATTAATGGCACTTCAACGGAAAAATACTGGGGGGTGTTGTGTACACGGGCTTTCTTGCCCGTAGTATAATAATATAGTGAGGTAAGGTTGTTCAACCCTTTTTTATGGCTTCCTTCAACTTGGGTTTTGGGTTGCTGGTTATTCTTTACTGTTAAATACCCATTTTCGGTATAAATATCAATTATTAATGCGCTGTCTTCGTAGGTACTGTTGTGTTTTATGGCATTTTCTATAAGTATTTGTAATGTAACGGGAATTATTTTTAAGCGATTACCATCATTGCTTATGGCTATATTTACTTTTAATCCATTACCAAATCGGGTTTGAAGTAGTGATATATAATTTTGCACAAAACTAACCTCAGTAGCTAATGATACTAAATCGGTTTTGTTGTTTTCTAATACATACCGATACACTTTTGATAGTTGTTTTAAAAACTTTGATGCCAAATCTGGATTTTCATAAATAAGGCTATTGAGCGATGATAAACTATTGAATAAAAAATGAGGATTTAATTGATTTCTTAAATTTTCGAAATGGGCTAATGATTTTTCTTTTTGTAGTTTTTCTTGCCTGATAAGTGATTTTTTCCACTCCACAAAAAAATGATTTCCAATTAGCCCCCCATTAGCCGCTAAGTTAATAAGTACATACACTGTAAGTGCTGAAGCATACATTTCTGAAGTAAGTTTTGTATTTGAAATAATGGGGACAACAATAAAAAGTAGTATAGATAAAAGGATAAATAGTTCTATTTGCCCAATAACCAATTGGGTAATAATTCTTTTTTGAATACCTTTTGAGTAGGGTAATCTCTTATTTAAGTAAGAATTTATTTTTTCGAGGGTTATCCATAAAAGCGAGATAACAAAAAGGCTAAGAACAAAGGCTGTTAGTTGCTCTTGCCATGAAAACAAGTGCGAAAAAAAGAGGTGGCGTGTAATTAGCCCCAACAACCCCAATGCTAATACAATGGTAGCACGTAGTAAACGGTTTTTTTGTTTTTTAGTCTTCAAAAAGTTCACGGTCAATAATTTCCCCATCTTGCATTATTATCGTTCTATCAGTGTTTTGTGCAAACTCTTTATCGTGGGTAACTGCTATTATGGTTTGGTTATACTCTTGGGTTAATTGTTTAAATATATCAAAAACTATTTGAGTATTTTTGGTATCAAGGTTTCCTGTGGGCTCATCACCCATTATTAGTAAAGGGTCATTAATTAATGCACGGGCTATTGCTACCCGTTGTTGCTGCCCTCCCGATAGTTTTGAGGTGGTTTTTAGGGCTTGGTCTTCTATGTCTAATATTTTTAATTTTTCATAGGCACGGTCTTTTATCTCATCCTTACTGTATTTTGCTAATTTTAAAGCAGGTAGCATTACATTATCCATACAGCTAAACTCGGGCAATAGAAAATGGAACTGAAACACAAAACCTATTTTTTCATTACGGATATGAGCCAATTTGTTTTGACTTAGCCCTGTTACTATTTGTTGGTCTATTTCAAGCTGCCCATCATAGTCAGTATCCATTGTTGATAGGATGTATAATAGGGTAGATTTTCCACAACCCGATTTGCCTACGAGCGATAAAAATTCGCCCTTATGCACCTCAAAATCAATATTATTTAGCACCCTAAATTTTTGGGGTTCATAAAAATGTTTGGTAATATTATTTGCTTTTAAAGCTATCATTTTTTGTGTGTAGTGGTTTGTTGTACTTATCCTCTTAAAATACTCACGGGGTCAACTTTGGCGGCTTTTCGTGCAGGGAAATAGCCTGCAAAAAAGGTAGTTACAATGCCAAAGGCTACCCCAAATACATAGTGTTTAAATATAAACGCAACGGGAAAATGATCCATCGCTAAAAACTCTCCCCCATCAAATGGTAAAGTGCTTAAATAGTAGCTTACTATATAGCCAATACCTAAGCCTAAAAAAGCCCCGATAACGCCTATTATCATAGCTTGTGCCATAAATATGTTTACCACATCTTTGCCCGCAAAACCTGTGGCTTTAAGTATGGCAATGTCTTTCATTTTCTCATTAATGGTCATGCTCATTATATTGTAAATGCCAAAACCTGCCACAATTAAAAGTGTTGTTACTACTACAAGTGTAAGTGCATTACGAATAACAAAACTAACCAATATAGTAGCATTGGCAGTTTCCCAATCTTCGGCAGTAAAGCCAAAATTATGGGTATATTTTGGGGCATAGTGTTTGGCTTGGTTCAGGTCTTTTAGTTTTAGGTTAATATCAGTAATATAGCTACTGCTTTGTCCTAAAATTTTTTGTACGGTTTTCAAAGTGGCGTAGCTGCGGCTATTATCAATAGCTCCCACGCCAAAAGCATAAGTACCCGCTATTTTTAGGGTAAGTGTGCCTCCCAGCGGGGTTGAAATTATTACGTTATCGCCTTTTTTCACATTTAGTTTTTTGGCAAGCCCGCTACCCATTAGTATAGCATCACCACCTGCTAAAATATCTTCAATTTCGCCCGTTTGCATTTTGGGCTTTAGGTTAAACATTTTGTCTTCGGCAATAATGTTAACTCCTGTTAGCACACCATTTATTTGTGTAGCTCCGTAGTTGTAAAATACTTGCGAGCTTACATAGGGTGATACGCTTGTTACTTCTGGCTGCTGGCTAAGTAATTCTGAAATGTATAGCCCATTTTTAAGTTTGCGAGGCTCATTTTTTGGGCGAGGATTGTGGATGATGGTGAGGTGGTTTTTTTCGCCAGCATGGTATCTATCGGTGATACTTTGTTCAGCCACCTCCACATCATTGTACAAGCGGATGTGTGGAGTAGAGGTAAGCGTAGTTTCTGATAGGAAATCATTTATCCCTGTCATAAAACTAATCATAATAATAAACATAGCTATACCAAAGGTTACTCCTAAAATAGCAACTATGGAAGTTTTTTTTCGAGAGAGAAGGTGGGTAGTAGCAATATGTAATGACAAATAAGACGGTTTTTTCATAACAGTGGGCTTATTTGGTTATTATTTCTGTTTGAGCATCTATACCGCTAATTACTTCGGCATATTCAAAGTTTTCAATCCCTTTTTTTACCTTTACTTTTTGCTGCCCGTCGTTCGTTTTTATCAGAACAGAGTCGCCTGCAAGTAGCAATATTTTGGGTAGGCACAATACGTCTTTCTTTTCTTTAATAATAATGTTTGCCTCTACATTAGTACCTGAGAATATATTGGGCAAAGCATCTACCAATACTGCATCTACCCTAAAAGCAAAGTCGCGCTTGTTCATGGCGGGGTATATACGGCTTATTTTAGCTTTAAAAATTTTACCACCAAAGGTTTCTATTTCTACTAAAACTTTTTGTCCCACTATTATTTTCTCAATATCATTTTCATCAACACTAAGTTTTAGTACTACATTATTGGCATCGCCAATTATGGCAATAGGTTCGCCGTGTCGTACTGCTTCGCCTTGTTTTTTCAAAATATCATAAATACGCCCTTTGGCACTGCTTTTTATTAGGTAGTGGGCTACATCATCTTGCGTTACCTTGTACTGGCTTTCAGCACTTTGTAGCGTTACATACAATTGCAAGCGTATATTCTTTAAACGCAACTGTGCTGCTTTGTAGTTGTTTTGGCTATTAATATAGGCAAGCTCAAAACGTTCATAATCTGCTTTTTTAACGGCGTTTTTTTCGTACAAGCGTTTATAACGTTTGTAGCTGGTACTGTCGTTTTGTAGTTTTACCTTTAATGTGTTTAGTTGTGCCTTTAGTTCTTGCAAGGCAGGCGAGTTTTCGCCATAGTTTTTTTTGGCAGTTTTGTATATCTCCGCGCTGGTATAAAGGCGGGCTTGGGTTGCAAGTCCATCTATACGCATTATTTTTTGCGATGTACTAATGGTATCCCCCTCTTTCACAAAAATAGTAGCAACTGTTCCGTTTGCCAATGAGTATAGTGTAAACTGGTTTTCAGGCTCAAGTACACCGCTGGCATAGACCGCCTCAGTAATGTCTTGCTTTAATAATTTTTGGGTAGAGATTTCGTCTTTGCAGGCACTTATAAGTAGTGCTAAAACTGCAAGTAGTACTGTAATAGCTGTTTTCATGGCTGTTTTATTTAGTACAAATTTCATACAATTGATAGGAAAGGAAAAATACAATTCTTTAATCCTTCAAAATAGGGTTATGAAGCGTTTATAGCAGAAATAAAACGAACTTTATGAAGCCCGCCAAATTATTGAGCGGTATAGGTTTCTACGGTGGTTGCGGTTATACTACTACTTTTATTAATATTTTTAAGTACCATAGTGGTATTGGTAATGCTTACCAGTTGCCAGTTTTTATTGTTTAATACCAGTGTTTGCTCATCATCTTGGGTAACCCAATTAAAGGTAGTGTTTTGTGGTTTGGTGGGGCAAACATCTACGGCTTCATCCACTGTAAACTCTCTGTTTCGTGCAAACGATATAATATTATCCTTCACACAATCGGGCACATTGCTAAAATCTTCACTGGGCAAGCCATTGGTATAGTCAACGGTTTTGTTTGTCAATACCCATTTTTCACCAATAATTATTAATGCTTTAGCACCAGGGAAGTGTGTAGCTGAATCAGTAGTGGGGGTGGGATTTATACTCTCCTTTTTGCTACAAGCAGTAAATAAAAAAGGAATGAGTAGCAATAAAACTGTTTTCTGCATCCTGCTTCTAATAGCAAACTTCGTGCAAAACTTAGCTGTAATGCTTAAAAAGCTAAAAATATTTTTAACCCGTATTTTTTGAGAGAAAATTCCAAGAGAAACTTTTGTGCAAAAGTTTACCACCAGTTAAACCCTTTGATAGTAAGGGCTTTCATTTTTTAGTAAAATAAAGTGTTAAAAAGTGGTAAAATATGGGAGATTGTGTCTTTTTATTTTGTAATTTTGGCAAAGCCTTTATTGGCAGTGAACTATGTCGAAGTTTATAGGAGAATATGAGTGCAAAATGGATGGAAAGGGCAGAGTTATGCTCCCTTCCAGCCTGCGCAAGCAAATTCCTGATGAAGCAGGCGATAGATTAGTGATAAACAGAGGTTTTGATAAATGCTTAACCATTTATACCAAAGCCGATTGGCAAAAAGAGACGGGCAAATTAGAAGGGTTAAACTCTTTTAATAAAAGGGACAGGTTGTTTATCCGCTTGTTTAATAATGGTGCAACTGAAGTGCAAATTGATACCGCAGCAAGGGTATTAATTCCTAAAAATCTGCAAGAGTATGCAGAGTTGGGGAACAAATTGGTGCTATATGCTTACGAGAATAAAATAGAGATATGGTCAGCGGAAAACCATGCAGATATGTTTGATATGAGTGCTGATGATTTTTCAGAACTGGCAGAGGAGGTGATGAGTAAAAATGGTGAGACCACTGGAGGAAAGAATGAGTGAGTATCACGTACCCGTGATGCTTAGTGAGTGCCTTGAAGCACTGAATATACAGCCGCAAGGAATATACGTAGATGTAACCTACGGCGGTGGCGGGCATAGTGCCGAGATACTGAAAAGATTGAGTGGCAAAGGCAGACTGATTGGTTTTGACCAAGATGCCGATGCAATAGAAAATAAGGTAGCAGATGAAAAGCTGGTATTGGTAAACCACAATTTTAGGTATTTAAAAAATTTTTTAAAGTACCACAACGCTTTACCTGCCAGCGGGCTATTGGCTGATTTAGGAATATCATCATACCAGATTGATGAACCCCAAAAAGGCTTTGCCCATAGGTGGGATGCACCTTTGGATATGCGGATGGACAGAAGTGCCAGCCCCACAGCAGCCGATATAGTAAATACATATAGTGAGAAAGAGTTGATGCAACTACTGCGCAAGTATGGCGAGTTGGACAATGCCTATAAAGTAGCACGCAACATAGTAAATGCAAGAGATAAGCAAGCTATTGAAACTACAGAAAAACTTAAAGAAGCGGTAGTAAAGAGTTTGCCAAGGGAGGGAGAGAATAAATACCTCTCAAAAATATTTCAGGCATTGCGTATTGAGGTGAATAAAGAGTTGGATGCTTTGGAGCAACTACTGCAACAAAGTACCGAAGTGTTGCACAAGGGGGGGCGGCTGGTAGTAATGTCATACCACTCGCTGGAGGATAGGATGGTGAAAAACTTTATAAAAACGGGAAACACCGAGGGGAAAGTAGAGAAAGATATATACGGCAATACAAACAAGCCTTTTAGGGCAGTAGTAAATAAAGCCATAACAGCCAGTGAGGAGGAAATAGCCTGTAACCCACGCGCACGAAGTGCGCGATTGCGGGTAGCAGAGAAAATATAAAGTGTAAGCCGGTAACAACGAAAATGGAAAACCAAATAAAAGAACAGCCACAAGAAGAAGGGGCGGAGCAAAAAGGGAAAGGGGCAGAGCGTAAGCCCTCAAAACTCCTTACGGCTTCAGAGTACACCTTTTTTATGGATAGGGATAGCCTTAGAAAGCTATTTCCTATGTTTTTTTTGGTAGCAGGATTGGGCATATTTTATATATATACCGCCCACTATGCCCAGCGTATAGTGCGTAAAACTGATGAGATAAAAACAGAAATAAAAGAACTACGAGCAGAGTACATCACCATAAAATCAGAGTTAATGTACAAGTCGAAACAATCGCAAGTGAGTAAAAAATTAGAAAACACAACACTGAAAGAACTACGTACACCACCCTATAAAATTACCTATACAAAAAAAGATGAATTTTAGACGCGACATACTTTGGCGGGTTTATTTAGCCTTTTTTGTTACCTGTGTTTTCGGGGTGATGATAATGGTGTATGCTTTCCGTATTCAGTTTGTTGAAGGAGATAAGTGGCGCACATTGGCAAGCGAGTTAAGTACATCATACCAAACCATTGAAGCAACAAGAGGCAATATATACTCTGACGATGGCAGCTTATTGGCAACTTCTATCCCCGTATATGATATACGTATGGATATGAAAGCAGCGGGTTTAAAATCTGCTGATTTTAATAATGGAGTTGATTCTTTAGCCTATTTACTATCAAAAACATTTCCAACGTATAAAAAAGTTGAGTTTTTAAGAAAGCTAAAACAAGCCCATATTGATGGGAAACGCTATTTCTTGGTAAAACGAAACGTTTCATATAGCCAAGTAAAAGCCATGCAAAACTGGCCACTGTTTCGTTTAGGGAAATACAAGGGCGGTTTTATAGTAATAGAAAAAGAACGCAGGCAACAGCCTTTTAAGCAACTGGCAAGGCGCACCATAGGATATAGCAGGAGGGGTGTAGCACCAGTGGGGTTAGAAGGGGCTTACGATAAAATTTTATCAGGCATTGGCGGTAAACGATTAATGCAAAAAGTATCGGGGGGGCAATGGATACCTGTAAATTATGATAATGAGATTGAACCCGAAAATGGCAAGGATGTTTACACTACCATAGATATTAATATACAAGACGTTGCCGAGAATGCCTTGTTAAAAGCACTTATAGAACACAATGCCGAGAATGGCTGTGCTGTTTTAATGGAGGTTAAAACAGGACGCATAAAAGCAATTGCCAACCTTACCCGCAAAGGCAATAGTGAAACCAAAGTGTATAATGAGACATATAACTATGCAGTGGGCGAAAGCGCAGAACCAGGGTCAACTTTTAAGTTAGCATCACTAATTGCGTTATTAGAAAGTGGCGTTGCAGACTTGGATGACAGTATAGATATTGAAGGTGGAAAAACTATGTTTTTTGAGCATATAATGAAAGATTCTGAAAGAAGTGCTGCGGGCAAACTTACCCTACAACAATCTTTCGAAAAATCATCAAACGTAGGTATATCAAAGTTAGTGGTGCAGCATTTTGCCCAAAACCCTGAAAAATTTACTACACTGATTAAAAAATTAGGTATTAATAAACCTTTAGGGCTGCAAATTTATGGCGAGGGTACACCCCGCATCAAAAGTTCCGAAGATAGTGATTGGTCGGGCATTACCCTACCGTGGATGTCAATAGGGTATGAAGTTACCCTAACACCCCTGCAAATATTAGCCCTATACAATGCAGTAGCCAACAATGGCAAAATGGTGAAACCTTCTTTTGCCCGCGAAGTACGCCATGTAGGTAAGCTGGTAGAAAGGTACGAAACGCAAGTACTTAACAAATCCATTTGCTCAAAAGAAACATTAAAAAAAGTACGCCAAGCTATGGAAGGCGTAGTATTAAGAGGTACTGCCCGAAATTTACGAAACAAAAACTATACAGTGGCGGGCAAAACAGGTACTGCCCAAATTGCTGATACCAAAAATGGATACCGTAAATACTATAAATCATCGTTTGTGGGGTATTTCCCCGCTGATAATCCACAATACACGTGTATAGTTTCTATAAATGGGGCATCAAACGGGGTGTACTATGGCAGTGCGGTAGCGGGTCCTGTTTTCAAAGAAATAGCTGATAAAGTATATGCCAGCAAGCTGGATTTGCATTTGGATATTAATGAGCGAAACCTACAAGTAAAAGATGCTCTGCCTACACCAAAAGTATCTCGAAAAGAGGGGGTAAAGGAAATACTTAATCAAATTGGAATTTCCTCGCAAATGGCGGGAGAAGTGGATGAAAACCAATGGGTATTTACAAAAAAGGAAAAGCAATCACTAAAAATTTTAGAACGAAAAATAGTAAGCGGGTTAGTACCCGATGTTACGGGAATGGGGCTAAAAGATGCCCTATTTCTGATAGAAAATGCAGGACTGAGAGTCCGCTTTATAGGCAATGGGAAGGTAAGAAAACAATCCATTTCCGCAGGAAAAAAAATTCTTAGGGGGGCAACCATTTATTTAGAACTAAGCTGATTTTGAAAACATTAGCCAACATATTAAACCCAATAACTACTGTACAGGTAATAGGCAATACTGCTATTACTATTACCTCGCTTTGTCTTGACTCAAGAAAAGTAGAGCAAGGTTCAGTGTTTTTTGCGGTTAAGGGCAGTATTACCAATGGGCATGAGTTTATAGACACCGCTATTGCCAATGGTGCAACTGCCATAGTGTGCGAAGAGTTGCCCCAAAATTACAACAATAAGGTAACGTGGGTAGTGGTACAAAATACCAATGAGGTGATAGGCGCAATAGCAAATGCGTATTACAGCACCCCCTCAAACGAGCTAAAACTAATAGGCATAACAGGTACTAATGGAAAAACTACCGTTGCCTCATTATTATACCAGCTATATACCCAATTGGGGTACAAATGTGGGCTAATATCTACGGTACAAAATATAATAGGCAGAGAAATTATTGCGGCTACACATACTACACCTGATGCGATAACCCTTACTTCACTTTTGCGCCAAATGGCTGATGCTGATTGCTCTTTTGTATTTATGGAGTGCAGCAGCCATGCTATTCAGCAAAACCGTATTAAAGGGCAAAAATTTGCAGGCGGCATATTTACCAATATCACCCACGACCACCTTGACTATCACGAAACTTTTAAAAATTATATAGCCGCTAAAAAGAAATTTTTTGATGCGCTGGATAGTGATGCGTTTATTCTAACCAATAAAGATGATAAAAACGGGCAGGTAATGCTACAAAACTCACCCGCTACTAAATATACATACAGCCTTCGCAGTATGTCAGATTTTAGTTGCCGCATTATTGAGCAAGATTTTAAAGGAATGCTGTTAGAGATTGATGGGCAAGAGGCGTGGTATAGGATAACGGGCAATTTTAATGCGTATAATCTTTTGACGGTGTATGCTACCGCCTTTTTATTGGGCGAGGAGAAAGAGCAAATTATTACCACACTGAGCACTTTAGCCCCTGTAAAAGGAAGGTTTGAGTATGTACAATCGCAAAGTGGGATAATAGGTATAGTGGACTATGCCCACACCCCCGATGCACTAAAAAATGTGCTGGAAACCATTAACCATATCCGCAGTAAAAACGAGCAATTAATTACAGTAATAGGCTGTGGTGGAGATAGGGATAAAACCAAACGGGCTAAAATAGCCGAAGTAGCAGCACTACTAAGTGATAGAGCCATTTTTACTTCTGATAATCCACGCAGCGAAGACCCCGAAGCCATTTTAGATGAGATGATAGCGGGTGTGCAAGGGCAACACTACAAAAAAGTATTAAAAATAAGCAATAGAAAAGAGGCAATACGCACTGCGGTAGCACTGGCTACTAAAGGCGATATACTACTGGTGGCAGGCAAAGGACACGAAACCTACCAAGAGATAAAGGGGGTGAAACAGCCCTTTGATGACAAGGCGGTGCTGGAGGAAGTGATGCAGCAAACAGAAAGTTAAAAACCAATGAAATTAAGAGTATAGATGTTTTACTACTTATTTGATTATTTACAACGTGAGTTTGACCTTATAGGGGCAGGTGTATTTCAGTACATTTCCTTTAGGGCGGCAATGGCAGTAATTCTGTCGTTGGTTATCTCATTGTTGTTTGGTAACAAGCTAATTACCCTGCTACGCCGCAGGCAGGTGGCAGAAACGGTGCGTACCTTAGGGTTAGAGGGTGAAGCTAAAAAACAAGGTACTCCCACTATGGGCGGGCTTATTATTTTAGCGGCTATTCTTATCCCCACTTTACTATTTGCCCGTATTGATAATATTTACATTGTATTAATAATAGTAGTAACGGTTTTGCTGGGGCTTATTGGCTTTTTAGATGATTATATAAAAGTATTTAAGCAAGATAAAAAAGGACTTGCGGGTAGGTTTAAGGTGCTGGGGCAAGTAGGAGTAGGGCTAATAGTGGGGACGGTATTATACTTTCACCCTACGGTGGTGGTTACTGAAACATACTCGCCTGCTGAATTGCAACAAGCAGGTCTTAGTGCTACCGATTTTAAACTGGATACAGTGGCGGGCAAGGTGTTTTATAGCCGCAATATAAAATCAACAGAAACTACTATCCCTTTTCTTAAAGAGTCAGAATTTGATTACGCAAGTCCACTAAAATGGATAGGAGAAGATTATAAAAACTGGGCATGGCTTATCTACATCCCAATGGTGATACTCATAATAACAGCCGTATCAAACGGGGCAAACCTTACAGATGGTATTGATGGTTTGGCATCGGGCGTATCGGGTATAATAGGTACAACATTGGGCATACTTGCCTATGTATCGGGCAATGTATTTTTTGCTGATTACCTTAATATCATTTACATCCCCCACTTGGGCGAGTTGGTGATTTTTACAGGCGCATTTGTGGGTGCGTGTGTGGGTTTCTTGTGGTACAATTCTCATCCAGCGCAAGTGTTTATGGGCGATACGGGTAGCCTTTCATTAGGCGGTATTATAGCTGTACTGGCTATTATGATTCATAAAGAATTGCTAATTCCCATACTGTGCGGAATATTTTTAGTAGAAAATTTAAGCGTAATAATTCAGGTAAGCTATTTCAAATACACAAAAAATAAATATGGCGAAGGGCGGCGGGTTTTTAAAATGTCGCCCTTGCACCACCATTACCAAAAATTAGGATATGCAGAACCCAAAATAGTAACTCGTTTTTGGATTGTGGGCGTAATGCTCGCTATCCTCACCATAATCACCCTAAAACTGAGATAAAAAAGAGTTGGCACAGCAAATAGTCATATTAGGAGCGGGCGAAAGCGGAACAGGCGCAGCAGCTTTAGCAAAAGCTAAAGGCTTTGATGTTTTTGTGTCAGACAAGGGCAAAATAGCTGATAAGTACAAGGCTGAACTGGACGGTATGGGCGTGCAATGGGAGGAAGGGCAACACAGCCAAGCTGCTATTTTTAATGCCAACGAGGTAATAAAAAGCCCCGGTATTCCTGATACTGCCCCTTTGGTGGTGCAGCTAAAAGAGAAAAATATACCTGTTATCTCCGAAATTGAGTTCGCAGCACGCTATACTACGGCAAAACTCCACTGTATTACTGGTACTAATGGTAAAACCACTACGGCAAGCCTTACTTATTATATTTTAAAAAATGGGGGCTTAAATGTGGGCTTGGCAGGAAATGTAGGCGACAGCTTTGCACGCCAAGTAGCTAATAGCGATAAGGAACATTATATATTAGAACTAAGCAGTTTTCAGTTGGATAATACCTATACCGCCCACGCTACCAATAGTGTGATTACCAATATTACCCCCGACCATTTAGAGAGGTACGAACACCAATTGCAAAACTACATAAATGCAAAATTTAGAATTACCCAAAATCAGACCAAAGAAAACTTACTAATATACTGCGCTGATGATGATTTAACCATGCAAAACCTAAACAAGCAACAAGGAAATGCCAAGTTGATACCGTTTAGCATAAAAAAAAAACTGCCCTACGGCGCATGGCTGCAAGGCAAAGAAATAATTGTAAAACTAACAGAAACCGACCCAAACCCATTTATTATGCTTATAGAAGAATTTTCGCTTAAAGGGCAACACAACATTTACAACACCATGGCATCAGCCATAATTGCTAAAGCCTTAAATATAAGGAAGGAGGTAATTAGAGACAGCCTTACTGATTTTAAAACGGTAGAACACCGTTTAGAAAGTATAGGCAAAATACGAGGCATTGATTTTATTAATGACTCTAAGGCAACCAATGTAAATGCTGCATGGTATGCTTTGGAAAGCGTTGAACGCCCTGTTATTTGGATAGCCGGTGGAGTGGATAAAGGCAACGACTATGCTATGCTGAAACCATTGGTAAAGGCAAAAGTAAAACTTATTATTTGCCTTGGGGTGGACAATAGGAAAATTCATGAAGCCTTTGGTAAAGAGGTAAAAATGATGATAAACACAGGTTCTATGGCGGAGGCTGTACACGTATCCTATAAAATGGCTGATAAGGGAGATACCGTTTTGCTTTCGCCTGCCTGTGCAAGTTTCGACTTGTTTGAAAACTATGAGGATAGGGGTAGACAGTTTAAACGCTTTGTTAAAAACCTGTAAAAAAGGTATGTATAGCAGGGAATAAAAAAACAAAAAAAAAGATAAGAAAGTAGTAAATGAACGGGCTTTTTAAATGGACTAAGGGCGATGCCGTAATTTGGGCAGTAATAATACTGTTGTCCATTTTTGGGGTACTGGCTGTTTATAGTTCTACGGGTACTTTAGCATATAAAAAACAGGGGGGCAATACAGAGTTTTTTCTGTTTAAGCACCTTATGTTTTTATTGTTTGGGTTAACGCTATTGTACATGAGCCATTTAATAAACTATAAGTACTACTCGCGTATAGCACAAATACTGCTCATACTGTCTTTTATTCTATTGCCCTATACGCTGTTTTTTGGTACTGAGATTAATGATGCTCGCCGCTGGATAACCTTGCCCGTAATAGGGTTTACCTTTCAAACATCAGATTTGGCAAAGCTGGCTTTAATAATGTATATCGCTCGTTTCTTATCCAGAAAACAAGAAGATATTAAAGACTTTAAAAAATCGTTTCTTCCGCTTACTATAACTATAGCTACAATGTGTGCGCTAATTATGCCTGCTAATCTTTCAACGGCAATGGTGCTTTTTGCTACCTGCTTATTGCTAATGTTTATAGGGCGTATAGCGTTTAAGCATATTCTTTTGGTAATAGGTGCAGGGGTATTGGCAGCAACGGCTATGGTGGTTATGGTATTATCACTACCTAATGAAACGGTTGAAAAAATTGCCCGCCTTAGCACATGGAAAAGTAGGGTAGAGAGTTTTATAGAGACTAAAGAGTATGTGAATGAGCGGGAAGCATTAACCAAAGATTACCACGTAGTACAGGGCAAAATAGCAGTTGCATCAGGGGGTATATTAGGCAAAGGACCAGGAAACAGCACACAACGAAATTTTTTACCCAATCCGTTTTCCGATTTTGTTTTTGCCATAATTATTGAAGAGTATGGCTTGGTGGGGGCATTATCTTTAATATCCCTGTATTTGGTACTCCTTTTTCGGTGTATAAGAATTGTAATAAAAAGCCCACGAGCTTTTGGGGCATTATTGGCAGTGGGTTTAAGTTTTAGTATAGTAATACAAGCCTTTATAAATATGGGCGTGGCGGTAAATATATTTCCTGTTACAGGGTTGTCGTTACCTTTGGTAAGCATGGGGGGAACATCGTTAGTGTTTACAAGTATATCATTGGGTATCATACTAAGTGTAAGCCGCAATATTGAGGAACAAGAAAACCCTGATGAAATAGAAGAAGGAGGTGTAGTTGCAACCGCTTAAAGTCATAATATCAGGCGGAGGAACAGGGGGGCATATTTTCCCTGCCATTGCCATTGCCAAAACGCTTGAAAAAAGAGACCCTAATGTAGAGATACTTTTTGTAGGTGCTAAAGGCAAAATGGAGATGGAGAAAGTACCTCAAGCAGGTTATAAAATAGTAGGGCTAAGTATTGTAGGGATGCAACGCAAAATAGATTTTAGAAATTTTTTGCTTCCCTTTAAAATCATAAAAAGTTTGTGGCAAGCACATAAAGTAATAAAAGATTTTCAGCCTGATATTGCCATAGGTGTTGGCGGATATGCCAGCGCACCTACCTTGTACATGGCAGCACAAATGGATGTATTGAGCTTGATACAAGAGCAAAATAGCTATGCAGGGCTTACCAATAAACTATTGGCAAAACGGGCTACTGCAATTTGTGTAGCCTTTGATGGGATGGAAAACTATTTTCCGCCTAATAAGGTAGTGCTTACGGGTAATCCTGTTCGTCAAGATTTAACAGATATAGAAGGAAAAAGAGAGGACGCATTTAAGCATTTTAACCTTGACCCAAATAAGAAAACAATTTTGATTATTGGGGGCAGTTTAGGGGCTAAAACCATTAACACAATTATAGGTAGCGGACTTGATAGTTTTAAAGAAAGAGATATTCAGATAGTTTGGCAAACGGGAAAATACTACTACAACAAAGTGAAAATGCAAAACACTGATAGTATAAAAATATTTGATTTTATTACCCGTATGGATTTTGCTTATGCCATTGCTGATGTGGTGGTGTCAAGGGCGGGGGCATTGTCCATTGCGGAATTGTGTGCCACTGGTAAGCCTTGCATTTTAGTTCCATCGCCCAATGTGGCCGAAGACCATCAAACTAAAAATGCACAAGCACTTTTGGATAAACGAGCGGCTTTATTAGTAAAAGATAAAGATGCTAAAAAAGTGTTGATGGGCGATATACTGGCACTAATGAATGATGAGAAAAGACGCTTACAATTAAGCAAAAGTATAAAAAAACTGGCTATGCCCAAAGCGGCAGAGCGTATAGTAGATGAGGTGTACAGAGTAGCGAATACACGAAAAAAAGACTAATAAAAATAAAAAAGAATAGCAGTTGAAAATGAGCTTAAGCGGGATACATAATATTTATTTTATTGGAGTAGGAGGCATTGGTATGAGTGCCTTAGCCCGATATTTTAAAGCGATAGGCAAAAACGTATCAGGGTATGACCGTGTGGCTACCACGCTTACCAAACAGCTGGAGGGCGAGGGGATAAATATTCACTACCAAGATGATATTGAGCAGGTGGATGATGGGGTGAAAAATAATAGTAGCCAAACCATTATAGTTTATACTCCTGCAATTCCTGTTAACCATAGCGAGTTAAACTACTTTAAAGAAAATAATTATACTTTATACAAGCGTGCCGAAATACTGGGGCTGATAACCCGTGAAACCTTTACCATAGCCATAGGCGGAACGCATGGCAAAACAACTACCTCGTGCATGGTGGCATACTTATTACGCCATGCGGGCATTAATTGTGGGGCATTTCTGGGAGGGGTATCTACTAATTTTAACACCAATTTTGTATTGCCTCAAAATGTAGGCAAAGAAACCGTTACCGTAACAGAAGCTGATGAGTTTGACCGTTCGTTTCTGCAATTATCACCCAATATAGCAGTAATCACCTCTATGGATGCAGACCATTTAGATATTTATGGTGAGCATAATGAACTGCTAAAATCTTTCCATATTTTTACTGAAAAAATAAAAAAAGGGGGCGATTTATACATCCGTTATGGGCAGCCTTTTAAAGGGGAAGTACAGGATGTAAAAAAGCATACATACGGAATAGAAGAAGGCGCAGCATATAAAGCCTCTAATATTAGTATTGATAATGGTAGTTACTACTTTGATTTGGTAACTCCAAAAACAGCTATTACCCACCTACAATTGGGCATGGCGGGTATCCACAATGTAGAGAATGCAACGGTAGCTGCTGCTATTGCACTACAAATGGGAGTGAGCGAGGAAAAATTGCGTAGCGGGCTAAGGACTTTTGTGGGAGTGAAACGCAGGTTCGAGTATATTATTAAGCAGGATAACTTGGTATATATTGATGACTATGCCCACCACCCTACGGAGTTGGAAGCGGTAATAAAATCAGCCCGACAACTATATCCTGATAAAAAAATAAAAGGCATATTTCAACCCCATTTATACAGCCGTACTCGTGATTTTGCTGATGGTTTTGCCAAAAGTTTAAACCAATTGGATGAGGTATATCTTTTAGATATTTACCCCGCTCGCGAGCAACCTATTGCCGGTGTTTCCTCACAACTAATATTTGATAAGATAGTGAATGATAATAAAACCCTTTGCACCAAGGGGCAATTATTATCTGTGATAAATAATACCCCTACCGAGGTGTTGCTAACTATGGGTGCGGGAAATATAGACCAATTGGTACAACCTTTAAAACAACTATTTAAAGCATGAAACCAAGGTGGAAAATATTGTTGAATTACACTATATGGGCAGTATTGTTTGTTATTTTAATGGCGGTATTGTCTTTTGTAGGAGAGCAACAGCAACAGTTGCGGTGCAAATCGTTGGATGTGGTGATAAAGCCTGAAAGCAAAGATTTTTTTATTACACGGGCAGATATAGTACAAATAATAACCGCAGGGCAAGGCGAGAATGCCCTGAAAGGCAGACCTGTTGCTGATTTTGAAGTGGGAGCGTTAGAAGATAAATTAGAGCTAAATCCTTTTATAAAAGAGGCAGAGGTATTTATAGATATACAAGGAAATTTAAGGGTTGAGGTGTGGCAGCGAAAACCAATAGTACGGATAGCAAAAAATAGTGGAAGGGGCTTTTATATAGACGAAGATGGAATTAAAATGCCCCTCTCTGATAACTATACTGCCTATGTGCCTGTGGCTACGGGTTGGATACGGGAAACAGTTAAGAAAATAAAGGATACTGTAAATACACCCATAGGGAAGGATATTTATACACTGGCAAAGTACATTCAGAAAAAACCTTTTTGGGAGGCAATGATAGAGCAAATAATAGTAGATAAAAACAACGAAATAACACTAATAACAGTACTTGCAAACCATAGAGTACTGCTTGGCGATATAAGTAGGCTGGAAGAAAAACTGACCCATTTAAAAATATTTTACAAAAAAGGTTTAAACAAAGTGGGCTGGGAAAAGTATAAAGTGATTAATTTAAAGTACACAGGGCAAATAGTGTGCGAAAAATATTGAAAACAAAGTAGTAATAATCAGTAATATTGAATGAGTATGCACGACGGTAAAATTATAGTAGGCTTAGACATAGGAACCACAAAGGTTTGCGCTATTGTTGGTAGGCAAAACGAATACGGCAAAATAGATGTTTTGGGTATGGGAAAAGCCAATTCTTATGGAGTATCGCGCGGTATAGTTAGCAACATTAGCAAAACCGTAGATGCTATTAAAATAGCAGTAAACGAGGCTTCGGACAAGTCTGGCGTAGATATATGCAAGGTTCATGTGGGCATAGCAGGGCAGCACATAAAAAGTCGCCAAAGCAGAGGGTTGGTAGTGCGAAACTCTGTTGATACTGAAATTGATTATAGCGACCTTGCTAAGTTGGAAGAAGATATGCGCAAAATGGTTCTTAATCCAGGCGAGGAAATTTTGCACGTACTACCCCAAGAATATACAGTAGATAACGAGCCAGACATTAAAGACCCTGTGGGTATGTCGGGCATCCGTTTAGAAGGCAATTTTCATGTAATTACTGCACAGGTAAATGCAGCAAAAAATATTTACAAATGTATTCAACTTGCAGGTTTAGAAGTTGAATCCCTAATGTTAGAACCTTTAGCATCCTCTAATTCAGTACTTAGTCTCGAAGAGTTGGATGCAGGAGTAGCCTTAGTAGATATTGGAGGCGGCACTACTGATGTTGCTATTTTCCACGATGGGGCAATTCGCCACACAGCTGTTATTGCCTACGGCGGTAACATTATTACAGAGGATATAAAAGAAGGCTGTAGCGTATTGAAAGACCATGCCGAATTACTAAAAACCAAGTATGGCTCTGCATTGTGGGAAAGAACTAAAGCGAATGAGATAATTTCGATACCAGGCTTACGTGGACGTGATACTAAAGAAATTTTGACACGCAACTTGTCAAAAATTATCCAAGCACGGATAGAAGAAATTTTTGAATTGGTGTATTGCGAGATTAAAAATAGTGGAGTAGAGAAAAAACTGATAGGCGGTGTAGTTATAACTGGTGGTGGTGCAGAACTGCAAAACATTACCCAATTGGCAGAGTATGTTACTGGTTTAAATGTGCGTATAGGCTACCCTAATGAGCACTTGGCTAAAGGTATGGTAGAGGAAGTAAAAAGCCCAATGTATGCCACAGGCATAGGTTTGGTAATTGAAGGATTGAAACCAGATGCGGAAACTAAGAATAGCGGCGAAGAAACGGCAAAAAAGAAGCATAAGCACAGGAAAAATGAGTTGGAGCGTAAAAGCTTTTTAGGGCGTTTAAAACAATGGCTTGCCGATGATATTGATGTGGATGATTTTTAGCATATGCCTGCATCCCAGTAAAGTGAGGGGAGTAAGTGGTGGATGGAGTTAAAAAAATGTAATATCATTCCGAAATAAATTCGGAATTTGTATAATTAAATTTATTTCTGCACAGCAGAAATAAAAAACATAATAAACGATCAAGTATGTCAAATTTTGAGGTTGAATTACCCAAAGAACGGTCATCAATAATAAAAGTTATTGGTGTAGGTGGTGGTGGCGGTAACGCTGTAAACCATATGTATCGGCAAGGTATAATAGGAGTAGATTTTTTTGTATGCAATACCGACTCTCAGGCATTAGACCTTAGTCCAGTGCCTAACAAAGTACAGTTAGGAACAGAGCTAACAGAAGGTTTAGGCACGGGCTCAAATCCCAGTACAGGCAAAAAAGCTGCATTAGAAAGTATTGATGATATTATAGACCTGTTAGGTGTTACTACCAAAATGATATTTGTTACCGCAGGTATGGGAGGTGGTACAGGCACAGGAGCAGCACCTATAATAGCCAAAACGGCAAAAGATATGGGCATACTAACAATAGGCATTGTAACCACTCCCTTTAGCTTTGAAGGACCCAGCCGTGTCCAGCAAGCAGCCATTGGCGTTGCTGAAATGAAAGATGCGGTAGATGCACTACTTATCATCTCGAACGATAAGATAAAAGAGATGTACAGCAATTTTTTATTTACAAAAGCATTTGCACAAGCTGATGAAGTGCTAACCATTGCTGCAAAAGGCATAGCCGAAATTATTACCACCAGTGGCGATGGTAATGTAGATTTTCAGGACGTGCGCACTGCCATGACCAATAGTGGCAAAGCCATATTAGGTTCGGGTGTTGCTGGAGGTGAAGAGAGAGCCATACAAGCCTCGCAAGAAGCGATGAACTCACCACTGTTGGACAATACACAAATTGAAGGTGCTGACTGGTTATTAGTTAATATCTCGTGGGGCAAAGAAGAGCCTACTATGGAAGAGGTGAGTATTGTTATGGATTTCTTTCAGCAAAAAGCAGGACAAACCGCTAACCTTAAATTTGGCTGGTGTTCGAACGAGAAATTAGAAGATAAACTTTCAGTAACAATTATTGCCACAGGTTTCGGTGAGAGGAAAAATACACTAAAAGAAGTAAACAAAGAAATACGACTATCACTAATAGAAGAAAAAGAGGCGGACAAAGAAATTATTAGTTCAGATAGTGAAACCACTGTCAGTGAAGATGAAAGTACATTTGCACCAAACTATAACCGTTTTGAACCTACGGATGAGATAGTTTTTCAACCTCAAAGCCATGAGAAGGTAGAAACTATTTCTGAAAGCGATTTATTTTCTCGTACCTCTATAAAAAACGAGGAGGAAGAAACCAAACCTGTTCGGAGTGAATTACAGGACAGTGAAGTGGATACCGAAGTTGAAAAAGAACGTATGCTTAAACAAAAAGAACGTATGGTACATCTGAGAAACCTAAGCGAAAAAGCAAAAAATGCAGAAGGATTTACAGAGATGGAAAAAGAACCCGCCTATATACGCAAGGATACAAAGCTGGATGATGTTCCACATTCATCAGAATCGGATTTATCCAGACTTGAACTATTTAAGAATGAAGACAAAATAAAAAATGAAACAGAAATAAAAACTAACAATAGTTATTTGCACGATAATGTAGATTAAATTGACTTCCCAAAATTCATTTTTGCCAATGAATGTTAAGCCTTCGCTATTAGCGAAGGCTTTTTTTTTTAGAAATATAGAATAGGCATGAATGCCTATTCTATTCATAAAATTTTTGTTTAGGTTATGAATTGCGGTAGGTTTCAACCTATTGCCTTGCTACCAAAATTTTTTTTTATTTCCGCCATAAAAGGTTGGTATATCCCTGGGCAGCAGGCTACTATTTCTTCGCCAAACAGGTAGTTTTCCCCTTCGCTAAAATCTACTACTTTACCGCCTGCCTGTTGTACCAAAAATATGCCTGCCGCACAATCCCAAGCATGAAGTCCATACTCAAAAAAACCTTCAAAACGCCCTGCTGCTGTGTATGCCAAATCTATGGCAGCACTTCCCATGCGGCGTAAGCCCCGTGTGTTTTGCATAAAGGTACGCAGGCTTTGTATATAGCCTTCCATGCCTTTAAACTCATAGTAGGGGAAACCTGTTGCCAATAATGAGTTTTCTAATTTTTTTGCTTTTGATACTTGTATTTCTTTTCCGTTAAGGTAGGTTTTGCTGTTTTTCCACGCATAAAAACATTCGCTTTTCATTACCTCATACACTATGCCCATTATTAGAGTACCATTTTCTAATAAGCCCACACTAATTGAAAAAACAGGTAAACCGTGTATGAAGTTAGTAGTGCCGTCGAGCGGGTCAACTATCCACTGGTATTTGTGCTTTTTGCTTTGTGCAATAGTATCTTCTTCGGTTATAAAACCACAATTATTAAGCAACTGGTCTAAGCCTTTTACTAATATCTTTTCGGCAGTTACATCTACATAACTTACTAATTGGTTGGCACTTTTTTCGTTTACCACAGTGCTATCAAACCCAGTAAATTCTTGTCTAATAAATGCCCCTGCATCTTGTATTACTTCTATTGCCTCGTGGCAAAGTTTTTCATAATTCATTGCTACAAAGGTAAGGGTTGTGATAGTTTATAGTATAGTTTTATGGCATGGCTGCTCACTAAATACTATGTATAGAATGGCATTCATACCTATTCTGTCTGCCCATTGCGCCAAAGGCTAAAAGTTAATAAACAATAACTGAAAAATACTGATATTCAGCTATTTATGCAGATTTTATTCAGGCATTTATAATTATATTATAATGTACTACGGGTTAATGCTACAAATATTTTTGTTTGATTGCATTCCCTAAAATAGTTTATTTTGCAGAACATTAGCAACATTGAAACTACTATTATGATTAAAAGAATAGCCTTTTTACTACTTATTGTTTTGGCGGGTACAAGCATAAAAGCCCAAAACTTTAACACAAAAATTGTTGAAGGCGATCCCTATAAAGTACATTACTATACCCTGAAAAATGGGCTTACTGTTGCCCTAACTGTAAACAAAAGCGCACCCCAAATACAAACTATGATTGCCGTGCGAACAGGCAGTAGAAACGACCCTGCTAATAATACAGGCTTGGCACACTATTTAGAACATCTGCTATTTAAGGGGACTGAAAATTTTGGAACTAAATCTTATGCGGGTGAAAAATATTATTTAACAAGAATAGAATCGCTTTATAAACTGTATAGCGAAGCAACGGATAGTAATTTAAGAGCTAAATTATATGGTTTTATCGACTCTGTTTCGTACTTGGCATCACAAGTGGCTATTGCCAATGAGTATGACCGTATGATGCAATCTTTGGGGGCTACTGGCACAAATGCCTTTACCAGCACAGACCAAACGGTGTATATAAATAATATACCTGCCAACCAGCTTGAAAAATGGCTGAGAATAGAGTTTGACCGTTTTAATAGCCCTGTATTTCGTTTATTTCATACCGAACTGGAAGCAGTATATGAAGAAAAAAACAGAGGTTTGGACAACGATAATATTAAAGCATACGAAGCATTACTTAAAGGAATTTTCCCTACCCATCCATACGGTACACAAACTACTATTGGTACGGTTGAGCATCTTAAAAATCCATCGCTAAAAGCAATTAAAAAATACTATAACACTCATTATAATCCTGTGAATATGGCATTAATTATGAGTGGAGATTTTAACCCTGATACGGTTATCACGCTTATAAATAAATACTTAGGAGCGTGGAAAAACAAAGAGGGCGTACAGTCTGATGCCGCATATGCTATACCTGATAGTTTAGAAAATATTGCCTTTCAGCCCTACGACCAAACATTTAGTGTGGTAGGTCCACAGCAAGAAAAAGTGTTTATGGGTTTCCGTACTAAAGGTGCTGGCAGTAAAGATGCTTTGCTATTGTATATGGCAGATATGATTTTGGCAAACTCGCAAGCGGGTATGTTAGATATTAATCTAAATAAAGCCCAAAAATTGCAATATGCCAGTTGCTCACCCATAACAATGAAAGAGTATAGTATGCACTATTTTATTGCTATACCCAAAGAAGGACAAACACTTGACCAATGCAAAGCACTGGTACTTGAAGAACTGGAGAAACTAAAACGGGGCGAGTTTGATGTGAGCATAATGCAAGCCATTGTTGATAATATGCGCTTAGACCGTGCCGTAGCTTTTGACAATAACTATAACCGAGCATCAAATATTATGGATGTATTTATCAACGGGTATGATTGGAAACAATATGTTGATATGCCCAGTAGCTTAGAAAAACTAACAGTGAAAGATGTGCAAAATTTTGCCAAGCGTATTTATATAGCAGAAAAACGCACCACAGTTTTAAAACTACAAGGCAAAGATAGCAGCATACAAAAAATACCAAAACCAAAAATTACACCTATTGAAACCAACCGTGAAGCCGAAAGCCACTTTGTTAGAAAACTAAATAGAGTACAGGTAGAACCTATACCCGCAGTATTTCCAAATTTTGAAACCGAGATACAAACCACCAAGTATGGCAAGGGTAAAAAGGCAGTGGCATTCTCTTATGTAAACAACCCCCATACGGATTACTTCTCGTTAAATATTCGTTTTGATATGGGAACAAATAACCAACCTTGGCTAAAACATATAAACGATTATATGCCGTATATAGCCACCGAAACAAAAACGAATGAGCAGATAAGTCGTGAGTTTTTTAATCTTGCTTGCTCATTTGGTTTTCGCGTGGGCGATAAAAGTAGCTCCATATACCTTAAGGGATTAAATAAAAATTTTGACAAAGCATACGCACTACTTATAGAGGTATTTACACAAGGTAAAATTGACAACCAAAAATGGCAGAACTTGGTAGGTGATATACTAAAATCTCGTGCTGATGCTAAAACTAATAAAAGTATTATACTACGTAATGCACTTAGCAATTATGCCCGCTATGGAGGCAGCAAAAATCCCTTCACACATATAGTGAGCGAGAAAAAACTAAAAAGTGCTAAAGCAGCACAATTGCAAAAAATGCTAAACGGTTTACTCACCTGCAAGTACAATGTATGGTACTTTGGACCTACACAGCAAACTGAAATTGCTGCTAAAATAAATCCACTCTTACAGCCTGCTAAAAAACTTAAAAACCATCCTAAAGCGAAAAAATTTAGCCCAAAAAATCATAAAAAAACAATAATTTACTACGTGCCTTTTGATATGGTGCAGGCAGAAGTAAAATGGGAACGCCCCATTAAAAATTTTGATAATAGTGAAATAGCCCCCGCATCAATATTTAGCGAGTATTTTGGTACAGGTATGTATAGCTTGGTTTTTCAAACCATTCGTGAGTCTAAAGCATTAGCATACTCATCGTATGCGTATATTAATACCCCTGCCGAAAAAGGGAAGCCTGCCTATGCTACCGCCTATGTGGGTACACAGGCTGATAAGCTAATAAGCGCAATGAAGAGTATGCAGCAACTTATGGATTCTATCCCTAACGACCGTTTTATGGGCAATGCTGCCAAAGAAGCTGTGCGCAAACGTATTGCTGCTAAAAGAGTGAGCCAACAAAACCTTTTGAGCGAACAACGCCGCGCGCAAAAATTAGGGCTAACCCAGCCTATTAACCAGCTAATTTTTACCAGCTTGCAAGAGGTAAATCACGAGAATATTAAAACCATGCAAAAATTAGCCTTTGCTAATAAAAACTTTGCTATTTGTGTGATAGGAGCAAAAGACAAAATTGATATTGAAGCCCTTAAAGCCTTTGGCGAAGTAAAAGAACTTAGCCTTGAAGATATTTTTGGGTATTAAGCTCTTTGTTAGTGGCTTTTAGTTTTAAGCCGTTTGCCTTTAGTGCGTGCGTTGTCATCTTGAACGGAGTGCGAAAGATGTGTGAGCAAGCTACCCAACTACTTTCGTTTTCACGAGGCTAATCGTGGCAATCTGATGGCAAAGAGATAGCCACGCAAAGCCTTGCAGTAACGGGAAATTTAGACAGTAAACCTACATTATTTCTCACCAAATACACAAGCTGATTTAATTTGTATTTTTTCATTATCAAATTCTACAATGTCCTCTGTATGAAGAGAAAATCCTGTATTTTTAAACTGATTATCTTTTAGCACGGCTTCAAACTCATAGGGGTGGTACATGGTAAATCCATATTTTGTAAAAGGTATTTTTTGCATAGTTTCTTTAGTGCGAATACCTGCATAAAACTTGCCATTTGGTTTTAATACTCTTATTATTTCTTTTAGATGGTCTTGTGGGTTTTCCCAAAAGTACACCACATTTAGGCAGAATACTTTATCAAAAATAGCGTCTTGGTAGGGTATAATATCGCTACTATTATAGTGCAGGTCTAATTTTCCTGTTTTTATCAAATCTACATTATTAGCCGTAGCTTCTGCGTACATTGCTCGCGAAAAATCTATACCGCTAATTTCGGCTTCGGGGCTTTTTTCAAAAATATCTTTATAAAAATTGCCATTACCATATCCTATTTCCAAAATCCTTTCACCATTTTTAATATCAATTTGGGCAAGCATAAAACTATGCAGTTCTTTGTTGCTCACATTCAGCCTATCGCCTATATGTCGGGCTAATCGTCCGTGAGGGCGGCGTAGCTGTTTCGCCATTTTTTTATCAAAATTTAAGATTTTAAGTTTTATTAATAGCCTTATAAAAAAATTATTTTCCATTTACGGTGTGTTTTCAATTATTTCATCTTGTATGGGCGAATACTCTCTTTTTTCAGCACCATTCACCAATATTTTGTTGAAGTAGCACTTTACACCTGTTGCTCCATTCATATCCTCAATATTTTGTATGTGAAAGTGTATATGTGGTTCTGACGAATTGCCACTATTGCCACATAAGCCTAATAGCTGTCCCGCCTTTATTTTGTCGCCCTGCTTTACTTTTATAGAACCTTGTTTAAAATGAGCAAAGAATAAATACTCGTTTTCTGCAGATTTAATAATTACAGTATTACCAGGTATATAAATTGGGTTTAGCACTCCGGGTTTGTTGTCGTGTATGCCATCTACAGCTAAAACTACCTCTCCATCAGCGGGAGCAAATATTTCTTTCCCAAAGGCGTAATATTGCTCATTTTTTGTTCCATTGCCCATGTGGGTGCTACTGTCTTTATCAATAATTAAAATATCGAAGGCGTTTTTCTGTGCTTTCGATTCTACATGATAGTTTAGCTTCTTAGTATCACCACCCCAAACCACATACCATTTACCTTTAAAAGGCAGTTGTAGTTTCGTGCTGTTTCTTTCAGGCTTGGGAAACTTATCTTCAGCATAAGGAACAATATTTAGCCCGTTAATTTTTTTATTATTATCCAGCGATATATTCATTGCCATTACCGCATTTTTAAACTGTGTTTTGTATAATGCTAATGAGGATTGATAACGGATAAACTCCATTGATTTAATTTTTCCTAAACTTTTATAATTATTAGCAAAAAACCCTTTTGTTTTATTTAAGGGTAATGCCCGTTGCATTTCAGGCGAAAAGGCAGCAAAAATGCTATCGTATGCTTGGGTATTGTAAAATGTTTGAAAGTTTTGTTGTGCGTTTTTATATGCAGGTGTTTCGTTTTGTGCGAATATAAAATTGCTAATGAGTACCAACGTAAAAAGTACAGGTAGTTTTTTCATAATGGCAGGGTTTGTTGCAGGGCAAGTTAATGTGTAATTGAGTATTATAATAAAATCTTTTGAGTGAGGGGCAGTTTTTTATTCTTTTAACCTTACCCCACCTTATAGAATTGTGCAGGCGAAGAACTACATATCTGCCCTCTTTTATTTGCAAATGGAAAAATTATAGGGGAATTGATTTTGTAATAAGATTTGGGTAGATTAAAAGATAAATTTATAGTAGTTTTAATAACCTATAACTCCCCATCGCCTGTTTGATTTTTAAAATCAATGCCTCGTTCTGCCAATCGTTTGTGGTAAATAGAATACCGCTCGAAAGAGCGAGTAACAAAATAAGAAGTAGCAACTACTATCATAATGGGGACAAACAGGGCATACCCTCCTGTAATCTCGGCTATTAAAAATATACCCGTTAGTGGTGCATGGATAACTCCTGCTATTACCCCCGCCATACCCGCAACTATAAAGTTTGATTCTTCAAGATGGAAAAAGCCCGTTAAATTCACAAATCGAGAGAATACAAAACCGGCCATTGCACCTGTAAACATACTGGGTCCAAATATGCCACCATTTCCACCCGCCCCCAAAGTAAGCGAGGCAGCAATTACCTTTAAAAAAGTGATGATGGCGGCAAAGCCTAATAATAACCAAGCATTGTTTAATAATAAATTGCCAAAAATGGCATTTGCTCCTAATTTATAATCCGCTCCTTCTAATAAGTCTTTTATTAAAACATAGCCCTCGCCAAACAATGGTGGGAAAATAAAAATAAGTAAACAAAGGGTAAGCCCTGCATAGACTACTCGCTTCCATTTATTGGCATAAGCAAAAAAATGTTGCTCAATTTTTAGCGAAGTACGTATCATATATACTGACAGTAGCCCAATGCCAATGCCCATTGTTATATAAAAAGGGATACTACTAATATCCCACTTATTTACAATTAAAAAGAAAAATTTATCAGGGTATAATAGTTGTGAAACTACTGATGCCGTAGCCGTTGAAATAATTAAGGGAATAATAAAAGGGATACTAAAATCAAACAAAAGTACTTCAAGGGCAAAAATAACCCCCGTTATAGGGGCATTAAAAATAGCGGCAATACCTGCCGCCGCTCCACTGGCTAATAGTAAAGTACGCTCTTTATACCCAATTCTAAAATTTTTTGCTACTGTGCTACCAATGGCTGCACCACTGCTTACAATGGGGGCTTCTAATCCTACGGAGCCACCCATGCTAACGGTTAGAGCACTGGTAAGTAAATGACTCCAAATATTGTTTTTGTCTAAATAGCTGCGTTGTTTGGCTATACTATATATAATTTGCCCTACACCGTGTTGCATTTTCCCTTTAAGTAGCCAGCGCACCACCAATACAGTAAGAATAATACCAATTAATGGAAATATAAAAAACGAATTTTGAAGGAAAGACCCCTGAACTGTATCAGACAAAAGATGCTCGAAAAAGTTGGCAGCTTTTTTTAGTAGCACTGCTGATAAGCCTGCTACAATGCCAATTATAATGCAAAGTATAATTAACATATTGCGTTTATTAACGTATTTAGATTGCCAGTCTAAATAGCCATATAGCATATGTTTTATTCCTTTTTTTACCTCGCGCTTCATGAGGCTGCAAAAGTAGGGCTTAAAAGCTGAAAATACTTAATAAATAAAGGCGTTGGTTAGCCCAATACAGTAGCCTAACTTAAGGTGTTTATTTGCCTGTGAAACAAACTAATATCAAAATAGTTTTTCCTAATATGTATATAAAACAACGGTGGGGGATGGTGGTGAAACAAGAAAATAGTTAACCAGCTCCCTGCTAAAAGAATAACTAATGGTTTAGCAAATATTTTTTTGCTTCAGCCAATTTATCTTTTTCTTTTTGTGGCAATTCAGGATATTCAATATTTAGCTCTTTTAGTTTATCGGCAATAATATTGGCTATCGCAGCACGGGTAAACCATTTATTATCAGCAGGTACAATATACCAAGGGGCTTTG
Source organism: uncultured Burkholderiales bacterium (assembly GCA_964584305.1). Taxonomy (GTDB): domain Bacteria; phylum Bacteroidota; class Bacteroidia; order UBA8524; family UBA8524; genus SB11. The sequence continues at coordinate 82,114 of CAZOZL010000003.1, forward strand.
TGGGTACTGGTTTCGCTAAGTGCATCCTCGTATGCTTTTTGGTACTTATCCCAATATCCCCGCTCGTTAATATCCCCAAAGCTAAATTTCCAATTCTTTTCAGGGTTATCAATCCGTTCTAAAAACCTAATTTTCTGTTCCTTTTTTGATAGGTGAAGAAAAAATTTAAGCACTACTGTGCCGTTTTCAGTAATCCCTTTCTCAAAGTTTCTAATTTGCTCATACCTGTTTTGCCAAAAACCTGAATCTATCTGCTCAACGCTACTAATATTAGGTAATTGCTCACTCAAAATATACTGGGGGTGTACTTTGGTTATCAGCACATTTTCGTAATGGCTGCGGTTAAAAATACCTATGCGCCCACGCTCGGGCAAGGCTTTGTAGTGCCGCCACAAAAAATCGTGGTCATACTCTTCTTTGCTGGGATGTTTAAAACTAAAAACTTGGCATCCTTGCGGGTTTAGCCCACTCATTACCCGTTTTATAGCGCCGTCTTTTCCTGCGGCATCCATTGCCTGAAAAATAAGAAGGACACTATACTTGTTGTGGGCGTATAGCTTGTCCTGCAATTTTCGTAACCGTTTAATGTCTTTTTTTAAATGTTTGCGTGCTTCTGTTTCATCCTCAAAACCTTTGTTATAAGAAGGGTCGTAGTTTTTAAGGTTAACTTTTGTATTCGGCGGTACTAAAAATTTGGCGGTATGTTGTTTCATAAAGTACCAATATACAATTTTTGTTTTTTTTCGTCCTACTTACGCTAAGTGTTGTTTGCCTACTCTATAAAATACTGATAGTTTTTAAAAATATGGCGAAAAATATAATCTTGAACGGTAATTAACTCGGGGTTTCCCTCTATAAAAGCAAAATAATTATCAGTGTCATATACCAATAAATTGCCCTCATTATCATATATCGATTTTGTGTCCACAGTAACAGGTTTGTAGTATATAGTTAACTTGGCAGAAGTGCCGTCTGTTCTTTTAATTTCAATAATACATTTAGGTGTAGCTTCTTTGAGCGAGTCGATATAACTTTTTGAGTACCCGCTTAAATAAGTCTCGTATGTTACTTTGGCAAACTGTGCTACATAGGGTTTTACTATGGTTTGGTTGGTGTTTTTGGCAGGCAATCCATTTTGGCTAACCACAAAAACATTCCCTGCTTTGCGGTTTATTTTAAACGATTTAGCAGCACTATCAGGATAGGTAACGGAGACAGAAGAAAATTTATTAAGTGGCGTGTCAAATATTGCCTTATCGCGCCAGTCTATTATATTTACGCTATACCGCGAGGATAAGTACCCTACAAAACCAGGTATATGCACCACAAAAGGGATGGTAGAGCCTTCTATATACATGAATGTGCCTGTTTCATCGGCAGTAGTGCCACCCACATAGTAGGTAATGGTTTTTTTACCGTTTTGAAACACCTCCACCTTTCTGCCTGTGGTTGCCAAGTTGGCTACTACTCGTTTTTGTGCTTCTTGCCCCACAGGGTTTTTTGCCTCAATTTTTCTAATGGTTTTTAACAAGCGTTCTATTTTATCGGGTGCGGCATTAAAGGCATTATTCACCGTCCAAATATTATCGTTCTTTTTACGTAGCAAAACATACTCACCACTTCTATTGGCTAAAAATATGCTATCTATGGTTTCCACATCTTTTACTGCAAAGTTTTTCTTTTCAGTAAGGTTTTGTTTTCCTGCTTTATTTATAAGGGGCAAGGCTATAATGGCAATAACCAACAATATGGAAAGTACAATTAAACTTCTTTTAATTTTTATGTTCATGCGGCGGCAAAGTTAGTAAACAGAACGTTAACCAGTAGTTGTAGGTTGAAATTGTTTTAAAAATACAATTTGTAACCGAAATGCCCGCCAGCTATATGTACAGTGGTGCTGTAAATTTGATATAACGAAGGACTAAAAATGCTTTTAAAATCAAGAGTAAAAGCCCTTTCTTCTCAATTTGAAAATAATATTGAACGGGTAAATAAGTGGCGATGAAGCCCCCATCATTTAGTATATTTTTTTTCACATCGTAAGTTTCTACACAGTACCCACAAATCTATTCCGTATAATTGCCTTTAGGTGAGTTACGATAATATAGACTTATTAATAGCGGGTGCTGGTCCTGTGGGCTGTGTAGTAGCTGAAAGGGCAGCTTCGCAAATGGGGTGGAAGTGCTTAATAGTAGAAAAACGCCCACATATAGCGGGCAATTGCTTTGACTATTTAGATGAAAATGGCTTGCTAATTCACCAATATGGACCGCACTATTTCCGTACGGATAATGCTGATGTGGTTAATTATCTTTCGCAGTTTACAGCATGGATACCGGGTAACTATATTGTAAAAAGCAGTGTGAATGGCGAGTTGTACCCCTTTCCTATTAACTTAAACACATTACGGAAATTTTTTAATCGCCCTGATTTAAATCCTGAAACTGCCGAGCAATTATTAGAAGAAAAACGAGAAAAAATTGATGACCCAAAAAATTCAGAAGAATTTGTACTAAGCCGTGTAGGTAGAGAATTGTACGAAGCATTTTACCTTAATTATACACAAAAACAATGGGGTAAACACCCTAATGAATTAGCTCCTTCAGTGTGTGGGCGCATCCCTATAAGGTTTACCGAAGAAGAAAGCTATGTGAACCACAAATTTAAAATAATGCCTGTTGATGGTTTCTCAAGTATGTTTAATCGTATGCTTGATAATCCATTAATTTCAGTAGAGTTAGAAACTGATTTTTTAAAAATTAGGGAGGAAATAAAACCCACTAAGGGTATAATTTATACAGGTGCTATTGATGAGTATTTTAAGTATAGGCAGGGTGAATTACAATGGCGTTCTTTACATTTTGAATTTACTACCTACGATAAAGAATTTTATTTACCAGCTACACAGGTAAACTACCCTAATGATTTTGAATATACCCGTGAAGTTGAAATAAAACACGTTACCCGTCAAAAACATAGCAAAACGGTAGTAAGTCGTGAGTTTCCTCGCAGTAAAGGAGAGCCATACTATCCCGTACCTTCAAAAGATACCGCCGAGATGTATGAGCGGTATCGCCAATTGGCAGAGCATGAAACCTTTATTAATAAGGTGTATTTTGGCGGTCGGTTAGCGCACTATACCTATATAAATACCGATGAGGCTGTGCTTAATGCCTTTGAAGTTTTTGAAAGAATAAAATCTGACTTTGCCAATGGATAACCTTTGGGTAGTACTACCTGTTTATAACGAGGAGGACTGTATAAAACAGGTGGTAAGCGAGTGGCTACCTATACTTGAAACGGTAAGCACTCGTTTCACTCTTTGTATTTTAAACGATGGTTCTACCGATGCTACGCCTAAAATAATTGATGCACTTGCTGCCCAACACTCAACCTTAAAAATAATTCATAAAACCAATAACGGGCATGGGCAAACCTGTGTGATGGGTTACAAAATAGCTCTAAAAAATAATGCCGAATGGATTTTTCAAATAGATAGTGACGGACAATGCGACCCAAAATATTTTGAGCAATTTGTGGCTTTAAGCCAGCAGCACAAAGCCATTTATGGTTTTAGAAATACCCGTGATGATGGGTATAAACGCTGGTTAATGTCGCGCATAGTTACTTGGTTTGTATGGTTGGCTACGGGTACTTGGGTGCGTGATGCTAATGTACCCTATCGCTTAATGCACAAAGATGTTTTAGCACCGCTTTTAAGTAAAATCCCTACTGATTTTTACTTAGCCAATATTTTAGTAGCAGTAGGGCAACAAAAAAAAGTGGATATAGAATGGGGCAATATCCATTTTAGGGAACGTAGAGGTGGAGAACCCAGCATAAAAACTTTTACATTTGCGAAACACGGTTTTAAACTTTATAGGCAACTGCGCCGTGCCAAGTTATAACTATGCAACAGCCTTTACACATAATAAGCATAATAGATAAGCGTGTTAACCTATCTAAAATTATAGGCAATGCAGCAAGCCTGCTCAATGGCAACACAGCAATAAAAATTCAATTCTTATATGCTGATGGATTAAAAAAAAGCCTTGAAACACAATTATCTAAAAACAAACATATTGGCAAACATATAAAAGCCAACACCTTTTGCACTACAAGTTTTGATGATAAGGTTAATCCGTTTTCAAAAATTGCAATAGCTGCAAACAACAATTACTGGGTAGTTAAGCCCGAATATTTACCACAGCTTCAAAATTTATACAAAGAGTTTAATAACGAAATTGAGGATAGTGAAACCGTATATTTATTAGCTTCTAAAGAACAAAAAACTTCTTTTTTGGGAGGGCTATTGTTTAGGCTTTTTCATACTGTTAAAGCAAAAGGCATACACAATGGCTTTGTAGCTTTTAATGGGGAATTGGCTGCCCGCCTACTATTGCTGCAAGGTATTACTGCTGCCAATTTTTCGTATAAAATAGCTTCTTACGCTGCTTTATCACAAATTAGAGTGAAGGAGTTGGAGACTAAAACAGCAGTGTACACGGGTAAAATAAGTAGTGCAAACACACTGCTAAATGCGGCAACCAATCTTTGGCAGTGGATGGTTACAGCCCCTTTGCAAACCCTAAAACAAAAAAACGGAGGCAGTATTTGGCAAGCCCAGCACCCCATTTGGCGTTTGCTATTTTTTTGCTTGGCTATTTTAGGCATCATTAGTTTTCCTATACTTAGCTTTAGTTACGGCATTACTTGGGATGAATACGGTGATGCAGAATATGCAAAACGGGTGCTTAGCTATTATATGACCTTTGGTGATGATAAAAGTGTTTTTACCGAAGCTAAAACCAATACTATTTTTGGACATTTGCTATACTACGGCGCATCGGTAAATTTATTTATGGCATTTGTGGCAAAATATTTATCGCCCTTTGGCTTGTATGAAACCCGCCATATAATAGTATCACTTATTGGCATTACGGGCATTATATATACAGGCAGGGTGGGCAAACTTTTGGGCAACTGGCAGGTAGGCACTATTGTGCTGCTTTTGCTTTTGGTATCGCCCCATTTTTTTGGGCATCAGTTTAATAATCAAAAAGATACTCCTTTTGCTGCGGGCTATATTATTTCTATATATTATCTTATTTGTTTTGTACGTGAGCTACCCCAACCCTCTCGCAAAACAAGTTTTTTGGTAGCACTATCTTTTGGGCTCACTATTGGTGTGCGGATAGGTGGTGTATTACTGCCTGCATACTTGCTGCTGTGTATGGGCTTGTGGTGGCTATACCAAACGGTAAAAACCAATTTCAAAATCACTAATAAATTAATAATTCCCTTTGCTATACGGTTTGCAATAATTGGGATTTCCAGCTATACCATCGGTATTTTGTTTTGGCCTTGGGCATTAAAAAACCCTATTGATAACCCCATTAGCGCACTCATCCGATTTACCAACTATCAAAATGTATTTAATTTTGAATTGTTTGAGGGCGAGGTACTATACATGGCTGATAAGCCTTGGTACTATTTGCCCAAATATATTGTAATACAAACCCCGCTATTTATATGGGCAGGGATTGTTTTGTTTAGTGTTTTTATTTTTACGCAATTAAAAAATAAAAACCTTTGGCTGTGGTTGCTTCTGTTTTTTGTAGCCATTTTCCCTGTTAGCTATGCCATTATTAAAAATTCGAGCTTGTACAATGGTTGGCGGCAATTTTTATTTGTTTACCCACCGTTGGTTGTTTTATCGGCATTGGGTTGGCAAAGGCTGGTACAAGTATCAAAACAAAATAGCATTAGGCTTGCCCTGTTTGGGGTATTATTTTTAAATATAGGCTATATAGGTTTTTGGATGATAAAAAACCACCCCAATCAGTATGTTTATTTCAACGAGGTTGTAGGTGGAACTAATGGCGCGTACACCCGCTACGAAACAGATTATTATAGCAATAGCCTTAAACAAGCGGCTAATTGGTTTACTGCAAATGTGGGTATAGATAAACCCTATATTATTAGCACTAATAATGAAACACAAACGGCTGATTACTACATAAAAAAAGAAAATGATGCTGCACGGGTAGTTTGGTCGCGCGAGCATGAAGTACTTACAAAAACTGCCGATTATTCTTTTATTACCACCCGGTCAATGTCTCAAAACCAGCTTACTTGTGGTTTTTTTCCGCCACGGGGTACAATACATACTATTACGGTAGATGGAATACCCTTAGTGGCTATTGTGAAGCGAGAGAATAACTACTTGCCCAAAGCCGATATTTTTTATGATAAAAGACAGTTTGACTCAGCCGTTTTTTATGCTAAAAAAGCCGTTAAATACGATAGTAAAAATGTAGAAGCACTACGTTTATTAGGGCAGGCACATATAAGTTTGGGCAATATTGATGAAGCCGAAAAATACCTTTGGCAAAACTATACACTTTTTCCTGATGATTATTTGGGATTAGAATTAATAGGCGAAACTTATTTTAGAAAAAAACAATACGATAGTGCGGTGTACTATTTTAAAAAATCAACAGAATTACGCATCAACTTCTCAAAAGGATACCTTAATTGGGGCGTAGCCCAGTTTAATCAAAAAAAATACAAAGCGGCTATCATTAATTTCAACAAAACCATTAAATACGCTAGTAAAGTAAAACCCAGTTATTATACATTTATTGCCAAAAGTTACCACGCTCTAAAACAATATGCAAAAGGTATTGAGGCAGCTAATACCGCCCTTACCATTAACCCCAACGAAGCAGAAGCGTATAAAATGTTAGCCATTATTTATGATGAAATGGGCAATACTACCCACGCCCAAGCCATGTATAAACGCTATATTGAAATTACGGGTAGGTATGAATAAGAAAATTAGCTGGCACACTGTTTGAATGTTTAATGCAAAAGCCCTTAAAAAATCTATGAAAAAGTTATTTACGCTTTCACTAATTCTATGTTTTTTCGTCTCGGTAGCGCAGGCGCAAAAACGTATTGTAGAGGTAAACACCACTATAAAAAATGTTACTCTATACCTATCGGGGGCTTCTATATCTCGCTCGGCGGCAGTTAATGTGCCTAATGGAATTTCACGCATTATTATAAAAGGACTAAGTCCAAAATTAGACAGTAGAAGCATACAAGTAGGCATGGGTACTAATGTAGATATACTATCAATAAGTGATAATACTGCAAAAAATATTGATCCCAGAAAAATGCCTATTCTTGATTTTTTAACAGACTCTATTGAAACAGTACGGTTTGCAATGGCTATGGAAAAAAGTAATGGAGAAGTGCTACACCACGAACAAAGTTTGCTATTAGCTAATATGAAAGTGGCAGGAGATAAAGGGGTGATAGTTCCTGAATTAGAAGATGCCCTTGCGTTATACCGTAAAGAGTTGCCACAAATAAAACGCAAACTCATACTATCAAAAATGCGCCAAAGGAAACTAAAAATTCAATTAGATACTTTGCAAAACAGGTACAAGGTTTTTAAGTATAATAATGAAAAATATACCCGTGAAATTGTACTTACAGTGAGTACTCATAAAAAAGCAAGAGTAAATTTAGAGGTACAGTATTATGTAGCCAATGCAGGATGGACACCCAAATACGATGTAAGAAGTATAAGTGTAAACAGCCCTATACAACTGGCATATAAAGCAGAAATGCGCCAAAATACGGGTGAAAACTGGGAGGGTGTACAGCTTACACTTTCTACCAATAACCCTATGTACACCCCTGCTTTGCCTAAACTATTCACCAATTTTGTTAATTTAAGCGGCTGGTACGAACAAAACCGCTCACAAACACCAAGTCAAAGCTTTGCGAGGAAGCGTGATACTAAAAAACACACTATGGCACCAACTCCAACCGGTGGTGCTGTAATTACTGATATATCTTTCAAGCTGCCTTTTGTTGTAAACCTAAAAGCCGATAACCAAACTATGGTTACCGAAATAAAACGTGAAAAATTACCCGTAGCCTATAAATATTTTTCAGTACCAAAAGTAGAAGCTACTGCATTTTTAAAAGCACAAATAACGGGCTGGGAAGAAGTGAGTTTGCTAAGTGGTGAAGCCAACCTATACCTTGAAGGAACTTTTTTAGGAAAAACCAATATTAACATAGACCAGATAGATGATACGCTGTCCCTGTATATGGGCAAAGACCGCCGTGTAGTAGTGAAACGGACTAAAGCCAAAGAAAAAAGTGGTAAAAATTTTTTCGGTAATAAAATAATCCAAAGTGTGGTGTGGGAAATTGAAGTACGAAACACTAAGAAAGAAGCCATTAGTATTGAGTTGCAAGACCAAATACCTGTATCGAAAAGTGGAAAACTGGAAATACTAAACGATGACTTAGCAGGTGCTGAACTAAATAAAGAAACAGGTTTGCTTACTTGGAACAAAACCCTAAAAGCAGGTGAAACTATAACCTTACGTTTTGGCTTTACTTTAAAATATCCTAAAGGAACAAAATTTAATAGTGGAGTGCAACTGAGACTACGCCAATTACGCAACCAAAACTATTTTTAGGGTTCTCAACTGACTAAAGTCAGTTGCTTTTGAGGTTACAGTTTAATGTGAGTTTGGGTAGTGATATATGTCAAATTTTCAAAATTCGACCTATATAAACTGTTGGCATAAAAAAAGCACTCATCTATCCGCAGCGCGAATTTATCCGAACGGATGGCTTAAAAAACTATACGATTACTTAATAGTTTAGCAACTCTTCAATTTTTGCAGCTACTTTCTCGGCATTGGGTAGCATTTCTTTTTCCATAGCCATATTTAAGGGTACGGCGGGTATATTGGCAGCACCAATGGTTTGCACAGGAGCATCCAAATTTTGGAAACAATTTTTGCTAATACGTCCTGCAATTGCTTCAGCAAAAGAGTTGTGTATGGTTTCTTCGGTAAGTACTATAACTTTACCGTGTCTTTTTACCGCTTCGTAAATACCCTCATCATCGCAAGGGTTAAGGCTTCGTAGGTCTAATATTTCTATTTGCCCTTTGTATTTTTTTGCCGCTGCTGTTGCCCAATGTACGCCCATACCGTAGGTAATAACGGTGAGGCTTTCTCCATTTTCAATAGCTGTTTCATTAGCTTTAAGGGCTATGCGTGCTTTGCCCAAGGGTATTACATAATCTTCTGATGGTTCAACGGTTTTTGCCCCTTCAGTTCCAGGTACTTTACTCCAGTAAATGCCCTTGTGTTCAAACACCACCACAGGATTTGGGTCGTAGTATGCCGCTTTTAATAGTCCTTTCATATCGGCAGCATTGCTTGGGTATATTATCTTAATTCCCTTTATAGGCAATATACTCGACTCAACCGTGCCTGAATGATAAGGACCACCGCCGCCGTATGCCCCCGTTGGGATACGTATTACTGCACTAATAGGGTATTTTCCCATAGTAAGGTAGCACGACTTAGAAAGCTCTGTAACCAATTGATTAATGCCTGGCCATATGTAATCAGCAAACTGAATTTCGACAATCGGTTTTGCGCCCACAGCACTCATTCCTGCTGTCGAGCCTACAATATATGCTTCTTGTATGGGGGTATTAAATACTCTATCTGTTCCGTATTTGCCTGCAAGTGTTGCCGCTTCTCTAAATACACCGCCCAAACGTAGCCCTACATCTTGCCCGTAAAACAAGGCTTCGGGGTGTGTACGCAGTATTTCATCCATTGCAAAAAGAGCTGCATCCACCATTATTATGGGTTCTCTACCTGCTGGCTCACGCTCGCCTTTTTCTTCGGTTATGGGGGTGGGGGCAAACTCATGGTCGTATAATGTAGAGGGGTGAGGGTCTGGGGCGTTTACTGCCTTCTCAAACTCGTTAGCAATAAATGTTTTAGCATTTTCTATTCTCTCGTTTATTGCTGTTTCGGTTTCGCCCAGTTCTATCAATAGTTTCTTTAAACGTGGAAAGGGGTCTGTTTCTTCGTGTTTTCCCAAATCCTCGTCAGTTCTATACCACTCTTTCCGCACTCCTGATGTATGATGCCCTAATAACGGTACTTTTGCGTGTACCAGCATAGGTTTACGTTTGGTGCGTACATACTCTATGGCTTTGCCTATTTGCTCGTAGCTTTCTATAAAATCGCTGCCATCAATACGTTGGCGTTTTAGCCCTTTAAACCCTGCGGCGTACTCGTATGCATCCATTGCTCGCATTTCATCACCACTGGCAGATATTCCCCAATCGTTATCTTGAACTAAATAAATTATAGGTAAACTTGCTAATACTGCCATTTGCAAGGCTTCGGCAACTTCGCCCTCCGTCATAGAGCCATCGCCGATAGAGCATAATACAATAGGTTTTTCTATACTTTTTAATAAATTTTTCTTTTCAAGATATTGTATTCCATGCGCCATGCCAGTTGCAGGAATAGCTTGCATACCCGTTGCGCTGCTTTGGTGGGGCATTTTTGGTATAGCAGGTCTGTTTAGTGATGGATGGGCGTAGTACGTCCGTCCGCCAGAAAAAGGGTCGTCTGCTTTTGCTAACAGTTGTAACATCAGCTCGTAGGGGGTAATACCCATGCCCAGTAGCATTCCCTCATCACGGTAGTATGGGGCAGCATAATCATGCGGTTTCAGCAACATTCCCGTTGCCATTTGTATAGCCTCGTGTCCTTTGCAGGTAGAGTGTACATATTTGCATATTGGACGATTGGCATCGTATATATCTGCCATTGCACGTGCATTGCACATCATCTCGAAAGCACGAAGAAGAATATCTTTTGTTACCATCAGTACGTTAAAAGAAAGCGCAATGTTAGTGAAAAAAGCCTTTTTTAACGTGAGTTCGACATAACTTTTTGGTTTTGCTTACTTTCTAAGTACCCCACAATCATCTTATCCGTTTCATTTAGGGGGGTGTTAAACGGGTTGCCCCGTTAGCTTAAGAAGACTGTCTCGCAATGACGCACTCTTTCGTTTTCTTCTGCCTCACCCAAAATTACAATTGATACGGATTGTCTATTTTTTTATATCGAACGTCATGCTTTTTAAGCGAATACACTCTTTGGTAAAGCCTTGTTTAAAATATCAAGTAATTAAAAACGGGCTTTATACCAATGATAGCGTGTGCTGTTGGAAGTTTAAGAAAAGACTTGTTTGAAAAGTGAGAAAAAATTTTACTTTTGCGGGAATATTAATAGGATACAGTTATGTATTGGACACTTGAATTAGCCTCATACTTAGACGATGCCCCATGGCCCGCAACAAAAGACGAATTGATTGACTATGGCATACGCTCGGGCGCACCATTAGAGGTGATAGAGAACTTGCAAGAATTGGAGGACGATGGCGAACCCTTTGAAAGTATTGAAGAGGTATGGCCTGATTATCCTACCGATGATGATTATTTTTTCAACCCTGATGAGTTGTAAATACAGCCGTTAAGGTGTAGTAGGTAGTTTCGGTTACGCTTTTTTTATGGTTTCCCATATTTCATTGCCAAACAAACTCTCTTGATAATCTTCTCTGAAACGAACAGCAGTACTATGAATTTCTAACATATCGTAGCTATTGTTTTTTAAGTTAATACAGTATTTTAATGCGCTGCCATTGCCTGTGCTTCGCGCTACCTCACTACTTAATAGTTTAGTAAAATCACGTTGAATGGTTTTTCTATCACACCTAAAGTTAAGCGAAAGCTCTTTAGTACCTAAATAGCGTTTGGCAAATAAATGTTTAACTATTTGTAGCTGCCGCTCGTTAAGCTCAGCTTTTAAAGGTTCTAAATAGCTTATCCCCTGATTGTATAAAAAGTTTAGCAAATTGCGAATGCGGGCATCCTTTTTAGAATACTCTATTTTACTACGGTAAATGTTTCGTAATGAATTGTCCACCCTCTGCAAAGCTGCCTCCATACAATCGTAGCCCAAGGCAAGTAAAGGGGTTAAATCCATACTGCTTAGTTTTGTTGCTGATTGTAGCACCGACTTGAGTTGTTCTTCGTATTCTTTTTTAGTGCGTAGTACTTCTAAATTTATTCCTACTATACCATTCAGCATTTTTTTATTAGTAGCTAAATAAGCCGACTGTACCAGTGCTGGATACGAGGATGCTTGATTTTTGAACGGCTGCAAAATTTGCATAGCCAAGCGCAATACCCAGCTTTGGGTAAATACAGCATTGCTATGGGTGTTTTCAATGTAGTTGAAGCAATTAGTAATATCGTTTAAATCATCACTAACCACTTCACCGCTATTATTTTCTGATAATCCGCTAATAAGTTTTAGCACATCTTTAGCTTCGCTAATTTTTAATGCTTTTAGTGCATTATTTTGCCATGCCTTGTAATGGGTAAGCTGTGGGCTATATTTTTCTTCGATTGCTCGGCAAAAATTGTAAATATCTTCGGGCAATTCAGTGTTTAGCGTTTCACTATCAAAACCTAAAATACAAGCCGCTTCAATATCCGTAACAACAGTATTTAGCTTTTCAAGCTCGGTTTTTGACAAAGAAAAGAAGGTTATTTTTTTTTCGATTAGAGTGTAAAGGGCTTGCAACCGATTTTCCCTTTCAAAATCGGGAGTATAAACAAGTGGTGGTTGGGTATTGCCTGTAAACACTACTACAAAACTATATTAAAATAGCACAGCTATTGCCACACAAGGGCTTGCCAAGCATGACTGCTTGTTCACAGTTTACTGATGTGGAATGTGTAAAGCATAAAAAAGCAGGTAAATAAAGGGCTTACAGGTGTTTAATTAAATATACACTATTTATGGGGAACGAAAATTTACCTGAATGATATGAGATTTGTGTGGCTGTTTTTTCTCCTAAATTTGTGGTATGGTGATTAAGGGGAGGTAGGAAACGAGATAAAAGAAGACCGCTGCAAGTAGCCACCGTCTCCGTTTGTGCCAGTAAGTATAAGCCTCGCAATGACGGGGATGAGAAGGCGCACACGCCGATGCTGTTACTTGTATAGTTCGCTATTTCGTTGACAAAACGATAGTATTAATACACCATGGGTGGTTTGCATTAATTTAGAAACTAAAAAACCTAAAACAAATTACCTTTGCACTATGCAAGCTGATTTAAACACCCGCATAGGTATAATAGGAGGGGGGCAATTGGGTAAAATGCTGATAGAAGCAGCCCAGCCGCTCAATATATATTGTAATATTTTAGAGAGTAGTGCCAATGCACCCGCATCGCGCATTGCTGATAAGCAAATAGTGGGCAAGCTAACTGATGGCGAAAAAATTAAAGAATTAGCCGCCATAAGCGATGTACTTACATATGAGATTGAACACGTGGGGGTGGATACGCTGCACCACTTAGAGGCGGAGGGGAAGCTAATTATTCCCTCGCCAAAAATACTTGAGATAATAAAAGACAAAGGGTTGCAAAAGCAGTTTTATAAGGATAATGATATACCCACTGCTCCTTTTGTATTGGTAGATAAGCCCAACGAGTGGCGAGACGCATTACAACAAATTGGTTTTGAAAAATTTGCCGCCAAAAGCCGTACTGATGGGTACGATGGTAAGGGGGTGGCACTATGCACCACCGCTGATATACTAAGCGGCAAAACCCCTATTCCGTTTGATAGCCCTTGTATGCTTGAAGCATTTGTTGAGAATGAAAAAGAGTTAAGCGTGATTGTAGCCAGAGACAGGGAAGGAAATACTACTACCTTTCCTTTGGTAGAAATGGAGTTTGACCCTATTGCAAATTTAGTAGAATATTTGGGTTGCCCTGCACAGGTTAGCAATGCCATAGCCCAAGAAGCAAAGCGCATTGCCATTTTAACTATTGAAAAAATGCAAGGCATTGGCATTTTTGCTGTTGAACTTTTTTTGGATAAAGAAGGCGAAATATTGGTAAACGAAGTCGCTCCCCGCCCGCACAATAGCGGGCATCATACAATAGAAGCCTGCTATACCTCGCAGTACGAGCAACTGCTGCGTATATTAGTGGGTTTGCCTTTGGGCGATACTACCCTTATACAACCTGCGGTAATGTTGAACCTTTTAGGGGCAGAAGGGTTTAGCGGAAAATACTACCTGCAAGGCATAAATGAAGCTATGAAAATAGCAGGCGTTTATATCCATCTTTATAATAAAAAAGAAAGCCGACCCATGCGCAAAATGGGACACGTTAGCATAATTGCCCCTACTTTGGACGAAGCAAAGCAAAAAGCTACCTTTGTTAAAAACACCTTAAAATTTATACCTGCTTAATAATGAGCGACAAACCACTAATAGGAATTATAATGGGTAGCGATAGCGATTTGCCAGTAATGCAAGCCGCCGCCCAAGTATTGGATGAATTGCAGATACCTTATGAACTCACTATAGTATCAGCACACCGCACACCGCAGCGTATGTATAAATATGCTGAAACTGCATATAGCAGAGGCTTAAAGGCTATTATTGCTGGGGCTGGCGGGGCAGCACATTTGCCCGGTATGGTTGCCGCTATGACTGATGTACCCGTAATAGGTGTGCCTGTAAAAAGTAAAACACTAAGCGGTATTGACTCGCTATACTCAATAGTGCAAATGCCACCAGGTATTCCAGTAGCTACGGTAGCCATTAACGGTGCAAAAAATGCGGGCTTGTTGGCAGCACAGTTGTTAGGCGTTATTGATGCAAAATGGCACGATAGAATTGTAGCCTTTCGTAATGAAATGAAAAATACCGTTGAAGCCAAAGCTGAGAGGCTTGAAAAAATAGGATATAAAAATTATGAACAGTGATAGCATTTGTTTATTCGTTTATTATAAATTTGACACCTGTAAAAACTAAGTAATTATGAATTTTCCTGAAAACCTAAAGTACACTGCCGAACACGAGTGGATAAAAATTGAGGGCGATATTGCCACAGTTGGTGTTACAGACTTTGCCCAAGGAGAGTTGGGAGATATTGTTTTTGTAGAGGTAGAGACCGTAGGCGAAGAGTTAGAACAAAACGATATTTTTGGCTCTATTGAAGCAGTGAAAACCGTTTCTGATTTGTTTTTGCCTGTGAGTGGCGAAATAATTGAGTTTAATGACACACTGAACGATACACCAGAAGCTATAAACCAAGACCCATATGCCGCAGGCTGGATAGTGAAAATAAAAATGAGCAAGCCCGAAGAAGCTACCGCTTTAATGGATGTGGATGCTTATAAAAGTATTGCCGATATATAAATAGTGCGCAACTTTCTTAGATACCATAGAAATGCCCTTTTATGGGCGTTTTTAATTTTGGTGCTATGCACTATGCCCGTTTCAGGCATTACGCCAGTAAAACTGCTTAATTTACTCTCGTTTGATAAGCTGGTGCATATGCTAATGTTTGCATTGCAGTTTTGGTTTATTGCCATTGGTTTAGTAAAAAAATACAAGTTTTCGTATAAGCGCGGCAGGGTTAGCTCCATAGCTTTTTTACTTGCAGTTAGTTATGGGGGTGTAATAGAACTAATACAAGGCTATTTACTGAGCGGGCGAACTATGGATATTATGGATATGATTGCCAACGTTTTCGGCGCAATTATTGGTTGGATATTGTTTAGAATATTTAATAAAAAAAGAGAAAAACAGGCTATTTAAACTTTTTGTTAAAAAATATCGTTTACCTATATATGATATAAGGGTATCAAACAAAAAAGTTTATATTTGAAATGAATTTATGGAACTAAAAAAGAATCCTGATAAAGACAGCAAAAGGTACGGGTTAAACTTTTTTCTTACGGGTTTATTAGTAGCTGAAATACTAACCCTTTCGGCTTTTAAATATACCAAGTATGACCACATACAGGAAGAAGCGAAAACCTATGCTGCTGATGATGATTTTGAAGAATTAACAGATATTACTATACAAGAGCCGCCACCAGCAGAAAAGCCACCACCACCACCACCCGCTACGGTAACCGTAGTTGATGATGATGTGGTCGTAGATACTACTGTAAAGCTGGTACTTGCAGAAGCAAAAGATTATACTCCAACTGCTGCACCACCACCACCCGATAGAGGCCCTGAAAAAACAAAAGAAGTAGAGGTTTTTGAGGTAGTAGAGAAAATGCCTGGTTACCCAGGTGGCGATGCTGCCCGCCAAAAATTTATTGCAAAACACTTAGTATATCCACCGCTTGATGTTGAAAACCAAAAGCAAGGTAGGGTGTATGTAAAGTTTATTGTAAATACAAACGGAACACTGTCAAAAGTGCATACGGTAAAAACCTTTAGCGAAGATGCAGGAAAAGAAGCAGTAAGAGTGGCTAAAATGATGAAATGGACATCAGGGCAACAACGTGGCAAAAAAGTACCCGTTTGGGTGGTAATGCCTATTACCTTCAAACTATACTAAAAAGCATCTAAAAAATTATATAGCCCTTGTGTAATAGCAAGGGCTTTTTTTATGCTCTTTTTTAATCTTTTGCAATAAATAAATTAGGTTTGCCCCACATAGAAAATAACGAATGAAATTACTTCAAAATAAAGTAACCCTAATAACAGGGGCAACACGTGGTATTGGGCGTGGTATAGCCGAAAAATTTGCACAAGAAGGCAGCAATATTGCCTTCTCGTTTGCATCAAGTGTTGATAAAGCAAGAGCTTTTGAAGCCGAGTTAGCTAAAAATTATGGCATAAAAGCAAAAGGCTACCAAAGCAATGCAGCAGTATTTTCCCAAGCCGAAGAATTGGTAAATAACGTAATGGCAGATTTTGGGCAAATAGATACATTAATAAACAATGCGGGCATTACCCGCGATACTTTATTAATGCGCATGAGTGAAGAACAATGGGACGAGGTGATAAATACTAACCTAAAATCGGTGTTCAACCTTACAAAAGCAGCACTAAAACCATTTTTGAAGCAGCGTAGCGGCGCAATTATTAATATGACCTCTGTGGTAGGCATAATGGGAAATGCTGGGCAAGCCAACTATGCCGCCTCAAAAGCAGGGATGATAGGATTTACCAAATCTATGGCAAAAGAATTGGGTAGCCGTAATATACGGTGCAATGCCGTAGCCCCAGGGTTTATTGAAACTGAAATGACAGCCGCATTAGACCCAGAAACGGTAAAAGGCTGGACAAGTGTAATTCCCCTAAAACGAGGCGGAACTGTTAACGATGTTGCCAATACTTGTATATTTCTTGCCAGCGATATGGGAACATATATAACGGGGCAAACCATAAATGTAGATGGTGGAATGTTGATGTAATAATACCAGTACAAAAAGTAACTACTTCTTTTTTGGACACCAGTAAAAACAATAGTAGGTTTGTGGCTATTTGGTGCAATATATATAGCCATATATGCTACCTTCTTAGTTAAAAGTATTAAAAAGAATAAGATTTTGAAAGACAATATGAAATTTGGAACAAAAGCCATACATGCAGGGCAAGAGCCTGACCCTACTACGGGCGCAATTATGACGCCTATTTATCAAACCAGTACCTATATACAGTCTGCCCCTGGGCAGCACAAAGGTTTTGAGTACTCTCGTGCTACCAACCCTACCCGTAAGGCATTAGAAGATTGCTTGGCAGCGATAGAAAATGCGCAGTATGGCTTATGTTTTAGCAGTGGTTTAGGTGCTATTGATGCAGTGGTAAAACTGCTTAAACCTGGCGATGAGGTAATAGCAGGCGATGATTTGTATGGCGGCACTTACCGTATTTTCACGCAAGTATTTGCGCCATTGGGCATTAAATTTAAGTTTATTGATTTTAACGACCCCAATAATCTTAAAAACTATATCACACCAAACACAAAAATGGTATGGATAGAAACGCCTACCAACCCAACGTGCAGAATTATTGATATTGAAGCAGTTGCTACGATAACCAAACAGAATAATATACTTTTGGGAGTAGATAATACTTTTGCATCACCATACAACCAAAACCCTATTAGCTTGGGGGCTGACTTGGTAATGCACTCGGCAACAAAATACATTGGCGGGCATAGCGATTTGATAATGGGTGCTTTATGCATGAACGACAAAAAATTGTATGACGACCTATTTTATATATACAACGCCTGTGGTGCAACCCCAGGACCTATGGATAGTTTTTTAGCACTGCGTGGAATAAAAACCCTGCACTTGCGTATGGAACGCCACAATACCAATGGGGCTGTGGTAGCCAAGCATTTAAAAAACCATTATAAGGTAGGTAAAGTGTATTGGCCTGGTTTTGAAGATCATCCTAATCACGATATTGCCAAAAAACAAATGCGTGGTTTTGGAGGTATGATTAGCTTTACCCTAAAAGGAGATAGTAAGGATGATGCAATGAAGGCTGCCGCTGCTTTTAAAGTATTTGCATTGGCAGAATCATTAGGGGGGGTGGAGTCTTTAGTAGGGCATCCTGCAAGTATGACCCACGCCAGCATTCCCAAAGCCGAGCGTGAGAAAGTAGGTGTAACCGATAGCCTTATCCGACTAAGTGTAGGGATTGAAGATATAGAAGACTTATTAGCCGATATTGACCAAGTTTTAGCCGCAGTGCAAGTACTTGAAAAGGGGTAGAAAATTGAATACGTTTTTTGTGTATTTAGTGGTAGTTTAACTACCACTAAATATTATACACTATAATGAATGGCAATTATTAATTCATATTTAGCTTTGTTTAGTACTTCTTTCTTGCAGAAAAATTAACTTAATCAAAGTGTTAATTTATGTTAACAACTGTAAACCTCCACTTACATAATTATACCCCTAAAACTATAAAAGTGCTTCCGCAGCATCATACCCTACTTTATATTTGTACTATAAATAATTGATAGATAGTAAATAGTTTTTTCATATAGTTGATAGTTATTAAAAAGCACGTCGGGAGATGTGCTTTTTTTTCGTTTATGCCAACCCAAAAGTAGCAGCTATTGTTATAAAAACACACTAAAGTACCACAACCTCCACTAACATAATTTATAGCTGTACTGATATAAAAATGCTTTCATAAAGGTGTTTGCCTGCATACTTTTGTCTTGCTATTTAGGAATAATACCTAAGATTTTCCACTTCATTAGAGCTTAGGCTCAATAAGATTTTTTCATATTGATATAAGTAATAGTAGTTTTTTTAGAAGCACGTCGGGAGATGTGCTTTTTTATGTGCTAAAAAATTTTAATAAAATAGAAACCAAGCCCCTGTTTAGATAATTATTCACATATATACGGCAAAGCAGGTTTTGCATAATATGGCAGTAAGTTATCTTAGTAATAAGAAGTATATAATAAGTCACTTTAACACATTATTATTTAACGTTTATGAAACTGAAATTAACCATCACTATCAGCATTGTGTGTGTATTTGTATTAGTATTACAAAGCTGCAAAAGAAACTCACCAGATAACCCCTCTGGAGATAATACCGCACCAGTAGGTAATGTAACAAATATTGATGAGATGAATGTTCCCAAAGATTTTGATTATGCTACTACACAAGAAGTTGTTATTGATGTGTTATTAAGAGATGCCGCTGGTAATGCCTTTGTAGGAACAAAGGTTTCATTGTACGATGGCATATTAGAGCCAGGGAGCCCAGAACCCAAAGAGTTATACACAGGTTTTACGGGTAGTGATGGAAAACTATACGCCACAGTTAGTTTGCCCACCTATTTAAAAGATGTTGTAGTATTTCCATACAGCATAGGTATTCCCAATAATATAACTGTACCTGTTGTAGCCAAAGCAATTAAGTTTCACTATACCAATGGCGAAATACAATCACGAATATTAGCCCCTACATCAAGCAATAACAATCCAAGTAGCGATTTTTCTCACAAAACGGGAGAAGAAGATAAGTTTTCGAGCAAATTAGGAGGATGGGATACTGATGGTAAACCTAACTATTTAGAAAGCCAACGCGATGTATTAACTACTACTTTTTTAAACAATATAAACGCCTCTTTTCCAGAGTATAAACCAGTACCTATAAACCACCCCAATTATTTGCTTCCCAACAATAAGCGTAATTTAGAAATCACAAAATTATCAGATGTTTGGATAACCTTTATACATGAAGGGGCGGGCTATAGAAATGCCTTATTTTATTATGTCTATCATAAAGATTCTATGCCTACCTCAAAAAGTGATATTGATAGCTTATACATTATTTTCCCTAACGTTTCATATGTAGGCAGTGGCGGTGGATTACGCTCTGGTGATAAAGTAGAGATTGGCAGGTTTGAAAAAGATTACGTAATAGCTTTTGCCCTATCCGCCAACGGATATAATATTAGCACAGACGAAGTAACCCACGGATTAGACGTATGGTACACCAATAAAGACCTTAATGATGAAACAGCTGCATTTAAACAGCATACCGCTTTATTGCACGATGGTGATAACGACCGTTTTATTGTTGGTTTTGAAGACCTGAAACGTTCTACCAATTCATCAGACGATGATTTTAACGATGCCCTTTTCTTTGCTACCTCAAACCCTGTTGAGGGTATTGATAATACCAATATCCCCCCCATTGATAAACCCGTTGACGATGATAATGACGGGGTAAACAATACTTATGATGACTATCCTAACGATGCTACAAGAGCATATAATCGTTTCTTTCCGTCAGAAAATGATTATGGTACACTTGCCTTTGAAGACCTTTGGCCACATAAGGGAGATTATGATATGAACGATTTAATTATACGCTGGAGATTCCATGCCATTGCAAATGCAAGCAATAAAATTGTAGACCTAAATTGTAAAACTTTCGCTGCTGCTAAAGGGGGGTCTTTCCCCATAGGCTTTGGTGTAGAATTTCCTTTTAATGCAAGCGTGGTTAATAATGCCACAGGCACACAGCTAACACAAAACCGAACTACACTTACCAGCAAAGGATTAGAGAGTGATAACACAAAAGCAGTATTAATATTTTTTGATGAAGCAGCCGATCAATTAACACACGTTGGAGGGTCATTTTTTAATACAGTACTTAGTTCAGGCATATCAGTACCCGACACTATTAATACTAACATGACTTTTAATAGTCCGCTTAGCTTTGCCGATTTGGGAACATATCCTTTTAATCCATTTATATTTATTAATGGTAGAGGTGCTGAAGTACACCTGCCAGACCATGCCAATACTGCCAAAGCAAACCTAAGCCTATTTGGTACAGGTAAAGACAACAGCATACCCAGCCAAAATCGATATTATAAAACAACAGGCAACCTACCTTGGGCTATGCACATACCCACTATTTTTGTCTATCCCACTGAAAAAGCATCTATAATAGATGCATATAACAACTTCGCAATTTGGGCACAAAGCGGCGGTTCTAGCAACGAGGGATGGTACTTGGATATAGTAGGCAACCGCAATGAAAAATATATATTTATACGCTAAGGTATATCTATCCACTCACTTTTTTAAATACACCAAGCAAGCACCTCAATGGGGTGTTTGTTTGGTTATAAGGCATTTATTTTAAGCATTTCGCTGGTTAAATAAGTTCTTTTTCTACTTACATAATTATACCCCTAAAGGTATAAAAACACTTCCGCAGCAGCATACCCTACTTTATATTTGTACTGTAAATAATTGATAGATAGTAAATAATTTTTTTACATAGTTGATAGTTATTAAAAAGCACGTCGGGAGATGTGCTTTTTTTGTTTATGCCAACCTAAAAGTAGCAGCTATTGTTATAAAAACACACTAAAGTACCACAACCTCCACTAACATAATTTATAGCTGTACTGATATAAAAATGCTTTCATAAAGGTGTTTGCCTGCATACTTTTGTCTTGCTATTTAGGAATAATACCTAAGATTTTCACTTCATTAGAGCTTAGGCTCAACAAGATTTTTTCATACATATTAAGTAAATTAGTTTTTTTAGAAGCACGTCGGGAGATGTGCTTTTTTTATGTGCTAAGAGTATGGTTATAACATCTCTTTTAATGCTAACAAATGGTGTATTTCTTTTTCCACTTCGTGATTGTGAGGCGTTTTCTCGGGGTTAAAAAACACATGGTCTATTTGTGCTGTCTTAGCCCCTTTTATATCCGTATCTATATTATCGCCAATCATAATGGTTTCATTGCTTGAAGCATTATTTAGCTGTAATAAATGCTTAAATATTTTTGGGTCGGGCTTTGGTACTCCAAATTTTTCAGAAGTAAGCATTTGGGTAAAATACTTCCCCATATTGCTGTGTTTTAGTTTGCGCTGTTGTGTTTTCTCAAATCCATTGGTAATAATAGAGAGGGTGTATTTGTTGTTTAAGTATTCCAACACTTCAATAGCCCCGTCAAACAAATGTGTTTTGGTGGGGCAAATATCCAAGTACAAATCCCAAATGCCTTGCGGTACATCTTTTAAGTCCACTCCTAATGCTACAAAAGCGTCTTCAAATCGTTTCACCCGCAATACATCTTTGGTTATCTCTTGTTTGCTGTATAACACCCACATTTTGGCGTTCATCTCTCGGTATTTTTCAATAAATATATCGGGGTGGTTTATGCCAAAAGTATGTAGTTTGTAGTGGTGGTATAAATGAACAAGGGTTTCTTCGGCGTTTCTCTCAAAATCCCACAAGGTGTGGTCAAGGTCGAAAAAAATGTGTTTGTATTTTTTTTGCATTATTTTTTAGAGCCAAAGGCAAGGTCGCCCGCATCTCCCAATCCGGGTACAATATAACTGTGCGAATTTAAGGTATCGTCAACAGCTCCTATCCAAAAACTAACATTTTTTAAATTCGCATTTAGGGTAGCCAAGCCTTCTTTGCTGGCTACAACGGCTACAATATGGGTATGCTTTGGTTTGCCAGTGCTTAACATAGAGTTTAGAGTAAGCAATACCGATTTGCCTGTTGCCAGCATAGGGTCGGTAAAAATTAGGGTTTTGCCCTGTATTTCAGGTGTAGCAATATAACTTAGCTCAACCTCAAACGATGTTTCGTCAATATAATTTCGATAGGCAGATATAAAGGCACTATCAGCATGGTCAAAAATATTGGTAACTCCCCGTTGCAGTGGTATGCCTGCCCTTAATACGGCAGTTACAATGGGCTGTTCGGCTAAAATTTTTGTATGGGCTGTAGTTAGTGGAGTTTGGGTTTCAATCTCCTTATACTCTAAGTCTTTACTTAATTCGTAGGCAAGCAATTCGCCCATTCGTTCAATGTTTCTATTAAACCGTAAACGGTCTTTTTGTATCTCTTTATCTCGTATCTCTGTAAGAAATTGTTGAATTACCGAGTTTTTCTCGGCTAAAACTGTAATTTTGTTCATAGGCGTGAATATGTAAAGATACAGATAGGCAAGCCTTGTTTATACATTGGCATACTTTTGTATGTATAAAGTTATGAATATTATGGAGAAAAACATAACAAGAATATCGGTAGTGCTGTTAGTGGCTGTTTTATCAGCTTTTGCGGTAAAGGGTGATATTTTTGATAATGTTGCTGCGGGCATACGGCATAATAGTGCAAAAGAGGTAGCCAACTATTTTAACTCAAGCGTTGAACTAAATATTGAAAATAATGAAGGGGTGTATAGCAAAACCCAAGCCGAAATGGTATTAAAAAATTTTTTTGGCAAACACCCTTGTACCCAGTTCAAAATTACCCATCGTGCCAAATCATATGGCAATAATAGTTTTTCTATTGGCAGCTTTAGCACCAATGCGGGGGGATACCGTGTTACTATTTATGTAAAAGAAATAAACGGTAAAAACCTTATTCATGAAATGAAGTTTGAGAAAGAGTAACTCACGCAAGTTTGTTCTGTTTTTTTGATGTATTAAATTTTAGTTATTGGTTTTTATATTCAACT
Source organism: uncultured Burkholderiales bacterium (assembly GCA_964584305.1). Lineage (GTDB taxonomy): Bacteria > Bacteroidota > Bacteroidia > UBA8524 > UBA8524 > SB11. Next base: position 105,846 of record CAZOZL010000003.1, read on the forward strand.
CACCCCCTGATTATACTTTTATCCCAATTTTCTTAAAGTCGCCCCCTCTCTTATAAAAGAAGGAAGCGTTGTATGGGCAAACAATTTTGTAACACTCAAGGATGAATTACTTTACCTCAACCCTAAAGAATGGGAGTAGTGTAAACACGCTAACTTATGGATACAACGTCCCTATTGGTTTTGTGATAATTGAACCTTCACCATAAATCGGGTGGGGTTTTGAGAAAAGCTACCCCATTTAGTTCCATTTGAACGGTACAGGTAGGTGATTTTTAACTCTTATAAGCTAAGTTTAACACACTAAAAAGCCCCATTACTTGTAGTACTGGGGCTTTTGATGTATGGTTAATTATTTAAAATTTTTATTTTTTACGCTGTTTGCGTTTTTTCTCACGCTCTTCTTTTTGTTTTTTCAATTTTTCTAACCGCTCTTTTTTCTTTTGCTCCATTTTGCGCTTACGCTCTTCTGCTTTTTTCTTGCGTGCTTCTAATTTCTTTTGCCTTTCTAATTCACGTTGTTTACGTTTTTTCTCCCGTGCTGCTTCTGGGTTATCTTTTTTCTTAGGCGCATTTTGTTGTTTCAATGCGTCCACTTTTTTCTTTTCAGCTTTAAGCCTGTCCTCACGGCTTTGCTTTTCGTCGTTTGTATAGTAATCTACACGTGTAATTTTAACTGTTGTACGACGGTTAAGCTGGTGTTCCCATTCTGTACAAATCCTTTTTGTGTCTGATAAATCACATTTACATTTTTTAATGAATAGTGAGTCTTCACCGTATCCTTTTGCAATTAAACGGGCAGTGTCTATCCCTTTTGATAATATGTATGCAACGGCAGAGTCGGCACGGCGTTGTGCCAAGTCACGGTTATAGTCAGCACTTGCACGGCAATCTGTATGTGAGCCTAATTCTATGGTTACTGATGGAAAGCGCCTTAACAAGGCTACCACAGAGTCATCCAATATTTTTTGGGCATCACTACGAATAAAGGCCTTATCTAAATCGTATAAAATACCTCTAACATTAAACATACCTATCAAATCTAAGCGGCACATTTCAAAATTTTGTACCAAGTTTTTAGAGCATATTAAGTTTTTGGTACTTTGTATTGCTTTTAGGCTACCTGTATAAAAATCTTCATTTTTATCGGCATATAGTTCGTAGCTTACCTCTTGTATCAGCGGCATACTATAAAAGCCATTTTTATCGGTACGTAATACTAATTTATTACTATCCTTATCATTTGAGATAAATATACCTGCACTTGCAACAGGTTTTCCTGTTTTACAATCCTTTACAATACCCGATATTTTAAACTCTTGTGGTACGGGGAAAAATTCCCATATATCATCGTTACCACGTCCACCTTTTCGGTTTGATGTGAAATAGCCTGATATATTGTTTTTATATTTATAAACGAGTGAAAAATCATCCCCTCCAGAGTTTAAAGGATATCTTAAGTTTTCGGGAGTTGTCCATTCATCGCCAGTTCCCGTGGCTTTAAACATATCTAAACCGCCCATGCCAACGTGTCCGTTTGATGAGAAGTAAAGCGTTTTATTATCAGGTGCTATTGAAGGATACATTTCATCCTCTTTAGTATTGATAGAAGAGCCTAAATTAATGGGGTCTCCCCATGTTTTACCACGTTTCACATACTTCACCATCCAAATATCCTTACCTCCATGTCCGCCAGGCATATCTGATGAGAAGTATAAAGTATTCCCATCAGCCGATAGCGAAGGATGCCCGTAGGTGTATGCGGTATCACAAAATGGCAGCATAATAGGCACATCCCAATTATCACGCCCTTTGCGATTGCTTTGATAAATTTGACAGGTATAATAGTCTCCTTTAGGTCCTCCACACTGGGTGTAGTACATAATAGAACCTTTTGAGTTTAGTGTGGTAGCCCCGTCGTTATATTTTGTATTGGCAACTCCTTTTAGCAGAACGGGTTTGTTAATGGTTATTCTTCCTCTCCGTTTTTTAAACGATGAAAACCAAAGGTCATGGTATCCCTTGCCTGTCCACCCGTATGTTCTTTTACTTATTCCACCATCTCTATCAGAAGTAAAAACTACCCCGTCTTTTTTCATAGGGAATGCACAATAGTCGGCACGGTTGGTATTTAATTTTTTTACGTTTTCTACTTTAAATAAAACACACTCTTGGCTTTCCATCCATTTCAAAGCCAATTCTGCACCTTCTAAATCTCTTTTAGCTTCTTTATTGTTAGGTTCTTCTTTTAGGTATTTATTAAATAGTATTATCGCTTCAGTGTATTGTTCCTGCCTTTTTTGCATTTCGGCTTGCATTAGTATAGCTTCTGCTCCGTATTTTTCTTTTTCAGCACGTTTATACCATTTAAAAGCATTTTTATATTCGTTGTAGTTTTTATACCCATCACCAATTTTAAATGCTATCTCACCTCTTTCTTCTTTTGGGATGCTTCTAAAAACATTACGATAAATTTCGGCGGCATTGGCATATTCTTTCTTAGTCCAAGCCTCATCACCTTGTTGACGGGTTTTTTTGCTACACGCTGAAAGGATAGCCGTAAGGCAAAAAACAAAAATTAAAAACCGAGTGGATGTATTTTTCATATATAGCTGCATTTAAGCTAGAAACTCTACTTCTTGCAATTGTCAAAAATCAACAAATAGTAAGGCTTTTGCAAGTTTTTTTAAGTTTTAAATCAGTTTAGTTTCTATATTTTATAGATTATAAGCCTAAAAAGAAAAAAAAGATACAAAAAAAGCCCCTTTATTTAAGGGGCTAAGTGCTTTTATGGTACTTTTTATTTTACAAATAACAATTCACGATATTTTGGCAATGGCCAAAGATTATCCTCAATTATTCTTTCTAATTTGTCAGAAGCTTCTCTAATGGTATCAAAATATGCTTTCACCTTTTCTGAGTATGCAACGGCGCATTGTTCGTGGCTATCCATTGCATTTGCTATTCTGCGCTCATCCACCATTTTATATACTGCTGCTTTTATGGTATTTATATATTCTGATGCCTCTTTTATTGCATCAATGGCTACTTTATAATTGTTTTCGCTAAGCCCTAACTCTTTCATTGCAATTGCAAATTGGGTGAGTTTGTACTGAAAACTAATAGCGGCAGGTATAACACTTGTGTTTGCCAAATCAGCAAGTACACGGCTTTCTATTTGTATTTTTTTAATAAAACTTTCTAATAGTATTTCGTACCGAGCGTCAATTTCACGCTCATTCATAATATTATTTTTAGCAAAAACGGCTTTGCTTTTTGCTGTTGTATATGCTTTTAATGCAGTGGGAACATCTTTTAGGTTACTTAGTCCACGTTTTGCGGCTTCTACTGCCCACTCATCACCGTATCCATTTCCTTCAAACAATACCCGTTTTGATTCTGAAATATAACGGCGCAATACTTCGTTTATAGCGGCAACTTTGTCTTTTCCACCTGCTATTAAACCATCTACTTCGGTTTTAAACTGTGTTAACCTATCTGCCATAATAGTATTTAATACTATCATTGGCGATGCCGAGTTGGCTTGTGAACCCACCGCCCTAAACTCGAACTTGTTGCCTGTAAAGGCAAAGGGCGAGGTACGGTTACGGTCTGTATTGTCTAAAAGTATTTCGGGTATTTTATTTACATTAATTGCTTCTGCAACCGCATCTCCTGCATGGTTATTACTTTTGCCAAAACTGTCTAATACTTTGGTAAGCTGGCTGCCAATAAATATTGATATTATTGATGGGGGTGCTTCATTTGCGCCCAAACGGTGCTGGTTTGATGCGCTTGCAATACTTGCCCGCAACAAATCGGCATGCTCATCAACGGCTTTAATTGCGTTAATAAAAAAGGTTAGAAACAACTGATTATCAAGCGGGGTATTGCCTGGCGAGAATAGATTGACCCCTGTATTGGTAATCAAACTCCAATTGTTGTGCTTGCCTGAACCATTAATGCCATCAAAAGGTTTTTCGTGCATTAGTACTTTAAAATGATGGCGACGGGCTACTTTTTCCATCAAATCCATTAGCAGTTGGTTATGGTCAACGGCTAAGTTTACCTCCTCAAACATGGGCGCACATTCAAATTGCCCTGGAGCAACCTCGTTGTGACGTGTTTGTAATGGGATACCCAGCTTTAAAGCCTCCGTTTCAAAATCAATCATATATGCCATTACACGGTCAGGAATAGAGCCGAAATAATGGTCTTCTAACTGTTGCCCTTTGGCAGATGAATAGCCTACCAAAGTACGCCCTGTTAAAATCATATCGTGGCGAGCGTTGTACAAGGCTTCGTCCACCAAAAAATATTCTTGCTCAATACCTAATGAAGCGGTTACTTTATCAATATTAGTATCAAATAGTTTACACACCTCGGTGGCACTGGTATCCATAAAGTGCAGGCTTTTAAGCAAAGGTGCTTTATAGTCTAATGCCTCGCCTGTGTAGGATACAAATATGGTGGGGATGCTTAGTGTTTTACCAATTACAAAAGCAGGCGATGAGGGATCCCAAGCGGTGTAGCCTCGTGCCTCGAAGGTGTTACGCAAACCACCACTGGGAAAACTTGAAGCATCAGGTTCTTGCTGTACTAAGGCATTGCCCGAAAAACGCTCCATAGCTGATGTAGCATCAATGGGTTCAAAAAAAGCATCGTGTTTTTCGGCAGTTGCACCCGTAAGCGGCTGAAACCAGTGGCTATAATGTGTTGCCTTTTTACCCATTGCCCATTGTTTCATGCCAGCGGCAATAATATCCGCCATTTTACGGTCTATTTTTGTGCCTTTGCTTTTAGCATCATTAATGGCTGCAATAGCTTCTTTGCTTAAATGCTGGCGCATGGCGGTTTCGCCAAAAACATTTGAACCGTAGTAATCAGAAATTTTGGAAGAAGGGGTCTCAACCTGAATAGGTTGACGATTTTGCGCTATTTCTAACGCTTTGAAACGCATAAGGGTCATGTGTAGGCTTTTATTGGTTTTGCAAAATTAGCATTTTGTTAGTACTGATAGTCGTTTATACAATTTTTTTTATCGTTTATTATTATATTTTTGGTTTATAATACTTGTAACCTCTGTAAATACGGCTCTTATTTTGAGACGGAATAGGCATGAATGCCCATTCTATCCATAAAATTTTTTGTTAAGGGTATGAATTGCGGCGGGTTGAAACCAGCTGCAAGAAAATGCCTGAACGGCACGGGGTGAGTCCCTATACCTCGCACCCACCAACACAGGAGGCGGGAAACAGCCGCACGTGTCCTGTTTCGCTTTACCCTAATTAAAAACAACACGCTACGCCAATTTATGGGTAAATCATGCCTCTCTGGGCTTACCCAAATGGAACAGGGTGAATAAAGCGTAATGAGCGGGTTACAATAAAAAAATTATTCTCCCTGTGCGCTAACGGGCAGGGGCTGTGCAGGTTTTTCTTTTTGTGGTATGTTAGGCACTAAGCGTGGTGCTGAGGGCAAATTATCACTATCTTGAGGGGTAACTTGTTGGCGCTTGTTTGGTTTGCCTGTGTTATACTTTACTAATGTCCCCGTTTGAGGGCTAAATTGGAGTTGTGTATTACGCTTAGTAAATTTATTAATAGTAAGTGGCACTACGCCCATATTACCAAACTGAGGATAATCTATAAACTTATCAAAAGCAATGTGGTTGTTTGCAGTTGCATTGCTCACAAATACTTGTGTACGTATGGCTGCGGGAACATAATACACCACTCCTTTTATGGGTTTGAAGTCTCCTTTATCATTGGTTTGTTTCACGCTGGCAATATTGTTTTTTAGTTGTGCTACATTGCTTAAAACTACGGTTAAATCAGGGAATTTACTATTGTCGTTTGCCCGTATGGTATATTCTAAATTATCATTAAACCATTCCATTTTTTCTGTATCTACGTAAAAGGTATAGGTCATGTCCAACTCTTTCACGGTAATGTGGTTGTAGGTATTATAGGTTTCAATTAGCTCGTTGTATTCGGCTATTTGTTTTTTGTACACTTTAGTCCAGTATCTACTGTTGCGTGCAATAGCTTTATCTAATTTTTTATACGCTAAGTCAATATTTTTCTTTAAGCTAATTTTATCTAAATTTTTAGCAATAGAGGGTTGTTTGAAACTTTTATAAACGGCTAAGTAGGCGGGTGCTGTGGTTGCAACTGTTTTTACAAACTGTGTGGGGGCATCCGTTTGTAGGTTGGTTAATAGTCCTTGCTCGTTTAGGGCTAAGTTAACATTTTCTATATCAAAAATATTGGTACGATTACTTCCTCGTAAAATAAATAAATTATCAGGGTCGTTTATCTGCATGGTATTGACCGTAACAGGTTTATTAATGGAATAGGTGGCGGGCAATTTACGCTCCAAACCATGCTCGGTAACAATTCGTTCTGTTTTGGTATAGGTAACCTTAACGGCTAAAACAGTTTTTGGCAAATGGTATAACAAATCTCCTTTTTTTAAGGGTTGTGTTCCATCGTACACTAAAGTTTTTACACTGGTAGAGCAACTTGCTACAAAAATTACTAATAAAAGTAATGCAAAACGTTTAAGTATAATCATAAAAGTTGTATCGTAATATTCCTATGTGCAAAAGTACAAAAGCCGCTTGTTTACACTGCTATTGTAAACGTAAATTTATCTAAGTGGCGGTATTAGCGTGTTGTTTGGCGAAGTAGTATTATTTACTACAAGCAAATTATCCATTTGCTTAAAACTGACATATAACCCTACTTAATTAGTAGGGACTTATTTTTCTGAAGCGAGAAACGACAGAATGGCAACAAGCAAATTATGAAACACAATAGTTTTAAACAAATAGTATTTCTATTGTGTTTTTGAGGACTAAAACTATTTTAAAGTCCCTACTTTGTCAAAGTACCAATCATCAATGCTAAAGTTAATACCCTGAAAAATATCTATTTGAAACTCTCTTTTAATCTCAAGTACTAAAACTAAGGCTAATGCTATTAGTGCCGCAACAAATACGCCTAACATAATTCTTTTAATAGCACCAATTATGCGCTCTACTTTTGCGTCTAAAACTTGTTCTTCGTGTGTAATAGTTGATACCATAGTGTAATAGTTTAGTCAAAGATAATTATTTTACTTAAAAATGAAAATTATTTACTCAATATTTAAAATTATTCCTTCTTTTCGCCTTTAATAGCTGTGTTTAAGAAGACATTTAAAGGTCGAATAATTTTGAAAGAATGTGCTATTTCACCAAAAAATGATTTGGATAGTACTTCTTTATCTGTGTGTTTTTTTGTGGCAATTATGCTTTTTAGCCTCAAATGCTCAATAGCTGGATTATCAGCAGTATAGCCTTTGGGCAACGTTTTTAGCTTCCACTCTTGGCTTAACTCACCAAAATGTGGCTTAAACTCTTTATTAGTAATTATAGTTTTAAAATTTTTGTAGTTATAGTCTATTTCTTGCCGTATTGCTTTCAGGTCGGCACTTTGTGGCAAATATACACCTCCAGCGGTAAAACTTTTTGAGGGTTCTATATGCAAATAGTTTATAGCTCCTTTGGCTTTTCTTCCATCTTTGCCAATAAGCGCACCTAAACTGGTTTTATAGGGTATTTTATCCTTAGAGAAACGTACATCCCTGTATATGCGGTAAATACAATCTTTTGGGGTAAGTGTTCTTATCTCTTTATCCCATTTTCCTATTTCAACAATGGTTTCTGCTACCAACTCTTCAAAAGCGGCTTTGGCTGCATCAAAATCTTTTTTGTTATCAGCAAACCACTCACGGTTATTATTTTTCGCAAGCTGTTTCAAAAACGAAATAGCACTTTTCATCACTTCAAAAATAAAAAAAACCCATCAAAGGATGGGTTTTATATGTTTAAAACTTGAGTAATTAGTTGCTAATTTTCTACTGCTGGGGTAGCTGGAGCTACTTTTCCGTGTTTTTCATGACCTTCATGTTTCTCATGTTTTGCGTGTTTATCGCAAGATTTTTCTCCCTCTTTACAACACCCTTTGCCTTTTTTTGCAGTAGCGTGTTTGTCACATGATTTTCCGCCTTTTTTGGCACATGCTTTGTCGGCTCCTTTTTTACAGCACGATTTGCCTTTTCCTGCTTTACTGCACGATTTTTTTGAGCCTTTATTGCTGGCTTTAGCTTTACTACCTTTGTTTACTTCCTTTACATTAACTGCTGTAGGAGTGGCTGTTTTTGGTGCGGTGTAACTTGCATCACCTGGTTGTGCTTTTTCAGTAGCAGGTGCAACAGTAGGAGTGGTTTTTTTCGCTTGTGCATTGGCTACAAAAACAAATGCAAAAACAAATGAGATGGCTAAAAGAAACTTTTTCATATTTTTTTATTTTGATTTATAAAGGTATAACAAATATCATGCAAAACTCAAGATTACTTTAATTGGGCAATAATAGTTTCGCCTCCTTTTACTTTTTGTTCAAGGTTTACTTTTATTTCTGTGCCTAATGGTAAGAAAACATCAACCCGTGAGCCAAACTTAATAAAGCCAAACTCTTGCCCTTGTTCAATAGGTTGCCCTTCTTTCACATACCAGCGAATACGGCGTGCTACCGCCCCTGCTATTTGGCGAAAAAGAACTTTCTGTTTTTTGGGTGTTTCCACTACTATTGTGGTACGCTCATTCTGTGTAGAGGCTTTGGGATGCCATGCTACTAAATATTTACCAGCGTGGTATTTTACAAAAGCTACTGTACCACTTACGGGGCTTCTGTTTACGTGTACATTTAGCGGCGACATAAATATGGAAACTTGTATGCGGCGGTCTTTTAAATACTCTTCTTCGTTGGTTTCTTCAATCACAACTACTTTGCCATCGGCGGGGCATATTACTGCACCTTCGTTTTTTGGAGTGGAACGTTCGGGGTTTCTAAAAAACTGTACTACCAACACAAACATTACCAAGCAGGCAAGAAGTATAAGTTTTGCTATCCAACTTTCAGCACCCATAAAATACTCCGTTAAAAAATATATGCCAGTTAATAATAACATGGCTATTAATATAATTCCGTACCCTTCTTTGTGTATTTTCATCTTTGCTTATAAAAGTAAAAAAGTTATTCTATAACAGGTACAGAATAACTTTTTAATATTAATTTTTCACTCACCGTTATTGAAACTTGCCCCTAAGTTGAAGGCTTTTGGTTACTTTTAGTATCCCAATAACGTATGCTGCTATGCGCATAGTGGTGTTGTATTTTATGGTGGTACTCCAAACATTCTCAAAAGCCAATTTCATGGTTCTATCTGCACGGCGGTTCACCCGTTCTTTTGTCCAATAATACCCTAAGCGGTTTTGTACCCACTCAAAATATGAAACAGTTACCCCACCTGCATTTGCAAGAATATCAGGTACAACAACAATACCTTTCTCGTGCAATATAGCATCAGCATCAGCAGCAGTGGGTCCATTCGCCCCCTCTACTATAAGTTTTGCATTAATGGTATGTGCATTATCTTTGGTAATAACATCTTCGAGGGCAGCGGGTATAAGCACATCAACAGCTAAGGTTAGCAGTTCATCTTTACCAATTTGTTCAGCCCCTTCAAAACCAGTAAGTGTTCTAAACTCTTCACGGTATTTAATAGCTGCCTCTATATTAATCCCTTCTTTATTATAATAATCGCCAGTGTTGTCTGATATTGCAACAATTTTTAATCCTTGCATTTCTAATAAGCGAGCAGAGTTACTGCCCACATTACCAAAACCTTGTATCGCGCAAGTAGATTTAGAAGGTATCATCCCCATTTTTCCCATAGCAGCACGGCAGGTTACCATTACTCCCCTGCCAGTGGCGGCAGCACGTCCCAAAGAACCTCCTAACAAAATAGGCTTACCAGTAACTACTGCGGGGGTGTCTTCTCCTTTAATTTTAGAAAACTCGTCCATTATCCAAGCCATTTCTTGGGCACCAGTATTTACATCAGGTGCGGGAATGTCTTTTTCAGGTCCAAACACATCGCTCATAGCTGCAGTATAGGCACGGGTAAGGCGTTCTTTTACAGTATCACTCATTTTAGTAGGGTCGCACTTTATCCCTCCCTTTCCTCCGCCAAAAGGTATGCCCACTATGGCGCACTTCCATGTCATCCAAGCGGCAAGTGCTTTCACTTCGTTTTCGGTTACCCCCATATCATAACGGATTCCTCCTTTTGAAGGACCTAAACTAGTAGAGTGAATTACCCTATACCCCTCAAAAACCTGTAAAGAACCATCATCCATAGTTATGGGTAAATGCACCTTAACTATTTTTTTAGGATACTTTAAACTGTCGATAATATTTTTATCAATATTAATCAACTCAGGATCATCGTTTATTAGTTCAACGGCTTTGTCAAACCTCTTCATCATAGATTCAAGAGGGTCATTGTCGTTTTTGTCGATTGGAGCAGGCTCTTTATACGCCATAAGTGCTATCTATAAATTTGGGTGCAAATTTATCCTTTATAAAAAGTTAAACAAGCATAATACTTTATACTTTTCGCACAAAACATTTGCTTAAAAAAATGTTCGCCCACGTTGTGCTTACTATACACTGTGTAAGTTAACATTTTTTAGCCGTCTATTTTCAAATTATGTTTCCTTTTATCCTCTCCGTAGCCTTAACTTATTTAAAGTAATGCGCGATAATTTTATATTACAGACTACTTGCTAAGGTACATTGATTTTTCTTTATAAAACTGGCGAAAAACAGGATCGTTTAAATCATCAATAAACAAAATAGCTTCTCCCGTCGATTTCATTTCAGGGCCTAATTCTTTGTTAACGTTAGGAAATTTATCAAACGAAAATACGGGTTGCTTAATGGCATAGCCTTTCAGTTTTTCTTCAAAGGTAAAGTCGGTAACTTTATTTGCCCCCAACATTACTTTGGTAGCAATATTTACATACGGTATTTGGTAAGCCTTACATATAAATGGTACTGTGCGTGATGCACGTGGGTTAGCTTCAATTACATATACTTTATCGTTTTTTATGGCAAATTGTATGTTGAGTAAGCCTATTACATTAAGTGCTTTTGCAAGTTGTATTGAGTATTCTGCCATTTGGTCTTTCACATTTTGCGAAAGGTTGAAAGGCGGCAAAACTGCCGATGAGTCTCCACTATGGATACCCGCAGGCTCAATATGTTCCATCATGCCTATAATATGAACATTCTCGCCATCGCTAATGCTATCTGTTTCTGCTTCTTCTGCTCGGTCTAAAAAATGGTCAATTAATACCCTATTGCCTGGTAAATCACCTAAAAGGCCAATTACCGCATTTTCTAAATCCTCATCGTTTATTACAATTTTCATTCCCTGCCCGCCCAGCACATAGCTGGGTCGCACCAAAACAGGATAACCTACACGTTTAGCCACTTCTAATGCTTCGTCAGCATTAATAGCCACACCATAATCAGGATAAGGAATATTAAGGTCTTTTAGTAAGTCAGAAAAACGCCCTCTATCCTCTGCAATGTCCATATTATCATAAGAAGTACCTATAATTTTTATCCCTTTTTCGTGTAGTTTTTCTGATAATTTTAGTGCTGTTTGCCCGCCTAACTGTACTATCACCCCCTCGGGTTTTTCCATTTCAATAAGTTCAAACAAGTGCTCCCAATATACAGGTTCAAAATATAGCTTATCTGCCATATCAAAATCAGTTGACACGGTTTCGGGGTTGCAGTTTATCATTATGGCTTCATAGCCACACTCTTTGGCTGCTAAAAGCCCGTGAACACAGCTATAATCAAACTCGATACCTTGCCCAATACGGTTTGGTCCCGAGCCTATAACAATAATTTTTTTCTTATCAGAAACAACTGATTCATTTTCTCCATCAAACGTTGAATAGAAATAGTTTGTACTGCTGGGAAACTCTGCCGAGCAGGTATCTACCATTTTGTATACTCTGTTTATACTTAGTTCTTTACGCTTTGCATACACCTCATCTTCAGTACAGTTTTTAAGTAGTACGGCTATTTGGGCATCCGAGTATCCCTTTTGTTTTGCCTCTACCAATAAATCTTTAGGAATATTATCCAAGCTAAAGCGTTTTATTTCATTATCCGTTTTTACCAAGTCTTGAATTTGCATCAAGAACCAACGGTCTATTTGTGTGATTTTTTGTACTGTGGTGATAGGAATACCTAATGAAATAGCATCTTTAATATAAAAAAGTCTATCCCACGAGGGTATCTCAAGTTTGTTAGTTATACGTTCTAAGTTGGTCTCTTGCTTACCGTCTGCGCCTAAACCTATTTTGTTAATTTCTAATGACTGACAGGCTTTTTGCAGTGCCTCTTGAAAGCTGCGCCCAATAGACATTACCTCGCCTACCGATTTCATTTGAAGCCCTAAGCGAGAGTCTGCTTCTTTAAATTTATCAAAATTCCAGCGAGGGATTTTTACGATAACATAATCTATTGCAGGCTCAAAAAATGCTGAGGTTATTTTGGTAACAGGGTTTTTAAGTTCATCAAGTGTAAAGCCCAATGCCAGTTTAGCAGCAATTTTAGCAATAGGGTAGCCTGTTGCTTTTGATGCCAGTGCTGATGAACGTGATACACGCGGGTTTATCTCTACCGAAATAATATTTTCATTTTCGGGATTAACTGCAAACTGTACATTACAGCCTCCTGCAAATGTGCCAATAGAGCGCATCATTTTAAATGCCATGTCGCGCATTTTTTGAAAACATTTATCGCTAAGGGTCATGGCGGGGGCAACAGTAATACTGTCGCCTGTATGTATCCCCATGGGGTCAAAATTCTCGATAGTACAAATTACCGCTATATTATCGTTCTTATCTCGTAATAGCTCCAGCTCATATTCTTTCCAGCCAAATACTGCTTTTTCTACTAATACCTCGTGTGTAGGCGATGCTTGTAAGCCTCTACTTAGGGCTGCATCAAATTCTTCTTTTTTCCATACAAAACTACCGCCTGTTCCTCCAAGCGTGTATGATGGACGAATAACTAAAGGGTAGCCTATATTTTGTGCTGCTTCTTTTCCTTCTAAAAATGAGTTGGCTACTTTTGACGGAGCTACATCAATTTCTAAATCAATCATTAGTTGGCGGAACTGCTCACGGTTTTCAGTCTTTTCTATGGCATCAATATCAACCCCAATAATTTTTACATTATACTTTGTCCAAATCCCTAATTCGTCTGCTTCTTTACAAAGGTTAAGGGCTGTTTGCCCTCCCATTGTGGGTAGTACTGCATCTATTTTACGCTCTTTTAATATTTTTTCTAATGATGTAGTTGTAAGGGGTAATAAATATATTTTATCCGCCGTTACAGGGTCGGTCATTATAGTAGCAGGGTTAGAGTTGATGAGTGTAACATTAACGCCCTCTTCTTTTAATGAGCGAGAAGCCTGGCTTCCTGAATAATCAAACTCACAGGCTTGCCCTATAATAATAGGCCCACTGCCTATAATAAGGACAGATTTTATTGAGGTATCTTTTGGCATAACAGAATTTAATAGGGTTGGTGAAACCTAAAATTGGGCGAAGATAATAGGAAATGGAATAATGCAAAGGATTAAAAATAAAAAAACCTTAAAGAATTTTCTTTAAGGTTTTTTATAGTGTTTCAATGAAAAAAACTATTCTTTAATAAGTTTGCCTACATATGTTTTACCATCATTTGATGATACAGTAACATAGTATATACCTTGGCTTAATCCGCTAACATTTAGTGAGAACATTGTGGTATTTGAGAAAGGTATAACATTTATTTGTTTACCTACTATATCAAATACTTTTACTGTTCCTGCTTTGATACCATTCGGTATTTCAACATCTACCAAAGTAGTGGCAGGGTTTGGATACAATTTAATGTTGCCAGCATTTATTTCGGCTACACCTACTAATGCAGGAAACCAAAAGAATGGGTCGGATAATTCTGATATACAACCATCTTTGCTAACCCTTACCCTATAATCTCCAATTCTTGTTATGTTAAGGAGGGTTTGTTGGATAAAAGAAGGTTCGAATACATTATCAATATACCAGCGATAAACATCGCCATTTACACTAGATTGCAAACCTTTACTCCCAAATGGATTAACGACAGGTTTTGCTGGAATAGGTTTAACAATTAGTTTTCCTGAGTCTGATAAAACTTGAGTAAAAGGACCTGTTGAAACTAAACAGTGATAAAAACCTTCATCGGCAGGTTTAACGTTTGATATCACTACTGTTCTTTTGTCAGCACCTGATATGTTTCCGCCGTTTATCAGTTTCACAGCATCTTTAAACCACTCGTATTTAATATTTGAGCCATCTACTTTTACAGAGAAGAAAGCTGTAGAACCATCACAGTCAGAACTACTATCAGCGGGTTGTTGTGTGATAACAGGTTGAGGGGCTATTTCTAATAAACCAAGTAAAGAGTTTTGTTTTACCCCACAATCGCCTATCACTTCACACCTATAAAACCCTACATCGCCCAGTTTAAGACTTTTTATGGTTAATGAATCTGTATCGGCACCGTCATATTTGGCACCATTAGCTAATAATGTATTTCCTTTAAACCACTCAAACTTAAGGTTAATTCCTTGTGTTATTGCTTTAAATCCAATATCAACAAACTCAACAGTATCCACATTTACAGGATGCTCTAATATTCTAGTACTTAAAAAGAAATTAAGTTTTGCAGAATCAGAAAGTGTTCTTGAACCACAATTTTCAAAAACCATACATCTATACCAACCACTATCTGTTAGCTTAGTAGGTTTAATTACTAAGGAAGGAGTGTTTGAACCCGTAATAAAAGGACCGTTTCTAATAGTATCTTTACCCTTCATCCAACGGTAATTTAGCTTAGTACCCATTACTGCTATCGCAAATGTTTTGATAGAGCCTTCACAAATGGTATCACTTGTGGTTTGCATTGTTATTGATGGGGGAGGAATATTTGCAACTACTAACTGAACTGCTGAAGAAGTTAATGTGGGCGCACATTTACCAGAAATTTCAACTGTATAATTTCCTGCATCAGTTGCAGTTGCCAAGTTAATTAATAGCGAGTCGTTATCAGCACCCATAATATTAGGTCCGTTGATTACTTCCACTCCATTTTTCTTCCATAGGTATTCTAAATCTGTACCTACAGCACTTACCCGTATAAGTGCAGGTGCTTGCAGGCAGGTTGTATCAGCAAGTGGTGGGCTTAAAAAACTAGGAACTTGATCAATTCTAAATGAGGCTATGGTTGGATTCCCCGTCATTTTAGTATCTGAGGAAAGTATTCTAAACTTGTAGCTGTTACCCTCTAATGTTGAGGTGGGAATAGTAAATTTAATTTTACCACTAGCATTTGAAGAAGAAAGTACGGCGGCAGTTACAGGAAAGAAGAAACTTCCTAGTGAATCAGAAATTTGTACGGTAAATTGGTTAAAACCACTAATGGGCACGCCATTAGATACTTTATATTCAATCTCAATCTCTTCGCCACCACAAAATGGACCAGCAGGAATTTTGGTAATAGACACACGGTTAGTATCCACTATCCACTTAAAAATATTATCATAACTTTCTGTTACTCCTGCACCAAGACCAAAGTATCCAAATCTGGCTGTTATCCCTCCAATGCTTAATGAACGTGCTGAGTCGGGCAAATCAGGCAATCTATCCCAAGTTTTAGAAATGTCATTATATTCATAAAAATCTTTTCTGGGCAAACCATCGTTGCCACCCGCTATATAACCTAAGAAACCAAGGCTAAAGCTAGATGCTCCAAAACGGTTAGATGCTGGAAAGTCTGTTGTTCTTGTCCAATCATCTGCTATAGGGTCATAAACATAAAAGTCATCGTACATAACTCCCATTACAGAGTCGCCTAATCCTAATCCTACTAATGCCTTATCTCTTAAAGCAAACGCACTAGCAAAGGCACGCCCTTGACCTGGGAAACTATCTTTTTGAGTCCATGTATCACTAGAAGGGTCATACTCCCAAAAATCTTGAAGATAGTCTAAACTATCAGTATAAGTGTAATCAACCGTTCGCTCAAGCACTTGCCTAAACACCGTTTCGATAGCAAAAACTGGCGGAGGACCTGGTGCAATTTGTACGTGCAAAATACTATCAATATAAGGACCTAAAGTAACGGAAGAACCTAACGAAGTATCAATATCTATTTTCGGATTGCCGTACCCTAAACCAACATATCCTTTACCGTTTAAACCAAAACCTATGGCATAAGCTCTACCCCCCATAGAGGTATCTGGTATATCCGCTTTCTGTGTCCATGTATCAAGCGCAGGGTCGTATTCCCAAAAATCAAATAATAAAGAATCTCCGTTAGCATTTGTATAGTTAAAGGTAGTATTTGTTTTTTGCCAAGTATCAGGACCTGTTGATATTAATACATTAGCAGTATCTGCGAAATATAGTGAAGTACCTACCGAGTCAGGTTTTGCAAAATTTCTTCCGCCGCCTATATATCCTTTATTGCCTATACTAAAACTAACTGCACCAATACGCAATTTACCTGGGAACTTAGCTTTTCTTGACCATGTTTGAGCCAAAGTATCATACTCGTAGGTAGTAGGAATAAGTTTACCTCTAAAAAACCAGCTAGTAGTATCGCCCGTTATTACATAAATTTTACTTCCAATAGCAAATGATGCCGCAGAATGCAAGGCAGTATCAATATCAGGCAACCCTGTCCATATATTAGCAATATCGGGGTTTATTGGTGGTGGAGGTTTTAGTTGCCCCAAAGTTAAGTTGGTGAAACCTGCTACAAGAGCGATTAGTAAAGTTAGTATATATTTTTTCATAGAGATTAGTACGTAAAATTAGCCAATTCTATTTTTACAAAAATAGAAAAAAATGACGTTTATAAAAGGTTTTACCCTTATTACTCCAAATTGTTCTTCTATCAATGTATTTAATATTAAAGACGTAAGATACGATAATGGGTTGCATAAAGGCTTAACTTTTTAAAAAAACTTTTATTGTGGTCTCTAACTACTATTTTTGCGGGAGAGTAAAACGACTATTTAAATTATAATACTATGACACCACTTGATTACATAAACGAGAACAAACAACGCTTTTTGGATGAACTTTTTGAGTTGCTCAGAATACCCTCTATTAGTGCTGATTCTGCATTTAAAGGGGAGGTACAGAAAGGGGCAGAGTTTGTTTGTGAAAAACTAAAAGAGGCTGGAGCAGATAATGTTACTGTGTACGCAACAAAAGGGCATCCTATTGTGTACGGTGAGAAAATTATAGACCCCGCTTTACCCACTGTATTAACCTACGGGCATTACGATGTGCAACCCTCTACCCCCGATGATTTGTGGAATACCCCACCGTTTGAACCAACTGTGCGAGATGAAAAAATATACGCCAGAGGTGCTGCTGATGATAAAGGGCAATTTTATATGCACCTGAAGGCATTTGAATACATGATGAAAACAGAAAATTTGCCTTGCAATGTTAAGTTTATGATAGAGGGTGAAGAGGAGGTAGGTTCTGCTAACTTGGCAACTTTTATTGTTGAAAAAAAGGAGATGCTAAAGGCAGATATGGTGCTTATTTCTGATACTTCTATGATTGCAAACGATGTGCCTTCTATTGATGTTGGGCTTAGAGGCTTAAGCTATGTAGAGGTGGAAGTTACTGGTCCAAATCGTGATTTACACTCAGGGGTGTATGGAGGTGGTGTAGGCAACCCTATTAATATTTTATGCCAAATGATTACCAGTATGCAAGATGAAGACGGGCGTATTGTTGTTGATGGTTTTTATGATAATGTAACCAAAGTGAGCGATGCAGACCGTGCTGAACTTGCCAAAATTCCATTTGACTTAGAAGCCTATAAAAAAGATTTAGAAATTGATGCTGTAAATGGCGAAAAAGGATATAGTACTATTGAGCGTACAGGCATTCGCCCAACGCTTGATGTAAATGGGATTTGGGGTGGCTATATTGGCGAAGGCTCTAAAACAGTATTACCCTCAAAAGCATTTGCAAAAATATCTATGCGTTTAGTACCCCATCAATCATCAGAAGAAATTACCGAAAAATTTACGAAGCATTTTACTAAAATAGCACCGCCTTCCGTTAAGGTGGAAGTACGCCCACACCATGGTGGAGAACCTGCGGTAACGCCTACGGACTCTATCCCTTATAAAGCGGCAAGCAAAGCTATGGAAACTACTTTTGGCAAAAAACCAATACCCACACGTGGGGGAGGTAGTATTCCCATAGTAGCATTGTTTGAAAAAGAATTAGGGCTTAAATCTGTGTTAATGGGTTTTGGTTTAGATAGTGATGGCTTACACTCGCCAAATGAGCATTACGGTATTTTTAATTACTTAAAAGGAATTGAAACTATACCTTACTTTTTCAAGAACTTTGCAGAAATGAGCAAGTAAAACTTTAGAGTAGCTTACCATAGCGATAGGTTGAAACCTTCCGCTATAAGAATTACAACACAAAGGCGGACTTAAGTCCGCCTTTGTGTTGTAATGGGTAAGAATAAGATTTTAATTCTATTTTTATGGCAAGCACAGCACTTATACGTACTGGTATAAACAGACCTGCCCGTGCCGTTTAGGAGAGCTTTGCCAACCTAAGAGGGGTTTTTACAGTAGGTTGAAACCTGCTGCAATTCATAACCTTAACAATAACTTTTATGAATAGAATAGGCATGAATGCCTATTTGTTTATTTTGTTTAGTGAAGTTCTTATTTTGGTAGTAAACGGGCAACATACTTGCCTATTATATCAAACTCAAGATTAACTGTACAACCTACTTTAAACGTATTAAAATTAGTATGCTGGTAGGTATAGGGTATTATAGCTACCGAAAAACTATTGTTTTTAGAGTTTACCACCGTTAGGCTTACTCCGTTTATAGTTATCGAGCCTTTTTCAACGGTTATATTTCCTTTAGGCTTGTATTTGAAAGTGAAAAACCAACTCCCAGCTACTTCTTTTATTTCTGTACAAATTGCGGTTTGGTCTATATGCCCTTGCACTATATGCCCATCAAACCTTCCATTGGCAGGCATACAACGTTCCAAGTTAAGTGTATCACCAAGTTGTAACTGGCTTAAATTACTTTTTTGTAATGTTTCATCAATAGCAGTAACGGTGTGGGTGTTTTCTTTTACCGCAATCACCGTTAGGCATACTCCATTGTGTGCTATGCTTTGGTCTATTTTTAACGCATTAGAAATGGACGAACTGATGGTGAAATGTATATTTTTTTCATTCCGTTCAATTTTCTCTACCACTCCAATAGTTTCTATAATACCTGTAAACATTATTTTATCCTATTCTTAAGTTCTACCATGCCCGATAATGATTTTTTACTGCTATTCTGCGCCATATCAATATACTTGCAGTGGTAGTAGTAAATACCATTTGGGCATTGTTGCTCATTGGGGTATGTGCCATTCCACAATACTGTGTTATTATTATGAGTATAAACTGTTTCGCCTGTTCTATCAAAAATAATAAACTCGGTAATCTGAATATTAACCAGCTTTTGCGGCGTATAGTTTGCTGTTTTTTCCTTGTCAAAAAAATCATTAAACACAATACTGCTACAATGCAGTAAAGTAACAAATTGCGAAAGCGGGCTACGCCTAATAATTTCTTTAGCTTCAACCAAAAAGCGCACTGCATACTCACCCTGCTGTTTTGGAATTATAATATAGTTTTGCTTTTCAAGTTCTTTTAAAGAAAAAACGTTTACTATAATTAGAGTATCAGCGGCTGTATCAGTAGGGTTTATATTTTCTCTTTTTTTATAAAGATTAATTTTTTGAATTGATTGAGATGAGTCTTTTTTATTGATATTAACAGCTATTGTAGCAATACCGTATGTGCAGGTATTGTTTACCGAAATAGTGGGAATAGGTATAATTAGGCTATCCGTATGGATAGCAGTGTGTTCTTTACCTTTTTGTGCTTTGCAAAACGGGGCTGAAAGCAGTAATAAGATTAAACAAAATAACGATGTTCCTCTTGTTTCACCAGTCATAATTTTAGGTGTGCAAAGGTATCGAAATTAGTTAAATGATGGGGCGATAAAATCGCTAAGTATACCTTTATCTAAGTAAATGGAAACTGCCTTTAATTTGTTTTAAAACTCTAGTGTCTTCTCTAATCAAAGTAAGATTAAGCAAGTAAGCATAAACGCCTTCGGGGGCGGGTACTCCATTTTGATTACCGTCCCAACCTAATGTTTTTAAATCTTTAGTGGTAAAAATAACATTGCCCCAACGGCTAAACACAATAAACTCTAATCCTTTCACAACATTGGTGTCAATGGTAGGCACAAAATAATCGTTTACGGTATTCCCTTCGGGTGTAAATGCGTTAGGCATAAAAGATTCGCAGGCAAAATCTAAAATTCCTGCCTTAACAGAGTCGGTAAATGTACCACAAGCATTTGTTACCCGCACCCAGTGTGTACCTTGCTCGGCAAGTTTAAAAAACGATTTTGTACTACTATCGCTCCATAGGTAGGTTGCCCCTTGTGTAAAAACATTTATGGTATAAAAATCTTCTTTACACAATACCGTATCCAAACCTAAATCAACAACAGGTATAGGTACAATTTGTGTAGAGTCTGTTAATGTATCAGAGCAGCCGTTTACCGTTATCCCGTAAGTTACAAAATTCCACCCTGGTTGCACAGGGCTAAACTGGTCTCCAGTAATATTATCGCCGCTAAAAGTGCCACCCAGTTGGGTAGGGGTTAAGATAACAGTACTACCATTTATACAAAACTGGCTGTTTAATCCCGCAAAAGTAGGGTCGGGGCTTGGGGTTACAAATACCTGCTTGGTAATGGTATCCTTACAGCTTAAATTGGAGGTAGTAATTAAAGTCACTGTAAATGTATCCGCCTTTGTATACACACGGGTAGGATTTTGTACGCTAGCTCCATTATTATCTCCAAAGTTCCAACTATAGTTTACACTACCCGAAAGTATAAATGTATTATCAGTAAACTGGAAACTATTACCATTTACACATTGGGCATCATCGTTTATCACAAAATCGGCAATAGGGTCTGGATGCACAAACACATTCCGTGTTATTGAGTCAGCACAGCCCAAATCTGAAATTGCTCTTAAAGCAATTGTAAATGTATCAGCAGTAGCATAATTATGTCCTAATATTGATGTTTGGGTTGACATAGTGCCATCTCCCAAATCCCAATCGTAGGTTAAAGTACCGTATGGCACGTTGCTAATATTATTGAAATCGAAGGTATTGCCTCCAAAACATTGAATGGGATCGTTTACATTAAACGATACCGAAGGATTGGGGTGTATATAAATGGTTTGAGTAGCAGAGTCCTTACAATTTTTATCAGTGGTTATTACCATTTTTACCGTTAAGGTATCAGTAGATAGATAAATAAGTGATGCGTCTCTTGAACCTACTGTGCTGCCATTTCCCAACGACCATGTGTAGAACAGTGTACCCGTACTTAAAGCCGTTGAGTTAGTATATACAAACTGGTTATCATCAAAACACTGTATGGTATCATTAGTAGCAAAACCCACATTAGTTGGGCTTGGGTTTATATACACCTGCCCTGTTGCGGTGCTATCACAACCTTGGTTTGATGTAACAGTATAGATGATATTAAAAGTATCAGCAGTGGTATAGTTTTTAACTGGTGTTGTAATTATTGATGATGTTCCATCACCAAAATCCCAGTTGTACGTTAGTGTACCATAAATAATAGTAGAAGTATCTCTAAAATTAAATACGTGTCCGTCAAAACATTGTTCAATATCATCAACTACATAGCTTGTAGCAGGTTGGGGAAAAACAATGATTTGTTTTTCTGCTGTATCGGTGCATCCCAAATCGGAGATGGCTGTAAGTTTAACCTCCAGCGTATCAGAAACAGTATAAGTATGTATAGGATTGGTTTGTGTGCTGGTATCACCATCTCCAAATTGCCAAGATTGTGAGAAAGTACCACTGGGTATGGTGCTGTTATCAAAAAATGTAAACGAGTTTGCTCTTAAACATTTGGCAGAGTCAAGAATAATAAAATCGGCTACGGGATTTTGGTATAGGTAAACACTATCCGTACCTGATGCTGCACAGCCTTGATCAGAAAATACATTTAACCCAATTTGATACAAAGTACTATAATTGGGATAGGTATAAATAGTATCGGCGGCAGCTGATGTTGCTCCATTGCCAAATTGCCATTGATAGCTGAGTGTGCCATACGCGATGGTTGAATTATCATCAAATGTAAAAGAGTGGTTAACGAAGCATAAAACAGTATCGGGCAGGGTAAATTGTACTTGCGGTACAGGAAATATAATTAACTCTTTTGCCGCAGTATCATAACAGTTTTGATTTGAGCGGGTTATTAATTGAACCATTACAGTATCATGCGCTAAATAATCATTTTTTGTAGGCGAGGTTATGGTACTGGTATCCCCATTTCCAAAACGCCAAAAATACTCGTCAATACTTCCATTAGCTATTGTTGAACTATCGGTAAAAACATAGGCTTGGTTGTTTAGGCATTGGGCACTATCATTAATACCAAATGCCGATTGTGGGTGTGCATACGTTTCTACACCACTTGTAATAGAGTCTTTACAACCGTAGTTTGATGTAGCTACAAGTTTAACAGTATAGGTATTGGCTGCGGTATAGCTGTGTATTACGTCCGTATCAGAGGCATTTACCATACCATCGCCCAATGTCCAATTATAAAACAATGTATCAATACCACCAATGGTACTGGTATTAGTATAACTAAATATATTATCTACAAGGCACTGTGCTGTATCGTTTGTGGTGAAGCCTGCCACTGGCGTTTGCTGCACAGATACTGGTTTTGTAAGAGTATCAGTGCAATTTAAATCACTGGTAACTACCAGCCTAACATTTTTCACCCCTGCAGTAGTATATACTTTTCCTGTGGGCGATTGGGATGAGGAGTTGGTAGCATCACCAAAATCCCAACTGTAAGATGATATACTTCCACTGCTTATTGATGAGCTATCTGTAAAGTCATAGCTATTTCCTACGAAACATTGTGCGCTATCATTTACAAAAAAACTAACAGAGGGAGAGGGGTTGATAATAATATCTTGTGAATCTATGCCTATACATCCTCTATTGCTGGTAGCATATAGCTTTACTCTATAAGTAGAGTCTTTAGGATAAACGTATGAAGTATCGCTTTTTGTTGAAGAATCACCAGTTCCAAAAAACCATTTCACCGTATATGTCCCTTCTGATAGTTTGGTAGAGTCCACCAAATCTATCTTATGATTTTTAAAACAAGTAAAAGTATTACTATTTTCTATTTTTGCCACTGGTGCAGGAAAAACTATTACCTGTTCTGTTTGGAAGGCATTACATCCTTTATCTGATTTTGCTATAAGCGTAACAGCAAAAGTATCAGCGGTGGTAAAAACTTTTGTAGGGTTTTGTGTAAAATTTTGCGTGGCATCACTAAAAAACCACTCGTAAGTTATTGTGCCAGCACTTATTGTTGTTGAGTTTGTAATTACAAAACTATTCACATCCAAGCATTGGGCGGTATCATTAATGCTGTACCCCGTTACCGGCTTGGGGTTTACTTTTAATCGGGTAAATATGCTATACCCGCTGGGTATGTTTGTTGCGTTTGAATATACTTTTAAAGAATCGCCAAATGTACCCACCATAGATGCAGGATTAAAAAATTCTAATAAAGTAGAGTCATCAGGTAGTATTGTAACAGGATAAGTATCTTTTTTGGTAAAGCCAGAAGGTATTTGTATAGAGTCTATGGTTAGTGTATCGGTATTATCGGTATTGATAAAGCGTATAGATATAAAAGCAGTATCACCCGTACACGTACTATCATTATAAGATAAAGGGAAGTGAGATAACTGCTGCGAAAAAGCCGAAACAGAAAGGAAAATGAGAACAGTAAATAAAATAAACCTACCTAAGTACTTCATTTGCTACTAAAAAAACGTTGTATTATGGAAATGTAACGGACGAAGTTACACTAATACCAGTATTTAACAAATGGTAAGTATTTGTTTTAAACCAAAGAAGCTATTGTATAGGTACTTATGATATATTTTTTATACGAAATAGATTTTTTACTACTCTTTTTTACTAAAACTGGCACTTAAATACTCTCTATTAAGTGTTGCAATAGCTGTTAAAGAAATTTCTTTAGGGCACTCTGCACTGCAAGCACCTGTGTTGGTACAAGCTCCAAAGCCTTCTTTATCCATTTGCTCTACCATGTTTAAAGCCCTATTTTGACGCTCTGCTTGCCCTTGAGGAAGTAGCGCATACTGGCTCACTTTTGCACCCACAAACAGCATTGCCGATGAGTTTTTGCAAGCCGCTACACACGCTCCACAGCCAATACAGGCAGCCATATTAAAGGCTTCCTCGGCATAGTCTTTTGCAACGGGCATTGCATTAGCATCAGGCACAGCACCCGTGTTTACTGATACGAAACCGCCTTTACGCTGTATTCTCTCAAATGCAGAACGATCTACTACCAAATCTTTTATTACTGGGAAAGCATTTGCCCGCCAAGGTTCAATAGTTATGGTATCGCCCTCGTTGTAGCTACGCATATGAAGCTGGCAGGCAGTTACCCCTTTTAGCGGACCATGCGCTCTACCGTTTATATACATACTGCAACTACCACATATACCCTCGCGGCAATCATGGTCAAACGCTATGGGTTCTTGCCCTTTGCTTAATATTTTTTCGTTTACCTCGTCAACCATTTCCAAAAACGACATATCAGGCGATACATTCTCTGCCTTGTAGGTTTCAAACTTGCCAGTAGTATTTCTGTTTTTTTGTCTCCAAACTTTTAGCGTAAGGTTCATATTAGTTTGTAGTTTTATTTTTTAAGTCTCTTATGTAATATTTATCAAGCTGCAAGTTTTTAATTCGTAGTTTCAGGTTTGGTTTTAAATCTGAATACTATTTATAACTTCGGGTGGTTAGCTTAACATCTTTAAATTCTAAATTTTCTTTGTGTAGATTTTCAACTTGGTTTTCGCCTGTATATTCCCATGCGGCTACATAGGCAAAGTTTTCATCATCACGTTTGGCTTCATTATCAGCAGTTTGGTATTCTTCTCTAAAATGCCCGCCACACGATTCGTTTCGGTGCAAGGCATCGTCCACCATTAACTCTCCCAACTCTAAAAAGTCGGCAACACGTCCTGCTTTTTCAAGTTGTTGGTTAAACTCCTCATTAGTACCCGTAACGTTTACATTTTGCCAAAAATCTTCACGTATTGCCCGTATCTCCTCTTTTGCTTCTTTTAGGTCTTTCTCATTACGTGCCATTCCGCATTTGTCCCACATTATTTTGCCTAATTTTTTGTGGTAATAATCTACGGAGTTTTTACCTTTTATACTTAATAGCTTATTTACTCTTTCTTGTACCTCTGCTTCTGTTTTTTCAAATTCAGGCAAATCGGTAGAAATAGGCTTGCGTTCAACATCAGTAAGATAATCGCCCAGTGTAGCGGGTATTACAAAATAGCCATCTGCCAAGCCTTGCATTAATGCTGATGCGCCCAATCGGTTTGCACCATGGTCGCTAAAGTTAGCCTCGCCCAAAGCATATAAGCCGGGTACGGTAGTCATTAGGTTATAATCTACCCACAGCCCACCCATAGTGTAGTGAACAGCAGGATATATACGCATGGGTACTTCGTAAGGGTTTTCGCCCGTAATCTGCTTATACATATCAAACAAATTACCATATTTAGCCTCAACAGATTCTTTGCCCAAACGGTTAATAGCATCAGCAAAATCAAGATAAACGGCTAAACCACTTGAGCCAACGCCTTTACCATCATCACACATCTCTTTTGCATTTCTACTTGCAACATCACGGGGTACTAAGTTACCAAACGATGGATATTTGCGTTCTAAATAGTAATCTCTTTCGTTTTCGGGAATGTCTTTGGCTTTGCGCTTATCGCCTCTTGCTTTAGGCACCCATACACGCCCATCATTACGCAAACTTTCTGACATTAGCGTAAGTTTTGATTGATGGTCTCCTGATACGGGGATACAAGTAGGGTGTATTTGTGTATAGCAAGGGTTGCCAAAAAATGCTCCTTTTTTGTGCGCCCGCCAAGCCGCAGTTACATTACTGCCTTTTGCATTGGTTGATAAATAAAACACGTTTCCATAACCACCCGTACATAGCAAAACTGAATGCCCCGCATGGCGTTCTATCTCGCCCGTTTCAAGGTTGCGGGCTATTATTCCACGGGCGTGCCCATCAATAGTTACCACGTCAAGCATTTCGTGGCGTTCAAACATTTCAATTTTACCTTCGGCTACCATACGGTTCATGGCACTGTATGCACCCAAAAGTAGTTGCTGCCCTGTTTGCCCTCTGGCATAAAAAGTACGTGATACTTGCGCACCACCAAATGAGCGATTGTCCAACAAGCCACCGTATTCCCTAGCAAAGGGTACGCCCTGTGCCACACATTGGTCTATAATATCTACACTCACTTCTGCCAAGCGGTGAACGTTTGCCTCGCGAGCACGGTAATCGCCTCCCTTTACAGTATCGTAAAACAAACGATATACGCTATCGCCATCGTTCTTATAGTTTTTTGCCGCATTAATACCGCCTTGTGCTGCAATAGAATGCGCTCGGCGGGCACTATCTTGAAAACAAAATACTTTTACATTATAACCCAACTCAGCCAATGATGCCGCCGCCGAAGCACCCGCCAAACCACTGCCCACTACTATAATATCGTATTTACGCTTATTGGCAGGGTTTACCAGTTTAAGGCTAAATTTATGGTCAGTCCATTTATCGCTTATAGGACCGTCAGGTATTTTTGATATTAATTTTTCAGACATCGTTTCTTTTCGGTATAAGTGTGGGACTTGAATTAACTAAAAAGGATATAAACAGGAATTAAGGCAAACAAGACAGGGATAATGACCCCAAACACCCAAATTGCTATAAATTTTATAAAACCGTTGTACTTGTTGTGGTTTATTCCCAAAGTTTGGAAGGCACTTTGAAAACCATGAATTAAATGAAAGGCAATAGCGCCCATAGAAAACACATACAGTAGCACCAATAATGGGTTTTTAAATGCCTCGCTAACCTCACGATACAGGTCTTTCACTATCACTGTTTTAGTAGATGCGGTAAAGGTTTCTTGTATTTTGGTTTCAATAGGGGCTACACTTGTATCTGCATCCATTAGTTTATCACTATTCATATCAATAGTGTATTGCACATAAGGAGTATTGCCAAACTTGTACTCAAACCAAAAATCGCCCATGTGTACTACCACAAATACTAAAATAATAGTGCCTAATAAACCCATCCAGCGGCTTGCCCAAAAACTAGTGGCATTACCTGCTGCTACTGCATATTTACTTTTTCTGGCAGCACTGTTTTTATTAGCCAAAAACAAGCCCATAACAGCATGGTACAATATGGTAGCATATAGCCCATAAGAAATAAATTTAATAAGCGGAAATGTGGTCATAAAAACCGCATACTCATTAAAAGCCAAACCACTGTCAGACTTTAATAATTGTAAATTACCTGTTAAATGAGTTATTAGGAAAGTACACAAAAACAAGCCTGTTAAACTCATAGTGATTTTTTTTCCAATGGATGACGAGAGCGTTTTTATTAGCCAATTCATATTTTAATAATAGAGAAAGGTCGATTTTTAAGATGCTGCAAATTTATGCTTCTACCGCCCTTTAACAACATTTTATTCACAATTTAGAATATTTCTAAATCCCCACTCGCCAGCAACTGCTGGTATGCTTATGTTTTTTTTCATTTTCTTACCCTTAATAAATAGGGAACACTGTATTGATGAGGGTGTGATTACCACTACTTTACTCCGTAGCGCATTATTCTGTAATGTATATTTTATATATTATTACAATGCCTGCTTCCTTATTCCCTCACCCAATTTAATAAACACACCGTGCCTGTGCCGTTCAGGCGTTTTTTTGCAGCAGGTTGAAACCTGCCGCAATTCATAACCGTTAACAAAAAACTTTGTGTATAGAATGGGCATTTATGTCTATTCTGTTTTTTTTAATATAGTAGCAACATAGATACTAAATCAAGTTCAGCATGACAATGCGCGTACCAAAGGTTAAAATATAATAGCAGTAAGAGCGTTGATATTCAGTTGTTTACATAGTTTTTATTCTGATATTAAAAATTATAGCCATAATGTATTTAGGGGTTAAAGCCAACCTTTATAGTTGCCTTCTGATTATTTCTTTAATTTCGCAGTTCCGAAAAACAAAATATGCCCTTAGACCAAGATTTTGATGTGAAAGTAGAGAGAAAGGAAATGACCTTTTTTGAACACTTGGATGAGTTGAGAAAGTACCTTATACGAGGCTTTGGCGGTGTTGCCGTTTTTACCCTCTTAGCACTTGTATTTAAAGATGTACTTTTTAAAGGTATCATCTTTGCTCCTACTCGCTTAGATTTTTGGACGTATGAAATGCTTTGCAAGCTATCGTATTGGGTAAATAATACTGATGATTTGTGCATCAAATCTGTGGATTATATTATTTTTAGTCCATCGGTTACTGCACAGTTTACCCAGTATTTTATGGTATCAGCCATTGCAGGCGTTATTCTCTCTTTCCCTTGGATATTATACCAGCTTTGGTTGTTTATTAAACCTGCATTAAGCGGAAAAGAAGTAAAATCGGCAAAGGGAATGGTGTTTTATTGCAGTAGCTTATTTTTTTTAGGGGTATTGTTTGGCTATTTTATGCTCACCCCTGTATCGCTTAACTTTTTGGGCAGTTTTAAACTAATGGATAATATAGAAAACAAATTTACTGTGGTATCATACATTGGTTTTGTAACTATGCTAACCGTTGCCACAGGCATTATTTTTGAGTTACCTATAATAATATATTTCCTTGCAAGAATTGGTTTGGTATCGGTAGATTTTTTAAAGAAATATCGCCGCTATGCTATTATAATTATATTATTACTTTCGGCAGTTATTACCCCGCCTGATGTTACCAGTCAAGTGCTAATGACCATACCCTTAGCCATATTGTACGAGATAGGCATTATCATCGCCCGAAGGGTAGAAAAAAGAAAAGCAAACGAAGCCATTTAATCATATAAAATACACACTATGAAAATAGCCATAGGCAACGACCACGCAGGAACAGCACTAAAACAAAAAGTAATAACTCGCTTGCAAGAGGCAGGACACGAGGTACACAACTTTGGTACTGATGCGATAGACTCTGTTGATTATCCTGATTTTGTACATCCTTTAGCAAAATCGGTTATAGCCAACGAGAATGAGTTGGGCATACTAATTTGTGGTAGTGGCAACGGGGTGTGTATGACGGCTAATAAATACAGTGAAATTCGTGCTGCACTATGCTGGACTGAAGAATTGAGTGAACTTGCCCGCCAACACAACAATGCTAATGTGGTGTGTATCCCCGCCCGTTTTATTACTGAGGATATAGCATTTGAAATAATAGATGCGTTTTTAACTACTGATTTTGAAGGAGGGAGACATCAACGTAGAGTAGAGAAAATTTCAATGTGTTAACCCACTAACGTCATTACGAGCGAACCTTCTTAGGTAAGAGACCTAATCTTTAAATATTTGATAAAGATTGCGTCGTCATTCCTGCTCGCAATGACGAGAATTTGAAACAGAAGATTTGAAACTGTAAACTGAAAAATGACAATAAAAAAAATAGCAATAATAGGCGCAGGAGTAATGGGCGCAGGTATAGCACAGGTGTGCGCGCAAAATGGATATACCACCTTTTTGTATGATATAAATCCTGAAATGCTTACCAAAGCAAAGGCAGGCGTTAACAAAAATATAGATGGTGCTATCACTCGTGGTAAAATGAGTGAAGCGCAAAAAACCGATGCGCTATCAAGGTTGATTTTTACTGAAAATTTTGAAGACCTTAAAGCTGATTTAATTCTTGAAGCAATTGTTGAACGATTAGACGTAAAGGTGAGCCTATTTGAGAAATTGGCAGCGCAAAACCCTACCGCAACTGTATTGGCTACCAATACATCAACAATACCTATTACACAAATAGCCGCCAAAATTAACCACCCCGAACGTGTGGTGGGAATACACTTTTTTAATCCCGCCCATATAATGAAACTGGTAGAGGTAATAGCAGGCGTACAAACCAGTGATGAAGTAGCCCAAATTGCCAAAACTTTTGTGCAAAGTGTGAAAAAAACACCCATTATGGCAAAAGATGCCCCAGGGTTTATAGTGAACCGAGTTGCCCGCCATTTTTATGTAGAAGGGCTAAAAGTTGCCGAAGATAATGTAGCCAATTTTGAAACTATTGATGCCCTAATAGAAAGTAGTGGTTTCAGAATGGGACCTTTTAGGCTGATGGATTTAATTGGGGTGGAAACCAATTTTTCAGTAACCAATAGTATGTTCAAGTTGTTTTATAACGATTCGAAATTTCGCCCCAGCCGCATACAACAACAAAAGGTAGATGCAGGGCATTATGGGCGCAAAACGGGTAAAGGGTTTTATGAATACAACTAATAGTGTTTTTAGTATAGTTTGAAAAAACTGAACAACAATTTGTTTAGCTAAACAAAAGTCCTTTTTAGGAGATTTAGAAGTGGCAAGTGCGTAGGTTTCCCACCTGCCCCCGCCATTCAGGTGGGGACTAAGGGTGTGTAAAAATTGATAGATTAACCTCATTAGCCTAAAAAATGGCTTGCAGTAACAAAATGGACAAAACAACATAAAGCATCAAAAAATCGTTTATAATAGAGCATGAAAAAGTTTATACAGTACACACTTTCAGCAGTTTTGGCAACCACGTTGGTATTTGTTTTATCGCAATGCGGAAAAAGAAACGACCAGCAACAGAATGATGTACCCGTTGTTCCTGTAAATATTACTGTGAACATGAACCTGCCCCAATACCTCATTCTCCAGTCTCAAGGTGGATGGACATACCTAAACGGTGGAGTAAAAGGCATAGTGTTGTACCACCATTTTGATGATAATTTTTATGCTTTGGAGCGCAATTGCCCCTACCAACCTTTTGATAGCTGTGCTACCGTAACCGTAGAAAGAAACGATGTTTTTTTGCGTTGCGGGCAATACAAAAGCGATAATGATACCACTTGGATACCTTGCTGCAACTCGCAATATGCTTTAGAAGCAGGTTTTTTACTAAATGGACCTTCGCAATTCCCACTTACCAACTACTGTGTAGGACGTAGCGGTAATATATTGGTAGTGAGTAATTAAGCCTAAGTTTGTTTCCCCTATCTTTGAAATATTGTTATGGTTGAGTCCTTTGTCAATTTGAATGTCTCTGGGGCTTGTATTGTGGTAGTTGTAGTGAACGGGGCTAAGGTGGGCTATTTTTGTTATTTTTGATTAAATGTACTGTTAATGGATATTATTTCAATTTGTGTTCCTTTTATTGTTGCTATACTTGGTGTTGCCTACCCAATATTGCTACAAGTAATTTCTAAAATTGATGAGAAGTATTACTCCTTAAAAATTACAAATAGCTTTGAAAAAGAACCAATACGAACAGTATTTAATGGGACACTATTTTTTTCATTAATAGCAACAGCTATTTATATATTAGATATACCTCCACCTAAAAATGTAGTGTTTCTTTATAACTCTGCTGCAAAACTTGTTCTACTATCCACAATAGTATTGGTAATATTTTTTATACTATTAACTAATAAAATTCTTGTCTATTATAATTCTCAAAAAATCATCAAGTATTTCATGTCAAAACATTCAAAAGCTATTCAAGCAAAAAGCAATAATTTGAGTGTTGGAGAAGACAGCTTTGAAGTATTATCTGATTTACTTATTTATTCTATTAAAATTAGAGATGAATCTATTGCAAAAACAATCGGTTTCTCCATTTGATATTAGCGTGTCCTTACTTCCTGAAAGTAATGCGCCATTTTTGAAGTTTCCGCATATATAAATATTATTTGACTTATCAATAGTTATAGTCGGTATTGAAGTCCATAAGACTCGAGTCCGGATTAATGGTCGCATTCATAAACCTTTTCCATTCTTATCATACTTAAACAAAACTAAGGCATTTGAAAATTGATAATTAATAGTATCTCTTGCAAAAGAGATAGTTCCCTTTACAATACCTAGGACATAAATATTATTATGTGCATCAGCAAATACTCTTTCAAAGAGTATATCAGCATTACTTGAGGAAAGCTTAATGGAAGTATCAGCCCATAATAAATCACCAAATTCATCATATTTAAATATAACTGGATAATGAGGAGTAATCACCGCCTGTCTTCGAATATGAAAATTACCAATACTTAGTGAGTCATTAGTGAAACCACATACTATAACACTATTATCATTATCAGTACATAAATCTGTAAAATGTTGTTGAAATGAAGTATTTCCCTCAGTATTTAACCACTCACAACGTTGTGAAAATGCAAAGGAAAATAATAAATAAGAATAGATTTTTCATCGTAAATGCACCTTTTGACCACTGACTGTAACTAAATCAAGTTTAAATTTAAGGTAATCTAGGGTAAACCACAACTACATTTAGTTTGGCAATATTTCGTTAAAAAACTGTAATCCACTCACAATCATTTGTTTATAAAATTATCTTGTAATAATTTCTGATGAGTGACCGGCGTAAATCAGTAAGCGGTAATGTTTTTTATAATTAATGATATTGTTATGACATAAAAAACCGAGACTAACAAAATAGTTAGCCTCGGTTGGGTTGGAAAGGAGACACATGAAAACTATTTTGAAATAACTAATCTACTGGTAGATAGTACTTGTTGTTCTTTATTTACGGCTCGTACCATATAAACACCATTTTTAAGATTAGCCACAGAAATTGGTTGAACACCGCTGTTTACTATTTCATGTTTGACCAATTGACCTGTTAAACTAAATATTTTCAATTCATAAGTACCCACATAAGTATCCATATTAACAGTTATTGTGTTGGTTGCAGGGTTAGGATACAGTTGCATTTTTTGTTCCTTAACAAGCTCACTTACACTGGTTGCATTTTTTTCAAAGATATCTACGGTATGGCAACTTCTATTATTAGCATTTAGTGTGTCAGCATCTTCACCATCTCTAATAAGAATCATACCACCACATAAACTCCTATCTTTTCCATAAAGGCTATTATCGGTTACAGGTAAAACAAAGTTTTTGTTTTCAAAAAAAATGGTTTGTCCAACAGCAATACCATTGTGTTGTAAGGTTGTTATCGAACTCAATAATACTTGGTTATCAATAGTAAAAGCGAAGGAAAGCCTATCAGTTGTCAAAATAGGGTCGGTACCTACGTTTTCAAAGGCTAACCTTAGCTTAAAAGGTTGATCTTCAATAATTGTTTGACCCTCATTAATCTCTAAAACAGTTAGCTTTAAATCTGTTTGTTGTCCAAAAAGACTTGAGGCTATTAAAATAATAGCAAATAGTAATGTTACTTTTTTCATAATTATAAATATTTAAATTGTTGTTTATACTGATAAGAGTTCCTTTTAAAATAATTTGTTGCCTTAGGGGCATAAAGAGACATAGGTATTCAGCTTGAATATAAA
The DNA here is from genome assembly GCA_964584305.1 of uncultured Burkholderiales bacterium. Lineage (GTDB taxonomy): Bacteria > Bacteroidota > Bacteroidia > UBA8524 > UBA8524 > SB11. The sequence continues at coordinate 139,502 of CAZOZL010000003.1, forward strand.
TAACTAACAAACAGCATGTTACATACAAAAAAAAAGCAAGCATAATGGTAAGCTACAGCTATTAACCTATGAGTGGTTTATTATAATCAGTATTTGGTAATGTTATTTTTGAAATACCATCGAAATTCCAAAAAGTGATATCTGCTTATCTATTATTTCTCTCCAAAAGAGTAATTATAGGTCAATAGCAGCCACTTATTAGTTATAAATAGCCTTTAACTTATCGGTAGATATTTTTTCAAAATATTCACCGTAATTTGCATTCACTTCAAAATAAAATTTCAACATTATCAGGAAGTACAACTGATGTAACCGACTTATCAGAAGTATTTTACCAAGTACGATTTAATGTAATGGCATTTTAATTATTCAAAAACAATAGCATCTCAATTAGTTCTTAAACATTTATAAAAAAAATATCATGAAAAATATTTATGTCTTATTCTCATTAATGCTTTTTACAGCAAGTGCGTGGTCTCAAAATTACAGCTTTAAAACAACGATAGAACCGTATGAGGAGCTTAAGGCAGCTAAGTTAATTAATGATACTAATCTACTTTTTATTGAAGGTTCATACAGTGTGAAAATCCCTTTTAAATTCAAAATAATGGGAAAAGAAGTTGACTTTGCTGATGATATTGGAATTATCGTTTTTAGAAAAGGGTATATTTTTGATAGAGATACTTCTTTTAGAGTTATCCAATGCTTTAACTCGTTATTAGATAGAAAAGACTCTACCAGTACAATATCCTATTCTGTTTCAGGTATTGAACCCAATAGGGTATTAAAATTTCAATGGAATAATATGGGATTAGAAAACCATGTTAATTCAGATTTTATTAATGTACAGCTATGGTTGTATGAAAAGACGGGTAGTTTTTCTGTTCATTTCGGGTCTCATAACGTTACTAGCATAGCGGGTTTCACTGGCGAAGGGCTTGGTCCTTCCGTGGGAGTTTTCCGTTTTGATCAAGTCAGTCAGGATTTTGTTGAAAAACAAGAGTTAATAGGCAATCCTGAATCGCCCCTTTTAGTAAATCAAGTTAATAGAACTTTAAGTGGTATGCCAAAAGAAAATACAGTATATACTTTTTCTCCTCCTGTTAATACAGTTTCAGTAGCAGAAGTTGAAAGCAGAAATAAAAGTATACGCATTTATCCTAACCCTACAGCAAATATACTTATGGTTAATACTGAAGAGCTGACCGAAGCGTACCAACTTAAAATATATAGCATAACTGGGCAATTGGTAAAACACGAAACACTCTCTGCTGATGTGCAGACTGTTTCAGTAGCCAAACTTAAAAAGGGCATTTATATAGTGCAAGTTGTAAACAAGGAACAACAAATACTATCTACTAGTAGACTGGTTATTTCAAAATAGTTTTTTCAGTAAGTAAAAACCGTATATGGTAATTATCAGACACTAAACGGTTGTGTATTTACTTTAACTTGCCATTTGAATTTAGAATTTTAAGCTATTATTGTTACAAACAACAGTATTTAAACGTACATTTAGCTTTGGTTTGGCAGCAAAAAACTATCAAATAGCATCTTAAAATAATATATATGATACTAAACGCCCTTATAGTAGATGATGAAAAAGATACACGCACACGGCTTAAAAAGTTAGTAGGTGAAAACTGTAACTCTATTAAATGTATTGGTGAGGCGAGTTCAGTGCAGGAAGCACTTGATTTTCTTGCCAAAACAAAAGTAGATGCTATTTTTTTAGATATTAAAATGCAGGATGGTGATGGTTTTAAACTTATCGATTCTATACCCAACTACTCCTACCTAACAGTTTTTGTAACCGCCTATGATAATTATGCTTTAAAAGCCCTAAAATCTAACGCTGTTGACTACTTACTAAAACCCGTTACTGCTGAGGATATTGTATTGGCAGAAGTAAAAATAGTGGAGAAGTATAACCTACTGAATATAAATAGTGAGCTACTTACCTATCAACAATCGTTTAAGCAAATGGTGAGGCAATACTATACTAATGAAAAAGCAAACAAAATAACTATCTCAACATCAGAAGGTTTAAAAATAATACCCGTTGCCGATATTATTTATTTTAAAGCCAGTAGTTATTACACAGTAATTAACCTTAACGATAAAACAACCATAGTTGCTTCAAGAGTTTTAAAAGATTTTGAAGATATACTTGATGATTCTGAATTTTTTAGAATTCATAGGTCTATAATAATAAATCTAAATTATTTAAAGGAGTGTATTAATAAAGATGTTGCTTATGCTGTAATGAAAACTGGTGAAAGGCTCGAAATATCAAGAAGACGGAAAGAGCAATTTTTTGAGAAGATTAAAATGTTTACGTTTACCTTAGAAAAACGATAAGCTACTTTTGAAACTCTTTTTTAAAATAACTTTTACACTATTGTGTTTAGCTACTCAATTACACATTGGGTTTTCTCAATCGCTTAAATTTAAGAATTTTTCTTTAAAAAATGGGCTTTCACACTCCACAGTATTTAGAGTAACCCAACAAGGTACTACAGGTTTGCTTTGGTTTGGTACTGACTACGGATTAAGCCGATATGATGGATATGAATTTATAAACTTCACTTACAACCAACCAGTATCTTTAAACTCAGTACTTGCGATAGCTGAGCTAAACAAAGATTCGCTTTTGGTAAGTTTTTATAGAGAGGGAATGTATATTTTTAGCAATGGAAAGCTGTTCCCTATTAATAGTGATGAAAATGTTGATGAATACGATAAAATAGTAACTATTGTTAAAGGAGATAATTGTTTTTATGCAGTCTCAACTAGCAAAGCAGTTTATCAGTATAAAAATGATACACTAACACAGGTAAACCCAGTATATAAGAATAAAAGTATCTATCCTACCTGTATAGCCTATTCACAAAAACAAGGTTTACTTTTAGGTACACCAAACGGTTTATATGCTTATAAAAGCAATACCACAACTAAACTTGAATACCCTGAACTACAGAATAGACGTATTGACGATATTCAAGCAAATAGAGAATATACATGGATAGCCTCTAACAATAAGGTTTTTAAATTAGCCAATAGTAAAATTAGTATAGCGTGGGAGCTATCAGAAAAATGCCAACACTCAATTATTCATATTGATTATAGAGGATATATTTGGCGAGCCACTCCACAACAAGGTATCTGGGTAAAAATGGGAGAGAAAATTATAGATATAAACAAAACACTTGGAATTGAGAACGAGGTATTTAATTGTATTGAGGAAGATTGGGAGGGCAACTTATGGATTGGAACACAATCAAACGGGGTGTACTGTATAAGTATATCAGAATATGCAACAAGCTTTATTCAGCATAATAAACAAAAGTTGCCGTACGCAACAGCAGTTTTAAGTACTAAAAACAATAATTGGATAGCTAGTCAAGGCAAACTATATAAAACTAAAAACCTTGTACTTGAGCGAATAAATAAAGGTTCTAAAAGTAAAAGGTCTAAAATTTATAACCTTTTCGAAGATAATGAGGGGCGTATTTTAGCCTCAACTCCCAATGGCATTTTAGTTTGGAATGATAAAAATAAAACATTTAAAATTATTGACAATGCTAACGATGGTGCTATTGCATTTTGCTATAACAATAAAAATAAGCTAATCGTTTCCTCTTTTAAAGGGCTTTTTACTTTAGAAAATGATAGCTTAATCCCATTTAAAAATTCGTTTTTAAACGTTGGCAGGTTTAATGCCTTAGTAACGGATAAAGTGGGCTTTACTTGGCTTGGAAGTGAAAAAGGATTATACAAAACTAAAAATGGAAAAGTAATACTAATTAAAAATAGTATTAAAGTATTTGACTTATTAATAGGGAAGAATGGTGTTGTTTGGGCGGCAACAAACCAAGGAGTGTTTACATTTAATGGCGATTTGAAAAAACAATACACCAGTAAAGAAGGGCTACCACACAATTTATGCAAGGTCTTGGAAGAAGATAAAGAAGGGAAGATTTGGGCGGGTACTCTTAAAGGGTTGGGCTATTATGAGAAAACCAATGATGTTTTTTATCCTTATGACATCCAACCCTTTGAAGCAATGGACGAGATATTGGCACTAAGTATTACGGGTGATGATTTATTAGTAGGGACTATTGGTGATGCTTATAAATTAAAACTCAAAATACCAGTATGCAATCCAGGTATTGTTATATCAAAAGTTATTGTTGGCGATTCCGTTTTCTATGCTCCAACACCCTTTACATTGCCTTATAAAAGTAATAGTTTTTCGGTGTATTATTCGTCAATTGCAATAGCTTATGGGCAGCAGCTTCGGTATGAAACTAAGCTATTGCCCATAGATACAGGTTGGAATACGACTACAAACAATAACCTTAATTTTAAAAATTTACCCCCAGGTGATTATACATTTTCTGTTAGAGTAAGAAACCATGCTAATGGAGAAGTCTCTCGTACTGAAAAACTCAAATTTTCAGTATTCACCCCTTTTTGGCAAAAGAAATGGTTTCTTATTAGCACGGTACTATTATCACTATCCATTGCTATTATAACCCATAGGGTGCGGTTAAGAATTTTACGTGATAGAGATTTAAAGAAAAGTAAAATAGAACAACAACTACTTTATCTTAAAATGCAGGCAATGAATGCATTGATGAACCCGCATTTTATATCAAATGTATTGCACTCTATAATCAGCTATTTGGAGCATTTAAAACCCGGAGAAACAGTTGATGATAAATATATAGCTTATTTTTCTGAGCTTATACGGCTTAATTTAATTAATTCAGATAAATCGTATATAGCATTAAGAGATGAATTGCGCAGACTAGAGTTATATATTTTATTGGAGCAATTTAGATTTAAAGATAAGTTTGACTTTGATATTATTGTAGATGCGTCTATTGATAAAGAAAACATAGAAATACCCAATATGTTAATACAGCCTTTTGTGGAAAATGCTATTAACCATGGGCTTCTTCCTGCAAAGCATAATGGCAAACTAACTGTTAGTATAGATTTCTTATCAGCAGATATAATTGAAATATCTATAACGGATAATGGAATTGGAATAAATACATCAAAAAATAAAAAAATTGGTATTGCACATCGTTCTATGGGTATAAAATTGGTTAGAGAAAGAATGGAGTCGGCACAACAAACCCGCCCAATACTTATTGAAGACATTAGTTTATATAATGATGGAGAAACAGGGACTAAGGTTACTATTATATTAGAAGTATAGCCTTTTCTTTGCTCACTTCATTTTGCTGACCGCTTATTGCACTAAAACAACCGATTGCTGTTTGTTAAAAACAAAATATGTTTTTATGCTATCTATCAAACTATTAACTCATTCCTAAAATGAAGACATTAATTATGGCGGTATTTAAAAAAATCTTATTTAATTTATTTTTTATTTTTAGTGTTTCAGCAGCAATAGGGCAATCTTTTATTGAAAAGAGCACCCCCCCCCAAGCTGATAGAAATGGAAGGGACGAATTTGGTCAGGTGGTAGCTATATCAGGTGATTACACCTTAATAGGCACAAGTCAAGAAGATGATGACGAAAACAACCAAGATTCTTTGCGTAGTACTGGTGGAGCTTATATTTATAAAAAAGATACTGCCGAAAAATGGAAATATAAACAAAAGATAGTGGCTAGTGATAGAGCTACTGATGATTTTTTTGCTACCTCACTTTGCATACAAGGCGATTTTGCTTTTATAGGGGCGATAGGGCAAGATGAAGATACTGCTGGGAACAACGTAAAAACTGATGCTGGTATGGTTTATATATTTAAAAGAGACAGTAATGATAAATGGATAGAAGTGCAAAGGATAGTTGCTGATGATAGAGATGTTGGTGATGCTTTTGGCATTTCAGTTTCCGTTTCTGGCAATTATTTAGTAGTGGGTGCAAGCCTAGAGGATGAAGATGCGAAGGGAAATAATCAAAAAAGTGGCGCAGGCTCTGCTTATATATTTAAGTACGATAAATCATCGAAAAAGTGGAAGCAAGTACAGAAAATAGTAGCTTCAGATAGGGACGCATTTGATAGATTTGGATCGTCGGTTAGTATAAAAGAGACCTATTTAGTTGTAGGGGCTCCTTTTGAAGACCATGATGTAAATGGAGGTAATCAACTAACCATAGCAGGTTCAATATATACCTTCAAAATTGATAATAACGGGAAATGGAACTTCGTTAAAAAAATAGTGCCATCAAATAGGGCTACACTCTCGTGGTTTGGTACTAGAGTAGCCATATCATCTTCACAAACAATTGTTGTAAATGCAACAGGGCATGGGCTTGATTCATCAGGTTCCAACTCATTAGCAGGTGCTGGTATGGCATACATATTTGAACGGACAGGTAATTTCTGGAATGAGGTGAAGAAAATACAAGGCGTAACCAGAGAAGCCCAAGGTCAGGTTGGTATTTCAGTTGCCATACAAGGTAGTTTGGTATTAGTGGGATCCCGATCTTCCTATGATGAAAAGGAACTCAACTTTATTTCTAAAGCAGGTAGTGTAACAACGTATGAAAAAAACAATAAAGGCAAATGGGTAAATACTAAAATTTCTGTAGCAAAGGATAGGAATGGAACTGATGCTTTTGGTACTGCTGTGGCTATTGATGGCGAAAATATTATTATTGGTGCTCCATGGGATGATGATGACTTTCAAAGCAAAAATAATGTAAGTAATGCTGGTTCAGTATATTTTTATAAATACTCCTGTATTCAACCCACAAAACCTATTTTATCTGCTAATGCACTATCAGTCTGTAAAGGCAGTAGCGTAACAATAAAAGTTACTACAGGCTCATTAAATGATGCCCAAGATTGGTGCTGGAGTAAAGATAACTGTGATGGAGAAGTAGTACACAAAGGAGATTCCATTACATTATCTCTTGTTCTTAAAAATGTAACCTACTATGTTAAAGCTGGTGGAGGATGCTCAAAGACAGATACTTGTGATACAGTAGCTATTAAAGTAAAACTAATCTCAACAAGTACAAATAGTATTACTATTTGTGCCAACGATAGTTTGGCAGTCGGTAATAAATACTACCAACTTTCTGGAACGTATAAAGACACATTAGTTGCCCAAAATGGCTGCGATAGTTTTGTAACCACACAACTAACGGTTTTACCTCAAATACTAAATAATAACAATAAAGAGGTTTGCTTTGGCGAGACTATTACTGTTGGTGCATCAACATATTCAGCAACAGGTACTTATTACGACACCTTAAAAGCTTTTAATAGTTGTGATAGCATAATAAAAACTCAACTCATTGTTAACCCACAAAATTTTCAAACAAACAACATAATACTTTGCCAAGGTAAAAAAGTTAAAGTAGGTAATAATACTTATGCTTCAGCAGGCTCTTACTATGATACTTTACAATCAGTAAGTGGTTGCGACAGCATTATAAAAACTAACCTTACTATTGTCCCGTATTTATCTGCCCAACAAAACATAAACATCTGTTATGGAAACAGCTTTAGTATTGGTAGTTCTACCTATACACAGTCGGGTACTTATAGTGATACGTTGAAAAATACATCAGGCTGTGATAGTATTATAAGCACTATTCTCACAGTTTTACCTCTAAACAAAACCAAGCAATCTTTTACAATTTGCAAAGGAGATTTTGTGCAAGTGGGTAATAATAAATACACTACTGCTAGCACTTATTTTGACACGCTACAAGCCAAAAACGGATGTGATAGTATTGTTGAAACTACTGTTAATATAAATAATGTAAATACTCAGCTTACTGTTTCAAAAACAACAATAAATGCACAAGCAGTTTCTGCTACTTTCCAATGGCTAAACTGTGGTAATAATTACTCATTAATAGCGGGTGAGGTGTCAAACAGCTATACTGCACAAATAAACGGAGACTATGCTGTTGAGGTAACCCAAAACAGTTGTGTTGATACTTCTACATGTATTGCTATTACATCAGTAGGTGTTGGAGAGTTAATAGATGATTTAGGGTTTAATATTTATCCCAACCCTGCAAAGGATATACTCAATATTTCATATAACGGACTAATTAAAAAATGGGCATTGAAGAATGCAATTGGAGTAACAATTTTAGATTCCGAAACGGTGGAAAGTAATACAGAAAAGATAGATGTTTCTTCACTTTCTGCTGGCTTATATGTTTTAGTTCTTTATTCAGAAGAAGGCACTAACAGTATACATAAAGTTATTATTAGGTAGTTTTGTTAAAACATCACAAAAGCCTCCTTGAAAGCCATAATTAGTTACCTGATTCATAATCAGGTTTTCAGTAGTTCGAGCCTAGGTGGACCTACTTAGAAATGACAAGCCTTTCAGCAATTTTACGCTGAAAGGCTTTTTTAATAGTGCAGCCACATAGATACTAAATTAACTCATTAGTTTAGTTTAACACCAGTGAGTTAATTTATATCTTTGCCACTTCTTTTAAAAACCAATGACTGAAAAAATCCTCATCCTCGATTTTGGTTCACAATACACACAGCTTATCGCTCGCAGAGTGCGGGAGTTAAATGTATATTCAGAAATACACCCCTACAATCATATTCCCAAGATTGATGATAGTGTGAAAGGAATAATATTTTCGGGCAGCCCGTTTTCAGTAAAAGATAATGCTTCGCCCCGTGTTGATATTGAGGCACTGGCAAGTAAAGCACCCATTTTGGGCATTTGCTTTGGCGCGCAACTTTTAGCACAAGAATATGGAGGCGAAGTGCTACCCTCAAACCATCGTGAGTATGGGCGTGCCAATATAAACATTACACAAGAAGATGTACTATTTAAAGGAGTGGACAATGGCACTACTGTGTGGATGAGCCACGCTGATACCATTACTACCCCCCCCCATGATATTACTATAATTGCGAATACAAGCAGTATTCCCATTGCGGCATATAAGTTTAATAATAAAAATATTTGGGCTATACAGTTTCATCCAGAGGTTACCCATAGTGTGCAAGGCGAAATAGTGATAGCCAATTTTGTACACGGTATTTGCGGGTGTAAGGACAGTTGGACACCAGCACACTTTATAGAAACTACAATAGCCAATATAAAAGAAACCGTAGGGAATGAGAAGGTGATTTTAGGACTATCGGGGGGGGTAGATAGTACCGTTGCCGCAGTACTTATTGAGGAAGCCATTGGTGATAAGCTGCACTGTATTTTTATTGATAATGGCTTGCTTCGCAAAGATGAGTTTGAGAGCGTATTAACACAATACGAAGGCATGGGGCTTAATGTGAAAGGTGTTAGAGCAGGAGATTTATTTTTGAAAGATTTAGCAGGAATTAGCGAGCCTGAGCAAAAACGTAAATCAATAGGTAAAGTATTTATTGATGTTTTTGATGATGAAGCCAAACAAGTAGAAAATGCCAAATGGCTGGGGCAAGGCACTATATACCCTGATGTAATAGAAAGCATATCGGTAAAAGGACCGTCGGCAACTATAAAAAGCCATCATAATGTGGGCGGGCTGCCCGAAAAAATGAACCTAAAAATATTAGAACCATTACGCAGCCTATTTAAGGATGAGGTGCGTAAAGTGGGATATGCTTTAGGTATAGATAAAAATATATTAGAGCGGCATCCTTTCCCAGGACCGGGTTTGGCAATTCGTATATTGGGCGAGATAAGCCCCGAAAAAGTACGAATAACACAAGAAGCAGATGCTATTTTTATTAATGAACTAAAAGTAAGCGGTTGGTACAACAAGGTATGGCAAGCAGGTGCAATATTTTTACCTGTAAACTCGGTAGGTGTGATGGGTGATGAACGTACCTACGAAAATGTAATTTGCCTAAGAGCGGTGATTAGCCTTGATGGTATGACCGCTGATTGGAGCCACTTACCCTACGAATTATTGGGCAGAATAAGCAACCAAATTATTAACCGTGTAAAAGGAATAAACCGTGTGGTGTACGATATAAGCAGTAAACCACCAGCCACTATTGAGTGGGAATAGTTTTCGCTACCTTTGAATAACCAATGAAAGTACCCTACCACCTACTTCTTATTTCAATTATTGCCCTTGCAGGATGCGGGAGTTCAAGAAATGCAAGTGCATATAGGTCTATTGCTATTGAGGCTGATACCTCTATTATCCCAAGGGTAATTATCCCAGAAAAAGCTGTGCCTGCTAAGGTGATGGCAAAAAAATATTTAAACCAAATTGAACCCCTAAAAATATCTTTATTACTACCGCTTCATATAAAAGCGGGCGAGTATAGAATGGCAAACGTTATTGCTGACTATTACGAGGGAATACTATTAGGCATAGACTCATTGAAAAATATGGGCTTGGATGTGGTGCTTAATGTATATGACACCAAAAGTGATAGTGCTACGGTAAAAAAACTTACTTGGAAACAAGAACTACAAGAAAGCCATATCATTATAGGTCCTACCTTTAAAAAAGGGCACGCCCTGCTTTTACCTTTTGCCAAAGCAAGAAAAATTGCTTTACTATCTCCCTTTTCTAATGCCAATATATGGAGCGATAGCAATCACTACGCTTTGTACTGTACCCCCAGCAAAAACGCGTATGCGGCTACATTGGCAAAAACTATAAGTACAAAATACCCGAATGCCAAACTACTATTGTTTAATGATAATACGAAAGCGGACAAAGACTTTATATGGCGGTTTAAATTAGCAGCAAAAAAGAGAGGACTAAAAAACTGGGTAGATATTACCTACAAAAAAGGGTGGAATATTGAGCCCCATTTAAAAAGAGGAGATAGCGCACTCACTATTATTATTGCACCTACCAATAAATCTAGGGTGGCACTGCAACTAATAACCCAACTTAAAGACCCTGAAATAAATAAAATACTGTTTGTGAGAGATAGCTGGCTAAATTTTAATAATGTAGGCTATCAATCGTATCTTTTGTGGGAGCAAAACAACCTGCATATACTGGCGCACTATTTTGTTGATGAGCATGAAAAAACGGTAATGCGTTTCAAGGGTTTGTACAAACAAAAATATGCTTCAATACCCAATGAGTTTGCCTTTAGAGGGTTCGACCATATACTTGCCATAGGCAATGCTTTTACAAAAGCCGTTGAGGGCGAGTCATTAGCCACTGTAATGTCGCAAAACGAGTTTGAAGGGATGCACAATACCTTTAAATTTAAGTTTAATGGCAAAGCATTAGAAAACCAATCGGTAAACGTGATACAATTTGTTGATTATAAGTTTTTAAGAGTAAAATAATTTTGTCATACACCTACACCTACCTTAACGTTGCTAAAAATTTAATTAGCAATTATACACCGCCACAGCCTTTTCATCTATATATAAAAAAGTACTTTACGCTGAATAAAAAACACGGCAGTAGAGACAGGAAAATTATAAGCGCACTTTGCTATGCTTATTATAGAACGGGTAAAAACTTTAGTGATTTATCTATCGAGGATAAAACGTTAATCAGCTTTGCACTTAGCCAGTCGCCTTTGTTTAATGATGCTTGGCAACAAAAACTGAAAGAGCAATTTCCACTATTAGCAAGTGCTTTTAATACTTTAGCCCTTAGTGAGCAAATAGAAATACTGAAACAGCAACACAATTTTGAAATAGCGCAATTATTTCCAGTGCAAGAAAATTTCTCTAACTTAAGTTCAACAGATGATTTTCTTACCTCGCTTTTGGTACAACCCAATGTGTGGTTAAGAACTAAGAAGAACAAAAAAGAAAAAGTGGCAGCGGTGTTAAATACTGCTGGAATTAGCCCAATAGAGCACCCCAAAGCTCCTTTTGCAATTGGCTGCTCAAAACAAATAAATATTGAGAATGTATTGGGCAAAAATCATCATCATTTGGTTGAAGTGCAAGATGCTTCATCACAACAAACGGGCAATTTTATCCAACTAAAACCCAATAGCAAAGTATGGGATTGCTGTTGCGGTGCAGGTGGAAAAAGCCTGATGCTAAAAGATATTGAGCCAAAAATAGAATTGTATTGCAGCGATATTCGTCCGCAGATAATAGAAAACTTAAAAGAGCGCTTTAAGCAGTCTGGGCTTCCCGCCCCCTTTGAAGTAGTTTTGGATATTACCCATACCCACACATCCGAAGTAGTTTTTGAAACTAAAAGTGAACGCAGAACAGTTGCTAAAAACTACTTTGATACCATTGTTGTTGATATACCCTGCACGGGTAGCGGCACTTGGGCAAGAACACCAGAACAAGCCTATTATTTTGAAAAAGAACAGATTAGCGAATACACCCAAAAACAAAAAGATATTATTAGCAAAGTAGTTCCTTTCTTAAAAAAAGGCGGCAAGCTGTATTATATTACTTGTTCTATTTTTAATGCTGAAAACGAGGGGCAACTTCCCTACTTTGAAAGTTTGGAGCTAAAGGCAGAACAACACCAACTTATTGAAGGGTATACCTACAAGGCAGATAGTATGTTTATTGCCGTTTTAGAGAAAGTTTAACCACCACCCCTTTTAGTCAAACTTTATAAGGCTAAACAACCTACCCCAGCGGATTTTTTTAAATAACCCCTTTTGCTCATAGTCCATAGAAAGCCAAATAAACACAGGTTTTCCTACCACATGGTCAAAAGGCACAAAACCCCAAAACCTTGAGTCTAAAGAGTTATCACGGTTGTCTCCCATCATAAAATAATAGTTTTGCTTAAAAGTGTAGGTAGTAATCTCCTCGCCGTTAAGTATAAACTTATCTCCGCTTATAGTAAACTCATCATTATGTTCATACACCCGTATAGCACGCTCATACAGGGGGTAGTTTTCTTTTGTTAAAGTTATGGTTGCTCCTTTTTTGGGTACCCAAAGCGGGCCGAAAAAATCTTTGTTCCAGTTGTATTTTGGGTGGCTAGGAAATGTACTGGGCGATGCTTGCCCCTTTTCAAATTTTAACTGCACAGCACTATCAATAATTTTTTTATTTTTTAGTGTTTTTAGTGCCTCATAGGTCAAACTCATTTGGTTTCTACGATAGTTAGAAAAATCCGTAGAAATACCCATCTCTGCCAAGTCGGTTTTTTTCGGTCGCCTCAAAAAACGCAGTTCATAGGCATGGGCAAGGTATTTAGCTTCGGGCAATGCCTTGCCATTTATATATACTTTGGCATCCCGTACTTCAATACTATCGCCACCTATTGCTACACAACGTTTTATATAGTTGTCTTTTTTATCAAGCGGGCGCACAGCGTGTTTATTATTTTTTAGGAAATTTCTGCGTATTGCATCTTTATCACTGTGGTTGCCATATACTGCCTGCTCATTTCTAAGTAGTTGATAATAACTTTGGCTTTCTGTTTCAGGGCTCACAGTAATTACCGTATCCCCTTCGGGGAAGTTAAATACTACAATATCATTATTATCAATTTTTTCTAATGCTGTAAAGCGATAGTAGGGAAAACTTACCGCATCAGTATATGCTTTGCCACCTATTAGCGGCATAGTGTGGTGTGCAAACGGGAACGCAGCGGGTGTCATTGGAATACGCACTCCATAGTGTGTTTTACTTACAAATAAAAAATCGCCAATTAATAAACTCCGCTCCATTGATGCGGTGGGTATGGTATAGGCTTCTATATAGGCAGCACGCACTTGTGTAGCCACTACTGCTGCAAAAAACAATGCTTCAGCCCAATCTCTGGTAGTAGTTTTTTTTGTTAAATGTTTCTTTTTAAATTCATCGGTATTACTGGCTCCAATGTATTTGGTATTTTTATCCCAGCCCAAGTACACCATATAAAAAGAGAAAAACATCACTCCTAAAACCTCATCAACAAACCTAAATTTACCAAAGTTTTTTATGGTATCGGTACGTATATTATAATTGGTAATAAACTGCACTATAGGTACAAACAGTAGTAAAGTCCACCACCAAGGGCGGTTTGATATTTTTGTAAGTATATAGTAATTATAAACTGGTATCAGTGATAGTACAGGGTTTTCGCCCGCTTTTTTAAACAGTAGCCACAAGCCTATTTGGTGAGCAATAAATACTATTATAAGAAAAATTATAAATCCAGTCATCCGTTTGTGTTCAAATATTTAATAGTTAAAACTGAAGCATATCTTCCATAGTAAATACACCTTTTTTATCCTTTGTCCATTCAGCTGCAACCACAGCCCCTTGTGCAAAACCTTTGCGGCTATATGCTGAGTGTTTTATGGTTATCTCGTCAATTTCGTTTTTATACATTACCTCGTGTATGCCTGGCACATCATCAACACGGTGCGCGGTTATGGGCAGTGTATGTTCGTTTATAATATCTCTACCTGCTAATGCTATGCCTTTATATCCCTTATGGTTTTTTATTATTTGCTCTGCCAATGTAATGGCAGTGCCACTGGGTGCATCTAATTTTTGGGTATGATGGGTTTCTGCCATCGATACTTTGTAGGAGGGTTGCCCATTCATAATTTTAGCTAAATATTGGTTTACGGCAAAGGTTATATTCACCCCAATACTAAAATTTGTAGCGGTAAACAAAGTGCCCTTAGTTTCTTCACATCTCTTTTTCACGGCATCAAATTCACCATACCAGCCAGTAGTACCCACTACAATAGGTATTCCAGCTTCAAAGCACTTGTATATGTTTTTTACAGCGGCTTCGGGCTGGGTAAACTCAATAGCAATATCGGCAGCTTTAAGGGTTTCAGCAGCATAGTCTTTATTAATCATATCAATAGCCAAAACTATTTCATGCCCACGCTCTACTGCCTCTTTCTCAATGGTTTTACCCATTTTACCATATCCTATAAGTGCTATTTTCAAAATTAGTTTTTGTTTAATATCAAAAAAGCAAAGCTACCTTTTTGCAGTTTACTATGCTACACAAAATCTATAAGTATTAACTATTTAACGATTGGGGCGTATATGCGTAAACTGCCTTGTATATTTGTAGGCTTTAAAATTTAGCTGTGGCAAAAATTTCACTATTAAAAAAACGTAGTTTCTGGATTTCTATGGGTACATTGGCAGTACTTATTATTGCCATTTCAGGGTATGCCTATAATAAATTGGTAAACTCACGAATAATTATAAATAAAGGAAATAGCACCTTGTTTTATATTACCAATACTGATACATACAATACCGTAGTTACTAAACTTACACAACAAGGTATAGTAAGTGATTATGAAACTTTTGCTTTTTTGGCGGCACGTGCCAATTACCATAACAAGGTGAAAGCTGGGCGATATACCCTAAGTAAAGGGCTTACCTATATTGAGCTAATTCGCCTACTACGGTCGGGTAAGCAAGACGAGGTGAAGGTTGTTATTAATGCTATGATAACTTCAAGAAAGTTGACTTCCATTGTGGCTACCTATATAAATGCTGATAGTATAACTATTATAAATATGCTTGAAGACAGCAGTTATCTTGCAAAATATGGGTTTAATACACGTACTGTACTGTGTATGTTTATACCCAATACCTATAATTTTTATTGGAATACTGATGCAGAAGGTTTTGTGCAGCGCATGAAAAGAGAGTACACTACGTTTTGGAACGACAAACGCAAACAGCAAGCCGCAGCCCAAAACCTTAGCCCTACTGAAGTGGGTATTTTAGCCTCGATAGTGGATGGCGAAACCAACAAAATAGATGAAATGAGCATAGTGGCGGGCTTATACCTTAATCGCTTAAAAAAAGGGATGTTACTACAAGCCGACCCTACTGTAAAATTTGCGCTTAGAAATAGTAAAAAACAAAGGGTATATACTGCTGATTTACAAGTAGAGTCGCCCTATAATACCTATAAAAATTTGGGATTACCGCCTGGTCCTATTGCCCTGCCCTCGCAGCAAGCTATACAAGCAGTGCTAAACCCAAGCAAGCACCATTATATTTTTATGTGTGCTAAAGAAGATTTAAGCGGTTATCATAACTTTACAGCCAGCCTTGCCCAGCACAACCTTAATGCAAGACGGTATCGCCTAACATTGGATAAACTGGGCATTAGATAAGAAAAAAGATGTTTAAAAGCGAAACGCAAATACGTGTGAGATATGGAGAAACAGACCAAATGGGCTTTGTGTACTATGGCAACTACCCGCTATACTTTGAGGTTGCCCGTGGCGAAGGATTACGCAATGCAGGGTTTACTTATAGAATGATGGAAGAAAGTGGCATAGGTATGCCCGTTACCCAAATAAATATTAACTATAAACGCCCCGCAAAATACGATGACTTAATTACCGTGAAAACAACCATTAACGAGTTACCTACCAGTAAAATAATTTTTAATCACGAAGTATATAATGAACAAAATAAGTTACTCACCACCGCACAACTTATTCTAGTTTTTATAAACATAGCTACCAAACGCCCCACCCGATGCCCGCAAATACTAACAGAAAAACTGCAGCCCTACTTTAGTTAAATGCTATACAAAATACATACTTGGTTGTACACTAATTTTAAACCCTACCACTGGCTGATGGAGGTTTTGAAAAAAATTACCATCCCTGGGTTTCAAGGGTTGCGGGCATACCCTATACTAAGTTTTTTTATCAAAGGGTTTAGCAGTAAAGATATTAATATTAGAGCATCAGCTATTGCATTCAGTTTTTTCTTAGCACTTTTTCCTGCTGCCATATTTTTCTTTACACTTATAGCCTATATACCCGTTGACAATTTAAAAGAAGAGATTTTTAATTTTTTAGCCCATATTACTCCAAAAAATGCCTTTGAAGTAATACAAAGCACTTTGAGCGATATATTAAAAAAACGGGAGGGAGGATTACTATCATTGGGTTTTATATTAGCCATATACTTTAGTACCAATGGCATAAACACATTAATAGACTCTTTTAACAACTATACCGATGTTATTGAAATACGTAGCGGATGGAAACAAAAATTAGCCGCATTAGGGCTTACTTTTTATGTAGCCTTCTTAGTTATTATTACCATAATTTTAACTATTGTGGGCGAAATAGGATTAGACTATTTGCACAATAAAGATTTTTTGGGCGATTCATTAGAGTACTATCTACTTGTAGCCACCGAGTGGCTTTTTATTGTCCTATTTATTTATGCTTTGATATCAGGTTTGTTTTTCTATGGTCCTTCAAAAAAACGCAGATGGGCATTTTTCTCTGCGGGTTCTACATTAGCCACTATTTTGTCTGTGATATCAACCTACGGTTTCATGTTTTATGTAAACAATTTTAACTCTTATAATAAGCTATATGGTTCTATTGGGACACTTTTAGTAATCATGTTTTTAATATATATAAATGCTATGGTTATGCTTATTGGTTTTGAGTTAAATGTGAGTATTGACAGAGCTTTAGAGCATGAAATGGACATTGAAAAGCTAAACCTTGAAAAATTAGAGAAAAACATTGATAACAGGCAGTTTGACTAAATAACGTGAGCTGGATATAAGGTTATCTAAAAAAATACTTCTAATTGACTAAAGTCGGTTAGGACTATATACCTGTCAGGCTAAGTGAGGTTGAAGTACGGTGTGGTAGTTTTTTGTTCGCTTTTGCCCAATAAAAACACTGATATTTAGCTATTGGTACAAGGTTTTTACTACTTTCAAAATTACAGAATAATACACTACGGGTTAAACTTGCTTTGTTTACCTACCCCAAGCTAAAACTGCATTAATTTTTGTATGGATTCTTTTATTCTCTTTTTGGCTAAAAAATGCCCTTCCAAGTCTTTTGCCATGGGTACGGGTGTGTCTAAACTGCCTACCCGCATTACGGGCGCATCTAAATGGGTAAAACAATGCTCATTAATCCAAGCGGATAGTTCAGCACCAATGCCACCCGTTAGGGTATCCTCGTGTACTATTAATACTTTTCCTGTTTTTTTCACCGTAGCTTCTACCGCTTCTTTATCCCAAGGCAATAGGGTACGCAGGTCTATAATATCAGCACTAATATCCATTGCTTCACACTGGCTTACAGCCCAGTGAACGGCAGCACCGTATGTAATAATAGAAATATCATCGCCTTTTTTTACTGTATTTGCTTTGCCTAACTCTATGGTATAATAATCGTCAAAAACTTCTTCTTCTATGCTTCTGTACATTGCTTTATGCTCGAAAAAAAGGATGGGGTTGGGGTCGTTAAAACTGGCACATAACAATCCCTTTGCATCGGAGGGGGTGGAAGGATAAACGACTTTTAGCCCTGGGGTGTGGAAAAACCACGCCTCGTTACTTTGGCTATGAAAAGGGCCTGCATTTACCCCTGCACCCGTTGGCATACGAATAACTACATCGGCATTTTGCCCCCAGCGGTAATGGCTTTTTGCAAGGTTGTTTATTATCTGATTAAAACCACAGGTAGCAAAATCGGCAAATTGCATTTCCATCATAGTTTTAAATCCTTTTATTGATAAACCGTAGGCAGCTCCTACTATTGCCGACTCGCAAATGGGGGTATTTCGCACCCGCTCTTTTCCAAATTGGTTTACAAAACCATCAGTTATTTTAAAAACACCACCATACTCTGCAATGTCTTGCCCCATCAATACCAAGTTATCATGGCGTTCCATACTTTGGCGCAAGCCATCGCTAATGGCATCAACCAATCGTTTTTTACTCTTGTTTTGAGTAGTAGGTTTTAAAACAACGGGGGTTGTAGCACAATATACATCGGCTAACTCCTCTTCAATTACTGCTGTTACTTCGGGCAGGGCAAAAACTTCTTTAAGTCCTTTGTCAATATCTTTTTTAAAGCTGGCTTTTATAACGTCAATTTTTACATCGTTTAATAGCCCGATAGATTTTAAATAGTTTTCATAATTTAATATGGGGTCTTTTTTGCTCCATTCATCAAACAGATGTTGTGGAACATATTTAGTGCCTGATGCTTCTTCGTGTCCACGCATCCTAAAAGTCATGGCTTCAAATAGTATTGGGCGTGGGTTTTTGCGTAAATCTTCGCTTATAGCAAGCATAGCATCATATACTTCTAAAATATTATTGCCATCCACTTGTATGCCTTCAATACCATACCCAATGGCTTTATCTATAAATTGCTTTTGACGAAATTGCTCACGGCTGGGGGTAGAAAGCCCATACCCATTATTTTCTACTACAAATATTACGGGTAAATCCCAAACAGCGGCTACGTTTATAGCTTCATGGAAATCGCCTTCACTTGCGCCACCATCGCCGCTAAAGGCAACGGCTATTTTTTTCTCGTCATTAAGTTTGTGTGCAAGTGCAATACCATCGGCAACGCCCAGCATTGCTCCTAAGTGAGAAATCATACCTATAATATGATGTTCATTTGTACCAAAGTGGAAACTACGGTCTCGCCCTTTGGTAAAACCTTCTTTTTTGCCCTGCCATTGGGCAAATAGCTTGGCAAAGGGTATGTTTCTACCTGTAAAAACCCCTAAGTTTCTATGGAGGGGTAATATATATTCATCAGGCTGTAAAGCTGCGGTAACACCTGCGGAAATGGCTTCTTGCCCTATGCCACTAAACCACTTGCCTACTTTACCTTGCCGTAAAAGAATAAGCATTTTTTCTTCGATTGTACGGGGGTAAACTATACTTTTATATAGATGAAGCAGGGTTTCATCTGTATGTTGTTTTCGGTCGAAATTCATAAATAAATGGTAGCAAAAGTAGTATTTTGTTGCTTGAATTTTTTTAGTAAAACAAACAAGTTGTGGCATATTATTTTAGTGCAACGAATGATGTAGTAAAAAAGTCTTATTTTAGCGGGGTAATCAGAGAATTAATAAAACAGTTTTTAGCTCCATTCTATTTTAGAATGTGGAATTGGTAACATGAAGAGGAAACTACTTACAACCACCTTTTTTTTTATACTGGGGTTGGTATGTGCGAGGCAAGCTACAGCCCAAGTAACATCAAACAAAGGAACGGACTTTTGGATTGGTTATATGGGGCATATTGATGGTGCAGGCTCTAATATGAAACTGTACGTTACCTCTGATGTAAGTACTACGGGTACTGTGAGTATTCCAGGGCAAAGCTGGTCGTTAAATTTTTCGGTTTCATCAAGTGCTGTTACAGTACTAAATATACCCCCCGATACTGCGTATGTAGGCTGCGGAGATTGTACAGAAGCAAGGGCAATACGTTTAACATCTGTTGAGCCTATTGTAGCCTACTCTCATATCCATGCAAATGCACGCTCTGATGCCACCCTTGTATTGCCCACCGCCACACTGGGGCGTGAGTACTATTGCATGAGTAATACCCAAATGTCTAGTGGGACTAACAGGCATAGCCAGTTTATGGTGGTTGCTACAGAAGATACTACTACTATAGAAATTACACCTACTGTAACCTCACTAAATGGTTTACGGTTGGCAAATCAAATGTTTACTATTACCTTAAACAAAGGTGAAGTATATCAATATAATTCATCTACTGATATTACGGGTTCTCATGTTAAATCGGTAGCGGGTAATACTGGTAAATGTAAACGTGTTGCCGTGTTTTCAGGCAGTTCGTTTACATCTTTAGGGTGCGCAGGTTCGGGCGATAACTTGTACCAGCAAATGTATCCTATAAGTTCGTGGGGTAAGGAGTTTATTACCGTTCCTTTTAAAACCCGAACTGGTGGTGATATTTTTAGGGTAATGGCAAGCACAAGCAATACACAAGTATTTGTGAATGGTGTTTTTCAAAAAAATTTACAAGCTGGCGATTATCATGAGTTTTTAAGCACCACTACCAACTATATTAGGGCAACAAAACCTATAAAAATGGCACAGTTTCAGCGCACGCAGGCGTGCGGTGGCTTAGGAGACCCTTCAATGACCATCCTTAGCCCTATTGAGCAACAACTAAATGATATAACTCTTTACTCATCTCCTTTTCAAAATATTCAGAACCAACATATTAATGTGGTAATGAAAAGAAGCGATACGGGTAGTTTTAGGTTGGATAACAACCCTGTTATATGGAGCTTTGTTGCTTCAAATCCAACATATATGTACACCCAAACAACAGTTTCTGCGGGCAATCATAGTTTGGTTGCCGATAGTGGTTTTAATGCTGTTGCATATGGTTTTGGTGTAGTTGAATCGTATGGATATGCGGCGGGTGCTAATATCAGAAATTTAACACATTTTGTTAGCACATCTACCGTAGCTATTTGTAAAGGCGAGCCTACAACGTTTATACCCAATACTAACTATATTCCTGATAAGTATAGGTGGTATTTAAACGATACCTTCTACTCCGACAGTATGAGCCCAGTGATAACTTTTGATACATTGGGAACATTTAATATGGCTTTGGTAACCATAAATACCAATCAAAACGATTGTGCCTCTCAAGATTCAAGTACAATATCCATTACTGTGCGCCAGCAACCCAAAGCCCAGTTTACTGTCCCGCATGTGTGTTTAAGCGATCTTGTAAGCTATATTGATAGTAGCACAATACAAGGAACTACATCTACCATAAGTAAATGGCGGTGGGAATTTGGCGATGGCACTTATAATCCTAATAAAAATGTATTTAAAAACTACGATAGTTCATATACCTATAATGTAAGTTTAATAGCTACCACTAATCACGGCTGCTCTGATACTGTTACAAAACAAGTACCCGTGTATCCTATGCCAAAGCCTGGTTTTGTATTTAGCAATGTGTGCTATAATGATACTGCATTTTTTACTGATACATCAACCATTGATAGTACTGTGATTAAAGATTATATATGGGAGTTTGGTGATGGGCAAACAGATACACTACCCACTACAAAATATACATACTTATATGCTGATACATTTAGTGTGAAGCAAAAGCTGATTTCGGATATGGGATGTGCAGATTCTATTTCTCAAGATATTGTAATTTTCCCTCGTCCAATAGCAAAAATAATAACTGCCGATGTTTGTCAAAACGATACCGTTGTATTGTATGACTCCACACAAACCACTACCGACTATTTGGTGCAAAGGCAATGGTGGGAAGCAACAGTTTATATCGACTCTAATAGTTTACAAAAATGGTTGCCCGTTGATACTGGTTTTCATAGTATTACTTTATGGGTAGAAAATAATCTTGGATGTACAGATACACAGCTTGTGGTGGTTGATGTTTACTCCAACCCAAAAGCTGCATTTAGTTTTCAGGATGTATGCTTTATTGATACTGCCCAGTTTAATGATGAAAGCACTATTGATGAAGGTAGTATTGTGCAATGGCTATGGGCATTTGACGATGGTGGTGCATCTACCCAGCAAAACCCACAAAAAAAATATAATACACCCAGTAACTACGCCCCCCAACTACTGGTTACCAGTAATAAAGGTTGTAGCAACGGCATAACAGGCAGCGTGAATGCCTATGATATGCCCGATGTGAAGTTTGATATAAACGATGTATGTGTGTATGATACTGCTTTTTTTACTGATTTTAGTACCATAAAACACGGTACACAAACCGATAGGTTATGGGATTTTGGAGATGGAACTTTAGACACGGCTACGGTGCCTGAGCATAAGTATAATTTATTGGGAAGTTATACGGTTAGGTTAATAGTAGAAGTAAGCGGTTTATGTGTGGATAGTGGTGAGAAGCTAATTACTATATTTCCTCGCCCTAGGGCAGGTTTTACTTTTCAGGATGATTGTGTGAAACAAATAATTGAGATTGAAGATGCCTCAACAGTTAATTTTGGTTCAATTGTTTATCAAGAATGGGATTTAAGCAACAGATTAGATACAGGAAAAAAAGTAAATAGCATTTATTTTGTTGAAGGCTCAAAAACTATACAGCTAATTGCCAGTTCGCAGTTTGGTTGTAGAGATACGGTGTATAAAACATTAACGGTTTTCCCTGAACCTAAAGTAGCATTTAGTGCCAGCGAGGTATGCCTGCGAGATACCACACAGTTTACCAGTAATGTTACTTTAAGCAGCGGAGTAGTAACCTCTTATAATTGGGATTATAATGATGCTTCGAATGATACGGGCAAAGCACCTAAACATTTGTACCAAAACTGGGGAGATTATAGTGTGGAGCTGACAGCCACATCTGATAAAGGGTGTATTAATTCGTTTAAATCTCCCATTAGGGTAAACCCATTGCCAAGAGCAGGTATTTTTACTCCCGACCCTGATAAATGCGAACCTTTTGAAGTTCCGTTTACAAGTATAAGCACCGTAGGCGAAGGGGCAATATTAAATTGGGATTGGAAGTTTGGTGATAACAGGGTGAGCAATGAACCACACCCCACACATACCTACCAAAGTTTTGGAGTATATTCTCCTTATTTAAAAGTTATTACTGATAAGGGCTGTGTGCATGACTCTACTTTTGTTAATTATATAACCGTGTATCAGCTTCCTGTGGCTGATTTTACAGCAACACCCAAAGAGGTTACATTTTTTGACCCCGTTATTAATTTTACAGATAAATCATCAAGTGATGTTGTAAATTGGGATTGGGAGTTTGGCGATGGGCAAATTTCAGGAGTACCAAACCCTGTAATCACTTATGACGATACAGGAAAATATATAGTAGAGTTGATAGTTCGCAACCAAAACTGGTGCAGGGCCAACATTATAAAAGGAGTATTTATTAGACCTGATTACACCTTCCATATTCCTAATGCGTTTAGCCCCAATGTAGGCGAACTAAACCCCAGTTTTGGACCTGAAGGTATTTTTAAAGGCTTGCTTGAATACAAGATGGAAATTTTTTCTCGATGGGGGGAAAAAGTTTTTGAAACTACCAACTTGGCAAAAAGATGGAACGGAAGGTTTAGAGATAAACCAGCCGCCGTAGGGGTATATATTTACAAAATAAGTATTATGGATTATTTTGGTGATCGCAAGCACTATAGTGGTACAGTACTATTAATTAGATAGATAATTATCTAATGTAAGTTCGATATGAAGAAGCTCTCATTTATTTGCAGCGCAGGTTTACCTTCCTAAGTAGGGTGGCTTTCTGTAGAACCTCACCCGATTAACTATTTTAGGTATGATTGCCACAAAACCCCTCTCCTAAGGACAGGGAAGCTGTACCAATAAGTAAGCGTGTTTACACTATTTTCTCCATTTGATAAGTGGTTATTTTTTTCGCCTATTCAAGTATAGCAACCCCATCCAAATTAACTATTAGCAGAACCAAATAAGCACCCTTCTCCTTAAGGGGAAGCCAAATTGTAGCATAGGTAAAAACAGCAATACATTGGTAGGGGTTTGCAGTGGTTTAACCTTAGCTGGTGAAAAGACAAGGGGGGGGACTACCATTACGCACCTTTCAGACATTTTCTTGTTAGCAAATTGAAACCTGCCACAATTCATAACCTTAACAAAAACGTTATGTATAGAATGGGTATTCATTCCTATTCTAAATCTTACCCTAATTTGCCTGCTACCCAGCTCCCGCTCCAAGCTGCCTGAAAATTAAAGCCACCAGTTATTCCATCTATATCCAGTACCTCACCTGCAAAATACAAATGAGGTACTGTTTTACTTTGCAAAGTAGCCATATCTACACTTTTTAAACTCACGCCTCCAGCCGTTACAAACTCATCTTTAAAAGTAGTTTTTCCGCTCACCGTATATTCATCATTATACAGTGTATTTATTAGTCTGTTAAAGTCTTGTTTTTTAAGGTTTGCCCATTGTGTATTAGGGCTAATATTTAATTGGTTTAAAAAATATGCCCACAAACGTTTAGGTAAATCACAAGGGCGTGCATTAACGATTAGCTTTAACCGATTAGTCTTTCTAAATTCAGTTAAATAGTTTCTCACCTCCTCTTCGTTTTTTGCTTCGTGCCAGTTTATGCTTAGGATACATTTATAGTTTTGTTTGTTCAGCCATTTTGCACCCCATGCCGAAAGTTTTAGCACTACAGGTCCGCTCATTCCCCAATGGGTAATTAGTAATGCCCCTGTATAACTTAGCTTAGTTCCAATAATTCTTACTTTTGCTTGTGGCACGCTCACCCCCATTAGTTGTGTAATAGTGTTTTGAGGTATATTAAAGGTGAATAATGAGGGTACTGGCGGCTCAATTTCGTGGTTCAACTCCTTTAGCCATTGCAAACCATTTAGTTTTGGGCTGCCTCCCGTAGCAACTATAAGGTACTTGGTGCTCAACTGCTCATTAGCTGTTTCTAATACAAACCCATTTTTATTTGGAACGATTGTTCCAATATTAGTTTGCAACAATATTTCTATACCCAATTGTTGGGTTTCGCGCATTAAACAATCAATTATAGTTTGCGAATTATTAGTAACAGGAAACATCCTACCGTCTTCTTCTGTTTTTAGTTCAATACCACGTTTTTCAAACCAGTTAATAGTATCTTCTACTGCAAATTGTTTAAATATGGGGCGTATCTCTTTCTCGCCTCGTGGGTAGTTGCTACATAGTTTTTTTACGTCAAAACAATGGTGGGTTACATTGCACCTGCCCCCGCCCGATACTTTTACTTTACCCAGTACCTTACTGGTTTTCTCAACTATTGCAACGCTATATTTCGGATAATGCTCTTTTACCGATAGTGCAGCAAAAAAGCCCGAAGCACCTCCGCCAATTATTAATACATCATATTTGCTACTAATATTTCCCAAAATAAAATTTTTACAAAAGTGCTGCGTTTAGTTTAAAGTATGAAACTTGTTTTCACCTTATTTGCTTTCTTTATTACCCTACACCTTACTGCACAAGCAATTGAAAAATATTATCCAAATGGTGTATTGCAACAACAAGGAAAATACAAAGCCTATTCCAAAAAAAGCACTTATGGCTATGCTGTTATAACACTTAAAACAGGAGTATGGACACACTATTATGAAAATGAGCAAATAGCCCTAAAGGAAGAATATAAAGTGCGTTGGAAAAAATCTAAACCTATTGGTATATGGGAATATTATACTGTTGATGGAGATTTATTAAAAAAAGAGTACTACAAAAATGGCAGGCTAAAAGGACAAGAGTATTTTAGTGAAGGGCTATACAATTATACCACTGATAGTTTTAAAACAAAAAGTATAGCCACTGATACAATGCTGGTTACCTATTTTTTAAAAGGACACTCTTTTGGTGAACTTGTAGTTAATGATGGTACAGGTGTTTATACTTATTTCACTAAAACAAAAATTATTGTAAAAGAAACTGTTGACCTATTGGTAGATACAGGATTTGTACTACCCAACCCTGAAATGAACTTGATTGGGAATCACAGTTTCGAGCGTAGTAAATATAGAGGAAACATGAACTATGAGGTGAAAAACATGGCTGATACAGTAGTGTACAATTGGTATGCTGCGGCTGGCACTCCTGATTATTTTAAAAGTTCGTTTGTAGGTGGACGAACGGGTATAAGATACTGTGGTATTAGGCTATATAGCAATATTGAATATTTAGAGTATTTAGAAAATAAACTAAAACAGCCATTAGTAGCAGGGCAAAAATATTGCTGTAAGGTGTTTTTTAAGCTCAACTATAAATCGGGTTTAGCAACAGATGCAATAGGGTTTAAGTTTTCTACTGAATTATTAAAATTTCATTATAACAGCAATTTTTTACCCATACCTGATATAATAAACAAACCCCGTCAAATGCTCACTAAAACTAAAGAGTGGATGCAACTTACAGGGCTATATACCGCCGTTGGCGGCGAGGAATTTTTTATTATTGGCGGCTTTAAAACAATGGGGGCTACCAATAAAACTATAGTTGACTATAAGGGAAAAGAGGAAGCCTATTATTTTATTGACGATGCTTATATATGGAAAGTAGCCAATGATAGTCAGTGTATTTGTAATACCATTACAGTACCCGATAGTTTAAAACAGCATCCCCTAAAACCGATAGTAAAAATAGATACGGCAACCTATAAAGTGGGTAAAACCTTTGTTATTAAAAACATTTTTTTTGATACTGATAAAGCCCTGCTACTACCACAATCATCAACAGCGTTAGACTCTTTAGTGGCTTTGTTGTTTAACTACCCTACCATGACTATTGAAGTATCAGGACATACGGATAATGTGGGGACAAAAGAGCGAAATACTGTACTCTCAAAAGAGCGTGCACAGGCAGTGGTAAACTATTTAAAACGATATGGAATAAAGGAAAACCGTTTAAAATTTGCTGGCTACGCAGCTACCCAACCTATGGATACCAACAAAACCAGCAAAGGCAGGCAAAACAACCGCAGGGTACAGTTTAAAATTTTAAAAATGTAGTTTTTTATGTATCGCCTATCTGTTTAGCTACTCGCTTTAAGAGTGGCAAAACAGTTTTCCATTCTGTGTATTACTACATCTTTGCCTAAAAAGGCAGCTATTTCAAATATTGGAGGACCACCGCCCACTCCAGAAATACTTAGGCGAAAGGGTTGCATTATAGCACCGGGGCTTATTTCATTCTCCTTTGCTACCGTTTGGAAAGTTTCTTCTACCTCGCTCACTGTAAAACTATCCATAGCTGCGAAAGCATTTTTTAATTGGGTAAGTATAGCCGTTGTATTTTCTTTCCATTTCTTTTTCACCACTTTTTCGTCGTAGGTTTCAGGGTCGGTAAAAAAGTACTTGCCCATTGTATATAGCTGGGGGATAAACTGTACTTTCTCTTTCATTAGCCCGCACACTATTGCCACACGTTTTTTAGGCATATCCATGCCATTAGCGTTTAAAGTAGGTTGCAATGCTTCGGTAAGTTCATCGTTACTTTTCTCCATCAAATAATGGTGATTAAACCATTTGGCTTTTTCTACATCAAACTTTGCCCCTGATTTATTTACCTTTTCTAAAGTAAATGCTTCTACCAACTCGTTTAAGGTAAACAATTCTCGGTTATCACTGGGATGCCAACCCAAAAGTGCAAGCATATTTACTACTGCTTCTTTAAAATAACCCGTTTCACGATAACCGCTTGATATTTCGCCCGTTTTAGGGTCTTTCCACTCTAATGGAAAAACAGGAAAACCCAATCTATCCCCATCGCGTTTGCTTAACTTTCCGCTTCCTTCGGGTTTTAGTAATAATGATAAATGGGCGAATTTTGGCATTACATCTTCCCAGCCCAAATATTTGTATAACAATACGTGCAATGGCGCACTGGGCAACCATTCTTCGCCACGTATTACATGGGTAATTTTCATTAAATAGTCATCTACAATATTGGCAAGGTGGTAGGTAGGCATCCCATCACTTTTAAACAATACTTTATCGTCCATTTGTGCTGTATTTACTACTACCCAGCCTCTTATTTCATCGTAAAAACGAACTTCCTCTTTACGAGGTAATTTTATCCGCACTACATACGAGTCGCCATTATTCAACCGTTTTTGTACCTCGTCTTGACTTAGCGTTAGCGAATTTTTCATGCTTTGGCGGGTAACAGTGTCGTATTTCCAACTCATTTTAGCCTGCTCGGCACGCTTGCGCACATCCTCCAACTCTTCGCTGCTATCAAAGGCATAGTAGGCAAAACCACTTTCTAACAATTGCTCGGCATACTTGCGATAAATGCCTTTTCTATCACTTTGACGGTAAGGGGCATACTCGCCTCCAATATGAGGGGCTTCATCAAACGTTAATCCTATCCACTCTAATGCTTCAATAATATATTCTTCCGCACCTTTTACAAAGCGATTTTGGTCAGTATCTTCAATACGCAAAATAAAATCGCCGCCTTGCTTTTTAGCATATAAGTAATTGTACAACGCTGTTCTAACTCCACCAATATGTAATGCCCCCGTGGGGCTGGGTGCAAAGCGCACTCTAACTCGTCTATCCATAATTATAAAAAGAAGTGCAAAGATAGGTGGTGTACTAATAAGTATAAAATTAAAGAGAAAAGATTATTTTAGTCTTGGTTAAAACTTACCTGCCCGTCCGTTCAGGCGCTTTCTTGCAGCAGATTGAAACCTGCCGCAACTCATAACGGTAACAAAAAACTTTATGTATAGAATAAGGCATTCATACCTATTCTGTCTCTAAAGGCTAAAAGCCACTAACTACTAACTATAAAGTTGCTAATAATTCAAAATCATATTTATGAAACACTACGGGTTAATGTAAAAGGCAAAAACATTCTACCTACTTGTAAGGTATTGATATGGTTCAGCCTCAAGTATAAAAGCAGCTATGTTTGCTGCGCTTATGGGCTTGTTTTTCTGGCAGCACATACCCTTGCAATAGTTTCATCAATAGGGGTAAATGTAAATCCCAAATCTTGTTTAATCTTGTTGCTAAGATAACTAAAGCTGTGTAAGCTATTTCGGGCGGTTTCTTCAGTTATCAATGGTTCTTTTCCATTCATTAAAGATTTTATCCAATAGGCAAAGCGTGCTATTTGCGAAAGCGTAGTGCCTACGGCAATTTTTGGTGCGGGTTTGCCAAATTGTGCCGCCATACGGGTAAAAATTTCTTTAAACTCAATATTATCAGCTACCATTACATAACGCTCGTTTACAATATCGCTTTGCATTAGTAGTATCATAGCTTTGCTTACATCCTTAACATCTACATAGCCATTTGTACCATTGGTATAAAAATTTAAACCTTTATAGGCGGTATCAATTAACCTGCAAGAGCCTTTATCCCATCTCCCCTCGCCCAATATTATACCAGGGTTTACTATGGTAGCGGGCAAGCCTTCTTCAATACCTCGCCATACTTCAAGCTCGGCTCTGTATTTGCTTATGGCATATTGGGTATTGTATTTACTTTCTTGCCATGGGGTTTGCTCATCAATTATATCACCACTTTTTTCTCGCCCAAGGGCAGCAATACTACTAACATAGCACAGCTTTTTCACTCCCGCTTCCAGCGCACAATTTACCACATTTGCAGTCCCCTCTACGTTTGTGTGTTGCATGGTATCAAAGTTTTTACTCCAAAACGATACAATAGCCGCCGTGTGATATACCCGCTCAATGCCTTGCATTATTTCACTTAAAGTATGTACATCTAATATATCACACTCTACCCAGTGTAAATTTGTGAATAGCTGCTTATTTACATCTCTAAATTTACATATTTGCTCAAATTCTTGCAGCGAAGAATTGGCTCTTTTAGTGGCATTCACGGTAACTCCGCTTTGCAAAAGGTCTATTGCTAAGTGTGCTCCAAGAAAGCCTGTTGCCCCTGTTAGTAAAACTCTCATTATTTATTCTTGCAATATTAATACGCAATAGTATATTTGTGGCGTTGAATGGCTAACAAAAAAATAAAAAAGCAGTACAACAATGTAATTTTTATACTTAACTAAAGTATTGTATTCTAAAAAATAAACTTTATATTTGCAGCATGAACAAGTTTAAAATAATAGCTTCTATAAGCTTTATGTTCCTAATTGTAGGACTAAGTACTGTAATGGCACAACCAGGACCAGGACCTGTTTTTAATCCAGTACCAATAGATGGCGGAATTACTCTATTATTGGCAGCAGGTGCTGCATACGGGGTTAAGAAAGCGGCGAAAGCACGCAAGGCTTCTGCAGAAGAAGAAACCAACTAAGATTTTACTCTAAGAATTTTTTACTATATGAAAGGGATGCAATAATATTGCAATCCCTTTTTTTTTGTACCTAGCATATTATTTTTTTACCCCCCCTTCTTCAAAAAACAAACAAATAAGGTTACTGTTTACAACTAAAAAATACCACTTCAGCTTAAAAAGCTACACATATTCTACTATTTAGCTAAATTTGCCTTACGTGAAAGCTATAAAAGTATCAAACGAGACAAAAGTAGGCGCACTTACCGCCATTGCCATTACCGTATTGGTATTGGGCTATAATTTTTTAAAAGGTAAAGATTTATTTACCAGCACCAACACATATTATGCTATTTATGATAGGGTTGACGGCTTGGCTGCATCAAACCCTGTTACCATAAATGGATATAGAATAGGGCAAGTAACCAAAGTGAGCCTTATAGCTGAAGATAGTATGCGCCTTAAAGTTGCCTTTGAGGTAAATAGCGATATAAAGGTAGGCGATAGTGCTATTGCCAAAATATTTGATGCCGATTTATTTGGGTCAAAAGTGATGGAACTGGTTTTAAGAAGTTCACTCTCACAGCAAACACTTAAAAATGGAGACACCCTGATAGGTATGGTGCAACCCTCGCTCACAAGTTCTGTATCTGCCATAATATCGCCTATAAAAAACAAAGCTGAGAATTTAATAGTGTCCTTAGACTCTGTTTTTGGAGGCGAAACAGGTGCTAAACTAAAAGGAACTATTGCCAACCTTAATGCTATTACCAAAACTTTTAAAAGCACTTCAAAAAAACTTGATGGTATAGTAACAGCGCAGCAAAAACGCTTGGATGTGATTTTTGCAAACGTACAATCGATAAGTACTAATCTTAAAAACAATAACGAGGCAATTACGGCTACCATTAACAATTTAAAAAGTGTGAGTGATACCTTAGCTGCTGTTGAAATACAACAATTGGTTACCAATGCTAAAAAGGCTTTAGCCCAAGTAAACACCATTACCGAAAAAATTAATAGTGGTGAAGGAAGCCTTGGACTTTTAGTAAACGATAAAGAACTGTATCAAAACTTAAATACTTCATCCGCTTCTTTAGATGCTTTATTGAAGGATATGAAAGAACACCCAAAACGGTATGTACATTTCTCTATTTTTGGGCGAAAGGATAAGAAAAAGGATAAAAAGTAAATAACTGATAATCAATGTGCTATATTTTTTATAACCTCACCCAATAAAGATACCATGTCCGTGCCCTTCGGGCATTTTCGTACAGCAGGTTTCAACCTACCACAATTCATAACCTTAACAAAAACTTTATGTATAGAATGGGCATTCATGCCAATTCCGTCTTTTTTAATATGGCAGCCGCACTAAACCAAGTTTAGCATGACTATTCTCCACCAAAGACTAAGAGCTAACGAGTACACTAATATTCAGTTATTTGCACAACTTATTATTGTACTATGTAAAATTATATTTTAGCAAAAATTGATTAATAATACAGCCAATGGAAAACCACGCCCCGCTCACTAATTTCTATTGTTGGGAAAGGGGTTTTAATAATATTAAGGGGAAATAAGACACGTTGCCACCACTTGTTTTTAATAAAGACTGTAAAATTTATGTCGAACGATATAAATAACTGTCGGTAACGGGTTACGTTACTAAAATCATGGGTTATGCCTTCTTTATCTGCCCAAATATTATCATGTCCGCCATACATTCCCTCGCCTCCATAGCCAATACTTAAAAATAACCAGCGGGGCAGCAATTTTCGTCCAAAAAGTTTATTAATATCAATAGTAAGCCAATAGGTTTGCCCATTATAATCTTTTAGTGAATTTTTAATTAAATCACTCCCAAACATATCGGGGCGGGCAATGGCATACATAGTTTGGTGAAAACTAAACTGCGGCAACGCAATTATCCCCTTGCACCCCACTACTTGAAAATAAATAAATAGCGAACCCAGCAAATTTGCTATCATATCTCCTGTTGAAAATCCCCATGCTTCTGAAAAACCATCCAGCACCTCTACAGGAATTAGTACAATTGTGCTGACAAAAAAGCCATACAATGCAGCTTTTTTCACACTGAATCCTGCCCAAAAAAATATAAGTGTAGGTATAACTACTGAGTGAGTGTGTACTACAAAATGTCCTACCTTGTCCATTTGCAACCACTCGCCCCAATCATTAAAAAAATGAAAAGGTACTTGCGGGCTATTGCTATACCAAAGCCACCACAAAAAAAATGCCCACAAAGGATATGCAATAGCCAATATACCCAAGAAACCTTTTGCCCTATTTGGGTTAAAATCTTCTTGCGGCTCAAAATAACTATCGGGCAGTAGCATTGGCTCAAAAATACCCTACCTATGGTGAAATATGAAATATTAAATTTTGATTTTAAAAAAGCTATTGTATTACGTCCTCTCGTTTTGAAATTTATCGGGATTTGAAAGTTTTTTATTTAAAACAGAGCAACCGATGCTTTTTATACAAAGTTTACCTAAATAGAGGGGTTCAGTCGGGTAGGATTTCCGTCAGAAAAAGCTATTAACGAGCATTTGCTATGGCTATTTGCTGTGCTGTAAGCTCCGCAAAGCGAGTAAAGGCTTGCGCTGTTGGGGCATCTTTTTGTTGTATGGGTATGCCTTCGTCGCCTGCTTCGCGTATGGTTTGCACTATGGGTATTTCGCCTAAAAATGCTACGCCGTTTTGTTGTGCCAGTTGTTTGCCACCATCTTTACCAAAAATGTAGTATTTTTTTGTCTCATCATCAGGCGGAACAAAGTATGCCATGTTCTCTACCACTCCAAGCACAGGCAGTGTTATACCTTGTATGCTAAACATACTTATTGCTTTGCGTGCATCAGCCAGTGCAACCTCTTGCGGGGTGGTTACCATTACTACACCCGTTACGGGTACTATTTGTGCCATAGTAAGGTGTATATCTCCAGTACCAGGGGGTAAATCAATAATTAAATAATCTAATTCGCCCCATTCTACATCGTTTACAAACTGGCGCATAGCTGATGATATCATAGGACCACGCCAAACTACGGCTTGGTCTTGTTTTACCATAAAACCAATAGACAGTAGCTTGATACCATATTTAGTAATAGGTAGCATTATACTTTTGCCTTTTACTTCTTTGCTATCGGGTACTTGATTTTGGCAACCAAATAGGGTAGGTACTGATGGACCATAAATATCTGCATCTAATAGTCCTACTTTTGCGCCTTCGGCAGAAAGTGCTAAGGCTAAATTTGCCGCAACGGTAGATTTGCCTACCCCACCTTTGCCTGATGCTACTGCTATTATATTTTTTACTTGTGGTAGTACACTTGCGCCATTGCGCTGTGTGTTTACGTTTGCTGTCATGTTTATTTCAACACGTATATCTTTAGCAATAAAATGCTGTATGGCATTTACACAGGCATTATGTATTAAATCTTTTAGTGGACAGGCGGGGGTGGTAAGCACTACCGAAAATGATACTTTTTGCCCATCAATGGCAATATCCCTAATCATATTAAGGGTTACTAAATCTTTTTGCAAATCGGGGTCTTGTACATGGCTAAGTGCTGTTAGTACTTGCTCGCTGGTTATTTCACTCATATCTGTGGCTAAAAATACTTGTTTTTAGTATTGCAAAAGTAGTGGTTATATAGCATTGGATAAACAAAAAAAAGTCCTCACCTTGTAAGGTTAAAGGACTATTAAGTATTATATAGCATTTTTACTTGTAATAGGTAAGCACAGGTATATGGCAATGGTTCACCATTTTTTTTGTTAAACTGCTATGAAAAAGTTTGTCAAAAAAACTGCGCTGGTGCTTGGCTAATGCTAATATATCGCAGGGCATTTTTTCTATAAATTCTTCAATAGCAGCTTTAGTATTATCATTATTAATTTGGTGGTAGGATAATAATGGATAATTTGCTGCTTCTTTAATACTTTTAAACATTTTATCGGGCTGGCTATGTGTAAAGTGCATCTCACTATTATGCACATGAAGCACATGGAAATTACTATCAAATAGCGTTGCTAAATCAAGCATTTTGTTAATCACTGTACTATCATTTTTCTCTAAATCACTTGCATAAACAATGTCTTTTGTTCCAAATACTTCCATTTCATCGGGGATACTGAGTACAGGTATTTTACTTTTTTCTACTATTCCCGCAGCATTAGAGCCAAACAATACCTCTTGCATTCCAGTAGAGCCTGTTGTCCCTATTACTATAAGGTCTATATTGTTTGCCTTTGAAAAGCTTAAAATTTCGTCAACAGCAAAGCCCATTTTTACGTGTATTTCTGGTTCCATGCCTTCTAACTCTAAAGAAAGTTTTGCTAAATTTTGCTGCGCATCCTTTTTAGCTGTGTCCGTAATATCTGTAATAGTGTCGGCAGGTGTATAGGGGTCTATTGTGGGTATATGCACCACGTTTAGTAAATGTACTTTTGCCCCTGCTTTTTTTGCAATTTCTACGGCTACTTTCGCCGCACTTTTAGCAACCTCTGAAAAATCTGTGGGTACTAATATGTTTTTAATGCTCATTTTGGGTGTTGGTTTAAAATTTGTGCTGTAAAGTTACTAAATCTGCTTGAGAAGATAAATGACTTTTATCATATAGTAGCCTG
The DNA here is from genome assembly GCA_964584305.1 of uncultured Burkholderiales bacterium. Classification (GTDB taxonomy): domain Bacteria; phylum Bacteroidota; class Bacteroidia; order UBA8524; family UBA8524; genus SB11. The sequence goes on from CAZOZL010000003.1 coordinate 174,598, forward strand.
TTTTTTAATGGGCTAATAATTTCCTGCTCTACTTTTTGTTTCGGCATTTAGTCGTACGTTTGCAGACCTATTCACCATAAAACTGCCAAAATTACAGCCCATATATTTATCCTTTGTCAGGTTTATTGAAATGGTGGCAGTTTACAGGCAATGGCACAAAAGGTGATAATGGAGTATTTGTATAAAATTTAATTTTAAAAAATCTAAAAAATGTCTTTAAACGTAAAACCAATAGCAGACAGAGTTCTGGTAGAGCCTGCTGCGGCTGAAGAAAAAACGGCAAGCGGTATTTTTATACCCGATACTGCAAAAGAAAAGCCTCAACGTGGAACTGTTGTTGCCGTAGGAACGGGGAAAAAAGATGAGCCTATGACTGTGAAAGCAGGCGATACAGTATTGTATGGCAAATATGGTGGTACTGAAATAACCATTGAAGGTACAGACTACCTTATTATGAAAGAAAGCGATATTTACGCAATTGTGTAATCTGATTTTTTATAATCAAATCAAAATTTAATCAAACTTAGTTAAAAAATATTATGGCAAAACAAGTATTGTTCAACGTGGATGCCCGCGACGGTCTGAAACGTGGTGTTGATGCATTAGCCAATGCGGTTAAAGTTACTTTAGGTCCAAAAGGACGTAATGTAGTTATAGATAGAAAATTTGGCTCGCCTACCATTACTAAAGATGGTGTTTCTGTAGCAAAGGAAGTAGAATTAGAAGATCCTATTGAAAATATGGGTGCGCAAATGTTGAAAGAAGTAGCAAACAAAACCGCTGATATAGCTGGTGATGGAACTACTACTGCAACTGTATTGGCGCAAGCAATTGTTACCGCAGGTTTGAAAAACGTTGCCGCAGGTGCTAACCCAATGGACTTGAAACGTGGTATTGACAAAGCAGTAACAAAAGTGGTTGCAAACCTTAAAGAACAAAGCAAAGAAGTAGGTAGCGATAACAAAAAAATTGAACAAGTAGCCACAGTTTCAGCAAATAACGATGAAGTTATTGGTGCATTGATAGCTGATGCTATGAAAAAAGTAGGTAAAGATGGTGTAATAACCGTTGAAGAAGCTAAAGGTACTGAAACTGAAGTGAAAACCGTTGACGGTATGCAGTTTGACCGTGGTTATCTTTCTCCCTATTTTGTTACCAATCCTGAAAAAATGGATACCGAGCTTGAAACTCCTTATATTCTTATTTATGATAAGAAAATATCAAACATGAAGGAACTATTGCCCGTGCTTGAGCCAGTTGCTCAAAGCGGCAAGCCTTTATTAATTATTGCTGAAGATGTTGATGGCGAAGCATTGGCTACATTGGTAGTAAACAAACTACGTGGCTCGCTTAAAATAGCGGCAGTAAAAGCCCCAGGGTTTGGCGATCGTAGAAAAGCAATGTTAGAAGATATAGCAATACTTACCGGCGGAACTGTTATTAGCGAAGAGCGTGGTTTTAAATTAGACAATACCACCATTGATATGTTAGGTACTGCTGAGAAGGTGAGTATTGATAAAGATAATACTACACTAATTAATGGTGCTGGTAGCGAAGAGAATATTAAGGCTCGTATTGGTCAGATAAAAGCACAAATAGAAACTACCACCAGCGACTATGATAAAGAAAAGTTGCAAGAGCGTTTAGCCAAGCTAAGCGGAGGTGTAGCGGTATTGTATATTGGTGCTGCATCAGAAGTGGAGATGAAAGAGAAAAAAGACCGTGTGGATGATGCCTTGCACGCAACACGTGCTGCCGTAGAAGAAGGTATAGTTGCAGGTGGTGGAGTTGCATATATCAGAGCCATTGAGGCTTTGGACGGTATGAAAGGCATAAATGCCGATGAAACTACTGGAGTGCAAATAGTGAAACGTGCTATTGAAGAGCCATTGCGCCAAATTGTTGCCAATGCTGGTGGCGAAGGCTCAATTATAGTACAGAAAGTACGTGAAGGTAAAAATGACTTTGGATATAATGCACGCACAGAAGTTTATGAAAACTTAATTGGTGCGGGTGTTATAGACCCTACTAAAGTAGCGCGCGTAGCATTAGAAAATGCAGCATCAGTATCAAGTATGTTGCTTACTACCGAGTGCCTACTGGTAGATATTAAAGAACCAGCCGCCGCAGCCCCTGCTATGCCAGGTGGTGGAATGCCAGGCGGTATGGATGGTATGTACTAATATATAATACCCTTTAGAGGTATAAATGAAAAAGCCCCGCAATGCGGGGCTTTTTCTATTTTGTTCCGTATTATAATTCTAAAATAACCAGTGTATTTTTTTGTGAACGTGAGTAAAAGCTATTTTTTTTATATCTAACTTATATTAAATAATGGCTTTTCGCTATAATCCTTTTATTTTGCCCGTGCAATTATGATTTTAACTACTGAAATTAACGGTAAAAAAATTGCTTTCAACTCAAAACAAGGAGTGGAGCTCACCCTGCCCGTGCAGCAAGGCATTAATACTGTAAATGCGTATTATATACCCGATGCTAAAATTGCCCCTATAAAAGTGGGCAACTTTGTGGGTGATGTAACGCAAGGCGGCGGCTGCAACTGTGAAAATATAACGTTTAATGCACATGGAAATGGCACACATACCGAGTGCGTGGGGCATATAAGCGAAAAACGGATAGCCTTGCACCACTGCCTAAAAGAGTTTTTGTTTGTAGCGGAGTTAATCACCGTTATACCCACATTAATGGATAATGGGGATAGGCTTATCATGTTAGAAACTTTAAAAAATGTGAAAATGCACCAGCACTCCGCCGTTATTATACGGACTGTACCCAACCACGAGAATAAAAAAACCAAAAGATATAGCGGTACAAACCCCACATATTTATCCGTTGAGGCTATGGAGTGGTTACGAGATAGCGGAGTTGAGCATTTGCTTATTGACACCCCATCAGTAGATAAAGAAGAGGATAAAGGCACATTAGCTGCCCACCGTGCTTTTTGGAATTACCCCGAAAATACACGCATAGATTGTACTATTACCGAACTGATTTATGCCCCCAATACTATAAAAGATGGAGAGTATATATTAAATATTTTGGTAGCAGCGTTTGATAGTGATGCCAGCCCATCACGCATTATTCTTTATCCCTTTGTGTAGCTACTAAGGGGTATATATCTTTTAAAACTAACAACTTATCGAAAAAAGAATACTTACAGATAATACAATTTTTAAATTTGATCAATTAAAATTATAGAAATATGAAATTAAAACACACTTTATTCTCGCTTGCACTAAGCCTTGTTTTGTTGAGCGCGGTAGCGCAAGAAGCTCCAGAAAATTGGTTCAACCTCGACCTTGAAAAAGACTCTGTTTTTGGTGTAAGTACCGAGCGAGCCTATGATGAGATTTTAAAAGGACGGAAATCTAAAAAAATAATTGTAGCCGTTATTGATAACGGTACTGATGACGACCATGAGGATTTAAAAGATATTATTTGGGTAAACAAGGGGGAGATAGCGGGTAATGGCATTGATGATGATAAAAACGGCTATATAGATGATGTACATGGCTGGAATTTTATAGGCGGAAAAAATGGAGATGTAGGAGATGACACCTACGAAGTAACTCGCTTGTTCAGAGAATACTCAGTAAAGTATGATGAGGTTGATTTGGATACTTTAACCAAAAAAGAGAAAAAAGAGTATAAACTATATACGGATAGGGTGAAGCCCGATTTTTTAGCAAAATTTTATGATGCAGCCAATAACTACCTGAGAATTAAGGAAATTATAGATGCTGCTGACAAAATTGTAAAAGACTTGGGTGCTAATGTAACCAAAGAAAGCGTTGAAAAGTACGATGCCCAAACAAGAGCAGAAAAACTGGCAGTGAGAAATATTATAGCTTTTATGGGCTTCGGAATGGATATTGAAGATATGAAAAACCAGTTTAAAGCAGCTATTGGACACTATGAAGAACAAGTAAATGTCAGTTTTAACACATCACATAACAATCGTGATATTGTTGGCGATAACTATACAGATGTTACGGAACGTAATTATGGCAACAACAACTATGAAGGACCCGATGGGGGACATGGCAGCCATGTAGCAGGCATTATAGGCGCAATAAGAACAAATGCTTTGGGCATAAAAGGTGTTGCTAATAATATAGAGATAATGGTGGTGCGTGTAGTACCCAATGGTGATGAGCGTGATAAGGATGTAGCAAACGGTATTCGCTATGCGGTAGATAATGGGGCAAGTATTATTAATATGAGTTTTGGCAAAACCTACTCGCCATACAAAGGAGCTGTTGATGCGGCAGTTAAATATGCAGCAGAAAAAGATGTATTACTAATACACGCCGCAGGTAATGATGGGGCTAATATTGATGAAGTTATCCATTATCCAACGGATAATTACCTTAAAAAAGGGAGGGCAAAAAACTGGATAGAAGTAGGTGCAACAGCTTGGAAACTGGGCAATGAGTTAACAGCAAGTTTTTCTAACTACGGTAAAAAAAATGTAGATTTATTTGCCCCTGGTGTTGAAATTAACTCCACCACGCCTGATAATAACTACGCTGCTTTTAGCGGTACAAGCATGGCAGCACCTGTTACTGCGGGTGTTGCTGCACTAATTCGCTCATACTTTCCTACTTTAACCGCCGAGCAGGTAAAATATATTTTAATGAAAACAGTAACCAAAGTTGATATTAAAGTAAGAAAACCCGGTACAAAAGAAAACGTGAAACTAAGCAAATTGTGCATTAGCGGCGGTGTAGTTAATGCCTACAAAGCGGCTGAACTGGCTGCAAAAACAAAGGGTAAAAAGAAATAAGCCCATAAGGATTAAAAGTATCTAAAAAAAACCACCGTACGGTGGTTTTTTTGTTTTACCCAAAGTAATAAGAAAAACCTGCGGTATTAAGTAATTTTTCTCATCTCACTTCAAAAAATACCGCGCCTGTACCGTTCAGGCAGGCTTTGCAAAACCCAGCAACTCTCATCATTGCGAGGTTAACCCTTCATGGGTTCGTGGCAACCCGTTTACAACCATTTGTATAAGATTGCCTGCCCGTGCCATTCGGGCTTCAATAAACATTTGAAACTACTAAACCATTTATATAAACTCATTTGCAATAACGGTGTGAAGTCATACCGACAAAGTTGGGGGTATGAAAGGATGCAAAAAAAACCCAAAAAGGCAGCCAATGGCTGCCTTTTTGATTTAAAAATTATATTTTTTGTGTGCTAAAAATCATCCACATTACGATTGATGCGTTTGCTTTCGCTACGCTCGTAATCACTAGTAAAATCAACAGTAAAAATACGATTAATGTTTTCATTAACCAATGATACACGTACATCATCCACATTCCAATAATAGTGCTTTCCGCTAACGGGATTTTCCTCTTTTTGGGCATTGCCAAACTTGTTTACCAAAATGTATTTCATTTCGCCAAATTGTTTGCTCTCACCAGTCATAATAACGCCTATAAAACGATTGTTATCATTAAAAATATAGTATAGGCTTTTTAGCATTACTGTACCCAGTAGCATATCATCGTAGGCTATGGTGTACGCATTTTTATTCCCCAAATCGGTTGATTTGGTGAAATTAATCTTCGTTCCATTTTTAACAACAGAATCAAGGTGAGTACCCCAAGTAATGCTTCTAAAATTGGATAGGGTATAATCTCCAGACGAAGATTGCCCCTTAACAGAAACAAATGAGATAGCGAAGGCTAATGTTATAAATAAATATTTTTTCATTTAAATGTTATGTTTTGAAGCTAACAAATTTAACCATTCGTACTAAAGTTCATAATTAATTTTTTTTCAAACCCAATTGTTCAATGGCTGATGCCTTTAAAATACACTCATTATACTCTTCTTCGGGTACAGAGTCGTAGGTAATTGCCCCGCCTACATGGTATGATAGGTAGCGGTTTTTGGCATTGTACAGCAATGAACGTATCACCACATTAAAATCAAAATCAGCTTCTGGTGTAACATATCCCATCGCCCCTGAAAATAAACCCCGCTTGCTTTCTTCATATTTTTCTATCAACTCCATTACCTTTATTTTGGGTGCCCCCGTCATAGAACCCATAGGGAAAGCATCGGCAATAGCGTTTGTCCAGTGTATGTTTCTATGCAAAATACCCGTAACGGTAGAAACCATTTGATGTACTTGTGCGAAAGTATAAATACCAAATAGTTCTTCTACTTTAATAGTTCCCGCTATACAACTTTTAGCCAAATCATTACGTACTAAGTCAACAATCATCACATTTTCTGCCATTTCCTTTGGGCTATGCCGCAGGTTGTGTTTCATGGCTTTATCGTCTGCGGCATTTATACCCCGCTTTGCCGTTCCTTTTATGGGCTGCGAAATAAGTGTATCCCCTTCTTTTTTCATAAAACGTTCAGGACTGGCACACAGGGCAAACAATTCATCATCAAACTTGGCGTATGCTGCAAATGGAGCTGGCGATATTTTTTGTAGTTGGGTATATACCTGTAATGGGTGTATTGCTACATTTTGGGCAAAATACTCCATGCACATATTCATTTCATATACATCACCCTCTTTAATGTGGTTTCTTATTTGGTCTATCTTTTTTAAGTACTCTGCTTTGCTAATTTTTGGGGTAAAACTAAATACCTGTTTTTCTTTTTGGGTAGATAAGGATACCGCCTGTATAGCATCAAAAATAGCGGTAGGTTGTGGGGCATCAATAAAAATAGCATTCCCTTTCAGGCGCACTAACACTTGAGGTACAAAAAAATATAGTGCAGGAAATTTTAAACTATCAGGGCGGTGCGAGTGTAGTTTTTCTACTTCATTTTTCAAATCATACCCCAAGTAGCCTAATAGCCATGTTTTGTGGTTCTCATAAAAATGTTTTAGCTGCTCAAAGGCATTTCCCTCTTTTTCTATTTTTAATGTAGCTTTTGCACCAAAGCCTGCTATAAAATCATGCGTATAATACCCGCAGGCAGCTTGTGTTTGGTTACTATCCAAGCACAAGCAGGTGGTATAGCTATTGGCATAGCTATACAACTGCTGTTTAAAATGTGGCACTTCCTTTTGCTGGATATGAAAAACCTTATTAGTCAAATAGCTGTTTCTTTACCTACAATCATACACAACAAAAATTCAAAACAAAAAACAAGTAGCAAAAAATAGCTAAAGCATTGTTTATCAGTTGTGTTGTTTCTTAAATGGCAAACGGGTAACTTTGCGCCCCGAAACCATTAACGGTTGTTAGTTGTTTAAAAAAATCTAATGTCAGAACTGTTTTATCCCTTAAAAATAAAGCGCATCATTCGTGAAACTAAAGATGCTGCATCGTTTGTGTTTGATATTCCTACGGAGTTAAAGGAGAAATACCAATACTTACCAGGGCAATACCTTACACTATCTACTACTATTAATGGTAAAGAGGTGCGTAGGGCATACTCGTTTAGCAGTAGCCCAATTACTGATACCTACCCTGCTGTTACCATAAAAAAAGTAGAAGGCGGAGTGTTTTCTACCTTTATGAACGAGGATGCTTTTGAAGGGCAAATATTACAAGTAATGCCCCCTATGGGGAAATTTGTAGCACATTTAGACACTGCGGCACAAAAACACTATGTGCTATTTGCAGGTGGCAGCGGGGTAACGCCTATAATGTCGATAGCCAAATCGGTATTAGATAAAGAGCCTAACAGCCGCATTACAATGATATACTGCAACCAAAATTTAGAGTCGGTTATTTTTAACCAACAGCTAAAAGATATGGAAGCGCAGCAGGGTAATAAGTTTAAAGTACATCATGTTTTTGATGCTGCGCCCGCAGGTTGGGCAGGAAGAAGTGGACGACAAACCGAGCAAGATTTTATGGCAATTGCTCGTGAGGTAAGCATAGAAGGATATATTAGCGAGTACTTTATTTGTGGACCATCAGGAATGATGACCGCAGTAAAAAATGCACTACAAACACTGGGTATCCCAAGTGATAAAGTGCATTCTGAATATTTTACCGCCCCCACTTCAAGCACACCGAAAGAAACAAGCACAACAAACGAGCATACCCATGAGGGCGAAACGCAAAAAGCTATTATAATACTTAGCGGCAAAGAAACTGAGATAGAAGTTGAAAAAGGGGCAACCATTTTAGAAGCAGCGCAAGAACAAGACCTTGACCCGCCGTATGCTTGCCAAATAGGCGTTTGCACTACTTGTAGAGCAAAATTATTAGAGGGGGAGGTAGAAATGGACGAGAGAGAAGGATTGAGCGACGATGAGATTAAAAAAGGGTATATACTTACCTGCCAATCGCATCCAAAAACACAAAAAGTAAAACTTATTTACGAATAAAATGACACCATTTAAAACGCCATCAGATTCTGTTACTATAATGAACGAGTTGGTATTGCCAAACGATACCAATACCCTAAACAACCTAATGGGGGGACGTTTGCTGCACTGGATGGATATTGCATCCGCCATTGCAGGGCAAAAGCATTGTAACCGCACAGTGGTAACTGCCAGTGTTGATAGTGTGTCGTTTAAAGAGGCGATTCGCTTGGGCGATGTTGTTACTATTTCGGCTAAGGTGAGCCGTTCTTTTCGCACCAGTATGGAAGTATATATAGAAGTATGGTGCGAAAATATACCGAAAGGCACAAGGGTAAAGTGCAATGAAGCCTATTATACCTTTGTTGCCGTAGATGGGAACGGAAGACCTATTAATGTACCCGATTTGAAACCCGAAACCGATGATGAAATAATGCGTTTTGATGGTGCTTTACGCCGCCGCCAACTACGCATGATATTAGCAGGACGTATGAAACCTGATGATGCAAAAGAACTGCGTGCGCTATTTATAAACGATTAGGTTTATAGATTAGCAACGGTCTTATAACTTTAATCTAAACCGTTGCAAGGGCTAAAAGATTTAAGACTATTGCGAGGGAAAATCTTGACTAACAGATTAAAATTTTATTCTGTTAAAATCATAGCCTACCCGTGGGCTGGTTATTTATAGGGATAGATTTCTGCCTTGGCAGGAATGACTGGGACAAACCAACTGTATTAGTACACCAATTACAACGCAAAGTATGCTTTCACCAATTTAGCTCTTGCTTCGCCAACAATAGCGGCAATACTTTCAGGCGATGCCTCTTTTATCCGTTTCACTGATTTGAATTGAGAAAGCAACTGCTTGGCACTTTCTGTACCAATACCTTTAATACTTGTTAGTTCACTTACTAAAGTACCTTTATCCCTACGGTTGCGGTGGTGGGTAATACCAAAACGGTGCGCCTCATCACGCATATGTTGGATAATGCGTAAAGTTTCCGATTTTTTATCAATATACAAGGGCAAAGAATCATCAGGGTAATAAATTTCTTCCAATCGCTTGGCAATACCTATTACAGGTATTTTACCATATAGGTTTATTTCTTTTAATGCCTGTACTGTGCTGCTAAGTTGCCCCTTCCCTCCATCAACAATTAATAGCTGGGGCAAGGGCTGGTTTTCCTCTACCAATCGTTTATAGCGTCTGGTAACAGCTTCTTTCATTGATGCAAAATCATCAGGACCTTCCACCGTTTTTATATTAAAATGGCGGTACTCTTTTTTGCTGGGTTTGCCGTTTCTAAAACATACCATTGCCGAAACGGGGTACGCCCCTTGAAAGTTAGAATTATCAAAACACTCTATATGGTGTGGGAGTTCGGTTAAGCGTAAATCCTTCTGCATCTGCTTCATTACCCGCTCTATTTTCAAATCGGGGTTTAGTTTTTCGGTTTGGCTAATTTTGTCATTTTTATAGTAAATGGCATTTTTTAGTGATAAAGCAAGCAGTTTTTTCTTATCTCCCCCCTTGGGTTGGGTAAACTTTATTGTCTCATCTTCAATATCTAAATCAAAAGGCACAATTATTTCCTCTGCCTTGCTATTATAGCGATTACGCATTTCTGCAATAGCCGTTTCAAGTAGTTTTTGTGGGGTTTCATTCAGCCTTCTTTTATACTCCAATGTTTGTGTTTGGATAATGAAACCATGGTTTACTTTTAAATAATTTATGAAAGCACTTTTTCCTGTTTCGGCAATATTAAACACGTCCACATCATGCTTTACTTGCGTTACCACAGTTGACCTACCTTGATAGTGCACTAATATATCCAGCTTCTTTTTTGCTTTAGCGGCGGTTTCAAATAGTAGTTCTGCCGCAGCTTCTTGCATTTCTTTTTTTAGGTATTGAATTACCTCGCTCACGTTACCTTTTAATATTTTGCGTACCTGCTCAATACTTGTAGTATAACTTTCCTCACTTTGAAAGGCTTCGCATGGTCCTTTGCAATTACCAATCTGATACTCTAAACACACCTTAAACTTACCTGCTTTTATATTGGCTTCTGTAAGGTTAAGATTACAGTTACGCAAGGGATACAGGTTGCGTACCAACTCTAATATGGTGTGCATCATCCGCACCGACCCATAAGGTCCAAAATATTCAGAACCATCTCTTACAAGATTACGAGTAGGGAAAATTTTAGGAAAACGCTCTTTAGTTAAACGTATAAAGGGATAGGTTTTATCATCCTTCCAATCAATATTAAAACGGGGTTTAAATTCTTTTATCAGGTTGTTTTCTAATAAAAGGGCATCAAATTCGGTATCCACCACCGTATATTGTATATCGGCAATACGGCTCACTAATACCGCCGTTTTTTTATCGTCGTACTGGTTTTTATTAAAGTAAGATGCTACCCGCTTTTTTAGGTTTTTTGCTTTGCCTATATATATCAACTCCCCCTCGGCACTATAATATTTATACACTCCTGCAGAATGGGGCAGTATGCTAATTATTTCTTTTATTTTTTTTTCGGGGGCTGGCATTGGAGAGCAAAGTTACTATTATTAAGAAGCAATAATAAGTTGGAAAAAAAATGGACAAGACATTATTATTGGAGATTTTAATCATAGTAACTATATTGGCTTTTGATTATTAATTTTTTAAAAGAAGATAAGAGTAATGAGAACCGTTATAAGATGCTTTGTTGTTAGTTTGTTTTTTATCATCCCTTTTTGGGGTATTAGCCAATCATACAGCCTAGACTGGGCAGAAGAACTTAGGGCGAGTGGTTTTTTTGGAAATGCTACAACCATAGCTTCAGATAGTAATAACAATGTTTATTTGGGCGGTGGTTTTTCTGATAAGACTTTTTTCGACCCTTCTAACTCCTCGTTTTCAATCACTCCTGCTGGTCAATTTCAAGATGGATTTATAGCAAAGTACACACCTAACAGAAATTTAGTATGGGCAAAAAATTTCAGATGTTTTTCAAAAGGGGGAGGAGTTTCTGTTATTCATATAGCACCTTCTGGAGCTATATATGTAGCAGGTAACTTTTCTGATACTATTGATGCTGACCCAGGTACAGGAGAGCACTTAATGTTTGCTGAAAGTAAAAACGATATGTTCCTTATTAAGTTAACGGCAAATGGAGACTTTAGTTGGGCATTTAATATTACAGGAGCATACTCTGTTGCAGGTTTTGTTTCGATAAATGCACTTAATACTGATGCAAAGGAAAACATTATAATTGGTGGCACTTTCCAAGACACTGCCGACTTCGACCCAAGTGTTGGCATTGTACAACATATTTCAAAAGGTAGTGCTTCGGTTTTTTGGGCTAAATACGACTCAAGCGGTAAGTATAAAATGGCAAAATCAATAGGTGCAACAGGAACACCAGTCAGATTATATAGTATGGATTTTGATGCTGATGGGAATATGTACGCATGTGGTGATTATACCAATACCGTTGATTTTGATCCAAGTTCAGGCGTTTCTACCCTAAAAGCTATTGGTGGCGGTGGAGGTTATTTAGCCAGTTACGACAGTTTGGGCAATTACCGTTGGGCTAAGGCTATAGTAAAAGGTCAGGGGTTTGATAATAGAGCAACCTCTTTGAAATTGCTTTCAGGAGGTAATATTGCGGTATGCGGGTATTTTGAAAAAACTCCTGAATTTGACACAGGTTCTGGCACTATAACAAGAACTTCAAAGGGTGATCAAGATATATTCTTGTCTATGTATACCCTACAGGGTAATTTAAAATGGCTAAATACATTTGGAAGTTCTTTTGCTGACCTTGGAAACAGAATAGCAGTGAGTAAGGAAGGCAATATTTTTATGGTTGGGGCATTTAGAGACTCTGTTGATTTTGACCCTAACCCACAAAAAACGGTCAAGCTGCATAGTTCTATTTCAGGAATGTTTTTATCAGCTTATGATAGTACTGGGGCTTATCTTTGGGCAACATCAGCATCAGGAGCATTTTCAAGAGACGTTAATAGGTCTGTTGGAGGTATTCTTTATGTTTGTGGTGAGACCCGAAGTACTTCTTTTCAACATAATTCTACAAAGAAAAAGATTAATACTACAGGATTCGAGGATATTTTCTTTATAAAACTAAATCCTTGCTTTTCAGCAACTAACCCAACAATTACGGCTACTAAAAATGCTGTTTGTAGTGGAGATAGCACTACCCTAAATGTTTCACAAGGGGATACTTTAAATAGTTCTCAAAATTGGGTTATATACACTGGTGGGTGTGGAGTTACGTCTTTAGGTCAATCTGTAAACGGAGTGTTTACTGTTACACCAACTCAAACCACCACCTACTATATTAGAGGTGAGGGAGGCTGTGCAAATACTGGCGAGTGTGATAGTATTACTATAAGTTTTAATAACAACTACTCAATTAATTTAGGCGACGTTAGTGTTTGTGAAGGTGATAGTGCTATGGTGCTGGGTAAGTACCAGAAAACAGCAGGTACATATTATGACTCGCTTTCTTCACAAAGTGGATGTGATAGTACTTTAATACAACAGCTTATACTAAACTCAATAGATACTACTGTTTTGGGTGATATTACTATTTGCTTGGGAGATAGTGCTTTAATGTTTGCCAATTACGAAAAACAAGCAGGTACTTATTATAATACCTTAACATCAGCTAAAAACTGCGATAGTATAATACAGCAAACCCTTATTGTAAGTAGTGTAGATACTGGAGTTACAAGAGTGAATAGCTTTGTACTTGAAGCAAATATATTCGCTACTTCTTATGTTTGGTTAGACTGTAACAATAACACGCCTATCAATGGAGCGACTGCAAAAGCCTTCGCTCCATCAGCAAATGGTAGCTATGCTGTAGAAATTACTGAAAATGGCTGTGTTGACACCTCTTCGTGTTATGCCATAATAGGCGTAGGAATTAGTGTGTTGAAAAAACAAAATATAAAAGTATATCCTAATCCAGTTTCAAGCATATTCACTATTGAATTGGACAAACAATATAATAAAGCCGAAATACATTTAACAGATATTAGAGGTAGGAAATTATTAAGCAAAACTATTACTGGGTTAACTACTTTTACTGTAGATATGAGTGAATACGATAACGGAATTTACCTGCTTTCTATTTCTTTAGATAATATACCTGTGCAAACAATTAGAATTGTAAAGGAGTAAATTTAGTGGTCTAAGTATATATCAATAGATATAAATTTACTCTTCATTATATTTCAAACTTGAATTTCTAATAGGCTTGTCAATATTATATTTCTTGCATAAAGATGTTATTATTTCAACATACCAGTCTTGGCAATCAGGACCTAAGATAATTTCATCAATTAAAATATTTAAATCAATTTTGATATAAATACCATATTTGTTTTCTTGGCTATCCCAATCAAAAGTTAATCTATCATAACCTTTTTCATCATCATAGCTAAACATTAGCCTTACTTCTTCTTCATACTTAAATGCGTTATTCTTATGGATTACATATTGAGCTAGATTGCCTGGGTGTTCTACACTGTCTTTGTTTGGATCTAAATATATTACTTCTGAAAGCCATAGTTTTCTACTCTCATTACTTAAATATTTTGACAAATTAGATATATTGGATTTTATCATAATCCCTGTATCTGTTCTAGCAAATACTTTCCACAGAGCATAATTTTCAGAGTAGAATTTTGACCAAGAATTTATTAGAATCATTTTTTTGAAATCTTTCAGTGCATCCTTAACCTCTTGAGCGCTCTGTGAAGGTGTTTTCAAATTATCATTGTTGAAATCACCACTTTGCTGGAAATTGGAAAAAGAACGTACAAGTAAATCAAAAGAAGTTGGCGGCATCGTTCCTTCATATTTATCCTCCAGCAAGTCTAGTCTTGCAAGAAATAGTTTAGATGTTGAAATAAGTGAAAGAAACTTAGGTAAGTCCATATACCTTGTAATAATAAAATTTTGTGAAGGGAATTTAATTCGAGGTAAATTAATTTCATCAGTAATTACTGGCATAAATAGTATTCTTTTTTTCTAAGAAGATAAGTAATAATTTCAATAAGCCTTACTTTTGAACCATGCAGCCAGATAGTGAAAATCCCTTGTTTGATATTGCCTTTGATGTGGTTAATAATACTTCTTGTAACTTATTTCTTACGGGTAAGGCAGGGACGGGTAAAACTACTTTTTTAAAATACGTTCAAGAAAACTCGCGCAAGCAATCGGTAACGGCTGCGCCAACTGGCGTGGCAGCTATTAATGCGGGAGGGATAACGCTGCACTCATTTTTTCAGTTGCCATTTATTCCTTATTTAGCTGATTTTGAAAGTTTTTCTGGCGATGCTTCGGTAACCAATCGTTATAATCTATTAGGCTCAATTCGTTTCAATAGAGATAAAAAAGCATTACTTGCCAATCTTGAATTATTAATTATTGATGAGGTGAGTATGCTGCGTGCGGATATGCTGGACGCTATTGATGATATTTTGCGCCATTTCCGTAACAATCATAATGAGCCTTTTGGCGGTGTGCAAGTATTATTAATTGGCGATTTATTTCAGCTACCCCCCGTTGTGGGCGATAAAGAATGGAATGTTTTAAGGCGTACTTATGAAAGCCCTTTCTTTTTTAGTGCTAAGGTGATTGAAAACAATGCGCCTATGTTTATTGAACTAAAAACTATTTATCGCCAGAGTGATGAACGGTTTATTAATTTGCTAAACAATATTCGGAATAATGAGGTGAATGAATGGGACTTGCAACTATTAGAAGAGCATTACCAACCTGAAATGGACGAGGCGGGGGAAGACACCATAGTACTTACTACGCACAATTATAAAGCAGACCAAATTAACCAACACGAGCTGAACAAACTGGATGCCGAAACCTATTCTTTTGAGGCGGAAGTACAGGGTGAATTTTCAGAAAAAGCGTATCCTACTGAATCGAAATTAACACTAAAAACAGGGGCGCAGGTAATGTTTATAAAAAATGATCCCGACCCTGAAAAACGCTATTTTAATGGTAAACTGGCAACTATAAAATCTATACAAAGCGGTACTATTACGCTTGAGTTGGAAGGTAGCGGTATAGAACTGAAATTAGAAAAAGAGGTGTGGCAAAACATCCGCTATGCGGTAAACAAAGAAACCAACAAAATTGAAGAGGAAGAAATAGGTAGCTTTACACAATATCCTATCCGTTTGGCATGGGCTATTACCATACATAAAAGTCAAGGTTTAACTTTTGACAAAGCGGTGATAGATGCAGGAAACTCATTTGCAGCAGGGCAAGTATATGTAGCACTAAGCCGTTGCCGCACATTGGATGGAGTTACATTACTCTCGAAAATTCAAGCCCAAAGTATAAAAAACGATGACCGCATTATTGAGTTTACCCGTCAAGAAACCAGTGAGGATGAGATACAACGCATACTAAAAGAAGAAAAACCTATATATGCCGCCAAAGTATTGGTAAATACTTTTGATTGGAGTAAATTAGTAAAAGAACTTATTCCCTTTAAAGAGTTTACCCTAAGCAAATCTATACCTGAAAAAGAGGGAGTTAGCACTTGGGTTGATGTGTTGATAGCCAAAGCTAAACAGCAGCATAGTGTGGCAGCAAAATTTATCCCACAGTTGCAGCACATACTAAATAACAAACCCATTAACGAGGAATTACTAAACGAACGGGTAACCAAAGCCAAAGAATATTTTGCCAAAACCTTGCATACTGACTTAATTGCCTGCATTGAAGAGGTTTATACCCTTATTAAAGGAAAACAAAAAACAAAACAATATTTGAGAAAACTGCAAGAAATAGAGCAACTGGTTTGGAGTAAAATTAAAGAAGTAGAGAAAATAACTTTTGGCGATATGCACTTTGAAGTGCAGGCTATAAAACGCCCCGTACCTATTGTGGAAGAAAATGCAGTAAAAAAACCCGAAAAAGGAGAAAGCCAGCGCATTACCCTTGATTTGTACAAAGAAGGTAAAACCGTTGATGAAATTGCCCAACAACGAGGCATGGCTGCAAGCACCATTGAAGGGCATTTGGCAGGGTATATAGCAACTGGCGAGGTAGATGTGTTTGATTTTGTAAATGCCGATTTGGTAGCAGAAATTAAAAAAATGATGGAAGAACTGGGCGATACTGGTTTTAAACCTTTGAAAGATAAATTAGGCGATAAAGTAACCTATGGGCAATTGCGCATGGCTAATAATTATTTAAAGGCATTGTAACAAAATTTTCTCAATCTCTTTTTTGCCCATACAAATCACCAATTTTAGCTTTTCCCACTAATTCTAAAGCTCGTTTTACCCTGCTATCTACATTTTTTACAGAGGTAATATAATGTATTAAACTACGTTTATAACCCGTAGTTAGTTTGTTAAAAGCCGCTTTGCCTTCAACATCTTCTTCTAATACTGCGTTTAACTCCTCAGGAATATCTAATTTATTAAGGTCAACCAAATAGAATTTTACTTCTACTGGGATACTCAATTGTATTTTGGCTGCTCGGCGTAAAGGATTACTCACAGAAAAATACCTCTCCCCTGTTTTTAAATTTTGTATAGCAAGGGAAAAAGCCGTTTCATTCATCGTACCTTCTACACGGATACGCCCTTTTTGGTTTATACTTTCTATTATCTCCTGCGGAATTATCAGTATATAGTTCATATACTTTGCTTCTATTTGTGTTATCCGTCCAGCAAACGAGTAGGTTTTCATATTTTAAATATAACAAGATATTAATAATTTTTAGCCATTACCTCACCCAAAATTATATGTAAAGTTCTATTTGCTCGCCTGTTTTATTTAGGAGGGCTTCACCGCACTGGTAATGACATTGCGGGTAGGTTATTATAGTGAGCGAAGTCTAACTATGGAGGGGTAGTTCAGCTACTTGCAAAATAATGCACTATGGGTTAAAGAAAATTAAGGGGTAGCTATCTTATAATCTGGAAGTAATAGAGGTGTTTTCTGAAAGGGGGTATAGTAAATCCTTTCTTTTCCCTTGCTAATTCTTGGAATTAGTGAGGGTTTTTTATGGTAAAAAATAGAGTTGAAAATAGGCAATATCAAATTTATATATTGATGGAATAGGTTTATTTTTGTAGCAAAATTTGATACCACTATGCAAAAACTAATAGAGTGCGTGCCTAACTTTAGTGAAGGGCGTGATATGAACATCATAAAACAAATTACTGATGTTATTGAAGCTGTTGAAGGTGTGAAACTATTAGATGTGGATGCGGGTAACGCTACCAACCGCACGGTAGTAACCTTTGTGGGCACTCCAGATGCTGTGGTTGAGGCTGCTTTTCAAGCCATAAAAAAATCGGGCGAGGTGATAGATATGAGCAAGCACACTGGCGAGCATCCTCGTATGGGAGCTACTGATGTTTGCCCTATGATACCCATTGCCAATATTAGCATGGAAGAGACTGCAGAATACGCACAAAAATTAGCAAAACGTGTAGGTGAAGCACAAAACCTTCCCGTGTTTTTATACGAAGCCGCTCAATCCAATAAAAAACGTAATAACCTTTCTGTAATTCGTGGAGGCGAGTACGAGGGAATGTTTGATAAATTACAACTTACTGAATGGAAACCTGATTTTGGACCTGCCAAAATGGATGCAAAACGAGGGTGTACCGCTATTGGCGCACGCGATTTTTTGATAGCCTATAATGTGAACCTTAATACCAAAAGTACACGGTTGGCAAACTCGGTAGCATTTGATGTGCGTGAAGCAGGACGTGTGAAACGTGAAGGGCATCCTATAATTGGTAAAATTGTTACTAACGAAAACGGGGAAACTGTTCGTGTAGCAGGTTCACTAAAATCAGTAAAAGCAATAGGCTGGTATATTGAGGAGTATGGCGTAGCGCAAATTAGTATGAACCTTACTAATATTAGTATCACACCAGTGCATATTGCCTTTGATGAAGTAAGCAAAAAAGCTACCAAACGTGGCATACGGGTAACAGGTTCAGAATTGGTGGGGCTTATTCCTTTAAATGCGATGTTAGATGCGGGTAAATATTTTCTTAATAAGCAAGGTAGAAGTTTAGGAGTAAGCGATGAGGAATTAATTTTTATTGCGGTTAAATCAATGGGATTAGATGAATTAGCACCGTTTAATCCTGATGAGAAAATAATAGAATACCAACTTAAAAATATTGAAAATGAGAAGTTGGTAAATATGACGCTTAAAGCATTTGCTAATGAAACCGCAAGCGAAAGCCCCGCCCCTGGTGGCGGCTCAATAGCGGCTTATGTAGGTGCGCTGGGCATGGCATTAGGCACTATGGATGCTAATCTTAGTGCTGGCAAGCGAGGGTGGGAAGAACAGAGAAATTTTTTCTCAGACTGGGCAGTAAAAGGGCAACAGCTAAAACAACAACTTATAGCGGCTGTGGATGAGGATACAAGAGCCTTTAACCAAATAATGGAAGCCTTTGCTTTGCCAAAAGCGAATGAAACCGAAAAACAAAACCGCCAGCAAGCTATTGAAAACGCTACAAAATATGCCTGCGAAGTACCTTATAAAGTAATGGAACTATCTTATAAGGGATTGGAGTTATTAGCATACATGGTAGAGCAAGGCAACCCCAATAGTATAACTGATGCTGGTGTGGGTGTATTGTGTGTGAAAACAGCCGTACAGGGTGCGTACTTTAATGTATTGATAAATGCACAAGGACTAAAAGATAGAATTTTTGCTGATGAGATGGTAAGCAAGTCGAAACAACTGCTTGCTACCACCCATAAACAAGCTGATGAACTTATTGCCAAAGTAGAAAAAGTGATTAGTTAGAATACGGCGTACGCTTACTTGTACGCTAAAATTGGTGTAAGAAATGTTGTTTTATTATGCTGCTTTTAGGTTTAACTTCTCTAATTTATTTTTAGCATACGCTAACTCAACGGTAACTTCTTTAAGTTTATTTGAGGGAGCATCAAACATCCAATCTAACATAATAGCCTCACAAATAGAACGCAGTCCCCGTGCGCCTACTTTATACTCGTGCGCTTTCTCCACTATATAGTCAATCACTTCGGGTTTAAAATTTAGTTTCACACCCTCAATATCAAACAACTTGGTATATTGTTTTATCAACGCATTTTTTGGCTCTAATAAAATACGTTTCAGCGTCTCTTTATCCAATGGATTTAAATGTGCTAATACTGGTAACCGCCCAATAATTTCTGGGATTAAACCATAGCTACGTAAATCGGCAGGGGCTATATATTGTAATAAATTAATAGTCTCCCCATCCTCATCGGTTTTCAAACTTTTAAAACCAATGGCTTGCGTATCAATTCTACGACTAATGATAGAGTCTATACCCTCAAAAGCACCGCCACATATAAATAATATATTACTAGTATCTACTTGCAAAAAACTTTGTTCGGGGTGTTTGCGCCCGCCCTGTGGCGATACATTAGCCACTGTACCCTCAAGTAGTTTTAATAAACCTTGCTGTACACCCTCGCCACTCACATCACGTGTAATGGAAGGGTTATCGCCTTTGCGGCTTATTTTATCAATCTCGTCAATATAAATTATTCCTCGTTGTGCTGCCTCAACATTATAGTCGGCGGCTTGCAACAAACGTGATATAGTACTCTCTACATCCTCGCCCACATACCCCGACTCGGTAAAAACAGTAGCATCGGCAATACAAAATGGTACATCCAAGACTTTTGCAAGCGTACGTGCCAAAAGAGTTTTTCCTGTACCCGTTTCACCTACCAAAAGTATGTTCGATTTTTCTAACTCAACACCGTCAGTAGTGGGCTTTCCCGCTATACGTTTATAGTGATTATATACGCCCACAGATAATACCTTCTTGGCATCATCTTGACCAATAACATAATCATCTAAATGTTTTTTTATCTCGGCTGGGGTAAGTTTACCTTTTGATGAAGCGATAAAAGAGGGTTTTCCTTTTTTATTTTTCTTCCCAGTAGTAGGGCTTGCGCCCATTTGTTGTTCGGCAATATTGCCTGCCTCAATTATACAGCTATCGCATATTTGTGCATCTTGCCCTGATACCAACAACGCTGTTTCGGTTGCTGGCTTTCCACAAAAGGAGCAATGGGTATTTTCTTTATTTTTCAACTGTTTATAAATTTTAACTATACACTGTAAAACAATATATAGTAATATACTTACTACAATAAAAGCCCTGATATTTTGTATATCAGAACTGCAAATTTACTGTTTTATTAGTAGTATCACCGTAGTATAGTATTTAATGTGTACTAAAAATCATTGCAAAGGCTGTGGCTTCTTTTTTTAGCTATTGGCTATTAGGCTTTTTGCCTTTAGCTGTTGGCATAGATTTATGTGCGCTTGCCCGAACGGCACGGGCGGGTTAGTTTACCGTAGAGTAAGAGGTGAGCAAGTGCGGCTGTTTCCCCCCTTGCGATAGCTTGCGAGTTTGGTACTTGCAACAAAAAACTGAATGAATAGGCACGGGCGTGGCAATCTATTGCCTCACTCTAAAGCAATAGAACTTTTACCTTTTCCGTCATCGCAAAAAACATTAATCAAATTTTAAAAAATTAGTAATGGGGACGGGTTCACGTTAATCATCTTTTTTCTATGCCTTTTTAATGGGCTTTATATCATTAAGGGTGTTGGGGACACCCTCATTTTTATATTCATTATATTGTCTTAATGCGATATATTTAATGTTTTTCTTCCATTGCAGCTCAAGGATGAAAGCTATATAAGCAAGCACTTTTTTGGATAAATCTTCTCCATTTTCAATTTCAATTTCTTTTCTTAAATCTTTATTTTGGTTAAGGTCTATAATTGATGCGTATAAAGGAGGCTCATCACTAACAGCTTTTAATTGATCTTTTTCTTTTTCAGAAATATCTAAGTAATTCAATTTTGGCAGGTCTTCTTTTTTGATTATAATAATTGTGTTACCCACTGTTTGATAATCTACATTTTCAAAATATTGTAGTGGAATACCTTTGTAAGATGTT
The DNA here is from genome assembly GCA_964584305.1 of uncultured Burkholderiales bacterium. Lineage (GTDB taxonomy): Bacteria > Bacteroidota > Bacteroidia > UBA8524 > UBA8524 > SB11. The sequence continues at coordinate 195,939 of CAZOZL010000003.1, forward strand.
TTAGAAAGTCCTTTTATCTTTAGTGTGTCAATTAAGTGGTCTAAATTTAACCCAAACGCAATTAAAGTATAGCTATCATCAATATTAAATTTATCAATGGCTTTAAAAATATCTTTTGATGACAGCAAATAGCTATCTGTACTATGTGTCAAAAATGAGTTAAAAAATATATTTTTCATATTTATAGAAACCTCATATGCCAATATGGAATCATGGTTCAAATAGGCAACACCTTGCGCATCAGCAAAAGCACTTTTATCAAACACTGCACTACTCCCTCTAATATATCCTTTTCCAATATCTCCTTGCAGTTCTTTTTTATTACTAATGCTATTACATTCATTAAAAGTTTCTTCTAAAATTGATTTAGTTGATGCTAAGAACTTATTTCTTATCTCCTCAGATATTTCTTGAGTTAGTTCAGTGTTTTCAAATTCTTCTTCAAGTTCGTTCTTAAAGTTGTCTATAAACTCAAGTGGGTGGGGTTTCTCGTTTTCTTTAAACCAATCGTTGGTTAAAAAGCTAAAACCTACCTCGTTAAGAAGCTGTTTATCTGCATAAACCTCTTTTACTAATGTTTTAAAGTAATCAATATTTTCAGTCCATTTTCTACGTTTGCCTTGAGAGAAACCCCCAGTAGCAGGGGTTTTTAATGGCTCTTGGTATGATAAGTATATTTGCAAAGAATATTGACGTAAAAAAAGTAGAGCAATATATTTACAGATATATTTTTTTATTAATCCGTCTTCATTTAACCCTTCTATATTGGGGAAGCTATAAACATGACCCATAAAAGGATAATTACTACTATATGGGTCTATAAAATGGAAATACCGCTCAAAAACCTCACCCATTCGTGTAGGAAGCAAGTCATATCTTGGTGGTGTACTTTGGGTATAGCTAAAACACCGTTGTATTAGTTGGTATTGCTTAGTATATATAAGTAACCCTCCTAATGCAGTTGTGAATTGTAAAAACCGTTCTCTTTGCTTTTTTCTTTCAGCTACCTCTTTCTGATTACTTATTTTAACGGAAGATGTTCCCTCATCAGGTTTTTCACTAATAACATAACCTTCTCTAATAAAATCTAATCTATACGAAATATAGTAATGGGCATTTCTCCAAAATGCCATTATCATACCTCCACCTTTGTATTCTATTGCTACTTTTAGATTTGCCCACAAGCACTGATAAGTGGCTGCTGATATTTCATACCCTGCTCTTTCGCCCAAAAGCCAAATCCCTCCTACGCTTTTGTCTTTTAAGTAGTTAAACTCTTTATAGTTATTTGTAGCAAGTAATGTAGTGAGTTTATTTATTAGGAGATAATGGAAAAAACTAAACTCAACGGGTGAGTTATTAGACTTCTCTCTAACTCTATCAAACTCAATAGACATAAAAACAGCGATTGTTTGTGCAATAGACTCATCTCTAATTTTAATAGAATAAATAAGTAAACCAGATAATACTTCAAAGTTGTCTTGTTCAACACTCAAATTATTACTTTCTGCTTGAATATATTTTGAATGTTTTAGTATAAGATAACTGGTGATTTTTTGAGAACTGTAATAGACAAGAATTTTATTAGTTAATAGTATAAAAGATATTATCAATACTATTGTGAATAGTAGAACAATTTTTTCAGCAGAATTATAAAGGAACACTACATTTTTAGGTGGAGGTATATCTAATATATAGATAATTATTGCTATTAATGAAAAAATTAGTATCCCATTAAATACTTTTAGTATTAGTTCTTTTTCAAAGCTATTTGTAATTTTTAAGGAGTAATACTTCTCATCAATTTTAGAAATTACTTGTAGCAATATTGGGTAGGCAACACCAAGTATAGCAACAATAAAAGGAACACAAATTGAAATAATATCCATTAACAGTACATTTAATCAAAAATAACAAAAATAGCCCACCTTAGCCCCGTTCACTACAACTACCACAATACAAGCCCCAGAGACATTCAAATTGACAAAGGACTCAACCATAACAATATTTCAAAGATAGGGGAAACAAACTTAGGCTTAATTACTCACTACCAATATATTACCGCTACGTCCTACACAGTAGTTGGTAAGTGGGAATTGCGAAGGTCCATTTAGTAAAAAACCTGCTTCTAAAGCATATTGCGAGTTGCAGCAAGGTATCCAAGTGGTATCATTATCGCTTTTGTATTGCCCGCAACGCAAAAAAACATCGTTTCTTTCTACGGTTACGGTAGCACAGCTATCAAAAGGCTGGTAGGGGCAATTGCGCTCCAAAGCATAAAAATTATCGTCAAAATGGTGGTACTTACCCTCTTATTTTAAGACTAAGCCATTTTGGTAAAACCATTCCAATTTCGCTCGGTTTATCAATACCTAAATCAGATTAGGATGAATCTAATCGCAGAGTCAAAAAATCATTATATTGCGAGTTCTTCAAATCAACTTATAAGAAATGTACGAAGACTAAAAAAAAGAAAGCGAACAAGAAAAACGCCCCATAGATATTGCCCGAGAAAGCCTAAAACTATTAAGTTTAGAAATAGCCGACTTAGTGGAATCAGGAACATTTTTAACCATCAACGATGCTATCATAGAAACCCTATGCAAAGACCAAACCCACCGAGAATTTAAAAGTTACCGCCAGTGGAGAAAAGAAGGTTTCCAAGTCAAGAAAGGCGAAAAAGCCTATTTACTATGGGCAAAGCCCAAGCAAATACAAAAACCGATTGAGGAAGGCACAAGCAGTGAAGATTTAGAAGAAATGCTAAAGTATTTTCCAATAGCGTACTTATTCAGCAATGCACAGGTAAGTACTATTGAAGAAAGCAACCAAGAACAAGAAACCGAAAACAAAGAAAACCAGCAAACAAGCATCCCATTAGTTTAGAACCTTTGGAATATTAAGGTATAAAACAACATCCTGCCACACAGCGCAGAATACAAACAAAAAGCAGCCTGAAAAAAGACTGCTTTTTGCGCCGACAAAGCGGCAAACCCTTATCTTTTTATTTCTTTTTTCAGTGGTAAGGCTTTATCACTGGCTGATTTATCTCATAAAACCCATCTCTATCACCAGTCATCGCTCTAATTTTATAGAAAGAAAGAAAGAAAAGCCGCATCTCCCGACACGGCTTTCGTACTTGTTACTATCTAACAGTTTGATGGTTAAATGCTATCGTAATAATGTGATAGTACCTCGTTCATTAATAATTTTATTAGTAACCGTTCTTGCTTTTAGTAGATAACTATAAACTCCTTCACTTACAGGAATATTTTTATACTCACCATTCCAACTACAAGCGGGTTCACCACAGGTAAATAGCTTTTCTCCGTAAGTGTTATAAATGGTGAACTCTAATTCTTTTATACCCAATGTAGTAATAGAAAAAGCATCATTCAAACCATCACTGTTAGGGGTAAAACTATTGGGTATCCATAATACAGGCGAATAAGGAAGGCAGAGGGTATTACTTATACTTTTAGAAAATACGCCTCCATTTTCAATGGCAGCTATTCGGTAACATTTTTCATTACGGGCTTCATCATCAGAAAATGAATTATCCATAAATACTGTTTGATTTACAGATGTTATATTGTTCCATGTAGCATTTGTGTTATCAAAAATCTCAACTTGGTAGTTTAATACCCCCCCTTGCCAGTCTTCATAAGAACTCCACTCTACTACGCTATAATCATTGCCAAAAGTTTTACCTGATAATAATAGGGTTGAACCTATATTGCTAATAGCATTTTTATCACAGGTATCAGTGGCTACTATTCTGTACCAATACCGTTCCTTTTGTGGTGTTACATTTTTATCAATATAGGAAAACTCAGAGGTAGGTACTGTTAAAAGAGTTTTCCATTGCACTTTGTTAGTACTTTTTTGTATTGCATACAAAAGGCTTTCATTAAAAGGTTGCCAAGCAATGGATACAGTAGTATCGCCCACTACCGTTGCAAAAAGAAAAAGAGGCTGTGAAGTGCCGTCAAAACCTTTTAAAACAACAACTTTTGCACTGTCCTTAGTGATGCAACCAGTAACCCCCTCAATAGATTGCTTAATCATAAACGTACCTGAACTTGTGTAGGTATATTGTGTAGGGGCATCTACTGCATTTTGAATGGTGGGCTGTTGTGGTGGTGAACCATCACCAAAATCATAAGTAATTTGAATTGCCGTATCAATAAAACTCCGTTTTATATCAATTTTTAATGGTAGGCATCCTTTGGTGGGGGTGATGGTGATACCTGGTCTTGGGGCAGCTTTTATCAAAACTGTGTTTTGTTTTATTAAAGTATCTGAACAGAACCCTGTGTTAATGACAAGTCTTACAGAGTAAACACCACTTTTTGTATAGGTATGTGAAGTACTATTAGTAACTTCCTGTATAGAGTTACCGCTATATACAGAATCTACACCATCTCCGAAACTCCAGTGTGAACTTATAAGTGAGTTTGGCTTTACCGTATCAGCACTACTTGTATTGGTGAAATTAAACGCTATATATTGACAACCCGTATTAGCTTTCTGATTAAATGCTGCTATTGGACGTTTAATAAACTCAATGGTATCGCCCCATTCTTGGGTATATCCATATGCTCTTTTTGCTTTTAAATGAATGTAATACTTACCTGATTTTGGAGGTACATACTGAATTTTATTAGCAGCAAAGGCTTTAATACTATCCTTTCCGTTGATATAAAAAGTGAAATCTACAAAATCATTGTCTGATAAATTAACAATCTCTAAAGTATCCGAGCAGAGGTTATTCCGCACCTGAAAATATACATTAGGCTGATTCCATGTTTTTGGAAATTCATTAAGCGCACCAAACATAGGGTGGTCAATAAAATCAATAAAAGTATCCTTAAAATGGTAATTATCAATATCTTCTGGGTTTTCAAAACGTGAAATATGCCGATTTTGAGTTCCAATTTTTACAAAATATATTTTTCTATCAAGTCCTACCGCAGGATTTATATAGTGTTGACCATTGGTGCGTGGTATTTTATAGAAGATGTTTTTTTGAGTAAGCGGTATTGAATCCCTATTAAGGGTAAACCTAATAACATCATGGTTATAAAACGGAGTATCTTGACCTGACAAATAGGCTTCTCTACCACAGAGGTATATAAAAGAATCATTAGAGGTAATGACACCGCCTCTAAGGTTATAATTATTTATAGTGTCAACATAATAAAAAACCAATTTTCGCTTGCTAACAGTACCCGAACTATCATTAAAGTTAAATAGATAAGATAAGCTAGCCAATCCTCTATTGTTATTAGGAACTGGTATTCCCCTAGATGTAGTTAAAATATATTTACCGCTATTGCTGGCTGTTAGCTTTTGATATGCACTGTTGTGAAATGGCGTATTAAGATTTGTATCAAGTATTATGTTTGGAAAATAGAATTTATGAACTAATTGAAAGGTATCATTATCAAAATCAAATACTTTTATAGTATCCCTGCTATCGCCACCAATAATCCAAACACCCTTAGAGTGTTTTTTTTGAACAATAGTAAAATCACGTACAAGTTGTTTACCATTGGCTATGGGGATTTGTTTTTCTATAACTTCTCCAAGTCCACCATTTGCATTTATATCAACTTTAGTATAGTGCAAGCCCCCGAGTACATTTGGAGAAAAAGTTCTTTCGTATTCTTTAATTGTAAGGATAAAGAAAATGTTTTTCTTTATCGTAGAGGGGATAATAGCGGTTGAAAACCAACTTTTAATTTTACCATTGTAATAGGCTAAGCTATCACCATTTTTTATAAGTTGGTGATTTTTATTGTATATATTATTCGTCGTATTATAAATTACTAACTCACCCATACTATCACAAAATACACCCCGCATTCTTTCATCATAATGAACTGGAATTTCTTTAATATTTGAAATAGAGAGTGGTGTAGTATTAAAATCAAGCGCATAGTTATAACCGAAAGGCCATATATTATGCTGTTGAGCAGAAACACTATGGGTTGAAAAAAACAACACAAGGGCGATACTTAATCGCTTCATAAAAAAAATTAAAATATCGCTCTTGTATTGCAATGTGCTAAAATTTAAAGGATTTTATTTTCCAAAATTAACTAAAATCTTTTCATTGGCTATCACACCAGTAGTGTTTTCTAATGTCATAAAATACATCCCACTAGGAAACGACTGTGTATTTACCGTATGAGTACCCACAGAAACATTTAAGTTGTTTGCCGAGTAAACTTTAATACCTAAAGTACTGTAGACGTTTAAAGTATAGGTTTGGTTCGTTTCAATGCCTGAAAACTGTGCTACAAAATAATTAGACGAAGGGTTAGGTATTGCCTTTAAAGAAGGCTTTACTTTTTCTTCAACAGTAGTTTGGCGAGTAGTATTCTTATCTAAAATTGCCGACTGGGGAGTTGGGATATGGGCTATACCCAATAATTCAGAAGCAATTCTTTTACGAATTCTATCCATGCTTTCATGTGCCAACCCTAAAGTATCATAATACACATCATCTACCAAGGTTTGTGATGCCCACGCTTCAATTTGTCCCCTTCGGTAATTGTATTTATCGTATTTGGGTGTAGTGGGGGCATCGGGAGAAACGAACAATACATCACCAGGGTCTCCTGTGTATTGTGAACCTGGAACAACCGTTAAATCTTGAAAATAGGCGGCGCAAGCATTGGTTAGTGTACATGGATGATTAGTTCCAGATGGATCGGGAATAACATTCACATAAACACAGCTAGCTAAATTATTTGGATAAACAACGTCAATCCCAACTTTAAATATCGCCTCTGCGGTAGTAATATTATACTTTAAAGCACCACTCCCACATACATCAAGAAACTGATTACCACTAGGATTCATTGCGTCTCCTTGATTTTGAAAATGTGCAGTGCCGAGATTAGGGTGTTGTGTAGATACCGTCCACCCATACATCATTCCTTCGTAAGTATTGCATTCTAACATCAAAGCAACACAATTTCCATACAAAGCAGTACCAATGGTAGTATTTGGCGAAGTCGGCAATCCTGATTGATGGTCTTTTATATTGTTACTAAATACAAAAGCAGGGTCAAAATGGTCTATATTGCTATTACTGATAGATATACCCACATTAATTTTTCCTGTTTGGTCATACCACTGAATATCATTTTGCTCTACTAAAAATGATCTACACTTATTCAATCTAATACCGAAAGTTTCGTCATAATTGTCATCTCCTATATAGTCAGCATTCCATTCAATTTTATTTTTCCATATCATTGGATAAGTAGTGCCTGCTAAACTGATAGCATGAGTAACATTATAAAATTCGTTTTCAAGTATTTTGATTTTCTTGTTTGGTGAGCCTAAATCCCCATATGCCAATATACCGAAGGATAAATTATAAAACTTATTTGGTTCGCCTGGAGGGACATCACAACTTGGTGGTGGAGTGTAAGGATAAATATAATCTCGACAAGCTGTAAAAGCAGAATTGACACCTATGATACCTGTGCCTCTGTGGAAATCGTTCAAAACTCCTTTTAAAACTGTATTTCTAAAAATGTTTCCTTGAATAACTACACCTCTGTGAGCCTCAAGTGTTATAAAGTTCAGAGAACCTTTACCCACATTTTTTTGTGCTAGTAAATCGGTACATTCAAAAATACAATCTGTTACCATACTAATACTTTCTTGAGAGTAATCATAAAAATGAATACTCACTCTATTATTTCGAAAGGTAGAATTTGATATATTTAAAATACCTCCACCTGTTGTTGTATAATTAGTTTCATCATATACCCTGATAGCACGATACGCATTTTGAACAGTTGCATCGTCCATTATCAACGTTCCTTGATTAGCTCCAGTTTGGCTTAGTAATTTGTTGCCCCAAACTTCAATACCGCCCCAAAAATCCTTTTCGCATAAGCTGGTAAGGATAGCACCCCCTGTAATAGTTAGCACCCCTCCAGGTTCTACCACAATGCCACTGGGGAAAGTAACGTCAAATCGCCATGTACCACCATTAATAGTAATGTTAGCACCAGTTTTCACCACCACCTTACCTTTTACTACCTTATCACCCGTAATAGTTTGAGTTCCAGTTAAGTTACACGCACTTAATTCGCAAGAGTAGTCGTAATCAATTAATCCATCATAACAACCTTTTGTTACTTTCAATACAGTTACATCATCAAAGTTTCTTGAATCATTACCACAGGCAATTAATCCACCATCAACAGTTTCGACTATACTTACATAACATTCTTGTTGTTTCACATTTTGAGGTTGGCATTCACCAAAAGGACCCGTATGTTCATAGTTAGACCTCCAGTCAATCACCAAATTTCCAGTTACAGGGTCGGGGTCATTTTTAGTTACTACAATTAAGGCATCAGCACCATAATTAGTGGCTTGCTCATCAGGCATGGTGTACGGAGAGGTAGCCTGGCAACATTTATAAATAAAAGGGTTACTTGGTATAAAAAAACGGCAAGTATATGTTTCAGTAGTATGGTTGGGAATACCTTCAACAGTACTAGATGCAATAGCAATATCTTTACCTGTAGTACTTAAAATAGTAGGGTCAACCCGAAGATCAAACGTATGGATATTGCCTATATATAACGTTTGTAAATGGTTCATTGAGTTATCGCATCGAATTACAAATCCTTTGCTAACACCACTGGGGGCGTCCTTTCCTTTTACACCAATAATAAATTCATCGGTTGTTGCTCCTCCTCTACTGGGTCGAAACTCGATTTTAAAGGACTGATATTCGCCACTCCCACCCGTCCAATTGATACTTGGTGGTTCAGAGTAAACAGGATTGATGATGGATAAAGCACCTACTTGATTAAGGTTTTGGTCAATACGCCTAAGCATAATATCAAACTGTCCTATAATAGATGTCTCACACCAAGCGGCAGTAACAAACTCGGTTGGATTTGATTGGTCTTGAATAATCCCAGAAAACGACTGAAAGTTAATATTTCCTCCTGTAATCTGTCCAGCTACAAGCATATTTCCTGTACTACCTGATACTTTAATACGAAAGGTCTCAAAATTTCTTGAAAAAGGAGCAGAAACATCATGTTGGCTAATTTGTCCGACAACGATTAAATCACCTGCATCCGTTTCCACCATATCAAATGCCTCACTTTCTTCAAAATATGGGTCAGTAATATCTTTGCCATAGGTACGTTCCCAGAGTAAATTTCCATCCAAATCAGTTTTGATAACATACATATGCTTTACCCATAGGGTATCGCTCTGCTGTATAACAAGGGTCAGGGGGTGCATTAAGAGTTAAACCATTAAAAACAGTGCTTCCTGAATATCCACTATAGGGCATAGGGTCTCCAGATATTGGACTGGTTTGATAGGTTCTATATTGGATTGTGTATCCACAGAAGTAGTACGCTTGGTTATCTTTTGACTGAATGCCACTCCAAAATTCACCTAACTCATTGGTATATGTTTTAAACCAAAGTTGTTTGCCATTTTCGTCTATTTTCATTGCAGCAGCATAATGTTCTCCTTTGACTTTCCATGGATTTACACATTCTAACTGGGCTGTACTGGGAACGCCGAAAAGGTCACAGCCCTTTCTGGGAAGAAAATTAGGGGAACCTGCAAACCCTGACATTACATAGCCATCTCTTGTGCCACTGGAGTTCTTAGATTGTTTAATGGTGTACATCCAATCTTCTCCACCCTCATCCTGATTGATTTTTTTGTTTGTGTTTGGGTCTTCATTGAGCCAGTAGGTGTTGTGTCGGTCAAGTCCCCAAGGAGTTCCCACAATAGTTGGGTTAACAGGCGGTGGGTTAGGTGGTGGTGGACATTGACTAAATGCTTCTGTATTACAAAAAAGCAATGTCATTAAAATTGTAGAAATTAATAATTTTGGTTTCATAATCGATAATATTATTAGTAAATAGAAACGCAATGTATTTAAAAATTTGGTTCATAGTTTTAACTATTGGATTTTTTCGACGAACGAACTTTTTTTCGTCGAAAACTTTGTTTTTTCTTAATTTTCCTTGACAAACCTTTATAAATAGGAATATAATCCTTGCTGTAATTAGAACAACCATACAAGGAAGCTATGATGCGCAATAATACAGTAGAACTAATCGGTTATCCCACCAGAGAGCCTATACATATAGACAGCACAGAAAACCCATTTTTAGCCTTTGGTTTCGCCACCCAAGAAAGCTATAAAGACCAAAATGACCAGTGGAAGCAACGCAAGCCCATTTTTCACGATTATTTTACGGATATTAAAACGTAACAGCTAATCCTACTATTAGAAGTAATAATATGGCTCTATTGGTGAGCCTTGACATACTTTGTGTCCAGAATATATCTTCTGATTTACCGTCTTAACCTACTAATTTATAATTGTTTACAAATACACTCAACACGTACATTGATAAAGAATTTGATAGTATCTCAGTTTGAAAGAAATCCTTATATTATCAAATAGGTAGGTTATTCGTACCTTTGTTAAAATTCATAAAGCATTAAGAGTAACCCCAGCAATGGAAGCAGGAGTAAGAAAAGAATTATTTGATGTAGAGTGGGTAGTAAATTTAACAGACCCCGATTTTTTTCACAATCAACAATTTTCAAACTGAGACACTACCTAATTTTAACAAAGTAGGATTTTAACCTCTATTTACTTGTGAGTTGGGGTACTATTATATGTCAAATTTTGAAAATTTGACATATATACTGATAGCCTAAAAGTAAAATTAGCATATCAATTAACTTATTGGAACGCTCGTTCTAATAAGTTATTAACCCACATACGATGGAATAGATTTTTTTGCTTTTTTTTTCTTTAAATAAATAAATAATGGGTATGAAACCACCCCAAACAATAGCCCCATACATATAGCCAATATAAACCCACCTGCAAGATATTGCAACAAGTTATCTTGCAAAAGCTGCCAGCTAAATGTCTCGTTTTTGCCAACAATTGTAGGTGCTTCAACAAATATGCTTCCTATTTTAAAACTTAAATAAATAATAAAAGGCACTAAAGGGTAAGGGGTGATAATATTTATTAAAACCGCAACCCTCACCTTGTTTAGCTTAAACAAAAAAGCCAATGCAATACCTATATAGGTTTGTACACCATACAAAGGCGTAAACGATATAAAGGCAGCTAATGCAATGCTTTGCGCTCTTTTCTTAGGAGATTCTTTAGCACTAAGTAATATACGCCGCACCAATCGCCAAAGTGTTTTGACTTTAAATTTTCTTTTCTCTTTTTTTTTGGGTTGATTTTGAACCATTACCTATACAATAGTCGCAAAAGTAACACCTAACCTGTAAGCTATTACCAATTGCATAGCAACAATACTTTTAAAGTGCGTACTTTTGCACGTTTAAATAATACCAATGGGAAGAGTAGTAGCAATAGTAGGTCGTCCAAATGTAGGGAAATCAACCTTATTTAATCGTTTGATAGGCGAACGCAAGGCTATTGTAGATGATGTAAGTGGAGTTACCCGCGACCGCCATTATGGTGCCGCAGAGTGGTTAGACCATGAATTTACAGTAATAGACACGGGAGGCTATGTAGAACATAGCGAAGACATATTTGAGGCTGCCATACGAGACCAAGTTAAAATAGCTATGGATGAAGCTGATATGCTTTTGTTTATGGTGGACGTAACTACGGGCATTACCGACTTGGATGGTGATTTTGCAGGCATATTGCGGAAAAGCAAAAAACCTGTAATAGTAATTGCCAATAAGGTGGATAACCATGACCGCCTTAACTACGTAGCTGAATTTTACTCACTGGGTTTAGGAGAAATTTTTTCTATCTCGTCAGTATCAGGTTCAGGAACTGGAGAGCTTTTGGATGAAGTAATAAAGCAATTAAATGCCTTAGCCCCTAATGCCGCCGATGAAGATTTGGAAAATGTGCCTAAAATAGCCATTGTAGGTCGCCCTAATGTGGGAAAATCATCAATAGTAAATGCGCTACTGGGCAAAGAAAGAAATATAGTTACCCCCATAGCAGGCACTACAAGAGACAGCATACATACCCACTACAAAGCATATGGACATGAGTACTTGCTGATAGATACCGCTGGAATACGCAAAAAAGGTAAAGTAAGCGAAAATATTGAGTTCTACTCCGTACTGCGAGCCATTAAAGCTATTGAAGAATGTGATATATGTGTATTGATGGTAGATGCCCAATTGGGTATTGAGGCACAAGATTTAAACCTTTTACACTTAGCCGAAAAAAATGGAAAGGGAATTGTGATTTTAGTGAACAAGTGGGATTTGATGGAAAAAGAAACCAATAGCGCACGAAATTTTGAAGAGGAAATAAAAAACCGTACCGCACCATTTACAGATTTTCCCGTGCTTTTCGTTTCTGCCCTAAACAAGCAGCGCATATACAAAGCAATGGAAACCATAAACGAGGTGCATAAAAATCTTTTAAGCAAAGTGAGTACTCCTTTACTAAATGATTACTTGTTGCCCATAATACAACACACCCCCCCGCCAGCCTACAAAGGGAAATACATAAAAGTTAAGTACATCACCCAACTAAAAAGCAAAACTGCTACTATTATACTTTTCTGTAATCTACCCCAATATATTAGAGAACCCTATCGAAGATTTATAGAAAATAAACTGCGCCAAAAATTTAATTTTAATGGAGTTCCATTAAAATTATTTTTTAGAAAGAAATAATTTTAGTAAACTTGTATGGTATTGCAAAGTTTATACCTTTGCACGGAATTTTAAAAGTATCATAAAAATGAAAAAAGTATTTGCTCTGTTAACTATTGTTTCTGTATTGTCGTTTGTGGCGTGCAAAAACAAAACCGAAAAACCCGCTGATGGCGACTCTTCTCAAACTGAACAACAAGCCGACGATCAGGCTGATGCATCTAACGCTGAAAATGACGCTGAGGCGCATGACCACGACGGTGCTGACGCTGACCACGACGGTACTGGTGTTGACGCTGATGTTTCAACTGACTCTGCTTCTGTAGAAGTTGAAGGAACTAAAGTTGAAGTTAAAGACGGTGAGATTAGTGTTGAAACTAAGTAATTAGTTACACCTCAGTGAAAAAAAATAAGAGTGCTTGGCACTCTTTTTTTTTGCCTAAATTTATCGCTATGAAAAAAATTATAAGCACACTTATGGTATTGGGGGTATTTTTTGCCTGCAAACAAAACTCAAAAGAAAAAAAAGAAGAAGAAGCCAAAATTGATAGTACAGTAAATACTATTTTAAAAAGTGATAAAGAGAAAGCCGATTCTCTTTTAAAGTATTATCAAAACAAAATAGATGCTGTAGATAAAGTTGTGCCTGAAATGCCTGCCCAATAAACATTGGTAGGCTAACGTAAAATCACCAAAAAACATACCGTTACTGGCTATAACTATTTAAAAATCAGAGTTCCACTATGCCTTACCATCTACCCATCAGCAAATCCATCAAAATACCTATTTTTGCACCATGGTTACAGCGCAGGTAAGTGATGAGCAACTCACTGCATACAAGCAGGAAGTTATAAACGATTATAAAATAGCATTTCAAAGTCGCCAAGCGAGTTTAATAGGCAGAAAGGAAGTTCTTACAGGCAAAGCCAAGTTTGGCATTTTTGGTGATGGTAAAGAAGTTGCCCAAATAGCTATGGCAAAAGCCTTTAAAAAAGGCGATAATAGAAGCGGGTATTACCGCGACCAAACTTTTATGTTTGCTTTGGGCATGAGTAGTGTACGTAAATTTTTTGCACAGCTATACGCCCATACCAGTGTAGAGACAGAACCTTGCTCGGCAGGGCGAAGCATGAACGGACACTTTGGTACTCGTTTTTTAAACGATGATGGGAGTTGGAAAAATCAAACAGATGCTTATAACTCATCGGCAGATATATCGCCTACGGGCGGACAAATGCCCCGCTTATTAGGCTTGGCAATGGCATCAAAACTATACCGTGAAAATAAAGATTTACACCAATATACAGATTTTTCTATAAAAGGAAACGAAGTAGCCTTTGGCACTATTGGCAATGCAAGCACAAGTGAGGGTATGTTTTGGGAAACCATAAATGCCGCTTGTGTAATGCAAGTACCTTTGGCAATGTCTATTTGGGATGATGAATACGGTATTTCTGTACACGCAAAATACCAAACCGCAAAAGAAAACCTTAGTAGTGTACTTGGTGGTTTCCAAACTGATGAAGCGGGTAAAGGTTTAGAACTATTTACCGTTAAAGGATGGGATTATGCCAGTTTATGCCTTACCTATAAAAAGGCAGTAGATATATGCCGTGAACAACACACGCCTGTTATTATCCACGTAAACGAGATAACCCAACCACAAGGGCATTCTACATCAGGCTCGCACGAGCGGTATAAAAGCAAAGAACGCTTGGCGTGGGAACAAGAACACGACTGTATTATCAAAATGCGTGAATGGATGGAAGCCAATGCCATAGCAGATGCTAAAGAAATGGATGCGTGGGAAAAAGGATGGAAAAAAGAAGTAAAAGAAGAAAAGAAAGCCGCTTGGGATGCCTACTTATCAGAAATAAAAAATGATACTGCTGCTGCTGCTGCTGTAATTAGCGATGTAGCGGCACAAAGTAGCCACAGTACTGCAATAACTGAAATAGCAGATACACTAAGAAACAATAGCGAACCCATACGTAAAGATATAGGTACTGCTATTAATAATACACTTAGACTAACACTTAAAGAGGCTACTGCTGCCCGTGAAAATTTAACCGAGTACAAAAAACAATTTCATAATACTAATTACGAGCGGTATAGTAGCCACCTACACAGCCAGTCGGAATGGAATGCACTAAAAGTAGCGCAGGTTGCACCCACATATAGTGATAACAGCCCGCAGGTAGATGGACGTGAAGTATTACAAGCGTGTTTTGACGCTGCCATAACTAACGACCCTCGCATATTTGCCTATGGTGAAGATGTAGGGAAAATTGGCGGGGTAAATCAAGGGTTTGCAGGCTTGCAAGATAAACATGGTGAAAACCGTGTGTTTGATACTGGAATACGTGAATGTACTATTATAGGACAAGGAATAGGTGCTGCCCTACGAGGTTTGCGCCCCATAGCAGAAATACAATATTTAGACTACTTGCTATACGCTATCCAAATACTAAGTGATGATTTGGCAACCCTGCAATGGCGTACTAAAGGAGGACAAAAAGCCCCTTTAATTATCCGTACACGTGGGCATAGATTAGAAGGTATTTGGCACAGTGGCTCACCTATGGGCATGATTATTAATGCCCTGCGTGGTATTTATGTTTGTGTTCCTCGTGATATGACACAAGCCGCAGGAATGTACAATACCCTTTTTCAAAGTGATGAGCCAGGTTTAATAATAGAGTGCCTAAATGGCTACCGACTAAAAGAACAAATGCCTGACAATATAGGCGAGATAACTACCCCACTTGGAATACCCGAGACCCTTATAGAAGGGGATGACATTACCTTGGTATCTTATGGGTCAAGCCTGCGAGTAGCAGAGGAAGCCATTAAACAACTAAACGATGTAGGCATTAGTGTAGAGCTAATAGATGTGCAAACTTTGCTTCCTTTTGATATACACCACCACATTATAGAAAGTATAAAGAAAACAAATAGAATTATTTTTTTAGACGAAGATGTACCTGGTGGAGCAAGTGCCTATATGTACCAGCAAGTAATGGAGAAACAAGAAGCTTTTCGCTGGTTGGATAGTGAGCCAAAAACAATATGCTCGCACCCGCATCGCCCAGCCTATGGCACTGATGGTGATTACTTTAGCAAGCCAAATGCTGAGGATATTTTTGAAACCATTTATGCTATAATGCACGAAGCAGAACCTAATGAATACCCCAAATTTGCCTAACTATTTTAAGAAAAAAACACCTATTTTTGACCTTTAAACAATAAATAGTTTACTATTAAGTTTATATAAAACCATTAATAATTTTTGTAACCCTTGAAATAACAGTCAAAATGAATAGATTTGTTAGTTCAACTAATACTATAAAAACAATGAAAAGAAATTTTACGGCAAAAAGCCTGTTTCTTTTATTCGCAATATCACTAGCAAGTTTATCAAAAACTACTGCACAAATAGAATGGGGTATTGTAGGCGGAATAAATATGGCGGGTATGTCTGGGGCAGGTTTTGAAACTATTGCTGATAGCACCTTACCATCGTTTAAAAGCATTACCCGATTTAGAGTTGGAATTTTTGCTGACATCCCTTTAAACAACTACTGGAGTTTTAATCCTGAGTTGTACTACTCTGTTAAGGGGGGTATTCAAAACCTTGACTCGGGCAGGCAACAAATTGATCTTAGTACATCCACCCCTTTTATAGCTACTGATAGAACAGTATCTAATATAGATTTAAACTATATAGAGATACCGTTGCTCATCCGTTTTTCAACCCCGTTAGGAAGAAAATCAGCGATGTATCCTTATGAAAACTCTGTAAAACCATTTTATTTAGATTTGTTTGGTGGTCCTTACTTCTCTTATATGATTAGTAATGTAAATAATGCTACAATAATTAGCTCCAGTTTTTCTGACCAAGATACTTCAGAAGCCTATAACTTCTCAAGAACAAGCAGCACCTCTGGTGCAATAGAACAAATTAGTAAGATAGATTTTGGTGCTGTAATGGGTATGGGTATTAAATGGCGTTTCAATCGCAAATCGTATCTATACTTAGATTTTCGCTATACCCTTAGTATGGTTAATCTAAACAAAGGATATTGGGATAGAGAAGTTCCAGACCCTACTGACCCTTTCAGGTCAGTTGTTGTATCGCCCACTATAAAAAACACAGGTACTTTATCCTTTGCTTTGGGCTATATAACCAACTTTAGCAAACGGCGGTATTTTAACTTATTTAAACCCGATAGAAACCGCCCATAGATTAAATTTTTAAAAAAAAACATTCCTTTATATATACTACCCAACTCCTTATGGCAAGGGGTTGGGTTTTTTTTACATAGTATTTTAAAACTAACAACCCTTATATTCAATATCTAATGATAAAATTTTTTACCCCTAAAATTATTGTTCTTATAATTATTTCAGTAGTGGTAATGGCAGCAGGCACTGCTATGAAATTTGGTAGTAACCCTCCTGTATCACGTACCAATGCCCCTGGTGAGCAAAACTGTACCGTTTGCCACTCGGGTACATTAAACCCTACAATGGCTAATTTAAATAACCTAACGCTTACTACTAACTTTACAGGCAGTGGATACTTGCCCGATAGTTCTTATACCCTTACGGTAAAATACACAGAAACTGGAGTAACTCGCTTTGGTTTCCAAATAACTGCTTTAACCAAAGTAGGGAATAACCCCACAGGAACTTTTACAGCGGGTTCTGGCTCATCAAAAGCTACTGGAGTAATTTCTGGTAAAACTCGTGAGTATATACGCCACAATGGTGGTGGTGGCTCAAGTAACGGAAAAGGAGAATGGACATTTACATGGAAAGCCCCTAAAACCAATCAAGGAAAAATAGTTTTTTATGTGATAGTGAATGCTTCAAACGCTGACGGCGGAAACGGTGGAGACGCTATTTATGCTAAAACATTTGAGTTTGGCACATCTTCACTTTTACCAGTGGCTTTAATATCGGTAAACAAAACTACTGTTTGTGCTGGCGATACTATACAGTTTACAGGCATTGGAACGAATAGCCCCACCTCATACGCATGGAAATTTAAAGCAGGCAACCCATCAAGCACAACGATAAAAAACCCTAAGGTTGTTTTTCAAATACCTGGTACTTATGTAGATACCTTACGGGTAAAAAATGCCAAAGGAGAGTCTGCCCCTGTTACCATTAAAATTGTAGTAAACAGTGTGCCAGTAGCACAAATTGTTAGTGTACAACCTAATGACAGTATTTGTAGTGGAGACACTGTAAAAATGGCTGCTATATTTGGTGCAAACCTTAGATATAAGTGGAATACAGGCAACTCTGCCGATACATTAAGCAATGTAAAAATTACCAAAACTGGCACTTATACTGTAACGGTAACCAATAGCAACAATTGTAGCAAAACCAGTTTTCCTATAAATATTGTGGTGAAGCCTAAATTTGGACTATCATTAGAAACCTCAAACTTTATAGATACCGTTTGCGAAGACGACTCGGTAACATTTGTAGCGCAATCATTCACTGGTTTTGATAATTACATCTTTTGGCGCAATGGAAACATAGTGCAAAACAGTGCTACTAATACTTTTAAAACGGCAGTAGCTCTTAACGATACTTTTGAGGTTGTAGGCACTAAAGATGATTGCGATAGCGACCCATCAAAGAAAATATTAGTAATAAGCAAACGTTTAGCTGCTCCCGTTATTACTTGTGGCACTACTACTACATCAAGCATTATATTTAACTGGAGTGCCGTTACTGGTGCTAAAGGCTACGAAGTAAGCACAGATACAGGCAAAATATGGCAAATGCCATCAAGCGGAGTAACAGGATTAACACATACAGTAAATGGTCTTACCTTTAATACCGATGTGCAATTAATGGTGCGGGCAACGGATGATGCGCCTTGTTTTAAAGGCAATACAGGCACTAAAGTATGCAAAACATTATCATGCTCGGGAGTAACATTTGCCACTAATGTTGCCGATACATTAATTTGCCCAGGAGACTCTACTACTATTACTATAAACAATATTTCAGCTTCAAAATACTCGCTGCGTTTTGGAAATGGTGCCTTTGGTACTACTACTACTACCTTTGTAGTTAAGCCCACACAAACTACTGATTTTGCTTTTGAATTAATAGATTCTAATAAGCTAAATTGCCCCCCGCTTACTTTTACCGTAAAAGTAAAAGTAGAGAATGTACCTAATTTGATTTTAACAGCCAACTCTGGAACCACTATTTGTGATAACCATGAGCTCGAGTTAAATGCAAGTCAAGGATTTCTTTTTTATATACTTTTTGTAAATAATTCACAAACCTTTATTTCAAGTACTAATGGAATACTTAAATATTCAGGCTTTGTAAATGGTGATAAAGCTAAAGTAAGAGGACTTACAAACAATTGCCGTACATTTTCAAATGAGTTAAGTATAACAGTAAACCCCTTACCAAAAGTGGGCTTCACATCAACAATAAATAACCTTGCCGTTAATTTTGATGATACCACATCAACCACACAAATACGTAGCTGGGATTTTGGTGATGGTGCTGCATCAACATTAAAAAACCCTACACATACCTATGCCACAGTAGGTAATTTTGCCGTGA
This sequence comes from uncultured Burkholderiales bacterium, assembly GCA_964584305.1. Classification (GTDB taxonomy): domain Bacteria; phylum Bacteroidota; class Bacteroidia; order UBA8524; family UBA8524; genus SB11. The sequence goes on from CAZOZL010000003.1 coordinate 215,241, forward strand.
AACTAATAGTAACCACTGTTGATGGTTGTACAGACTCACTAACCAAACAACTTACTACACAAAATGTATCGGTGGGTGATATTTTAGGATTATTTCAACTTGATGTTTATCCTAACCCTACTAAAGGAATTTTACAACTTGATTTTGAGTGGTTAAGTGAGGATGAAATTACCCTAACTGTTACTGATATTAGCGGTAAAAAAGTATGGAGCGATATAATAAACCAAACGGGTAAACATAGCCGCACAATAGATTTAAGTGCGCTTGCTGATGGGACGTACTTGTTACAACTAAAAACCCCGCAAGGAATGCACACTTTAAAAGTACTAAAAACGAAATAAGAATTTGTATAGGTTAAAACCCTGTTCAGCACCACACAGATTGCCGTACTCATACCATTCAGGCATTTTCTTGCAGCAGGTTTCAACCTGCTGCAAGAAAATGCCTGAACAAAAGACTTTATGTATAGAATGGGCATTCGTGCCTATTCTATCTAAAGGCTAAAAGCTAATAAAATTAAAACAGCCCGTTTACTTCTGATTCTATACGGCGAAGTACTTCACCAAAATCTTCTTGATTGTCTATAAAATTTAGATTGTCCACGTCCAAAACCAGTAGTTTACCACTTTTATAGGTGCTAATCCATGCTTCGTAGCGTTCATTTAATCGTTTTAGGTAATCCAGCCTAATGCTGTCTTCATATTCCCGTCCACGTTTCTGTATTTGGTTTACCAGTGTGGGTATTCCTGTGCGTAGATAAATTAACAGGTCGGGCGGTTGTATAAATTCGTTCAAAGTATTGAACAAGCGGTTATAGTTTTCATAATCACGGGTACTCATTAGTCCCATGGCGTGTAGGTTGGGGGCAAATATATAAGCATCCTCATACACGGTGCGGTCTTGTATTACATCGTTCCCTGTTTCGCGTATTTGCATTATAGAGTTGAAACGACTGTTTAAGAAATATATTTGTAGGTTAAAAGACCACCGAGGCATATCTTCATAAAAATCACTTATGTATGGATTGTCTTCCACGTCCTCGTAGTGTGGCTCCCAGTTGTAATGTCGTGCCAATAGGGTAGTTAATGTTGTTTTCCCCGATCCTATATTTCCTGCTATCGCTATATGCATACCTTCAAATTAAAACTTAAAATGTTATAATGTATAACTGTGGTGGATAAAATTATAATTTATCTTTGTTCTACTAAGTGAAAATCCTTTGTTAGTTGGGTGTATTCATCACTCCAACTTTTATCAATATTGTAAATATGTAAACGTTCTTCGTGTAGTTTTTCTGTGGGATGCTTGCTAAATTCCATTACCCTACGAATGGTGGGCGAGTTTGCGAAACTACTTATTTGTACTTGTCTTTTTAGCGATAAGTCATTTTTAATAGCCAAGTTAATAAACTGCGTACATTCTAATTCGGGTAATATCACCCCAAAAACGCCTCTACCGCCTAATAGTTTATTAGCAGTATGTAATACTGCTTCGTGTGTTAATGAAACTGTACTTCTTGCACCTGCCCTATCGCCTATGGTGCTGGGCGATGGTTGAAAATAGGGCGGGTTACATATTATATACTCATACAAAATTACATCTATATTAGTATATTGTTGTATGGCTTCATTGTATATGGTAAGCCTGTAATCCCACTGGCTATTGGTAAAATTTTTTTGGGCACAGTTTGCTGCTTTTGTATTTATTTCCACCGCATCAATAATAGCATCGGGGCAACGTTGGGCAAGCATTAGGCTTAAAACCCCTGTGCCTGTACCAATGTCTAATATATTTTGTGCGCTATTGGGTTGTGCCAAAACTCCTAAAAGCATAGCATCAGTACCCATTTTCATAGCACAACCATCTTGGTTAATATCAAACTTTTTGAATTTGAAAATAGTGTTCACAGGGCGCAAATATAGTACTACAAGTTACTTTTCATATGTGTCAAATTTTTAAAATTTTGGTAGTGTCTCAGTTTGAAAATTGTTGATTGTGAAAAAAATAGGTGTCTGTTAAATTTACTACCCACTCTACATCAAATAATTCTTTTCTTACTCCTGCTTCCATTGCTGGGGTTACTCTTAATGCTTTATGAATTTTAACAAAGGTACGAATAACCTACCTATTTGATAATATAAGGATTTTTTTCAAACTGAGACACTACCAAAAAACAACTGCTTTTATTGGTAATGGCTGTGCTATTTCTATTGCCTAACAGTGTGCAAGCACAAACAAACCCCACGCTTGCCCAAAACCTAAAAAAATATTGGGAACAACGAGATAGACTTAGAAAATTTTTTGTGAAAATTGGCGATGATCAAGGGGGAAGTATTCCTGCCATCAAACGTAACCGATATGACAATGCCAACTTTATGCGATGGGATGATGCCACTACATTACTTAAAACTGGCACTGTTTTGGCTATTCAATAGCCATGCGTACTATTATTTGTCTCATCATTTTTGTTTTGTTTTCATCGTGCAGTAGAGATATACAAATGATTACTGTAAAATCTGATATTATTGAACAAGACAGTATGCTCCGTTACGAAAACGATACTTTTGAAATAGTATATAATCTTTTTGAAGAAAATGGTTTATTATCATTTAGTATTTACAACAAATCGGATAAACCTTTGTATGTAGATTGGAAACGAAGCGCATTTATTCAAGGCGAACAACGGGCAGTGTATTGGGAAAACACAAGCACCTTTTATTCCGTTACTACAGGTTCTACTGTTAACTGGCTTAGAGATTATAGTACCAGTATGAGCCACACTTTCGGGATGGTTACCACCCCTGAACAAGTTGCATTTATCCCCCCAAAAACTGCAATAGGTATGGCACATTTCAAGCTGGGCAATACAGTTTGGTTCGAGGGATTAGAAGAAGATAGCACTTACAAAAAAAGACGGCGAAGTTCCTCATTTAAAAGTAAAAAATACGAAAGTTCTAACTCGCCATCGGTATTTAGAAACTTTCTTACCCTTTCTTTAAATCATAAATTTAATACCGAGTTTTATATTGACCACTCGTTTTGGGTAAGTAAGGTTACACATTTGAATGAAAAAGAATTTATTTTAATTACTAATGATTTAGATAATTCTGGAGGGTTTATTTTTATATACCCTTTTGAAAAACCCAATGTTTATTATAATTTTTTACATTAAAAAAATCTAAAAGCAGCACCTCTTTTTTTAAACCATTTTCAGCAGAACTGGTATTGTATTTTATAGGGTATTTCTGTCTCAAAAACATATCCACAAGGGCGTGGAAAAATGCTTGCTTAAACAGAAGCTAAACCTTTGAAAATTCTATACTTAGGGCTACTTTTACATATTCTATTTTATACCAATTTTTTATGAGTGAAGAAGTAACTGACAGAGCAAATTATGGAGCTGATAATATTCAGGTTCTTGAAGGATTAGAAGCGGTGCGCAAACGCCCTTCTATGTATATAGGTGATACAGGAGCCAGAGGCTTGCACCACTTAGTATATGAGGTGGTAGATAACTCTATTGACGAAGCCCTTGCGGGGCATTGTGATACTATAAATGTTACTATAAACGAAGATAATTCTATCACCGTTTTAGATAACGGGCGTGGAATACCCACAGGCATACATACCAAAGAAAACCGTAGTGCGCTTGAAGTAGTAATGACGGTGCTACACGCAGGAGGTAAATTTGATAAAGATACCTACAAAGTATCAGGAGGTTTGCACGGTGTGGGGGTGAGTTGTGTAAATGCACTTTCTAAGGATTTACGGGTTACCGTTTACCGTGAGGGAAAAACTTGGCAGCAAGAGTATAAAGCAGGTATCCCTCAATACGATGTAAAAGCCATTGGTGATGCAGATAAAACAGGTACAGAAGTACACTTTATTCCTGATGATACTATTTTTACCGTAACCACATACAACTATGATACACTGGCTGCACGTATGCGTGAATTATCTTACCTAAACAGAGGGATAACTATTACTATTACTGATAAACGAGAAACAGATGAAGAAGGAAATACAAAAGGCGATACTTTCTTTTCAGAAGGTGGGCTAAAAGAGTTTGTTGCTTACCTTGATGGCAATCGTGAAAAATTAATTCCCCACCCTGTATATGTTGAAGGTGAAAAAGCAGGCGTTCCTGTTGAGGTAGCTTTGCAATACAATACTGGCTATGCTGAAAACCTGCACTCGTATGTTAATAATATTAATACTATTGAGGGCGGTACTCACGTTTCAGGATTTCGCCGTGCGCTTACCCGTACCTTAAAATCGTATGCGGATAGAGAAGGATTATTAAAAAACCTGAAATTTGAAATTAGTGGCGATGATTTTAGAGAGGGTTTAACGGCTATTATCTCGGTAAAAGTAGCCGAACCACAGTTTGAAGGGCAAACCAAAACCAAATTAGGTAATAATGATGTGATGGGTGCCGTTGACCAATGTGTGGGCGATATGCTAAACAACTTTTTAGAAGAAAACCCCAAAGAAGCCAAAATTATAATAAGCAAAGTAGTGCTTGCTGCTACTGCTCGCCATGCGGCTCGCAAAGCCCGTGAAATGGTACAGCGTAAAGGGGCTATGAGCGGAATGGGCTTGCCTGGTAAGCTATCAGACTGCTCTGGTACAGACCCTGCCGCTTGCGAAATATACTTAGTAGAGGGAGACTCGGCGGGTGGAACTGCAAAGCAAGGACGTAACCGTTCTTTTCAAGCTATATTGCCCCTGCGTGGTAAAATACTAAACGTAGAAAAAGCCCTTGAACATAAAATATACGAGAACGAGGAAATAAAAAATATGTTTACTGCTTTGGGAGTAACCATTGGTACAGAAGAAGACAGTAAAGAACTTAACCTTGTAAAACTGCGCTACCATAAAATTATAATTATGACAGATGCAGACGTTGATGGTAGCCATATACGTACCCTTATACTTACCTTCTTTTTCCGATATATGAAGAAACTGGTGGAGCAAGGCTACTTATACATTGCCACACCACCACTATACTTAGTAAAAAAAGGACGGGAAGAACGCTATTGCTGGGATGATGCACAGCGCGATAGTGCAGTACGTGAAATAGCCAAAGATAGCAAAATAGAAAGTGTGGGCATACAACGCTATAAAGGTTTGGGAGAAATGAATGCCGAGCAACTTTGGCAAACTACTATGAACCCTGAAAAGCGCACACTTAAACAAGTAACTTTAGATAGTGTAGCTGAAGCTGACCATGTTTTTAGTATGCTAATGGGTGATGAAGTACCACCTCGCCGTGCGTTTATAGAAAGCCACGCTAAGTATGCTAATATTGATGCGTAGTTAAACACATCTACTATATCATATAAAAAGCAGTTATCCTTAGAAAAGATAGCTGCTTTTTTATGTTTAATTTTTAGGATCATATGTAGTAGTAAAATAGTTAGCTGTTTGTTTAGTTTTTCTAAATTAATTTCCATAAAGAATTCATGTTTTTATTTGAGTACAAGTATATACAGCTCCTTTTTACAAAAGGGGTTGTATGTTTGAAGTTATTAGTGATTTTACTGTGCTTTTAAACCTTTTTCAGTAAATACCGTCAAACACTTAATGAAATTAAAAAGAGCAACAAGTGTTGTTATAGTTAGTTTTTTGCTAACTCTTTCAGCCTGTAAAAAAAATAGTGATGGTAGCGTATCTACACCTTCTATTGCCTCCCGACCTAATATATTATTAATTATTGCTGATGATATGGGTTTAGATGCTATGCCCGGCTATAATATTGGTGCAGCCAAACCCAATATGCCAATACTTGAAGGGTTGATGAAAGAAGGTATAACCTTTGATAATGTGTGGGCGTATCCTGAGTGTTCTCCAACCAGAGCTTCAATACTTACAGGCAGGTACGGTTACCATACAGGAGTATTAAGCGTTACTGATGCTAACCAAATTCCATTATCAGAAACGTCAATACAGAAATATTTAGATGATAAAACAAGTGCTACTTATAGCAGTGCTATAATTGGTAAATGGCATTTGGGGGGAAATAGTAATGGAGGGGTAAACAGTCCTGCTAATATGGGAGTGAAGCACTATGCAGGTTTATACACAGGTGCAGTGCAAGATTATAGTGATTGGACATTAACCACCAACGGTGTACAAACTAATAGTAAAGAATATACTACTACCAAGTTTACTGATTTGGCTATCGATTGGATAGACCAACAAAGCCAGCCTTGGTTTTTATGGTTAGCCTATAATGCACCCCATACTCCCTTTCATTTACCGCCAAACGATTTACACGATAGAGATAATTTACCTACCGATGCAGCCTCAATAGATGCCAACCCGCAACCCTACTTTTTTGCAATGATAGAGGCTATGGATGCTGAAATAGGACGATTGCTTGCCTCATTAACACAAGCTGAAAGAAACAATACATTAATAGTATTTATTGGTGATAATGGCACTACCCGCCAAGTGATACAAACACCATACAGAGGGCAAAAAGCTAAGGGTACTATATACCAAGGAGGCGTTGCAGTGCCTATGGTAGTGGCAGGCAATGGAGTAACCCGAAAAGGGGAGCGTGAGGCAGCTTTGATAAACTCTACCGATTTATTTGCTACCATTGCTGATGTGGCTGGGGCAGGTATTATTGAGATACACGATAGTAAAAGCATTCGACCGTTATTTACCCAAGCAAATAGTGATTTTAGAGAATTTGCCTACGAAGAGTTAAAAAGCAGTACTAAAGATTATTGGACGGTACGGAATACTAAGTACAAACTAATAGAGTATGCTAATGGGGATAAAGAGCTATACGATTTAAGTACTGACTTTTTTGAAAACACCAATTTGCTTAATGGTACACTAACCGCAGAACAAAGTACTGCCAAACTTAGCTTAGAGGCTGAAATTGCAAGAATACGACAGTAATCAGCAAGTCATATCATTTATTGTAGTAGATTATTGTTTTGCAGGAATGATGGATTAGTTAGAAAAAGATAAAGAATTATTCGCTTTAAACGTCTTCGGCTTAAACCAGCCCCCTTTGCTCATGTACTATCCCTTTATTAGTGAAAGGGTTTAATGTATAAACTGTGCAATGGACAGTCGTGCTAAATTTATTTTAGTATCTGTGGGTGGCTGAAGGATATTAATAATAGAAGTAGTAACCAAACAAAAAATCCCGACCTGTTCAGGTCGGGATTTTTAATATAGTGTGATAAGAAAAAAACGTTACCCCGTTGCTTGTGCTTTTGGTGCTGCTGATTTAATATCAGCAGTAACACCGTTTTCAAACTCTTTAAAATTGTTAATAAACAAATTTGCTAAGTGGTTTGCTTTTTTATCATACTCGCTTGCATTAGCCCAAGTACTGCGCGGGTGCAGTATTTCGGTAGGTACATTGGGGCAAGTATTAGGCATATCTAATCCAAATACCTTGTGCGTGGTAAACTCAACATTGTTCAGCTCACCAGTAAGTGCTGCGGTAATCATAGCACGGGTATAGCTTAGTTTCATACGCTTGCCTGTGCCGTATGCTCCACCGCTCCAGCCAGTATTTACCAGCCAAACAGTAGCACCACTTTCTTTTAATTTTTCGCCTAACAGTTTAGCATATTTCCCAGGGTGTAAGGGTAAAAAAGCCTTACCAAAACAAGCTGAAAAAGTAGCTTTCGGCTCTGTAACACCTTCCTCTGTACCAGCAACTTTTGCAGTATAGCCAGAGATAAAGTGATACATAGCTTGCTCGGTAGTAAGTTTAGATATTGGCGGTAATACACCAAAAGCATCAGCCGTTAAAAAGAAGATATTTTTGGGCGTAGTGCCTACTGATGGTGTAGCAATATTATCTACTGAGTAGATGGGATATGCTGCACGTGTATTTTCGGTAACTGAAGTATTGGTATAATCAGGTATGCGAGTACCATCTTGAAAGCGAATATTCTCTAATAAAGTACCAAACTTAATAGCATCAAAAATTTGAGGCTCTTTTTCTTCGGTAAGGTCTATACACTTGGCATAGCAACCCCCTTCAAAGTTAAATATAGTATTCCCACTCCAGCCGTGTTCGTCATCACCAATCAAACGGCGATTAGGGTCGGCACTTAAAGTAGTTTTACCTGTTCCGCTTAAACCAAAGAAAATGGCGGTATCTTCTGCCTCATTACCAATATTGGCAGAGCAGTGCATAGAAAGCACATTTTTTTCTTCGGGCAAAATGTAATTTAGTACTGTAAAAATACCTTTCTTCATCTCACCAGTATATCCGCTACCTCCAATCAAAATAATTTTTCGGCTAAAATCAATTATCGAAAAATTGTGTTTGCGAGTACCATCTTCGGCAGGTACAGCATGAAAACTGGGAGCATTAATAATTACCCACTCATTGTCAAAATCTTGTAACTCAGCAACAGTAGGGCGCAAGAAAAGGTTATGACAAAATAGGTTGTTATACGCTGTTTCTGTAAATACTTTTATCGTTAGGCGGTACTTAGGGTCGGCGCAAGCATAGGCATCACGGGCAAAAATTTCTTTTCCTTCCCATGAGTCCACTACTTTGTTTAGCAGTGTTTCAAAATTGTTTGAGTCAAAAGGTTGGTTAATATCTCCCCACCAAACCGTATTTTCAGTTTTGCTATCTTTAACACAAAATTTGTCTTTGGGCGAGCGTCCTGTAAATTCTCCAGTGTCAGATGCTAATGCACCACTGTCTGCTAAAGAGGCTTCACCTCTTTTAAGGGCCGCTTCTGTAAGTTCGGCAGGCGAAAGGTTATTATTTACCTTACCTGCTTTTCCCAAAATCTTCTCAATTACTTGATTCATTAGTTGTTCTTAGTATTCTAAATAGTATAAAAATACTGAAATTAAATTAAGCTACAAAAGTACTAATTATTTCAAAATAATCGTGTTTGTGATTTAGTAATTTAACAATATGATAAAAATCATGTTTTGGGCTGATGTAGTTCATATTTCTTGTGTGGTAGTAATGAAACATTTGTATCTGATAATCAAACAGCTATGCCACACTATAAACAGATGGGTAAAATACCTGCCAAGCGGCACACGGTATTTCGGAATCCACAAACTAATGCCCTCTATGCCGAAGAACTTTTTGGCACACAAGGTTTTTCGGGGGTATCCTCATTAGTATATCATATACACCCGCCCACTATGGTAAAAGAAGTAGGCAAGCCCTATAGTGTTGCGCCTGAAATTGCTATCGAAGATAATATGCAGGCACTTAGTCTTAGAGGGTTTGATATACAGCCCGAAGCAGATTACTTGCAAAGCCGAAAAACATTGTTTGTAAATAATGATATGAGTATTGGCTTGGCTGCGCCTTCACAAAATATGGAGGAGTATTTTTTTAAAAATGCGGATGCGGATGAGATGCTATTTATACACAAAGGTAGCGGCACACTACACAGTATGTATGGGCAAGTACCGTTTAAGTATGGCGACTATTTAATTATTCCACGGGGTACGGTATATAAACTGGCGTTTGATGGTGATGACAATCGCATTTTATTTGTTGAGTCTCGCTCGCCCATCCAAACTCCTGAACGATATAGCAATAGGTTTGGGCAATATTTAGAGCATTCGCCTTTTTGCGAGCGTGATTTTGTAACCCCCACCCATTTAGAAACCCATAACCAAACGGGCAATTTCTTAATCAATATAAAAAAGAACAATATTATATATTCCTATACTTATGAAGTACATCCCTTTGATGTAGTGGGCTGGGATGGATATAATTATCCTTATGTCTTTTCCATTTTCAATTTCGAGCCGCTAACAGGGCGCATACATATGCCGCCACCCATTCATCAAACATTTGAGGCAAATAACTTTGTAATATGCTCTTTTGTACCCCGCTTATACGATTATCATCCTGATGCAATTCCTGCGCCTTACCACCATAGTAATATAGATAGTGATGAGATTTTATACTACGTAGATGGCGATTTTATGAGCCGTAACAACATACAAAAAGGACAATTAACGCTACACCCCGCAGGGGTGCCACACGGACCACACCCAGGGGCTATTGAGCGTAGTATTGGGCAAAAAGAAACCCATGAGTTAGCCGTAATGATAGACCCTTTTAATCCTGTAAAAATCACCCGTGAAGCTCTTGAATTAGAAGTAGATGGATATTATAAATCATGGCTTTTTAACAATACTAAAAAATAAATAGAATGAGTACAACCTCTTTAACCGACGTAAAAAACTACAGCTACACGTTAGAGAAAATATTTCCAGAAGCAGGTGATTTTTTACCTATAAACGGTACAGACTATGTAGAGTTATACGTAGGCAATGCCAAGCAGGCAGCACACTACTATAAAACGGCTTTTGGTTTCCAAAGCCTTGCCTATGCAGGCTTAGAAACAGGAATAAAAGACCGTGTTTCTTATGTTTTAGCACAGGATAAAATACGCTTGGTATTAACCACTCCGCTAAAAGATGATGGCGTGATAAGCCAACACATAGCCAAGCATGGCGACGGGGTAAAAGTAATAGCCCTTTGGGTAGATGATGCCCGCAAAGCCTTTAAAGAAACTACTGAGCGTGGTGCTGAAATATACTCAGCCCCTACTGTGATGAAAGACAAAGACGGCGAGATAGTAACAGCAGGTATAAAAACCTATGGCGATACAGTGCATATATTTGTTGAAAGAAAAAATTATAAAGGCATTTTTATGCCTGGTTTTGAGAAATGGGAAAGCGAATATAATCCCACTCCTACTGGGTTACGCTATATAGACCACATGGTAGGCAATGTAGAAATGGGGGCAATGAACAAGTGGAGTGATTTTTACCGTGAGGTAATGGGATTTGCCAATTTGGTGAGTTTTGATGATAAAGACATTTCTACCGAATATACTGCCCTAATGAGTAAGGTAATGACCAATGGCAACGGAAGAATAAAATTTCCATTGAACGAACCTGCAAAAGGACGAAAAAAATCACAAATAGAGGAATATATAGACTTTTATGATGGTGCAGGCTGCCAGCACATTGCCGTAGCTACCAACAATATAGTTTTTACCATTAGCGAAATGCGCAAGCGAGGGGTAGAGTTTTTGCACGTACCTGGCTCGTATTACGACACAGTACCCCACCGTGTAGGGATAATTGAAGAAGACCTTGAAGTATTGAAAAAATTGGGCATAATGGTAGATAGAGACGAGGAAGGCTATTTGCTCCAAATATTTACCAAACCTGTGGAAGACCGCCCTACCTTGTTTTTTGAAATAATACAACGTAAAGGCGCAAAATCTTTCGGTAAGGGAAATTTTAAAGCCCTTTTTGAAAGCATTGAAGCCGAGCAAGAACGCAGAGGTACTTTATAATTTGAAGATTTATTGATTTGAAGATTTGAAATTAAAAATAAGCCATATGATTCTTATAGGCGGTAGTGTTCAACCTACCACTTATAAGAATTAACCAATAAATAGCAGTTAAAACCATGGTAAACTTTGAATATATAGAAGCCAACAAGGATGATTTTAGGGAACAGTTTTTAAAAGCAAAACCTTTCCCCCACATTGGGATTGATAACTTGTGTGATGAAAAAAAATTGATAGAACTATACAATTCTATCCCTGAAATTGAAACAAAAAGTGCCGATTATATTTTTGCTACTGAAAAGTACGAAAAATCAAAGTTTAAACAATTGGGGGGTGTTTTTGAGGAACTACACAACGATTTAACCAGCGATAGATTTAAAAGCTGGCTAAGCTATATTACCAATGAAGAGGTATTTATAGACCCTAAATTTTATGGCGGTGGCATACACCAAGGGCGAAAGGGTAGTTTTTTAGATATGCACGCTGATTTTAACTACCACCCGCTGCACAGCAAGTGGTTTCGTAACTTAAACTTGTTGCTATATATAAACAAAAACTGGAAACCAGAATACGGCGGGCATTTACGACTGGAAGATAGCAGAACAGGCGAAAAAACAGAAGTAGAAGTCCCTTTTAATAGATTGGCTATAATGCACTGCCGTGGCTATACCTTGCATGGTTACGACCCCATCAACTTCCCCGAAGGGACTGCAAGAACATCAATAGCGGCATACGCCTACACCATACACCAGCAACCCAAAGAAGCACCCCGCACTACCGAGTGGCACATTGCACCAAAAAAGAATTTTGCTAAATATTTGATAAGTAAAATTTGGGTGCCTGCTGTTAAGCTAAAAAGTAAATTTAGCAAAAGTAACACCGCCAAACATTAGGTTGACTGAATTTGGGATTTAGAATTTGGATTGGGTATTAAAAATATCTTAGAAGACCATTACAATGCAAAGCATTAGTTTTCAAGCTATTGCTATGTTAATTATAGGCTTTTTAGTATGTTAAGAGAACATAACCCTTGCCGTAATCTTTTCAGGCTAATGCCCTATTGAGGCGCACCAGTCTTTTATCATTTTATAATGGGGTATGCCCAGTTCTACAAACTCTTTTCCTTCAACTTCGTAGCCAGAATCTATATAAAACTGTATGGCAGTATCACGGGCGTGTAGTTCTATACTGCAATAGCCGCTTTCAATACCATAATGCTCTGCATAGGATACTAATTTTAAACCAATGCCTTGCCTTTGCATTTCAGGCTCAACGGCTACTTGGCGCATTTTTAAAGTAGAATTGCTTAGTATTACAAATACTAAGCAGGCTACCAAGTTATCGTCAAAATAAGCACCCATGTGTATTTGGTTGCCTTCTTTGGCAAGTTGCTCCTTTGTAAAATCAAGCCCTAAAGGTTTGCGCAGCACCCGTGTACGAAGGTCAACTTCTGCTTCGTAATCAGGCGAGTTATGCGCTATAATTTTATAGGTAAGTTTCAAATTGTGTGTTTTCCTTATGCTTTCTTTTTCAAAGCAAATAAAGACATATTGCTATCCTCTTTACGCACGGTATTGCTTAACCGTCCCAACCCTGTAATTTCCATTTCCACTACATCATCAGCTTGCAGCCATTGGGGTTGTGCATCAGGATTCAAGCGTTTTGCAGTTCCGTTAAGTTCTAAGAAACAGCCAGTACCCACAGTGCCCGAACCAATAACATCGCCGGGGTAAATATCTACTCCATAGGCACAGCGTTCTATTATCTCGGCAAAAGTCCAATCCATAGTAGCCATATTACCTTCTGATACTAAAACACCGTTTACCCAGCACTTCATATCCAAGTTGTAACTGCTGCCCTCGTGTCCTGTTTTTGCTGGTACTTTGTATTGCGCCAACTCATCAGGGGTAACCAACCAAGGACCTATAACGGTACTAAAATCTTTTCCTTTTGCAGGACCAAGATTTAGTTTCATTTCCTCCATTTGCAAGGCACGGGCACTCATGTCGTTCATTATCATATAACCCGCTATGTATTGGTCGGCATCTTCTGCTTTTATATTGCGTCCTTTTTTACCAATAACTATTGATACTTCCAATTCAAAATCAAGTTTTTCAAAATGGTCGGGCATTAAGTTAATATCGCCTTCGCCTTGTATAGCATTGTGATTGGTGAAGTAAAAAATAGGATACTCATCAAACTCTGGTATCATATCTACCCCACGGTTTTTGCGTGCCGCTGCAACGTGCTGGCGAAATGCGTACCCGTCTCTACAACTTGTGGGATTAGTAATAGGTGATAATAATTGAGCATTAGCAACGGGTATAGCAAAGGTGGGGTATTTACCCTCGTTTACAATAGCGTTGTTTATAAGCATCGCTTTATCCATTGCACCTTCACCTTGTTGCAAAAAGGCAAGCATATCATTAGGCAAATTACCGTCTATACCGTGTAAAGGATAAATATTATTGTTGTAAAAAATACCTAAATGGTTGATTTCTTGGTGGTTATACGTAACTAATTTCATTATTTTCTATTCTTTTACTGGCTTAAAAAATCTTTTAGTGAGATAATGTTTTCAATCTCCATTGGGTTTTGGTTGGTTTCTTCGGCAATACGTATGGATAACCAGTCTAATTTATGGATAATGGCAAAAATCATTTTTAGTGAGGGTTCTTCAACCATTATATGCACTACCTTGTTATTGTCTTTTTCAAGTAGCCCGTTTATAAACTCGAAACGCTCGCCTACACGCTCATTACTATTGCTGTTTAGTAATATAAAATTACAGTCAAGTTTTCCGTAATACGATTCTATAACGTTGTGATTGGCTTCGGGCAAAACATTGCAAAAGGCTTCTTTTTTGCTATTTTCTTGAAGTTGCTGGCACGCACGTATGCCTGCTGCTGCAAAAGCTGCATCGGCAATAATAACATATTTATTCTCCAGTGTTGACTCAAAACGCTTCAAAATACCTTCGGCATCTTGTAGGTGTTCATCTTGGTTTTGCAAGTTTTCTATCACTTCGGCAAACTCGCCATCAATACTATGGTTTAATAATTCGGCAAATATTTTTAATAAAAATCCAAAAGAATAACCCAGTGCCATACGGGGTTGGAAACCACTCTCTATGGTATAGTACTTTAGGTTATCTGTTTTGGCGTGTTCCATCAGCTGCCCGCCAGCACTCACTACCAACATTTTACATCCCTTTTCTTTTCCTTGTGCAAATACAGACAAGGTCTCTTCGGTATTGCCTGAATAAGAGCAAAGAATAAGCAGGGTTTTATTACCTACATAAGCGGGTAATGAATAATCAGACACCGCATCAACAGGGATAGGCATTTTATTAATAAAATAAGACTTGGTAAGCTGCCCGCCAATTCCAGAACCTCCCAAACCTGCTATAACTATGTTAGAATAGTCGGCAAGATTTAAGTTGTGATTTTCATAATTAGTTAGAACATACTCTAACTGCTTGTAAAACGTTTTTAATGATTCTTGATGTGTTATCATAACTGTTGTGTGATAGGTTTTAAATATTTAATGCTCTATTGTCTGTGGCTGCAAGGGCAGCCTCTTTTGTGGCTTCGCTATATGTAGGGTGTGCGTGGCTCATTATGCCAATATCTTCTGCACTGGCTCTAAACTCCATAGCTACAACGCCCTCTGCTATCAAATCAGCAGCACGTGCGCCTATTACGTGCATACCCAAAACTTCATCGGTTTCAGCATCGGCTAATATTTTTACAAAACCGTCTATATCTCCACTTGCCCGCGAGCGTCCTAATGCACGCATTGGGTATGAACCGCTTTTGTATTTCCTTTTTTCTTCTTTTAGTTGTTCTTCGGTATAGCCTACTGCTGCTACTTCTGGCCAAGTATATACTACACTGGGTATGTGCAGGTAGTTAATATGTGGTTTTTGTCCTGCCATTTTTTCTGCTACAAATACGCCTTCTTCTTCGGCTTTGTGGGCAAGCATAGCCCCTCTCACCACATCACCAATAGCCCAAACATTGGGTACACTGGTTTGTAGGTTTTCGTTTACTGGTATTTGCCCACGCTCATCAGCTTTTATACCAATGTTTTCAAGTCCTAAGCCATCGGTAAATGGTTTACGCCCCACTGCTACTAAGCAGTAATCACCTTTAAATTCTACACTCTCCCCTTTCTTATTCTCGGCAGTAACAGTAACATTTTTACCTTTTGCGGTAGCTCCTGTTACTTTATGGTTCATGAAAAATGTGAATCCTAATTTTTTAAGTACCCTTTGCAACTCTTTGCCCAAACCTTTATCCATTGATGGGATAAGCCCGTCAGAATATTCTATCACCGATATTTTTGCACCCAATCGTGCATATACACTGCCCAACTCCAAGCCAATAACACCGCCACCTATAATTACCATGTGTTTTGGTACTTCTTGCAGTTCTAATGCTTCTGTTGAGGTGATAATACGTTTTTTATCAATAGTTACATTGGGTAATGCTGATGGTTTTGAACCTGTGGCAATAATTATTTTATCGCTTTTTATGGTTTGCTCCCCATTTTTACTGGTAATTTTCAGGGTATTTTTATCTACAAAAGAGCCCAAACCTTCATACACCTCAATTTTGTTTTTCTTCATCAAATACGCAATACCGTCAGTAGTTTGTTTCACTACATCGCCTTTGCGCTTTATCATTTGTGGAAGATTTACTTTCAAATCTTTTAGCTCAATACCATGTATTTCAAAGTTTTTTTCAGCATTGTGATAATGCTCTGACGAGTCTAAAAGAGCCTTTGAAGGAATGCAGCCTACATTGAGGCAAGTACCGCCTAAAACGGAGTATTTTTCAATAATAGCGGTTTTAAAACCTAACTGGGCAGCACGAATGGCGGCAATATACCCTCCAGGACCTGAACCGATAACGGTTACATCGTATTGAGACATAATTTCTTTAAAATTTGCCGCAAAAATACGGAATTAATGCTACTTAACGTGCTTTGTATATATCTAATCTTTTAATAGTTACTGCTAAAGTAGATTTAATAGGAAAACTATTTTACACGCATATTAATAAAATGAACCTAATTTTAAATAAGCATTAGCAAACACGTTTTTTATACACCCAACCCTTTTTAGTTTCATACTGTCAATACTTATAACATTAACAAGTACACTTTTTAGAGGTAACAATCTAAATTTTATTATGCTACATCAGAATAATGCCATCTTTTTTTTGTAAAATTGTACTAATGTATAAAGCTATGTGCTTTAAATGAGGGTTTTTAAAAAAATATTTGCGGCACTACTATTAGTAGTGCTATTTCTTACTATAAACCATAGTGCAAAAGGGCAGGGGAATGCTTTTGAAGGAAAAAAGTTTTTTGCTACTGTATTAAGGCCCGCAACTAGTTTTAATACAGACAATTTTGTTGTTTTATGGTCTCGCACATCTGCCACAGTTACAGTAAGTAATATGGCAAAAAGTTTCTCGCAAACCGTAAACCTTATAGCAAATACAGCACAAACAGTTACTGTACCAGCAGGAATTGCGAACCACGAAGGAGGTGATGCCGAAAAAGTAGAGAAGTTTGGATTAGAAATAACATCAAACAATAATATATCTGTACAACTAAATAGTGGAGGTACTGGGTTTAATACTGGTGATGGTACTATGGTATATCCTATTGATAAAATAGGTGTAGAGTATTATGCCATGAGTTTTGGGGGTACTGGTGGTGGTAGATCTACAATAATTATTGTGGGTACAGAGAATAACTCGTTGGTTGAAATTACCCCATCTGTAATCACTGGTGGTGGAAAACCCGCAGGGTCTCCTTTTTTTATATCATTGGGTAAAGGAGAAACGTATAGGTTTGAAGCCACGGGAAGTAATGACTTAACAGGCACAAAAATTAGAGTAGTAAATGGGTGTAAAAGGATAGCTATTTTTAGTGGCTCTTCTTGTTCACAAGTACCTGAAACCTGCACAAATTGCGGGCATTTAGTAGAAATGATGCCCCATTTAGATACTTGGGGAAAAACGTTTCTTATTCCACCCTTTACTGGTGGTGGTTTTCAACCACCTACCTATACTTATAGAATATTAGCTATAGCTAATGGAACTAAAGTTAGCATTAACGGTACAGTAAAAACGCTTAATAAAGGCGATGTAGAAACAGCAAGTAATAATGCCACTTCAAGTTCTTTTTGTATTGAAGCATCCAACCCTGTTTTGGTAGCGCAATACACAGAAGGATTTGGTTGTTCAGGAGGGTCTGTTCCCAGTATGGGGCTAATACCTCCCGCAGAACAACTTGTTAATAGAGCATTAATATACCCTAAAAATATAGGCGGTTTTGCTGTTGTAAATAGAGTGCTAATTATTAGCAAAACATTTTCACGGTATCTTGTTCGTAGAAACAACATTCCTATTGGTGCAAGTAATTTCACCACATTCACAAATTGTAATAAGTGGAGTTATGCTGATTTAAGCGTTGGTCAAGCTACCGAAGCATTTACTAGTGATAGTGGATTTATTGCTTATCAGTACAATTCAAATTTTAGTTCTTATATTTTTGCGGCAGCTTTAAATTCACGAATAACAAAGTATGATATTGGTATAGCACCTTTAAACTGTGGCTCAACAGAGGTAACACTCTTTAATTCTGGTGATAGTGATAGAATATCTACCAGTAAATGGTTGTTTGATGATAATACAACCCTTAGTGGTAAAAAAGTTACTAAAAATTTTGGTAAGCACGATAAGCATGTAGTGCACAATATTGTAACCTACTCTGATGTTTGCCCCTATACAGATACTTTGATAACAACTGTAAGGACACTTCCCTTTCCCGATGCTGAGTTTTCTGTTAACGACAGTGTACAGTGCTTTATAGACAATGAGTTTGTGTTTACTGATATATCAAAATATTTTAATGGAAGTGGAAAACTAACTACCACTTGGCTGTTTGGTGATACAAGTACTAAGTTTAAAAACCAATTCAGTATTATTAGAAATTTTTCGATACCAGGCACAGTTCCTATTAAATTTCTTGCAACATCAACTGATAATTGTATCGACTCTTTTGAGAGAAATGTTAGGGTAAATGCAAACCCTACCCCTTCATACCAAGAGGCAACACCACAATGCTTTAATGGGCATAGTTTTTCCCCTACTCAACTAAGTTCTGTTATTGGAGGTACTGTTACCAATTACGAGTGGCTTTTTGGTGATGGAAGCACTAGTTTTTTGGCAAGCCCCAATAAATTTTTTGCAAAAGATGATACTACTTATAGTATAAGGCTTATAGCAACTGCAAATACTGGGTGTAGTGATACTATTAATAGTTTTTTCACCCTTTTACCTTCGCCAAGTGCGGCAGGAACTATCCCGCCGTTTGTTTGTATTAACGATACTTTAAAGGCAAACAACAGTTCTACCTTTACCAAAGGAACGTTTACTTATTTGTGGGAATTTGGTGATGGCACTTCATCTGCGCAGCAAAATATTACAAAAAAATATAGCGACACTGGTAAATACCTTGTTGTTCTTAAAGTAATTACTGATAAGGGATGCCCCGATAGTATTACCTCGTTTGTTGATGTTTTACCCGCACCACAGCCTAATTTTAGTGTAATTAAAGAGTGCTCAAGAAATACTACCTCATTCACCAATCAAACGTTTGATTATGGGCAAAATACATCTACTTATAAATGGGATGTGGGGGATAGTATTTTTAATACATCAAATGTTAACCATGTTTATAAAAACAAAGGGGCTTATACTGTAAAACTATATGCAACACTGCCCAACGGCTGTATGGATAGTACTCAGCAAAATGTTTATATAAACCCATCGCCCGATGTAGATTTTATAATTAATGATAGCTTACAATGTATTAGAGGGAACAATTTTGATTTTTTTAATAATACAGTCCTTAGCGAAGGGAAAATAAGTGCATTTACTTGGAAACTAAACGATACTTTTTGGAGCAATACTACTTCTATAAACCAAAGTTTCAACACGTTTGGAAGTTTCACTGCTAAACTTGTAGCTGCTACCGATAGTGCGTGTGCAGATTCTATTGTAAAATATTTTGAAATTGCCCCACAATCAACTATGAATTTAGTATCAGGGCAAGATACCCAGTGTTTTAAAAACCATAGCTTTTTATTAGTCAATAATTCCTCTATTCCAGCGGGTGCAGTAAAATACCAGTGGCTATATAGTAATGGCGATATAGATACCCTGCCCAACCCTGGTAATAAAACATTTACAGCCCCAGGTAAATATCAATTAACCTTATTAGCTATTTCTGATAAACAATGCAGGGATAGCATCATTAAAAATTTAACGATATACCCATCGCCCGAACTTGATTTTGAAGTGAATGACGTGTGTGGGTCAGATTCAGCACGTTTTTTCAATCCTTCAAAAGTTTCTACGGGTAGAATTATTAACTGGGAGTGGGACTTGGGAGATGGGACTACCTCAACACAAAAACGCCCCATCCACTTTTATAATAGCTTCGGAGATTACTCTGTTAGGCTTATAGGTATTACTAATTTAGGCTGCCCCGATACCTTGTTTAAAGCTAATGTGGTAAAAGTAAAACCTGCACCAACATCGTTTTTCAATACCACGTTGCTAAACCAGCGCAGTAATGAAACAACGTATGATTTTACCGAACTTTCTCAAGGAGCAGACAACTTTTTTTGGAATTTTGACAGAGGACAAACAAGCAGGGAAAAAAACCCTCGTTTTATTTTTAGAGATACAGGCACTTACCAGATAATACTTACCGTATCAAACAATGATGACTGTTTTGCCCACTACGATACCATAATTACGATAATACCCGATATTGAAGTATTTATTCCCAATGCCTTCTCGCCCAATAAAGATATACTAAACTCTGTATTTAGAATAGAAGGTTCTTACTTCTATCGTGAATTTGAAATGCGTATTTTCGACCGTTGGGGGCAACAACTGTTTTATACTGATGACCCTGAAATAGGGTGGAATGGTAGCTATGGCAGTCGCCTAATGCCCGAAGGGGTTTATATTTATCATATCCGTATGATAGGTACCGATACCAAAGTACGAAACTATAAGGGCAGCCTGCACCTATTTAGGTAAAAACTGCAATACATTTAGTAAACAAAGAGTAAAAATTTGCCCGTACCGTCATTGCGAGGTCTTCTGCGGCAATCTTTAAGTTTTGCTAACAGATTGCCACGTTTGCCTAAGAAGAGGCACTCGCAATGACGTGGTTTGTGTCAGTATAACAACCCTTCCAAACCAATTTTTCGCACTACCAAATAAGTACCCTTCTTCTTAAGGGGAAGCCAAATTGTGGTATAGGTAAAAACTGCAATACATTGGTAGGGGTTTGCAGTGGCTAACCTTAGCCTGCGCGGCGGTTTCCCCCCTTGTGGTAGCCTGTGAGAAGGCAAGGGGGGAGAAAGGGGGGTGTAAAACCACCATTCGCACTGCTCATCCGTTTTCATGCAGTAGGTTGAAACCTACCACAATTCATAACCTTAACAAAACCTTTGTGTATAGAATGGGTATTCATGCCTGTTCTTTCCTACGGATGCAAGTACAATAAGCCTTTCTTTAATTCAACTCACAATTATGCTTTATCTTTGTTGCTGCTTACACAGAACTTAACAACAAAAATGCCGTCAATATCCATAGATTTAACATCTGGAACAATAAAGAAAAAGGATGTAATAGTGGGGATAGATTTAGGAACCACAAACAGCTTAGTAGCAATAATAAAAAATGAGCAACCCGTAGCCCTTTCTGGTAAAAATAAGAGCACAATTGTTCCCTCATTAATCCATATTGATGTAGCAGGAAACAATACCGTAGGGAATGAAGCGCACCCATTTCTAATTAGCGACCCCAAAAACACCATATATTCTGCCAAGCGATTAATGGGCAAGGCATACAAAGACTTAAAAGATAAAAGTCAGTTTTTTAGCTATAAAATAGTGGATGATGATACTGAAAATTTGGTGCGAGTGGTATTACAAGGCAAGTACTACACCCCCATTGAGTTATCATCGTTTATTTTAAAAGAATTAAAACTAAGGGCTGAAAAACACTTAGGCGCAAATGTATCAAAAGCAGTAATTACCGTACCCGCTTATTTTAATGATGCACAACGCCAAGCCACCCGAGATGCAGGAAAACTATCGGGCTTGGATGTTTTGCGTATAGTAAACGAGCCTACGGCAGCCAGTTTAGCCTACGGTTTAGGCTTGGCAAAAGAAGATGAAAAAACGGTAGCCGTGTATGATTTAGGCGGAGGCACTTTTGATGTATCAATACTGCATATACACAATGGTTTGTTTGAGGTGCTGGCAACTAATGGCAATACCAACTTAGGCGGCGATGATTTTGACCAAGCTATTGTAGATTTTTGGGTTAAAAAATATCAATTACAAAACGGTGATTCAGGTGCAAAACTGCGGCTTACTGCCGAGGAGGCAAAAAAACACCTTAGTCAAAACGATATATTTAACACAGCGTTACAAGGCAAAGCCGTAGTGCTAACAAAACAAGAGTTTGAGGCGTGTATAACACCTTTGCTGGAATTAACCCTGAGGGGTTGCCAAAATGCCTTAAACGATAGCGAATTAGACATAACCGAGATTGAGGAAGTTATTTTAGTAGGAGGAAGTACTAAAACACCACTAATAAAGCAAAAAGTAAGTTTGTTTTTTAAGCACGCTACTATACACGATAAATTAAACCCTGATGAAGTAGTTGCATTAGGCGCAGCCGTTGAAGCCGATATTTTGGCGGGCAACCGCACTGATATGTTACTATTAGATGTTACCCCACTATCATTAGGCATTGAAACTATGGGCGGGCTAATGGATGTAATTGTCCCCCGCAATAGCAAAGTTCCGTCGAAGGTAGAAAAGCAATACACTACCTCTGTTGATGGGCAGGTAAACCTGAAGGTAAATGTATATCAAGGCGAGAGGGAACTGGTAGCAGAAAATCGTAAATTGGCAGAGTTTGACTTAAAGGCTATACCCGCTATGCCCGCAGGATTACCAAAAATACAGGTATCTTTTAGTTTAAATGCCGATGGTATTTTAAAGGTTGATGCTATGGAGTTGCGCTCTGGAGTGAAACAAGAGGTGGAAGTGAAGCCACAGTATGGGCTAACTGATGAGGAAGTAGAGAGAATGCTAAAAGAATCCATAGAGAATGCGCAAAGTGATATGGAAAAACGCATGGTGCAAGAAGCAAAAACCGAAGCCAAACAATTAATATACACTACCGAACGTTTTATTAGTAAAAATGAATTTATACTTACGGACAACGAGTTGCAAAATACTACACTCTATATAAATGAAGTAACCAATGCAATGGAAACAAATGATAAGGATGCAATTTTGAATGCCACTGATAAACTGAATGAATATACCCGCCCATTTGCCGAAAAATTGATGGATGTGGCAGTTTCAGAAGCACTAAAAGGAAAAAAAATATAATATTACTGCTAAGGTATTGATACAAAAAATTAAACATATAATACTGCTGCTTATAGGTGTACTGCTATATAGTATGAACTATGGGCAGATGTATAATCAAGAGTTAGACGGGTTTGACCCTGAAACAAAGCGAAAAGATAAATTAGGAATTAGAATAGGCTTTGGTTTTACTACATTACGGTCTAATGCGCTTGTAAACACAAGCGTATCAAGGGGCTATCAAGGGGCGTTTTATTACCGTGTTAATTTGTTTAAAGGGTTTCATTTAAGTGCTGAAACAGGCGCATCTATAAATGGAGCAAACTTTAATAATGGCGACTCTGGATATAGCCAACTTTCTATACTTAATTTAGATTTTACTGTATTGGGTATGTTTCAGCTTACAGCTGATAATAGGCACAATATAATAGTAGGGGGGCAATTTTCAAGGCTCATGCGCTCATCATTATTTGTAGGACCTTTGCCCGAAGCGTCCTATTTGCAACTGCCATTAAAAAAATGGGATTATGCCGCCGTAGTAGGCTATCACTTTAATACCAGGTTCGTAGGTTTTCAATTAGCCCTTAAATATGGTTTAAGAAACATTGCAAACGATTTTTTTACCTTCAACAAAGTATCATTAAATGATAATAAACAGTTTGCAGACCTAAATCCCAGTATGCGCAATATAAAAGGTATTAAAAATTTAGGCGTAGAGCTATCGGTTTATTTCTAAGTTTTTAACTAAAAAACGGTAAGGCAATTTTGCATCTTCGCCAGCATAATCTACCCCAATTCTTGGCGTAACCTCTATATTATTTTCAGAAATAAGAATACCGCTATCTTCAATCCATATCACATCGCCCAACAAAGAAATACCATTGTGTATTTTGGTAGTAATTGCCAATGCTTGCGATAACGTGCCAGGTCCTGTGCTTATAGTTTTATCCACTTTCTTTTTATTTCGTCGTGCTAAAACTGTTTCTATGCCTTGGGCAGGCTGTATATTTCTTATTAGTACAGCATGGGGTACGCCTTCAGTATTAGTAACTACATTAAACAAATGATGTATGCCGTAGCACAAGTACACATAGCTTATACCGCCTGCTGCATACATGGTTTTAGTGCGCTCGGTAAGTCGCCCTCCAAATGCGTGGCTGGCACGGTCTGTTACCCCATTGTACGCCTCAGTTTCAGTAATAATACCGCTGGTAGTTGTGCCATTAATATGGGTAACCAATTCCTTGCCCAATAAGTTTTTGGCAAGCTGTACCACATTTGTACGTTGATAAAAACTGTGGGTTAACTTTTTCAAACCTAAATCTTAGTTTCAATAAATATCAAAATGGAGTTTTTTTTAAAGAAGAATATTATACCTTTGCGCCCGAAAAAACTCGAAATAAAGTCTCTTTAATATGTCAAATATAGGCAAAGTAGCACAGGTTATCGGTCCCGTTGTAGATGTTAGTTTTTCTGCTGAAAACGCTGAACTTCCCAGAATTTATGACGCATTACACATAGACCGTGGCAACGGCAATACCTTAGTACTTGAAGTGCAACAGCACTTGGGCGAGGATATGGTAAGAACTATCGCAATGGATAGTACTGATGGTTTAACACGTGGTGCAGAAGCAGCACATACGGGTAGCCCTATTTCTGTACCCACAGGTGAGGGCGTTCGTGGGCGTTTATTAAACGTGGTGGGAGATAGCATTGATGGTTTGAAAGAGATAGAGAGCTTAGGCCCTCGTAGTATCCACCAAAAAGCACCTAGGTTTGAAGACCTTTCTACCGCAACCGAACCATTATTTACTGGAATTAAAGTAATTGACCTTTTAGAGCCTTATGCTAAAGGAGGTAAAATTGGTTTATTTGGTGGTGCAGGTGTAGGAAAAACCGTACTTATTCAGGAGTTGATTAACAATATTGCCAAAGCACACGATGGTTTCTCAGTATTTGCAGGAGTGGGCGAGCGTACACGTGAAGGAAATGACCTTTTGCGTGAGATGATTGAGGCTGGTATTGTAAAATATGGCGACGAATTTTTGCATGAGATGGAAAAAGGAGGATGGCCATTAGATAAAGTGGATAATAAAAGTTTAGCAGATTCTAAAGCTACGTTTGTTTTCGGACAGATGAACGAACCTCCGGGAGCGCGTGCTCGTGTTGCCTTAACAGGTCTTTCAGTAGCTGAGTATTTCCGTAATGGTGATGAAAAATCGGGCGGGCGTGATATTCTTTTCTTTGTAGATAATATTTTCCGTTTCACACAAGCGGGTTCTGAGGTATCGGCACTATTAGGTCGTATGCCATCAGCGGTAGGTTATCAGCCTACACTGGCAACAGAAATGGGAATGATGCAGGAGCGTATCACCTCTACCAATCGTGGGTCTATTACATCGGTACAGGCGGTATATGTACCTGCCGATGATTTGACTGACCCTGCCCCTGCAACAACATTTGCCCATTTAGATGCTACAACAGTACTAAGTCGTAAAATAGCAGAGTTGGGTATTTATCCTGCGGTTGACCCTTTAGATTCAACCTCACGTATATTAACCCGTGATATTTTGGGCGATGCTCACTACGATTGTGCGCAAAGTGTAAAAATGCTATTGCAACGCTACAAAGAGTTGCAAGATATTATTGCTATTTTGGGTATGGATGAGTTGAGCGAAGAAGATAAACTGGTAGTTCACCGTGCACGCCGTGTGCAACGTTTCTTATCACAACCTTTCTTTGTGGCAGAGCAGTTTACAGGCTTAAAAGGAGTATTAGTAGATATTAACGATACTATTAAAGGCTTTAATATGATAATGGATGGTGAAGTTGATAAATACCCTGAAGGCGCATTTAACCTTGTAGGTACTATTGAAGAAGCAATAGAAAAAGGTGAAAAACTATTAGCAGAGGTTAACGCATAATTTTAAGTATAATGCAATTAGAAATAATAACTCCTGATAAAGTTTTATATAATGGCGAAGTTACAGGCGTAAAAGTGCCAGGGGGCAAAGGTTCGTTCGAAATGCTAAATCGCCATGCACCTATAATAAGTAATTTAGAAAAAGGTGTAGTACGTGTTACTGATGCAAGTGGCACACACAATTTTGATATTACAGGGGGCATAGTTGAGGTATTTGCTAATAAAATAATAATACTTGCATAAACACATTTGCTAAGAATTAAGATAATAATAAAAGGCTCGCCATTTGGCGAGCCTTTTATATTTTTAGAAGCTGAACAGCGCAGTTTTTTTAGCTCCGCTACCTGTAAATTCAATCCAAGACTTCCGTTATAGCTACCTATTTTTTAGCATATTTGCTGTCGTACTTATACCCGCTCATTGTGTAAAGGGCTATCATACGGGCATAGCGAAAAATAAGAGTAGAAGCGAAAACCACCACGCCTACGATGCTATAAACGTAGGTATTTATGCTGGGGTCGTTAAAAATAATACTGAGTGAAATACCCATTACTAAGGCTATAACTACATTAATACCGTAGCTAATATACATTGCCGCCCAAAAAAAGCCCGTTTCTTTCTCAAACTTTAAGTTGCAATAGGGACAATGTTCATGGTTTTTTAAAAAATTACCAAAACTATAAAACGAATGGGTAAATAGTTTTCCGCTTCTGCATCTTGGACATTTACTTTTAGCAAAAGCCATAAATGCTGAACTCTCATGTTTAGTACACATAAAGTATTGGATATGGGGTATTTTTAAGAAAAGAGTAAAAATTAACTTACCACTTTGCGGGTGCGGTAACTTCTGTACCAAAATATGGCTATGCCGCTCACCAGTATATAGGGCATAGCAAGCAGGTACAAAATACCATCGTTTAAACCTAAGCCCGTTGAGTTTCCATTTTTTAAGCCAGACTCTACTGATGATTTGCACATAGGGCATTGTGCTACAGCCTCATTTACAAAGGCAAGCATACACACAAAAGCTACTAATACTACTATTTTTAAGAGGTTTTTCATGCTTATACAGGATAATATGGTGCTATGAGCAAATATACAACAACTCCAGTTATAGATACGTATAACCATAATGGAAATGTAAACCGTGCTAATTTTTTATGTTTTTCAAACTGCCCCGAAAATGAGCGGTAAACAGTAAACAAAACCATAGGCACTATGGCAATAGATAATACTATATGGGTGAGTAATATAAAGTAATATACATAACGGATAGTGCCTGCTGCGGCTAATTCTAATTCATCAACAGAACCATCGTGGTTAGTGTCTCCAAATTTACTTTCGGTAGCTAAATAATGATACGTTACATAAGAGAGCAGAAACAACCCCGAAAGGAAAAAAGCAGTAAGCATTAAGCCTTTATGGGTACTTTGTTTTTTATTTCTAATGGCTATATACCCTGCTACCAACAATACTGATACCGTTGAGTTGATAATGGCATTTAGTTTGGGTAAAAAGGTTACATCAAAGTTGCCTACAAGGTTTTCTTTACCAGGGATAATAAGCAGTAAGCCTACCAATGCAGGTATAGCAATAGAAATTGCTAAAATGATACGGAAGTATAATTTATCATTACTAACTATGGTAGTCATTATTTATACTCTTTCAGTAAAATTTTAATATCGTCTTCCAATTTTCTCATTTCACCGTAGTTAAGTCCATCGTATGCGCCTCTAATCCTGTCTTCCTTATCTACTAATATTATGTGTTGTGAGTGTGCTATTTGATCAACACTACTACCATCTGCTTTGGGCAATAGGTATTGGTTTTGTACTTCTGCAATATCAGCATACTCACCCGTAACCAAATACCAATGTTTATACTCCACTGCCAAGTTGCTGGCGTATGAGTTGAGTACCTTCGGTGAGTCGTATTCAGGGTCAACCGTATGCGAAACAAAAACTATATTAGGGCTCTTTTTATATTTTCCATAAACGGCTGTATGCAAATTGCCATTCATTTTTGGGCAAACGCCTTTACATCTTGCAAAAAAGAAATTAGTTACACGTATTTTACCTTTTACAGTATCGTGAGTAAATATATTGCCTTTTTGGTCTATAAAAGAAAACTCACCCACAGTATGATACACCGTATCTATTTCTCCTTTGGGTACATACCTGTTGCCATAAATGGGTAGAGTTATGTTTACTCTAAACGCCCCAAATTTTAGCATTGCTACAAAAACTATGGGGATAAGAAGTAATAAAAGTAGTGAAGCACGCTTATTAAATAAACCTGCCATTAGTGATTGAAAGTACTCCAAAAATTACCTTCGTATAACATTAAAAAAATGAAGAAGATAACAAACACCATAGGTACTACAATAGTAAGCATTAGGCTTCTACGTTCATCTTTTAAGTGCATAAAATGCCCTACAATAAGCATGGCTTTTAACACTCCCAAACCAATAAATAGGATATTTCTACCCATTGAAACTGGTATTGTAAAATACAGTAGTATATCTATAAAGGTAATAAGGGTGAGCCAAAGAAATATACGGATAATACTTTTAGTACCATGGCTTACCCCTGGGTACAGTTTTTCTTGAGCATTCTCATACTGATAATCTTCTTTGTTTTTATATTCTACGTTCGACATTGTTTTTCTTAATTAAGTAGTGAATAAATAGCTTATATTAAATAGAAGAAGGTAAAAACAAATACCCAAACTAAATCTACAAAGTGCCAGTAAAGTCCAACTTTTTCAACCATTTCGTAGTGCCCTCGTTTTTCATACGTTCCTTTTAGTACATTAATATATATAATTATATTAAGCACTACCCCGCTAAATACGTGGAAACCATGAAAACCTGTTACAATAAAAAACAGTGCCGAGAAACCTTTTGCCCCTGCTATTCGCTGCCCCTCGCCCCAATGTACATGGTCTCCTAAGGCTAACCCATCGGCTATTTTTAGTCCTTCTCCGTTAAGTGCAAAAGTGTTTCCAAATAGTGTAGCACCATCACGTATAAAATTACTCCATTCCCATGCTTGGCAGCCTAAAAAGGCAGCTCCGCCTAAAATGGTATAAAACATATACTTTGCTACTTCTTTTTGTGATTTTCTATGCCCTGCTTCAACTGCTAATACCATTGTTACTGAACTAAAAATCAGTATAAAGGTCATTAAACTAACAAAAAACAAGGGCAGGTGAATACCGTGTGCAAACGGAAAATGATTAAACACCATATCAGGCAATGGCCATGGGAATGCGGTATCGCCTGCGGCACTATAACGGGTTACACCATAGGTAAGCAATAAGCCTGAAAAAGTAAAAGCATCTGATAGTAGAAAAATCCACATCATTAGCTTACCATAGCTTACTTTGAAAGGTGATTTACCGCCCGACCAAGCGTTTGCGGTATCTTCTACTGTTGCTGAATGACTTGACATTATTATTGTTTATCTTATCGGTTCAAAAATAAAAACAAATACAAATAAATCCATAGTATGCCTACAAAATGCCAGTATGTTGTACACATACTGATTTTTACGAGGTTGTTCTTATGAATATTTAACTTAAAACTATTATACACCATTATCATTAAAAAAATGATGCCTCCAAAAACGTGTACTACGTGAGCACCCGATATAACATATAAAAAGGTGCTGGCAGGGTTTTGTGAGCCTATAAAGGTAATGCCATTTTGTGCTACATATTCAGGCGTTGGGTTATTCATCCCTGTCCAGCGAAAACCGCTGTTTGTTAATGTTTCCCAGCCCCAATACTGCATACCACAAAAAGCCAAGCCCAAAGCTAATGTAACAAGCAGAGCCAATTTTACCTGCCCAAAATTATCACGCTTGGCGGCTATGTATGCCCAGTGCATAGCTATACTGCTAAGTATCACTATAACCACACTATATAAAAACTGCATAGGTAAGGGGAAAATATCCCAATTACCTTCGGCACGGCGCACTATATACCCACTGGTAAATGCTGCAAAAAGCATTACCATGCTCAAAATCATTACCCAAAGGGCAAATTTTTTGGGCTGTACTATATAGTTACTTTCTTGTTCCAATTTTTTTGTTACTGCTTCCATGTTTTGCTATTAAATTTTATCAAAAACATAGGCTAATAAAACAACGGGCAAATATATAAATGCCCCAAACATTAATGTTTTGGCATTTTTCATACTACACTCTTTATACAATTTTGCCGCCAACACTACCATAATTGCTGATGCTATTAAAGCTATTATAGTAGATGTAATACCCACTATACCCACTTGGAAGGGCAATAGTACTGCGGGTATTAATACGGTGGTCCAAAGTAATACTTGGAAAGCACTTTTTTTGCCGCGCCCCTCAAAAGAAGGAAGTAAGAAAAACCCTGCACGGCGATAATCATCGTCCAATAGCCAAGCAACTGCCCAAAAATGGGGAAATTGCCAAAAAAACTGTATGGTGAATAATGCCAATGCACCGTCATCAATACTACCAGTTACAGCTACCCAACCCAATAAAGGGGCAATAGCACCGGGGAAAGCCCCAACAAATACCGCAATGGGCGATACTCTTTTTAGTGGAGTATAAATGAAAGCGTAGGATATAAGTGAAAACAAGGCTGCATAGCCCGTCATTTGATTAAAATAATAGCCAAATATGAAAACGCCGCCTAAGCCTAATAATAAGCAAAATATAGAGGCTTCTGTAACGCTCATACGGTTGGTAGCCACAGGGCGGTTTGCCGTGCGCTCCATCATTTTATCGTAATTGCGCTCTATAACTTGGTTAATACCATTGGCAGCACCTACTACCATTGTACCTGCCAAAATTAATAGCCAAAATAAGCCCCATTGCATTGAAGCGGCTGGTGCTAATATAAAGCCCATAGCTGCCGAAAAAACTACCGTTAGGGTAAGTCTTAACTTTAACAACTGAGTGTAATCCTGCAATTTCGCTTTCAATGAAAACGGAACTACATCTACACTATCTATGGTTTTATCAATCATTTAATCTTTTTTCTTCTATTATATTATCCCCTTTATAATTATAAACAAGGATGGCTACATAAAACTGGCTGGCTATTAACAAACCTGCCAAGGTTACGTGTAATACCTGACTTATTGCAGGCATATTAAAAAATATGTTTACACTGCCCAGTGCTATTTGCGTTGCCACAAGTACCATTCCCACCGCTATCCAGCGAGTTACTTTATTGGTTTTATCCAAACGGTTGGATACCATAAAGTAAAGTAAAAGCATTGCTGCCATTACAAATGCCGATAGGCTTTTATGTGATGTAAGTACATAGTTCACAGCCTTTACCCACGAAAAATCGTTGGCATCAGCCTTTGCCTTCCATACATCAACGGCTTCTCGTACCAGTGTGCCATAAAATATTTGCACCAGTGTTAATACAATAACACCATATACTACTACTTTAAACCAGCGCAAACTGCCTATTCTATCTAAGCCTTGAGCCACATGGTTTTTAAATACTGCTATCATCACAAAGCCTACAATTACAAGGGCAAATAACATATGTATGCTTATTTTTAGCCCGTCTAAGTTGCTTTCTACCACTTTAGCACCCAACCATGCTTGAAACAATGTGAGTAAGAACGATGCGATACATAAAAACACTATCGACTTTTGTTTTTTCCAATACTGGAAAGACGATAATACAGTAAGTATCATAAACAACCCAACAAATACACTCACCATGCGGTTTACCCATTCTATATAGGTATGCACAGGATTGTAAAGAGCGTAACTGTGTTTTGTATATTCAGCCCAATTGCTTGGGCTAAACTGTTGTGCGGTAGTAAAGTTACCTTGTGCTACCCACAACTTTTTTTCTTTAATTATCATCTGCCCCTTGTCAAACTCTTGTTGGGGCTTCCATGTTAACTCACTTATATTGGTAGGGGGTATATAGTATCCAAAACACTTAGGCCAATCTGGACAACCCATTCCTGAACCTGTAATGCGAACTAACCCGCCAATAAAAATGAGAAACAAAATTGAGGCAACAGTGAGTAGTCCGATTTTTCTGAAAAACTTTTCTGAAAGAATCTTTTTCACTATTACTTCTTTTTTATCTATAGCTAATCCTCTTTCTCGTCATCGTGAGGAACATTCTGAGGTATAAAATCAGTATCAGCATCAGGGCGACTGTAATCATACGGCCAACGATATACCGTTGGTATTTCACCTGGCCAGTTACCGTGCCTATGCTCTACTGGGGCAGTCCACTCTAAAGTGTTTGACTCCCAAGGGTTTTGCTCTGATTTTTTACCAAAGAATATTGAACGAACAAAGTTATAAAGGAATATTAGTTGTGCTACCGAAGCTATTGTAGCTGCGATAGTTATAAATATGTTAACATCATTCCAAACGGCAAATTCAGGGATAAGATTGAACTGTGCATAGCGGCGAGGTACACCTGCTAAACCCATAAAGTGCATAGGGAAAAATACCATGTAAGCAGCCGCAAAGGTGAGCCAAAAGTGTATATACCCTAAAGTAGGATTAAGGCGTTTGCCATACATGCGTGGAAACCAATGATATATACCTGCCAGCATACCAAATATAGCAGCACTACCCATTACCAAATGGAAGTGAGCTACCACAAAATAGGTATCGTGAATATTAATATCAAGTGTAGCATTACCTAACCAAATACCCGTTAGCCCGCCAGTGATAAAGAACGATACCAACCCAATAGCAAACAGCATAGCTGGTGTGAAACGGATATTACCCCGCCACATAGTAGCTAAATAGTTAAACGTTTTTACTGCTGATGGTACTGCAATAATTAGCGTAAGTATCATAAATATTTCTCCCAAAAATGGGTTCATACCTGTGATAAACATATGATGCCCCCATACTAAGAAAGACAGGAAGGCAATACCTATTAATGATATAATCATAGCGGTATAGCCAAATATTGGTTTGCGGGAGTTGGTAGCAATAACCTCTGAAGTGATACCCAATGCAGGCATTAAAATAATATATACTTCAGGATGCCCCAAGAACCAAAATAAATGCTGAAACAAAATTGGGCTACCCCCAACATTGTCTAAAGCACCTTGTCCGCTTGCCCATATATCTGCTAAGTAAAAACTAGTACCGAAGCTACGGTCGAATATTAATAATAAACCCGCACTTAACAATACAGGGAATGATAACACTCCTAATATAGCTGTTAAGAAAAATGCCCATATAGAAAGCGGTAAGCGGTTCATGCTCATCCCCTTAGTACGCATATTTAGTACCGTAGTAATATAGTTTATTCCGCCTAAAAGCGAGGAGACAATAAACAATACTATGGCTACCAGCCAAAGCGTCATCCCTAAACCCGAACCCGCCATAAAGACCTCGTTGGCACTAAGCGGTGGGTAAATAGTCCATCCTCCTGAAGCTGGCCCTGACTCTATAAACACAGAGGTCATTAATACTATACTTGATGCTAAAAAGAACCAGTAGGATAGCATATTCATAAACGGCGATGCCATATCACGTGCGCCTACCTGTAAAGGAATGAGTAGATTACTAAAAGTACCACTTAAACCTGCCGTAAGCACATAAAATACCATTATAGTACCATGTATGGTTACTAAGCCCATATAAAAGCCTGCATCCATCTTGCCTCCAGGTGCCCATTTGCTACCTAAAATAGTTTCTAAAAAGCCAAAACTTTGCTCAGGCCATGCTAATTGCACTCTGAACAAAACTGACATACACATACCGATGAATCCCATAATAATTCCTGTAATAAGGAATTGCTTTGAAATCATCTTATGATCCATACTAAAGACATACTTCGAAATGAAGGTCTCTTTGTGTTGGTGGTCATCGTGCGCTGCTGCTGTATCTGTTTGGGTATGAGCCATTCTTAATTAGTTTAAACTTATCGGGTGGTTAAACAATAGTATATTAAAATTAATTGGCAAGTACTGCCACTACTTCACTTGTTGCTGTATCTGTTGATATTGTAGCGTCTTCTTTATTCACTGGAACTACTACATCTACTTTTTTAAACGCTGGTTTTTGCTCTGCCAACCATGTCTCATATTCAGCTTCTGTTTCTACCACACGTATCTTAATTTTCATGTTGTAGTGTGCATTTCCACATATTTTAGCGCAATACATATAGTAGTCAAATGTATTATCCTCTAAAATAGTACGCATTTCGTTAGTAGTTTTTATAGGGTTAAACCAAAACGTAGTAGGCATACCTGGTACACAGTTCATTTGCATACGGAAATGTGGCGAGTAAGCACTATGTATTACATCGCGCGATCTAAATACAAAGTGTATAGGATGGTTTTTTACCAATACAATCTCTTTCAATATCAAATCATCTTCTGATGAGTTGTCAAACACACGTTCATCGCCTTCCATTTTTGCTAAGCGAGACAGATGTGCCTTTTGCAAACGCATGGTTTTAACCATCTTCGCCATTTTGTTCTTCTCTTTGGCAGTGGGGTCTGGTATGGTTTGCATACGAGTGTATAGGTTTTCGTTTTTGGCAAGTGCTTCTTTTACCTCCATTACCACTTTATCATACTCAGAGGATACACCCAAACCTAATGGGTTAGTACCTGATATAAGATTGAAGCTATACTCGCCTAATTTTTGGTCTTCTCCTGCATAGCGAATATTCCACCCAAATTGATATGCAAATATTTCAACCCTTTCAGCATTTGATGGTGCTTTTGCTGTAATTGCCGACCATTTTTTGAAGCCATTTATTACTAATACGGTGAGAACAATAGCAGGTATTATAGTCCATATATACTCCAGCACATTGTTGTGTGGGTAGTATAATGCTTTGCGTTTAGGGTCGTAACGGTATATGAAACCGAAAACAAATAATGCTACTTGAGTAATAAAGAAAACAGCCCCCGTTAACCAAAGAGTAATCATTAGCATACTATCTACCGCCTCGCCATGTTCTGAAGCCGAATCACCAATGAGTACATATTTTCCATGTACTTTAAATTCCCAAATAACGGCAACCATACCTACTACTAAAAATAGTAGCATTATCCAACTGTTTATTTTATGTGGGTTTGCTAATGGAACACCAGTGTATTTACTAATATAGCCCAATACATTAAATACTGAACCCATAATTAGTAATACTGCTATTACTATGGCTATTAGCAAAAAGTTGATTATACGTTTTACAGAACTGTTTGCTTCAGCATTGTTAGTAGCAGTAGTTGGGGTTGTTGATGTGTCTCCCCCGCTACTGGCTTGCGCCACAGCCACAGGTGCTGTTTTAATATACGCTAATATATTTTTTATATCATTATCTTCAATGGTTTCAAACACCGTCATGTTGCTACTGTTGTACTCCTCATATAGCTTTTCAGCTATTGGGTCTCCATCGGCAATCATTTTTGGGGCATTTTTCACCCATTTCAGTAGCCATTCTTCTGTTCTTCCTGCTTTTGTGTGAACATCACGCAGGGCAGGACCCACTACTTTTTTATCAAGTGCGTGGCAAGAAAGACAGTTTTCTTGAAATAATTTTTCTCCTTTAGCTACGTCATCCTGCGCACTGGCACTGGAAGTAAAGGCGGCAACAAGTAATATTGTTGCAAGGGCTGATGTTAGTTTTGTGATGAATCTTTTAAGGTTCATTGCTGGTATTTAAGCGGTTAGCAAAACTGTTTAAAGTCTTTAAAATTGCCTTAGTTAATTAGGCGTATAAGGGGATTTTAAACTTGCGCAAATTTATATCAAAATCAATATTTAACTAACTTTTAAGCAAAATTAATATTGGCAGCTATCCACAGTAGTGGCAAATGCTTTGTAACAAAGGGGTTCAACGAAATTTAGAAAGGTTTTAAATTGCAAACGCAATTTATTCTTCGGGCTCATCTTCCACACCAATGGCGTTTAATTTGCCTGTAGCACTCGCAATTATGCCATCCTTTTTGTTTTCGTATCCGTTTATTATGCTTTTTAGTATAGCCCTTGCCTGAAAAAGATCTTTCTTTTCTACCAGTATATCCGTTTGTAGTAGTAATGCTTTTGCTTTCCAGTAATCGTAGCTGCTAAACTTTTTCACCACTTCAAGTATAGTTTCTTCAGCAGCAGCAGTTTTGCTTTGTTTGTATTGTATATAAGCTATGTAGTATTTGGCTTCGGCACCATACTGGTTTTTGGTATGTTTAAGTATGCCCTTGCAAGCCGTTTCTGCTTCTGCCCAATTTTCTTTTTTCACATTTATTCGGGCTAAGTATAGGTTGGCTTCAATTATTCCTTCACGGGTTACTTTATCATACGCTAATATTTTTTTGCTATTGGTTACACTTTTCTCCTCATTGTTTAAGTAGTAACTGCACCGCATTTGCCCTAAAAGGCTTACTAATGTGTTTTCGTGGTTTTGGGCTATGTTTTGCAACTTCTCGTACAGCGGCAAAGCCTGTGCATAGTTTTTCTTTAAATAGTATATGGTTGCCGCTGTTCTGGTTGATGGTTCTATAAACTCGGGACGTTTACTATCCAATGTATATAAGTACCCTTGAAGTGCTGCATCAAGATTTTTTGCCTGATACTCGCAGTTGGCTTTGTAGTAGTTTACCTCCACTGCAAATATGCCTTTTGGGAAGGTATTTAAATACTTTGAAAATTTGGCTATGGCTTGGGCGCACTGCTCATACTGATAAAAATGTAGGGCAGCTTGGTAGCTGGCACTATCTCTATATCCATTTTTGTAGTTTCTACCTTTATTGCTCATGTAGGTAAAAAATTCGTCTATCCTGCCTTCGGCTGAGTATATTTCTTGTAATGACCTGGCAGCCTCGTTAGCTTCTGGGTAAGCACCAAACTGTTCAATTACTTTTTTAAATGATATGATGGCTTTTCTATTATTATCCTGTTGGTAGTTTATAGTTCCCACTTTTAGATGGCACTTGGGTGCAAACACACCATTTGGGCTTTCGCCTAATAAATAGCGAAACCCTTTTAGTGCCTCGTTTAGGTTGTTTAGCTTTTGGTGTACGTTGGCTATTTCAAACAAGGCATCATCAACATATTGCGAGCGGGGATAGTTTGCCGCTACTTTTTTCAGTATGCTTATTTTTAACTCATCTTTGCCTTGCAAGCCAAATATTATTCCTTTTTGATAATAGCCATAATCAGCATTTGCTGCCTTTTTGGTTATCAAGTAGTTATAGGCTTCAATAGCGGGGTTGTATTTTTTTAACACAAAATAGCAATCGGCAAGGCGAGTCATCCCATCTTTAAATCTATTCTTGGTTTGGTCTAAATATTTTACGTTTTTAGTATATGTTCTAAAATTTTCGGCGGCTTTGGTATAGTGCAAAACCACATCGTTATAGTTTTTATCCTCGTTTGCTATTTTTAAATAAGAGTAGCCCAAATTATAATATGCCACAGAAAACATTTCTGTTTTTTTGGCTCGTGAGCTGTTTAAAAAATCACGACTGTATTTAATACAGTCCCAATATTTGCCTTTGCGAAAAGCTATCTCTCCCCGCCAAAAATCGGCAAGGGCATCTAATTTTTCATCCCAAGGGTAGCGTTTAGATTTTACTAAGTATCCATTGGCTATATCCATATTTGCCCATCCTTCCCCAAGCAATTGTATTGCACGGTAGTAAGTTATTTGCTGATATACCTTTTGGGTTTGGGTATTCATATTGCCAATGCTTTCCAATACTTCAACGGCTTCTTTATAGTTTTTGCTGGCTAAAAGTACTTCGCCTTGCAATGTTTTGGCTTCGGTAGCCATAAAAGAATTAGGAAACTGGCGAATAAACTTACGCAGCGATTTTAGGGCTTCGCTATTAAAGCCTAAATCATAACTAAGTTTTGCATAATTAAAGGTAGAACGTTCTTTAAGTTTTGTATTAAAACTTAATAATGATGCCTGCAAAAAGGCATCACGGGCATTATTTTTTCTATCTAATCTAAGAAAACACTCGGCGGCATTGTAGTAGGCGTATTGGGTAAGTGTATCACGGGTATTGTTTATAGTGGTAAACTCGTGAAAGGCTTTTTTGTATTTTGCATTTGCATAATAGGTATATCCTATAACATAGCGGTCGGTAGCATTCATTTTTCGATAGGGCGGGCGATTGTTAGTAAGCAATGGCAATGCTTTTTCATACTGCTCTAAATAATAAAAACTTTGCCCCCGTAGCCAGTTAATTTCGCGTTGGCTTTTAGTGCTTGCCAATGTGTCTGTTACGCCTAATACTTCTTTGTATTTTTTTTGTCCAAAATATACTTGTGCCAAAAACAAAGGCAATTCAGCACTATATATTTTCGATTTTTTTACCCGCTCAAAATGGGTTAATGCTTTGGCATATTGTTTTTGTTTTAATGCTCCATAGCCCAAATAGTAGTGGCTGGGGTAGTAGTATTTAGTTTTATCGTTTGCAGTAATATTAAACTCTACTTCGGCGTTTGCCCACTTGGCACGTTTAAAATAGCTATACCCCAACATAAAATGATATTCCAAACTCTCATCGATAGTGAGGGCTTCATCGTTTGTTTTTTTAAGCTGTGCAGGCACACGGGTAAACTTGCCCTTGTTATAATAGTACCGACCTAAATGAAAATAAGCTAAATTGGTTTTTATATGTCCAGGGTTGTTTTTTATAAACGCCTTCATGCGCTCTTCGGCGGCTTGGTGTTGCAATTGCAACGATGACACCGCTATGTAAAATTGTGAATTTGTTTTTAGTTCCTCATCAGTACTTTGGGTTATAAATGCTTCAAACTCATTAATAGCACTGCCATATTTTTCTTTATCATACAGTTCCAAACCTCTATTATAGTAAGCAACAGGGTCGGTATAGATAGCTGTTTTTTGTGCCGAGACTGCACCAGCTATACAGGTTACAAAAAAAGTAGCGAGAATGATTTTTTTGAACATACTTAACCTAAAAATAAAGCCTCAAATTTATAAGTAAAACGATGGAGAAGTGCTGTTTAGCATAATTTTTTGTTCACAAGCAAAAATGTAGTGTTGTTTTTTTGGCACAGGTAAAAAGTGGATGTGGCAGAAAATAGAGTATAAAAATAAGACCGTTTCAAGGTCTAAGTTTGAGCTATGTATCTCTTTTTAGCCTTTAGCATACTTTGTTTGGTTGTCTCCCTTCCGTTATTTAAGGGGTGAGTAAAGTTTTACACCTCCCTTTAGTCCCGTCCGAACCCGCACGGATACTTACCTATCCATATCCCCCGCAGGAGGGAAACAACCACACAGTCCTGCCCGTGCCCAAACAGGAAAGCTAAGATTTTTATCTTGTAACGTGTCTTATACCTCGTTGTTTTATGTATTAGAGCAGGTACAGTTTACTTTTCGTAACTAATTTTTATGCTCCAGCCACTTCAGCTTCTCGGTGTATTTTTTTCACCAAGCCTTGTAATACTTTACCCGGTCCTACTTCGGTAAAGTGTGTAGCACCATCAGCTACCATAGCTTGCACACTTTGCGCCCAGCGAACGGGTGCGGTAAGCTGTGCTACCAAATTTTTCTTCACTTCATGGGCATTGCTCACAGCACTTGCTGTTACATTTTGATATATAGGGCAACTGGGCGTACCAAAAGTGGTTGCTTCAATAGCGGCTGCCAATTTTTCACGTGCTGATTCCATTAACGGTGAGTGAAACGCTCCCCCCACATTTAGTACCAAGGCACGTTTTGCCCCTGCTTCCTTCATTGCTACACAGGCTTGGTGTATAGCATCTACTTCACCTGATATTACTAATTGCCCTGGGCAATTGTAGTTGGCAGGTACTACTATGCCATTAATACTTTTACAAATTTCTTCTACTTTGGCATCTTCTAAGCCTAATACGGCTGCCATGGTACTGGGTTGTGCTTCGCACGCTTCTTGCATGGCAAAGGCACGTTGTGCTACTAAATTTAAACCATCTTCAAAAGTCAATGTTCCGTTGGCAACCAATGCACTAAACTCTCCTAATGAGTGCCCTGCTACCATATCAGGTATGAAACTATCGCCCAAAGTTTTAGCTAATATTACCGAGTGCAAAAATATAGCGGGTTGGGTTACACGAGTTTCTTTTAGCACTTCTTCAGTTCCTGCAAACATCTCATCGGTTATGCGGAATCCCAAAATACCATTGGCTTCATTAAACAAGGTTTTTGCCTCCTCATTGGTATCAAACAACTCTTTGCCCATGCCTACAAACTGCGCTCCCTGCCCTGGAAATATATATGCCTTTTTCATATTCACTTTATATTGGGTGCGAAAATAAACAATTGTACGCGCTTATAGAAAACAGATAATACAAGACCATTACAAGGGTTCTGTTTCTTTTAAAGTACTAAAAGTCCTATAATTAACATAGCGATAGGTTGAAACCCAACCGCTTATTACTATTATAGTGCAAAAGGCGGACTGGCATAAAAACTTCACCCACTAACATAATTTATAGCGGTACTGATATAAAAGTGCTTTCATAAAGGTAGTTGCCTGCCTATTTTCGTCTTGCTATTTAGGAATAATACCTAAGATTTTCCACTTCATTTAGAGCTTAGGCTCAATACGATTTTTTCATACATATTAAGTAATAGTAGTTTTTTTAAAAGCACGTCGGGAGATGTGCTTTTTTTGTTTATGTCAATCCAAAAAGTAGTTGCTATTGTTATAAGAACACACCAAAGTACCACAACCTCCACTAACATAATTTATAGCGGTACTGATATAAAAGTGCTTTCATAAAGGTAGTT
>CAZOZL010000003.1:255844-352911 GCA_964584305.1 uncultured Burkholderiales bacterium
AATAGTAGTTTTTTTAAAAGCACGTCGGGAGATGTGCTTTTTTTGTTTATGTCAACCCAAAAGTAGTAGATAGTATTACCCGTAGTGCATTATAATTTTGAATAGTAGAATAAAAGTTGTGAAATAACTGAATACCAGTAGCTGTTAGTTAGTGGCTTTTAGACTTCAACCCTATCGACTTTAAAAGAAACATAACCTGTAACGGTCTTAATAGGTGAAATTGAAAGCTGATAACCATACTGCCAGTTAAGTTTGAATAGAAAAGCAATATAAATTTTGTGTTAAGGTAATAGTCTTCTTATATTTGCACTTGGGTCTGTACTACCAGCTCCCACTAACTCCCCCAGGTCAGGAATGAAGCAAGGGCGTGTGGTTGTAGCGGTGAGATACGGGCCCTTTTCATGCCCTAAAAGTCTATAAGTTGTTGATTATTTGTGTGGTGTGCTAATAGTGAAGCACTATATTTGCAGCTTTTAAAAACCAACTGATACCCTATGAAATTCTTTATAGACACCGCTAACCTTGACCAAATACGTGAAGCCAGTGATTTTGGCGTTTTAGATGGTGTAACTACCAATCCATCGCTAATGGCTAAAGAAGGCATACAAGGCGAAGCCAATATTATGGCACATTACAAAGCCATTTGCGATATTGTTGAAGGTGATATTAGTGCCGAAGTAATTTCTACCAATTTTGAAAAAATGGTAGAAGAGGGTAAAAAATTAGCCGCTATTGATGATAAAATAGTAGTTAAAGTACCTATGATTAAAGACGGTATTAAGGCATTAAAATTCTTTTCTCAAAACAATATAAAAACCAATTGTACCTTAGTTTTTTCGGCAGGGCAAGCCCTATTAGCCGCTAAAGCTGGCGCAACTTATGTGTCTCCGTTTATTGGCAGGTTAGATGATATTAGTTATGATGGTGTTGATTTAATAGCCCAAATAGCCAGCATATATGCTATACACGATTTACAAACACAAATATTAGCCGCCTCAATACGTAATCCTCTTCACATTGTGAAGTGTGCAGAAGTAGGTGCAAATGTTATCACAAGTCCATTAGCATCAATTATGGCATTACTAAACCACCCACTAACTGATATTGGGTTAAAGAAATTTTTAGAAGATCACGCTAAACTAAACGGATAATTTTTTTGAAACAATAATAAGGAACGCTTTACTTAATTAGTAGGGCGTTTTTTGTTTTAATAAGCGTATGACTCATACCAGCCAAAACCATATGATGTAAAATTGTACTTACAATCACACTCAATTTTGCTATTGCCGCTTTTTACCTCAACATGGGCATAAGCGTACTCGCTTTTATAGGGTACTAACATATAATCACGTGCTATGGTTTTTCCATTAACGGTAAGTTTATCAATATCGTTAGTTTTTACTACCACTGTAATATAGTAATCGGTAATATTTTCGGTAACCATAACGGGCAATTCCGTATGCCCTTCAAAACCTAATAGCGGGCGCACCATAACCATTGAGGGGTCGCCTCTTTTTTTATCACAGCGTGTGCCAATAGTATATTTGGCAACCATTACGGGGCGGCTGGCTCTTACATAAAAAACCTCTTCCTTCAACTCAAGCTCTAAGTATTTTCCCGCTCTTTTTATAGTATATCTTTTACCATCAACATCAACATAGGTTTCATCTTCTTTAGCCAAAATTCGCAGCACATATTTATCCCTATTTTCAAAAGGTATCACGGCAAACTCGAAACCCCAGCTTTTTGTTGGGAGTACTTGCTCGTATAAGTGGTCGCAACTTTGGCAATAGCGGGGGACATATGTACAGGTTGCTCCGCAAAAAACAGCTATTTTTTTTCCATTTTTTTCCTTTACCACGCTACCTGTTAGGTCTTTTCTTGCTTGTACCATATATGCATCGCCCTTGTTTAGCTTAATGGTATAGGGTATGTGTGCTACTCTGCCTCCAAAACTTTTTGATTTATTTTTAATTTCAACCTCTGTACTATCTTCAGTAGCTATTATTAAATATTGGCTGG
Organism: uncultured Burkholderiales bacterium; assembly: GCA_964584305.1. Lineage (GTDB taxonomy): Bacteria > Bacteroidota > Bacteroidia > UBA8524 > UBA8524 > SB11. The sequence continues at coordinate 257,867 of CAZOZL010000003.1, forward strand.
GATATTTTCTATTAAGCACATGGTATTGCATTACATAATACTGGCTACCCAATGATTTTAGCGGTATCACCACAGTAGCATCGCTTGATGTCCCACTACTATTTTTTGCCACTACCATAACATCGTCAGTAGCTTCAATATATAGCCCTTTGTGGGTGCTTTTGCCACTTTTGGATTTAAAGGTATATTCTTCGGGAATTACTATCATAGTAACTGTACCGGGTATAACCATATAGCTTTGCTCCCAAGTAGTTTCTTCTCTCGAGTTAATTTTAGCCGCTTCCAACCTAATTTTCACCGTTGTTTTAACATCAGAGGTAATGTGTAGTGATAGCTCAAACGGGTCTGGCCCTACTTCGCTTTGCAAAAACCCCACCCAAAAATTCTTACCTTTATAGTCTATGGGGCTATAAGCCTGTACTTTTTGCACACCTATAAATAGGAGAACAAGGAGCAGTGCGAAATAAGATATTCTGTATTTATGCTTACTAAACAATGTGGGTAAAATGTTAATACAGATACAAAAGTAGATTACTATATAGCCGTAATAGGGCTTACATTAGTAACATATGTGGAAAACACCGTATAAACAGATGTGAATAACTGAAAAGCTGAAAAATTATTGCATTGAAAGAGAATATATTATAAATATCTATAAATCAGATAATTGTATATTAGTGAGTGGGCTGTTTGGTTTCACTTTATATGCTTTTAAGCCTATTTTGACTGCCGCCTCAATATCACGCTCCGAGTCACCTATTAGGAAAGATTTTGCCACATCTATTTTGTATTTCGCTACTGCTTTTTCAAGCATCAAGCTATTTGGCTTTCGGCACAAACACTGTGTATGCAAGGGATGATGGGGGCAAAAATAAATTTCTTTAAAAAAAATACTTTCTGCTTCAAATATTGTTTTTAATTTACAATGTATATCAAAAAGGTCATTTTTTGTATAAAGTCCTTTAGCAATGCCTCCTTGGTTGGTTATTACAAAAAATACGTAACCTTTTTGTTTCAATTTTTTTATAAAAGGGAGTACCCAACTATTTACCTCAAATTCTTTTGCGTGGGTTACGTATCGCCCCAACTCTTTATTTAGTACTCCATCCCTATCAAAAAAAACAGCCTTCATGGGCAGCAAAATATAATAATCTATCGGGCTTTGAAACTAAGGCAGCATTATTTTCACATTTTGTATCATACTAATATCAAAACCTGTCGTTATATACTTGAAACTTTATTGGCGAATAGCTATTTTCGCCAATAATCAGAAAAACGCTATTGACTAACAAATTAGTAATAATACCTACCTACAACGAGAAGGAGAACATTGAAAAGATGATTAGAAGAGTAATGGCTTTACCTTCTGCTTTTGATTTGCTGGTTGTTGATGATTCTTCGCCTGATGGTACTGGAGATATTATTCAGAAACTAATTCCTGAATACGAAAATCGCTTACATCTTTTGGTTAGAACTGTAAAGAACGGTTTAGGCAGGGCTTATATTGATGGTTTTAATTGGGGCTTAGAAAAAGAAAATTACCAATATTTTTTTGAGTTGGATGCTGATTTTTCTCACAATCCTGATGATTTAATTCGATTGTACGAAGCCTGCGAAGCGGGTAACGATTTAGCCGTAGGCTCACGCTATGTTACAGGTGTAAATGTTGTAAACTGGCCTATGGGAAGGGTGCTAATGAGCTATTTTGCAAGCAAGTACGTGCGTTTTGTAACAGGTATGAGTATTAGCGATACTACTGCGGGCTTTGTATGCTATCGCCGTAAATTGCTTGAGGGTATAGGCTTAGAGGAAGTAAAGTTTAAGGGCTACGCCTTTCAAATAGAAATGAAGTTTAGAGCATGGAAACGAGGGTATAAAATTATTGAAGTCCCTATTATTTTTACTGACCGCACAGAGGGACACTCTAAGATGAGCAAGGGAATATTTTGGGAAGCCATTATAGGGGTTATCCAAATGAAAGTGGCGAGTTGGTTTGGAAAATATTAATTTTTCGTTCTTCTTCCTATCAGTATGTATAGAGTGCTGTGTTTTCATAAGCAGCAGGTTGAAACCTGCCACAATTCATAACCTTAACAAAATACTTTATGAATAGCAATAGGCATTTATGCCTGTGTTTAGTGACGTTTAGCAAGGAAGAGTATCCACATAAGCCAAGCTAAAAAATGAGCCGCAGCCCTTGCAACGGTCTTTTTCGTTTAAATATGAATAAAAGACACTTCTTTTGCTTTTTTCAAGACTTCACGTTCAAATTGTAGCAATTACCTTTAATTCAATACCAATAGGCGTAGGTAGGCAATTAATCTCTAATGTGGTGCGACAAGGCTGGTTGTCCTTAAAATACTCTGCATATAGTTTATTATAGATAGGGAAATCATCCTTCATATTAGTAAGAAACACAGTTACATCAACAATTTTATCCCAGCTACTGCCTGCATCTTCCAGTACATACTGTACATTTTTAAACACGCTATGGCATTGTTTAGCAATATCATAACTCATAATATTTCCGTTAGCATCCAACTCAACCCCCGGTATTTTTTTAGTACCTCGCTCACGCGGTCCAACCCCCGAAAGAAATAATAAGTTGCCCACTTTACGGGCATGGGGATATGCGCCCACAGGCTCAGGTGCTTTGCTCGAGTTTATTTTTTCGTTACTCATAATTCAGTACAAAAATAAGGTTTGTAAACTTCTTTGCACCTTTAATCTCTCTGCCCTAATTTTGGAGCAAAGTTAAAAAACAATGAGAAAAGGATTTTTGCTATTACTTTCACTAATTATAGTACTTGCAGCGTGCAAACCAAAAGACGAAAAAACAAGAGCCGTAAAAGCAGAAATAGGCGGTTTTGGAAGGGATTGGGCGGCAACCACCGAAATTTTGAACAACTGGGGACTTAATATGCAACAAAAACTAAGTGTAGATAGCCTTTTGAGTGATGACTGCAAAACATTGAAGACAGATTATAAAACAGCCCTTAAAAACTGGAATGTGGCGAGTACTGCCTTTGAAGATTGGAAAAGAATGTTTGATGAAGGCGAATTGAAAACCGAAGATGCTACCCAAACTTTAAAAGAATATAAGGCGATGCTAAAAAAATATAATGCTTCTGTTATAAAGTGGAAAACTATTTTAGATAACTGTGTGCAAGAGTTAAATGGGAAAGATATACTTGTTAATGATAGTATTAATCAAAATAGACTAAGGCTAAATTAGCCTCAGTCTATTTTTAGTATAAATTAGTTTTTAATGAATTTTGAGTGTCCCATTACAACGCCATTCTTATCTTTTACTAAAAGTATGTAAGTGCCGTTTGATAAATATCCAATAGGTAGAGTATAGTTTTTTGTAATAATATCAGGCATTACCGTTTTAATTTTGTTTCCTAAAATATCTATTATTTCGATACTATGTATTATGTTATTTTCAATATCGAGATATAGAGTCAGTGCTTGGTTAGCAGGGTTAGGGTAAATATTTAATTGTTCAGTTTTTAGTTCTTTGATGCCCACAAGATTTGCTGTGAGTTTATAAAGTTCATACCCATCACCACCATAATTTGCCGTAAAGTATAGCTCACCTTTATACTCTAAATAACCACTCCAAGGCACATTGCTAATTTTAATTTTCATGGGCGATGGGTTCAATACTCCATTAGGAATAATTTTAAAAGTACCTGTTTCAGTTCCATCACTCACCCATAGTTCATGCCCATTAGTGTCGGCCTCTGCCACAAAAACCAACCAATTATTGTATGATGTTAGCCTTTCAGGATTTGTGCTGCCATTTTGTTTAATGTTTTTTACCATTACTGTACCCTGTGCAGTACCGTCAGTTTTCCATATCTCCCTTCCATTAATGCCATCATCAGCAGTAAAATAAAGCATATTATTGTTTACTACTAAATAAGCTACATTAGATGATGATGTTGAAATATCCTTAACAATTTTAGTACCTGCTTCAGTGCCATCACTTGCCCAAAGCTCTTTTTTAGTTAATCCGTCATCAGCACCAAAATATAGCTTACCATTATATATTACCAACTCATTAATTTGTGAATTGCCTGCGCCTGAATTAATATTCTTCAACATTTGTGTACCTGCTTCTGTTCCATCAGAAAACCAAAGTTCAGTACCGCTATTAGTAGTGGTAGCAGTAAAGTATAGCTTACCATTATACGTAATAAAATTTTTGGGTCTTGATGAGGGCTTACCTTGGTTAATATCTTTTATAAGTTTTGTACCCGCTTTTGTACCATCAGTTTCCCATAACTCAACCCCATTAGTAGCATCCTCGGCACTAAAAATTAGTTTCCCCTTATAAACAGTTAATAATGTTGGGTTTACTATTTCTTTCACATTTCCTGTATTGGTAACTCGTTTAGTTCCTGCATCAGTTCCATCAGTCTCCCAAATACATTTGCCTAAGGTGGCTATACTTGCCACAAAATATAGTTTGTTGTTAAACAACATAAAGTTTTTTGGAAAACTGTTATTAGTACCCACATAAATATCCTTTACCAAAGTAGTTCCTGCCGCAGTGCCGTCAGACGACCATAATTCATAACCCTCACTATCATTTACAAAAGCCGAGAAATACATTTTTCCGTTATAGATGATAGGTTTAGATATGTTTGAACCTTTCCCACCTGTACGGATATCTTTTACTAAAAATGTTGAATTTGCAGTACCTGATGTTACCCAAAGTTCTGCACCAATAAAGCCATCATGAGCATTCATGTATAGTTTATTGTTATACTCTAAAAGCCAACTTGGTCTTGCTCCTAAGTTGCTTGATTTATTTATGTTAGCAACTTGCTGTATGGTTTGTGCAAACAAACTTTCTGTTGTTGCAATGAGGAAAAGTGAAAAGTAAATTATTTTTTTCATACCTATTTTGCTACAAATAGAACTCCAATAATGCCAAAGTAATAAGTAAAATGAGCAGTTTGGCATTTTCATTTATCAATTAAGCATTTTGAACCCTATTTTTGCCATATGACTAAAGCGGTACTATTTGGACCTGGTCCTCAATTTAAAGGAGGCATAAGCAACTACAATACTTCACTGGCTAAGGCGTTGGATAAACAGGGCGTTGAAGTACATATAGTATCGTGGACACAGCAATACCCCGCTATTATTCCTCGTGATTTTATTGACCGTAGTAGTAAGAGTGATCATTTAGAGGGAACTAATATTAAGGTTACTTATATTACCAATTACAACAATCCTTTTTCGTGGGCAAAAACAGTTAGGCTGATAAAAAAACTTAGCCCTGATATGGTGATTTTTCAGTGGGCTATTGCCTTGCAAGGTTTGCCTATGGGGTGGATGGCTCGCAAATTACTAAAAACGAATATAGAGGTGATTTTTGATTGCCACCTTGTAGTACAAAAAGAAAGTAGCAGTATAGATGTATTTTTTAGTAGATATGGTTTAAAAAAAGTCGACACATATATTACCCACGCATACAAAACAGTAGAGGAACTAAAAACGACCTTACCCGAACTAAAAATAACCGTAAACGAAAATGGTAATAGAGCCAAAGAGGGTACAAGTACCGTTATAAAATTATACCACCCCATTTACGATTTGTATCAGCCCGACTCTAATTTTGATATTGAGGCGGTGAAAAAGGAACTAAACTTGAAAAAGTATGTTTTTCTTTACTTCGGTTTTATCCGTAAATACAAAGGATTGCACAATGCTATTAAAGCGTTTGAAAAAGTGGCTAAAAAACGTGATGATGTGAGTATGCTAATTGTAGGCGAATCGTTTTGGAACACACTTAACAGTAAAAAATTAGGTACACGCATTAAGCAAGGCTTATTTAGGTTTGCAAAATCATTGTTTCTTAAAAATAGTGATAATGAGCAAGAATATCGTCCCATAGACTTAGTAAAAAAACTAAACCTACAAGATTGTACTACCGTTGTTAATCGTTTTGTGCCTAATGAGGAAGTGAGTATATACTGGCAGGTGAGCGATGTAGTATTGTTGTATTACCTTACCGCCACCCCATCAGGCGTTGAAAGTTTATCATACAACTTTAATGTACCCGTATTAGCCACCAAAGTAGGGCATTTTCCTGAAACAATAAAAGATGGTTTTAATGGCTACCTTGCCGAAGCCGAAGATATAGAGAGCATGGCAGCACAAATGGAGCGTTTTATAAAACAGCCCATCCCACGAGAAAATATTGCCAAAACCGCATCAGTGCTAAGTTGGGAAAACTACGCCAAAACTATTTTAAACAGAGATTAGTTAATCCTTTTTTAAAGGGGCATCCCAAATACCTGCCTCTTTAGGGCAGTATTGTAACCCTAAACTAAGGCATAACGCTTTTAGTTTTTTTCTACCCAATGGAGAAAAGCCAAAACGAGGGCTTCTTACAATATAGTCATCACCGCCACCCGTTAGTGTGTGGAAGCCCATTGCTGGTAAATTTTCACTACTTATCATAAAGTTACACTCAAAACAAATATTTATAGTAGAAATTACATTGCCATTATAATAAAAAACAATACCCATTCTTGGGTTAAAACAGGCTGCGCTTGCCCCTCCATAAGTAGTTGTATCAGCAATAGCAATGGTTAAGCTATCTATCTGCTGTTTTGATAAGGAAATACCATTTTTTGCAGTACGGTTTAAGCGTCCGCTACCATCAGTAATTATCGCTCCTTCTTTTCCCATAAAATCATAAGCAACCACACTATCGTATTGCATTGTAGTATAGGGGTTAAAGTTTAATAGTTTTTGATATTTATGCCATAGTCTATACCCTTCTCTTTGCATTACATTTCCCCAAAACAAAGTATCCTTACCTTTATATACTAAGTATTCTTGGCTTATCAATTCATCATAATCAAAGTAGCCTTTCCTAAAGTTAGTATCACTAATTGAATACTCTTTCTGTAATAAATCCTCTTCACCAGTATCTTCACCAACAATACCACTCCTAGCAAAAATTAGTCTGCTATATTTAAAATAATATTCTATAATCAAAACCTCTTTTGATACAGGCTTGTATTCTCTAATTTTAGTTATTTGATTATTGTTAATACATATACTATGCGCATATGGTTTAGAGAAATGTAAACTATTAATAATTGTAAAGTCACCCTGTTCATTATTAACCTTAGCTACATCAGCATTAATATCTTGTATTGCTTTGGGTAGCTCGTTTTGGGCTTTCGTGGCAATAGAAACCAACCCAATAATCAGTACAATAATTAGTTTTTTCATAGGCTATTATACCAACGCAATATTTAATATTCCCAATACAATTATCATTTTATAGTAATCGTCTATTTGCTTAAATCCTTTCTCGGTATTGGTAAACAGTAGGTAAAATATACTAAATACAATCCCTGAAAAGGAGATGGAAAAATACAGTGCTGAATAGGCGGGCATTAAATCATTAAACAAATAGTAACCAATAGGCACGCATAGCAACATTAAAGGCATTAGCAATATTTTAGTTTTCTTGATGCCAAATTTTACAGGAAAAGTTTTGTAGCCAAACAACATATCGCCCTTAATAGCTATAATATCTTTTATCACTTCTCTAACTAATGCTATTAGCCCTATATAGGTTGCGTACAGTACTATCAGCATATTTATTTGCCAGTAAAATATACAAATAGAAAGGAATGCGCTTACCGCTAAAAAAGAGGCAATAAAATTGCCCAGCAATGGCAATTTTTTCAGTTTGTGCGAATAGAACCACAGCAAAAAAATGAGCAAGCCATAAAACAAAAACAGTTTTATATTTAAAAACGAGGCAATAAGTAGCGCAAAGGCATTGCATACCAAATAGGCATTAATAGCAAAACGCTTACTAATTATTTTATTAATAATTACTTCCTCGCCGTGGTTGGCAAGGTCTTTCTCGTAATCGTAAAAGGCATTGATAAGATAGCCGCCTGCGGTGATTAATGCCGTGCTTAAAACTATCCAGTGGAGTTGTGGCATAGCTAATACCTGCAATACCCTTAATTGAGGATTAAGAATTTTTATTGCTGTTAAATATTGGGCAATGGCAATAAGCAATAGGTTATACCAACGTACCAAACTAAAAAACACCAAAGATTTTATTACAAAAACCCGTTGATTGCTATTTAGGTAGGTTGCCATTTATGCCTCAAAAGTCGTGAATTTTAAGGGTATTTTTATATACACTGCAAAAATAAACCCATTGCACGGGTGGGGAGAAAGGATGTGAGAGTTTGGGTTTGAGTTTTGAGAGAGCCGCACCCTAAATGATATAGGCGGAATTGGTAAAATCACACCACCCTTTAGTCCTTGCCCGTGCAGTATGGTAGGGACTCCTATACCGCACAGTCCTTTCTATTCGTAGAAAGTTTAATACTAAGCTACTAATAAAATTTTTTGAAGCCAATTAATTTACGTGCGCCTGCAATAGTTTCGGCGGCACTGGCACGGGCTTTTTCTGTACCTGTTTTTAGTGCCTTGGCTATAAAAGCATCGTCTTTATCTATTTCTGTAATTTTATGACGTAGTGGTGCTACAAAAGCATCCATATCATCTGCTATTTGCATTTTAAAATCACCATAGCGGATAGCACAGGTATTGTATAGCGTATCAAAATGCTTATAGGTTTCTTTGGTAGATACCAATGCCATCAAATCAAACAAGTTTTGTATAGCTTCAGGCTTGGTTTGGTTTTCTTGGGTTGGACCACCATCAGTAACTGAGCGTTTCATCTTTTTGATAATCTCATCACGGGTGTCCTGCAAAAATATAGCAGTATTCTCACCGTTACTTTTGCTCATTTTACCTTTACCGTCCAAGCTGGGTACTTTTACCAGTTTACTACCAAAATTAAAGGCTTGTGGTTGTGGGAAAAAATCTTCCTCATACAAATGGTTGAAACGATTGCCAAAGGTACGTGCCATTTCCAAATGCTGCTCTTGGTCTTTGCCCACAGGTACTTTTGTGGCTCTGTGTATCAATATATCTGCGGTCATTAATACGGGGTAGGTCAATAGTCCTGCATTAATATTATCAGGTTGAGTTTTGGCTTTATCTTTAAAAGTGGTTACCCGCTCCAACTCGCCTTTGTAGGCTACCATGTTTAGGTATAGGTATAGTTCGGCAATTTCGGGAATATCGCTTTGTATATAAATGGTAGCGGCATCAGGATTGAGACCGCACGCCAAATACTCTACCAAAACAGTACGCACGCTGTTTTGTAAATCATGGGCTTTGGTATGGGTAGTAAGCGAGTGCCAATCAGCTATAAAAAAGTAGCTGTTATGCTCATGCTGCATTTTTAAGAAATTAACCATTGCACCAAAGTAATTGCCCAAATGCAACTTACCTGTACTACGAATACCACTTACTACCGTTTCTTTCATCGGGACAAAGATAATGAACCTTAAAAACTATTTACTTATTTCAATAGCCCTGTTTTTTTTCACATTAAAAAAAGTACATTTAATGAAATGTTCTATTGTATGAAAGCTGAAAGTGCTAATCCTAAAATTTTTAATGTTCACAGCATAATTTACGATGATAATTATTTTGCTATTGCACATGGAGTATGGACTGAAAGTGGTGAAAATGTATTAGCAATGCGTTGGACTGGCGAACAGTTAGACCCAAAAGACCTTGGTTATCCAAAAGTCTTTGGTCATCCGATGTGGTTTATAGTAACGAATGATTTGAAAAACCTCATTTTAACAGCACTTTTAAACTTGCCATTATCAGATACTAAGAAGATAATAGATATTTTAAGCAATAAAATATAACCTACCCCTCCCGCATCAACTCATCCAAACTTTCTGTAAAGGCTTGGGCAGCAGCTAATAAAGCCACATCGGTGGTTTTGTTGTGCGAGTGTTGCATTAGCTGTTGGTAGCGATTTTCAAAACTATCTGTGGTGTTGAAATAAGTCATTAAAGGGGCGTATATTTCTTTTACCTCCTCATCAGTAATGGTTTCGGTGGTTTCTATAATGTCTTTAATGTCCGCATCTACCAAGTGTTGGTTTTTTATAATGGGTTCGTATATCACAAACTCGTCTTGGTAGAGGTCGTCTTCGGTCAGTAAAAACTCTTTTAAAAAATCATCTAAAGATATTTCTGCTTCGGTCTCTTTGCTCTCGTTTATATACAATAGCAGGTTTAAAAACTCCGACCCTCTGTCTAATATACGTTCTTCGATAGCCAACCACTCCGTTGATTCTAAGTAGCCCTCGCCTAAATGGCTCACATCTGTGGTAAAAAAATTAACCATAAATAGGTCGAAACAAAACTCTTGTAATGGTTCAAATACTGGGTAATTAGCAAAAACCTCATCCACACTTGCAAGTTTGGTTTCAAAGGTATCTAATTGATAAAAAGCAGTAATTAGCCCACTTAAAAAAGGTTGATGTATAGCTTCGTCAATAGCCTCATTGTTTTGTTTACTACCGTCTAAAAAACCCGTTACCATGCTTTGCAAAGCATCTTTTATAGGGACAAAAATTTTGGGGCTGTTCTCCTCGTTAGTCAAAGCGTTGTATTTGATTGTTATTGGTAGTTAAAATTACTTTACCCGTTAAGGTTTGCCCTAATAGAGGCGAGTTTATTGATTTTGAGTGGTTGCTTGCTTTATTATACTCCCATGTTTTGGTGGGGTCAAATACACTAAGGTTAGCTATCTCTCCTTCGTTTATTGTGGCTGTTGCTATACCCAATACCCTGCGGGGATGGTGGGTAATAACATTAATTAAGGTATCCCAGCCCAAAGTGTCTTTAAGTTGCAGGGCAAGAGGTAAAAAAGTTTGTAAGCCTATCATACCATTTTTGGCATACTCAAACTCTACTACTTTGTTTTCTGCTTCCTGTGGATTATGGTCGCTACAAATAGCATCAATAGTACCGTCTTTAAGTCCGTTTAATAGGGCTTTTTGGTTAGTTTTTGTGCGTAGCGGCGGTGTAAGTTTATAGTTGGTATCGTATTCTTCTAATGCGGTATCGTCCCAAATTAAATGGGCTATCGCAACATCAGCAGTTACTTTTAGTGCCTCTTTTTTTGCTTGGCGAATTAACTCCACCGCTTCGGCGGTAGAAATATGCGAAAAGTGAATTTTAGCATCGTTATACCTTGCCAATTCAATATCACGTTTCACCATAATTTGCTCGGCAATATTGGGTATGCCTTTCATGCCCAAATGTACTGCTGCCTCACCCTCATTCATTTGCCCATTTGCGGATAAGCCTTCATCTTGTGCATGAATACATAACAAACCGTTGAATCCTTTGGCATATAATATAGCACGGTGCATTAAACCACTATTGCCAATGGCTTGATTGCCATCAGTAAAGGCAATAGCACCAGCAGTGTGCATATCGTACATTTCCGAAATTTCTTTCCCTTCTCTGCTGTGGGTAATACAGCCCATAGGATATACTGTTGTTACCTGCCCTTTGGCTTTATTAATAACATACTCTACCTCTGATTTTGAATGTACAGGCGGATTTGTGGAGGGTAACATGGCTACCCCTGTAAAACCACCTGCGGCGGCAGCTTGGCTACCGCTTTTTATATCTTCGCACTGCTCATACCCAGGGTCGGCAAACTGGGTGCGCATATCCATAAACCCCGTTGATGTATAGGTATTTTTACCCTCTAAAACCTCTGCATTTTTTGCACTAAGGTTTTTTCCTATGGACTTTATATGCCCATTTTCTATTAAAATATCTGTGGTTTGCCCATTGTGTGGGCTGTTAGGGTCGGCTATTGTGGTTTCTTTTATCAGCAGAAGCATAAACTTCTATTTTAAAAATCTCAACAATAATACTTCACATAAAAGGAAAAACAAGCCAAATGCTATACAATATAGCCACAATTGTACTCCTTTATCGGCTTCTATTATCGCTTGCTTAATTCCTTTTGGGGTATTTTCTAATACTCTAATGCTTGGTACAGTAATCAACTCGCTTAGTTGGTCTTCTGTATAATACGTATTTGCCGACTCGTTTCTGTTATAATTAAAAGCTACTCTAACCCCCAAATCTTTATCGTTACTCATTAACCTATAATTACCCGTCTCTTTCAATTCAGCACCTACTGAAAGGTTGAGTTTGTTTTCTTTTATCACCATTTGCGGGATAAGTTCAGCCTTGTCTAACTTTAACTTAAATACTTGGTTTTTGCTTTGCCCCGCAAAATTTAGCTTAACCAACTCGCCATTGCCAATGGTATAAAACAAATTTGGTGTGATAACACTGTTTAATGCCATATTTAGCATGGTAGGCACAAACAAGGCGTGGGCAGCAAAATTGTTCCACTCTATATTTAGTGGTGAGTTAAATACATATACTCGCCCGTTTTCTACCGAGTAGTGCGTTAAAAAGGCTTGCCCATTTTGCAAACTCATAATAGGTTCACCAGTTGTAGAGGCGGTAGTAAAATATTTTTGAATGATAGGCTTATCTATGTTATCAGATAGTTTTTCAAATGTGTTTCTAAAAATAGGATGCTCTACATTTAAGCCCGTTACCCGTTGGTTTTGTTGGGCAAAATTTTGCCAACCTTTAATACCCAATGAGTTTAAAAAATAAGCATTACTGGCATCTATTTCCTCATCAGTAGGCGGGAAAACAACCAATGAACCGCCCCCCTTTACAAACTTACTTAGTTCTGCATTCAGTCCACTCGAAATGGTTTTCACACCGTTTACCACTATTAAACTGTATTGCGAAAAAGCAGAATAGTCCAACTGTTTATCACTTACTTGGTTTAAACTATAATATTCGTCAATCTTGCCATACACCGCCCCCAAACTGTTTGAAGGCTCATCAGGATAAATAGAAAGTATATTTATTTGTTGTTTCACCTCAAAGGCAAAAAATAGTTTATCATCAAACGATATGGGCGCATCCATTATCTCTACTACGGCATTTTGCCAACCTGTTTTACTGGCAGTAAATGTAAGTTCAATATTTTTTGTTTCGTTTTTGCTGATGCTAAAGTTTGCCAAGCCTTTTTGGGCATCGTTTATTTTTAAGGTAAGCGGGATATTTTCTTGCGCTGCGCCAAAGTTTTTTATCCGTACCATAAGCTGTGCAGGTCGGCTGGCTTGCACATAGGGTGTTGCCAGCCACACGGAGTCTATGCTTAAATTGGCTTTGGGATTGGCTTGTAACCGCACCAACTCGGTAATAATAGTAGTATCGGCATTTATAGCTTCTACATCTACCATATTCTGCTGGTAATCACTAAGTATATAGGCTATTTTTTGGGCATAAGGGTCTTTGTTCAGTACTTCTTTTTGGCGGGCAATAATAGCAGACAGTTTACGAGATGCAGGCGAAATTTTCACCTCATCAACCCTTCTTAAAAAATCTTCTCTACTTTGTAAACGCTGGTGTTTCCCTTCAAAATCAGCAGTAATTAGCTGAAATAAATCGGTAGATGAGTAGGCGGTGGCAATTTCACGGGCTTTGTTTTTGGCAACTTGCAACAACTCGCCTTCTTTGCCCACACTACTCATACTAAAAGAGTTATCAATATACACACTTACCGCCGAAACGCCTTGCTGGCTTGCCCCCGAAGCCGCAGGAATATATGGCTGCACAAATGCCAATACTATAGAACTGATAGCAAATATGCGTGCCATAAGCACTAAAATATGTTTTAAATTACGTTGCGAACGAGTTTCTTGCTGTACCTCTTGCAACAAGGCTACATTGGTAAAGTAAATACGTTTGAAACGCCTAAAATTGAACAGGTGGATAATAACGGGTATTGCTATGGATGCCAGTGCGGCGAAGAATAAAGGGTATAACCAACTCATTAACGCTCAAAATTAGTGTTTTTGTTAATACCTAAACGGTATGATGTGTAAAATGTTACTTGTTTTGAATAAATGATGGGGTTGATACTGGGCAGAAATAAGTATTTCCATCCCCCTGCCCCCTTCGCTAACGCACCTATTTTTCGCGGGGTTCAAAATCCCCTCACACAAGGGGGACAAAGATTACAGGCATCGCAAAAACCACTATCATCGCAGCAATGCGTTAGTATAGTAGTACTTTTATACAAGAGTAAATCGCGCCACAATAAATATAAAAAAACCATAATTTTGCCTGTACCAAGTACCCCCTTGAGGGTTGTTGAATTGAGCTTGCAAAATATTGAGCAAAAGCGAAGGGGGGCAAGGGGGATGAATAAAACCGAATGAAAGACTACCACTATAACAAAAAGCTAAAACCTTTTGCTAAGGAACTAAGAAATAACTCTACCAAAGCAGAAATACGCTTGTGGGCTGAATTGCTTAGAGCGAAAAAGTTATTAGGCTATCCTTTTCTTCGCCAACGCCCCATTGGGGCTTATATTGCTGATTTTTTAAGCAAGGATTTAAAACTAATTATTGAGGTGGACGGTAGCTCGCACAATATGAAGCATGAATACGATGAAAATAGAGACGAGGAATTTTTGGCATTAGGCTATACTACTTTACGGTTTACCAATGATGAGGTGCTCTATAATATTGAAGGAGTGAAACTTGCTTTAGAACATTGGATACAAAATAGGAAGTAAGCTGTATTCACATCCCCCTACCCCCCTTTGCTTGCACACGTTATTTTCGCTATTGCTTAAAATTTCCTCACACAAGGGGGGAACTTGGTATTTGAATCATATATTTTTTCATCAGGTTGAAACCTGATGCTGTTTATATTTTCAGCACTAAGCAAAAAAAGCAATAGTTTTGCCTGTACCAAGTTCCCCTTGCGGGTGGTTAGATTAAGCCTGCGAAATTTTGAGCAGTAGCGAAGGGGGTGGGGAATGAAAGTAACCGAATGAAAAATTAATGTCTTTCTATACAATGTCTTGTACTATGCTAAGCGTGTATTAAATATTCACCTTATCAGCAATTAGATAATTGTCTTTATCGTGGGATGAACGGCTTATCATTTCACCTAAAAACCCAGCTAAAAACAATTGCACCCCTACTACAAGTGCAGTGAGTGCTAAATAAAACCAAGGGTTATCTACTGCATCGCGCACAGGTTGGTGAGTTATTAAACTGTGGTAGGCTTTGTATCCCAACAAATAGATAGTAAGCACAAAACCTACTATAAAAGATACTGAACCTATACTACCAAAAAAGTGCATAGGGCGTTTGCTAAACTTTGCCATATAGGTAATGGAAAGCAAATCTAAAAATCCGTTTACAAACCTATTTATCCCAAATTTTGAGTTGCCGTATTTGCGGGCTCGGTGTTGTACTACTTGTTCGCCTATTTTTTTAAAACCTGCATTTTTGGCTATTACGGGTATATAGCGGTGCATCTCTCCATATACTTCTATGGCTTTTACCACATCGCTTTTATAGGCTTTTAGCCCGCAATTAAAATCGTGTAGGTAAATACCGCTCATTTTACGGGTAGCCCAATTAAAAAGTTTAGTAGGAATTGTTTTAGTAATAGGGTCGTAGCGTTTTTCCTTCCAGCCTGATATTAGGTCAAACCCTTCTTCTATTTTTGCTTTAAGTGTGGGTATTTCGTCGGGGCTATCTTGCAGGTCGGCATCCATAGTTATCACTATATCGCCTTGTACTTCTTTAAACCCTACATTTAGTGCTGCCGATTTTCCGTAGTTTCTACGGAATTTTATTCCCCTAATATTTGGATTGTCCGCAGCTAATTGTGCTATTACTTTCCAGCTATTATCGGTACTTCCATCATCAATAAACAATACCTCGTAGGTATAGTTATTCTCATCCATTACTTTGGCTATCCATGAGCAAAGTTCGGGCAAAGATTCCTCTTCGTTTAATAAAGGTATAACAACAGAAATATCCATCTACACTAAAATAAGTCGCAAAATACGGTAAAATACCTTTGGGTACTTAATACAAAGATGAAAAGCAGCAATTTTAGGTTGTCTCTACTTCTGTTTCTACAATAGTTTCAGGCTTGTCTCGTTTTATTATTGCAGCAACTATTAGTGCTATAATAGTGTTACCAACTAAACTGGCTAAGAAATAAATGAGTAACATTTTAGACGGGTTTGAGAACATATTAAACCAAGATAGTGCTGTTTCTATTTGCTCATCGGTCATTTCACTTTCTTCCCATTGCTCAATTACTTCCTCTCTTTTTTCATCAATTTTTTCAACTATCGCTTCCTCGTTGGCAAGGGTTATCGTTTCAGAAACTGCAAAGTTTAATACACCGTGTACCAATATAGCAAAAAGCAATGCTAAGAAACCTTGTTTAAAAGTAATATAACCAGTAATTTTTCTTGCTTGCAAACCTATAAATGAAAGAAATACAACAAAAATTATTATAGACAACCACCATATTAATCCGCTACCACCATCCATAGCCGCTTCCTTATCAAACAGCCAAATTATGTTACGAATAATAGCTATTAAAGTGCCCATTAAAAGACCCCATTTTATGCCGTGTTCTATATATGTTTTATTTGAGTTCATAGGTTAGGTTAATTTAGTTTGTACGAAAAAACACTTTACTAAATTAGTAAGCACAATTATTTCCACCAAATCTTTAAATTTCTCTTTAAAAAGAAACTACTTTTATTTTATAATGATAGACGAAGGTATGCTATCTATTGGGACAATGCCTGTATCTTTTGCTGAAATTCTTTTTATAAACAGGCTTCGGCGCAGTTCATCAAAGGTTTCAAACTCTTTACGGAAATAGAACCCACCACCAAAACTTAATATATTTTTATTATATATAGGGTTGTTTGTATTTCGCCCAAATACCCGTACTTGGTTATCTCCATTAGGAGTAATTTTATAATTGACATTAATATTGCCCTGCGAAGTATTATCAGCAGATACATCTAACTGTAATCTATCGTTTAACCAACGACGGCTGGCAGAAACAATAACCTCTGTTCTTGATAATGCACCCCCTTGTCCTACTTGCACACCAATATCCCACTTGGGGTCATATTTTGATAGCCAGTTGGTAATTTGATTTCCTAATAGGTTGCCCACGGTAGATGAAGCGGCATCAAAACCAGAATTAGAAACACTACTACCATCAGCACCCGTAGAAACAAAACCATTATCTATGGGTGTGGTAAATGTACCCAAAGAAAGCAAACTAAATACCTGCCTCGATACTTCCTCTTGGTCGCGCTCAATTCTTCGTATAGCATTTAGTAGCACGCTGGTATTTGCATCGCTACCTCGTAGCAGGGTTAAATCGGGTATGGTAATACCAAACTTTATTTCAGGTTTTAGCAACGCCCCTTTTAGTTTCATTAGTGCTTCAACGGGTATTGGCGTGGTGTAGTTATCCAACTGATTTTCCGTTACCAAGCCCATTACTAAAGGTTGCGTGCTTGTGCGGGTAGGGTAGGCGGCTGTAATATCAATTCGTGCATTTAGCGGGTCGCCAGTCCACGCTATTGTGCCCCCTTTTTTAATCACAAAATTTTTATTAATAAAATCGAGGGCGGTAAACAGGTACTTCCCTTTTTCAATCTCAAAATTGCCAAACATCTTAAAATCGCCCAAAGTATTTATTTCCATACGCAGGTTTGCGTAGCCAGTACCTTCTATTATATCGCCTAATTGTGAGTCGAATATAATTTTTATCTCCGCATTAGGGGTTACAATTAAATCAAGGTTTAGCCTAATGCCGCTTAAATCTACTGGTTGTTTTACATCTGGCTCTTCACTATGGTTTACAAAAGTGATAAAATCGTATTTGCTCACCCCACTTTCATCTGCCAGTTGCAGGTTAAATACCGTTCCCTTTTCGGTACGTCCTTTTATTTTCATAAACAAATCATCAAAAGGACCGCTTATTTCAAAATCGCCCGTTATATACGATGTTCCAAAATATAGGCTATTATCATTGGCGGTGGTATTAAGTACCAAAAAACGGTTCATATCTTGAACCCTAAAATCAATTTCAAAATCACTAAACGAGTTATGTCTTATATACCCCCCAGCCCTTGATGGAACGCCTATTTGGTCGCTTAAAATAAATGGGGCTATACGTATATAATTGTCGTTTATACTCACCCTAATTTTATCGGCACTGTATGTAGTTTGTAAATAATCTATGGTAAATTTTGGCTGTTTAAACTCGGCACTACCTGTAATTTTTGGTTTGCCAAATGCGCCTGCTATATTTATAGTAGTACTAAATGTGCCTTGCATTCCCGATACTACCCCTGCTAAAAAAGGCTCGAAAAAGCGTGTGGTCGCATTTTTAAGGTTAAAGTTTATACCAAAGTTTTGCTTTACCTGCTTACTAAAGTTTACCCAGCCACTTATTTTTGACCCCTCAAGCAAGCCATTTTTAAACGCGCCATGTATTAATATTTTTTCGTTTAAATTTTCGCTGTGTGCCTGTAAATTTAGGTTCCCCAATGTATCAGTACCAAAACTTAATTTATTTGCCTGCAAGTTAGATGTGAAAAGAGGCGTATTAAACAAATTAAACAATACTACATTACCATCAAGAATACCGCCTAATTGTTGGTTTTTTGATGGGCGGGTGAAGTAGTTAATATCAGCTATATTAAAATTATCAAAATCTACCCGCAACGTGTCTTTTATATCTTTGCTTATTGCGCCATTTATTACCAAAGCCTCATTAAAGCTATATATTTTAAAATCTTTAACTATTACTTTTTCTGTTTTTGGGCGGTAGCTAATAAAACTTCTGTCGCTAATATTCCACTTGCGTTTTCCGCTGGTTACTGATGATTTTTCAAACACTAATCTATACAAAGTATCGGTAAATAATAATTTGCTACGGAGGTGAGTGCTTAGGTTGGCAATGGTTTTAGGAAGTATAATATCAAAAAATACATTGCTACTATCAAAAGTTAGCGCAGCAACACCGTCTTCCAAATACAAGCTATCGCCTTTATAAAATTCACCACATTTTAGTTCCAGTTTTTGCGCTCCGCTAATAGTAGTATTTGTTTTAATGGCTACTTTGCTAAAAACCATATCGTTGTATAGTAGCTGGTCTGTTTCCACATCCAACAATATGTTATTGGTATACGTATTTATGCTTCCTTTTGCCGCAAAAGGATCTACGGTTAACTCCTTTAGTAAAAAGTTGGTTAACAGGTAAGGTCGCTTTACATTTATCATAAATGCAAAATTTTCTTTGGCTATTAGGCTGCTGTCTTTTTTAACTATTTGAGGCAACAAATTTGCTGCATAGTTGTATAATGCACCGCCCAGTTTGCTAAAATTATATTGCCCCGAAATATCAAAATCAACAATAGAACTGATAAACTTTAAATGGCTAATAGAGTCTGATGAGTGGGCTTGTAGCCAAGCAGTGTCCACCCTTAGCAAGCGAGTTTTTCTTCTATATTTAATGTTTGATACTGATAATACTCCATCTAAATTATCTAATTTATCTCCTTCAAAATTAAAGTACAGCTTCCCTGTAATTCCAGAAATTACACTGTCTATTCTTAATTTATCTAAATTGGCTTTATGTATGGTTGATACAAAATTTAATTTAGGCAGTTCGTTTGTAAAATCAATACTTCCATCAAAATCTAAATTAATATTTTCATCTCTTATTTTAGCCTCTCCATTAAACAATTTACCTGCATAATTTCCATCCACCTCAATATTTGTGTACGTATAGTTATTAAAATCTATGGTGTTAATTTTCCCCTGTATAGTTGCGTCAATAGTTTTTAATGAAATTCCCTTTCCTTCTACTTTTGCATTTAGGGCTACATTACCCAGCAGCGTTGGCTCATTAATAAATAGCCCTATATTAAATCCTTCTGATTTTAGATAACCTGAATAGCTTGCCTCACCGCTTTCATTCATGAAATCTAATTTTATGTCTGACGAGAAACTACCCAAATGGGTATTAAAATTACCATACGCAACAAACGATTTTGTGAACCCAGTAAAGCTGCCCGTAAAATCTATTTTTCCCATTCGGGCTATTCCTGCGGGCAGCTTTTTCAAACCTGTGATAGCCTTAATATCAGATGTTATAATGTGTGATTTATCTAAAGAAACACTGATAAACGAGGTTTCAAAATCAGGCAATCCCTTAATACTAAAATCACCTGATAGGTGGCTTTCCTTTCCCCCACCAATAGTAAATTTTTTAACTTTTAAATTATCAATAGTTCCTTTTGCCAAGCCGCTTATGCTTAACTCTTGCTTTAAGTTTTGTAATGTAGGAGTCCAAAAAACAATATCTTCTAAGTTTACCTTGCTGTTTGTTAGCCTTGCATCAAATTTTACAGTCGAAACAAAACTTCCTAAGTCTTCCCACCCGTTATATATCATTCTTAGCTTATCGTGCAGGGTGCTTTTTTCTGTTTCAACAGTAAGATTAAAAAACTCTAAACCCTTAGCATGAATGTGGGCATCGGCTTTCATTTTTTTAATTAGAAACCCGTTTTTCTCAATAGTAGTAAGGTTATCAGTGCTAAAAGCAATGGAATCATCAAACAACGAAAATTTACTAAGCGAGCCTGTAATATTATTAAATCTAAAATCATTAGGGTTAAATTTCCCCTTGCCCATATCAGTAGCTGTATAGTGAGTATATGCAAAAGTAGTATTTTCAATATCTACCTTGTTCACCTTTAGTATAAATGAGCGGGGTGCGGTAGTATCATTAGGGTCTCTTGGTGGGTCGAAATAGTCAACCACAAATTGATAATTCCACTGTGCTGTATCGTTATATTTTTTAAAATTGACCAGTGTATTTTTTAGTTTCACATAGTTTATAGCTAAGTGATTAGCTTTTTCCCCTTCAAAATCCCATACCAAACGCTCTAAATCTATGGTCATTTTTCCTATGAAAAAGGCGGTATCATTATATCTATCGCCAATAAAAATAGCATTAATATTTAGGTAGGTTAAATGGTTAATATCAAAACCACCTATAGAAACTTTTGTATTTAATTCTTCCGAAAAATAACTTGCTACCTGTTGTGTAGCCCAGTGTTGAAAGGTTTTACTGCGCACTACCGCACCCACTATTACAGCTCCTGTTACAAACCATAATAACAACCAGAAGAGTATTTTGAATATTTTTGTGCGCAAACTTTCGTCAAAAATAGTAAAAGTGTTTAAAACCGAAGCGTATATATTAGCAATAGAGTCATCGTGTGATGAAACTGCTGCGGCAGTACTACACAAGGGCAATATTCTTGCCAATGTAATTGCCGCACAAAGCGTACATGAAAAGTATGGCGGTGTTGTGCCTGAACTTGCCAGCCGTGCCCACCAGCAAAACATTGTACCTGTGGTAGATGTAGCCCTAAAAGAAGCAGGCATAGCTAAAGAAAAAATAACAGCCATTGCCTTTACCAAAGGACCTGGCTTGTTAGGCAGTTTATTGGTAGGGGTAACCTTTGCCAAAAGTTTAGCACTATCGTTAAATATCCCATTAATAGAGGTAAACCACATGGATGCCCACGTTTTAGCACATTTTATAGATGACCCAAAACCACAGTTTCCTTTTTTATGCTTAACAGTGTCGGGTGGGCATACTCAAATAGTAAGGGTTGATAGCCCCTTAAAAATGGAATTATTGGGGAAAACGCAAGACGATGCCGCTGGTGAAGCCTTTGATAAAGCAGCAAAAATATTAGGATTGCCCTACCCCGGTGGTCCTTTGATTGATAAATATGCTAAAGATGGCAACCCACACCGTTTTAAGTTCCCTAAAGGTAAAGTAAGCGAATTTGATTTTAGCTTTAGTGGTTTCAAAACATCGGTTCTTTATTTTGTTAGAGACAATACAGCCCAAAACCCTGATTTTGTTAAAGAAAACCTAAACGATATTTGTGCATCAATACAATATACCATTGTAAGCTATCTACTTGAAAAACTACATATAGCCGCTAAAAAAACGGGAATAAAAGAGCTGGCAATTGCGGGTGGCGTAAGTGCCAATAGTAGTTTGCGGCAAGCACTGCAAACACTGGGAAGGCAAAACAATTACACTACCTATATACCCCAATTTGAATACTGTACAGACAATGCCGCTATGATAGCCATAGCAGGATATTTTAAGTTATTAGAAAACCAATATAGCACCCAAAGTGTTGTGCCTTTTGCAAGACTATAAAACTATCTACACCATGTTATTAAGTAGAGTGTAAAAACATAGCCTTCTGTATTACTTTTGTACCCAACGATTTTTTATTTGACCAATGCCAAACTTTAGCCAACACCCAGAAATAGAAAGAACCAACAAGCAAGATAACTATGTTGCCCCTGATTTTTATGGTATTGATGACTTACTAACCGAGGAACATATACTAATACGTAACACCGCCCGCCAATGGGTGAAACGTGAAATAAGCCCCATAATTGAAGACTGTGCGCAACGCAATATTTTCCCCCACCATGTTATAAAAGGAATGGGTGAGATTGGCGCATTTGCACCCCAACTACCCACCCAGTATGGCTGTGGCGGCATGGACTATATTACCTATGGGCTAATAATGCAAGAGATTGAACGGGGCGATAGTGGTATGCGTAGTACAGCATCGGTGCAAGGGTCTTTAGTTATGTATCCTATTTATAAATTTGGAAGTGAAGAGCAGAAAAATAAATACCTGCCCAAACTTTCTACTGGCGAGCTGATGGGGTGTTTTGGACTTACTGAAGCTAACCACGGCAGTAACCCTAGTGGTATGGAAAGTAACTTTAAAGACATGGGCGACCACTATTTGCTAAACGGCTCAAAAATGTGGATTAGCAATGCGCCATTTGCTGATATAGCCATAGTTTGGGCAAAAAATGATAATGGAAAAATACAAGGGCTAATAGTAGAGCGGGGTATGGAAGGTTTTAGCACTCCTACTACGCACAATAAATGGTCGTTGCGGGCAAGTGCAACGGGCGAGTTGGTTTTTGATAATGTAAAAGTACCCAAAGAAAACCTACTGCCCAATGTAGAAGGCTTGCGTGGACCGCTCACTTGCCTAAATAGCGCACGTTATGGTATTAGCTGGGGGGCTGTTGGTGCAGCTATGGACTGTTACGATACCGCAGTGCGCTACTCAAAAGAGCGGGAGCAATTTGGTAGACCTATTGGAGGTTTCCAATTGCAACAAAAAAAATTAGCCGAAATGCTTACAGAAATTACCAAAGCACAGCTATTATGCTGGCGTTTAGGTAAACTAATGGATGAGGGCAAAGCAACGGCGGCTCAAATATCATTGGCAAAGCGTAATAATGTTGAGATAGCGTTGGATATTGCACGCGAAGCACGGCAAATGCTTGGCGGCATGGGTATCTCTGGCGAGTATCCTGTAATGCGCCACATGGCAAATTTAGAATCGGTGCTTACTTATGAAGGTACGCATGATATACATTTGCTTATATTGGGGCATGAAATTACAGGTTTACAAGCCTTTAAATAAAACATAAACACACACTATTGTTTAAAAAAGCAGGCATAGTATTAATTTTTATAATGGCATGGCAGTTTAGCTATGCTTATACGGATAAGCCTGTTTTAATCCATTTAAATAAAAAAGAGCAGCTGGATACATTTGGCTTTAACTTAGTAAAATCACTACCAAAATTAGTATATTCATTAGTAAAAGAGGGTAAAGTAAAGCTATGGGATTCTCCTAAAAAAACTATCCAAATCTCTTTTGCTACCTTAAATAATATAGAAAATAGTACTGCTACTAAATTTATTGAAACCAAAGATTTGTTTTTTAACGAAGTGTGGAGCAGCACCCGCAAAAAAACCACTTTCAATATTTTAGGCTTCTCTTTCATTAATAAAAACGAAAAAGGCAACTCGGTATCCTATGGTTTTATTGATATGGAAGATATCTATTTACTACTTGCTGATAGTATTATCCCTACCAATGCCAATGGCTCGTATAATATTACCTTTATTGATGCTTTGTATAGCCGCAACTACCATTTTAATGTGGTACAGTTTGGCAATAGCACATTTAAAAACGATATTTCACAATCGCTATCAGTAAAAGAAAAAGCCTTTAACAAAAAAAAGCGGATAATAAACAAGATAGTTTTATCTACTGCAAAAAGCATAGTATATGAAATTGTGAAAACTGAGAAAAGCAAAGGTTTTTACAAAGCAATGCAAGGCTTTTTAAATGATAACCCTGAGTTTTTCTTTAACAATGGAGGAAACAAAGTTTTTACCCACCTGTTGCCCAGCTTCTATTTTTCTATAAGTAAAATAGAGATAACAGAATTTTGGGATAAAACGGACGGGTTAACCACCTATACCCCACAATATATTCGACTTTATTTTAACAATATACCGCTACCGCCTATTTCAATGGAAAAGTTTAATATATACCGACTAAAAATAGCATTTCAAGATATTAAATACACATTACAAGTAAAGAATTTTGACTATATACTTAAAAAAATTAATCACCAAGAGATACCGTCTGCACAATCAGGCAAGTATATTAAAGCATTTGAAAACTATTTCTGGACACAAATAACCGAATACGTCAAGTATGACTAACAAAATGAACGAAAAAATTAAATTTGGAACTGACGGGTGGCGAGCTATCATAGCCCAAGAATATACCCTTGATAATCTTGCCCGTGTAGCAGAAGCCACAGCACAATGGATGGTGAATAATAGCAATGCACCCAGCGCAGTTTTAGGACACGATTGCCGCTTTGCGGGTGAACTATTTGCAGAGACTACCGCTGTAATTTTTGCCAAAAAAGGTATAAAAGTGTACTTGGGCAAAGGTTTTGTTAGCACCCCTATGATATCGCTAAGTACACTTAGTCGCAATGCCTTTGCAGGTATAGTAATAACTGCCAGCCACAACCCGCCCAGCTACAATGGCTTTAAAATAAAAGCAAACTACGGTGGTCCTGCAACCCCTGATATGATAGATGAGGTAGAAAATTTAATTCCCGATGCTACTGAAATACCTACTGAAACAGTAGCGCACTATGTAGAAAAAGGATTGATAGAGTACATAAACCTTGAAGATGAATATGTAGCAGAAGTAGAAAAAAGTTTTGATATAGAGGCGATAAAAAACTCGGGGATAAACATAGCCTACGATGCTATGTATGGGGCAGGGCAAAATGTAATGCGCCGTTTATTTCCTGATGCTACTTTTTTGCATTGCGAAAACAACCCTGGGTTTGACGGGCAAGCCCCCGAACCTGTACATAAAAACCTAACAGAAATGAGCGAGACTATTCGCTTAGCAGGTGATATTGATTTTGGTTTGGCTACCGATGGTGATGCAGACCGTATTGGTTTGTACAATAGTACAGGTAAGTTTATAGACTCGCACCACATTATACTATTGCTAATAAACTATTTAGCAAAACACAAAAACCTTACGGGCAAAGTAGCCGTTAGTTTTAGCTGTACCGATAAAATAAAAGACCTGTGTAAGCAATTTGGCTTAGAAGCTATAATTACCAAAATAGGGTTTAAATATATTTGTCAATATATGGTAGATGATGATGTACTGGTAGGTGGAGAAGAAAGCGGAGGCATAGCCATTAAAGGACATATCCCCGAACGTGATGGTATTTGGATAGGTATAGTCCTGCTTGAATTTATGGCAAAAACAGGCAAAACACTTGATGTGCTTATAGAAGAGGTATATACCCTAATTGGTGGTGCTTTTGCTATGGAGCGGGTAGATCACCGTATTAGTGAAGAATTGAAACAAAAAGTACTTACCCTTTGTAAAGAAAACAAAATTGCTTCTGTGGGGGGAATACCCGTTGAAAAAGTGGAAGATACAGACGGATGGAAATTACACTTGGGCAATAGCGAGTGGTTAATGATACGTGCAAGCGGTACTGAACCTGTATTGCGTACATACTGCCAAGCAGAAACATCAAAACGGGCTTTTCATTTGTTAGACCTATTAGCCGCAGAGATATTAAAATAAAGTTTCAAAAAATATAACACTTCAAGTCCGTTTAGTATTTATACTAAACGGACTTATTTTTTAACGGGCTATTATATGTCAAACTTTAAAAATTTGACATATATAGTACTCCAACTCACAAGTAAATAGAGTTGAAATCCTACCTTGTTAAGGTTATGAATTGCGGCAGGTTTCAACCTGTTGCAAGAAAACGTCTGAATGGCACGGGCGGATTAAGTTATCGCTCAAAAAAAACAAAACACCAACTTATGAGTACTGCGTCCCTCTCCTTTGGAGAGGGGTTTTGTGATAATTGTACCTTCACCATTAAACTGGGTGAGGATATGAAGACTGTACTCAACTCACTCCGAATATACTTTTAGCCCAATTTTTGCAAAGCCAACCAATTTCATAATTATAATATTATTACTTACTTTGGGCAAAGTAAAATAATTACCATAAAACACGCACTATGAAAATTTTAAAAACCACTTTAATTGTTTTAGCCGTAATAGCGGCTTTATTAGTTGTAATAGGTCTGTTCTTACCTTCAGATTTTAAGGCAGAGCGTTCTGCTGTTATTGATGCACCCCAAGATGAACTTTTTGAACAAATTAACGATGTGAAAAATTGGAATAACTGGAATGCGTGGAACAAGATAGACTCTAACTGGAAGGTTACCTATAGTGATAATACTATTGGTGAAGGGGCTTCATACTCGTGGAAAAGTGAAGATAAAAATGTGGGAAATGGAAAAGTAATCATCACCAAATCAGAAGCAATGAGTATAGTAGAAGGTACTATGGAATTTGAGGGGATGGATCCTGCAAAAATTTACCATACGTTAGAACCTCAAGATGGGGGAGGAGTAAAAGTAACTTTTGGTATTAATTCTGATGTAGGAGGTAACATCTTTTTGAAATATATGTTCAATATGTTTGGCGATAAAATGGTGGGAGATAACTACGAAAAATCTTTGAAAGACTTAGAAGAATATGTTAAAAACAATCCCAAGCAAAAAGAACCCCTTGCAACACCTGTAATTACTGAAGGTGATAGTACACAAAACCAAGAAATAACCACAGACCCTGTACAATAATATTAAACTATATATAGCAGAAGCCGCAACTTTATGTTGTGGCTTTTTTTGCTTTTTGCATCCCTCTATTTACAAAGTACACCCCAGTTAGTGTAAGCAGGGTAGAACTCGCAATCCACCAGTTTAGTCTTTCATTTAAAACTGCCCAGCCTAATAGTACTGCTACAATAGTATTCACATAGGTATGCATAGATACTATGGTAGCAGGCAATTTTTGCAATACATACATAAAAGAACCATAGGCTATAATAGACCCAAATACTATTAGGTACATAAAAGCAATCCACGCTTTAGGCTCAACAGCCCCCAGTTGACCAAACTCACCCTTATAAAACGCAAAGGGTAAAAAAGCAAACCCGCTAATAAGCATTTGCCAACCTGTAAAATACAGTGCGTGCATTTTTATTTTTACGCGTTTGTTTAGCACAGTGCCAAATGCCCACGCTATTACAGCTACAAACATGGCTATTATACCCGCCTTGTAATTAGCGTCTTGTAGTTCAGTAATATGCTCATATATATTGCCCAATTGCCCACTAAATCCCAAAGAAATACCTATAAAAACTATCCAGTTAGGTTTTTCGCTCAACATTAGCCAGCTAAAAAAAAAGATAACAAAAGGGGTAGTAGTACTTATAATAGCAGCCACACTACTACTCACAAATTTTTCAGCCCATACATACAAGCCATTGCCAAAACCCAGCATTAGTATAGCCATTATAGTAATATGCCTAAACTGTGCAAGTGTAGGTAGTGGGTATTTCTTTAGTAAAAAATAAGAAAGGATAATAATACCTGCAATAAAATGGCGTGCTCCCGCAAACAGGAATGTAGGAAAACTCTCTACACCTATGCGGATAGCTAAGTAGGTGGTTCCCCAAAACAATGAAACACTGGCAAATGCCAACCATGCTTTTTTTACATCACTCACACATATACTATTTAGCCCTCAAAAGTAGTGGTTTTTTTTGCTTGATTTTATACAAAATTAGTAGCCATAAACCTGTATTATTATATACATTTGCCCTATCAATTTTATAGCAGTGGTGCTACTCTAAACCAACTCAAAATAGTAGGGTGCTATTTTTTAAAAAAATGTTTTGAGCTGTATTGTATTTACTCCAAAATAGACATACCTTTGCCGTCCTTTTAAAATTAGAATAATTGTAGATTAGATATGCCTACTATACAACAATTGGTAAGAAAGGGCAGGAAAACCTTGATTTTCAAGAGTAAATCTCCCGCCTTGGACAATTGCCCACAACGCAGAGGTGTTTGCACCCGTGTATATACTACCACGCCTAAAAAACCTAACTCGGCAATGCGTAAAGTTGCCCGTGTAAGGTTATCGCATGGCAAAGAGGTAAACGCCTATATACCTGGTGAAGGACATAACTTGCAAGAACACTCTATAGTATTAGTACGTGGGGGTAGAGTAAAAGATTTACCAGGGGTACGCTACCATATAGTGCGTGGGGCTTTAGATACTGCTGGTGTTGATGGGCGTAATCAAAGGCGTTCTAAATATGGAACAAAAAAACCTAAAGACGCTGCTAAAAAATAAGTAAAAGGCAATGAGAAAAAGTAAAGCGAAAAAAAGATTATTAAATCCAGACCCTAAATATAACGATAAACTGGTAACACGTTTCGTTAACAATTTGATGGTTGATGGTAAAAAACAATTGAGTTTTGCACTATTCTATAAATCATTAGATATAGTTGAAGGTAAATTAGAAGAGCCAGGTATTGATGTTTGGAAAAAAGCATTAAACAATGTAATGCCTTCGGTAGAGGTGAAAGCTCGCCGTGTAGGTGGTGCAACATTTCAAATTCCTATTGAAGTACCCGCTGATAAGAAAATTGCACGTGGCATGAAGTGGATGATTGATTACTCACGTAAACGTAACGAGAAATCATACCCCGAAAAATTAGCAGCAGAAATTATAGCCGCATCAAAAGGCGAAGGTGCAGCAGTGAAAAAGAAAGACGATACACACCGTATGGCAGAAGCCAATAAAGCATTCTCACATTTTAGAGTTTAAGAAACTTAACAATAACAACCCGTTAATAAAAAAAATTATGTCACTCGATTTAAAATACGTTAGAAACATTGGTATTGCTGCACATATTGATGCAGGTAAAACTACCACTACCGAACGTATTTTGTATTACGCAGGGGTCAATCATAAAATAGGTGAAGTACACGATGGTGCTGCCACTATGGATTGGATGGCACAAGAGCAAGAAAGGGGTATTACCATTACTTCGGCTGCAACTACTGTATTTTGGGATTATGATGACAACAGATATAAAATCAACATTATAGATACCCCTGGGCACGTAGATTTTACTGTTGAGGTAAATCGCTCATTAAGGATATTAGATGGTTTAGTATTTTTGTTTAGTGCAGTTGATGGTGTTGAACCACAATCAGAAACCAACTGGCGTTTAGCAAACAATTATGATGTGGCTCGCATAGGATTCGTTAATAAAATGGATCGTTCGGGAGCTGATTTCTTAAACGTGGTTAAACAGGTAAAAGAAATGTTAGGTAGTCATGCAGTTCCACTGCAACTACCCATTGGTGCTGAGGAGAACTTCAAAGGAGTAGTTGATTTAATCAACTTCCGTGGAATGGTGTGGAATGAGGAAGACAAAGGAATGACCTACGAGGTTATCCCTATTCCCGAAGATATGCTTGAAGAAGCTACCTACTGGCGCGAGCAATTACTTGAGTCAGTTTCAGAGTACGATGATAACTTGATGGAAAAATTCTTTGATGATCCATCAACCATTACCGAGCGTGAGATATTAGCAGCACTGCGTCAAGCAACAATTGATGCTAAAATAGTGCCTATGTTGTGTGGTTCAGCCTTTAAAAACAAAGGTGTACAAACCATGCTTGATTTGGTAATGGAAATATTACCAAGCCCTTTAGATAGAGAAAGCATAAAAGGTATAGACCCTAAATCAGGTGAGCCTATTTCTCGTCAACCAAAAGATACAGAGCCATTAGCAGCATTAGCATTTAAAATAGCTACCGACCCATTTGTAGGTCGTTTGTGTTTCATCCGTGTATATTCAGGCTCTATTTCTGCAGGTTCGTATGTGTATAATATGCGTTCAGGCAATAAAGAGCGTATATCACGTTTGTTCCAAATGCACGCTAAAACCCAAAACCCAATTGATAAATTAAGTGCAGGAGAGATTGGTGCGGCAGTGGGTTTTAAAGATATTAAAACGGGGGATACCCTTTGCGATGAGAAAAATCAAATTATTCTTGAAGCAATGGACTTTCCTGACCCTGTTATTGGATTAGCTATTGAGCCTAAAACTCAGGCTGATGTAGATAAATTAGGTAATGCTTTAGCAAAACTTACCGAAGAAGACCCTACATTCCGTGCTAAAACAGATGAAGATACTGGGCAAACCATAGTATCAGGAATGGGTGAATTACACCTTGAAATTATTCTTGACCGTTTAAAACGTGAGTTTAAAGTTGAGTGTAACCAAGGAGCACCACAAGTAGCATATAAAGAAGCAATTACAGGCTCTTATACCCATCGCGAAGTGTATAAAAAACAAAGTGGTGGGCGTGGTAAATTTGCTGATATCCAGTTTGAAATTAGCCCTGCTGATGAAGACCATAAAGGCGGTTTACAATTTGTCAATCAAATAACAGGCGGGCATATTCCTCGTGAGTTTATTCCAGCAATACAAAAAGGATTTACCCAAGCAATGGCTACTGGTGTATTGGCAGGCTACCCTGTTGATAGCTTCAAAGTTCGTTTGTTTGATGGTTCTTTCCACGCAGTAGATTCAGATGCAATATCATTTGAGTTAGCGGCTAAACTGGCATTTAAAAATGCAAGCAAACAAGCCAACCCTGTATTGCTTGAGCCAATAATGAAAAATGAGGTAATTACTCCTGAAGAATATATGGGTGATGTGATGGGCGATTTAAACAAACGCCGTGGACAAATGGAAGGTATAGATACACGTGCAGGAGCGCAAGTAGTAAAAGCAAAAGTACCTTTATCAGAAATGTTTGGTTATGTAACCACCCTTCGTACTATTACATCGGGTCGTGCTACATCAACTATGGAATTTTCGCATTATGCCGAAGCTCCTAAAAATATAACCGAAGAAGTATTAGCAAAAGTTAAAGGAATAGTAAACGCTTAAATAGCTTATAAAATTAGATGGTAAGCCAAAAAATAAGAATAAAGTTAAAATCATACGACTACAACCTGGTGGACAAGTCGGCTGAAAAAATCGTGAAAACAGTTAAGGGCACAGGAGCTGTAGTTAGTGGACCAATACCACTTCCTACCGAGAAAAAAATATACACTGTGCTTAAATCACCACACGTAAACAAAAAAGCGCGTGAGCAATTTCAATATTGCTCATACAAAAGGCTGTTAGATATATACAACTCTTCAGCAAAAACAGTAGATGCGCTAATGAAGTTAGAATTGCCCAGCGGGGTAGATGTGGAAATTAAAGTTTGATAGCACAATGTTAGGAATTATAGGAAAAAAAGTAGGTATGACAAGTATTTTTACCCCCGAAGGTAAAAATATTGCCTGCACAGTAATACAAGCAGGACCTTGCTTTGTAACCCAAGTTAAAAATAAAGATACTGATGGGTATAATGCAGTGCAACTGGCATACAGCGATAAAAAAGAAAAAAATACCCCTAAAGCAATGCAGGGGCACTTTAAAAAAGCAGGCATAAGCCCAAAAGCTAAACTTGTTGAATTTAAAGGAATACGTGAAGACCTTGACCATGAATTGAAAGTAGGAGACGAACTTAACGTTGATATTTTTGTAGAAGGTGAATTTGTTGATGTTATTGGAACATCAAAAGGTAAAGGCTTTCAAGGAGTTGTTAAACGCCACGGATTTAAAGGTGTGGGTATGGCTACACACGGGCAACACAACAGACTGCGTGCGCCAGGTTCATTAGGTGCAGGTTCTTATCCTTCAAGGGTATTTAAAGGTACACGTATGGCCGGCCGTATGGGTGGCGACCGTGTAATGGCAATTAACCTTGCAGTGATAAAAGTGATAAAAGATAAAAATTTATTGGTGGTTAAAGGGGCAGTTCCTGGAGCCAAAGGGTCATACGTAATAGTAGAGAGATAATATAATGGAACTTAGTGTTGTAAATATACAAGGTGCCGATACTGGAAGAAAAGTAACGCTTAGCGATGCAATTTTTGGTATAGAGCCAAACGATCACGCTATTTATTTAGATGTGAAACAATATTTGGCAAACCAACGCCAAGGCACGCATAAAACCAAAGAGAAGTGGGAAATTAACCGTACTACTAAGAAATTAAAACGTCAAAAGGGTACTGGTGGGGCAAGGGCAGGTAGTATGAAATCTCCATTATTTCGTGGTGGTGGACGTACATTTGGACCGCAACCCCGCGATTATAGTTTCAAGCTAAATAAAAAAGTTAAACAACTGGCAAGAAAATCTGCTTTAGCACACAAAGTAAAGTTGAATGAACTAGTTGTAGTTGAAGATTTTAACCTTGAAACACCAAAAACAAAAGAGTTTTTAACCATTTTAGAAGGACTTAAATTAAGCGGAAAAAAGGCAGTTTTTGTATTACCATCAGTAAATGAAAACATAGTACTTTCAAGCAGAAACATACCCCTCTCTAAAGTGCTATTAGCCGCTGATTTAAATACATACACTATTTTAGATAATCAGAGTTTGGTATTAGTTGAAAATTCAGTAAAAGTAATAGAGGAAACACTTAGTAAATAACCAAACATGGGCAGTATATTAAAAAGGCCATTAATAACAGAAAAAAGCCAGATAGCTACTGATAAGCTACAGAAATATGGCTTTGTGGTAGAGAAAAAAGCTACCAAAAATGAAATTAAGGCTGAAATAGAAAAATTATACAGTGTTAATATACAATCGGTTAACACTATGATATACGCAGGGAAAACAAAATCTAAAAATACCAAAAAAGGCGTTTTTAGTGGTCGTACACCTGCCTTTAAAAAAGCATTTGTTACACTTCAAGAAGGCGAGAGTATCGACTTCTTCGAGAACGTATAATTTAGAAGATGACAGTAAAGAGATTAAAACCCGTTACCCCTGGAACTCGTTTTAGAGTAGCTAATTCGTTTACCGAGTTAACTGGTCATAAACCTGAGAAAAGCCTTTTAGCACCCAAAACACGCTCGGGTGGTAGAAACAATCAAGGTAAAATGACCATGCGCTACATAGGTGGTGGGCATAAAAAAAGATATAGAATTATAGACTTTAAAAGAGCAAAACAAAATGTTCCCGCTGAAGTAATATCAGTAGAATATGACCCAAATCGCTCTTGCTTTATCTCATTAATAAAATATGAAGATGGAGAGAAAAACTATATAATTGCTCCTAACGGAATAAAAGCAGGGCAAACCGTAATGTCTGGAAAAGGAGTAGCACCCGAAGTTGGAAACGCTTTATTTTTAAGCGAAATCCCTTTAGGTAGTTCAATACACAATATTGAATTACGCCCAGAGCAAGGTGCAAAACTATGCAGAGGTGCAGGCAACTCAGCACAGCTATTAGCCCGTGATGGAAAGTATGCTACCGTAAAATTACCATCAGGCGAAACAAGAATGATATTAGTTACCTGCTTGGCAACTATGGGTTCGGTTTCAAACCCAGACCATAGCCTTGAAGTAAAAGGTAAAGCGGGACGTAACCGCTGGTTAGGTCGCCGCCCACGTGTTCGTGGAGTAGTTATGAACCCTGTAGATCACCCAATGGGTGGTGGTGAAGGACGCTCATCAGGCGGGCATCCAAAATCACGAACAGGTGTTTTATCAAAAGGTTTTAAAACTCGTAAACCTAAAAAAGCATCGAGTAAGTACATTATTGAAAGAAGAAAGAAATAAGGTAATATATGGCACGTTCACTAAAAAAAGGCCCATTTGTTCACTGGAAACTTGAAAGAAAAGTTGAGCAAATGAGTGAAGGCAAAAAGAAATCAGTAATTAAAACATGGTCACGCGGCAGTATGATTACTCCAGACTTTGTAGGATATACTTTTGCAGTTCACAACGGTAATAAATTTATACCCGTATATATTACTGAAAATATGGTGGGACACAAGTTGGGTGAATTTGCTCCAACACGTACATTTAAGTCTCACCCTGTTAAATAATTGAGATAACTAAAGATGGAAGCAATAGCAAAATTGAATAACTGTCCTGTTTCTCCTCGCAAAATGAGGTTACTGGTTGACCAAATTCGGGGGATGCAGATTGACAAAGCATTATATACACTAAAATTTAGTCAAAGAAGGCAGTATGCCATACGTTTAGAGAAATTGTTACTTTCTGCCATTAACAACTGGGAGAAGAAAAACGAAGGCGAACGCATAGAAGAAACCACCCTTTTTGTGAAAACCATATTTGTTGATGGTGGTCCAATGCTAAAACGTATAAAACCCGCTCCACAAGGTAGAGCTTTCAGGATTAGAAAAAGATCTAATCATATAACAATTATTGTTGACGCTAAAGAAGAAGAAAGTAACTAAGCATGGGACAAAAAGTAAATCCAATAAGTTTTAGATTAGGAATTATAAAAGGTTGGGATTCTAACTGGTATGGTGGTAAAAATGCTGCCGAAAAACTATACGAAGACGATAAAATACGCCGCTACCTAAAAGCCCGTATCACCAAAGGTGGAGTTTCTAAAATTGTTATTGAGCGTACACTTAAACGTATTACAATTACAGTACACACCTCACGCCCAGGTATTATTATAGGCAAGGGTGGGGCAGAAGTAGATAAGATAAAAGAAGAGATTAAGAAACTTACCAAAAAAGATGTTCAGATAAATATCTTAGAAATTAAGCGTCCAGAATTAGATGCCAAATTGGTAGGAGATAATATAGCACAACAAATTGAAGCGAGAGTATCATACAAGCGTGCCATCAAAATGTCGATAGCATCCACCATGCGAATGAGTGCAGCAGGCATAAAAGTAGTAATATCAGGTAGGTTGAATGGAGCGGAAATGGCACGTACAGAAATGTATAAAGACGGGCGTATTCCCTTGCACACACTTCGTTCTGATATTGACTATGCCCTTAGCGAAGCACTCACCGTATATGGTAAAATAGGAGTTAAAGTTTGGATATGTAAAGGCGAAATCTTCGGAAAACGTGATTTATCACCAAATTTTGCAGCAAGCCAAGATAAAGGCGGAAAATCAGGCGATAGAAGAAGAGGTGGCAGAGATAACCATAGAGGTGGAGACCGTCGCAATAACAGAAGATAATAGATAGATAATAGCAGTTTAAGAGAACTAATATTTTAAAAGACTAAAGCAATGCTTCAGCCAAAACGGACGAAATATAGAAAAACACAAAAAGGTAGAGTTAAAGGTATAGCTCAACGTGGGCATCAAATAGCCTTTGGTACATTTGCGCTTAAAAGCCTAGAACCAAGTTGGATAACCTCTCGCCAAATAGAAGCTGCTCGTATAGCATTAACCCGCTATATGAAAAGAGAAGGTAAAGTATGGATTCGCATATTTCCTGATAAACCAGTAACCAAAAAACCCGCAGAAGTGAGAATGGGTAAAGGTAAAGGCTCGCCAGAGTATTGGGTGGCCATAGTAAAACCAGGAACAATTTTATTTGAATCTGAGGGAGTACCCTTAGATATAGCAAAAGAAGCTATGCGCTTGGCAGCACAAAAATTGCCAATAGCAGCAAAATTTGTTGTAAAACACGATTATACAGCCTAATTAAATTATGAAAATAAACGAGATAAGGCAACTTTCAACCGCTGATGTAGTTGAAAAGCTAAAGGAAGAACAAGAGTTACTACAAAAACTAAAATTTAGTCATGCAGTTTCTCCTGTCGAAAACCCTATGAAAATTAAAGCCTCACGCAGGCTGGTGGCCCGCTATTTTACAGAGCTAAATGCAAGAAGGCACCAATCACAAGAGCAGCAGGCATAATTAAAAGGTAAGCACAATGGAAAATAAGAACGCAATAGTGCGTAAAACACGCAAAGAAATTATAGGCAAAGTAGCCAGCAATAAGATGGAAAAATCTATTGTGGTTACAGTAGAGCGTAAAATGAAACACAAAAAATATCCAAAATTTGTGAAAAAAACATTTAAGTTTTATGCCCATGATGAAAAAAATGAGTGCAACGTAAATGATGTTGTTCGGTTAATGGAAACCCGCCCATTAAGTAAAATGAAGCGGTGGAGATTAGTTGAAATATTAGAAAAAGCGAAGTAATAAAGTAATGGTACAACAAGAATCAAGACTAAAAGTAGCAGATAATAGCGGAGCAAAAGAAGTGCTTTGTATCAGAGTGCTTGGCGGAACTAAAAAACGCTATGCAAGCCTGGGCGATAAAATAGTGGTGAGTATAAAAACAGCAATGCCCGCAAGTGCCGTAAAAAAAGGCACAGTATCGCGTGCAGTAGTAGTGCGTACTAGAAAAGAAGTGCGCCGTGCCGATGGGTCATACATTAGGTTTGATGATAACTCGTGTGTATTATTAAGCCCACAAGATGAGCCACGTGGCACCCGTATATTTGGGCCTGTTGCTCGTGAGCTTAGAGAAAAACAATTTATGAAAATAGTGTCATTAGCACCAGAGGTACTATAAAAATGGAAAGAAAGAAAAACAAGCAGAAAAAGCTGCATATAAAAAAAGATGATACTGTAGTAGTAATTGCAGGCAATCATAAAGGTAGCAAAGGGCGTGTACTAAGAGTGATTCACGAAACTCAGCGTGCAGTAGTAGAAGGGGTTAACATTGTTACCAAACACAAAAAATCGAACGCACAAAACCAACCAGGTAGCATTAGCAAAGAGGAAGCCCCCATTATCATTAGCAACCTTATGGTGGTTGATGGACAAGGAAATCCCACACGTATTGGAAGACGCTTGAACGATGAGGGAAAATTAACCCGATACTCAAAAAAATCAGGCGAAGAGATTAAAGATAATAACTAATAAATTTTTACTACCATGTATAGCCCTCGTTTAAAAAGCGAATATAAAGACAAAGTAAAACCAGCGATGCAAGAAAAATTTGGTTATAGCAACCATATGCAAGTGCCTCAATTGGTTAAAATATGTATCAATCAAGGTGTTGGTGCAGCAGTATCTGATAAGAAATTAGTAGATGCAGCAGTAGAGGAAATGTCTCTTATTGCAGGTCAAAGAGCAGTACCTACCAAATCTAAAAAAGCCATCTCAAACTTTAAGTTAAGAGAAGATATGCCTATTGGCGCAAGAGTAACCTTGCGAAATGAGCGTATGTATGAATTTTTAGATAGATTTATTTCAACAGCACTACCTCGTGTACGTGATTTTGGCGGCTTAGCAGTAAAAGGCTTTGACGGCAGAGGAAATTACACCATGGGTATTATTGAGCAAATTATATTTCCTGAGATTAATATTGATAAAACCAATAAAATCACCGGTATGGATGTTACTTTTGTAACCACAGCAAAAACAGATGTTGAGTGCCATGAGTTGCTTAAACAATTTGGTATTCCATTTAAAACAGCAGAAAAAAATTAATAATGGCTAAAGAATCAATGAAAGCGCGCCAGCGCAAACGCGAAAGAACCGTAGCACGCTACGCCGATAAGCGCAGAGAGTTGAAAGAAGCAGGCGATTTTGTAGGACTACAAAAACTTCCTCGCAACGCTTCGCCTACACGTTTGCGTAACCGTTGTAATATTACAGGCAAACCACGTGGATATATTCGCGATTTTGGACTATGCCGTAACCAATTTAGAGAAATGGCCTCACAAGGCTTGATACCAGGAATTACCAAAGCAAGTTGGTAGTTTCGGGGATATCGATTTTATATTTAACAATTAAAAAATAAATAAAATGACTGATCCTATTTCAGATTATTTAACACGATTAAGAAATGCGATAAAAGCACACCATCGCATTGTAGAAATACCCGCCTCTAATCTTAAAAAAGAGCTAACCAAGGTATTGTACGAAAAAGGCTACATATTAAACTACAAGTTTGATGATGAAGTTTCAGCACAAGGTGTAATTAAGGTAGCCCTTAAATACAACCCTGTCTCTAAAATTCCAGCAATTCGCACACTAAAAAGAGTGAGTAAACCTGGGTTACGTAAATACTCTAAAGCAGGTGAATTGCCAAGGGTAATCAATGGGTTAGGTATTGCTATTATCTCTACTTCAAATGGAGTAATGACAGATAAAGATGCCCGCCGACAAAATGTAGGTGGCGAAGTAATTTGCTATGTTTATTAATCATTAAACAAAAGGAGTAAAAGAAATGTCACGTATAGGAAAATCGCCCGTAACAATACCCGCAGGAGTTGAAGTAAAAGTAGAAGGTAAAAATATAGTTACCGTAAAAGGTGCTAAAGGAGAGTTAACTCAAAAAATTGATTCTGATTTTACAATAGCCATAGAAAATGGTGAACTTACAATTACCCGCCCAACAGAACAAAAACGCCACAAAGCATTACATGGTTTATACCGCTCATTAGTAAACAATATGGTTATTGGTGTTAGCGAAGGATATGAAACCAAACAAGAACTTGTGGGGGTGGGATACAAAGTATCAAACCAAGGGCAAATCATAATATTTTCATTAGGATACTCGCATGAAATACACCTGCAAGTTCCTGTGGAAGTAAAAATAACTACTGAAACAGTAAAAGGAAAAAGCCCTACACTTACTTTACAATCTGCTGATAAGCAACTTATAGGGCATATAGCCGCCAAAGTACGTAGCTTGCGCAAACCAGAGCCATACAAGGGTAAAGGTATTAAGTTTGCTGGCGAGCAACTTCGTCGTAAAGCAGGTAAATCAGCAGCCAAAAAATAATTTAGTAACCCATTAAAGAAAGTAAAGTAATGGCAGTAAAAAACAAAAAAACACAACGCCGATTTAAAATAAAGGCGAATATAAGAAGCAAAGTTAGCGGAACCACTGAATGTCCAAGACTTTCAGTATTTAGAAGCAACAAGCAAATATATGCACAGCTTATTGATGATATAAGCAATACTACATTAGTAGCAGCATCATCAAAAATTGATGCCATTGCAGGCGCAAAAACTACCAAAGTCGAAAAAGCCTTTATGGTAGGTAAAGAACTTGCAGACAAAGCAACACAAGCAGGCATTAAAAAAGTAGTTTTTGATAGAAACGGATACTTGTACCACGGCAGAGTAAAAAACTTAGCAACAGGTGCACGTGAGGGAGGTTTAGAGTTTTAAAATAGAAAACAATGGCAAATGCAACAGTAAAAAAAGTTCGCCAGAGCGACCTTGAACTTAAAGAAAAAGTAGTTAGTATTCAGCGTGTAGCTAAGGTAACTAAGGGTGGACGTACGTTTAGCTTTTCAGCCATAGTGGTTGTAGGCGACGGTCAGGGCATAGTAGGTTATGGCTTAGGCAAAGCAGGCGAAGTAACCGATGCAATAAGCAAGGGTATTGAAGATGCTAAGAAAAACCTTATAAAAGTGCCTATTATTAACGGTACTGTTCCCCACGAGCAATACGGTAAATATGGCGGCGGTTTAATATTTCTAAAACCTGCATCGCACGGTACTGGTGTAATAGCTGGTGGTGCAATGCGTGCAGTATTAGAAAGTGCTGGTATTACAGATGTACTAGCAAAGTCTAAACGCTCATCAAACCCACACAACGTAGTAAAAGCTACAATTGATGCGCTGGTAAAAATGCGTGATGCTTATACCGTTGCGCAGCATCGTGGAGTAAATTTAAAAAAGGTGTTTAACGGTTAATAGAAGAAAACGATGGCTAAAATTAAAGTTACACAAGTAAAATCTATTATTGATAGGTCTGAACGCCAAAAGAGAACCATGCAAGCATTGGGTTTACGTAAAATAAACCAAATTGTTGAGCATGAAGATAACCCTGCAATATTGGGTATGGTAGAAAAAGTGAAACATTTGGTAAAAGTAGAAACAGTTTAAAGCAATGAGATTACATACACTTAAACCTGCAAAAGGGGCTATAAAAAAAGATAAGCGTGTTGGGCGTGGTCAAGGTTCAGGGCGTGGAGGAACATCTACACGTGGACATAATGGCGCACAATCTCGGTCAGGATATAGCCGCAAACGTGGTTTTGAAGGTGGGCAAATGCCACTTCAACGGCGTATGCCTAAATTTGGTTTTAAAAATCCATTTAGAGTAGAATATAATGTGTTTAACCTAAATCAATTAGACGAAATGGCAGCCAAACATAGTGCCACTACTATTGATATTGAGTTTTTACGCAAACACCGCTACATTAAAAAAACAGAAGTAGTAAAAGTTTTGGGAAGAGGCGAACTTAAAACTGTACTAACAGTAAAAGTAAATGCGTACTCAGAAACTGCTAAAAGTGCTATAGAAAGCGCAGGGGGAACAGTTGAGACTATAAACAAATGAAAAAGATATTTACTAAGCTAAAACAAATTTGGAGTATTGAAGACCTAAAGGTAAGAATACTTAATACCCTTGGGCTGTTATTAATATACAGAATTGGCTCGTTTATTACGTTGCCAGGTATAGACCCAAATGGTATTGAAGAACTTGCCGCGCAAGGCGATCAAGGCTTAGTAAGCCTTATAAATATGTTTGCAGGAGGGGCTTTCTCTCGTGCATCCGTATTTGCACTGGGTATTATGCCCTATATATCGGCATCTATTATTATACAACTATTAACAGTTGCAGTTCCTTATTTCCAACGCCTACAAAAAGAAGGTGAAGACGGTAGGAACAAAATGAACCAAATAACACGGTGGCTAACCATAGTAGTTACAGCACTGCAAGGTGTAGCCTACTTAACCAACCTTAAAGGCTTAGTTGGACCAGCAATATACGATGATGGTTTATTATTT
The DNA here is from genome assembly GCA_964584305.1 of uncultured Burkholderiales bacterium. Classification (GTDB taxonomy): domain Bacteria; phylum Bacteroidota; class Bacteroidia; order UBA8524; family UBA8524; genus SB11. Next base: position 298,757 of record CAZOZL010000003.1, read on the forward strand.
AACGTTACATCAGTAATAATACTAGTAGCAGGTACCATGTTTGTAATGTGGTTAGGCGAGCGTATTACCGATAAAGGCTTAGGAAACGGTATATCACTTATTATAATGGTAGGTATTATATCACGCTTCCCAGGTTCATTCATATCAGAAGCAAGCATGAAATTTGACGGTAAAGGAGGCGGATTAATCATCTTCTTAGTTGAAATGTTTGCCCTTATTGCTGTAATAGCGGTAGTTATCCTTTTAGTGCAAGGCACACGGCGAATACCAGTAAACTATGCTAAACGAGTGCAAGGCAACCGTCAATATGGCGGTGCACGCCAGTATTTACCATTAAAAGTAAATGCAGTGGGGGTAATGCCAATCATATTTGCACAAGCATTAATGTTTATACCCAGCACAGTAGCTCAATATGTGGGAGGGTCAGAGGCAGGATATTTTTTACAAACGCTTACAGATAATACCTCGTGGGGGTATAGCCTCCTTTTTGGTTTTTTAATCATTGCCTTTACCTACTTCTATACAGCTATAACAGTGAACCCTGTGCAAATAGCTGATGATTTAAAAAAGAATAACGGCTTTATACCAGGGATAAAACCAGGTAAAAATACAGCCGATTTTATTGATAATGTAATGTCGCGAATTACGCTACCAGGTTCTGTTTTCTTGGCAATTGTGGCAATATTCCCTGCAATAGCAGTAACCTTTAATATTAACAACCAATTTGCTGACTTTTTTGGCGGAACCTCACTACTTATTATGGTAGGGGTAGTACTGGATACATTACAGCAAATAGAAAGCCATTTGATGATGAGACACTACGATGGATTTGTGAAGTCGGGCATTAAAGGTAGAAGCGCAATGAGCCAGCAACAACAAACAGTGATTTAGCACTTAAAATTATTTGTATTAATAGATATTAAAAAGTATTTTTGCAGCCCATTTTAAAATTGATAGATAATTGGCAAAACAACCTTCAATAAAGCAAGACGGAGTAATAACGGAAGCACTCTCTAATGCTAACTTTAGAGTTAGGCTAGAGAATGGACACGAAATATTAGCCACCATATCAGGTAAAATGAGGATGTACTATATTAAAATTTTACCTGGTGATAGAGTATCAGTAGAAATGTCTCCTTACGATTTATCAAGAGGAAGAATAACCTACCGTTACAAATAAGAAATATATAAGAAAATGAAAGTAAGAGCCTCAATAAAAAAACGTAGTGTGGACTGCAAGATAGTGCGTCGTAAAGGCAAGCTATTTGTGATTAATAAGAAGAACCCAAGATACAAACAAAGACAAGGATAATTTAATATGGCAAGGATAGCTGGTATAGATTTACCCAAAAATAAAAGAGGCGAGATTGGTCTTACCTACGTATATGGTATTGGACGTTCTACGGCACGTAAAATACTTGAAGACGGTGATATTGACTTGGGCAAAAAAGTGAGTGATTGGAACGATAGTGAGTTAAACCACATTCGTACATTTATTACTGATGCAATAAAAGTAGAAGGCGAATTACGCTCCGAAAAACAACTAAACATCAAACGGTTGATGGATATAGGATGTTATCGTGGTTTAAGGCATAGAAGAGGATTACCATTGCGTGGGCAACGTACTAAAACAAATGCTAGAACACGTAAAGGTAAACGTAAGACTGTAGCTGGAAAGAAAAAAGCAGCTAGGTAATTAACTAATGATTAAGATAGTATTTGGCGTATAATGGCAGCAAATAAAAGAACATCAAAAAAAAGAGTAGTAAACGTTGAATCGCATGGGCAAGCCCATATTCAAGCTACTTTTAACAATATTATTATCTCACTTACCAACCAAACAGGGCAAGTAATCTCTTGGTCATCGGCAGGTAAAATGGGATTTAGGGGGTCTAAAAAGAACACACCTTATGCCGCACAAACTGCCGCACAAGATTGTGGTAAAACGGCTTATGATTTAGGTTTACGAAAAGTGGATGTGTTTGTAAAAGGACCAGGTTCAGGACGTGAATCTGCAATTCGTAACCTTCAAACAACAGGTATTGAAGTATTATCAATACAAGATATTACACCAATACCACACAACGGATGCCGCCCTCCAAAGCGCAGACGCATCTAATTTTTATTAAAGTTTAGAAGTTAATTTAACCCATATAAATGGCAAGATATACAGGACCAAAAAGCAAAATAGCTAGAAAATTTGGTGAAGCAATTTTCGGACCTGATAAGGTTTTAGATAGGCGTAGCCACCCCCCAGGGCAACATGGTAACGCTCGTCGTCGTCCAAAAAAATCAGAGTATGCTATTCAGCTTAATGAAAAACAAAAAGCTAAATACACCTATGGTTTATTAGAACGTCAGTTTCGTAATATGTTCAAAAAAGCAACTGATAAAGAAGGAATTACTGGCGAAAACCTATTAAGATTTTTAGAATCTCGTTTAGATAACACCGTATATCGTTTAGGTATTGCCCGCACACGTAGTGCCGCCCGCCAATTTGTTGGGCATAAGCACATTACCGTAAACGGTAATATTGTTAATATTCCATCGTATCAATTAAAACCAGGGGATGTAATTGGCGTTCGCGAGAAATCAAAATCGCTTGAAGCAATTACCGATTCATTAATTAGTGATCGTTTTCGCAAATACAACTGGTTGGAGTGGGATGGAAAAGATATGCAAGGTAAATTTATGGCATATCCAGAGCGTGAGCAAATTCCAGAAAATATAAAAGAACAGTTAATCGTAGAGCTATACTCTAAATAATCATTTAAACCTTTTTAGTCCAATGGCAATACTTGCGTTTCAAAAACCCGATAAAGTAATAATGCATAAAGAAACTGACTTTTTTGGTCAGTTTGAATTCCGCCCATTAGAAAAAGGGTACGGTGTAACCATAGGCAATGCACTTCGTAGAATACTTTTGTCTTCTCTTGAAGGATATGCAATTACCATAGTTAAAATACCAAGCGTAGATCATGAGTTTTCAAGTCTAAAAGGGATTTTAGAAGATGTAACAGAAATAATGCTTAACCTTAAACAAGTAAGGTTTAAAAAAGTTTCTGACGCTGGAGATGATAATGAGAAAATTTTTATCTCATTAAAAGGAAAAGAACAATTTACCGCAGGCGATATTAGCCGCTATACCAATGCCTTTGAAGTACTAAATCCTGATTTAGTAATATGCAATATGGAACCATTCGTTAATTTTGAGTTAGAGCTCACCATTAATAAAGGTAGAGGGTATGTACCTGCTGAGGAAAACAATACTAAAGAGCACATCATTGGGTCAATTCCTATTGATTCTATTTACACACCTATAAAAAATGTGAAATATGATGTAGAAGATTTTAGGGTTGACCAAAAAACGGATTACGAAAAACTACTCATCGAAATAGAAACAGATGGTAGTATTCATCCCGAAGACGCACTTAAAGAAGCAGCTAAGATTTTGATACAGCATTTTATGTTATTCTCTGATGAAAACATCACGATGGATAGCCAAATAAAAGCTGCACCTGTTGAAGTGGATGAGAACTTACTGCATATGCGTAAGATGCTTAAAACACCATTAGCAGACCTTGACCTGTCGGTGCGTGCATACAACTGCTTAAAAGCGGCTGAAATTAAGACTTTAGGCGACTTAGTAAGCTATGATATTGCCGATTTGTTGAAGTTTAGAAACTTTGGTAAAAAATCACTTACTGAATTAGAAGAATTGGTACGCGAAAAAGGCTTAACCTTCGGTATGGACGTAGCTAAATATAAACTTAACGAAGAATAAGAGGAATAATTAGGCATGAGACACGGAAAAAAGATAAACCACTTAAGTCGTACCAAAGAGCACCGCAAAGCCTTACTTACAAATATGGCAAGCTCTTTAATAATGCACAAACGCATTAATACTACTTTAGCAAAAGCAAAAGCACTAAGAGTATATATTGAACCAGTGATAACTAAATCAAAAAATAATACCACGCATTCACGTCGTATTGTATTTGGTTATTTGCAAGATAAATATGCTGTGAAGGAGCTTTTTGGTGAGGTAGCAGGTAAGGTAGCAGACCGCCCAGGAGGGTACACTAGAATATTAAAAACAGGTAATCGATTAGGAGATAATGCAGAAACGGCCATTATTGAATTAGTAGATTATAACGAGTATATGTTGGCAGCTAAGGAAGATAAAGCTGGTAAATCTAAATCTCGCCGTAGCCGTAGAGGAAAAGGAGCAGGTGCTAAAGCTAAAACTGCTGTTGAAAATACAGAAGAAACATTAGACGAAGCTACTGAAGAGGTAAAAGTAGAAGAGAAGATTGAAGAAACCCCCGCTGTTGAAGCTAAGGAAAAACCAAAAGCCGAAGCCAAAACCAAAGAGGTAAAAGGTGAAGCCACTAAAGTGGATGATACCAAAACCGATGGAACTGAAAAATAATTAAGAATAAACAACTAATTATCTCTATTTAAGCCCGCTATTGCGGGCTTTTTTTACTCTTACAACTACTATATTAGAATAGGAATTTCAACCCTATCCTATTGCCATTAATATGCACATCAGGACTTAAGTCCTACAACATAAACCCTAAAATCACTTTATTTACAGTGTTTAAACCCAACTCATATTGAATTTTTTAGTTAATCCAGCTTAAAAATGCTGCTTTATCCATGTATCCTGCTTTTTTTAGCAACTCACCTTTTTCATCTAAAATCAAAAAAGTAGGGGTGCTTTGTACTCCATACTTTTCTTTTATTTTTTGACCCTCTTCAGATTCAATATCTACAATAGCAGTAGCCATATTACTTGCTAATAAATTTGTTACTTCTTTATCACTCATCACTTCTTTGCTAAATTTTTTGCACGATTTGCAATAGGTAGCGTGTACTTCTACAAAAACTTTTTGATTATTTTCCCCTGCTTTGGCAATAGCCGCATCAACAGTAGTTTCTACTTGGTTTACGGTGATTGTTTTAACGGGTTCGCTGCTACAAGCAGCAAATAGTAATACCGATAATGTAAGTGTAATTAGATTTTTCATTTTATTGTTTTTATTCATTTAAGTTTAAAATTTATTTCACAATATCGCAGTTTATTAAAAGGGCATTGTCGTATAGTTCTAGCAAATCATCGTAACCACTGCCTTGTGTTATTGCTCCTTTTACTTTCACCCTTTCGCCTGTTTTTATCCCTTCTGTACTTTTATTAGTTTCAGCCATAAAGGTACAGTTAATCCCCATTTTACTCCCCTCTTCCTTTAATAGTAGTACTTTTTGTCCATTTTGGTTTTCCGTTATACTTTCTACTCTACCTTCAACAATCAAAATTTTTGAGTCTCCATCATCGTCAAGGTATTTCAAGTTTGCGGCTTCTTTATCAGCAGTAAATTCAGCTAATAACTCTGTGGCTTGCATATTGGCAAACGCATCAGAGGCTTGCACATCGCGATGCGGCATAAAAAACATGTATAAGGCATAGCTTGCGCCAGCAATAGTGGCTAATACTATTACCACTAATAAAATCTTTTTTACTTTTTTATTCATTTTTGTTTTCAGTTCTGTACTCTATTGCAAAGGTTGTACAAAAAAAAGAGGGGCATTGTCGGCTACCCGACAATTATTATTTTTTTCTTTCCCGTCCTTTGCATTTCATTAATTTAAGTGATAGAATATGAAAAAAACAGTATTATTTGTTGTAGCAGCACTGTTTGCAGTGACCACAACACAAGCACAAAAGCTAATTACCCGCACTGGACACGCCAAAATATACTCGCATACCGTTGCCGAGGATATTGAAGCCAACAATTATAGTGTAAGCGGTACTATTGATAAAACCACTGGCGATGTAGTTATTTCTATACCCGTACAAAGTTTTGAGTTTGAAAAAGCGGCAATGAAAAAGCACTTTAACAACAAAAACTTTATGCGTTCTAAAAGATACCCTAAAATTACTTTTAAGGGTAAAATAACCAATTTAAGCGCTGTAAATTTCACTAAAGACGGTACTTATAAAGCAACAGTAACGGGTGATTTAACGATTAGAAAAGTAACCAAAAAAATTACTGAAACCGCATCAATTACCATTAAAGAGGGTAAAGTTTCAGTGGATATGAAGTTTACTGTAAAAGGCATTGGTTCGTATGGTGTGGGCAAACCCAGTGGAAAGATGAAAAATAATGTTGCCGACGATATTGAGGTAACTTACAAAGCTACTTATAGTGCTAATTAATGGTGTACTTGTCTGCTACGAGACAGCCCGTGCCGAAAACTAAAAACTTATATCAAGTACACACTAATATATATTTGATGGGTTAAAACCCTCGCTTTTCAAAATTACAGTACAAAGGCGGACTTAAGTCCGCCTTTGTACTGTAATTTTGAAAATAACCGACTTGAGACGGTTAGAGTTATTACATCAGAAAACATATATTAATGTGAGTCGCTATAATTTTATCTCGTTTCAATCACACATTCCATTCGGGTAGAGTTTTCGATGCTAATAAATAAGCTCAACTTTTTCTTATCATAAAGACAAAAAATAAAGTTAAGTTACAGTTTATCAACAAGCTAAATACATGGTAACACTGCAAATGTGTTGGCATGTATCTTTTAAGTGTAGGTTATTTAGTTTTTCAATATGCTGTCAAATGTGTACTTTTGCACTTCAAAAACATACCTTGAATACAGTAAACAAAATGCCGTCCATTTTATTGCTAAAAGATGGAACAGTTTTTCACGGCACATCAATAGGCAAAATAGGTACTACCACTGGCGAAATCTGTTTTAATACAGGGATGACAGGGTACCAAGAAGTTTTCACAGACCCTTCTTACTTCGGGCAAATACTTATAATGACAAATAACCACATAGGAAACTATGGTGCTGCCGAAGAGGAAGTAGAATCTGAAAATATAATGATTGCAGGTTTGGTAGTAAAAAATTTCTCGTACACCTTCTCTCGCAAGCAAGCCAAATACTCATTACACGATTATTTTACAGAGCATAATCTAACGGGTATTGCTGATGTGGATACTCGTGAGTTGGTGCGGTATATCCGCCAAAAGGGGGCTATGAATGCTATTATTTCGTCAGAAATATTAGATGTAGAAGAACTCCAAAAAAGATTGGATAATGTGCCTGATATGGCAGGCTTAGAGTTAGCATCAAAAGTAACTACTAAGCAGGCTTATACCTATGGCAACCCTGATGCAAAATATAAAGTAGCGGTATTAGATTTAGGAGTGAAGAAAAACATACTTCGCTGCTTGGCTGATAGAAATTGCTACTTAAATGTATTTCCAGCAAAAACCTCGTTTGATGAAATGAAAGCATGGAACCCTGATGGGTATATGGTTAGCAATGGTCCTGGAGACCCTGCTGCTATGGACTATGCAGTGAAAACTGTGAGCGCAATAATAGATAGCAATATGCCCACATTTGGTATATGCTTGGGCAACCAAGTAATGGGCTTAGCCAGTGGCTTGCAAACCTTTAAAATGCACAACGGACACAGGGGTTTAAATCATCCAGTAAAAAATTTAGTAACCAATAAGTCGGAAATTACAAGCCAAAATCATGGTTTTGCAATAGCAAGTGAGGGGATAGAAAACGCAGCAGTTGAGGTAACGCATATACACCTAAACGATGCTACAGTAGCAGGTATAAAAATAAAAAATAAAAATGCCTTTGCTGTTCAATACCATCCTGAAAGTAGCCCAGGTCCGCACGATAGCCGATACTTGTTTGATGACTTTATCTCTATGATGTCATAATCCCGTTTTAGTATATAGTTTTTGATAGAAAAATATAACTCTAAGAAGCAGCTACATAAGTGTAAGCCTTTGCATTTAGCTTCTTTAGGTTTTGATAGTTGTATGCTATAAGATTTATAGATTTACCCTACCCTAAAAAATAATTAATAAGCCATGAGTTTAATAGCAAAAGTAGTAGCCCGCCAGATAATAGATTCTCGAGGTAATCCAACGGTTGAAGCCGAAGTAATAACTACTGAAGGTGCAGTGGGGCGTGCCTCAGTTCCTTCGGGTGCATCAACGGGTATTCATGAAGCCGTTGAATTAAGAGACGGTGATAAAGACACCTACATGGGCAAAGGGGTGTTAAACGCTGTAAAACACATTAATAAAGATATTAACGTCGCTTTGGAAGGCTCTTATGTTTACGACCAAAACGAGATAGACCGTATAATGCTTCAACTTGATGGTACTGAAAACAAAGGGAAATTAGGGGCAAATGCCATATTAGCAGTATCATTGGCGTGTGCAAGAGCCGCCGCAGAAGATTGTGCAATGCCGCTATATCGCTATATAGGTGGGGTAAATGCAAACACGCTTCCCATCCCTTTAATGAATATACTTAATGGTGGTTCGCACGCTGATAATAGTATAGATTTTCAGGAGTTTATGATTATGCCTATTAAGGCAGATACATTTAGCCAAAGCCTACAAATGGGGATAGAGGTGTTTCATCATCTAAAAAATGTATTAAAGAAAAATGGGTATAGCACTAATGTGGGAGATGAGGGTGGTTTTGCCCCTAATATAAAAAGCAATGAAGAGGCTATTGAAATTGTATTAAAAGCAATAGAAACAGCGGGCTACAAACCGGGTGAAGATATTTGGATAGCTATGGATGCTGCAAGTAGCGAGTTTTATGATAAGAAAACAGGCTTGTATAAATTTCACAAATCAGACAATAGGGAACTAAGTTCTGATGAGATGGTTGCATTTTGGAAAAGCTGGACGGAAAAATACCCTATTATTTCTATTGAAGACGGCTTGGATGAGGACGACTGGGCAGGCTGGAAATCTCTAACCACCGCTATTGGAGACAAAGTACAATTAGTAGGTGATGACCTATTTGTAACCAATGTAAAACGTATAAGTAGGGGGATAGATGAAGGTGTAGCCAATAGTGTTTTAGTAAAGGTAAACCAAATTGGTACACTTACTGAAACGATAGACTCGGTAAATTTGGCAACAAAAAATAATTACACCAACATAATAAGCCATCGTAGTGGCGAAACAGAAGACACTACCATTGCCGATATTGCTGTGGCAATGAATAGCGGTTTAATAAAAACAGGAAGTGCCAGCCGTACGGATAGAATAGCAAAGTATAACCAACTATTACGTATTGAGCAAGATTTAGGCAGCCAAGCTCGCTTTTTGGGTATGGACTTTAAATTTGTAAAGTAAAAAGTAAAAGAATCATAAAAAAAGCCTTTACCACATCGGTAAAGGCTTTTTTTATTGTCTTGTTATCAAGTTAATAGTCTTATTAGTAGTTGATTTAATATCAATTTGTTTAAGTATAAAAGTGTAATGAACGCCTGCTTTAGTGGGCAACAGATTAGAGTTATAGTAACTCTTTAATGTGGACAAACATTATTGATATTATGATAAAAGTAAAACCTTTTTTAGCTCTAATAATAGCAGCACTTTTTATTGGCATAACCTCTTGTAGTAAAAAAGAAAGTATAGAGCTACAGCCAAAAACTCAAGATACACCACCCACCCCACCACCACCTTTGGCAGATACGTTAGATTTGTTTATCGCTAAGGCTTGGGTTAGAACAAAAGTGTATAAAAACAATATTGAGCAAGCAAATCACTTTCTTATAAACTCTTCTTATAAGTTTAATACACCCGATTCGTATTTGTTCTCAATACCTAACTTTCCATCAGCAAGTGGTACTTGGGTGTTTGATGCCAATACCAAAGGAAAAGTAACACTAACCAGCCAAGGAGGTCCTACAGATTGGACAATAGTAAGTATTAATACTAATGCTATGACAATTGAGGAAACAGTGGGTAGTGATGTACTAAAATATGACTTTACACATTAGTTACCAGTATAAACTTTAATAGTAAAGCCTCTTATATATATAAGAGGCTTTTTTATAATGTATGATGAATAGTGCTATTGGTATAAAATTTAAGGCATTTGCTATATTTCACACTAAATCATAATAAATATGGGCATCGTAAGTAGTTTAATGTGGCTCTATGGGGTTATAAACAAATAAATTTTTATGAAACACAAAATAATTTACAAAGTAATTTTAGTGGTTATGGTTTTAGCCACATTCTCATCATGCAAAAAAGATGAAGACTCGTCTCCAAACACAGGTGGTGGCAATGCCTCAAGCACTATCCCTACAACTTTGGTAGGTGTTTGGGAAATTGCTAATCAAGATATACCCATACAAAGCCTTAGGGATACGTATTCTAAACTTTCTTTTACAGTAAATTCTAATGATGCTTATTCACTAAAATACCATAATAAAAATGGTAATATTACTGAGTTTACTGGTATGGTAGTAGTATCAAACCCTGATGTGAAACATAGCAATGGGCAACCCATAATGAATATTGATATTGTCGTACAAAAAATAAACGGACAACCCTCACCAGGTGGTTGGAAAGGCATTTATGCTTTTGAGACGGGTAATATTTTAAAACTGAATATAGAGCCTAATGTAGGTGGAATATCTCCTCCTGTTGCAAGCCAAGGTTTCGGAAGTGGCTCAAGCGGTAGCGAGGGTATTTATAACTATAAAAAACAATAAATTCTATATTTTCTATACTTGTTTACTAATGAGGTGCAGAGTTTTAACTCTGCACTTTTTTTATGGAGTATAATACCAAGCATCTTTTTTTGTTGAGAAATTATATACACCAATATTTTTATTGTATTTCTTAAAAAGTTCTTTGCTATCCTTTTCAAAAAGCTGCATTTGTTTTAGGCTTTTGGTTGAGAGTGTTATTGTATCACCTGTATATTTTGAAACGGGATAAATAGTGTAAGCTGCTTTATTTTTGGTTTTCACTTTATCTACCCAAGTTAAAAAATATCCTGCCTCTTTTATTTTTGTAGTACTGTCTTTAGTAAGTACTAACTTAAACATAGCACCTCCATCCTTGTAGCGGTTGCGCTGGTTACTTACAAAATTTCCCAAAGAGTACACCACTAATTGTTCTTTTAGTAGGCTACTATCGTAAAAACGTTTCATAGGTTGCAATACGTGTGGGTGCGAGCCTATTATATAGTCTGCACCATTTTTTAGGCACAGTTGGGCAAGTTGTTTTTGATAGCTATTAGGCAGCTTTTTATATTGTAAGCCCCAGTGCATAAACACAATAACTTTATCGAAGTTTTGCTTTTTGCACGCTTTTAAATCATTTAAAATTGTAGTAGAATCTATGTAATTAACAATGAGCGGTTTTGCTACTGATAGTCCATTAGTACCGTAGGTGTAATTTAACAGGGCTATTTTAATTCCGTTTTTTTCAATAATTAGCGGATTATTTTTTCTTCTATCCGCACTATCCAAAAATGTGCCTGTGTGGTGTATGCCCAAACTATCAAGCATAGTTATAGTTCTTTTTACCCCTTTACTTCTTCTATCGCAGCTATGGTTATTAGCCGTAACCAAGTAATTAATACCAGCATTCTTCAGTGTTAGGGCTAAATTATCGGGTGCGCTAAACTGTGGATAGCCTTTAAAAGGTTTCCCTGCTAAGGTGAGTTCAAGGTTGGCAATAGTAAAATCTGTTGCTTTGGCTATGGGTGCAATAGCCGCAAAACACGAGGTATAGTCGTATGTTTTTAAGCTATCATTATAAGCAGCCCTAATTTGTGGACCATGCTGCATAATATCGCCTATAAATAGTAAACTTATTTCTTTTTGTGGGGTATGGTTAGCCGCTAATGCAGGTTCTTGTACTTTAACTACCTTGCTATAAGTTTTTTTACAACTAATTAGTGTTATATTTATAAAAAAAATTAGTAGAACGTACTTTATGTATGAGAAATTCATAAATTAAATATAAAAAGATAAATTGTATTGAGGCAACGAATTTAAGTTAAACAACATTTAGATAAAATATAGAATGGTTAAGGGTAGAAACCACAATATATATATATTATTATTTCTTTTTGTCAGTAGCATCCATGCTATCGGGCAAAGCTGTACAATTGTGTCTAAGAGCGAAGCCTGTTTAGGAGATATTATAAGTTTTTCAGTAACTACCACTGGCACACCCATCAGCTATCAATGGAAATTTGGTTCAGTTGCTACATCTACACAACCTAAACCTAACTACACGTTTTCGGTACATAATACTTATGCTATCGAAGTTACTATTGGTTTTCCTGATGGTACTAATTGTACGGCAGTCAAAAATATTACCATACATCCAAAGCCAGTAAGTAGTTTCACACTTTCGCAATCCAATACCTATTGCTTTTCTAACCACAATGTTTGTATTGATGATAATTCTACACCTGGTCCAACGGGCAATCCAATAACACAGCGTATATTTTTGTGGGATGATGGAGCAGGCGATAATACCACCAACCCCTCAGCCCAAAAACAACTGTGTCATAAATATTTCCGAGCGGGTACTTATAATTTGGTTATGGAAACCACTGATGGCAAAGGCTGTCAATCAAAAAGCAATGTTTCTGTAACTGTGTTGCCCGATTTTGAGGTAAAATTAGACCATCAAATTATTATTAGCGCGGGTACATGTAAGTATAAAATTTGTATGCAAAATAAAACTTCGCCATTTAAAAAAAGCGATGTAGCAGAATTTTTATGGAATTTTGGTGATGGAACAACAGATGATGGCTCAACCACTATGAACTCAATTTGCCATGATTATGTAAACGATGGTTCTTATACAGCATATTTAAAAATAAAACACAAAAGCGGGTGCTACGATTCAGTAGCTGTACCTGTTAATGTAGTTAACCCAAAATTTGGTTTTAATCTTAAAACCGATACCGTTTGCTACGGCGAAATAGCCAAATTTTTTAATGATACAAGTAACCCAGGCGCACGTTATAGGTGGTTTGTTGAGGACTCAACAGAAGCTATTGAAAGACCTTTGAATAGGTTTAGCAATCCTGTATCATACTCTCCTTTCAAACCAGGTAAATTTTATATAAAACTAAATATGCTAAGTGCTGATGGGTGTATAAAAAATGGTTTCGATACTTTGGTAGTAAAAGGACCTCAAGCAGCTTTTACCATTAGAAATAATAAACAATGTACGCCGAGTGATACCAGCTATTTTTGTGATGAAAGTAATTATTATAGAGCCTATAATGTAAAACGAATATGGGATTTTGGGCATGGTGCAAGTTGTACCACCGATACTAAAAATGGAATTAATGTTGGGGCAAATTGCAGATACTCTAAAGACGTGAATCCAAAGCATTTATACAACCATGACAACCCCAACAATCTTTACACTTGTTATGAAGCAAAACTAACGCTTACAGACACTGTTACAGGGTGTGAGAACAGCAGTAATGGAAGTGTAAAGTTGGGTTTATACCCAAAAGATAGTATTACTGTTGATGATAATGCTATTGATTACTGTGCTGATATAGGTTCGGTAAATGCAGAACGGACGGTTATATTTAATATTAAAGGGTTTGAGTGTATGGGTTGGGATTTATTTATGAATTTTGATTCAGCTTTAAACAAAGATTTTTTTAAAAAGGTAGATTTAGACCCTCCGCCAGGTAATATATATAAAGGTACTGCTGATGAGGACGGCAATGTTACCATTGGTTTTATAATTAGAAATGGAGATACTGCCCGTTATAGTTCTTGCACAGAAAAACTACCCACTAATGGAGATTTTTGTGCAGATACATTGTGGTATCATCATATGTTTAGTATTGCTGATATACCCAACCCATACACACCATTTGTAACTCAAAAAGTATGCGCTCCCTTCAATAGTGCTATACGTCCCGAGGATACTATACAATATGGGGTTAGCAAAATAGTTTGGGATTGGGGAGACGGAACAAGAGATAGTGTAGTATTTGCAGCAACAGACTCTATTATACCTGAAAAAACACATGGATACACCAAAAATGGTTTATATACCCAAATTATAACCATGTATAACTATGAAGGGTGTAAAGAAGAACATTTTTTATCTTTAGCATTGGGTTTTCAAAACTTTGTAGCCTTTGATAGCTTGGTATGTGCAGGTGATTCGGTGGAATTAAAAGAGTTTATTTCATATTACGATAAGGCGGATAAATTTTGGCAAGACAGTGCGCGCAATGCTAAGAATAAAGAAACCGTACGCTGGGATTTTGGTGATGGTAATTTTGTATATAAAAAGCCTGAAAAGAAAGTTGTTTTCCCAAAAGAAGGGATATACAAAGTACTAATGGCAACCAAAGACAGTACGGGCTGTTTAGACACATTTGCTTTTGAAATTAAAGCAGTAGAGGCGAATGCCAATATTAGCAATATGCCTGATACCTTTTATTGTAATGATAATATTATACGGTTTTATGATTCATCATTTGGTAGCCCACAAATACCTGGCGATATAGTAACCCAATGGAATTGGAACTTTGGTGATGGTAAGCCTAATAGTTTTTTAGAAAACCCGTTCCATTTTTATACTTCGTATGGAAAAAAGGGAATCACACTTTCCATAATATCTAAAGAAGGATGTAGAGATACAACCGCAAGAATAATAACCATTGTGGGACCTGAACCATTTTTTGAAATACTGACAGACTCTATTGGATGCGAACCGCATACTGTTATTTTTGAAAATACATCTAATAGGGTGCGCACATGGATTTGGAACTTAGGAGACCCTAACAACACTATTATTTCAACAGATGTAGATAGTAATATTACTTTTACCTACGTGCTGCCAGGGGTATATAATGTAACCTTATATGGTGGTGATAGTATTCTTAATCCCCATACAGGGAATACTTATTTTTGTGAAACTATCTACCCCGATACCCCTTTGATAAAACAAATTAGGGTAATACCCAACCACGCTGTGGGGATAGATATACCTGAAGTAATATGCGAAAATGTTCCTTTTACCATTAAAAGTACTGCCGCATCAAGATATACAGAATTCCATTGGGGTTTAGGCAATGGAGATACTATGATAACTGCACAAAAGCAGTTTCAATATACCTACACAAAAGTAGGGCAATACCGCATAGATTTTAAACCCACCTTTATCCCAACTCTTTTTGAGCGATTGTGCATTGCCGATACTTTTAAAAATATTACTGTAATTCCTATTAAAGCAATGTTTAATGTGGCACCATCTTCTGGTGCGCCTATTTTCAATTTTATAAACGAGTC
The DNA here is from genome assembly GCA_964584305.1 of uncultured Burkholderiales bacterium. Classification (GTDB taxonomy): domain Bacteria; phylum Bacteroidota; class Bacteroidia; order UBA8524; family UBA8524; genus SB11. The sequence goes on from CAZOZL010000003.1 coordinate 313,920, forward strand.
TGAAGATGCAATGCGGTACGAATGGGATTTTGGGCATCCTGAATCGGGAAAATATAATAAATCAAACGCAGTACATCCATCGCACAATTATGGATTGGACACAGGAACTTTTACAGTATGCCTAATAGCGTATAACCAAGAAAACTGCCCCGATACTTTTTGCTTAACGATAATTAACGATTATGTGCCTCGGCTTTCTATTCCCAATGTATTTACACCCAACCGTAGTGATGATATAAACTATCGTTTCGATATTGATATTAATTTCCCTTTGCTATACAGTTTATCTATATATAATAGGTGGGGGCAGAAAGTATTTGAAAGTGAAGAAGATGGTGCAGGATGGGATAATGATGATAAACGTAACTGGAATGGAGTACATTATTTAACAGGTGAAGACTGCCCTGTGGGGGTATATTTTGTAGTATTTGATTATGAAATATTGGGCTTTAACAAAAAAGAACGTTACACAGGCTCGCTAACACTATACAGACAGTAGAAAAGGATTTAGTTTTTACTTTCATCAATCCTCATCGGCTGGTACAATCACAAAAACGTCCTCATTGTCTTTTTTCATCAAATATTTTTCGCGAGCAAATTTCTCCAAACTATCAGGATGGGTAAAAAGGGCTGTGGACTCACTTTTGGCAATTTCTGCTTGGTTTTTATAATAGTTGCGTTCCTCTTTGGTTTGCCTATACGTGTTTTTTAGGCGCATTATATCCCACCAGTTATTTTTGTCAAAAAACAACATCCATATTACAAAGGTTGCTATAACCATTATGTAGCGGTTTTTTATAAGAAAGTCTTTAACCACAAAACAAAATTAAAGCTAAAGCAACAAGCATTTAAAAAAACTTATGTGCATTTGTGGATTAGTACTAAATTTCGATACCAAAAAAAGCATAACAATTTAATACCCTAATATATTCAGCATACTTTCAGCACTTTGTTGTGCGGCAAATAGGGTTTTACTTTTTCTTCTTAGTAGGCTTCGGTTTCAAATCCTTCACATACTTGTAGCTTTGCTTAAAATAGGGGAGTAATTCTTTTGTGTTTTCAAACAATGTTTTGGGTACTAAAGCATATTCTTTAAGTGTTTTGCCGTGCTGTACACAAATTGCTGTATTATACTTTTTTATAAACCCTTCCAATACTACACTGGGTAGGCGCAGGCTAAACTCACCCTCTTTGGTGATAAAAGAAAACATATGCCCATTAAATGAGGTATAGAGCATATTTGCCCCTTTGCGCTCAATGTTGGGGATATTATTTATCAAAGCATCGTATAGTGCTATGGTTTCATCAGCGTGTATAGGTTGTTTTTTTGCCATACTCCAAAGTTAAATACTGCCTTTTTTATATCCAACTCACGTTAATTATATTGGTTGGTATTACAAAGGTGGGCAACCCTCATTTGCAAGCCTTTTGTGTGGCTTTAAGCAGGGTGTCTTTGCCGTTGTTTAGATACAAATTGAAACTGTTTGCTTTTTTGTTTAGGTAATTGCCTTTGCGTATGTGCCTCCCCGTTTTTTTATGTCCTCCCCAGCCAGTATAATACTCTACTGTGTCATTACCCTGAAGTAGTTGTACTGTTACAACACCCTTGCTGTTTTTTTCTAAAAACACATTCACCACTTTACCCTCAAATTCTTGCTCATAAGCCTTATAGCAAGGGTTTTTTAGTTTATCACCATGTGTGCCAAACCAATACCATAAATAAATACCAAAAGCAGCAAAACCTATTACCAGTACCAGTACACGTATAAGCACTAAACGCTTACTTACCCAGTGTACACCTTCATCACCATTATTAGCTCTAAACGAGTTTCTACGGTTGCTTATATCTCCCTTTTGCATTTGTGCGTGTTTTTAATGTGTCTAATTACCACTTTTGTTTTGAAAGTATAACTAATTTTTTTTCCATTTTTATAGCTGCTAAAAGTAATACTTAATTTGTTGTCTTGCTTTTGGGTAAACCTTTGCCCGTGCGGCTGTTTCCCTCCTAAAAAGGAGGGAGTAAAGGGAGGTGATAAAACTATCAAGTCCGCTTGTGTCACTGGGGTAGGCAATTTTTATTCATTATTTCTAAAGATTGCCACGTTAACCTAAGAAGGTTATCTCGCAATGACGAAACCAAGCTATACAAGAGTAACGGGGTTGGGTAATAGTTTAACCTATACCTTTACCTATACCGTCATTGCGAGGTCTCCCGAAGCAATCTATTTCCGGCATCTCCACTATTAGCATTAGCAAATAAGTTCCCTTCCCCTTAATGGGAAGCCAAATTGTAGTACAGGTAAAAACTGTAATACAATTGTAGGGGTATAATGCAACAAAAGCAGGTAGTTTACCTAATCCTAATGCGTTGCCCAATGCGTATGATAGAGTTGCGGCGCAAGCCATTAAGCCTGCACAAACGGGTTATGGTGGTTCTGTTGCGTATGGCTATTGCGCCAAGGGTATCACCACTGCGTACTTTATAGTATTTGCCCCTTTTGTAGTTTCTTTTGCCTTTGTATTTTCCGCCTGCATACTTGGTGCGTTTTAGGTGCTTAAAATACTGTTGGTTTACATATATAGTATCGCTTATTAGTTTGCCGTTTTCAAAATCAATAATTTTAGTAGCATCAAAAGGCATTCCTTTAAAACGTACTTCAAAATGTAAATGGCTACCATAGGAACGCCCTGTATTTCCGCCTAAGCCAATGGGGTCTCCTGCTCTCACAATCATACTGGGTTTGGTAAGTAGCTTGCTAAAATGAGCATATATGGTTTCTAAACCGTTATAATGGCGCACCACCACCACATAGCCGTACGTGCGACTGTATTGGGCTATGCGTACCACCCCATCAAAAGTAGTGTAAACAGGGTCGCCCTTGTATAGTTTTATATCAGTACCATAGTGCATACGCCCCCTGCGGCGGCGCATTTTTCTATACCCAAATTTTGAGGTAATATGTCCAAAACAAGGCGGGTGGAAATAGCAATCGTTCCCATCTTGCAATACTATCATGGTAGTATCTTTAATTTTGCTTAAATCTTGCTCGTAAACGTGGATACGCTTAGTATCCCAAACAGGATAAAGGTTTTGGGCGGGGATAAGCGTGGTGTCAAAATAGTAGCCTATGGTTTTCAGGTAATCATCAAAAGTAGAGTCGGGTTCTATCTCTTCACCAATCTCATCGTCTCCTTCAATTTCTTCCTCATCACTATCGGTAGAGTCTTTTTGCGGCGGGGTGTTTACTTTCACTTGCCCATAAATAGGAGGGGCAGTTATTAAAAAAGCAACTACCAGCAGGCTTAAAAAAAACTTATACCATATTTCTATCTTCATCTTCGTTTATACTATTTAGGGCAGTGCTTTTATCATTATTTAGTTGGGCAACAAGGCTCTCTACGCTATCAAATTTCATTTCGCTACGTATGCGTGATACAAACTCAATATTTATATTTTCGTTGTAAATGTTTTTATCAAACCCAAAAATATTTACTTCAAAAGCGTGGTTTCTATTTTCAAAAGTAGGCTGGTTGCCTATGTTTACCATCCCACCATATTTTTTGCCCTCAAAAAAAACTTTTACAGCATATACACCATCACCTGGTATTAGTTTATAGGATTGTTGCACCGAGATATTTGCCGTTGGGAAACCCATTTTTTTACCCAAGTTATTTCCTTCAACTACCTTGCCACTAACGGGGTAGTTATAGCCCAAATAGCGTTTGGCGGTATCTACATCGCCGTGCGTAAGGGCATTGCGTATTTTGGTAGAACTAATGGTAATATCATCAATATCTTGTGCGGGTATTTCTTCTACCTCAAATTTGTAGGTAGTGCCGTATTTGCGAAGGTCGTCCATGCTGCCTTCACGGTTTTTACCAAAACGGTGGTCGTATCCTATAACAAGGGTTTTCACGCCTACTTTATTAGCTAAAACATCACGCACAAACTGTAATGAGCTTTGCCTCGAAAATTCTTTGGTAAAGGGAATAATAAGCAAGTGGTCTATTCCAGTTTTTTCTAAATGCTTAATTTTTTCTTCAATGGTGTGTAATAGCCTAAGGTTATTATCATCAGGCTGTAATACCACACGAGGGTGAGGGAAAAAGGTAAGCAATACGGTTTCGCCATTTTTTTGTTGGGCTATACTACTTACGGTGTCTAAAATTTTTTGATGCCCAATATGCACACCATCAAATGTACCTTGTGTAGCTACTGCGTTGGGCAAAGGGCTAAACTCATCAAGGCTTCTATATACTTTCATTTAAAAAAAAAGAAAAATCAGGGTAAAAAGGGTTACAAATTTACAGTTTATTGTTTAGTTGTGGGTAACGGAAACAAAACATTGTATGGTCGTTTACCATACCAGCGGCTTGCATATAGGCATAGCATATTGTACTCCCTACAAATTTAAAGCCTTCTTTTTTTAGGGCTTCACTCATGGCATTGCTTTCGGCAGTTTTGGCGGGAATATCTTTTGTGCTTTTCCAGCTATTTTGCAGGGTTTTGTGGTGGGTAAATTGCCAAATATAATTGTCGAAACTGCCGTGTTGTTTTTGTATTCGCAAAAACTGCTGGGCATTGGTAATGGTCGCTTTTATTTTTAATTTATTACGGATAATGCCTTTATCTTCTAATAAATCGGCAATTTTATCATCATCATATTGTGCTATTTTTTTAGGGTCGAAATTATCAAAGGCGGCTCTAAAGTTTTCACGTTTGTTGAGTATGGTGCGCCAGCTTAACCCCGCCTGAAAAGCATCCAATACCAAAAATTCAAAGTGCTTATTATCATCGTGCACAGGTACGCCCCACTCCTCATCGTGGTAGTCATTCATTAGGGGTAGGTTTTGTGTCCAATTGCAGCGTTCCATAGTGTGGTATTAAAAAAATTATTCTTGCCAATATACTCTTTTCACTCGTTGGTTTATGCTTGTAAGTACCTCGTAGGGTATGGTGTTTAGTTGGTGGGCAAATGCTATTATTTCTTGATTGGTCTCAAAAAGTATGACTTCATCACCTTCTTGGCAATCAATAGTAGTAACATCAACCATGCACATATCCATACAAATATTGCCTACAATACTTGCCCATTGCCCGTTTATTTTCACCTGCCCTTTGCCGTTGCTCAATTCCCTGCGCAGTCCATCGGCATAGCCTATGGCTACTACTGCTATTTTTCTTGGGGTAGATAATGTGCCTTTGCGGGAATAGCCTACCGATTCATCGGCTTTTATTTCTCTTACTTGTGAGATAGTAGATTTGAGGCGGAAGGCAGTTTGTAAATTGCTTTGAAAGCCTCCTGATGCATCAATGCCATACAAGCCAATACCCAAGCGCACCATATCGAAATGGGCTTTTGGGAAACGGGTAATACCCGCCGAGTTACAAATATGAAAGAGAGTTTTACCTGCTAACTTATTTTGCAATTGCTGTTTAATAGCTTCAAATCTATCTATTTGTTGTTGTGTAAAATCATCGTATTTTTTTTCATCGCTGGTGGCTAAATGGCTAAATACTGATGCCACTTTTATTTTTGGGTTCTCATTTAGTATTGATAGTAGTTGCGGGATGTCTTTTTCTTCAAAACCTAAGCGGTGCATTCCCGTGTCAAACTCCAAATGTATTTTGGCTTCGGCTTGTGCGCTTTCGCTAACAGCGGCAATAAAATCCTTTAAAACGGTGAAATTGTATATTTCTGGTTCTAAAACAAATTCTAACATTTCGGCAAATTGCCCAATGGCGGGGTTCATTACCATTATGGGTAATGAAATGCCTTTTTTACGTAGTGTAATACCTTCATCGGCATAGGCAACGGCTAAATACTCAGCTCCGTGAAACTGCAAAATATTAGCAATTTCGTAGCTACCACTACCGTACGAGTTTGCCTTAACCATCGCCATTATTTTGGTAGATGGTTTTAACAAGCTACGAAAAAAAGCCAAATTATTAGCTACTGCCGTCAGGTTAATCTCAAGTACGGTTTCGTGTGTTTTCTCTTCTAATCGGCGGATAATTTTCTCGAAACCAAAGCTACGTGCTCCCTTCACAAGTATAGTAGTATCAGCAAGGCTACTAAAATTAAACTGGTTTAAAAATTCTTTAGTACTTCCAAAAAATAAGCTGTTTTTAGCAAATAGTTTTTGGTGTTTGGTAAGTTCACGCCCAATGCCAATAAACTGGCTTATATTTTTACTATTTATCCATTGTGCTACTTTGGTGTAAAGGGTTTTAGCGGGCATTCCGCTTTGGCTAATGTCTGACAGTATAACGGTATTATTAGAGTGCTGTTTTTGTACTTTTAAAAAATCTAAGGCAATATTTAGCGAGTTAAGGTCGCTATTATAGGCATCGTTAATAATATCACAATTGCGTACTCCTTTTTTTAGCTGTAAGCGCATATCCACTGGCGAAAGCTCTGCAAACCTATGGGTGTGGCTTTTTACCTTTATACCCAAGGCAAACAAGGTAATAGCGCAGTGTATAGCATTTTCTATTGAGCCATTATCAGTAAATGGAATAGTGAAAACTATATTCTCATTGGCTTGAGTTTGTGTTAGGGTAATGGTAGTTTTTTTATCTTTTTTTTCGGCAGTAGCAAAAAATGGGCATTGTGGGTTTTTTAGCGACCATGCAATAGCATCCAACTTTGGGTTTTGCACTTTAAGCTCGTCAATGGCTTCTAATATCCAATAATTATCTTCGCAATACACCAGCTTTTCACAATCACGAAATAGTTGTACTTTTTCTGCGGCTTTCTCTCTTTTGTCTTCAAAACCTTCGTTGTGTGCATTGCCTATATTAGTGTATATGCCAATATTAGGGTTAATTATTTTTTGCAAATACCACATCTCGTTTTTGGTAGAAATACCTGCCTCAAAAATTCCTAAGGTATGGTTTTGTTCTATTTGCCAAATACTAAGCGGCACACCAATTTGTGAGTTATAACTTTTTGGGCTACGAACGATATTAAAATCGGTTTTTAACAAGTGGTGCAACCACTCTTTTATAGTAGTTTTTCCATTACTACCCGTTATACCCACCACATTAATATTAAACTGCTTGCGGTGATGAGCAGCTAATTTTTGTAATGCTGCAAGCGTATTCTCTACCTTATAAAAATTAGCCTCGCTATGGTTTTCAAACTCAGTAAGGCGTTTGCTTACTACAAAATTGCGTACCCCTGCACGGTAAGCATCAGCAATATAGTGGTGTCCGTCTCTATTGGCGTTTAGCGCAAAAAACAAACTGTTGGCGGCGTTGTGTATTTTTCGGGTATCGGTAATTATATCCTCAATGCTGCTTGTAGGTAGTGCTATTGAAGTTTGAGCATCAATAATTTCAGCTATTTGGTTGGTAGTATATACACCCATTGGTAGTGCAAAATTACATTATTTTTAAGGGGATTATAGTATAGAAGAAACCCATTTGATAGTATTGCCATTTTAAAGAATAAAAATTGTGTAAATAACTGAATATTAGCAATTTTGTAGCGGTTAGTTAGTGGTTTTTAGCTTTTGATGTGATAGGCAGAGAGAATAGGCATGAATGCCCATTCTATACATAAAATTTTTTGTTAAGGGAGTGAATTGCGGCAGGTTTCAACCTGCCGCAAGAAAACGCCCGAACGGCATGGACAGTACCTTTTTATTAGATAAGGTGCTAAGGAAATCCTTAGTCCCTTTTTTGTTACAAACACTTCTTTTTTAGTACTGCAAAACAAAAAAAAGTGAATACGAACCCCACAAAGTACAAAATAGCCAAAATACTGTACAAATAGTGCGTTATTTGCGCTAATGTCTTTCAACAAAAAAATTATAAGTATAGTATTTCTTGTGGCAGTGGTAATAGCGGGCTGTAAGTCTGACACCCCTCGCAAAAATGAAAAAGAAACAGACACCACTGCCGAAACCCCTCCTAAAGCACCACCAATAGAAAAACCCGATTTTAGCGGAGATAGTGCCTATATGTATGTACAAAAACAGGTGGATTTTGGACCTCGTGTGCCTGGAACACCCGCCCACGCCAAGTGTGCCCAGTTTTTGTATGATGAATTGAGCAACTTTGCTGATAATGTGATTTTGCAACAAGGGCAAGCCACCACTTTCGACAATACTAAAATAAATATAAAAAATATTATTGCGGAGTTTAATCCCCAAGCCAAACAACGTATTTTATTGTTTGCCCACTGGGATACCCGCCCCTTTGCCGATGAAGATACAGAGAATAAAACCCAACCCATTTTAGGGGCTAATGATGGAGGTAGCGGCGTGGGAGTACTGCTTGAAGTTGCCCGCCAACTAAGCATAAAAAAACCAACATGGGGCGTTGATATTATATTTTTTGATGCCGAAGATTGGGGAAGCACTACCGTACAAGACTCATATTGTTTAGGCTCACAGTTTTGGGGTAAAAACCCACACAAAGTAGGCTATACAGCCAACTATGGTATTTTGCTGGATATGGTAGGCGCACCCGATGCTACTTTTTTAATGGAAGGAGTATCAAAACAAATTGCGCCACAGGTATTAGAAAAAGTGTGGACTACTGCCAATAGTTTAGGCTATTATGGTAAGTTTTTGTACCATGAACAAGGTGGAATAATAGACGACCATTACTATGTATATCAATATACCAAAATACCCAGTATAGATATTATACATGTAGAACCCGGTGGAAGTTTTGGAAGTTTTTGGCATACCCATAATGATAATATGAGCGTGATAGACAAAACCATGCTGCAAGCCGTTGGCGAAACTTTATTAAAGGTGATTTATAGCGAGAAATAAACTTGTCTTTCTTTTATTTTAAGGTTTACCCAAACAGCACAAACAAAGGAAGATAAAAACCAAACCATGAGAGTAACCCCAAAAAAACATCTTGGTCAACATTTCTTGAAGGATGAAAGCATAGCCCAAGACATTGCCCTAAGCCTTACAGGCAAAGGATATAACACGGTATTGGAGGTGGGAGCGGGTACAGGTATGCTCACACAGTTTTTACTGCAAGATAAACGCTTTACTACTTGGGCAATAGAGATAGACCATGAGAGTATAGCCTATTTAAACGAGCATTACCCACAGCTTACTGAAAGGCTAAGTAATGAAGATTTTTTGCGCCTGAAATTAGACCAAAAATATAGTAGCCCCATAGCCATAACAGGTAATTTCCCCTACAATATTAGCACCCAAATAATGTTTAAAATATTAGACTATAAAGAGCAGGTGCCAGAGCTGGTAGGGATGTTTCAAAAAGAAGTGGCAGAGCGTTTCAATGCCAAGCCACGTACAAAGGCTTATGGTATATTATCAGTATTACTACAAACCTATTACCATACCGAGTATCTTTTCACCGTAGAACCTCATGTTTTTAACCCACCCCCAAAAGTAAAATCGGGAGTAGTGCGGGTTATCCGTAATCAAAGAAAAGATTTACCCTGCAATGAGGGGTTGTATAAAGATGTAATAAAAACCGCTTTTAACCAGCGTAGAAAAATGCTTCGCAATAGTTTGAAAAAATTTAACCTGCCCGATGAGGCACTTGAAGCAAGCGAATTTGTTAAATTGCGTCCTGAAGAATTAGATGTTGAAGGTTTTATTCGTTTAACCCAGTGGGTAAACGCAAATAGAGAAGAATAATAAACAATCCCATGTCAGACCTGCTCACCAAAGCTATTACAGAGAAAATAGAAGAAGCCCTTGAACAAGGGGACATGGTGCAGGTGCGTGAATACCTCAGCGAGCTATACCCCGAAGATATTGCCGAACTTGCCTTCTCGCTTTCAGCAGAAGAAATGCAGGAAATTATAGACCTGCTTGATGAAAATGAAACCATTAAAACCCTTCGTGCATTAGAAGATGATGAACGAAACAAAATACTAAAACTATATACCGCAGACCATATTGCCAAAACATTTGTAGATAATATGGACTCTGACGATGCGGCAGATATGCTAAACGAGTTGCCTGCCGCACTCACCGAAGAGGTGATTGCCTTGATGAGTGATGAGGAGCAAGCCCGAAATGTAACGCTGCTTTTGCGCTATAAGGAAGATACCGCAGGCGGGCTAATGGCAAAAGAACTAATTACGGTAGATATTGATTGGACTTTGGCAGAATGTGTGGAAGAAATTAGAAAACAAGCCGAAGATGTGGAGCGGGTATATTCTGTGTATGTAGTGGATAGTAAAAACCGATTGTTAGGCATTGTATCCTTAAAAAATTTAATTCTTCACCCTGCAACGGTAAAAGTAGAGAGTATTTACAATGCTGATATTCAGAATGTAAGCACGCAAACATCAGGAGAAGAAGTAGCGCAAATAATGAATAAGTATGACCTAATTGCACTACCAGTGGTAGATGTTTTGGGAAGACTTATGGGGCGCATTACTATTGATGATGTGGTAGAGTTTATAAAAGACGAAGCTGATAAAGATTATCAATTACTATCAGGTATTAGCGAGGATGTAGAACTTACAGATAAGGTATGGGTACTAAGTAGGGCAAGGTTGCCTTGGCTGCTTATTGGCTTATTAGGCGGTATTGCCAGCAGCCGTTTGGTAGGCTCATACGAGGGCGATTTACTCATTCATCCACAATTGGCTTTTTTTATGCCTTTGGTAGCTGCAATGGGTGGCAATGCAGGGGTGCAATCATCTGCTATTGTGGTGCAAGGTTTAGCCAATAACACTATGGGTACAAAAGATATTATGCCCAAATTAGGTAAGGAGTTTGTAGTAGCCCTAATTAATGGGCTTATCTGCTCATTGGTTATCTTAGGTTATAATTTTTTTATTGGCAGCCCACAAGATTTAAGTTTTACCGTGGCTACTGCATTACTTTCGGTTATCATATTTGCCTCTGTTTTAGGCATGATAGTTCCCCTTTTATTAGACAAGGCAAAAATAGATCCTGCCCTTGCCACTGGTCCTTTTATTACTACCACCAATGATCTATTGGGCTTAGGCTTGTATTTTACCATCGGGCAATTCATGCTTTAGTTCAAAAAAAAACGAAGCAGCAAAATCTCCTTTCTATTAGTTATACTCGTGGTGCATTATTCAGTAATTTGTATTTTAATCGTGTTGATAGGCTTGTTCACTTATCACCTCACCAAATACTAACTGCATAGATGCGATTTACCACAAAACCCTTCCCCTTGAAAAGAACACAGTACCGCAGTAGTCAAATTTTAAAAATTTGACTACTATTTTTTGCAATGACGAAGTGCTAAAAGCCAATAGCTAATTAAAAGCACTGGTAATCGGTTGTTTATACAATTTCTTCTACTATTAAAAATCATAGTATAATGCGCTACAGGTTATATTAGTTGTGTGAGCGGGATATACCTTTTTTCTGTTTTATCTTATTTAGAAATAATCTAAATTGCGATGATTTTCGTAAACATGGTACTTAGTGATTTAAAAAAAGGACAAAAAGCTAAAATTAGGTCTTTTGATAATTTACACTTAGCCCTAAAATTTTTAGAAATTGGGGTAGTGCCAGGGGCAATAGTTTCCATTTATGCTTTTGCGCCATTAGGCTGTCCCATTGCTGTAGATATTGAGGGAAGCAAAATAAGTATGCGCAAGCAAGAGGCAAAAACAGTAAAAATAGAATTGCTTAGTGAATAATTCTACATTAAAAATAGCATTAGCAGGCAATCCCAATAGTGGTAAAACATCTATATTTAATCAGTTAACACAATTACACCTTAAAGTAGGGAACTTTGCAGGCGTTACCGTTGAGAAAATATCGGGTACAATAAAGTACGGCACAGCAACGTGGGAGATTACAGATTTCCCTGGTACTTATAGCCTTTATCCAAAATCTGAAGACGAAAAAGTAAGCACTCAAGCCTTTATAAATAGTGATGATAGTGCGCACCCTGATGTGGTGGTTTTTGTTGCGGACTACTCGCAATTGCAACGCAATTTATTACTGCTTACCCAGTTGGCAGATTTAAAACTGCCCATAGTTTTTGCAATAAACAAAGCTGATTTAGGCAATACGGATAATTATGAAAAAACAGCATTAAGCGAGCAAGCAAAGCGAGAACTGGGCATTGAAACTGTGCTTGTGAGTGCTAAAAATAAAGAAGGTTTTGATAATTTGCTGCAAGCCATACAAAATGCCCAACCTGCCAAGAGAAATTTTTGGCAAGTACCCAAAAATTTGCACACTACTATTATTGAGAAAACGGCAGGGGCAATAACAAATTTATACGGCAGCTATGTACAACTGGTGGGTGGCAAAGGCATAGCAAACTACCAGCAACTTCAATTGGCAGAGGTGGAACAACGCCAGCAAAGTATTGCACCGTTAGCAAAAAGTATAACCCAAAAGGTAAAAAACATTAAAAACCGTGAAACCACCCGCAAAATTGATAAAATTCTTACCCATAAAGTAGCTGGCCCACTTCTATTTATTGCCATTTTATATATTGTTTTTCAAAGTATATTTAGGCTGGCGGAGTATCCTATGGAAGCTATTGAGGCGGGTTTTGCATGGCTTAGCAATGCTTTAAGTGCTATTTTGCCTAAAAATATGCTTGCCAGTTTGCTCACACAAGGCATACTACCAGGTATAATGGGGGTACTTATTTTTTTACCCCAAATACTGTTTTTATTCCTCTTTCTTTCGCTGATGGAAGAAAGCGGATACATGGCGCGGGTAGCTTTTTTATCTGATAAGTTGATGGGTAAAGTAGGTTTAAACGGCAAATCGGTAGTGCCGCTACTTAGTGGTGCAGCGTGCGCCATCCCCGCCATAATGGCAGCCAGAAATATCGAAAATAAAAGAGATAGGTTAATTACTATATTGGTTACTCCACTTATCAGCTGCTCGGCACGGCTACCTGTTTATATATTGCTTATATCGCTAATAGTACCGCAAGGCAATGGTGGGTTTATATTTAATAATCAGGGATTGGTATTAATGGCTATGTACCTAATAGGGATAGTGTTTGCCATATTAGTAGCAGGAATTTTTAAATTAATATTAAAGGATAATGAACCTTCGTTTTTTGTGATGGAAATGCCCGATTATCAGCTACCGCAATGGCGAAACATTGTACAGGTATTGTATATAAAGGCAAAATCTTTTGTGATGCAAGCAGGTAAAATAATTTTATTAGTATCCATAGGGTTGTGGTTTTTAGCAAGTTTTGCCCCAAGTAATCGTTTTGCAGAAATAGAAGAAAAATACCAGCAAGCAGAAATAATAAAAGGACTAAGCAAACAAGAGATAAATAATAATATAAGTGCTGAAAAATTAGCCGCCTCGTACGCTGGTGAAATAGGGCGGTTTATTGAACCTGCTATACGCCCCTTGGGCTACGATTGGAAAATAGGCATAGCACTGGTTACATCGTTTGCCGCACGAGAGGTTTTTGTGGGTACAATGGCAACCATATATAGCTTGGGTACTGATGAAAGTAATTTAAAAACACTAAAAGAAAAACTACTTAGCGAAACCAACCCAAAAACAGGGAAACCTGTATTTAGCATAGCAGTAGCTTTCTCTTTAATGATGTTTTATGCCTTTGCATTGCAATGTATAAGTACCATTGCCGTTATGTACAAGGAAACGCAAGGCATAAAATGGCCATTGATACAGCTTTTATACTTAACGGCTATGGCGTACTTGGCAGGGTTTTTGACGTATAATATGTTGTCGTAAATCTTGATTTTTCAGCTAAAAACACCGATATTTGCACACTTTTTTGGCAGTAGTGTCAGAATTATTGTATGTTCCCTTTCAGAATTAAAAAATAAGTTAGTATTAAATGAGACAGCTCAAAATTAGTAAGCAGTTTACCAATCGCGAAAATAAGTCGTTAGACAAGTATTTAAACGAAATAAGTAAAGTGCCAATGATTGATGCACAAGAGGAGGTAGAACTTGCGCGCCGAATAAGAGAAGGCGACCAAGTGGCATTAGAAAAATTGGTGAATGCTAACCTTAGGTTTGTGGTATCAGTATCAAAACAATACCAAAACCAAGGGCTTACTTTGGGCGATTTAATAAATGAAGGGAATTTAGGTTTAATTAAAGCGGCGAAACGTTTTGATGAAACACGTGGTTTTAAATTTATATCGTATGCAGTTTGGTGGATTCGCCAGTCTATTTTACAAGCCTTGGCAGACCAAAGCCGTATAGTACGTTTACCCCTAAACAAAGTAGGTTCGATAGGGCGTATTGGTAATAAATCCGCTGAGTTGGAGCAAAAACTAGAGCGTGAACCCACTGCCGAAGAAATAGCAAATGCACTGGAAATACCTACTGCCGAAGTAGAGAATGCCTTGAAAACAAGCGGTCGCCACCTTTCAATTGATGCACCATTGGCAGAAGGTGAAGACAATACCCTTTTAGGTGTGTTGAATAATAATGATGAACCACACCCCGATTTACATTTGATAAACGAAAGTTTGCAAAAAGAAATTAACCGTGTTATCTCAACACTTTCTGAAAAAGAAAGAGATGTATTAAAATACTATTATGGACTTGATGGTGGACCAGCACATACATTAGAAGACATTAGCGAGAAAGTAGGACTTACCCGTGAGCGTGTGCGCCAAATAAAAGAAAAAGCATTGCGCCGCCTACGCAAATCATCAAAAAGTAAAATTTTAAAATCATATTTAGGATAGTTCTTTTAGAATATCCCATACCAAATCAGGCTCGTATCCTTTAGCAATAAGGTACGAGCTTGTTTTATTTTTACGTACTAATACATTGTTTTCTTTTTGCATTGCTTCCCACCGTTTGTATAGTATTGTTTTAAGTTGTTCATAATACAGTACATCGTCAATCTCTTTCAGTGCCTGTTTTATACAATAGGGCGATATATCCCTAAATTTTAATTCTCTTACTATTTTTAAGCGCCCCCACTTTTTTACCCTAAATTTACCGCCAGCATACGCTTTTGCAAAGCGTTCTTCATTCAAATAATTTTCTTGTATTAAACGGTTGGTAATAGCGTTAATATATTCACCATTAAGGCTATAACTGTATAGTTTTTCCTTTACCTCACGGTGGCAACGTTCTTGGTATGTGCAATATTTTTGTATCTTTGCCCATGCCTCTTGTGGACTAAGCCATTGTTTTTTTTGCATTATTTTAGTAGAAAAAATTATAATAGTTCATACTTTGGAATAAAATTTGAAAAGATATAGAAAACACAGAAATCAATGAAAAAGTTATTACTCACATTATCATTTGCGCTAATCAGCGTTTTAGCAGTTAATGCACAAATTAAAACAGGTGAAAACACAGACGGTCCTAAATTATCTTTTAGTGCCATCACCTACGATTATGGCAATATAACACGTAATGTACCTGCAAAACACGCATTTAAGTTTACAAACACAGGCACAGCACCTTTAATTATAAATAGTGCAAACCCATCATGCGGTTGTACCGTGCCTACTTTTACCAAAGAGCCTATTATGCCTGGTAAAACTGGCACCATAGAGGTAGTGTATAATGCTGCTAACCCAGGCACCTTTACCAAATCTATTACAGTACGTTCAAACGGTGGTGAAATTTCTTTAACCATCAGAGGTACGGTAGTGGAGAAAAAAACTGCGCCTAAATCACCAGTAATTAACCCTGACAAGTAAAACAAAATTTTAATAAATGAGTAAAACCCTTGCTTAAGTGTAATACACTTAAGCAAGGGTTTTATTTTGTATATTTACTATATATGACACATTTTGCCCTACTAATACAACTGCTTTTATTACCTGCTACAAACATACCACAGCAGGATACAGTTGCCGCAGCTAAAATTTATTTTGAAGAAACCACTATAAAATTGGGCGAAATTTATCAAGGCGATAGGTACGAGCGGGTGTTTACTTTCACAAATACAGGCAATGCCCCATTAATTATTAACGATATTGAAACTGCCTGCGGCTGTACAGTAGTAAAATTTTCTAAAGAGCCAGTGATGCCTAATAAAACAGGCGAAATAAAGGTAGATTATATTCCAAAAAAATCTACACTGGGTTTCATCTCAAAATCATTTGTAATTACATCAAACGCTAAAAACAACCCCGAGTATTTGTATTTACACGGTACTGTAATAAAAAAAGAGAAGCGTAAAAAGAAAAGGTAAAGACCATTGCAAGGGTTATGTTTCTTTTAAAGCAATTCTTTTAAAGCAATAAGTTGAAACCTACCACTTATAGATATTAGTACACTTATACATACTGGTACGGGTAGGAAAGCTAAGGCTTTCATCTTGCATCGGTCTTATAGGTAGTGTTGAAACAACAATTTTCTGGCTTTAGAATATTTATTATCTCTATCTCTATTTAAAACAAGTGTAACGGAAGTCTGCACCACAAACTCACGCTAAACAGAATGGGTGAGTGTACTCGTTTTTTCAGAAGTTAAGCCCCATAAGCCACCCGTATGTATGGCTACTATTTTTGTGTGTGAAGTGAAATAATCTTGTTGTGCTAATGAGACTATACCCAGCATCATTTTAGCAGTATATACAGGGTCTAACAATATGCCTGTTTGCTGGGCAAAATCTTTTATAAAAGCGATAATCTTAGCATCAAACTTACCATAACCCCCAAAATGAAAATTATGAAACAACGTATATTCTTTTTGCGAAGTAAGTAGGGCATCAATCTCGCCCTTCAAATATTCAGCACCCTTTAGCACCACTATACCATTTATTATAGTGTTTGCAGTACCGTTTATTAATCCCGCTAAGGTAGTGCCTGTGCCTACGGCACAAAATATATGGTTATACGGTTGTTTTAGTTCAGTTATTAAATCGGTACAGCCTTTTGCTCCCAATTTTGAGTATCCGCCTTCCTCAATACGATAAACAGTGTTATAGCCTTTAAAAAACGTGTTAAAACAGGTATCTTTATCTCTGTATGCTTCACGGCTTACCTGTACTACCTCCATACCATACAGCCTACATATAGTCAACATAGAGTTTTGTAGTGGTTCATCTCCTCTTACAATAGCAGTGGTTTTTAGTCCTAAAGCTGTGCCAGCACTTGCCGTTGCTACCAAATGGTTGCTATATGCACCACCAAAGGTTACTAACTGTTGCTTGCCTTGTAGTACAGCCTCTTGTGCCAAATATTTTAGCTTGCGGTATTTATTACCACTCACAAAGGGGTGCAATAAATCATCTCGTTTCATCCACACCTCAATTTGCTTTTCAGCAAATAGGGGTAGCATAATCTGCTGCTCTATTGAGGCTGATGTATTAAAGAAGTCCATCAGGGCGTTATTTGCTCTTTTTCTTTTTACAAGCTGTATTAAACTTAAAAATATTAGTGGGTAGCACTGGTTTTTAAACCCAAAATAGCATCAATAGTATTGTACGATACTGAATGATACCCAGGGCGGGCTTTTTCATAAACGGCTAACGCCCATTTTTTACCCTCATCGGTTTTTGCTAATTGAGTATAAAGTGGTTTTAAAAATTTACGCCTACCTACGGCTATTAAAAATTCTTCCATTTTGGGGAATGCAGGTGTATAATTTGCGCCTACTGCTTTTTGATACCAGTCGCAAGCAATTTCACTATTGCCAGAGTTGGTGAAATTAAAAGCGGCATCCAAATCTGACATTTGCTCAATAGTAAGAGGTTTGGGTAGGTTGCGCAAAAAATACTGCCAGTGTAGGGTAGTCCACTGGGTAGTGTCTAGTGAGTTTGCTTTGTTGCCCTTTTTAAAAGCATCAACTTGTGCGGTTACTTTATCAAACTCGCCCGATATGGGTTGCGGGCAATGGGCGGGTAGTCCAGCACTATATACCCATTTATCTATTTGTATTTGGGCTTTTAGGGTGCTATCGCCATGTAGTAGTTGTTCATCTAAATACACCAAAAAATCTTCGGTGTTCATGGTTTTAAACTCAAACGTTTTAAAATATGTTTTTACAAACTCGTCCCATTTTTCACGCCCCACAGCGTTTTCAATGGTACGTAAAAAGAAATACCCTTTTTCGTAAGCAATATCACTTACCCCCTCATCAGGGTCTCTGCCTTTAAGGTCTAATTTCAAATGGGTATCAGGGTTTCCTTCTCCAAAATCTTTAATAGAATTTTTTAATTCGCCTAAGGCAAGTGCTGCTTGCATTTCGCTTAACTCAACACCGTATATTTTCTCCATAATACGGCGTTCAAAATATACCGTAAAGCCTTCGTTTAGCCAAAAATCATCCCAAGTAGAGTTGGTAACTAAGTTACCGCTCCAGCTATGTGCCAACTCGTGTGCTATAAGCGATACTAAAGAGCGATCGCCTGCAATAATGGTGGGCGTGGCAAACGTGAGGCGTGGGTTTTCCATACCTCCAAAGGGGAAACTGGGCGGCAATACAATTACATCATACTTGCCCCATGCGTATGGACCGTATAACTCTTCGGCACTGGTTATCATTTTTTCTAAATCAACAAATTCCCATGCACTTTTCTCCAACATATCAGGCTCTGCATATACCCCGCAGTTTTCACCCAAGCTACTGTATTTAAAATCGCCAATGGTAATAGCCATCAAATAAGAGGGGATGGGCTGGGGCATATCAAAGTTATATACACCATCAGCGTGCAGGGCGGTATCGTTGTTGGCACTCATTAGCACCATTAGTTTAGGGTCTGTTTTTATTTTGGCACTATATGTGAATTTTACACCAGGTCCATCTTGCAAGGGTATCCATGTGCGTGCTAAAATTGCTTGCGATTGGCTAAACAAAAAGGGGTGTTTTTTTCCACTTGTTTGCGAGGGGTTTAACCATTGTAGTGCTTTTGCACTAGGGTCTGTTTTATAAAATATTTTAACTTTTTCGGTAGTTGCATCAATATTTATTTTTAAACTTTGCCCTAAATGCTCATCCTCTTCTCCCCACTCAAAAGTAGTTTCATTAGCCCCATCAAGCACTATTTTGCTAATGGCTAAACCTTTGGTATCAAGCCATAGTTCTTTGCTTTTGGTTTTATTTTCAAGGGTTAATTCAGCAAAGCCACTAAGTGTTTTAGAAACAAAATCTGCTTCCAAATCAAGGTGTAAGTGTTTAATGGCTACATCATTGGGTTTTGCGTACGAGTGTGGGTCGTTTATAATCATGGTCTGGTTTTTGTTTTCTTTAACTTTAGTATTGGTGCAATAAGTGAAAACTAAAGTCGTTAATAGTATCGGGAAAATGTTTTTTTTCATGTTTAAGAACTCCAAATATGCAGAAAAAAGCCTTATAACTACTGTTATTAGTTGATTTTTTTGCAGAAATGTTTTTTTTAAAACTTTTTTGATGTGAAAAACCTAAATTTGCCCTTTTTTAGTACAAAAATAAACTCTTTGAAAACTTTGGTACACAAGATATTGAGCAGGCTATACATACCCACTAAGGGTATTACCCTGTTACTGCTAATGGTACTTTCTGCCATAGCCCTTCAAGCACAGCCAGATAGTGGTGGCGATGATGAAGATGCAGACTCTAGCAACTACGATTATTACGATGAAAATATAGATGGCGATGATTTTAAGTACGATGACGAGGAAAATTCTGATTTGTTTGATGATGATAAAAAGAAGGAAGCACCAACGAAAAAGGTTAAAAAACCTTATGTACGCATAAAAGTACCTGTGGATACCATTTCAGAATTAATTGCCTACGAAGGCGTTATAAAACAAGATGAGTCTTATTATGATTCACTGTACATAAGGGCAAAACGTTGGATACATACAAAATGGGGCGTACCCTTTGCAAAAAAGAAAAGGGACAAAAAAGGCAATAAAGAGCTTTATGTAAACGATGTATTGTACGAAAAATTTAAGGTAAAGGTTTCTGCGCCACTTGTGGTGAGGTACAATAAATACTCTAAATCAGAATATGGGCAGTTGCAGTTTACCATTACCATGCGTTTTAAAGATGGAAAGTATAAATATACCATTACTAATTTAACACATTTACTACCTAAAACCTCTGTAAGAAAAGATATAAACTACGTGTATATGGAGTTTTACATGAAATCTGAAAGGAATGTTGTTACCTATGATAGATTTTTGAGGGCTGCCGATGGCTCAATACAATTATTAGTAAAAGATATGCGTAAATTTATGCGTGAGCCGCCAGAAATTGATGAAGACGATTGGTAGTAAATCAGTATAAAAATTAAAAAGGGGCTAAATTTTAGCCCCTTTTTAATGTATTAACGTTAGTCATTTATTTAGTCTTTCACTTCTTCATAATCTACATACTCGCCCATATCATCGCTTTTGCTGCTTGATGTATTGCCCCCATTAGATATTTTTACCTCCCCTTCATCATAGTTTTTCGTTTTATTCTCACTATTGTAATGGTAATTTTTTATTATCACATTGGTTTGAAATAAACCGCGCAAAAATTTAATCACAAAATAAGATAGTACTAATATGGCTAAGAAACGTAACATAGCGTTGGCTTAATATTTAATTTGAAGCCACAAATATAGCCATACTGCCTGCTATTGTAAAAACTAAACGATGAATTATAGATTTTTTTCATTTTTATTAGTGGGTAGCGATGGGCAGTCATGCTTCACACGTTTAGCATTATGGTGAGCCGTCATTGCGAGACAACCTTCTTAGGTTAGCGAAGTAATCTGTTAGTATATCCTAAAGATTAATGACGGGTAAAATATCCTAATAAAACAGCACATTACTTTACCTATCAAACAGGTTATCAGCGTCAAAACCGTCATTATTATCGTTAGCCTCTTTTTTACAATCAAATACTAAGCCTTCTGTGTCTTCGGGTTTGTCAAATTGCTTTCTTATGCTAAATCGCTTATCGGCATATACATCGTTCATATAATGGGCAAAAATAGGTAGTGCCATTGCCGCACCCGAGCCCAAACGTGTACTACGGAAACGCACTTGCATATCGTTCCAACCTACCCAAGCACCCGAAACCAAATCGGGCGTTACGCCTAAAAACCATCCGTCGGAGTTGTTTTGTGTTGTACCTGTTTTTCCAGCAATTTGGTGCGAGTAGTCTATTCCATATAAATAGCGTAAACGTGTTGCAGTTCCGCCAGCGGTAACTTTTTGCAGCATTTTTAGCATTAAAAATGCTGTTTTTTCGTTCATAGCTTCGTGGGTGGGTGGCATAATATTGCCCGTTAATACTGTGCCATTTTTATCTTCAATTCCAGCAATAAAAAAAGGTTCTGTATAGTATCCCTTGTTTGCAAAGGTTGAGAAAGCACTCACCATTTCGTATAGTGAAAGGCTGGAAACGCCCAAGCAAAGAGAATATACTTCTTCTAAATGGTTTTTAATGCCCATGCTTAATGCCATTTCTTTCACCACTTTAGGGGCATTAGGGTCTAATTTTTTCATAATGTTTACAGTAACATTATTCATAGAAAGGGCTAAGGCACGCCACATAGGTTCAGACTCGGTTTCTTTACCATCGGAGTTTTGCGGAGACCATACCTTGCCATCGTCTAAAATTATACTGGTTTTGGTATTGGGCAGTCGTTTACAAATATTTTTAGTCTCCTCAACATATTTAGAATATACAAAAGGTTTAAACGTAGAGCCTACCTGCCGTGTAGCATGAATGTTTACATGGTCGTACTTGAAATACCTATGATTTATACCTCCTACCCAAGCCTTTATTGCTCCTGTTTTTGGGTTCATAGATAGGAAACCAGTTTGTGCCAAACGCTTATAATACTTTAGCGAGTCTGTAGGGGTTAATACTGTATCTACATCTCCATTGTGGGTAAATAGGGTCATCTTAGCTTTGGTAGTAAACGCTTTTTTTATAGCGGCATCACTAATTTTACTTGCCCTCATTAGCCTATATCTTTCGGTACGTTTAATAGCCCTTTTTATAAAATTTTTATCAGCATACCAAGGTTCTTGTTTTCCCCAATGTTTATCAAACTTTTTTTGCAAAGCGGGCATATGTTTCGCTACTGCTTTCTCGGCATAGTTTTGCAATATGCTGTTTAGGGTAACTTTTATTTTTAATCCATCACGGTACAAATCGTACTTACTGCCATCGGGTTTGGTGTTCTTATTTGTCCAGCCATAATAGGGGTTTTCTTCCCATAGTTGTTTATCAATTTTGTAAGCGTACTCGTCATAATAGTCTTCTTTTTCGGGTTTTGAAGCGGTTAAAAACAGCCGCAAATACTCACGGAAATAAGTAGCTTTCCCCTCATTATGAGAGCTTGTTTGATATTTAAGCTGGATGGGTTTTATTTTTAAAGAATCAAACTGAGCATCAGTAAGTAGTTCGTTTCTTTTCATCTGAAACATCACGGTATTACGTCGCAATAAAGAGTTTTTGGGGTTAAACTTAGGGTTAAACTTAGTAATGGCTTTTAAAACACCTACTAAAACCGCAGCCTCTTCAATAGTAAGTTCATTAGGCGTTTTATTAAAAAATGTTTTGGTAGCACTTTTAATACCGTATGAATTGCCCGAAAACTGTACCGTGTTAAGATACATAGTTAGTATTTCTTGCTTGGTATAGCGTTTTTCGAGCCGCAAAGCAATTACCCATTCTTTTAACTTTTGCTTAATACGTTCAATAAGCGAGTTTGCCCTTGCACCAGAAAAAAGGTTTAGTGCTAACTGCTGGGTGATGGTGCTTCCCCCTCCGCTGCTTTTTTTGCGCAGCAATACTGTTTTATAAAACACACGCCCCAGCCCTCTAATATCAATGCCTGCGTGGTTATAAAAACGTTCATCTTCGGTGGCTATCAACGCATTTATAAGGTGTGGACTTAACTCTTGGTATGTAGCATTTGAGCGGTTTTCATAATAGTATTTGCCCAGTTGCACATTATCCTCACTAATTATTTCTGTGGCTAAGTATGTTTCGGGGTTTTCAAGTTGTTTAATATCGGGCAATTTGCCCAGCATTCCCCAATTAATGCCTGCAAAAAGTAGCAGCATTCCCAAGGACATCATTATAAGAAATGAAAGAAAGTAAAAGAAAAACCGTAGTAACGGTGAGCGTTTATTCTTTTTGTGCTGTTCTGCCATAGCTGTTTTTAGCGGTAATAGCGGTTATAAAAATTTTTGTAAGGCTCAATATCTTTTACCTTAATTAGCTCGGCATAGTTTTTAGGCGAGATAATTCCATAATATACTTCTTTTCTATCTAAACTACCCATTAACAAGCCGTGAAAACTTTCAAGCTGTTTTTTATAATCCTGTGCCTTGTCCTTACCCTCAAAACTACGGATAATGATTAGGTTATCATTATCATTTAAAACACTGGGGATAATTTGTAGCTGCTTGTTTGGGAATGAAGATTGATTGAAATCGGATATTTTTATACGAATGCTACTGGGGTTGCCTTTTTCTTTGGGATAAACAATTACTATAAAATGTAGCGCATCAGGCTTAAATTTAAAAACGTCCTCCCGTGTATCTCTCCCTTTTGGCTTGGCATTCCCTTCCTCTATCTTTATTGCTGCATCCAACAACTCTTTTGCTCGTTTTGATATATTGGTAGCTGGAAACTGGTTTATAATGTTTTGAAGTTCTTTTTTATACTCGCTTGCCGAGTCTGTTTTTCCCACACTCATAGCATATAGCAACATATATTTTGGGGAAAGAGAAGTGCCTACAAACATAGTGTCAGCAACATATTTTCGGCTTTTCACTTCCATATACCGCCCTCTTCTAAATAGCCCTAAAGTAGTGTTATAAAAATCTTTTTTGCGGGGTTCTATTTCGGCAATACCTTTACGTAGTATTGGATTATCGTTTACTAATCGTGCAAAATCAGAATCGGGGAATTTATCAATTAGCAACTGTTTGTATTTGCTGGTTAGTGTCTCATTTTCTTTGCCTTTATAAATTTTATATAGGTAGTAATAGGTGCGCGCTTCAAATTCACTATTGGGGAAACGCTGCAAAAGTTCATCAAAGGCTTTAATAGCTTCGGGTATATCGCTTAGTTTTTCATAATATATCACGCCAATATTGTATAGCCCGCTGGCTATTTTATCATCAGAGCGCAATTTATCATCTTCGCTAAAGGGTATATCTCTATAATATTTTTGTTTTTCTTCGGGTATGTTTGCCAAGCGTTTTTCTATCTCAGGGTCAACCTTTGCAGTTTTGTCTTTCTCTTTTTCTTCTGGGTCTTCTTTGGCATTTGGATTATTGGGTTGTGAGTGGGTGGGGATTTTATCTTTTTTACTCCATCGCCAGTCGTTTGTTAGTTTTCTTCTTCCCCATTTTGTAGTAAACTCTGAGTAGCCTATACTTACTTGTTGTAGGTTATAAAAATACCAATTAGAGCCGCCTGCTCCTGCTTGCGGTTGCCCTATACCCGGTGTACCAGGAAACCCACCTCCACCCCCAAAACCGCCGTTGTTTTGTTGGTTTTCTTTTTCTTCTTCAGCACGTTTTTTACGTTCAGCAGCTTCTTCAATCCACCTGTTTACACGTTTTGATAACTCGTTGGGGCTAAGTTTTGCCAAACGTTGCAGGCTATCTTCACGTTCAACAATTACCTTGTACTTTATTAATTCTGATAATACCGATTGCTTTTTTACAATGTTCTCATAGTCTTCAAACTCTGGCTGGATAACCTGTACCGTACTATCGTAGTATAGCTGTGCTAAAGTATATTCGGGTATTTTAAAATACAAATCAGCCAATGCTAAAAAGGTAACGGCTTTTTGGTTTTGGTTGTTTTTAGAGTTTTGAAGTGATAACCTAAAATTTTCTATCGCAGCACCGTTGTTGCCCGTCTTTCTTTCAATAATGCCTAATTGGTAATAAATTTGGTCGTAGTAACTAATGTTTTTATCATCGCGTAGCATCCCCCGCAAATAGCGGCGGGCTCTGCGTACCTGCCCAGCATCATTAGGGTTGTAGTTTCGTGCTAAACTTATTTTGGCATTAAAAGCCATATCGTAGGGAGGGTTTAGCTTAATTACCTTTTCTAAATAGTACTTGGCAGAATCAGGCTGTCCAGTTCTCTCAAATAGTTGTGCGGTAATGTATTTGTATCTTGCCCTTTGGGTGCGGTGGCGTTTTTTTGTTTCGTTTAGTGCTACATGAATAAACTCTAATGCGGGCAAATATTTCCCCTGTTTAATATACACCTGTGCCGCTGCCGCCGAAAACAAGCCTGCTAACCGAGGCGGAAACGTTTTTTTGTTTTTTAGTAGTGCTACCAATGCCTCTGCATCATCATACCGCTCTAACATTAAATACGATTTTAGTATCCAAATGGTAGCCTCTTTGGCAATTTCAGTGTCTTTGTATCGGGTATTTATGTATTGAAAAGTCTCGATAGCAGCATAATAATCTGCCTTAAAAAAATACCCTTTTCCTACTAATAAGTACCCATCATCCACCCATTTGCTAACTGGGCGATTAAGAATAATTTTAGAGCCTTTTTTTATCACTTCATCCATAGCACTTGCTTGTGCTTTGGCTTGTTGTTCATCCCCGTAAGGGAAAACATCTAAAACTTGGTCATAATTATCTTGATGGTTTAGTGCAAGTGCGTCTTTTACTTCTTTTAACTTTTCAGTACCGTTATAATATACATTGTAGCGAGCTATCATATTTTGATAGTTGCGGTTTGCCCAACTGGTGCTGTTTTTATTACAAGCTGTTACTACCACCAGTATTAAGGCAATGGCAAATAGCTGTACAAATGTTCTTCTTCCCGCTTTCAAAATATATACTATGGTTTTCTCTACTCTCTATTAATAAACTATAAAGTTGCAAAAATATTTTATTTACTGTGATATAATACTACCAAACAGCACAAATACAATATTAGTTGTAGTTTTTACTTTTTTTTTATACAAAAGATGTAGGTTTGAAACTTGTGTAAGTATATACTGAAAAGTGGCAAAAAGTAAAGAAAAACGGTTTATAAAGCGGCTAAAAAATAAGTACCGCCTTATTGTAGTAAATGATGAAACACTAAACGAGAGTGCCTCAATTGTTCTTAAACCGCTTAATGTTTTATTAGTGTTTAGTAGCTTGGTAGTAGTGTTTACTACATTTATTGTGCTATTGCTATTTTATACTCCACTAAAGGAATATGTGCCAGGGTTTGATAAAACAGACTACTTACGGATGAAGCTAGAACAGGATGAAAAATTTGACTCATTAGAAAGAGTAAACACACAATATTTTGAGAAATGGAAAACCATTGACAAAATTTTAAAAAATGAGTTTGAAGACATAGATAGCAAAGATAGTTTGCCCAAAACACCCTAAACCCTCATTTTTCTTTTAATTGCGCTGTGGATAACTTATTTTTGTGCTTCATACTACCCCAAACACATACTAAATAATGTTTAATAATAGCAGTAAAGAAACCAAAGGAAACTCATCCGAAAACGGCAATGGCACTATAAATATTATAAGTGCTGGCACTATTATAAATGGCGATATAGAATCAAACGGAGATATACGTGTTGATGGTATTGTAAAAGGTACTATCACATCAAAAGCCAAAGTAGTTATAGGCAAATCAAGCATTATTGAAGGTGATGTAGAAGCCCAAAATGCAGATATATCGGGTAAGGTAAACGGCAAGCTATCTGTTTCGCAAACCTTGCTGCTAAAATCTACCTCGTTTATAAATGGCGATATTATAGTAAACAAGCTGGTAGTTGAATCAGGCGCAGCGTTTAATGGTAAATGTAGTATGCTATCTTCTGGGCGAGTGCCACTAAGCAGTAAAGAAAAATCACAAAATGCCCCAACCAGCGAAAAAGCCCTCGAAGCCTAATTTAAGTTTTTACAATTATTTGTCCATAGGGCTGCAACTGGTAATAGCAGTTGTTTTGCTTGGTTTTTTAGGGAACTATTTAGACCAACTGTTAAAAATTAGTTTTCCTATATTTCTCTTGTTAGGTATTATTGTGGGCTTAACCGCCTCTATTATTAAATTATTACGGCAGTTAAACGATAAAAACAACTAACCAAACCTTGAAGCTCCACCGCTTTTTTATACGCTTATTAGCCTACGCCCTTTTGCTAAGTGGTATTATATACGCTTTGCAACAATATACTACTATACTGCCCGATGGTACTTGGGTAGTGTTTGGGTTTTTCTTTACGGTTTCGTTTATCATTTTTGTGCTTTCGTACTTTGTGCTTAAAACTTCGCCAGCTACCTCTATAAAGTTACTCATTATTACCCTAATGATACGTCTTTTTTTGAGCTTTGGTTTCTTTGTAATATACGTATCAGCAACGGGTAATACCAGTGTTTCATTTGCTGTAATTTTTATAATTTTATATTTATTGTTTACAGTATTTGAAAATTATCATTTAGTGATTAACTTGCGCCCCGATTCAAAAAAAGATTCAATCCGTGATAAGTAGCGTAAATAATAAGTTTTCATTCAAGCAGGCAGGTAAATTTGCACTGTTTTTTGCGATTATTTGCTCTTTTTTAGGAGTAAAAGCAAACCAACCTGAAGGAAACTCTGGTCAAAATCATGAAAAAACCACTGCTCAATCAGTTGAAAAACACGATGAGGTTGCGCACAAAAATCACCAAGGCGAACATAAAAAAGAGTTTAACGCCAAGGAGTTAATAATGCACCACATTAGTGATGCACATGAGTGGGAATTTTTTGCCTTTGGTACATTTCATGCTACCATACCACTACCCGTTATATTATATAGCGAACAAAATGGAGTAGATTTTTTCTTATCCAATGCTTTTAATTACAAAGAAGGAATTACAGACCACAATGCACCCAAGTATTATAAAAACTATATACTATATCACGAAAAAATATATATAGCCAATGCAAAAGGTGAATTACATATAGATGAGGAACACCATGCTACTAATGCAAAGCCTTTTGATTTTTCAATTACTAAAAATGTAACCTCTATGATGCTGTCGGTATTGTTGTTGTGCATTATGTTTATAACAGTAGCCAACGCCTATACAAAAAAAGGGCAATGGGTACCCAAAGGCTTACAGGCATTTATGGAGCCACTAATACTATTTGTGCGCGATGATATTGTAGCCCCAAATATGGGTAAAAATACCAATCGTTTTTTGCCCTATATGCTTACCTTGTTTTTCTTTATATGGATGAACAATATGCTGGGCTTACTGCCAGGTGCGGCAAACGTAACAGGCAATATAGCCATTACCGCTTTTTTGGCTTTAGTAACCTTAATAGCTACTTTAGTGTTTGCCAAAAAATACTACTGGGGGCATATATTTAACCCACCAGGTGTACCCAAGCTGCTATTTTTTATAATGATACCCGTAGAGATTGTGGGCATATTTACCAAACCCTTTGCACTTATGATACGTTTGTTTGCAAACGTTACTGCGGGGCATATAATTATACTTAGTATTTTAGGGCTAATATTTATGTTTAGCAATGGCGGGCAAGATGTGGGTACTGGCTTTGGAGTATCACTTGCTTCAACAGCACTTGCCTTATTTTTATATTGTATAGAGTTATTAGTAGCATTTTTGCAAGCGTTTATTTTCACACTGCTTACCTCATTATTTATTGGGCAAGCACTTGAAGAACCCTCTCATGCAGAAGCTGCACACTAAGAGAAAAAAATAGAAACCTTTTAAAAACGACAATTAAATAAAACACGATTATGTTATTACAAAAATTGCTTCTTGAAATCAACACATTTGGTCCTTTAGGAGCCGGTATTGGTGCTGGTCTTGTAGCTGTAGGTGTGGGCTTAGGTATTGGTAAAATTGGTGCTGGTGCTGTTGAGGCTATCGCACGCCAACCTGAAGCCGTAGGCGATATCAGAACTACTGCAATTATCTTAGCTGCCTTTATCGAGGGTGTGGCTCTGTTTGGTGCGGTAATCTGTTTCCTTGCAATGAGTGCAGGCTAAAAGCTAATTTCAGCAACAAAAAATATACCACAGCAATACAGGTTGGCAACAGCCTGTATTGCTGTATTTTAAAAAACAATAAAACCGCATGGAATTATTAACACCTGATTTCGGATTGTTTTTTTGGACTTTCGTAGTATTTTCAATACTGTTTTTAGTACTGAAAAAATATGCTTGGAAACCCATTTTACAATCACTAAAAGATAGGGAAGATAAAATAGCCTCGTCGCTGCAGCAAGCAGAAGATGCACGCAAGCAAATGGAGCTTTTACACGCAGACAATGAAAAATTGCTGCAAGAAGCCCGCTTGGAGCGTGATAAAATATTAAAAGAGGCGAAAGAAATAGGTGAAAACCTAAAATCGCAAGCCAAGCAAAAATCTGATGCTGATGTGAAGCGTATGCTTGAAGCAGCGCACAGTAGCATTACTAAAGATAAAGAAGCTGCCAAAACTGAAATTAAAGAGTTGGTAGCTGCCCTTTCAATAGAAATGGCTGAAAAAGTATTGAAAAAGAAATTTGAAAATCCTTCTGAACAAGAAGAATTAGTAAAAAATTATTTACAAAAAGCCACTTTAAACTAAACCAATGTCAGAAATAAGAATAGCAGCAAGATATGCCAAATCGTTAATGGAGTTGGCTGTTGAACAAGATATACTTGCTCAGGTTAATCTTGATATGCGCTCTTTACAAGCTGTTATGCAGCAAAGCCCTGACTTGGTGAGTATGCTAAAAAACCCCATTATACAGCCTGCTAAAAAAACAACAGTACTAAGTACTTTGTTTAGCAAAGACTTTAATAAGCTAACGCAAAATTTTATTGAAACGGTAGTGCGCAAACGCAGAGAAATGTTTTTGCCCATTATTACACAAGAGTTTGCCAAGCAATACAACCAGCGCAATGGCATTTCGGCAGCAACTGTTACCAGTGCTACACCACTCACAGAGAGTATGCACGCCTCTGTAAAAGAGTTTATAGAAAAAGAAACAAACGCAAGGATAGAACTGAAAACAATAGTAAACCCTGCTATAATTGGCGGGCTTGTAATTCGTATCGAAGATGATTTATACGACTCAAGCATAGCCAAAAAATTGAACATTTTAAAGAAAGAATTAATTCACCAAAATTAACACGATAATTTAACTGATTATGGCATCAACAGGAATAAAACCCGCTGAGGTTTCAGCCATCATAAGAGAGCAACTGTCTAACCTAAAAACCGAAGCCCAACTTGAAGAAGTAGGTACGGTATTGCAGATAGGTGATGGTATTGCTATCATATATGGACTTAGCAAAGTACAATATGGTGAACTTATAGAGTTTTCAGGAGGGCTGCAAGGCATAGCACTTAACTTAGAAGAAGATAGTGTAGGCGCAGTACTTTTAGGTAGCTCTGAAGATGTAAAAGAAGGAGATACCGTAAAACGCTTAAACCGTATTGCATCTATAAAAGTAGGGGATAGTATGCTTGGGCGTGTTGTAAACACACTGGGTGAACCTATTGATGGTTTAGGCGCACTAACAGGAGATTTATACGAAATGCCTTTGGAGCGTAAAGCCCCTGGTGTTATTTTTCGTGAGCCTGTACAAGAGCCATTACAAACGGGTATTAAAGCTATTGATGCTATGATACCTATTGGGCGTGGACAACGAGAATTAATTATTGGCGACCGACAAACGGGTAAAACAGCTATTGCTATTGATACTATTATCAATCAGAAAGAGTTTTACGACAAAGGCGAGCCTGTATTTTGTGTATATGTAGCTATTGGGCAAAAAGCATCAACAGTTGCAGGTGTGGTTAATACTTTAAAAGAAAAAGGAGCTATGGACTATACCGTAGTGGTAGCATCATCAGCATCAGAGCCTGCACCGCTACAAATGTACTCGGCAATGGCAGGTTGTGCTATTGGTGAGTTTTTTAGAGATAGAGGTAAACCCGCCCTACTTGTTTATGATGATTTATCGAAACAAGCGGTAGCTTACCGTGAGGTTTCTTTACTACTTCGTCGCCCGCCAGGGCGTGAAGCATACCCAGGTGATGTATTTTACTTGCACTCACGCATATTAGAGCGTGCCGCTAAAATTAACTCATCTGACGAGATAGCACAAAAAATGAACGATTTACCCGAATCTATAAGAGGTTTAGTAAAAGGCGGAGGTTCATTAACTGCACTACCTATTATTGAAACACAAGCAGGAGACGTTTCTGCATATATCCCAACTAATGTAATTTCTATTACTGATGGGCAGATATTTTTAGAGTCAAACTTGTTTAACTCTGGTGTGCGCCCCGCAATTAACGTAGGTATATCTGTATCTCGTGTGGGAGGTAATGCTCAAATTAAAGCAATGAAAAAGGTGGCTGGTACACTAAAATTAGACCAAGCACAGTACCGCGAGCTTGAAGCCTTTTCAAAATTTGGTTCAGATCTTGATGCTGCTACCAAAGCAGTACTTGATAAAGGAGCAAGAAACGTTGAAGTTTTGAAACAAGGGCAATACGAACCCGTTACCGTTGAAAAACAAGTAGCCATTATCTACTTAGGTTCAAAAGGCTTATTAAGCAATGTACCCGTAAATAAAGTAAAAGAATTTGAGAGCGAATTTGTAGAGTATCTTGATGCAAAACACAGAGATGTTCTTGATTTGTTGGCAAAAGGCAAATTGGATGATAATGTAACAGATATACTAAAGTCGGTAGCAAAAGAGCTTTCGGCAAAGTATAAGGCATAAATTTTTAACCCGCTAAGGTTGTATACATGGCAAATCTTAAAGAGATACGGATAAGGATTAGTTCTACCATTAGTACACAGCAGATAACCAAAGCTATGAAGCTGGTATCGGCTACTAAACTAAGAAGAGCACAAGGAGGTATTGTACAAATGCGTCCCTATGCAAGCAAACTTTTTGGTATGTTAGCCAACTTATCGGGCAGTGTTGAGGATGAAAGCCTTGCCAAATACTTTGACAACCGTGAGGTGAAAAAAGTATTATTAGTAGTGTTAACTTCTGATAGGGGATTGTGTGGTGGTTTTAATAGCAACGTGATTAAGAAAACACGTGATTTAGTAACTAAAAAGTACGCACACGTTGGCAAAGAGAACATCACCTTGTTGTGTATTGGTAAAAAAGGTGCAGAGTTTTTTGCAAAATTAGGCTATAATGTAAATACACAGTTTAAAGAAACTTTTTTAGACCTCACTGCTGAAAATGCTTTTAAAGCTGGAGACTTTGTGTTTGACCAATTTTTGAAAGGTGAAATAGACCGTGTAGATATAATTTATAACGAGTTTAAAAACGCTGCCACTCAAATAATTAGAGATAGCCAATACCTACCCGTTGATAAAGACGCATTGGGTGCGAGCGAAAGCAATGTGAACTATATTTTTGAACCCAATAAAGTAGAAATATTAAACGATTTAATACCGCGTGCTTTAAAAACTAAATTATATAGTGCAATGCTCGATTCTTTTGCATCAGAGCATGGTGCGCGTATGGTGGCTATGGACAAAGCAACTGATAATGCAGGCGACATATTGAAGAACCTTCGCCTTACCTATAACCAAGCTCGCCAAGCAGCCATTACCAACGAAATTTCGGAAATAGTAGGGGGTGCGGCAGCATTAGAAGGAAAATAAAATTTTAACTACTCTATACACTAAGCCACCTGAAAGGGTGGCTTTTTTTTGACTATCCAACCCTGAAATAAGTTAGCACTCAAATCTACATATTATGAAAGAGCATCTAAAACAAAACAACAAGCGCAACCAGTAAGTTTTCAGTTTGGTCTTTAAGGTAGATGTATTAGCCCCAGTGGGTAAAGGCTAGTTTACCAACAAACAAGCCCAAACAAATTATGATATCCATAGCATACTTTTTCATTGTGATAAGATTATTCTGCTTAATAACAGAAAAAATCCACATAAGAATTTTTAACATTTCAACCCTTAGACAGCACACTTACCCAATTAGAACAATAGTGGTATACGAATTATGCCACAAATATATTAGAATAGGGTAAGTACAATTCTTTTTTGCAAGTCTTATATCTAAAGAAATGACGATATTTACGTTTAATACTAAAAAAAGAAGAATATTAGAAGCATAAAAGATTATATGAAAATAAAAAAACACTTACTTTGTTTGATAATCATTCTTATAGTAAGTATCAATGCTAATGCTCAATCCTGTCAAGAATGGGTGGATTTTGTAAAATCAGAAACTACTGGCACAAGTTATATTAGTTATACTAGTGAAGCAATTTCTAAAGTAACTTTTTATACCGTGAGTGTTGATTACAACACCTATTACTTTGCTATTGTCTGCTTTAAACAAAAATATTCATATTCGTGCAAAGAATATATTTATCAAGTAGCTTCTAACACAAAATTCAATTACTCTTTAGACCATTATGAAAGTGCAGGCAAAGCATTTTGGAAGCACATACAACCACACAAATCAAATTTAGGTTGCGGACCGAATTTTTAGATAATGAGATTTTGATTACACACCCTTCAAACTTTAAGTACAAAAACACTCAGATTCTTTCTTTTATGAATAAAGATTTTATCAGGTTTTATTAGCATACAAAACGACATGATGCAGTATACTTCACGAACTAAAAAATGAAAAAAATACTTTTTACAACAATAGCTATTGCTTGCACTGCACTGCAAGTGATGGCACAAAACACAATAGAAAAAAAAGATTTTAAATGGCTAACAGGCAGTTGGGAGATGAAGGTGGGCAAACTTACTATTGTTGAGAACTGGGAGGAAGGAGAAGATAGCAGTTATATGGGTAAGGGTTATGTAATAAAAGGTGTTGACACCATTGTTATTGAACTTATGAAAATAGATAAAGTAGGTGATTTTTGGGTGTTTATAGCTCAAGTAAATAATAATAAGCCTGTACTATTTACCTTAAAACCCTCGCCCAATACTAAAGAATTAGAGTTTGAGAATTTAGAACATGATGACCCTCAAAGGGTAGTATATGAGTTTGTTAGCAAAAATAAACTCCATGCTCGAACAGAAGCAGATATTAAAGGAAAAGAAGTAGTGGATGAGTATAATTATACCCGCCGGTAATGGCTAAACTAATAGTATGCAGATAGTGTAAGCCTGTAATATCTTCAACTTATATTTAGTTACAAAAAAAATAAGCACTATATTTGCACGCAAATTACTGTTGCACAAAACAGTATATATTTCAGAGTAAAAAAGAGTAGCTCCGCATTTTTTAGCCTCCCCTAATTTTTTAAACCTCTTGTTGCGAAACAAAGGCTTTGTTTAGGATAGAAAAGCTACAACAACCAAAATAAATTAGCACACAAAATACCATTATACAAAGGCAATTAAATTTATCGCATTGCCACAACTTGTTAACTTCTATTCCTTTCAAACTTATTTACAATGCACTATCATTGTGTATTGAGGTTTTAGTTAACATCAACACAAAGAAAACATAAATGACTTATTCTAAAAAAGAATTAAAACCTCTTATATATAACGTTTTTAAAGAAAATCCTACATCGCTAATGAACCACCATCAGGTGTCGGCACGTTTAGGTATCGAAAAAACAAATAAAAATGTAATCCAACTGCTTGAAAACCTTAAAAAAGAAGGTAAAATAGGAGAGGTAAGCCGTGGTAAATACCATTACGAGAACCCCAAAAACCTTATTGAAGGAAAAATAGATGTAACCCAAAGAGGTGCCGCATATTTAATTCCTGATAATGGAGAGGAAGATATATACATAGCCCCAGCAGATTTAAACCATGCCCTTAATGGCGACCGTGCCGAAGTTACGCTTTATGCAAAGCGCAAAAGAAAAAAACCAGAAGGCTATGTAACCGAAGTACTCACCCGTGCCAAAACCGATTTTGTAGGTACATTAGATAAAAGCAAAAATTTCTCGTTTGTTATTCCTGATGATAAACGAATGTATGCTGATATTTTTATCAAAAATGAACATTTAAAAAATGCTAAAAGCGGACAAAAAGTAATTGCTACTATAACCGATTGGCCTGATGATGCAAGAAATCCTTTTGGCAGGGTAAAAACAGTATTAGGAGATATAGGAGACAACGATACTGAAATGCATGCTATTGTTGCTGAATTTGGCTTTGCGCTTGAGTTTCCTTTGGCTGTGGAGCAAGAGGTAAAAAGAATAAATGACACTATAAGTAATAACGAGTTAAAAAAACGTACCGATTTTAGAGATACACTCACTTTTACCATAGACCCTGCTGATGCTAAAGATTTTGATGATGCTATTTCATTTAAAAAATTAGACAACGGGCATTACGAAATTGGTGTACATATTGCCGATGTTTCGCATTACGTACGCCCAAATACAAGGCTTGAAGAAGAAGCCTACGACCGTGCTACCTCTGTTTACTTGGTAGATAGAACCATACCCATGTTGCCCGAAAAATTAAGTAATGGATTCTGTTCACTTCGTCCTAATGAGGATAAACTTACTTTTTCGGCTGTTTTTGAGATAAACGATGAGGGTAAAATTATTAGTCAATGGATGGGTAAAACGGTTATCCATTCTCAACGCCGTTTCACGTATGAAGAAGCGCAAGAGCGTATAGAAAGTGGTGAGGGCGATTTGGCAAACGAGTTAATCACTTTAAATACCATTGCCAAGAAACTAAAAGAAGCTCGTTTTAAAAATGGGGCTTTAAGTTTTGAAACTGAAGAAGTGAAGTTTAACCTCGATGAAAAGGGAAAACCACTGGGCGTCTCTGTTAAAACACGTAAAGATGCCCATAAATTAGTAGAGGAATATATGCTGCTTGCTAATAGAAAAGTAGCCGAGTTTGCGTATAAATATAGAGCTAAAAAACAAAAAGAAGCCAATGTATTTGTGTACCGTGTACACGATGCACCCGAAGATACCAAGCTAAGAGATTTTACTGCTTTTGCAAAACGCTTTGGATACCATTTAAAAATGGACTCGCAAAAAGCCATTACTAAATCGTTTAACGATTTGGCTATTGCTACCGAAGGGAAACCTGAGCAAAACCTGCTGCAAAGCATGGCAATACGCACCATGTCAAAGGCAATTTATACCACCCAAAAAACAGGGCATTATGGTTTAGCATTTGATTTTTATGCACATTTTACCAGCCCCATACGCCGTTATCCTGATCTGATGGTACATCGCTTATTAGAAAAATACCTAAATAGCGAAACTGAAAAACCATCGCCCGAGTGGGAAACGCGCAGTAAACACAGTAGTAAAATGGAGCAAAAAGCTACTGATGCAGAGCGTGCCTCTATTAAATATAAACAAGCCGAGTACTTAAAAGAATCGGTAGGGCAAGTGTTTAGTGGTTTAATTAGCGGAGTAACCGAATGGGGTATTTATGTAGAATTAGTTGAAAATAAATGTGAGGGAATGGTACGCCTAAACACTCTGGCTGATGATTATTACGCCTATGATGAGAAAGAAAAGGCAGTAATGGGCAAACGCACTAAAAAGAAATACCGCTTGGGCGACCCTGTACAGGTGAAAGTGAAAGCCGCCGACCCGCTAAAACGCCAAATAGACTTTTTAATGATATAATCTTCATAATCGATATAACGACAGTCAACGGTCAACGGTTTCTAAATTTCTGTTGACTATCAGACAATGGAGTGTTGACTACAAGCGTTATCTTTGTGCCATGCGCCCATATCCTGAATACCTTGAAAAAGTAAACCAGCTAATTCAGCAACACCCCTTTGCAGGAGTCCCACAAAATTTATACGACCCGCTAAACTATATCCTAACTTTAGGGGGAAAACGTATGCGCCCTGTGCTTACACTAATGGGCAATGAGCTATTTGGAGGAGATATAAAGGAGAGCGAAAAACAAGCATTAGCTATTGAGGTGTTTCATAACTTTACTTTAATACACGATGATATTATGGACGTTGCCCCAATCCGTAGAGGTAAAGCAACTGTGCAAGTGAAATGGAATGAACCAACGGCAATACTTTCGGGCGATTTAATGCTGATAAAAGCCATTAATTTAATTAGAGAAACAAAACCCCAATATCAAAATCCTATTTTAGACGTATTTAACCAAACTGCTATTGAAGTTTGTGAGGGGCAACAGCTTGATATGAACTTTGAAAGCCGTGAAACAGTAAACGCCCAAGAGTATATAGAAATGATACGCCTAAAAACTGCGGTATTATTAGGCTGCTCACTACAAGTAGGCGCAATAACAGCGGGTGCAACTATGGCACAGCAAAAAGCCATCTATACTTTTGGAGAAACAGTAGGGATAGGTTTCCAGCTAATGGATGATATTTTAGATGTTTTTGGTGATAAAGACAAAGTAGGTAAACAAATAGGCGGTGATATTATTAGCAATAAAAAAACCTATTTACTTATTAAAGCGCTTGAATTGGCAGATGGAGAAAACAAAAAACAACTACACTATTGGCTAACTGTAAATGATTTCACCCCCAAAGAAAAAGTAGAAGCAGTAATGGATATTTATACTGCACTAAACATTAAAGAAATAGCCACCCAAAAAAGTGCCAGTTATTTTACAAAGGCATATAATTTGCTGGATAGTATAGATATTGACGAGGAAAATAAAAAATACCTTCACAATTTTTGCGAGTGGATACGCACCCGTGTTAGCTAAACCATATATGAGAAAACTTTTTATTATTTTTTTACTGATTTTTTGTACAGTAAGCAGCTATGCACAAACTGATTCGTTACAAAATATTGATGCCAACCGTTTTTTAGTAGTAGTAGAAGGTAAGGTAGGCTATATAGATAGTTTGGGCAAGGTAGCCATTGCCCCTGTTTTTGCTATGGGTAGCCAGTTTAATGAGGGTATAGCTAGCGTTACTCACCAAACAAAAAAAGGGTTTCGTTTTGCTTTTATTGATAAAGATATGAATGTGGTAGTGCCTGTGATGTTTGATGCTGCGGGAGATTTTAGTGAAGGCTTGGCGAGGGTGCAGGTAGATAACAAGTGGGGCTATATTAATAAAAAAGGAAATACCGCAATAGAACCACAGTTTAGCCTATGTTATGAGTTTACCAACGGCTATGCACAGGCCAGCAAAAAAGGCAAGTGGGGTATAATAAACAAAAAAGGGGAGTGGGCTGTAATACCGCAATACCAAAGCATTACCCAAGTACAAGAGGGTGTTTTTGCAGCGCAAAAAACATATAGCAGTGCTTGGAAATTTATAAACCTTAAAGGCAAACAAGTACTAAAAGATAGTTTTAGCAGGGCAGGTTATTTTAATAAAGGATTAGCCCCTGTGCGCAATAGTGATAATAAGTGGGGATATATTAATAAAAAAGGGCAAGTAATTATCCCCTACCAGTTTAATGGTGCTTTAGCGTTTAGTGATAATGGACTGGCAAGCGTGAAAAAAAACGGATATTGGGGCTTTATTAATACCAAAGGTGAAGTAGTACTTGAGTATAAATATATTAATAGCGCACGTTTTAGGCACAACTATGCACTGGTTGAAGGCATTACCACATACGGATATATAAACACCAAAGGAGAGTTTATTTGGCAATATCAAAATTAAATTTTTGTTATCAGTAAAAGATGAAGACCGTTGCAAGATAAAACCTTCGCTTTCCTGCCAGTACGTATAAGTGCTGTGTTTTCCTATAAGAATAGGATTAAAGTCTATATTCTGTTACCTATTACAGCACAAAGGCGGACTTAAATCCACCTTTGTGCTGTAATTCTCATAAGCGGTAGGTTTCAACCTATCGCAATGTTAATAGTATGATTTTTAATAGAACTGCCAAAATAAGATTTCATGGTTGTTATGCTGTTAGCCATGCAGACCATATTCACCTACAAGTAAAAATAAAAAAAGCACCCTAAAAATTAGAGTGCTTTTCAATATATCCTAAGAAAATAAATACTTATTCTTTTTCTTCTTTTTTGGCTGCTTTAGGTGTAGCAGGTTTCTTTTTAGGAGCAGCTTTAGCCTTTGGTTTTTCAGGGGTTACTTCAACGGCAGGTGCTTCTTCTACTTTTGCCTCAGCAGTAGTGTCTTTTTCTACCTTATCCTCAACCTTAGCTTCTTTTTTAGGAGCAGCCTTTTTAGCTTTTGGTTTTTCTTCAACAATAACTTCTTGTA
>CAZOZL010000003.1:353011-355192 GCA_964584305.1 uncultured Burkholderiales bacterium
TTTTTAGGAGCAGCCTTTTTAGCTTTTGGTTTTTCTTCAACAATAACTTCTTGTATCGGTGCTATGGATACAAAAGAGCGATTGTCTTTGCGTTTTCTAAAAACAACAGTACCATCAATCATAGCAAAAAGAGTATGGTCTTTACCTAAACCAACATTTTCGCCAGGGTGGTGTTTTGTACCCCGTTGTCTTACTATTATATTACCTGCAATAGCTGCTTGACCACCAAATATTTTAACACCTAAGCGTTTACTATGCGATTCGCGTCCGTTTTTTGAGCTACCGGCACCTTTTTTATGAGCCATTGTATTATACTTTTAAATTTTTACTATGAAACAAATTAAGCAGTAATACCTGCAATTTTAATTTTTGTAAATTGTTGTCTGTGTCCATTTTGTTTTTGATACCCCTTGCGGCGTTTCTTTTTAAACACAATTACTTTATCCCCCTTCAAGTGTTCTATCACTTCGGCAGTAACTTTTGCGCCTTCAACAGTGGGAGCACCTACTTTTATATCACCATCATTATCCACCAAAAGAACCTTGTCAAAATCAACCTTATCGCCTGATTTGTTTTGGTTCATACGGTGAACAAAAATAGTTTGGTCTTTCTCCACTTTAAACTGCTGACCAGCTATTTCTACTATTACGTACATTTACTTAATTTTTTTAAGGACGGCAAAGATACAAAAACCACCAATAAATCAAAACAATAGATTGAAAGAAAAACCATTGGGTGGCATTAAATTCTATCCAACGTTTCTTTGGTAAATGCCGATTCTTTTTTGTTGCCTGTGTTTAGCGTACTTGCAGGCTCAAAAAGCATAATTTCGACTTCGTTTTTTGCAACAGGTTTATGCTCTACTCCTTTGGGTATAATGCATAATTCGCCTTTGTTTAGTTCAATAGTTTTGTCTCTTAGCTCAATAGTAAGTTGCCCTTTCACAACAAAAAATAGTTCATCTTCATTATCATGTGTATGCCATACAAACTCACCCTTTAGTTTAGCTAATTTTATATGCTGCCCGTTTAGCTCGCCCACTATTTTAGGATTCCAATAATCAGAAAACTGAGATAACTTTTCGGCAATATTAACTTTACTAATTTCCATTTTGTAAAAATAGAGAAATACTTGTGTTTACTTAGTATATCTATATTTCGTCAATCTTTTATCGCCATGTTTTGTTAAAATTTGCTTTTCTACTGCCCATTTTAAATCTCGGCTGGCAGTGGCTTGGCTTATCTCTTTATAGTTTTGCAAATAATCTTTTCTGCTAAATTCTTGTGTTTTTAATGTATCCTTAAATAGTTCAATTCTGTCTTTAGTTATAAGTGTTCTATTTTGTGTTTGTAATAAGTTTTCTAATGCCCGCAGTATAATAGTAAGCATATACTGAATAAAGGGCGTGGATTGTCCTAATTTGTCCGATTTGCTTAATGCGTTGTAATAATTTGCTTGATTTTTTTTGATTAAACTTTCTACTGGCAGGTATTCAAACACGGGGTAGTGTTGCATTAGGATTAACGTTTGCCACAATCTACCCATTCTACCATTACCATCCATAAATGGATGTATAAATTCAAGTTCATAATGAAAGACACAACTTTTTATCAATACAATATCTTTATTGTTTTTGAGGTAGGTAAACAAATTATTCATTAATGCTTTAACTAATTGCCCGCTTGGTGCAATGTGTTCTACTTTCAACCCTTTTACTATCCCTACATTTTTTATTCTTAATTTTCCTGCTTTGTCAATCAATCCTCGCATTAAAACTCCGTGTGCTTTTTCTAAATGGCTTAAGCTATTAGGATTGAACGATTGTAATTGCTCATACACTTTTATTGCATTTTGTACTTCAACAATATCTTTTTGTGGAGCAATTATTCTTTTACCGTCTAATAGTGCTGTAATCTGCTGTTCTGATAGTGTGTTCCCTTCAATTTCTAATGATGATTGAATGGTTTTTATACGGTTTTTTTTCCGTAGCTCTGTGGGTGGCTTGTGTAAATGTACAGCATTTATTTCTCCTAATTTCTCTGATATAGAAGCAATTAGGTGTACTATGGTTTCTGTTATTTGGTAAGGTGGTTTCATTATATGATACTATCATTTGATAGTATCAAAGATGGTGAAATTTGTTCTAAATTATAGGTTATTTCCCCATAGTTTCTACTTTCC
>CAZOZL010000004.1:0-329583 GCA_964584305.1 uncultured Burkholderiales bacterium
GTATTGTAAAATATGTTTTTGGGTAGGGCTATTATACATTCTAACCAATCGTTTTCTATTATGTGTTTGCGTATTTCGCTTTCGCCGCCGCCTGCATCGCCTGTAAATAGTGCAGAACCGTTGTGTACGGTGGCAATACGGCTGCCCAATGGGCTTTTTTTGAAATCGTGTTTCATTTTGCTCACCATATTTAGCAAAAACAGTAATTGCCCATCGCTAATGGTGGGTAAACCTACCTGAAAGCGGTTATCTTTTATTTTTTCTTTGCCTTTTTTACCTCTATCGTCTACTATGGCATCAGCATCTATTTTCCATGTTTTGCCGTAGGGTGGGTTGGATAGCATAAAATCGAACTTTAAATGCCCAAAACCATCGTTGGCAAGGGTAGAGCCGTATTTTATGTTTTCTGTTTGCTCGTCTTTTATCAGCATATCGCTGGTGCAAATGGCATAGGTTTCGGGGTTTACTTCTTGCCCATAAAGTTGAAAGTTGCCTTTGTTGTTGGTTATTTCTAAGGCGTAGTGCTCGGCTTCGGTTAGCATACCGCCGCTACCACAGGCGGGGTCGTATATTAATTTTAAGTCTTTGCCCAATTTGTCTTTTACGGGTAAAAACAAAATATGCGTCATTAGTTGTATTATTTCGCGGGGGGTAAAATGTTCGCCCGCTTCTTCGTTGTTTTCTTCGTTAAACTTGCGTATTAGTTCTTCAAACACATAGCCCATGCCTAAGTTGGTAAGTGGGGGCAGGGGTTCGCCTTTGGTGTTTTTGCTTTGGTTAGTGCTTAGGTTTATATCTTTATTGCACAGTTTTTCTATTAGGGCGTAGGTTATACCTGCTTCGCGCATGGTTTCTAACTGGTTGCGTAGCTTAAATTTGCTTATAATTTCTTGTACATTGGGGCTAAAACCGTCTAAATACGCCTCAAGGTTGGTGTCTATATCGTCGGGGGTGTTTAGCAGGCTATCTAAGGTAAATTTTGATGTATTGTAGAAGGCATAGCCCGAACTTGTTTTTAGTGCGCTTCTATCGTCTATTTTTTCTTTTAAAAGAAACTCGTAGGTCTGTAATACTTCGTCTTTTGTGGGTACAAGCAAAATATCTAAGCGGCGTATTACTGTAAAGGGTAGTATAATATCGCGGTATTTTCCACGTACAAAAACATCGCGCAAAACATCGTCGGCAATGCTCCAAATATAGCTTACTGTTTGGTTATGTACTTTTGGGTTCATATATAATATTGGAGGTTTAGTGGAAACCTCAAAAATATGGTTTATTGGCTAATTATCTGTTATGAAGTAAAAAGGGGTGTTCGCGTATTCCTTTTTATAGACTACGTAGAAATAGTGTGCGGTTATACGCGCCCGCGTGTACAATGTGGGAAAAGTCTTTGATTTTGTCCCTTTTTGTGAAGTATGTGCAGGGGTATTTATTAGGAGTGTATATTTTTAAGTGTAAGAAAACCCTTTGATATTTTAATTATTTATGTAAAATTGCGTTATGAAAAATACTTCTTATATAGCTATTATTTTGCTTGTTTTTGTTGGCTGCAAAAAAGAAAATACAAGTACTACCCCTCAACAAAATAACCAAACCACAGCTAATAACTATTATGAGGCAAACGGTAAACCAATAGTGAGTACTACCTTACTTGGCGCGGGACTAAATAAAACAAGTAATATTTTTAGTGTTAGTTTGGGAGAAGTAGTAGGCTCAGCTACTGAAACTTTAGCTTTATCACTTCACAATGCAAGGGTAGGTACTTTTGCAATTAAGGGTGATGCTGATATTTTGCAACCCGATTATTGCACAGGAGGCTATACAACTGGTTTAGTTAACGATTTGACATCCTATACAAGTAATGCTTGCAACATTACTATAAACCCTA
Source organism: uncultured Burkholderiales bacterium (assembly GCA_964584305.1). Classification (GTDB taxonomy): domain Bacteria; phylum Bacteroidota; class Bacteroidia; order UBA8524; family UBA8524; genus SB11. Next base: position 1,889 of record CAZOZL010000004.1, read on the forward strand.
ATTTAACAGGGTATGTCAATGGTGTGTTAAAAATTACCAAACTTGACGAAACTAATAAACTAGTATCAGGTGAGTTTAGTTTTGATGCTTGCACCATAACTGGTAATAAAATTGCAAAAATTAGAAAAGGTTATTTTACTGATTTGCCTTTGTTAATTATGCAATAAAAGGGTGTTTGGGTATTGTTTTTTTATAGACTTCAAAAAAATAGTTTGCTGTACTGCGCGCCCGCGTGTACGATGTGGGAAAAATCTTTGATTTTGTCCCTTTTTGTGAAGTATGGGCAGGTGTATGAAAAGTTAAGAGTAAGCAATGTTGCAACTAATATTATTGTGCCCCTTTTACGCGCCCGCGTAGTGATAGGTAATTAATCTTTGATTTTGTCTACTGTTATGCCAAAAAACTGTGGGGTATTTGTGATACGGTAATGGATATATTTTTTTACCCCCCTTTCTACTGTAAAGCCTAAGCGGGCAAGTAACTGGGTGTACCTGTGCACCGTTTTTTTGCTTGTTTGTATGTGGTGGGCAATTTCTGCAATGCTACGCCACTGGTTTAGGTATGGTATTAGTTTTAGTATACGCTGTACCCTGCCAATATTTGGTATTTTTTCTGTATTAATTTCTACTAAACCTATGGTACGTATTTTTTGGGTAGGTATGTAGGTGGGTGTATATTTACTATTCATAGCAGTATTTGTTTTAGTTTGTATAACCTGTTTAGGTAGGGTAAAAAAGTAGGGTTGCCCGCGTTGCCTTTTAGTATCTCAAAATGTGAGTGTATAAAGTTTGCAGGGTTTAGTATGGTTTCACACGGGCTTAATGGTATTGGGCGGTTTGGAATTTGCAGGGCGGCAAAGTGGTTTTGGAGTTGGTTTATATCGTTATCCCAATTTATTGGGGGTGGAGTACCGCTAAAACTGGTTTGCTGATTTTCCGCACAGTTACGCACTATAATTGCAGGTTTATGCGGTGTGAGGGTTTGTGTAGACGGCTGCAAACATTGGGTTGGGGTTGTTTTGTTAGTACTGTGCACTAAAAGATAGTCGGCAATGTCTAAACCTTGTGCTTTTTCAGCATCGGTGGCGTGTGTTTCTATAAAGTTTGATACTTGCCAACGGGGTGATATTTTAGCGGCTTTTTCTTGCCATTTATCGTATGCCTTTAGGTCGGGTAATAAAATTACTTTTCGGTTTATTATGCTTCGGCATTTTTCAGCCGATAAGGTAGAAAGATTGCCCACTGCTAACCAGTTATATTGAGGGTAGTAAGCACTTGCTATAATGGCGGTTTTTTCACTTTCTACTAAGCAAATGGTTTTGTTGGGTTGTTGGGTTATTAGATGTTCTCCAAACAAACATTGTTTTAGGTTAAAATTAGCCTGTTTTAGCAATTTATGTGCCCATGTAATGTAGTTGTGTGGTTGTTTTACTCTTTTGCCCGTTGTGGGGCTGTATAGCATTATTTTACCTGTACGAACTTTGCCCACATTATCTACCTGCCAAAATACGGTTGCACCCTGCCAATGTTTTGATGTACCGATATTGTACCTTGCTATGGCTTGCTGTGCCAAAGTAGCCCCAAAGGTGGTGGTTAGAAAGGTTATAAAATGGTTGCTTTGGTAGTTGCTTTTGCTTTGTTCTACTACTTGGGGTTGTATGTATGTGGTAGGCTTAGGTAGTATGGCTTTTTTGGGTGTATAGGTTTGTATGGGTTGGCTTATTCCATTATGGGCAAAGTATTGTTTTGGGGTGTAGTGGTAAGTGCAATTGTTTAGCCGTTCGCATTTGCCTACGTTGGGGGCAATATCTTGTAAGGTATCAGTATTAATATAGCGGCTAAAAGTACGGGGTTTACCACAGGCGGGGCACTTGTGGCGGCTGTTTATACCTTTGTAGGGTTGCAATATGTATTGGTGTGTGTTCATTACCTAATGCTGTTTGCAATTTGCAAAGGCGTATATAGGGGCTTGCAAACCTGCAAACATGAAAAGACGTTTGTAATTAACGTTTGCAAATGTATTTTGCAAACTTGCAAACCTTTGATATTAAGAGGGTTCATTTAGGGTAAGTTTATAATAAACTGTTTTTTCTTTGGTTTCTTTAAATAGTTTGCAGCCTTCGCCTTTATTGTTTCTTATTTCAATTTCTGAACTCATTATTTCGGATATTCTACTTTCAATAGTTCTTGGGCTTGCCTTAAAATCTTTGCTAAGTTTGTCAAGTAATTCAACCCTTGTTAAGATTGTCCCGTCTCCTAAATATATTTCAATAAACTCAATCACATCTTCATTACTTGCTTTGCGTTTTCTGCTATTTATTACCCCTGTAACCTCGCTTGCATCTGCTAAAACCAGTCCTTTAACTTCATTGCAATATTTTATATAAAATGGGGTGTGTTTTGCTGTACTTCTACATTTTAAATATCTTACCCGTATAATATCTGTATCATTTTGTTGGGCATCTTTTTCAAAACCTACCTGCATTACTGTACTTGCTTTGTTCATTAGTTCAGTGCCAAAATGCCCTCGTGCTTTGTCGCTTTTAGGGTTTTCGTGTATAAGGCAAAGAAATATTACATTATGTTCGTTTATAGCCATATTCATAAGGTCTATAAGCTCCATGCTCTTATCTGTCTTATTAAAATCTTCTATACAATCGGTAGAAACGTCTAATACAATAAATAAAGGGCTATCAGTAGTTTTCTTAATATGGTTTAGATATTCGTTTAAGGTAGCAAACCTATCTTTACGACTTATTTGTAAAAGACTTATGTACTCAAAATTACTTGGGTGGTCGGCTTTATTGTAACCTGCATTTAATTGTATTGATTGTAAGGCATAGGGTAATTGCTCTGTTAAATTTCTTTCGGTATCTACGTAAATTACTTTGTGGGTTGCATTAAGGTTTAGTCTTTTAAACTCTAATAGTTCTTGAGGGTTTCCACTTTTTGCCAAAAAAGCAGCGCAAATATTTTCTGCTAACCTACTTTTATGTACCCCCGCTTGCCCCTGAATTACATTTATAGTATGTGGGAATATTACAGCGTTTTCACCTTGCTTTAATACGGGGTCTGAAAATTTTATTTCACTTGCTTTTAATTCCTTTAGTCTTTTACTTGTTGCAAGTACTGTTTTCAAGTTTTCCGAAATGTTGGTCTCTAAACTATTTTCAACCTCTGCCAAATGGTCTTCTAGGGCTTCGGGGGTAATATTTTGGTTTGGGTTATTAGTTGGCATAAAATGCCCCTCCTTTGGCTGCAATGTGTATTAGTAGTGCCAATGTATCAGCATTGATATTAAAACGAAAGGCAAGGGCTTGCACCATTGCGGGGGCTATGGGTTGTATGTGTGGTACTGTTTGCAGAAAAGTCCAAATATTTATACCTTTACCATAGCTCTTAACCACAAGACTATGGCGGGTAAATTTATGTATCAGCATAAGTTTACCCCCTTTTGTTTTTAGTTAGGTACTGTGCAGCTTCAGCGGCTATTTCTGTATTGGTTTTTTTGCGCCCGTCTTTTATCCATTGGGTAAGTTCTGCTTTTGAAAAGTACAGCCGTTTACCCCGTTTGCTTACTGGTATTTCTGCACGATGCACTAACCCATATATGGTAGGTACTGATAGGCTAAGCATTTCAGCCGCTTGTTTAATGTTTAGAAGTTTGTCGGGGGCTGGTATAGCTTCACCACTTTTTTGAAGTAATAACTTTTCTAAGCTATCTAATTTTTTATGTAATTGGGCTACTGCTTCGGGTAACTGCTCGAAAGTTAGTGCCATGTTTTCTTTTTCTGACATGGCAGCAAATTTGCAAAGTGGTTTCGGTGGTCTAAAAAGTGTTTTTGGTGGTTTTGGTGGTTAATCTTTATTATTGCGTTTTGGTAGTGAAATATTTATAGAGATTACTCTTTAGATAGTTATTTTCATCAAAAGCAGTATCCTTAAATGTAGAAATGTAATGTTTTGCAAAACGCAAATACTCAACAGATAAATTGCCTGATTTTCTAAAACTGTAAAGCTCTTTTAATGCCCATCCCAATTTTTTTTTGTTAAGTCCTGTTACTTTAATTACTTTGTTGAGTATAGGAAAAGTGCCCTTTTCAAAATATTGTTTAAGTGCATCTGTTAATATTTGGTAATCGGTATCATTTATATTTTTATTTTCTTTAAATTTTAGCAAATAATCATCTATTGTAGCTATTAGAGTACCTGCTTCAGGTTCAACAATGGGTTTTACTTCATTTTCAGGCTCTAAAGTGGTTTGCTTTTGCTTGTTTTCTTGTAAGGCTTTAATATAGGCTTCGTTTATTTCAATTTTAATATTAAGCACCTCTTCATTCCGCATATTGTAAGCATAATGCCCCCTTGTAAGTGAACTTAAATTCACAGTAAAATTATTTATACTGATACTACTAAGTTCTTCTTCAGCATATTCAATAGATTTTTTTAGGCGTTGGTCATAAGTTAACCCCAGCATATCATTTTCAGAATACTTTGTTTTTCGCGCTTTGGCTAAGTCCCTTATTATATAAAGTTCATTTTTACGTTTGGACAGTTGATAATTTAAGTTTTCTTCAAATTTTTCAATAATATTTAAGCAGCCTTCAAAAAATTCCTCGACTTCATAGTATTCCTTTTCAGCGTTTTTAAATTGCCTATAAAAATAATTTTTTAAATTTTTATTAGTATTTGGATTGAAATATCCATCTAAAACTACTTTGATGTACTCCATTGTCATTTTGATATTGATTACTCCCCCGTCATTTGGTTAATAATATCCATTGTTTGTACTGATAGTGTACAAACATGATTTGTAGTGTTAGTTTTTTTCATATAATTTATTAATCTAAGGTTATTTTGTTAGCCGCTTCACGTTTGGCTTTGTCTACCACTTTTGCATACACTTGGGTAGTTTTTAGTTCTCTATGCCCCAACATTTTTGAGACGGTATATATATCAGTACCCATACTAAGTTGTAAGGTGGCATAAGTATGCCTAAAACAGTGAAAAGTTATGTGTTTTGTGATGCCAGCACCTTGTACCCACTGGCTTAAATATCCATTGTTGTATGCTGAATATACAAGCCCTGTAAATACTTTTTTGTTGGCTTCGCCTTGCTTGCTCAATAACTCAAAAGCCCCTTCAGAGATGGGTAGTACTTCAGTGCCTTTTGTTTTTTGTTGGGTGTATTGTATATGGTGTCCTGCTTCGTTACTGTAACTTACTTCGCTCCATTTTAGTTTTTGAATATCTGAAAAACGAAGTCCTGTTAATGCTGAAAATAAAGCTGCTTGTTTTAGTAGAGGCATTTTGCATGGTGTTTTTGCAAGGGCTTTTAATTCTTCAAGGCTTAAATATTCTCTCTGGGTTTCGGCGGGTTTTATGGTGCTTACTTTGGCATTTATATCCGTAGGCAATAAACCGTCTTTATAGGCTTGTTTTAAGGCAGCTTTTAATTTATTGAAATACGATACTGCCGAATTTTGTGAAAGTGTTGTTTGTTTGGTTGTGGAGCTACGGTTGCTTGGGGTGGTTAATAGGTATTGTTTAAAATCATTGCACCATTTTTGGCTTACTTGGTTAAACAGCAAATTACCGCCTGTAAACCTTTGCAGGTAGTGCAATGCTGATACCCAATTATCGTGATTGGATGCTTTGCGTTTGTTTGCTAATTCTGTAAAATATTCTATAAATGAGAGTTCACCCTGTTCTTTTAGTTTTAGTTGCTCTAATTCGTAGCCTGTATATATCTCGGGCTTGTTCAGTTCATTCTCGCGTTTTTGCCTTATCTGTTCTGCTAATTGCAGGGTTTCTTTGTTGGCTTGTTTATCCAACGGGTGTTTGGGTTTATCCATAAGGTACAGTCCTAAAAATTCACGACGGGTGGGTTGCCCTGTTTCGGGGTGGGGTATAGCAGGGTAAAAGTCTAAATACAAACTTTGTCTATTGCCTGAAATTACTTTTTGCCTTAGCTTAGTTTTTGTTGCCATTAGGTAGTAGGGGTAAAAATATTATCAATTAATATTTTGGGTACGTAGGTACACCTGCCTTGCTTTTGCTTGGGTATGTTATTGCGTTTTACAAGTGAGTGTAAAGCCTTTTCAGAAACGCCAAACTTTGTTTGTATCTCACCAATATTGTAGCAGTCAGTTATTCGGTAATTGGTAGATAGGGGCTTAGATTGTGGTAACTCAAAAAGTTTGTCAATATCCACCCGTCTAATAAGGGTTTTTCTTTGGGCAAGGTTTACACCTTTAATAGTACCTTGATTTATTAGTCGGTAAACGGTACGGTTAGAAAAATTTAACAAGGTGGCAGCATCTTGCACGGTTAAAAACTCTTTTGCCTTTATATCTGTAATGGATTTTTCTTTTATGGCTTTGGTTTGGGCTTGGCTATTTTTAATCTTCTCAGCCCTTTTGCGGGCTTTATAGCCCCGCTTAGCACATACATCACTACAATACATAGTAACAGTGGTACGGGCGGTAAATTCCTTATCACAGAATTGGCAAATGCGTTGTACTTGTATATTAGATGCCATAGAGTGCCTTTAAGTGTACGTTTAGTATCATTAAGTGTAAATAAGCGACATAATTTCGCTAAAAAATAGGGCTAAGTATTAAATAGCCTCTTCAAGGTACAACGAAGGTACAAATATTTACTAAACAACCTAATAGCATTGCAAAACAAACAATAGTGTATAAACATAAAAAAGCTCTGTTTGCAAGGCTTTGTATAGGTATATTATAGAGTTGTTATTTGTTTGTTCTTAGTGGTTACTTTCCAATACAAAATTTGCTAAAAATATTGGCTAAAAGGTCGTCGGTGGTTACTTCGCCTACTATTTCTCCTAAGTGGTGTAGCGAGCTACGAATATCAAAGGCTAATAACTCGCCTGTTATGCCCGTATCCAATCCGTTTAATACAGCTTCAAGGGCTTGTGCGGTTTGGTTTAGCGCAGTATAGTGGCGTAGGTTGGTAATTATAGTTTGCCCGCTTGTTTGGGTATGGTGCTGGGCAAAATTTTCTATGGCTTTTAGTAGGGTGTTTATCTGTTTTCCTTTGGCAGAGATAAATAGGGTATCGCCCAAGTGTTGGTATTGCTGTTGCAGGTGTTTTGTATCCGTATTTTCTGTTTTATTACCTACTAAAAGTAGTTTGCCTGTGTGATTTTGTATGGCTGTGAGTTCACTGCTTAGGCTTTTTGGGGTGGTGGTATTTACATCAAACAAATAAATAATAAGTGCGGCTTGTTTTATTTTTTCATGTGTTTTGCTAATGCCCATTATTTCTATTTCGTTAGTGCTATGGGTGCGTATGCCTGCGGTATCAATAAAACGAAAGATTATACCGTTTAGCTGTATGGCTTCTTCAATGGTATCGCGGGTAGTGCCTTCTATATGGCTCACAATGGCACGGTTCTCATTTAGTAGCACATTAAGCAAAGTGCTTTTGCCAGCATTAGGTCGCCCTGCAATAACCGTTGGGATACCGTTTTTTATTACATTGCCCAATTTAAAAGATTGTGATAACTTGTTTACCACCTCCAAAATCTCATGTACTAAGGCTTTTAGTTGGTCTCTATTAGCAAATTCAACATCTTCTTCGGCAAAGTCTAATTCTAATTCTATTAGCGAGGCAAAGTTTACTAATTTTTCACGCAGGTAGCGTATGTTTTCGGAAAAACCACCCCGCATTTGGTGCATAGCAGTTTTGTGGGCAGCTTCGCTATCCGCATTTATAAGGTCGGCAACGGCTTCGGCTTGTGATAAATCTAACTTTTTATTGAGGAATGCCCGAAGGGTAAACTCACCTGCTTGGGCTAATCGTGCGCCATTAGCCACTAAAACTTCTAATACTTTTTGTAATATAAACGATGAACCATGACAGCTAATTTCTGCTACATCCTCACCCGTGTATGATTTTGGATTTTTAAATATGCTCACCAATACTTCATCCAACACAGTAGCACCGTTTTTTATTTTGCCAAAATGTATGGTGTAACCGTCTTTTTTGGCTAAATTTTTAACGCTAAATACTTTATCTAAAACAGCAAAAGTATCTTTACCACTAAGCCGAATTATGCCTATTGCCCCAACACCATCAGGTGTGGCAAGGGCAACTATTGTATCATTGGGGTTATATCCTTTCAATGCCGTTTATTCTTTCCGCAAAACTATGGGATAGAGTTGATATTCATTGGTAGAAATGGAGTATTCTGTTTTTACAAACCAGCCATATATCAAATTTGATAGTAAAATAAAGGGAATGGGGGTACTTAAAAAAGTAAGCTGTGTTCCCATCCTATACACGCCTGCTCCTGAATTTACTATATAGGCAGTTTCAAGTATTGCCGCCGATAGTCCTATGTTTATTCCATAAGTGAGGGCATATTCATTTTTTAGTAGAAAATGTTTCTTTTTGTTAATACGTACCGATTCAATATTACTAAAAGGAACGGAATACGTTGAAAACTCTAAAGTACTGTCCGTTATACGAAAAATATAGTCTGTCATATAACCTATATCGACATTTATTTTGTAGGTTATTTGCTGCCCCTCTATAAAAGTGTACCGCTGTTTTTTGCCGTTTTTCTTCATTATCATATAGTTTACAGGTTGTGCAGAAGCCACACTAACCAATAGTACTATACATGCTAATAGTAAAGATTTTATAACAGAATTAAATTTCAGCGTTTTCATTTTTGTTAATGATGTCCCAGCTTTTATCCGCCAGTAACTTCATACTTGCAATATAGGCATCGTAGGGCATATTTGCGCCCCATTCGTCAGGAGAAATCATAGTTATAGCATTTTTTCCATTTTTGCGGTACAGGTGATATACCTGCCCTATATCAGGAGTAAAGCGCATATCAGCTTCATATATCTTTTTCGATATTTCTACACGTTCTTCAATAGCACGCACTTGTTTCATTATCAGTTCTGCCTGTTTTCGCAAAATACTTATTTGCTGCTGGGCTTGATGTTGCATAGCCTCATGGGCATTTCCCTTTATCAAGCGTTTATCTTCGGGCTTAATTTCGGGTGAGCTAATGCTTAACGGATAAGGCGCAAACGATGCCTCGCCATCGTAAATGGGTTTGTCTTTATTTTCTTTTATTTCTTTATCATTCAAAACAGCACAAAAATAAACAAGTGAAGTTAAGAGTTAGTTTAAATTTAATGTGAATGCGGTATAAAAAGAGACTAAAATTTATCCGTAGTGCATTATAATATGATTTTGAATCCTATATAAATAAGTGAATATCAGTATTTTTATTGCTTTTAGCTTATAGTGCAGTGGGTAATGCGTGGATGGAGGATTAGCAGAAAAAATCTATCTGCACCTTTCAGTTTTCGTATATTATATCTGTAAGCAAACTTGTTACAATACCTATGCAGGTGTTTTTTATTAATCCCTAAAAATTATTTAGAACGAGAGCGGTTATTTTAGTTTTTTGGGACAAAAATTAATTATCAATGGATTCAGTTGCAAAACACTTGTTAGATAATGTAGCCTCTATTATAAAAAGTTACGAAAAGGTAGCGGCTATTACGGGAGAGAATTTTAATATTTTTTCTGTGCTTAAAATGGATACGAGTGAGGTTAAACTTCATTCAGCACTATTAGGCGAGTTGCTTAATCCACAAGGCAGTCATGGGCAAAAGGATGTTTTCTTAAAACTCTTTTTAAAGGAGATAGACATAACCGATTTTGATACTAAAGATGCTACTGTTGAGGTGGAAAAGCATATTGGAGCGGTAACTGATGATACTGGAGGGAGGATTGATTTAGTTATAAGTTCATCCCACAGTAACAGTATTATAATAGAAAATAAAATTTATGCTGCTGATGGCTATAATCAATTGCTTAGGTATTATAATGGTGATAAAAAGGCACACCTTTTCTATTTAACGCTTGATGGGAGTGAGCCATCAAAAGAGAGTTTGGGTAGTTTAAAAATAGAACAGGTTAAATTGATTTCTTACCGTACTCATATAATTAATTGGCTTGAAGAGTGCAAAAAACAAGCGGTAGAATTTCCTTTACTTCGGGAAACTATCACACAATACATATACTTATTAAAACGACTTACTAACCAATCAATAAATAACAAAATGAACGAAGACATAATTAGTAAAATTTTTAACACCGAAGAAACGTTCAAATCTGCAGAGGAAATAGCTAAGAGTGTAGAGCATATAGATGAATTAATATATTCTGAATGTAAAAGAAGTTTGAAATCAGTTTGGAATGAAAAATATGAGGTGGAGCGGGATAAAAAATATGATGTGAAGTGGGGAGTAATGTTTTTTGAGTATGAAAGATTTACTTTTTTTATAAGACCAAGTTATGAAAAGTATAGGTTTCACTTTCAGATTTTTCCTTTAAATCCTCAAACTAATGAACTTGGAGTTGCAAACGATTCTGAAATACCTTCTGAATTTAGAGAAATTGCAAGAAATCTTTTTGATGATACATTTTCAAATGTTAACTACACTTTATGGGGCTTTTCAAGATTTGACCTTGATAAACTTCCATTCATAGAATACAAGAAACTCTATGAAGATAGAAGCGAATGGGTAGATAAAGTAATTGAAGAAGGAGAAGCCTTTATGAAAGATTTTATAAATGAGATTAAAACTAAAACAAATCACAGCATTAAAATCAGCCCAAAACTTATAGAAAAACTCAATCTCTAATTTCAAATTAGTACTATTGCACCATGCCCATTATACTACAAGTAATTATTGGGGGTGCATTGGGTGCGCTTTCACGGTATGGCGTTAGCTTGTTATTGCCTGTGGGCAATGGTTTGCGTTTCCCATGGAATACTTTTACCGCTAACCTTATAGGTTGTTTGGTTATAGGGGTAGTTATGGGGTTTGTGTTAAACAACTCACTAAGCAAACAATACTTACCATTAATACTTATTGGTTTTTTGGGTGGTTTCACCACATTTTCCAGCTTTGGGTGGGAAACTATACAGCTTTTTCAAAATAAGCATACTATGCTTGCCGTTTACTATGTATTGGGTACAAATATTGTAGGTTTACTTTTAGTACTGGTAGGGTATAAACTTTCGCAACTATGAGATTTATTGTAACAGCTATTCTATTATTTTCAACTGTTTTCTCGGTTTGGGGTACACATATACTTGTGCCTATGGATAAATCACAAAAAGACCACCTAAAAGCCTACGGACTTACCTATTGGGTGTTGAAACATGATATAGAAGCAAGTTGGCTGCTTAATTATCGTGATGGCACATTTGCCTTTCCTTACCAAGAAAAATTTGAAAAAGAATGCCGTATCAGAGGGGTAAGTTATGAAATAATTACCAATGCAAAATATAATGGGATTTTAAAGGAAATAAAAAACCCCGAAGCCAATATGGATGTGGTACAATTGCTAAAACCACCCAAAATGGCAGTATACTCACCCAAAACAAAACAACCTTGGGATGATGCTGTAACCATGGTACTTACCTATGCCGAAATACCCTACGATGTTATTTTTGACGATGAGGTTATTGAGGGAAAGTTAGCAACTTACGATTGGCTGCACCTGCACCACGAAGATTTTACAGGGCAGTTTGGTAAGTTTTTCGCCAGTTTTCGCTATGCCCCTTGGTATCAACAACAGGTAAAAGAAGCTGAAGCTACGGCTACCAAACATGGATACGCTACTGTGAGTGAACTAAAATTGGCAGTAGCAAAAAAAATACGTGATTTTACATTGGGTGGCGGTTTTTTGTTTGCCATGTGTAGTGCTGCCGATACTTATGATATTGCCCTTGCTGCTGATGGGGTGGATATATGCGAAAGTATGTTTGATGGAGACCCCGCCGATAGAAATGCCAACCAAAAACTAAACTACGATAATACATTTGCCTTTACCGATTTTCAGCTAAAAATGAACCCCTACGAGTATGAACACTCAACCATAGATGTGAACCCACGTGCAAGAAATGTAGGCGAAGAAGACGACTTATTTTTATTGTTTGAGTTTTCGGCAAAAAGCGACCAAATACCTACTATGTTATGCCAAAACCATACAAAAATTATTAAAGGTTTTATGGGGCAGGCAACAGCATTTAATAAGCGGTATATTAAGACTAATGTTACTATAATGGGCGAGAATAAATCGCTGAATGAAGCACGATATATACACGGTGAAGCGGGCAAAGGTACATGGACTTTCTACGGCGGACACGACCCCGAAGATTACCAGCATATTGTGGGTGAACCTCCTACCGATTTGGCTTTACATCCCAACTCACCCGGTTATCGTTTAATATTGAATAATGTACTATTTCCTTCTGCTAAAAAGAAAAAACAAAAAACCTGATGCTTAAAAGGTTAAGTGTAACTCGTAAGTGGTATTATAATATATTGCGACGGTCTTTAAGTTTTAGCTCTTTTTTTACTCATAAAAAGCCAAGCAACAGCAATAATCCCCAAAATAACACTATATAATAACTGCACCCCGTGGTTAAGTGTAGCATAGGCAAGGGCATTTACTCCCGTTAGCTGATATAAAACCAAAAGTTCGCCTACCAAAAAATGGTAAGCCCCCATACCGCCCCCTTGTATAGGTAGCGACTTTGCTATTGCACCCACTGCCATTACTGTAAATGCAGCCGCTATTGTTAAATTTTCAGTAGCTTCAAAAGCAAAAAACCATAAATAACTGGTAAAAAAATAACTACACCATATAAGCAAGGTATAAACTATAAAAGAGGCTCTTTTTTTAAGTTTAAAAATACTTGTGATACCTTCAATAATTCCTCTCACAAAAAGAACTATGATATTGGTAGGTTTACTTTTATGTAGCCATTTTAATGCAATAAGTAATATAACTACGCCTGCAACACCAAATACTACCAAGCCAATAAAAATAGCAATGGCATTGCCGCCTGTTTTATAATTAATAGGAGTATAGATATTGGTATTAAAAAAATCGCCTAAAAAATCAGCTTGAAGCATAAAAGCTAAAAATACTACTAATACAAGGCATAGTAGGTCAATACTACGTTCAATAAAAACAGTTCCAAAACTTTTGGCAAAAGGTATTTGAGTATTTTTTTGTAGCGATGCGCAACGTGCAAGTTCGCCCATGCGAGGCGTGCCTATGTTTACAAAGTAGCCATACATTAGCGGAAAAAAAGTGTGCGATAGTTTTGGCGTAAAACCACTTGCTTCCAGCAGCAATTTCCAGCGGGCTGCACGGGCAATACTACCTAATAGGCTAGAGAAAAACACGGGCACAATCCAAAAATAAGAAGCAGTTTTCAGTTGTTTCACCACATTTTTAAGGCTTATATCATCCCCCTTAAAAGCGTAGTATAATGATACTATTGCCAATACAGCAAAAGCAATATTTATCCATCGTTTTTTATTTTTTAATAAATTAAGCAAAAGTGGTATCCATGCAGTAGTGGTTGATTTTGAAACCGCTATTTTTGCACAAAAATATCATATAAAATTTGGGATGGATTTATTTTATAAAAAATACGAAGGCGAAGGGAAGCCTTTATTTATATTTCATGGGCTTTTTGGTATGTTAGATAATTGGCATAATGTAGCCAAAAAACTGGCTCAACATTATACTGTTTACTCTGTTGATTTGCGAAATCACGGGCAATCGCCCCATAGCTACAAAATGAACTATGAGCTGATGGCAGACGATATAGCACAGCTATTATTAAAACTAAAATTAGAGAAAGCCTATATAGTAGGGCATTCTATGGGTGGAAAAGCAGTAATGGCATTTGCTTTAAAATACCCTAATATGGTAGATAAGTTGGTGGTTGCTGATATAGGAATAAAGGGCTATGAACGAGGGCATGATGATATTTTTGATGCCATAATCCCGTTAAAGTTAAACGAATTTGAAACCAGAAGCGCAATAGACAAGCACCTACAACCTATGTTGCCTAATTATGGTGTCCGCCAGTTTATCCTAAAAAATTTAGGAAGAAATGTAGCGGGCGGTTTCACTTGGAAAATGAATTTAGAAGCTATTTATAAAAACTATGAAGCTATAACGGCAGGTATAAAAAGTGATACCACCTTTAATGGAGAAACACTTTTTATACGAGGTGGAAAATCGGGGTATATTAAAAATGAAGATTGGGCAGCAATAGAGAAACTATTTACTACTGCCAAACTTGAAACTATTGAGGGGGCGGGGCATTGGGTACACGCAGAAAAACCCAAAGAGGTAGTGAAATTGGTGGTCAATTTTTTTAATTAGCCTGCACTCGGCTGTTGTTTATAGTAAATATAAATACGTAACCCCTTGTAATACAATTAACGCAATAAATGTACTACTCCATTTTTTGTGTATTTTTGTTTTCTACCTCCCACTACTTCAGTATAGTTTATCTTAAAAAAATAAACGCCTTCTATGCAAGGTTTTCCTTTATGTTTCCCATTCCATCCCAAAGTGTATTTATGGCTTTCAAAAACATTCTCCCCCCATCGGTTATATATCTGAAGGGTATATTCTCCTACATTATATATCAAGGGTTTAAATACACTGTTTAGTGTGTCTTTGCTATCGGGTGTAAAGGCATTTGGAAACCATGCAGGGTAATCGCAATATTGTTTCACAAAAATACTATCTGTAAATACACAATTATTGGTGTCGGTAATAATAACACTATACTGTGCAGGGCGAATAACTGTGATGGATGGGTCGGTTTCGCCAAAGGGTAGCCAATCATAAAATTGTGCATTGGGTGGTGCGCTTAGTTGTAAACTCACTTCTTCTAAGCATAGAATTGTATCTTTACCTAAATTGGGCAATGTGTAAGGGTAATTTTGTAGTTGTGTGGTGGCAAGGGTGGTGCAGCTAAAAGCATTTGTTACAATAACTGTATATCTACCAACTGTATCGGCAATTATTGCTGTATCGGTGCTTACTGTGTTCCACAAATAAGTGCTATAGCCTGATGGTACTGAAAGTTGTATGGTTTGGTTGCTGCATTTAATGGTATGGGTAGGTAATGATATGGTAGGAGGTTTAACTACTGTGAGTGTGAGTGAGTCTGTAAAGGTTTGAGCTATTAAAAAGTATTGAGTGGTGATGGTGGGTTGCACCCAATAAATACTATCTAAACTAAGTGTATCAGCCCCTAAAACATCTGATGACCAGTAATAGCTACTTTTGCTATTGGCTATAAGTGCCGTGCTATCGCCTAAGCAAATACTGTCTTCTGATACTATACTTTCGAGTTCATACACGAAGATATCGTCGAAGTAGTACTGCGCTCTATAATCATCTTGCAATGTGTCATACTCTTCCATCTCTTCTATTGTATGTTTAAAACAACCTATTGTGAGCCAGTGTTCGCCCCCTTTTGCTTTATAGGTATCGCTAATTTCGATCCAATGGGCAGTATCGTTTAGTATGCCATTTTTATTGATGATTTGTGGGATAGGTTCGGGAAAAAATAGTGTTGCTGTTTTGCCTATATTAATGTTATCATAATTCCGTATCGTGTCTTTGGTAAGCAAGGCCCCGATAGCTGCAATAGCATAGCCCGAACAATCGCTTAGGCTGGTATAAAAACCGATATAATATTTTTTATTTTTTTCAAGCTTCTTTAAAAGTTCAACTTGAAAGTTTTCTCTTATATTTCTTTTTACGAGATAAACTGCACGTAAATATCCATTACCAGTTCTTGGTTGCTGATACCCATTACAAAAATAAAAACCTGTGTTGCCTGATAATTCAATTGAATGCTTGGGTACACTTGATAATGTATCCGTATTACAGGTAGAAAAGATATCAGGGCTTCCTTGTGTGGGGGCTAACCATGGCGGACAAAAAATATTTAACTCACTGTAGGAAAAGTATTTATTAGGGCAACTACTGAGTTGCTCGAAACTGGGATTGGGTACAAGGTTTTGCCCCTGCAACAGAAAGCTGCAAAAAAAGAAAAAAACTATAAAAATGCTTTTACCCATAACAACTATAAACAACAGAACGAGAGTTTGTCTCGTTCTGTTGCCTAAAACATATATTTGCCAACCTTTGGCAAGCCTATTGATACTAAAAATAGATATGCGACTAAACTTAATATTAATTTTAACACTAATAGTTTCAAGTGTAGCGGCTTGTCAATCAAAAACCACTACTGAAATTGAAAGTAACAACAAAGTAGAAAAAAAGGTAATTTTTACCACTGCCAAAGAAAAAAACAGGAATACAATGAGTGATACAACCCAGCAATTTGATACAGCAACATTAGGGGCAGGATGCTTTTGGTGTGTTGAAGCTATTTTTTTAAACTTAAAGGGAGTAGAAAGTGTGAGTAGCGGATATAGCGGTGGTTTTGTAAAAAACCCTTCGTATAGAGATGTGTGCAACGGCACAACAGGGCACGCCGAAGTAGCACAAATTGTGTACAACCCAAAACTGCTAAGTTTTGATGAATTGCTTGAAGTATTTTGGCAAACACACGACCCCACTATACTAAACCAGCAAGGTGCAGATAAAGGCACACAATACCGTAGTGCAATATTTTACCATAACGAGGAGCAGAAAAAATTGGCAGAAGAGTACAAGAAAAAATTAAACGAATCAAAAGTTTTCAATACTCCTATTGTTACTGAAATTACCCCCTTTGTGGAGTTTTATATAGCCGAAGACTATCACCAAAATTATTTTAATGAAAATGGCGAACAAGGGTATTGCCGCATAGTAATACAACCCAAAGTAGATAAGTTTAAAAAAATATTTAAGGATAAACTAAAAGAAGGCGCAGCAGTCAAATAAAATAAACCTCGGTAAGAGGCTTATTTATAGTACGTTTTAAAGAATAATAAACTATCCTTTTTTCACACCTTCAACCACTTCTTGGCTTATCCCTGTGAAAGAGAAACCACCATCGTGAAAAAGGTTTTGCTGGGTAACATATTTAGTTAAATCACTAAACAGTGTTACACAATAGTTTGCACAAGCATCTGCGGGGGCATTGCCCAAAGGAGACATTTTATCAGCATAGTCAAAAAATACATCAAATCCCTCTACGCCTTGCCCAGCAGTAGTTTTAGTAGGCGATTGTGATATAGTATTTACACGCACTTTTTTGGCTTTACCATAGTGGTATCCAAAACTACGCCCAATAGATTCTAATAAAGCCTTAGCATCAGCCATCTCATTATAATCGGGAAAAGTACGTTGTGCTGCTATATATGTAAGCCCTACTATTGAACCCCACTCATTCACCGCATCTTTTTGATACAACAGTTTCATTATACGGTGAAATGAAAGTGCCGATATATCCATTGTCTTTTTAGAGAAATCGTAATTTAAGTCTGTGTATTTTTTACCTTTTCTTATATTCAATGACATTCCTACCGAGTGTAGTACAAAGTCTAACTTCCCGCCAAGTATTTCTTGCGACTCATCAATAAGTTTAGTTAAATCTTCTTCGCTGGTAACATCTGCACCAATAACTTTTGAGCCTGTTTTCTCTGCCAATTGGTTTATAGCACCCATGCGTAATGCTATGGGAGCATTGCTTAAAGTAAACGTAGCACCCTCTGCGTGGCAACGTTCTGCTACCTTCCACGCTATTGATTTCTCATCCAATGCGCCAAAAATAATTCCTCGTTTCCCTTTTAATAAATTATAAGCCATTGTTTATTTCCTATTTATAGCGCAAGTTTAAGAAAAATAAATGGCATGGGATACGTTTAAAAAATTACACTTGAACATTTTAGTAAAAAACACCATCTTTGCACTTCTTAAAAAATATAAAATAGAAATACCATGGGTAAAGGTGATAAAAAAACAAAAAAAGGTAAAATAATTATGGGTTCATACGGGAACTCACGCCCTCACAAGCCACACAAAATGAAAAAAGCGGCTGAAAAGAAAAGCGAAAAAGCAGGAAAATAAGCCTTAAATGCGCTGAATTTCTCGGTAAAACAATAGTAAGTCGTATAGCGAAGCATCGTTTACGGCTTTTTTATTTTTTATAAGTTGTTGTGCGGCATCTTTTAATAATATGTTAGGATAATGGTTATCTCTTAAAAAATGCACCAATTTTAATATCCTAAAACCATCCCACCAAAGCGTGTAGCGGTTTTTAAAACTTTCGTTGCTGGCAGAATTAGTGCGTGCGTTCTCCCACCCTTCAAAACCTTTGTGTTGCTGTAAAAAATGGGCAACTGATTTGGGCAATTTTGCTTCCCAATCTTTATACACTATATCTTTATTCAGCATATCAATACTATACATCAGCGTTTTAATAGCATCATACACCAAAGGGTGATAGGTATAAAATACTTTTTCTTTTTGGTGATACCAGTTGTTCACCGCTTTGCCAGTACCAAAAGGCACTCGGTTTGATGGACGTGATGAAGGATAAACGGCAGTAGTATTAATTTCTGTAAAGCCGCCTAAGGGTATGATCTTATGCAAAAAATAAAAATCTTCGCCTGCCTTTCGCCTGTTCATACCGCCCTGTTTTTTGTAAATACTGGCTCGCACTGCCATACTCGAACCCACTGTGTGGAAGGCATACGGGTAGTTTGCAAAGCGCAACCCTTCTATATAGTACCGCAAAAACAACTCGTAGTTTACTATTGCAGTTCGGTTTTCTACACTCTCGCATTGCTCTAAATCATGCTCGAAATAGATAGCCGCAGCGGGTGTTTTGGGGTGTATATTAAAATGCCTTTCTATTTCTACCAAATAGTTTTGGGCAACAATACAATCTGCATCTAAACAAACTATTACTCCATTAGCGGTATTGTTTGATAAATAATACGCTGTGGCAATATCCATTCCTATCCTTCTGGCTAAACCAACGCCTGCGTATTTTTTTGGTAATGTGTGTAACTCAATTTCAAATTCTAATTGTGTGCTTGAGTTTTCTTTTGCCCATTGTAGGGACTTGAAAAAAGTATCTTGATTTTGAATATTTACCGCTTCATTTTCACCTTCCGCTTCATTAATAATTACCAAGACCTTTGTAGGTGATACGGGCACATCACATTGCTTTACACTTTGTAAGGTGGTGAGTAAATCAGGCTCATTATAACAGGGGATAACAATGTACATACTTAAAGCAAGTGCTATATATATTTTTGTTAAAGATGGATAAAAGATGTTTTTTAGGTAAAGTTTACCCTTTGTTTGCACTCCGAATGAAAAGTATTAAGGTTCTCGTTTAAAAAACACAAAACCACCCTCTTCGCCAATTTTTTCAAAACCCTTGTACTGGGCATATTCATTGGCTTTTTTCATGTGGCAACAAAAATAAACGGTTTTATCTATCTCTCCACTTATCAGCCAGTCTCGTTGTAGGTGGTCGTACCAGTCGGTGGGGTTACGTGCCTCATAGTCTGCTTTGTTTTCTTTTATAAATTGGGCAAACGCTGGCGACGTATTACTTTTCCAAGGTTTAATTTTTGCATAAAAGTAATGTGCATAGGTATCATAGCCCAAAGGTTGTACATAGGCATCTTTGTCCTTCACACTGTCCCAAAACTGTATGGCTGCACCTTGGCTATATTGTTCAATTTTTGGTACAACAGCATACAAAAACAATTGCAAGCTAATGGTAGTACCTACCAATAAAGATAAAAAACCATAGCGGTATTTATTGCGCAGTAAAAGAACTACACCGCCAACAATTGCTATTAAAAATAAAACGCCTATACTCCATTCCCATCCACCCCAAGCAACATTACGACTAAAATTTGCCACAGCAAAAGGGTCTTTTATCATGGGGAATATTTTGGCTTTTAGTGATGCACTTGAAGCTATAATAGGAACAAGGGTAAACATAGCCGCTAATGAAACCCCAATGATTAAAAAAGGGAGGGCTAACCAACGCCACAGTTTCCACTCACCTTTTATTACGTTTTCAATACTATAAGCAGCCAAAAAGGTAAGCGGCAAATAACAAAGTGATGAGTAGTGTACTATCTTAGTTTTTACTATGCTAAACAATAGTAGAACTACCCAAAAAAGCAGCAACATCCAGCGTACAAATACCTGCTGGTTTTTAGTAGCCGAATTGTTTTTTCTAAACATTGAAAAAGCAATTATAGATACGGGGAAACAACCTAATAACAATACTATGGGGTGGTAATAAAACGGCTGCCCATGACTGGCAACTGGGTTGCGAAACAAATCTATTTGGTAGGCTATAAATTCGGTTAAAAAGAAAAAGCCATTGTTAATTGTTTCAATACCAAACCAAGCAAATGCAACGGCAACGGCACAAAAAGAATACACCAACAATTCTTTTAGTGTAAAAAACCACTTGAACCTTTGTATTACTAAAAAACTAACCACACACAGTAGGGTAATAGCCGCAGCCGCAGGTCCTTTGGTGAGTACTGCCAATCCTAAAAACATCCCCGCAAGGGCATAAATACCCAAGCGTTTATTACTTATAGGGCTAATAGAAGCCCTATAAACTTGGTAGATACCCAAAAATATAAAAAGATTAAAAGTAGGGTCTATAATAGCAGATTTGAAATACAAATGCGGGGTAAAAGCACCTATAAAACACAATACCCACCAATAGCCTAAGCGAGTAGTAAATAGTTTTTTGCCTATATGAAAAACAACCAATAAAGTGGCTATACCACATAGCGCATTGGGAAAACGGGCAGCAAACTCATTTACCCCAAATACCTTCATACTGGCTACTTGAAGCCAAAAAAACAACGGCGGTTTTTCCCAAAAAGGTTGGTAGTTTACCTGCACTTGAAAGTAGTTGCCGCTTATCATCATTTCGCGAGCACTTTCGGCAAAGTTTATCTCATCCCAGTCAAATAAATGTACTTGTCCCAAAAATGGGATAAATAGCAAAGCCCCAAGTAAGGCTATATATAGGTAGTGTTTCTTTTCGCCGTTCATTATTTCAACTTCAACAAAGGTTTGTTTAAAACAGATGTGTTAAAAAAGGCAGGTGGTTTTACCTCAAGCCAAAAGTATAAAAATAGGCTACTGCAAATACCTAAAAAAGTGCCTGCCAGTATATCCTCAATAAAGTGCTGTGCAAGATATATGCGGCTAAGTGCGGTTAGCACAGCCAAAATAAAACAGGTAATAGCAATGGTTTTATTGCCGCCATACAATAGCACAACTAAAGTGAACATAGCAAAAGCTGTTGTGGTATGCCCTGATGGGAATGAATATACATAGGCATTGTGTACGCCTTCAATAGTGGTGATAGTTTCTTTCCCCTCAAAATACTTTAAAGGGCGGGGCATTGCGCCAAACACTATTTTTTTTAAAAACTGTGATAACAAGCCCGATAGTGAAAATACAAGCAGGCTTACTATTCCCCAACGAATTTTTGAAAACAACAAAAAAAGTATTGAAACAACTATAAACGACCACCCAGCACCCAAATGCGTAATGTATTTAAACAAAAAGTTGCCCCCAAACGTACGCAAAGAAGAAAAACCTAAAACAAGGCTTCCTTTTGGGTAGATAAGAGTTTGCAGTGTGCAAAAACTTATAAAAGCGGCACAAAGGGCAAAAAACAACTTGTTTTTAATAATAATACTTGACACAACAAGTGTTTTGACTTAATTTGTAAAACTTATTATTGGCACAAAGAAAGGCAATATTTAAATAAGGCTTCATATTTTAATTTTGGTGGCATGAGTAAAAAGAAAAAATTTCAAGTAGAGTTCCCTTTAAAATCATCTCCGGGTATTTTGTACAGTTATCTTAGCACCCCCTCGGGATTGTCGGAGTGGTTTGCTGATGATGTTAATATACGCGATAAAAAGTTATATACTTTTCTTTGGGATGGGGCTGAACAAACAGCCGAGTTAGTGCGTAATACCCCTCAAAAAGGGATTAAATTTAGTTGGGTGGATGAACCTGATGATGAATATTTTGAGCTTGAAATTTCGCAAGATGAATTGACGGGAGATGTAGCCCTTGTGGTAACTGATTTTGCCGAAGAGCACGAAATTGAAGAGTCAACCCAATTGTGGGAAGCGCAAGTGCAAACGCTTAAAACAGCTATTGGCGGCTCATAAAAAAGAAGCAAAAATATCTTTAATTACTATTTTTGGCTAAAATTTTGATATTAGAGACATACTAATAGCCAGCCTTTGTGTTTAACATAAAAAAAGTCGATATATTTCTTCTACGCTCTTTTGTAGGACCTTTTGTTGTTACCTTTTTCATATCTGCTTTATTTTTCCTAATTCAGTTTCTGTGGAAATATATTGATATGCTGGTAGGCAAAGGTTTGGAGTGGTATATTATAGCAGAGTTATTAATGTATGCCGTTCCCAATTTTATTTTGATGGCATTAGCCATGGGCATATTATTATCCTCGTTAATGGTGTTTGGTAACTTGGGTGAGCGGTATGAATTAGTAGCTATTAAGGCATCAGGTGTTCCACTTCGTAGAGCATTGTATCCTATTTTTTCATTTGTATTAGTACTATCAATAGGGGCTTTCTTTTTTGCGAATATTATCATCCCAAAATCGCATCTAAAATTTGCAGCATTGTATTGGGATGTTAAAAATAAAAAACCAGCTCTTGATATACCTGAAGGGGCATTTTATACTGATATGGATGGGTATGCCATAAAGATAGGGAAGAAAGATAAAAACGGGAAAGATATTTACGATGTATTAATTTATGACCATACCGACGACCAAACCAACACTAAAGTAATTAGGGCAGAACGTGGCGAGATGAGTAGTAGCGACGATAAACGCTTTATGTATTTTAACCTGTATAATGGTATCCGCTACGAAGAGATGAAAAGTAGTTCAGACTATCATCAAACCTATAAGCACAATAAGATGCGTTTTAAAAAGCAGGAAATAATATTTAATTTAGCTCAACTTGATTTAAGCCATACCGCCGAAGAATTATTTAAGGGACATCAACTAAAAAATTTAAAACAATTGCAAGTGGGTATAGACTCCTTCCAACGTAGGGTAGATACTATTTATAAAGAAATGATAGGCTTTATAGGCAATAGCTACCACGTACACGATACCTTGTACGAGAACTATATAGATACTTTCCTTCAATACACAGCAGAGTGGCGGGCAAAAGAAGACCCTAATGTGAATATGGTGTTTTCTCAAGCATTAAACATTGCACGAACTACAAAGGGAATATTAGAAAACAATCAAGAAAGAATATTAGAAATACGTAAGAAAAAGGCAAGGTATAGTGTTGAGTGGCATAAAAAACTCACCCTTCCTGCCGCCTGTTTGGTTTTGTTTCTTATAGGTGCGCCATTAGGTGCAATTGTGCGTAAAGGAGGTTTTGGTTGGCCTATGGTAATCGCTATTTTGTTGTTTTTGGTGTTTTATATATTAAGTATAGCAGGCGAAAAAATGACGAAAGAATTGGCAATAGAGGCTTGGCAGGGGATGTGGTTGGCAGTGGCAGTATTACTGCCTATGGGTATTTGGCTAACATCAAAAGCATCGAGAGATTCATCGCTGTTTGATCCTGATGCTTATATTCGTGCCATACGTCGCTTTTTTAAATTTGGGAAGAAAAAAAGCACAGAATAGCAATGAAAATTCTTGTAGTTTCACACCGAGTACCTTACCCTTTAAAAGACGGGGGGGTAATAGCCATGCACGCTTTGTTGAAAGGGCTAAAAGCAGCAGGTGCACAGGTGAAATTAGTGTGCCTTAACCCCAAAAAAGATGGAGTAGATGCCACCCAACTACCACAATATTTTTATGATGATTTTGGCTTTGAAGTCTTTGATATTAATACTGATATAAAAGCCATAGATGCGCTTACCAATTTATTTACCAGCAAAGCGTACCACATGGTGCGGTTTTATAATAATGGGTTTGCGAAGCTATTAGCCAACACCATTGCAGGCAACAAGTATGATATTATCCATTTAGAAAGCCTATTTGTAACAGGGTACTTGCCTGTAATGCGCCAGTATTTTAAAGGGGCAATAGCCATGCGGGCGCACAATGTGGAGCACCGTATTTGGCAAAAACTGGCAGCTAATGAGCACCACCCAATAAAAAAATGGTATTTAAACCTATTGGCTACCCGCTTAATGAAATATGAAACAAAAGTACTAAGCCAATTAGATGCCTTTATATCGCTAACCCAAGAGGATGCTGATTTTTTCAGGCAAAGTGGCTTTAAAGGGAAAGCCCATGTTTCGCCGCATGGTATTGATTTAACCCAATTCGAGAAGCAAGAACAGGTAGAGAACAACTATAAAATATTTCATTTAGGCTCTATGGATTGGATACCCAACCAAGAGGCTATGCGTTGGTTTTTAAATAATGTATGGACATTGGTTGTAAAAAATGTACCCCAAGCACAGTTTTATCTTGCAGGGAAAAAAATACCTCAATGGATATATGATAGGCAGGATACCAATGTACATATAGAGGGTGAAGTACCTAACGCCATTGAGTTTATGAAAGGTAAAAATATAATGGTAGTGCCTTTACTAAGCGGCAGCGGTATCCGTATAAAAATACTTGAAGGTATGGCATTGGGCAAAGCCATAGTTTCTACCCCACGTGGGGCGGCAGGTATTAACTGTACAAACAATAAAAATATACTAATTGGCAATACACCTGAGCAATTAGCAGCACACATAATAGAGCTATTAAACGATGGTGATAAACGCAACCTGATAGGACAAAATGCCCGCCAACTTATTGAGCAACAGTATGAAAATAATGGAGTTTGCAAAAAAGTAGTCGAGTTTTATAAAACGATTTAGGCAACAGGTTAATTTAGATAGAAACAAAATGCACTCCAACAGTTAGCTTGTACCGCATAGTATTGTGCTGCCGTCCCGTTTGGGGGGGGAAGTGCTTAGGAAGTGGAGTACCCCAAAAAAAATTATTCAGCTTACTGAAAATAAAATAAATACTTTTAAACCTATACCATCAGGTGTATTAGACACCAAATACAGATGAAAAAATAGAAATCTACAAAATAAAAGAGTGTAAATATTTATATAGTTAGGATTCCTAACTATATTTGCACTGACAATATTGTCAACCAATTAAAATATATAACAATGAGTAAGTCAATTTTTTATCACGCAGGATGTTCAGTATGTTTAAGTGCAGAGCAAGACATTTTAAACCTTATTAACCCTTCTGATGTAGAGGTTGTAAATTTTGCAGAAGGAAAATTACGAATTGAAGAAGCTGAAAGAGCAGGCGTAAAATCTGTTCCAGCATTGGTAACTCCAAATGGAAACGTACTTCATATTAATTTCGGGGCATCTATGGAAGATGTAAAAGGATAAAATTTATTAACTACCATAAATTTAAAAAAAAATGAAAAACATAATATTAATATTCGTAGCAATACTTTCTTTTAGTACTACACTTTTTGCCTGTGATAACTGTGGCGATTATGATAATGCTAACTTTAAAATCAAAAAAGTTTCTGTATCTCATAATGCAACTATTTCAAGCACTACTTGGGAAATAGAAGTGGTAGGAAATGCAGGAAAAACAACCCCAAAACCAGTAGGCAAGCTAAATGGCGCACCAGTCTTAGCATACGTTTTTCCAACATCATTAAAGCCAACCGATGTTGGTTTTAGTCAAACAAACGGAATTGTGGCATTGGCTTTAACTTCGCACCCCGATTTTGATGATACTCCACTTTGGGACGAAAACAATGATAAAAACTATGCTAATGATGGTATAATATGGCATCCACATTGGGTAGTTTTAATAGAAGATAAAAGAGTGGAGGGTGGATTGGCCGTTAAGCAATTTGATAAAAGCGATACTTCTGTTGTATTACCGCCAACTAACCCAGGGATGCCCATGTATATGGACTCTCCAGGTTTTCAAGTTACTACAAAGGGAAATACCATAAAAGTGGTGGTTCCTGATTACCGTATGAATAATAGAACAGATTTTAAATATGATGGAGTAGCTTGCTATATGCAAGTAAATACCGATATGAAAGACAAACCAATGTTGGGCGTTTACAAAGTTTACAGTGTAGCGAGTGGCGATCTTTCCCTACCCTATACGGTAAAAAAATAAACCTATGGAAGTAGCTGTTTGGGACACCTATTTGGAAAGGGAAGGTGGATTAATTATGCATTTTGATATTCTTGTTGAAAAGAAGTTAACTAACAAGACTACTATATTTGATTTTGGAGAAACCTATTTAAAAGGAAAACCTTTTAAAAGTGGCAAAATAACTGCAAAAATGTGTGAGTTTTGCCATATTGAAAGTGCACCACCATCAATAATTGATGAGATTAAAAATAAAGGTTATGCTATTATTGAAATAGAAAACTGTAATTAGTACTTTACCTGCTGAATGTTTAAAATTCAGCAGGTATTTTTATAAATGAAAAAAAGTGTTTTTAATATCGAGTTTCAACAAAAAAGCATAACAAGTAAAATTGTTATCAGTCTTGAACGTATTTCGGAAGTGTTTAAAACCCTACTATGGGAATACGCAAAAGTTATTGGTATAAGCCCAATTCAAATCCAAATACTTATTTTTATTGCGTACCACAAACAACAGCTTTGCAATGTGAGCCATTTGGCAAAAGAGTTTAATATTACAAAAGCAACCATAAGTGATGCTATTCGGGTGCTGGATAAAAAAGGGTTTATTGTAAAGGATTATTCAAAAAAAGATAATCGTAGCTACTCAATTTTCTTATCCCGCTTAGGTAAAAAAACAGTTGCCGAAACCGAAAATTTTGCAAACCCAATAGAAGAACAGTTAAAAAACGTTGAAATTTCAAATTTAGAAAACGTATTTGAAACTTTAAGTAACTTAATTTATCAATTAAATACTACTGGAATTTTAACCGTTCAGCGAACTTGTTTTGGTTGCAAGTTTTATGATAAATCTAAAAATAGTGCCTATTGTACTTTAATGGAGAAAGAATTGTTAACCTCTGATATTAGGTTGGATTGCCCAGAGTATGAAGAAACTATTAGCAGCTAATAGGGGATGGGATGAACGTTTAAACTACCTAAAGAGAAACAAAAATGAAGCATTACCTGTTTTCATACGGAACGCTGCAATTAGAGAAAGTACAGAAAGAAACGTATGGGCGTATTTTATCAGGAGATAAAGACACACTGAGAAAATATAAATTGGAAGCATTAAAAATTACCAATGTGAGTGTACTTACAAAAAGCGGACAAAGTTTTCATCCTATAGCCATAAAAACCAATGATTCGGAGGATTGTATTGAAGGGTTTATTTTTGAAATTACAGAGCAGGAACTTTTTGAAACAGATAAATACGAAGTCAATGATTATAAGAGGGTATTAGAAACATTTGTTTCAGGAAAGAAGGCTTGGATATATATTGCTAAGAATAAATAGCTATTAAAGAAGGGACAACTATCGTTAGAATTTGAACTGACATATTGGGCAATTGCATTTATTTAGATAATTATTACTGGAATGAAAAACAATGTAACCAACAGGGCATACTATTAAAAAACACGGTAACTTTATGAAGTGTTGTTTCGACCACTGACACTTGATAGAATACGTAGAGAAATGAAAATTTGTAAAACAGAATCAAATAAAAAAGCAATTATAAAAGAAGTAGAAACTAAATAATAATAGCAGAAAGCAAGTAAAATAAAGTGGAGGCTTATAGTATCATTTTTAATAACAATAGCATCATTAAACGTATTAGGGCGATCAGCCAAAGACAAAATTTGGAATAGGGGTTGCCTATGAAACAATATTATTAAATCCAAAGCATAATACTTTTGGTTTGATAGAGGTAAGTTTCATATTGGATATGCACTTGAGTTTGCATACGACCCTAATGATAACCACCTTAGTTTGGGTTTTCATGTGGGATATGATTTTTAGCAGCAGCTATTTTTATACGCAAATAATCATTGTTTGGCAATGGACTTTACTTACTTAACTGAATAACAGCATTGTAAATTGTAAAATTGCTGCTTACTCTTAAAAATCTACACTTCATCACTTCGTTAATATTTACAAAGCAGTATTATGTTACTTTTGAATAAACATTAATTACCATGCAAACAATATTAGGAGCGGGAGGTATAATAGGTATAGAATTGGCTAAGCACTTACCCCAATACACTAAACATATACGTTTGGTTAATCGTAACCCAAAACAAGTAAATGCCTATGATGAGCTTTTTAAAGCAGACTTGTTAAACAAAGAACAAGTACTAAAAGCAGTAGAAGGCAGTGAGGTGGTGTATTTAACAGCTGGCTTACCGTATAGAACCGAAGTATGGAAACGTGATTGGTCTATTGTAATGCAAAACACTATTGCTGCTTGCAAGGCACACAATGCTAAGTTAGTGTTTTTTGATAATGTATATATGTATGGCAAGGTGAACGGAGAAATGACCGAAAATTTGCCCAATAATCCCGCCAGCGAAAAAGGGAAGGCACGTACTAAAATAGTGCAAATGCTTAGGGATGAAATAAAGGCAGGGAATATTACTGCCACCATAGCCCGTAGTGCTGATTTTTATGGCCCTAAAGCTAATTTAAGTATTACGGCAATGTTAGTTTTTATGAACTTAGCAAAGGGTAAAAAAGCCCAACTATTACTTGCCGACAATCTTAAACATAGCTATACTTACACGCCTGATGCAGGCAAGTTTACTGCCTTATTGGGCAATAGCCCCAATGCCTTTGGACAAGAATGGCACTTGCCCACGGCCAAGCCAGCCCTCACAGGAAAACAATTTATTGAAATGGCAGCTAATGCCATTAATACAAAACCCAACTACATGGTAGTGCCTAAATGGATGCTGGGCATAATTGGCTGGTTTAATAAAGATGTGAAAGAAGGTATGGAAATATTGTACCAAAACGAGGTAGAGTATGTTTTTAATAGCGATAAATTTGAAAAGCATTTTAATGTACAACCCACCCCATACGCAGAGGGTATAAAAGAAACAGCAACATATTATAAAAGTAATTGAAGTTGCCTCCGCGCTGTAATTCTTATAAGCGGTAGTTTAGCGGCTAATTAAAAATTTTTTAACTACAAAACTGTTGTTGCTACTTGCTTTTACAGTATAAAAGCCTTGTGCTAAGTTTGAGGTATTAATTTCTAATTCTGTTGAGTGGAAAATATCTTCTAATACTTTACGTCCTTGTGCATCAAATATTTCAACTAATATGGGCTCGTCAAAATCGTTTTTAAGTCTTAAAGTAGTTTTGTTTGCTGTGGGGTTAGGATATAGTGTAAATTGAGGTTGTTTTGTGAGGGTAGTAACGGCAAGAATTTGTTTTTTATAAAATGCGCTAACCTTGTCAATTGCATCATTTAGTTTGCAAACACTACTTAAATTATTTGCATTTCCCCTATCCCATACAAAAGCAATATCAATGCGTAAATAATCTTTCGATTTTAAGTTAACAGGTCCAATGCTGCCCAGCATTGTACGCTTGCCCGCAGGAAAGGCAGAACCCAATTCTGTCCAGCCGCTTAGGTTGCAGGGATCGCCATTGTATATATGGCGGGTAGGCAATAAACTTTTATATCCGTTAGACCCTTCTGTGAGTGGCGTATTATCACGCCAAGTATGTTTTAAATAATTATAAAACTCTTGCGGTGAGGCTGGTATTCCTCTTGGGCTATTATCCATAGCTATTTCCATAGTTTGTTGTAAACTATGCGACAAAAAAACTACAGCCTGCGATGGAGGATTAAGCCCATACCCGCTAATTGTACCGTCCATAGTATCACTATTATATACTAAGTAAGCATTTTTTGAAGGGTTGGTACTTATATAATTGTCATTTTCATCGCCCAGCAAAAAATCACTCCAAATACCTGCAAATACAGAGTCGTAATTGTTTAATGAACGATTGATAAAACTTAATTGTAAGAAAATAGTATTTTCAACATCAGGTATATTAGTATATTGATATACCATGCCGTGTACCTCAACTCCCATAGGCAAACCACCGCTGGAAAAATGGGTATTTGCATTATCATTTGCTATGAAATAAGCGGCTT
Organism: uncultured Burkholderiales bacterium; assembly: GCA_964584305.1. Lineage (GTDB taxonomy): Bacteria > Bacteroidota > Bacteroidia > UBA8524 > UBA8524 > SB11. Next base: position 31,884 of record CAZOZL010000004.1, read on the forward strand.
CATCGCCTCTTATGAAAGGGTATTCGCCCAATTGTGGTTCATAAATTCTATTGGCATTAAAATCGACAAAGGGGGCAAGTATTTTTGCAAAACCTTTTCCTTGTGGGCTGCTTCCTTTCCAGTTTCTAATACCAGCTGGCATGGCATATCCTTGCTTGTTATAGTTGGTTTTGTGGTTATTAATTTCTTGTTGGCTCACTTTATAAATAGTGTTCCAAGTGGCACTATCTGCGGCTTGGGCGGTAGCGGTATCCAAAGGACCTGCCCAAAAATCGTTTTGCGAGTTGTTTAGTTGTGCGGCAATGTGAAGGTTGCCGTTGTTTTTTCCGCCAATCCAAAATTGGGCGAGTGCAATAGATTTTTTAGTAGAATTTTTTGGTATTTCTAAACCGCCAGAAAACAGCCTTCCATTTGCATTTACACTTGCATTGGTATTGTTGGCGTTTAAAACAGTTTGGGGTTGCGCACGCAACCCCAAAACGGTAATATGTATGAATAAGTATAATAGTATGCCTTTTTGCATTGGCAAATAAATAATTTTTTTAGGGATTAAAAACGGTAGCGCAATCCTACTGAACCTGTTATAATTCTATAATTTTGGCGCATACCCGCACTCACTTTCATTACATTGCTAATACCGTGTTGGTAGGTAGTTTCAAATAATATAGAGTACCGTTTGTTTAGCTTATAATTTACACCAATACCTGCCAATATATTAATACCTGCCGTAGTTTTATACGGGTTGTTGGCTGATGAAAATTCATTTATACCAGTAAGTCTTTCGTTTAGTAGATGCCCTTTTTGGGTAAAGCGAAGGTTTATTGCCGCACCCGTAGTGGCAAATAAGCTAAATTTATTTGTTTTGTATAAGTTAAGTTCAACCTGTATTGGCACATCTATAAAGCTAATAGTATTAGTGGTATTAGCTTTAGCCATTTCAGTACGTTCAACGGTGTCAATACGTGTAGTAGTACCTATTGGTTGTTGGGTTACAGGGTCTAAAATTATGCCTGTTACTGTTTCGGTAGTGGTATATTGGTATTCTCTTTCAAGGTTAATCCTTTGGTTAAATCGGCTATATTGTACTCCCGCACGCAGTGTTAAAAACTCTTTAACAGCATAGTTTATTCGTGCGCCAAGCATCATGCCCAGTGTGTAGCTTTCAGCATTTCGTTTTGCTTCAACATAGGTAGGGGCAATTCCACTACTTTTAAGGGTACGCATAGCATAGTTACTACCTGCATACATATCAACCATAAATTTGCTAAAGTTTTTTGGAGGTTCTATTGCTGCTTTACTTTGTTTGGCACTTTTATCCGTTTTATTTGTCTTTTCTATTCCTTCATTTTTTGGAGGTAAAACAGTAGTGGTTAAAGCGGTACTATTTTTTGTAGGTTCTATTGTTTCCTTATCTTTTTCAGCACCTTTATTATCTATTTTTTCTATCGCTTCACTTTTTGTAGAAGTACTTGCGGTTAAATTAGCATCATTTTTTGGTTGCTCATCTTTAGCAAGCGCAGCACTATTTGTAGTGTTTTTAGTAGTAGCTTTTTTATGGGTTGGGATAATTGTATTAGTTTCAATTCCAGTAACTAAAGTTGCTGCACTTCCTTTTTGTGGGGTTATATCTTGCTTAGCTGCACCGCCATTGTTTTGGGTAGCTAAAGGTAAGTGGTTAGTTTTTGTGTCGATATTTGCAGACGTATTATTTGTATAATTTTTAATTAATACCGCTTTGCTATTATTTATTTTTAGTGGAGTACTATTATCCAGTTTTGCCGCTTGAATAGTGTGGTTATGCTTTTGGATGGTATATACCCTTGCTGTTTGTTGCAATATGTCAGTATCAGTATTAATAAAATAAGTGATACCAGTTACCGTTGCCAATAGTATAAATGAACCTATGGCTACGCCTTTTTTGCCTTTAAAATAATTAATGGCACGGTGCAAAGGCGTGCGGCTCGCCTCTATCCCTTTCCAAACGTGTTCAGGGGTTTCTACTGAGAAGTTTCCCAGTTTCCCTCTAAACAGTTCGTCAATATTATTTTTTTCGTTACTCATTAGCTTATAATTTTATGTAGCCTCTTTTTTTTATCTTCTATATCTTTAAGTGCTATTAACTTTTTTTGCAAATGTTTCCGTGCCTTGTTCAGTTGCGAGCGTGATGTACCTTCGTTCATCTCCATCATGTTTGCAATTTCTTTGTGGCTATAACCTTCAATAGCATACAGGTTAAAAACCATTTTATACCCTTGGGGCAACTCGTCAATCATTTTCAATAACTCTTGCTCGGATAGTTTGTCGTATATCTTTGCATCAGTTGGTATATCATAATCTTCGGCTATACCAATTTGTTCTCTCTGATAACTGCTTTTGCGAAAATTTCGCAATGCACAATTAATCATTATTCGCCTCACCCATCCTTCAAACGAACCATTGAAGGCAAACTTTTTAATATTGTCAAATATCCGTATAAACCCATCTTGCAATATATCCTCTGCTTCTTGCCTGTTTCGGGTATATCGCATACATACCACCAACATTTTACCAGCATAAGTTTTATATAACCTTTGTTGGTAGCTCTTCTCTTCACGGATACATCCTTTTATCAACTCCTCTTCTGTCATCGAACAAGCTAAATAAGCCTAAGGGTAATTTATACATACAAGATACTACTCTCTACTTAAAATGTTGCTTGTACTTTAAAAAAAAAGCAGGAAACGTTTGTTTTTTGCTCTGTAATTGCTGCTTTTGTAATAATTTTTGTTTGATGGTGGGTAAAGGATATTCTTCATGTTGGTTTTAAATTGAAAAAGCCCCCACCAATTTGGCGGGGGCTTTATTATGTTTTCTTGTAGATAGGATTATTTCGTACCCGCTTCTTTTATCAATTCAGTAGCCATGCTCACATAATCAGCATTCTTTTTTTCTCCAGCCAATTTTTTAACTACTTCTGCACTTGCTATTGCTTCTTTATTTTTCTTTAATTTCAACTCAATACGAGCTGCCAGTAGTTTTACCCAATAGGCATTAGGGTTTTTCTTAAAGGATTTGTTTGCCCATTCTAAGGCTTTGTTAAGGTCTTTATCATTAGCGTAGTAATAAAGGGCGGCTGTATAGTATGGACGGTTGTCTTCTATTACTGTTTTTTTAATGTTTGCCATAATGGTTTCATCAATAGCAGCAGTAATTTTAATGGGTACACGGGTGTTTTCCCATACTATTTCCAAAGTAGCGGAGGTAGGGCGTAAATCAGCCATATTAATAGTAAGGCTTTCTATCTTATTGGCAAGTTTAGTGGTTTTAACAGTAAAACGTAAAATTTCTTTGGTTGTATCGTATTTAGCAACGTTTCCGCCAAGTTTCAAATCGTTATATAACATAACCTCCCAGCTATCTTTATTAGGGATGGTGTAAATAGCATAAGTACCTGGTTCAACATTATTGCCTTCTATCTGTATAATATCAGTAACGGTAATTTTGGTAGAGTAGTTAGCCCCTGTTCTCCATACTTTGCCATAAGGTACAAGGTCTCCAAATATGGTACGCCCTTTTACCCCTGGGCGAGAGTAGTCTATTGTTACATCACCCAAAGCAAATTCTTGTGTAATTTTTTGCATGGGGCTAGGCCGTGGTGTTTTTAATTTTTGAGCATTTGTAACAAAAGTAGCTGCAAAAAATGCTAATGATATGAGTAGTAATTTTTTATTCATGATATAAATTATAGTTTAAGTTTGGGGCAGTAAAAATAAGGTTTAATGTTGTAACATCCTTTAGCTGGTACAATATATTTATACTTTACGGTTGTGCTTTATTTATAAGGTGGATAATATCTTCTAATGTTTCATCTACCACCACCTGAAAATTGCCTTGTGCAGCACTAATGCCTTTAAGGTATAGTGTTGTTGCATTAGCATCATTTGGGAAAGGCTCTGCAAACACAATATTATTAATATTGATGATGCCTTTTTTATGGGTAGCTTTATCTACGGTAACCTCTATAAAATCTTTCATGGGGCAAATTTAGTGATTGGTTATTTAACTCACCCCTGAAAATGAAAAAGTACGAACTAAGACTGTTACAAAACATAGCGATAGGTTGAAACCTGCCGCAATTCATAACCTTAAACAAAAAACCTTATGTATAGAATAGGCATGAATGCCTATTCTGTTTGCCCATCGCACTAAAGGCTAAAAGCCAATAACTAACAGCTAATAAAGAGGCTGATATTAAGTTATATTATAATGCACTACGGATTAATTTATTAGTAGCGAAATATTTACTTGATAGTATTGACAGCGCAGCAGTAGGGAAGAAGGCTTGCTCGTTTCTCTCGTAGTATGGTGAATTAGGTTTTAGTTTTCTCTGGCAAAAAATACCTTTTTATAGCAAATTAGCCTTAAATAAGCGTAGGTATTTGTAGTTTTGAGGGCTTACTCACATTGAGAGAATTTAAAAAAAAGCACTATGAGTGATAAATACGCACTACGGGGAGTATCATCGGGCAAGGAGGATGTACACAATGCTATAAAAAATATTGACAAAGGGCTGTATCCTACTGCCTTTTGCAAAATTATCCCCGACTATATAGGGAACTCTAAAGAGCATTGCCTAATAATGCACGCTGATGGGGCAGGCACAAAATCATCGTTGGCGTATGTGTATTGGAAAGAAACAGGCGATTTAAGTGTTTGGAAAGGGATAGCACAAGATGCCGTAGTTATGAATACAGATGATTTGTTGTGTGTGGGCGTAACCGATAATTTTCTTCTATCATCTACCATTGGACGTAATAAAAACCGAGTGCCAGGCGAGGTAATAAAAGCCATAATTGAAGGTACAGAAGAGTTTATAGAAACCATGCAACACTATGGTATAAATATACATAGCACGGGGGGAGAAACGGCAGACGTAGGCGATTTAGTACGCACCATTATTGTAGATAGCACAGTTACAGCACGCACTACCCGAAAGGGAATTATAGACAATAAAAACATAAAAGCAGGTAATGTAATAGTAGGTTTAGCCAGCTATGGGCAAAGTACTTACGAGAGTGAATACAATGGCGGTATGGGCAGCAATGGACTAACCTCTGCCCGCCACGATGTATTTGCAAAAGAATACCGCAGCAAATATCCCGAGAGTTTCGATCCACAAATTGATGAAAACCTTATATATGCAGGCGCATTAAAATTAACGGATAAAGTAGAGGGAAGCCCTTTAAATGCGGGTAAAATGGTATTGTCGCCCACCCGTACCTATTTGCCTGTTGTTAGCGAAATTTTTAAGCATCACAAAACAGCCATAAACGGTGTTACACATTGTAGTGGGGGAGGGCAAACCAAAATACTACATTTTGTGAACCAGCTAAAAGTAGTAAAAAACAATATGTTTGCCTTGCCACCTTTGTTTAAAACCATACAAGAACAGTCGGGTACGCCGTTAAAAGAAATGTACAAGGTATTTAATATGGGACATCGCTTGGAGTTTTACACCGATGAAAAAACAGCCGAGGGGATAATAGCCATCTCAAAAAGTTTTAATATCGATGCACAAATTATAGGATATACAGCACCCAGCAATAAAAAAGAGTTGGTAATTGAAACACTGGGCGAAACACTTACATATTAATAGGCATAAGTTAAACTTTTTAAGACCGTTGCAAGTGGCTATGGCTTATTTTTTAACCTTTTGTACATAATTAAAAAATAAATTAGGTAAACTATTCCCTCAACTTATAGTCCTCTCAAATATAGTAAGCTCACCTTGCTGTGGGGTTGCGGGTTGTAAAGGAGGGACTGAAGGGAAGTGTAAAATGAAAACAATAGCCGCCCGAACGGATAATCTATCATCATCAGTGAGATATAAATAGAATAGGCATGAATGCCCATTCTATTTATAAAGATTTTGTTACGGGTATAAATAGCGGCAGTTTTATCAACCTGCTGCTTATGAAAACAGAGCACTCTATACGCACTAAATAGTAATAAAAGCTAAGGTTTTTCCCTTACAACGGTCTTAAATACTTGCTAAACTTTAAAAGTTTGACAAGTATTAACCTACAATTTATTCTTTCTCTCCCTCTTCTTTATCCATAGAAGTTTTGGGTTCTTCTTAATCTTCTTTGGTTTCTTGGTCTTCTGTTTCTGTATTCTTACCCTCTTCTTCTACTATTGTTTCTTTTGTATTATCCTTCTTATTCTCATCATCTTTACCTTTTAGGTAGTTGGGTAGTTCCATACCTGCCATATTAAACAAATCGTTTAGCGGCGGTACTGCCTTCATCATACCCGATATAAAGTTTGAGGTACTGGTAGCTCCATTTTTAGTATTGCCGCCTTCCCAAACAGTAATTTTATCAATTTTAATGTTTTTAACTGCTTCTACTTGTGTGCGTACTAATTCAGGTAATTTATCAGCAATAAGGAAAGTTACTGCTTTGTTTGCATCACCGCCTGCGGCAGCAACTATTTGGCGATACCCTTCTGCTTGTTTTGTAAGTACTTCGTAAGTACCCCGAGCCTCAGCATCCATTTTAGCAAAAATTGCATCCGCTTCTCCTTTTGCCCGTCGGCGCAAGTCCTCAGCTTCGGCTTCGGCATTAATAATTACACGTTCTTTTTCTATTTCAGCAGGAATAATAATATTGGCTTCTTGGGTAGCTTTTTCTCGTGTTGCACGGGCTATCTCTGCCGAGCGTTCTGCAAAATATGATTCTTCTAAGGCTTTTGCACTTTGTATTTTTTCTGCTGCAACTGCTTTTTTATTGGCTTCAGCTTCTCGCTCTCGGCGTTCAGAATCGGAGTTAGCAATAGTAATTTTTGCCGTATTCTCTCCTTCGACGGCTATTGAATTGGCTTCGGCAATTTTTATACGACTTTCTCTTTCTGCTTCAGCCATACCAATTGCTTCGTCCCGTTTTGCCGCAGCAATTAATACTTCTTTATCTTTCATAGAGTCTGCAATACCCGCATCTCTATCTCGCTGTGTTTCTGCAATACGCACATCTTTATCACGCTCTGCCTCTGCTTTGCCAATTTCACCAAAACGGTTTTGTTCTGCTACACTCTTTTTGGCTTCGTTAATTGCTTTTGCTGCAGCTTCTTTACCCAATGCTTCTATATACCCCGATTCGTCTCTAATATCTGTTACGTTTACGTTTATTAGCTTTAAACCAATTTTACGCAGTTCTACATCAACATTGGTAGATACGTTGGCTAAAAACTTATCGCGGTCGCTGTTAATCTCTTCAATATCCATAGTAGCAATAACTAAGCGTAGTTGCCCAAAAAGAATATCTTTTGAAAGTTCGTGTATCTGGTCGTTATTAAGCCCTAATAAACGCTCTGCAGCATTATTCATGTTTTCAGGATCGGTAGTAATGGCTATTGTAAAACGACAAGGCACATCTACACGAATATTTTGCTTACTAAGTGCATTGGTAAGGTTGGCTTCAATAGATATAGGTTTTAAATCTAAAAAGGCATAACTCTGTATCACTGGCCATATAAATGCTGCACCACCATGTATGCAACGTGCAGATGCTTCTTTGCCTGTTTTTCCATAAATAACCAATATCTTGTCTGATGGGCAACGCTTATAGCGTGCTATCAGTGCAGCAAAGGTTACAAATAGTACTGCTGCTATAATAACAATAAGAACTAATTCACTCATAGTAAAATGTTTTTTGTAATGTTTTAAATTTAAATTTTTTCTATCAATAGTAATTTACCATCAATAACCTCTTTAACTTTTGCTACACTGCCTGAAGTAATTGCCTCACCAGCGGTAATAGCGTCTAATTCGCGCAAGCTATTTTGCAGTTTTATATGTACTTTACCTGTGCCTTGCTTTGCAGCGGGTACTGTTAAATACACTTGCACTGTTTTGTTAAGCGCGCCTGCAATCTTCATATTCCCGCTTTCTACCAGTTTACTCATGTAATAAAACATATACATTACGGCGGTTACCAGTAATATGCCTACTACAGCTCCTATTACAAGGGTAAGCGGGCGGTTATCAATATTATCTTGTAGTGAAATTACCGTCCACCCAAAACCAAGAAAAAAGTTAATGAAGTTTCTAAGCGTAAAAAGCTGAAACGGCATTCCTTCCGCTCCATCAGCCCCTCCGCTCCCTAAGGCATCTCCTCCGTCCATATCGCCGCTAAAGTCCGCATCTAAACCACTATCCCCAGCCATACCCATAAAAGTGGCTATGGATTGAAAAATAAAAATTAGTGTGGTTATAAGGGTAATTGCCCAAAGTGTTTTTTCAAAGCTATCAAGGGTATTCCACCATTCAGTCATAGTATATAGGTGTTTTCCAAAAATACATTGAAAACTTGGAATATGAAAGGCAGAGCTTCATATTTTAATTAAAACTTTGTTCCTATTGTAAAAATAAGTCTTGTGCTACTTACTTTATTAAAAGCCGTATAATATTCTCTTGTACTATTTGCTGCCAGCGAGTAGGGGGTTAAAAAATCATCGTATCTTTCATATAGTAATGCGGCATCAAAATACACTTTGCTATTAGGCACTTGGTAGCCAAAGCCAACACTATACACTCGTAATGCTAAGTTCCCTTCAAGCAAAGAGTTTAAAATGCTTTCATTAAACGGTGAGGTATAAATAGCATACCCTGCTCTAAAACGATAGTCAAAATAATTATACTCTCCACCCATCCTAAAATTTTCAGCAGTTCTTAAACTTTGTTTTACCAAGGGGTTTATAAAACTTAAATCTTGCCCAGTCATTGTTGCGTTAGCATAGTTTATATTTTCATAGTCAAAAGAAATGATGGCTTGTTTTTTAATAATAAATGCGGCACTAAGTATCATTTTCCCTGGGGTGGTAAGCGTGTACCCATTTTCGCCTACTTCCGACTGTATATTCTCTCCATCGGTGTACACAAAATTGCCATTGTTAAAACCACGTGAAGAAAAATTATAGCTAAACTGGTCTGTAAGGTTATAAGCTGTTGGGGTGTGGTACGCCAAGCCCAGCCTTAGCCAACTGTATGCTTTTAAAACAGCTCCTAATTTTAAGTTAAACCCATTGCCTGAAGTAGAAAGCTCACGGCTCTGCTCAAACGATTTATCTATTTGTTCTATTTCATCAAATCCTCTTTCTATAATAGTTTCGGTAGATGTGTACCGAATAGCGGGTATACCAATACTTGCACCAATATATAATGTGTTTGAAATATTTGCCGCCCACGATATATTCCAGTCCATTTGCCGCCCTTTGTAGTTATAGGTATATAATTGTTGCATATTAATAGTAGCTGGAAGATTGGGCACAAAAGAGTTTGAGCTATTATCAAACACTATTGCATTTGTGGTTAATGCCAGTTCTTCGGGAAAAAAAGGGTTAATACCATCTTGTTGAACAGCCGCCCAGTCTATAAACTCATTAGCATCCTCTGCTAAAAAATCAAGGTAGCTACTTTGGTCGTTATTGGCATCAATGGTTATATTTCTATTAAAATCGTTTACTCTATTAAAACCAAAAGAAAAGGTATGGTTAATTATTCCTTTTTTTCTCTCTTTCCCCAAATCATACATTATGGTGGATATGGTTACTCCCATATTATTAACTGAAAAATTGAAACGATTTTCTTTTATATTTTGATTAAGATAGTTTGTATTGTTATTGGTAGAGTTTAGCCCAATAGTAGCCATTACCGTGCTGGTGCGTAGCTGTGCCAACGATGCAGGGTTTATAGCCGACACGCTAAAATCTACACCCGTTGCGCCAATTGCACCCCCCATGCCCATAGAGCGGGCAGTACCTCCTTGGCGGATATTTGAGTACCGTAGCACATCAGCAAATTCTTGGGCGTAAACAGGACATAGTACACCCATAAACAGTATTAAAAAAACTATTTTCCTCATTAAGTATATAAAAAATTTAAGGGTTGCCTTTACCTACGCCTCCTGCTTCCGCCACTACTTCTTGATGAACCGCTTCGGCTTGGTGTGCTTCTTGTTCTAGTTCTAGTAGGTGTGGTACGAGTTCTACTTCTAGTAGGGGTAGTACTTCTTGTTCTAGTTCTGGTAGGAGCGGTACGAGTTCTACTTCTAATAGGAGTTGTCCGTTGTGCATTATTATTACGAGGTGTGTAATTGCTATTGCTATTGGGTGTACTTCTATTAGTGTTTGTTCTGGTAGGTGTAGTTCTTGTTGTGGGCGTGGTATAGTTTCTGTAATTGGGCTGCGTTCTTGTGGGCGTAGTATTTCTTCCTGTTGTAGGTGTACTGTTATTATTATTTACCCTTCCTGGTGTTGTTTTCGCAGTGCGTGCTGGTGTTGTGGGTTGTGCTTGTCTTTCAGGTGGAACTACTACCCGTGTGCCTCCAGTATTAGTAGCAGTTCTTGTTCTGCGTACTGCTGGCATAAAGTTATTACTTGCCCTGCGGCGAGTATTACGCACGTATGTAGTGGGCGAATTATTAAAAAATCCATTATTGTTTCCAAAACCAGTTGGTGGGCAATAGGGATTGTAAGAGTTGTTCCAATTGCTATAAGGATTATATGCCCAAGGATTGTATGGATTGTTCCAATTATTATAAGGATTATTCCAATTGTTATAAGGGTTGTTCCAGCTATTATAAGGATTGTAACCCCAGTTGTTTCCAAAATTATTACCGAAGCCAGCAGACCATCCCCACCTGTTAAAGGTATTGTTATAGTTAATGTTTAAACCTGGTGCACCATAAGGGCTAAAAGGCGATGTATTAAAATTGTTTCCCCAATTGGGTTGGTAAAAACTGTTTAGTGTTGTACCTTGATATTGTTGTCCTTGTGGTACGTTACTATTAGTAGTATTGCCATACGTTTGTGTGTTTTGAGTAGTGCCTTGAGAATATTGGGTATAATCCGTATTTCGCTGTGCAGCATTAGGATTTGCTGTTTCGTTTTGCGTGTTTGTATAATAATCCCCGTTTTCTACATTATACTTTTCGACTTTTGCCGATTTCGTTGTAGTAGATGTATATTTTATGTCATCAGGAGAAAAATAAGCATCATCTGTATTATTATTATTTTGATAACGGCTATTTGAATATTTTTGCTGTGTTGAGCAAGAACTTAAAATAAATAAAGTAATGAGAACATAAATCCATTTCATAAGCGAGGGGGTTTATTAAAAATTCAAGGAACTACTGTTTAAAAGGCAAAAAGCATTCCAAGAATATGTAAAATTAGCAGTTATAATGAAATAAGACATATATTTTTATAGAAAAGTAAAGAAAATGAGCAATAAAAAGGTGAAACGCAGCGATAATTACTCGCTTTGGTACAATAATTTAGTAAAAAATGCCGATTTGGCAGAGCACAGCGATGTGAAAGGTTGCATGGTGATAAAACCCTATGGATATGCTATTTGGGAAAAAATGCAACAAGAATTAGACAGAAGGTTTAAAGAAACGGGACACGTAAATGCGTATTTCCCGCTGTTTGTACCCAAAAGTTTTTTAGAAAAAGAAGAAGGACACGCCGAAGGCTTTGCAAAAGAATGTGCCGTGGTAACACATTATCGACTAAAAGCAGACCCTGATAATAAAGGCAAGCTGATAGTAGATAAAGACAGTAAACTTGAAGAAGAACTAATAGTGCGCCCCACAAGCGAGGCTATTATTTGGAATACTTATAAAGGGTGGATACAAAGCTATCGTGATTTACCCCTGTTGATAAACCAATGGGCAAATGTAGTGCGCTGGGAAATGCGTACTCGCTTGTTTTTGCGAACAACAGAATTTTTGTGGCAAGAAGGGCATACCGCACACGCCACCGCCGATGAGGCAATAGCCGAAACAAAACAAATGTTAGAGGTATATGCCGATTTTGCCGAAAAAATGTTGGCAATACCTGTAATAAAAGGCATAAAAACCGAAAATGAACGTTTTGCAGGAGCATTAGATACTTATTGCATTGAAGGTTTAATGCAAGATGGTAAAGCCCTACAAATGGGAACATCACACTTTTTGGGACAAAACTTTGCAAAGGCTTTTGATGTGAAGTTTGCCGATAAAAGCGGGAAATTAGACCATGTTTGGGCAACATCGTGGGGGGTGAGTACCCGCCTAATGGGCGCATTGATAATGGCGCATAGTGATGACGATGGGCTAATATTGCCTCCAAAGTTAGCCCCCTACCAAGTGGTGATAATACCCATATACCGTAGTGATGATGAGTTTGACTTGGTAAATATAAAAGCACTTGAGGTAAAGAAAACCCTTGAAGCAAAAGGAATTTCAGTGAAATACGACAATCGTGATACCCACAAACCAGGGTATAAATTTAATGAGTATGAACTAAAAGGAGTACCCGTGCGTATAGCCATAGGCCCAAGAGATGTGAAGAATAACACCGTAGAAGTTGCCCGCCGCGATACTAAAGAGAAAGACTTTTTAAGTGTAATAAACTTAGAAGATAAAATTACTCATCTGTTAGAAAACATCCAAAATAATATATACCAAAAGGCATTAGACTATAGAGAGGCAAACGTACATATTGCCGATACTTGGGATGAGTTTAAAAATACTATAGAAAACAAAGGCGGTTTTGTATCAGCACACTGGGATGGCACAGGCGAAACCGAAGAAAAAATAAAAAAGCTAACTAAGGCAACTATACGCTGCATACCCCTAAACAACAAATTGGAAGATGGGAAATGTATTTTAACAGACAAACCTTCTACCCAAAGGGTGCTATTTGCTAAGGCGTATTAAAATAACAGGGCTTGGATATAAAGAACGCTCTATACTATAAAAATTTGATTAATAGGTGATTATAGCTAAAAGTAGAAGATTTTACTCTGCTAAATAGAACATTGCATTAGTACAGTAAGCCAAAAAACCACCCTAAAGTTAGGGTGGTTTTTTGGTTTGTGGGCCCACCTGGGCTCGAACCAGGGACCACCTGATTATGAGTCAGGTGCTCTAACCAACTGAGCTATAGGCCCGATATTTTAACACATTAGTTTAAAATAAAAGGACGGCAAAGGTAAGGAATCTGTTTTTAATTTATAAGAGAAATATGAGACAAATTTAGAGGCTATAAAAACCATTATTTTCCACCTTGGCTATGGGTGAAGAGTAAGTTAATTCCTCCGCTCATTGTACGCAGCATTATAGCCTTTGTTAAAACCTGCCGCAATTCATAACCTTAGCAAAACCTTTATGAATAGAATTAGGCGTTTATGCCTATTTGGTTATTTTAATAACAAGCCTGTGCGGCTGTTACCCTCCTTGCAACGGTCTTTTGCTACTGCTGTTTAGATGTTTTTCTACTCTATACTATACTTTTTTGTGGAAAGTACTTGTAGTAACTTTGTAGTTAAAAATATACACTGCTATGAAGAATATACTTTTTGCATTTGTTTTTACTGTAATTTTTATCGCTTCGTGTGGCGATGCTAAAAAACCCACCACCACCTTAACCCACCAAGCTAAAAAAACTAAATCCAAAAAAGAAATCCCTGCTGATATACAAGTATTATTAAAAAAGCATACCTGCATTACTTGCCATAAAGCAGATAAAAAACTGATAGGACCTGCCTATAAAGATATTACCATGCGCAACTATGCCAACGAAGCTATTGTAAACCTTATATACAACCCAAAACCTGAAAACTGGGAAGGTTACCCGCCTATGTTAGCCCTAAAAGATGTACCACAAGAGGATGCTTTAAAAATTGCGATATGGATTAATAGCCTAAACGATTAGTATAATTTAGCCCTGCTTTTCCAACATTTCGTACAATGCTCCTTCTTTTAAAGCATAGGCAGAACAATACATTTGTTTTATTTGATAGGTAGAAAGTACATACTTTATTAAACAGCTTGAAACCACCATCATCTCAACTCTATAATCAGCCAGCCCAGCCATTTTAAGCCTATCATTGTAGGTTGAGTGCAAAAGTTCTTGATGGATAGACTTATACTGCAGCAAAGAAATTTCGCACCATGTTTCACCATTCTGCATCAAAGTGGTATTAAACCTATCGTTAATCAACTCGCAAATACTATCAAATGAACCTGCCGAGCCTATTAGTTTTGTTACCAAATGTTGTTGCAAGGCTTCTTTAAGAGAAAATAGCCTTTTGTCTAAAAAGTGGTTTATCTCATTTATTTCATTTTTAGCAATAGGTTCAGTTTTGTGAAACATCTCTACCAATCGGGCAGCACCAATATCAAAACTTGCTTTCCAAAGTATAGCCTCTTTATTACCAATAATAAACTCAACACTCCCGCCGCCTATATCCATAGTAAGCACGTTCTCGTTTTTTAAAGGAAAAGCCTGCTGTACGCCCTTAAATATCAGTTCAGCCTCACGATTACCGTCAATAACAGACAGCTTTATACCCGTTTCATTAAATACAGCATTCTCAAACTCAATACCATTGTTTGCCGAGCGTGTTGCCGATGTGGCAAATGCTTGCAGATAGTTTACATTTAGTTCTTTTATTTTTTGCGAGAAATATTTTAATGCCTCCACGCCCCGCTTAAAAGCATCAGGATGAATAATTTTTTTGTTAATTCCACCTTGTCCTAATTTTACAGGAAACTGTTTTTTATACAGAATGTTGTACGATGTACTGCTTAGTTCAGCTATTAATAGGTGAAAGGTATTAGTGCCACAATCTATAACTGCCAGTTTTTGCATTACCTGTTGTGTGCTTATTTAGCCAACCAATGTTGGGGGTTTAAGGTGTTACTATTTTTCCATACCTCAAAGTGCAGTATGGTTTTGCCTTCAGCATCATCGGTATGTATCACGCCTAAATCGTCTAAGGCTTTTATTTTATCCCCTCTGTTTACTAAAACTTGGTCTAAGTGTGCATATACAGTAAAGTAGTTGCCATGTTTTACCATAACAGCCTTTTGCATCCCAGGTATGGAAAACACAGCGCGTACTTCCCCTGCCATTACACTGCGTGCAATAGAGCTTCGCACTGTGGCTATATCTACCCCATTATTTACTATGGTTATCCCTTTTAACTCGGGGTGAGCGTATGTTCCAAATCTACGCATTATTATACCCCGCTTTACTGGCCACGGTAGTTTGCGCTTATTACGTCCAAATTCTTTTGACAGTGCCGCTGCCTCAGGCGTAAGTGCTATTTCACCTTTTTTGGCTTTTTTCCCTCCTTTTCTCTTTCTTGCCCTTGCTATCTCTTCACGAATTAGCTTGCGTATTCTATTATCAAGATTTTTTGCCGATTGTTTCTGATATTTTAAGTCGTTTTTTAGGGTAGTTTCTTTCTTTTTTAAGTTTTTAACAAGCCGCTGGTTCTCATTTTTATCTCCCCTCAGCTCGCCTCGCTCTTTTTCTTTTTGGGTTAATAAATCACTTTTATATATTTTTATTTTTTTAAGTTGCGTTAGCTGGTGGGTAATGCTATCGCGTATTTTCCCTATCAAGTTCACTTGCCGCTCTCTATCTTCTCCAATTTGCTGAACGTATTTAATGCGCTTCACTGCTTGATTAAAATTATCAGAAGCTAAAACAAAGGAGGATAAATCACCACTTTCACGCATTTTGTATGAGCGATATATCATATCGGCATACTCATCTTTAAGGCGTTTAAGTTCGTCTCCTAAATTCTCAACATTAGTGCTTTCACCCTCAATTTGCTTATCAATAGCTGTTATCTCATCAGCCATAGTGCTAATGAGTTCTTCACGCATTTTTATTTGCCGCTCGAGAAGGTTAAGCTGGCTTAGTGTTTTTTTCTTTTTAGAGCGAGTTTGTGCAAGTATCTTTTTAGTAAGGCGAATTTCTTTTTGTTTTTGTTTTCGTTTACGCTCAAGCTGTTTACGGGTTTGCCCCTCGGAGAGTTGAGGGAGCAACACCAAAAAAAGGGCTAACAGCAGTATAAAAATTTTATTTACGCGCATACTTAGCCGGAATTTTGAACGGCCAATTTTTTACTTCTTCAGTGCTAATATCGGAATATTTTAGTGTTGTTGTAATTTTATTATTGTGAGTAGCTGCTACAACCTTTGCAAACTGGGGTATTAGCCTGTTGTTTATTGATGTAAAGTCTTTATACTCAATATCAATTTTATTTACTGAACCTGTTTGGTCTCCTTTTACAAAAGTGGGTCTAAAATTCTCGTAATGAAAAATCTCGTTAAACAAATACTGACCAATACGTGTAGTAACAGTGGGGCGAGCATCATTTAATACATACGATGATATGCTTGCAGTATGCTCTAAAATAGAATTGCCTACCAGTACATCTTGTATTTGATTTATAGTGAGTTTTGTACCCAAATATTGGCTCACAAAATTTATGCTGCGGTTGGTTACACTTTTATCAAAATAGTTAATAATATGTATAGAATCTTTGGTAATAAGTACCCTACCTACCTCAAAAAACAATGCTGATGCTGATAGCCATATCTTCTCGCCTTTTTGCATTCTGATATTAAGGTTAAAGCTATATTTATTTTTTTTATCACGGTATCCGCAGGCTGCTTTTGCCGAAAAATATTCAAACTCGAACCTATTGGCTTTTATTGCCTTAAACACTTGTTTTTTATCCTCTTTATTTACGGCTGAATTATTTATGGCAGCAATAGCCTTTTTCTTACTTCTGCATGAGGTAAATAGTAGTGCAGGCATAATAAAAAGCACCAGCAAAGGGAGTTGGAAAGCCGTTGTCTTAGTCAAAAAGTTTACCTTCATTTATCTTTTTTTGTAGTTGTGCAGAGTCATTACCGTTATCCTTTGCTTTTTTCCAATACTCCAAAGCAGCCTCTTTATTTCCTAACTGATATTCTACATCGCCCATGTGTTCTAACAATTCTTTATCATTGGGTTGTGTGTTTAATGCTTTTTTAATATAATCTTTAGCATCACTATATCTACCACTTTTATATAAAATCCACCCATAGGTGTCTAAATAAGCGGGGCTATCGGGCTGTTGTGCTAATGCTTTTTTACTCATGGCTAATGCTTTCTCCAATCGCTGCCCCTGTTCTGATAAGTAGTAGGCATAATTGTTTAATACATACGCATTTTGCGGGTTTATGTCCAATGCTCCATCAAAGGCTATATAGCACTCTTCATACTCGCCTAAGCGGTAATAGGCATCGCCAGCGGTGCTGTACAAGCCTACATTCACAAAATCATCGCCAATGCCCAAGTCTATCCCTGCTTGTGCCACTGCTGCCGCTTTTTTGTAGCTTTTTAAGCGATAAGTAGCTACTGCATTGTAATAGTAAAAAATGACCCTATTGGGAAACAATTCTAACGCATTATCACTCTTTGCTTCAAGTTTTTTGTTATTTCCTGTTTGCTCATACGCATTTAGCATTTGCTGCCACACCTTAAAATTATTTTTATTTATGGCTAAGGTTGCTTCGTATTGCTCAATGGCTTTTACAAATTGTTTGTTGCCAAATAATAAATCAGCATATATAGCGTGTGATTGAGACTGGTTTGGATGAACACGCACCAATATATCTGCCAACTCAAAAACCTGCTTTCTATAGTTTAAATTTCTATCGCCCAAAGGAGCAAGAGAAAGTAGTACATTTATTTTTTCTTTTAGCGATACTTCTGCATCCTCAAAGCCTAATTTAAGCTCTTTAATAGTATTGGTGCTATCGCCTTTTTGGCGGTATAATGCTGAAAGACCAAAATGTGCTTTACCATTTTTGGGTTCGGCAGCCAATATTTTATTAAACAATTCTATTGCCTTATCGGTATTGCCTACAGTTGAGTATAACTCCGCCAATAGTCCCAAATAAGTTGTATTGTGAGGGGCTAAGGATACTAATTTTTGTATTTCCTCAATTGCCTTTTCGGGTTTCTTTAAATACAGGTATAAATCTTCTTTTTTTCTGATAATGTTCTCTGAAATGCCAAACTTGGTTTCCATCTTATCTAAAACAGCAATAGCTTCTTTTACTTTTTTGCCTAATATTAATTGTTCAACAGCATTTTCGTAATGCACCCGTTTTTTAGGGTTTAATTTTATTAGCTGTTGGTATATTTTTGCTGCTTCAACATAGCGGCGGTTTTGGCGGTATAGGTTGGCTTTTTCTTCTAAATACCAAGTGTTTTTTGGTGCAAGTTCAATGCTTTTATCAAGCATAGTAAAGGCTTTTGATTTGCCTTGCGCACCATAGCACAAATAAAGCTGGTAGTACACATCAGCTACCTTATTATTTATTTTAAGGCATTTATTAAACTTGTCTATTGCTTTATCATAACGCTGCAACAATTTTGCTTTTGTAGCATCAAAAAATAAGTTATCAAAAAATATTTTATCGGCTTCGTTTCTAAATTTATTGCTCCCTCCATCAATGGTTTTAGCACTTTTACTTGCCGACTTGGAGAAAATACCACAACCCGAAAGTACTGTTGCTGAAAACAGAAAAAGGTAGAGTATATAGGGTGTAGATAAACGCAAAGCGTGTAGGGTTTAAAAGTAAACAGCTAAAACTATTCCATAGTTGAATAATCTCCCATGCTCACGTCATCTTGGCTGCCTGTAAACGAGGCATAGCTGCCTATCATGCTGTTAACAAGGTTGGCATTTTTTAGTGTAGTATTAGTTTGTACTATTGTATTGGATAGTAGGCTATGCTCTATAATACAGTCCTCGCCCAAAGAAACGTGAGGTCCTACTACTGAATTTTTTATAATTACATTTTCGCCAATAAAGCAAGGAGTAATAATTTGTGAATTTTCTATTTTTGCGCTTGCAGGTATTGTGTTGTAGTTCTCTTTTTCAATTTCAAGCACCCTTTGGTTGGTATGTACCGTAGCTTTTTTGTTACCACAGTCCAGCCATTCGTTTACTTTCCCAGGATGAAACTTCAACCCCTTGTTTTTCATATTCTCAAGGGCATTGGTTAGCTGATATTCGCCTTTGTCTTTAATATCATTATCTAAAAGGTATTTTATTTCTGCTGATAGGTTATCGCCATCATTAAAATAATACACGCCTATTATAGCTAAGTCTGAAATAAACTCTTGGGGTTTTTCTACAAACTCGTTTATATGTCCATCTTCTGCAATTTTCACTACTCCAAACTGCTTAGGATTATCTACTTGGTTTACCCAGATAACACCGTCTTTTCCTGCATCCAATTTAAAATCAGCACGAAAAATAGTATCGGCAAATGCAATAATTACATTCCCTCTAAGGCTAGACTCTGCACAATATACTGCGTGTGCAGTACCCAATGCCTCATCTTGATAAAATATTTTTCCTGTCGCACCAATATTTTTAGCAATTTTTAAAAGTGATTCTTCGGCTACTTTTCCAAAGTTTCTACCCACAACAAAGGCAACCTCATCAATAGCCTCATTGCACATATCTGCTAAGTCATTTACCAAATGCTCTACAATGGGCTTACCTGCCACAGGAATTAAAGGTTTGGGTGTGGTAAGGGTGTGGGGTCTCATACGTTTTCCCATTCCTGCCATTGGTACTATAATATTCATACTATCTATTTTACTATTTATTATTTAACCCCTGTGCTGCCAAAACCACCAGCAGCACGTTGGGTTTCCTCAAGTTCATCTACTTGGTATAATTTAACTGTTTCGTGTTTTGCTATTACTAATTGCGCTATGCGTTCTCCATCACTTATAGTAAAACTATTATTAGACAAATTTACGAGCAAAACTTTAATCTCGCCCCTATAATCTGCATCTATGGTTCCAGGGCTATTTAATACTGTAATACCATTTTTGTATGCCAAGCCACTGCGTGGGCGCACCTGCGCTTCAGTACCTTGTGGTAGTGCTATGTGTAGTCCCGTGCCTATTAGTTTTCTTTCGAGTGGTGCTAATATTTCTTGCCCACTTAGGTTAGCCCTTAAATCCATACCCGCAGAGTTTTCTGTTTGGTAGTGGGGGAGGGGGTGTTTAGAATTGTTAACTATTTTAACTTCGGTTAAAATCATAGGTTGGTTTTGCGCTTGCGAATTTAGCATTTTGATTGAAAAATGCCCTACTCCACTTATACACTACGCGAGGTAAAGTTTTTTAGTATCAGTCCTTTCTCTATTCCATAGGCTATACCAAGGTATGCGCCAATAAATACAATGCTAAGTACCATGTTGGTAATGTCTCCGTCAATTTTCATTATTTGGTGGATAATATAAAATACAGCCATTATAAGTATATATATATATACCTTATTCACTTGGTAAGGTATTGGGAAATGCTTTTTGCCTGTTATATAGCAGGCTATTGCCATAAAAAAGTAAGCCACTAAGGTTGCCCAAGCCGATCCTTCGTAACTTATTAGGGGGATGGTGATAAAATTTATTAGTAAGGTAATGCCCGCCGCAGAAATTGCAATATATGAACCTATATGTGTTTTATCAGCCAGTTTATACCAAATAGAAAGATTATAGTAAATGCCCAAAAACATATTGGCAAGTAGTAGTATAGGCACTACGTGCAAACCAGCATGAAAGGCTTTGTTTTGTAAAAAAAAATCAGCAAAAAACTGTAAGTTAAAGGTTACCAAAAGAAATATTACACCCGAAACTATTATAAAATAGTTCATCAACTTTGCATAGTCTTTTTCTGCCCCTCCTGTTTGCGCGCGGGTAAATAAGAAAGGCTCTGCCGCCATGCGGTATGCCTGTATAAACAAAGTCATTAATATACTTAGTTTATAGGCGGCACTATATACTCCTATTTCGCTATCAGCTATATCATGGGGTAATAATTTACCTAATAAAATACGGTCGATGGTTTCGTTTATCATCCCCGCCATACCCACAAATAGTAGTGGAAAAGAGTACGCTACCATCCGTTTCCACAGTTTAAAATCAAAGCCAAAACTAAACTGAAAATTTTCAGGATATACCAGTGGCCAAGTAAGTACACTGGCTACCAAGTTGGCAATAAATATATAGCCTATACCAATATCGGGTTTATAAATAGCACTTACCCATGTTTCGCCTTGCTCTACCAAAAACGGGCAAAGCACTAAAAAAAATAAATTTAGTCCAATATTCACCGCAATATTAAAACTACGTGCAAAAGCATAGCGTTTAGCCTTGCCTAATAAGCGTAGTTTTACAAAGGGAATGGCTATTAAAGCATCAAAAAAAGCAATTACAGCAAACCACAAAAAATACTGTGGAGTATCGCTAATTTCCATAAAATTGGCAATAGGTTGCTTAAAAACTATCGCTAAAAAAAGAAAAAGTAAGCCAGTTACTATTATTGAGTTGTAGGCGGTGGAATACACCTTATCGTTTTTAGGGTCTTGTGATGCGAACCTAAAAAAGGTAGTTTCCATGCCATAGGTTAGCAATACATTAAAAAAACCAGCATAGGCATACATACCGCTAACTATACCATACTCGGCAGTAGTAAATATTTTAGTGTATAAGGGGACTAAGAAAAAATTAACCAAACGCCCTACAATGGTAGGCAGCCCATAAATGGCAGTTTCTCCGGCTAATTTTCTAAATATACTCAATGGGCATAGTTTTGGCAGGCAAAAATAATGATATTATATGGTTTGCGATAACTTGCTTTCGTTACTTAAATAAATAAATAAGTGCAAGTGGGTTTAAATCCTTCTCCGTTTTTAAAATATCTAAGTTTACTTTGCGTTTATAATTTGTATTGAACTATACATGGCGTTGATAAAAAAAATACTCCCTTTTATATTCTTATTCGCAGTAGGCACAAGTACTTTTGCCCAAAAAAACACGAACGAAGAGTTGGCGGCTCAATATTTCTCGGACGGTGAGTTTGATAAAGCAGCAGTATTGTACGAGGCTTTATTGAGTACAAACCCAAAATCGCCTTATTACTACGATAATTTACTATCGTGTTATTTTAAACTTAAAGAGTATAAAAACGCTGAAAAAATGGTGAAACGCCAAAAAAAGCGTTTTAGAGGCAATTTTTATTATAAAGTGGACTTAGGCTATGTATATGACCAACAAGACAAAACAAAAAAAGCCGAAAAAGAGTATGAAAGCTGTATTAAAGACTTAAAAAAACGGCGCAGTCAGGTAAATATCCTTAGCAATGCATTTGTAAAGCGTAGCTTATATAGTTGGGCAATAAAAACCATACAAAAAGGTAGAAAACTATACGCTGATGAATATATACTAACGCTTGAATTGGCTGCACTTTATCATGAAACGGCTGAAACAGATAAAATGATTACAGAATACCTTAGTCATTTAAGCATTTTTCCTAATGATATAGAGCAGGTACAAGGCAGCTTGTTAGAAAATATCACTACAAAACAAGACTGGAAACTGCTAAAAAAGGAGTTACTTACCCGCATACAAAGTGTTGAAGGTACAGAGACCTATACTGAAATGCTGCTTTGGCTTTTGGTGCAGCAAAAAGATTTTTATGGTGCGTTTATACAATTCAGAGCCATTGACAAGCGTAAAAACCAAGAAGGTGAACGCCTGCTTGAGTTGGCAACTATTTCTATTAGTAATGATGCCCTTGATGTGGCTATAAATTGCTACAAATATATTGTGAACTTGGGCAAGGATAAACTGTTTTATAACGATGCACGTGCAGGCTTATTAGCAGTGAGTTATAAAAAAATTACTAAGTATGGCGAGTATGATGCTGCCTTTTTAGCTGAAACAGAAAAAAACTACATTGCTTTTATAAATGAGGTGGGCAAAAACTATGTATCAGCAAGTGCCATGCGCCAATTAGCTTTTTTATATAACTATCATAGTAATAAACCCAAAAAGGCTATACAATTGCTGCAAACTCTTATTACCATACCCCGTGTTACAAAATCGTTTAATGCGGAGTGTAAATTAGAGTTGGGTGATGCCTATTTAATTAGCGGTGATATTTGGGAAGCACAACTACTATACGGGCAAGTAGATAAAGATTTTAAAGACGAGCCATTAGGGCAAGAAGCAAAGTTTCGTAATGCAAGACTATCTTTTTATAAAGGCGAGTTTGACTGGGCGCAAGCACAGTTGGATGTGTTAAAATCTGCCACCAGTCATTTAATATCAAACAATGCTATTGAGTTGAGTATGCTAATACAAGACAATTATGGCTTTGAAGATGGAGATGATACCGCCCTGATGTTGTATGCCGAAGCCGATTTATTACTACTGCGCAATGCCCCCGACCCTGCTTTACAAAAATTAGACACCATAAAACTTAAATTCCCCACTCACTCACTTAACGATGAGATGTTTTTGAGCAAAGCCCGTATTTTTAGTAAGAAAAAAGACTATCAAAAAGCGGTGGATTACTACGTTAAAGTATTTACCCACTACCAATATGATATATTGGCAGATAATGCCATTTTTGAACTCGCAGAACTATACGAGCGTAAGTTGAATAATAACGACAAAGCAAAAGAATTGTACGAGAAAATAATAATAGACTACCCTGGTAGTTTATATACCGCCGAAGCCCGTAAACGGTATCGCAAATTGCGAGGCGACGGGGCATAATCCTATCAGCAGGTTGAAACCTGCCGCAATTCATAACCTTAACAACAATTTTATGTATAGAATGGGCATTCATGCCTACTCTGTCTAAAGGCTAAACGCTAATAGCTAAATAGGTATACATATTTGTTTAAAAAGCTATTAAGGTTTTTCGCAGCATTCCATTTGGTTTTGCGCATTTAGTTGGGGGCTTATATAGGGTATGCCTAAGTTTAATCCCCGTAGGATAAACAAAACAGCTACTACCATAACAAAATAGGGCATAGCACGCATAATAGTAGTACGCGCTTTATGGGTAACCCACCTTGATGCTATGGATACCGAAAACATCATAGGTAGTGTACCCAAGCCAAACAATGCCATATACAAAGCCCCTTGTGTAGCCTGCGTAGTAGTTACTGCCCCTGCCAAAGCAATATATACCAAACCACAAGGCAACAAACCATTTAGCAAGCCCACCGTGTATTGGGCAATGAAACTGGGTCGGGTTATAAATTTTGTAAACTGTTTTTCTATTTTCTGTTTAAAACCGCTAAACCAAGTAGTAGTTCCTAAAATACCAATGCCTGTAATTTTTGATACTGCAATAAGTAATAATAGTACACCCATTACTATTGATGTATATTGCTGTATGCCTGCTATTTGCAATCCCATGCCAAATGTACCCAGTACCAAGCCTATGGTGGCATAGGTGGTTATTCGTCCCAAGTTATACAATAATCTACCGCTTATAAACTTAGCATAGGTTTGCCCTTGCGGGGTTATCATAGCTATTGGACCGCACATGCCTAAGCAGTGAAAACTGCCTAAAAACCCCGTTAAAAATGCGGTTAGGTAAAGCATAATTATATCACTATCTCTTTTTCATAGTAATAGTCTTTACCCTCGCAACTCCAGTGTAGTTTCACTTTCCAAACACCTTTTTTTAGTTTTTTTAGAGATATTTTTTGCTTTAGTTGGTCATTTAGCTGTAAAGCGTATTTAGTGTCTTCATTCTTATCAGCAGGATAAAATAATAATACAGTTCCTTTTACTGCTTTGTTGCTAAACTCTTTAGGGAAAGTTAAGCCTAAACTTAATGTGCTAAAGTTGGTTTCAATACCAATAGGTTGGCTAAGTGCTTTTGTGTTTCTCACCTGCTTCATGTGTTGCTCGTGTTCTATGCCCAGCTCGTAGTAGTTCTCATCCACCAAATCTATTTTAGTATATAACATTTTTATGCTTAAAGTGGCAATAAATCCCATAAATAGAACCATACCCACTACTATACCTGTTCCCCAATTAAATTTCATAATTGTATTATTTTAAATGTGTTACTAATCCAACTTTACTGGTCCAAGAAAACTACTTTTTATGCGGTCTATTCTCTCGCCGTTTACCATTATATCTATATAAAATGTTTGTTGGTTTTCTTTTATTTTCTCTTTGGGCATTTCTATAAAAAAAGTGCCTTTATAAATGTCTTCTTTATCTACGGTTATATTATTGCCTTTTGTACCTATCATTATTATTCTTGCTCCTTCAAGGTTTTCAATGTTAAGTTTTACGGGTATATTATCGTAGGTTTTGTTTACCAACTCAAAGTTATAAAGGTTGGTTACTGTGCTGGTATTTTGCTGATACATTTGCCCTGGTGTTCTGAAAACTTTTGCTTCAATGGTGTCTCGTGTGGCTAACAGAAATACAAATATCCCCATTAGCAACACCAACAAACCCGTGTATGCCTTCATACGCAGATTGTAATGAAAACTCTTTCCTGATTTTATTCCTTCAAGCGAGGCGTAGCGTATTAAGCCCTTGGGGCGTTTTACTTTCACCATCACATCATCACAGGCATCTATACAGGCGGTGCAGTTAACACACTCAAGCTGTGTACCGTTTCTAATATCTATTCCTGTGGGGCATACATCTACACACAAGCCACAGTCTATACAATCGCCTTTGGGGGTAGAGTCTTTTTTCCTGATTTTTCCCCTTGGTTCTCCCCGCATATCATCATAGGCTACTACAATGCTATCTCTATCTAAAAGTACACCTTGTAGCCTGCCGTATGGGCAAGCCCAAATACACACCAACTCTCGCATTTTACTAAATACAAAGTAAAACACTATTGAGAATGATAGTATAGCCGCTAACCCGCCAATATGGTCTAATGGGTTGGCGGTAATTATTTCAAACAAAGCATCTCTGCCAATTATGTATGCCAAAAAGGTATTACTGATAAGAAATGAGATGAAAAAAAATATACTGTGTTTTGCGCCCTTTTTTATAATCTTTTCTTTGTTCCAAGGCATTGCTGCCAGCTTTTTTTGTTTGTTGGCATTGCCTTCTATCCAGTTTTCTATTTTGCGAAACACCATTTCTAAAAAAATGGTTTGTGGGCAAATCCACCCGCAAAATATCCGTCCATATACGGCTGTAAAAAGTACTACCGAAACAATAATGGTGAGCATTGCCAAGCCAAACAAAATAAAATCTTGTGGCCAAAAGGGAACACCAAACAATATAAATTTACGCTCTAAAATGTTGAAGAGCATAAACGGGCGACCATTGATATGAATAAATGGCGTTAAAAAAAGTGCTGCCAATAGAAAGTAGGACAAAATACTGCGGTAACGGTAGAATTTACCTTTTATAATTTTAGGATAAATCCATTTGCGTTTACCTTCTTCACCAGTATTGCCCAACTGATTGCGAAAGCTATCAGTAGTTTTGGATGCGGATGATTCTGACATAGGGTTGTTGTTTTGAAATTTAGGATTGTTTGAAAATTAAAAAAAACCGGGCGCGTAACAACCCTAATAATCGCAACCCGGTTTATAAGCGTTTGGCAAGCCAAACGCTGTTTCTTTAGTATCTTTTAGTGTTTATTTCATACTCAGTTCCATACTGGTTGTGTCTGTATTTTGTGTAGGAGGGGCTTCTTCTCTCCATTTTTCACCTTCAGGTTCTTTTGCATCGGGAGGGTTGCTGCCTTTAAGCGAAATAACAAAACTGGCTATTTGTTGTAACTCAATTGTTGAATAGTCCTTTTTCCAAGATTTCATTGCAGTATTGGGTACTCCTTCGCTTATAATTTTAAATACATTTTTAATGCCCCCACCGTGCTTCCAAAACTCATCAGTTAAATTAGGACCTATGCTTCCGCCACCATCATCTTTGTGACACGATGCACACGCACCCATTTTCATGAACAATTCTTTACCCTTATTTAAGTCCTTTTCATCCGTTAAAGCTGTTACAGTTTCAGTATTTATTTTATCACCTGCGGTTTTTAGATATACTTGGTAATCAATTTCTGCCTGCTTCATTTCGGCAGTGTACTCAGCCTCTTGCAGCTTGCCCAAGTTAAAAACATGGTAGTTAAACATATACATTACCGCTGCTACTACACTGCCATAAAACAACCACATAAACCAAGCAGGTATAGGGTTGTTCAACTCATGAATACCGTCGTAATTATGGTCTAAAATTTTGGTTTTATCTTCTTCTATTGGGTCAATGCCAAAAACTCTTGCCCAAAAAGATTGTTTTGCTCTGGTAGCGTATATAGGGTCTGTTTCGCCCAGTATTTTATCACGCAGGCGAGCTATAGAAAAATATACTACCGTAACCAAAAATAGCATAAGTAGTGAAATACTTAAAATTATATACAGCAGTGTATCTCCCATGCCGCCAATTGTCTCACTAATTGTATGGGGAACATCTGAGTTGCCCAACTGCTGTGCAGATGCAGGAACTGCAAGCACAAGTAACAAGGCAGGAATTATTATTTTTTTCATTCTTCTTGTTTCTTTAGGGTTATTTTTCATTTTCTGGTGGTGCTGGTTTAGCCTCATTTAGGGGTACTCGCTTGGAGCGTTCTATATAGTCTTTATCTACTCGCAACAACCACACAGATACTGCTATAAAAAAAGCTAAGAATATCATAAAGGAGATTATCATAAAAAAATCTGCTCCTTCAACTACTTTCAAAAATTGCTTAAACATATCAGTAGGGTTTTATTTTTTGGTGGTTTGTTGTTCGTAACTCATTTTAAAGGTTTTATCCGCCTCGGGCGAAACATCCTTGCCCATGCGTTGCAGGTAGGCTATTATAGCTATAATCTCTTTATCAGCGGTGGTTTTAATGCTTTCGCTTTTTAGCACATCAGCAACTTGCTGGGCTTGGAGATTCAAGTCGTTTATAGCTTCTTTTTCATACCCTTCGGGATATGGAACACCTAATGTTTGCATGGCTTTTATTTTAGCCTCGGTGCTGGCAACATCCAAAGTTTGCTCTGCCAGCCAATCGTATTTAGGCATTATAGAACCTGGCGAAAGTATTTGCGGGTTCACAAGGTGGCTATAATGCCAACTGTCTGATTTTTTTAAATGCCCCACGCCTTCACGGTGCAAATCAGGACCTATACGCTTACTTCCCCAAAGAAAAGGATGGTCGTACACATACTCGCCTGATTTTGAGTAATCGCCATAACGTTCTGTTTCACTTCTAAACGGACGTATTAGTTGCGAATGGCAAGCATTACACCCTTCACGAATGTATAAATCCCTGCCTTGCAGCTCAAGGGGGGTGTACGGTCTTACGCTGGCTATGGTAGGCACGTTAGATTTTACTAAAAATGTGGGTACAAGTTCTATTGCAGTACCTATTAATATTACTACTAATGACCAAAATAGCATTTGCATAGGTTTGCGCTCTACCCAGCGATGCCAATGTTTATCACTACCCTGTGGTGTATATGCTTTTTCAAGGGCAGGTGCTTCTGCCGCTTCATTAGCAACAAGGCTACCACTAAGTGCAGTTTTCACCAAGTTATACGCCATCATTATTGCTCCAATTAGGTATAGCAAACCTCCAAATCCTCGCACGGCATACATGGGTATAATTTGGGTAACTGTACTTAAAAAGTTAGGATACATCAATCGCCCATCAGCAGTAAATTCTTTCCACATCAAGCCTTGCATAAAACCACTCCAGTACATAGGTATGGCATAAAAAAGAATGCCCAGCGTACCCAACCAAAAGTGGGTAGAAGCCATTTTAACAGAGTATAGTTTGGTTTTGTATATTTTAGGGATAATATAGTATAGCATGGCAAAGGTTAAAAAACCATTCCAGCCTAAAGCTCCTACGTGTACGTGTGCCACAATCCAATCGGTAAAGTGAGCCACTGCGTTAATATTTTTTAGCGATAGTAAAGGGCCTTCAAACGTTGCCATACCATAGCAGGTAATACCTACTACCATAAATTTTAATATAGGATCTTCACGCACTTTATCCCACGCACCACGCAGTGTAAGTAGCCCGTTTAGCATACCTCCCCACGATGGCGCAATTAGCATAATAGAAAACGCCACCCCTAAAGATTGAGCCCAATCAGGCAAACTTGAGTATAGTAAATGGTGAGGCCCTGCCCATATATATATAAATATTAAAGCCCAAAAGTGTAGTATAGATAGCTTGTATGAATACACGGGGCGATTAGCCATTTTGGGTAAGAAATAGTACATCATTCCTAAAAATGGTGTGGTTAAGAAAAATGCGACCGCATTATGCCCATACCACCACTGCACCAGTGCATCTTGCACACCTGCATACCATGAGTAGCTTTTGAATAATGAAACGGGAATTGCAAATGAGTTGACTATATGCAATACCGCTACGGTAACAAATGTGGCGATATAAAACCAAATAGCAACGTATAAATGCCGCTCGCGCCGTTTAAGGATAGTACCAAACATATTAATACCAAACACTACCCAAATTAGCGTAATACCTATATCAATAGGCCACTCTAATTCTGCATACTCTTTTGATGTTGAAAGCCCTAATGGAAGGGTAATAACTGCGGCTACAATAATTAGCTGCCAACCCCAAAAATGTATTTTACTTAGCGTATCGCTAAACATTCGGGTTTTTAGCAGCCGTTGCAAAGAGTAATACACCCCCGCAAAAATGGCATTGCCCACAAAGGCAAAAATTACAGCATTGGTGTGCAAAGGGCGGATACGCCCAAAGCTGGTGTACTGTGAGAAATTTAGGTCGGGGCTTACCAACTGGAAGGCGATAAGCAGCCCTACCAGCATACCCACAATACCAAATACCACGGTGGCAATGATAAAGTTTCTGACAATCTTGTTGTCGTAGTTAAACTTTTCTACTTGGCTCATATAGTTTGTTTGTATTAGGTTGTTATTGCGCGCGTGGCACTTTTTACATTACAAATATGCGTAGATAGTAGCCCTATTTATATGATAGCAATCAAGTGTGTTTATGACTTTTATCATGTTTTTAAATCTTGTAGAAATGGAGGCGAAAAATAAGAAACTAAAGATGACAATGAGCGTACTAAAGGCAAACCCCTTCCAAATTAACTATTAGCATTACCAAATAAGTACCCTTCCCCATAAGGGGAAGCCAAATTGTAACATAGGTGAAAACTTTATATATAGAATGGGCATTCATGCCTATTTTCTCTAAAGGCTAAAAGCCAATAGCTGATAAACATACTGATATTCAGCCACATACCCTACAAAGAACTTTCCTGTTCCTCACCCTCTTCATCAGTCTTCTCCTCATCAAACAATATTCTATAAGCTGGGGTTACTAAATCGTCGTTTTGTCCACTTTTCACACTCCAAAAAAATGCCCCTAAAAACACTAAGGCTAATAGTAAACTGCACCCTAAAAGTATAAATATTACTGTCATGTTTTTTGTGTTTACTTTTTATAAAAATACTTCTCTTTTTTACTTCTACTATCAAAGTAGCTTTAATTTTTTAGCAAAAATGCTGGTAAGCCCAGTGGTAAAACCTACTACGGTTATGCTGCTTATAGGCATTAATATAGCCGCTGTTAGTGGTGATAATGTTCCCTGAACGGCAAAAAACAAGCCTACCGCATTATATATTAGTGATAAGCCAAAGCTACTTTTTATTACTTGCACACATTTTTTTGAAAATTGCATAAAAACAGGCAGTGTTTCCAATTCCGAGGCATCTAATACCGCATCGCAAGCAGGGGTAAAATTGTTTACCTCGTCTGTTAGTGCTACGCCTGCATCACTCTGTTTTAGTGCGCCTGCATCGTTTAACCCATCGCCAATCATCATTACATTTTTGGTATTGTTTTGCAGGTTTTTTATAAAATTTAGTTTTTGCTGGGGCTTACAGTTAAAATGTATATTTTTTTTCTCAAACCATTGTTGTAAAGCAGTTTGCTCGCCATTATTATCACCAGAAAGTACATGAAGGGTATAATCGTCTCTTAAATTTTGGGTTAATTTGTTTACTCCCTTTCTATACTTATTTGTAAAAGCAAAATAGCCCTTCAGCTCATTATTAATACTCACAAACACTTGGGTAATGGGGGTATCAAAACCTGATGCGCCGATAGTGCTGGCAATTCCCACAAACTCATTACTACCTACTTGTATTTTGTTTCCTTGTATATCCCCTTCAATTCCCTTTCCTGAAACCTCCTTGCAGCTATTGCTCTCTATTTTTGGATTTAGGCTTAAATGTTCATAGATGCTTCTGCTTAGTGGGTGCGAACTATTTTTTACGGTTGCTGCCACCCATATTTTTTCTTCATCAGTAAGTAGTCCTGTAAAAATAATCTCTTGGCTATTGTTTTGGGTGAGTGTGCCTGTTTTATCAAACACAATCTGGTTTATTTGTGCCATTTGCTCTACTACATTGGCATTTTTAAGGTACATTTTGTTTTTACCAAAAATACGCAGTGCATTGCCCAATGTAAAGGGTGTAGAAAGTGCTAATGCACAAGGGCAAGCCACAATAAGTATAGCCGTAAATGCTCCCCATGCTTTGGTAGCATCGCCCATAAACAGCCAAAAAATAGCAGTACTTGTGGCTAAACTTAGCAAGGCAATAGTAAAATATTTACTTACCCTGTCAGAAAAACTGACCAAGCGGCTTTCCTCTTTTTTATTAAAAGCCTCATTGTTCCACAACTGGGTAAGATAGCTTTGCGATACCTCTTTCACTACTTCTACCTCAATAGCAGCACCTAATTGCCTGCCACCTGCATATACCATCTCGCCCAATGTTTTATCAACGGGGCGGGTTTCTCCCGTAACAAAACTGTAATCTATATTAGAGTTTCCACGCATCAAAATTCCATCGGCGGGTATCAACTCATTATGACGGATAAGTAAGCGGTTGCCTTTTTTTATTTGCCCTGCGGGCATAATTCGCTCTTTACCATTAACAATAATTGTAACAGCCAAAGGGAAATACGATTTATAATCACGCTCGAAAGAAAGAAAATTATAGGTGCGAGTTTGAAACCATTTACCTACTAATAAGAAGAAGATTAACCCTGCTAAAGTATCAAAATATCCTGCCCCTACTTGGGCTATTATTTCATATAAACTTCTGCCTGCTAAAGTTATAATTCCTAATGCCAAGGGTACATCAATATTTATATATTGCTGGCGTATGCTTTGCCAAGCCGAAGTAATATATCCCCAACCGCTATACAACAATACTGGGATTGAAAGGGCTATATTTAATATGCTAAATAGTAATGGAAAGTTTTGGCGTGAATAAGCATCAAACCCAAAATATTCGGGAAAGCTAAGTAGCATTATGTTTCCGAAGCAAAAACCCGCTACGGCTATTTTTTTGATAAGCGCATTTTGACTGCTCCTATCATTTTTTTTCACTACATCATTAAGGCTTAGTAAAGGCTCGTAACCAATAGAACTTAGTAGCACTACCAAGTGTTTTAAACTTATTTCGCCCGATTTAAAAACGATACTTATTTGCTTGCGAACAAAATCTACCCGCGAACTGGTGATGCCCTCATTTAACCGATACAATTTTTCTAACAACCAAATACAAGAACTACAATGCACCGAGGGGATATAAAAAGTTACACGGGCAGTATCTCCATCATCAAAGTCAAGTATTTGTGCTTGTATTTCGGGTAAATCTAAAAAAGCATATTTGCTTTCTTGTATTTGTGCTTTTTGGCTGTTACCAGGTGTTTGCTCAATGGTATAATAATTACACAAGTTATTTTGTTGCAATATATTGTAAACAGTTTTACAGCCATCGCAGCAAAAAATTTTACCATTAACCAGCAAAATTTGCCCTGCGGTGGTATCTCCACAGTGGTAGCATTTTTGTATTTGGGTGGTTTTTGTTGGCGTTTTAGGCATGGGTTGTTACAAAGTGGAGGTTACATCCACTCGCTTAAAAAGCGATTAAAGTTATCTTTCATTTCCTTAAATAGTTCTTTGTAGCGGGTTACTTCAGCACTAAGGGCATCGTTATTTTCAAACAGCACACGGTCTATCGCTACTGGATTTTCTTTTGCATAGGTTGCTATTTTTTGCTCGTGTAGGTTTATTTTGTGTTTTAACTCATCGTTTACTTCCAACTGGCGTATAAACTGATTTTGGAACTGCTCTATACTTGCCGTTACCTCTATTTTTGTGTTTTTAGTGGCTATTTCTTCTAAACGGTGTTTAAAAATTTCTATCTCTTGCTTATAAAAACTTAGATAGTTAAGATGTAGTTTGTTATCAAAATGTAGTACATCAATATGTTTACGTTCTTTTTTGGCAGTTGGCATATTATTCTGTTTTTTAATGGTTTAACTTTTTGAAATAAATATAGGCTGTGTTTCCCAATTCCTTTTATTTTTGGTATCGCTATTTTTACCCATCAAAGTAAAGTTAGCACCTACCACTACTATTGTGTCGGTACTTTTTTTAGCAAAATCTAATACATTATCCAATTCACTTCCTTCTATTTTCATATAGGCAATATTGGGTATATGCAACTTGGCATATTGCATTAGTAATTTATCCGTGTGCTTTCCATCCGTTTTGTTTGGTGTTGCCGATAGTATAGTTACATCTTTATTGTTGTATAAATGTGGAAGTATATAGTTAAAATCTTTAATAGCCCGCATTGATGCTGGTTCTCCATCAAACACTAAAAAAATATTTTTAATACTGCTTGTAGTATTAGGAACTACCAGTAAAGGGCAGTGCAAACACTCGCTAATGTAGTGTGAAGCATTGTTTTTGTAATGTATAAGTTTTTCAATAGTACTGGTATTGCATACTAATATATCGGCAAAAAGGCTTTCGCTGTACAGGTTTTTCAAAAACTTATCTTCCTCAAAATATAGATGTGGCTGTATATTATATGCCTTAAGTTTTACCGTTAAATTGTTTTGTTCTGTAAGTGATAATACAGAATTTTTTATAATCTTTCCTAATATTTCAATGAAAGTGTGCTCTATATTAATTTGGTCGTTAGAATTGAATAGCTTTTGAAAATTGAAATTGAATAGTTCTTTATGAAAAAGAACAATGCCTAAGTCTTGGGGCGATAAAACTGTTTTAAATACAAAGTTTGAAAGCTCAAGTAAACTCTCACATGAATCAATTAGAAATATAATTTTTCGCTGCGCCATAATTCTGTAACAAAATTATTAGTACCAGCACTTTATAACTATGACCTACATCATGTTTTAAAATGACCTTAAAAAAGAATTATTTATTGGGGGTTAGCCAGTTTTTTTAGCTTAGGAATATCCAGCAATCTTATTTTTTTACCCTCGAACTTTACTAGATTATCGTTTTTAAATTCTGATAGTAAACGGATAAGTGTTTCGGTGGCTGTTCCTACAATGTTAGCAATATCTTCTCTAGGTAGTATAATATCTATAAGGGTTTCATCTTCGTTTCCCTCATCAAATGTGCTATGCAATAACAAAAGAGTATCTGCTAAGCGTTCCCGCACATTTTTTTGCGCCATGCTTTGTACACGTTCATTAGCAATGCCCACCTCGTGGCACAAGCTGCGTAGCAATGCCCTGCTTAGTTTCGGGTTATTGTCTAACATTTTAAAAAATGTATCACGTGGAATAAAGCAAGTAGTGCTTTCTTCTATTGCTGTGGCTGATACGCTGTACTTCTCATCAGCAATTAAAGCCCTATACCCAATAAAATCACCAGCTTGCCCAAAGTGAATTATCTGCTCTTTACCATCTATACCTGTTTTGTAAATTTTTATTTTGCCTTTATTAATACAAAACAAACCCAGTGGGCGGCTATCTTCAAAAAAAATATCCTGCCCTTTTTTATAGGTATAACATGATTTTGCTTCAGAGATAAATTCTAATTGGTCTACAGTGGCGTGCTGCATAAAAGAATGTTCCCTAGTATCACAATCTCTACAATGTAAACAAGTACTATTCATTTGTTACAAAGGCACAATTTACTGGAAATCTCGTACAATACCACACTAAATTGTTTTTTGTCATAAAAAAGGGTGTAGCCTACTATCGCTTTCCACGTTTTTGTACGCCCCAGTGAGATTATTTTTTACTCTCATTTAAACAGATTTGTAATACTTTTATACTGTTACAAGGGTAATATTATCAGCTATTTCACTACTTCGGGAATAATTGAACTACTATAGGGAATAATTGGCATTGATAGCCCTTGCTTGCTACCGCACCTTTGTACCAACAAATTACAAAAAATAATTATTATGAAAAAGTACACTTTATTAACTGTTGTGTTTGCAGCAGTGCTTTTATTTTCAGCGTGTAGTAACGATGATGACGATACCACAAACCCACCAGCAAATAACGAAAGTAACCTAACCTTAGCCATAAACGGATTAGAAGACTTGGGTGCTAATTTTGCTTACGAAGGTTGGATGATTGTTGACGGTAAGGCTATTACCACAGGAGTATTTAATGTAGATGGTACGGGAAAACTATCTAAAACGTCTTTCCCTGTGAATTCTGCTGATTTAGCAAAAGCTACTGCTTTTGTTTTAACTATTGAGCCTAATCCTGACAATGACCCCACGCCAACTAATGTACATATTTTGGCAGGTGATTTTAGTGGAACTAATGGTGCATTAACCGTGTCGCATGGTTCGGCTATTGGTACTGATTTCACCACAGCTATGGGAAGCTATATTTTAGCCACTCCTACGGATGGTATGATGAATAATGAGAATAGCGGCGTGTGGTGGTTAAACCTACCTGGTCCTACTTCTGCATTAACTTTACCTACACTACCTGCTGGTTGGAAATATGAAGGATGGGCTGTTATAGGCGGCACTCCAGTTTCTACAGGTACTTTTACTTCGGCAATGGGTGCTGATGATGCTGCTGCATTTAGCGGTGCAATGGGTAGCCCTCCATTTCCAGGTGAAGATTTTTTGCTTAACGCACCTGCTGGTTTAACATTTCCTACTGATTTATCAGGTGCAACTGTTGTTATATCCGTAGAGCCTTCACCAGATAATAGCCCTGCGCCATTTGCTTTAAAACCTTTGGTGGCTAATGTACCTGCAAGTGCTATGGATCATGTATCATACAATATGATGAACAATGCTGGGGCTACAAACCCAACTGGAACTGCAACACGATAGTGTTTAGTAGTTTGTTTTTTAGTAAGCGGTTTTGGGCATAGTCCGAAACCGCTTTTTTCGTTTCTTAGTGGTACAAAAAATAAACTACCTTTTGTTAGCTTGCAACATTTTAGAATTAAGGTTTATGTTACTAAACACATTGGGTAAAACACCAAAAGGGAAAAGAGTACAGAGAATAAAAAACTCATCTAATTATAAAAACGAGGCTTTTCAAAATTTAACCTCTACGGAAGCTGTTCTTAAAGATGCTACTGTATTGAAAATGCTTAAAGAGTTTCGTAATCGTCCTAAAGACACAATTCCGCCAAAACCCATACCTTCTGTAAAAACAGATTTAAAAACACTTGTTGCTAAACAACCCACCATTGTTTGGTTTGGGCATTCATCGTATTTAATAAAATCAAAAGAGATTAGTATTTTGGTTGACCCAGTCTTTTGTGGTTATGCCTCGCCGTTTCCCTTTTTTGCAAAAGCATTTAAAGGTGCAAATGAATATAATGTTGCTGATTTTGGAGATATTGACATATTACTACTTACCCACGACCACTATGACCATTTAGATTACAGCACAATAAAAGCATTAGCCCCTAAAGCAAAACATATTTGCACATCGCTGGGGGTGGGTAGCCATTTAGAGTATTGGGGTATTAACCCCGAAAAGATAAAAGAATTGGACTGGTGGGAGGATGCCGTTTTTTTAGATGAAATTAAGCTAACGGCAACACCTGCAAGGCATTTTTCAGGTCGCTCGTTTAAACGAGCTAAAACCTTATGGAGTTCTTTTGTTTTAAACATTCATAACCACTCTCTTTTTTTGGGGGCAGACTCTGGTTACGAAAGTCATTTTAAAACAATTGGAGAGAAGTTTAACGGTTTTGATTTTGCATTGTTAGAGTGTGGACAATACGGTAAAAATTGGCCTTATATACACACAATACCCGAGCAAACACTGCAAGCAGCTACCGATATAAATACTAAAGTACTAATGCCTGTACATTGGGGCAAATTTTCGCTTGCACTGCACCCTTGGGATGAACCCATAAACAGGCTTATGGCAGCAAAAGAAACCTTTGCTGGTAAAATTACTACTCCAAAAATTGGTGAACCTGTTGTTATAAATCAGAGTTACCCCAATACTACATGGTGGAAACTATAAGACATATAAAGCCCTTGCTATCAATTAAAATTAGCTACTTTAGTATTTGTAGTTTTTAAAAATTGTCCTATTTCAACCTCAGGGTATAGTTCATTATAAGTAGCTACTTCTTTAGCATTTACCCTTCTATTAATATGTGTTCGGTTAATATCATCTTGATGACTAATTCCTGCTGCTGCTATCATTTCCATGAAACTTTTTATAGTTTGTTTATGAAAATTAGCCACACGCTGTGCTTTATTGGGTACGTCAAGTCCCTTCATTAACCTTTTGTCTTGCGTAGCTACCCCAACGGGGCAGGTATTAGTATTGCATTGTAATGCTTGTATGCAGCCCACAGCCATCATCATAGCACGTGCGCTGTTGCACAAATCAGCTCCTAAAGAATACGCCCTTATCATATGGAAGGCAGATAATATTTTCCCTGAAGCTATTAGTTTAATATCTTTTTTCAAATCATAGCCCATCAAGGTATCATAAGCAAAAGCCAGCCCATCGCGCATGGGCATTCCGATAGAGTTAGAAAACTCGACAGGGGCAGCACCTGTGCCGCCTTCTCCACCGTCAATAGTTATAAAATCGGGACTAATGCCAGTACTCACCATT
The DNA here is from genome assembly GCA_964584305.1 of uncultured Burkholderiales bacterium. GTDB lineage: Bacteria > Bacteroidota > Bacteroidia > UBA8524 > UBA8524 > SB11. Next base: position 69,534 of record CAZOZL010000004.1, read on the forward strand.
GCCTTGCATATATCAATAAATTCTTGTTTACTGCCAATGCACAATTTAAAACCGACAGGCTTACCGCCTGATAACTCTTGTAGTTGCTGTATAAAATGCACCAATCCCTCTGGCGAGTTAAAAGCAGAGTGTCCGGAGGGGGAGTGAATTGTTTTAAATGGTTCTACCCCTCTTATTTTAGCTATTTCTTCTGAATTTTTTGAAGCAGGCAGTACTCCGCCATGCCCTGGTTTTGCCCCCTGTGATAATTTTAACTCTATCATTTTAACACTTTCGTGCGAAACTGTTTTTTGGTACGCATCAGTACTAAATTTACCCTCTTTTGTTCTACATCCAAAATACCCTGTTCCTATTTGCCAAATTAAATCACCACCATGTTCTAAGTGATAAGAACTTATGCCCCCTTCGCCTGTATTTTGAGCGAAATTGCCCATTTTAGCCCCTTTGTTCATTGCCAAAACAGCATTTTTACTTAATGCCCCAAAACTCATTGCCGATATATTTAGCACACTTGCCGAGTACGGTTTCTTGCATTGCTTACCGCCTATCATTTCTCTTGGGTCATGATTAAGCTCATTAGCACTTTTAGCATATATAGAATGGTTAATCCACTCGTAACCAGTTTTATATACATCCATCTGTGTTCCAAAAGGGGTAGTATCGTTCACATTTTTTGAACGCTGATAAATAAGAGACCGAAAAATCCTATTAATAGGTCGCCCTTCTGTATCTGTCTCTACAAAATACTGCATTATTTCAGGTCTAAGCCCTTCAAGTAAATACCTAAAATTGCCTAACACAGGGAAATTTCGCTTAATAGCGTGTTTGGTTTGTGCAATATCATAATACCCTAAAATAATAAGTGGGGCAAAAAGTAATCCTGCCCAAATTATAGGCTTCCATACAAAATAAACAGCAATAAGAGTTACAGTTATAACTATTGAAAGGACAATAAATATTTGGCGAGGTTTCATAATGTGATATCTAAATTTAGGAGCTACCTGTTTTTTAAAAAAATAAAACACAAATATCTTAATTTAACACCAATTAGACATAAGAAAGCACTTTTTTATTTGAAAATGGGCAGGCGTAGGGAGGTATAAAGTCTTTTATACTTTTAAACAATGAATTTTGTTAAAGGGTAAAAAGTTTTAATTTTTTTACTTCTTTGGTTTGATTAATGAGTTATTTTCGTAGTACTAAACTCATTAACTTTTTAGTGTACTATGAAAATTATCAATTTTAGAGTTTGTTGCTTGATATAGTAGTAATAAAGTCCATTTTCTTACAAGGTAGAAATAGAATATTTGGAACAGCTAAAATCTTGCTGCCCAATTTTTAAAAGTACTTAATAGCAATACTGCATAATCAAGCATTGAGGTAAAAACCTCATTGAATATGTATAACAAAAAAGACCTTGCCAATTGCATAATAATAGTAATGTTAAGTCGTGCAGCATTTGCCGCACGGCTTTTTTATTTTACCCAAAAAAGTTCGCTGGCAATATAATCTGCCAAAAGTTTGCCTTTGCGGGTTAGGGTATATGTGTTTTTTTCTTTTACTACGGCTTTACTATCAATAAAATGGGGGATATTATCTATAATATAAGCCGAAAATGTGCTTCCCCATTTTTTAGAAATATACTCTAAATTAATGCCCCATTGGGTGCGTAAACCCGTCATAATGTACTCGTTAAAAGTATTGGCATGGCTTAGAGTTTCTATTTCTGCGGGTAGTGTATTGCTACTAATACCTTTAATATATTGTGCATTATTTGCCACATTCCATTGGCGCATTTTTCCGTTGTATGAGTGTGCTGATGGACCTATGCCTAAATAAGGCTTATTTTTCCAGTAATTGGTATTGTGCAGGGCATAATTATCGTTTTTGCAATAGTTAGATATTTCGTAGTGTGTCCATCCCTTTTGGTCAATTGCATCCATTAGCATTTCAAAATGTTGGGCAGCTTGGTTGGGTAATATTGGCGGGGCTATTCCTTTTTTTATTTGATGGGCAAGTGTGGTTTTTGGCTCAACAGTTAAGCTATATGCCGAAAGATGGTTTATACCCGTGTGCAGCATTTTTTCAATATTGGCAGCCCATTTTTCATTACTCAGCAAAGGGTAACCGTATATCAAATCGGCAGTAATATTTTCAATACCACTTTGTAGTGCAGTATCAATACAAGTTTCTGCTTGTGTTTTATTGTGGGCACGGTTCATCCAAACTAAATCTTCTTCAAAAAAACTTTGTACACCAATACTTAGTCGGTTTATGCCTAATTGTTTCAACTCTTTTACCTTTTTTGGGGTAATATCATCGGGGTTTGTTTCAAAAGTTATCTCAATTTCATTAGCAAATACAAAGTATTTTTTTACTTGGTTTAAAAGGTCTTCAATTTCCTGCAATTGTAGTAACGAGGGTGTTCCGCCGCCAAAGTAGATGCTTTGCAACTCATTATTAGGCAAGTAGTTTTGGCGCAATTCAATTTCTTTGTGCAAGGCAGCAAGCAAACCGTTTTTATACTTTAGTGATGTTGAAAAATGAAAATCACAGTAGTGGCAGGCTTTTTTGCAAAAAGGGATATGTATATAAATGCCTTGCATTTGCGCAAAGGTACATATTAGCCCCGTAGTGTATTATTCTGTAATTTGTATTTTAATAGTGTTGCTATGCCTGCTTCCTTATCACCTCAATTTCTTGAACAGCAGGTTGAAACCTGCCGCAATTCATTAACCTTAACAAAAAACTTTATGTATAGAATGGGCATTCATGCCTATTTTGTCTTTCTGTCTTTTATTCTAATATCAAAGTTATATTATACTGCACTACGGGTATATTAGCTATTTTTGTATTGTTGCAGCACTTGTATAAATTTAGATTAGTTTTAGTAGTTCTTCTAACCTTGCCCTTTTTTGCAAAGGGGCAAGATAGCATTGTATTGCCTGCTGATTATGCACCCTATTTTAATTGGGATAAGCTAAATGATAGCTTAACAATACAGTACCAAACGGTGTACCCTAAAGCATGGAAAAAAGATTCTACTTATAAAGCAAGGCAAAACAAAACCTTTTTTGATTCGGTTTTCAACGCCCCAACTTTGCAAAAACAGTTGTATCCATTTTCTATCAAAAACAAAACTATTCTATCTCCATCACTAAGAGAAACACCCCCATTAAATACAAAAAGGGTGCAAAGTCCTTTTCCTATTTGGATATACTGGGTTGTTCTTTTAATTTTAGCAGGAGTGATTTTTTTAAAATTTGTAAACCTGCGTTTGTTTGCCCTAATGTTCTTATCCATTCTGCGCCCTAAATATTGTGATGAAGCACTGCGCGAGTATGATACGCCCATTAATATGTATAATTTAATGGCAACTTTTGTGAGCACCATTATATATGCTTTGTTTATATGGTTTATAGGCAAAAATGAATGGACACAACAAGTACACAGCAACCCCAGTGTGGTTTTCATTCTGATATTTGTGGTGCTGGCAATATTTTATTTGTTGAGGTATTTAACCATAATGATTGCCGCTGCCTTGCTTGATGCAGAGTATATTTATGCAGTGCTTTTGCAAGTAACTGTTTCGGGTAATATGTGGGTAGCACTTGTAGTTTTGCCAATATTAGCATTGCTAAACACCATATTTTTGGATAGTTTACCACAAACCTACGTTGCAAATGGCTGGATAATACTACTTATTTACCTTGTTGTTAAGCAAGTTAGGGTGTTTTTGCAAGTAGCGTCAAGTTTTCCGCACTCACTTATTTATTTAATTTTATATCTTTGCGCCCTCGAAATAGCCCCTTATTTGGCTATTTTTAAATTATTGGTTAATAAATTAGGGTAGGAATTTAGACTTTGAAAATAAAGAACATACTGGTATCGCAACCAAGTCCTGAGGGCAATCGTTCACCGTTTTTTGACCTCGCCGAAAAGTATAATATCAAGGTGGATTTCCGACCTTTTATTCAAGTAGAGCCAATAGTAACAAAAGAATTAAGGAAAGAAAAAATTAACGAGTTAAACTATACTGCTGTTATTTTTAACTCCCGCAATGCAATAGATAATTTTTTTAGAGTGGCTACGGAAGTGAAAACTGAAATGCCTGCTGATATGAAATATTTTTGTGTAAATGAGGGGATGGCTTACTACCTACAAAAATATATAGTGTTGCGAAAACGTAAGGTGTTTTATGGCAAAGGCACTACCAAAGATCTTTTAGATGTGTTAAAGGCGCATCCAAAAGAAAATTATATATTTCCTTGTTCTGATGTGCGAAGCCCGATTGTTTCTGATTTTTTAAAGAAGCATAAAATAAAATTTAGAGAATCTATTTTATATAAAACTGTGGCAAGTGATTTAAGTGATTTAACACACGTAAACTACGATGTAATAGTTTTTTTTAGCCCTTCAGATATTCGTTCATTGTTCGAGAATTTTCCTGACTTTGAACAGAATAACACCCGTATTGCAGGTTTTGGTAACGCTACTAAAAAAGCCATTACCGATGCCAATTTAGAAGTAAATATACCCGCCCCCACGCCCGAAACCCCATCTATGGTAATGGCTATCGAAAAGTACATTTTAGAAACAAAAAAGTAAATATTTTCGGTAGTGAGTAAAATATTTTATTAAGGTTCTTCGTTTTATTGGGTGTAATATTTGTTTTATTAGTCGCAATGGCTAATATTTGCATATTAGGCTTCATAACACATTAACCTATTTACCGAATGATAAGAAGATTTACTATTGTTCTATGTCTTATTATGTTTTCCATTGCTGCCAAAGCACAGCAAGACCCCTATTATAGCCAGTTTATGCTTAATAAGATAGCGTATAACCCAGGTGCTGCTGGATTTAAGAACTCAATTTGCGCCAATATTCTTGCACACAGGCAGTGGACAGGGTTAACCAACGAAGATGAGTTACAATTTAATCCAAACACCGTTGGAAGACAACCTATTGGACCTACTACTTATTTTGCATCTATATCAGCACCCGTAAGCATTTTACACGGTGGTGCTGGTTTCACTATTATGAGTGATGTGGTGGGGTATGAACGCACCATAAACGTTAAAGCAAGTTATGCTTACCACCACGAGTTTAAAAATTATAGCAGAATACAAGTAGGGTTTGATATTGGAATGCTTCAAAAAGAATTTGATGGAAGTTTTTATAACCCTCGCCAGCAAAATGATCCTTTAATACCTAATGGCACAACCTCTGGTAGAATATTTGACTTGGGTTTTGGGGCTTATTATAACAACCCAGCACTTGCAAATCTTGAAGTAGGAGTATCAGCTACTCATTTAGTAGAAGGTAGTGTTAACTATGACGTTATTGATGTAGCTACTGGGGCTATAGGTATTAGAAATTCAGAGGTGGTAAGAAATATATATATTGTAGCAAGTACAGCGCATCCCATATCTCCAAGTATTATACTTCAACCTAATATTTGGATAAAAACAATTTTCACCACTACCCAAGTAGATTTAAACTGTAGAGCACTAATAAATCAAACCTATGTTGTGGGTTTATCATATAGAGATGGAGGACGTACTACACTTTTAGATGCGATGGCTTTACAATTAGGCTACTATATACAACCCGATTTTTATTTAGGCTATTCGTACGATATTCCTACTACACGAGGTTTAGCTGGCGGAGGTACACATGAAATATTTGCCTCATATTGTTTTAAAATTAATAAACCAGAAAAGGTTGATAAATGGAGAATAGATCCTCGCCACTTAGGAGGATATAGATAGGTAATCCACATTTTATTAACAAGTGTATAATAAAATATATTACCTTGCGTTATTATAGAATACAGGAGATAGTAAAGAAATATGTTGAAACGTATTGTAAAAATTAATAATATTGCCAAATTGAAAAATAAGTTCGTGATGAAAAAAATCACTTTTTTGCTAATCGTTATTACCCTTATAGCATCTAGTTGTGCAAATAACATGGAGGGTGAACTGGTGGGTGTACAAGGACGGAGACCATGGTTTCATCCACAACCCTACGGAACGGTGTATGTGCCAACAGGTACATTTCATGCTGGTCAGTCTGATGCGGATATTTTTTTCACGCATACAGCACCTAATAAACAAATTACCATTACGGCATTCTATATGGATGATACCGAAATTTCAAACAATGAGTATCGCCAATATGTTGAGTATGTAATAGACTCAATGGCACGTGAAATTTTAGGCGAACCATATATGATTGAAAATGATGCAGGTATTGTACAAATTAACAAAGATGAATTTGTTGATTGGGAAGATCCTGATATTATTGACCAATTAGAGTTTGATTTATTTGTTCCTGAAGATGAACGGTATTATGGTGTAAAAGGAGTGGATTCTCGTAAGTTGTGGTATGAGTATCAATGGATTGACCTAAGAGCGGCGGCACATGCCGAACCCGATGCTAATAGATCAAAATTTATTAAGAAAGAAAGATTAAGGATTTATCCTGATACATTAGTTTGGGTAAGAGATTTTACCTACTCGTTTAATGAACCAATGACCCAAATGTATTACTGGCATCCAAAATATGATGACTATCCAGTAGTTGGGGTTAACTGGCATCAAGCAAAAGCATTTTGCCATTGGCGAACAGGTTTGCTAAACGATTATTTTGTGATTACCGCCGAAGAACCTTTAGTAACTCCTTACCGCTTACCTACAGAATATGAGTGGGAATATGCTTCGCGTGGCGGGCGCGATGGAAGTATGTATCCTTGGGGTGGTCCTTATACACGTAACTCAAAAGGATGTTTTTTAGCTAACTTTAAACCAGGCAGAGGCGATTATCAAGCTGATGGTGGTGTATATCCTGTAAGGGGATACTCATACTTTCCTAACGACTATGGACTTTATGGAATGGCGGGCAATGTAGCCGAGTGGACAATTAGTGCGTATGCTGATGAATCCCACGTAGTAACACATGATTTAAACTCTGATTTGCAATACAATGCAGATAAAGACGATCCTCCATCATTAAAACGCAAAGTAACGCGCGGTGGCGGTTGGAACAGTGTTTCCTTTTATATACAAACGGGTAGCCGTGCATACGAGTACCAAGACACCGCAAAATCATACATTGGTTTCCGTTGTGTAATGAGTTATATCGGACGTTCTAACAGAGACAGTGAATAATATAAATATTGCTAAAATTTTAATAGTTCCACTTACAGCGCAATAAAATAAATTCATTCGGCGTTGTATTTAAATAATTTTCAACAAAATAAAAACACCTAAAAAAAATGAGCAAAAATTTCTTTGAAAGCAAAACTGGTAAGAATTTAATGGCCAAAATGTATGGCATTGGGGCGGCAGTTGTAATTATTGGAGCACTATTCAAAATTATGCACTGGCCTTTAGCTAACGAAATGCTTATTGTAGGTTTGGGAACAGAGGCTTTAATATTTTTTGTTTCAGCTTTCGAGCCTGTTCACCAAGAACCAGACTGGACTTTGGTGTATCCTGAATTGGCAGGAATGGAGCCTACTGAAAAACCTAAGAACGCAGACCAAGGTACTATATCACAACAATTAGATAAGATGTTAGAGGAAGCTAAAGTTTCTCCCGACCTTATTCAAGGTTTGGGTACAGGGTTACAATCGTTAAGCGAAAATGTATCAAGTATGAGTAATTTAACCAATGCGTCTGTTGCAACATCAGAATATACTGAAAATGTACAAAAAGCATCTAAATCTTTAGAAGAAGCAAGTTCATCATTCCACAAAGCAGGCGATGCAATGAATACTTTGGCTTCTGTTTCTGAAGGAACTAAAGAATACCAAACTCAGGTAGAACATATCTCTACCGAAATGAATAGGTTATCTCAAAATATTTCAAGTTTGAACACCGTTTACGGTAGTATGTTGACAGCAATGGGTAAGCAAAGTGCTTAACTCCTGTTTAAATTTATTTTAAGTTACTTAATTAAAAGAAAAGGAAGATTAAATGGCAGGAGGAAAAGTTTCCGTAAGGCAAAAAATGATTAATATGATGTATTTGGTACTAACAGCACTGTTAGCACTAAACGTATCAAAAGATATTTTGCATGCATTTCATTTGGTTGAAGTGTCTATGGACAAATCAGGAATTAATATAGACCAAAAAAACCAAGATATTTTAGCCGCTTTTAAAGCTGATGATAAGAAACGACATAAAAAAGTAGGTCCTTATTTTATAAAAGCTAAAAAAGCAGATAAGATTACTAAAGAGTTTATTAAATATGTGGATGGTTTAAAAGCTCTTGTTGAAATAGGGGCCGATGGTAGAAAAAATGAAAACGATCCTAACGCTGAACTTCAAAAAAATGATGATATAGAAAATCATGCAAATTTATTAATAGTTCAGGGAGAGGGAGCAAAACTAAGGGCTGAGATTAATAAAACAAGGATAGCACTTCTGGCTCTTTTGGATAAGGAGGATCAAAAAGGGATAAAGTCTGACCTAGTTGCTATCCCTACGGGAAGTGAACAATCTTGGGAGGCTGAATTGTTTGAACATTCACCAGCCGCTGCAGTAGTTACATTGTTTGCAAAAATTAAAAATGATGCAAAAAATACTGAAGCACAGGTTTTAGATAAGCTTGCGAGAGCAATTGATAAATCAAGCCAAACCTTTGATAAGGTAGTGGCTAAAATTATCCCAAAATCAGGCTTTGTAATGTCAGGCGGAAAATTTAAAGCCGATATTATGTTAGTAGCTTATGACTCTAAACAACAAAATGATGTAATTATTAATGGCACTACTATTAAACCAGTGGATGGCGTAGCCAAATACGAGGCAGTAGCAAGCGGGCAAGGTCTTCAAAAAGTTTCTGGTTATATTAACTTTAAAGGTAAAGACGGTATTGAAAAAATTTCTTTTGACACTGAATATATTGTATTTAAGGGGGCCGCTACTATTTCTGCTACTAAAATGAATATACTGTATATTGGTTTGCCTAACCCAATATCAATTTCAGTTCCTGGTTTTTCGCCAAGTCAAGTTCTTGTATCTATGCCAGGTGCTACACTTTCTAAAAAAAGTAGCACAGAATATATTGCCAAAGTTAGAAAAAGAGGTAAGGTAAAGATAAATGTATCTGTGAAAATGGATGATGGTTCTACAAAGTCTATGGGTTCAGCAATATTTAGAGTGAGAAATATCCCTAAACCCGTTGCACAATTAGGCACATTACAAAACGGGCAAGTATCATCAGTAGGTACAATTCGTGCTAATGCAAACCGTATTTATGGTTCATTGGGCGAGAGTTTTGCGTATGAGGGTATTAAATATACAGTTACAGAATATGTGTTTTTATTTGTGCCGCGTAGAGGCGAAGCTCAAACTATTAAAGGTAGAGGGAGCAATTTAAGCGGAAGAGCTAAAAGCCTTATTAGGCGTATGAAATCAGGCGATAGAGTATTGCTTGATAGAATTAAAGCAAAAGGACCAGACGGTATACGTAACCTCGCCCCTGTGATTATTACAGCAAGATAAAGTTGATTATGAATAGTATTAAGAAATATATAGGTATTGGTGTTTTTCTTGTAGCAGGTGTTTTAACAACATTGGCACAACAAAATTTCGAAGATTTTACGTTCTCGCACGATGCGGTAAAAGAACGTAAAGCTATACCATACCCAGGGTTGCGGGAGGCTGATGTAGCTTACTCTAAAAGAGTAGTACGCATTATTGATACCCGCGAAAAACAAAACCTTGTTCTTACATGGCCAAGAAACCATATGGGTACGATTTTGTTTAATAAAGTGGTTGACGGTACGCTTACTGCTTATCAAAACGATTCGCTTTCTTCTCAATTTACTGCTGAGGAGATTATTGAACGTGGCGGGCAGACAGAAGACGTACAAATACAAAACCCTGATGGTGATCCAGATGATATATATGACTTAATTGATACTACAATTGTTACTCCGTTTGATCCTGAAAAAATCCTTAAATGGAGGATAATGGAAGACTGGATTTTCGACCGTAAGCATAGTGTGATGATAGTGCGTATTATTGCAATAGCGCCATTGTTTAAACCCTTTGCTGCGGGTTTAGAATTGGCTGAGCAACCTTTGTTTTGGATACGGTGGGATGAAACACGCGAGAAGGTATTAACCAATCAAGAAATGTTTAATCCTTTTAATGATGCAGCACGCATATCAATGGCTCACTTTTTTGAGAAACGTATGTTTAGCAGTTATATCATTAAATGGTCTAATGCTTATGATATGAAAATTAATGAGTATGAAGAGTTTAGAGATAATAATATGGCTGCCCTATTAGAAGGTGAGCGTATGAAACATAAACTTTTTGAAATGGAACATGACCTTTGGGAATATTAATTATTTCTACTATAAAATTACGAAGCCATCCCAAAAGGGGTGGCTTTTTTGTTTACATTGCTTGATAATTTCACCCATGAAAAAATTTATTTTTTTAACAATTTTTGCTTCAATTTCAACCTCTTTACTAAATGCCCAAACGGATAGTATTGCTAATATGTTCAGCAATACTGAAATAAAAGTACTTTTACCAAGCAACTATATTTTAAGCGGTAAGATGGTAGAAGCAGAAATACTATTAGTACAAAACGATAGCAACACAAAGGCAGAAGCAGTAATAAAAGGGTGGAAAACCATTAAGCTGCAAGGCGGTAAAGCAAAATATACAACTATTGCTTTTGGTGAGGGAAAAAAGCTAATTGAAGGCTATGTAGATTATTTTATAGACGATAAGTATAAGCGGTTTCCGTTTAGCAAAGAGTATACTGTATATAAGGCGGCAAATATTTATGCAAACAGAATGAATGTATTATATACTGGTATTGAGAACCCTGTGTCTGTAAATGTGCCAGGCTATTCTAAAGATAAAATTAATGTTACAGTGTCAAACGGGACAGTAGCAAAGCACGAGAAGAAAGGCTATGTAGTTACCGTAACAAAAAGGGGCAAGGCGAGGATTAATGTTTCCGTGAAAAACGATGATGGTACGTTTACTAATGTTAGTGCAACCGAGTATAGGGTGCGTAATCCGCCCCGTTTGCAGGCAAAAATAGCAACCCTATTTAATGGAGAAAGCTATACCATTGATAAGCTAAAAAAACACATAAAAAGGGCACCCAAAATACTTATAGGGACGGGTGAAGGTTTCCCTTATGAGGGGCTAAAATTTACTGTGGCGGTGTATACATTTTCATTGTATAAGGCAAACGGTGAGAATCCACAGCCCATAGTAGTGAGTGGGCAGGTTTTTACGCCAGAGATTTTAAAACTTATAGAAGGAATAGAGAAAGGCGATAAAATTATTATTGATAATATAAAAGTAGCTGCCCCTGATGAAAAGTGGGAGACATCACCAGTGGTGGTAACGGCTAAATAGGGTAGGTGTTAAACTATATAACTTTGTTTACTTTTAGCTTCTCACCATCATATAGCCATCCATTTTATACAAGCACCTGTGCTTTTGTATTACAAATCGTTACGTTTCACAATTTTTAAAAATGCTTCAAAGTCTTTTGCATAGGGAGCTTTAATAGTTACATTTTCATTATTAATGGCGGTGAAGCTGATTTTTGCAGCATGAAGCAAAAAACGTTGTGCAATAGGTCTTTCATGTTCCCATTGCGGAAATTTATAGTGTCTTTTAAACTTTGATAGGTAGGGCAGCTTGCCTCTATATGCTTCATCGCCAGTGATTACTGCATTTTGGCTGGCTAAGTGTATGCGTATTTGGTGCATGCGCCCACTAATGGGGTGACACTCAATTAAAGTAAAATTATTAAAATGTTTTAAAGTATTGAAATAGGTGGTTGCTGGTTTTCCATTAATGGGGTCAATATTTACACGGTTACTTTTATCAACACGTATAGGCAAATCAACTTTTATAGCGTCAAAATTTACTATCCCATCTACAATGGCGTGGTATGTTTTCTCTATTTTTCTGTTTTCAAACTGCATACTTATATGGCGGTAAGTACCGTTGTTTTTTGCTATTATTAAAACACCACTGGTTTCCCTGTCCAATCTGTGGCATAGTTGTGCATCGGGGCAGTAGCGTTTTGCCATACGCAACAAACTTTGCCCTTCTCCGCTCCGCTCATCAAGCGAGGGTAAAAAAGCGGGTTTGTTTACTACCATAAGGTTTTCATCCTCGTGTAGTAGTATATCTTTAAACTTGATGTGTTTCATTTATAAATTTGCTAATTTCTTGGTTTGTTAATGGATTAAACCCAATATGTCTGCAAATCTCTTATTTGTTAAATTGTTTAAGTCTTAATTTAGTAAGTACTTGTTTTGTTTGTTGGGGAAAATCGTTATTCATCATCCAATCGTAGTAATTGGGTTCTTTTGCAAAAACATCGGCTACACGTTTGCTTTTGTGTTTTCCAAAGTTAAAAACCTCTTCGCCTTTCTTATTCAATATTATTCGCCCTGCTAAATCTACTAAGTTTGCTTGTCCTGATATTTTATGCAGTGCATCTATATTTTTATCTAACTGTTCATATTTATCTAATTGGGCTTTAAATACTTCGTAGGTTGCACGTGTATCAGCTTCGGCACTGTGGGCATTCTCTAAGTCCTCATTACAATAAAACTTGTATGCAGCAGCCAAATTACGAGGCTCCATAGTATGAAATATACGCTGTGCATCAATAAATTTTCGTCCTTCAACATCAAAATCAACATCAGCACGTAAAAACTCCTCTACCAACATAGGGAAATCAAAGCGGTTACTATTAAAGCCTGCAAAATCACAATTTTCAAAATATTTATTCAAATCTTTAGCTAAGTCTTTAAAGGTAGGTTTATCCTTTACATCTTTATCGTAAATACCGTGTATTTCGCTCACTTCAGATGGGATAGGCATTTGGGGGTTAATGCGCTCGTTACGCACATCCTCTGTGCCATCAGGGTGTACTTTTATCAAGCACATCTCAACAATGCGGTCTTTACTGGTACTAATACCCGTAGCTTCTAAATCAAAAAATACAAGGGGGCGTTTTAAGGTTAAATTCATTAAGTTTTATGTTGCTATATAAAAGCCTAAACTAATATTTGTTGTCATATCTTCTTACTTTAATAGAGTTAATTTTTGTTGAATATATATAGGGCATCGCACTGATTTCAAAATTAAGTCTATGTTTTCTCCATATAAGTAATGTGCTTCCTGCTGCTATGTATGGGGTTGCAACAACTTTATTTGTTTTATTTTCAACAAAATTTCTTAGCTGGATATTTACACCTGCTCTAATATGTTTTCTAAAATACCACATTGGTACTATGGGCTGACGGGTACAAATCTTTCTATGCCTTCTAAAAATCAGTTTATCTAAAATTTTAAATCTCAAATCTTAAATTAGTTCAATAAATCAGGTCTGCGATTTTGGGTGCGTTTTACACTTTGCTCGTGTTTCCATTCGGCAATTTTTTTATGATCGCCGCTTTTTAAAATATCGGGTATTTTCAAACCCTTAAAATCATCAGGACGGGTATATACTGGTGGGGCTAATAAACCATCTTGAAAAGAATCGCTTAAAGCTGACTCTTCATCGCCAATGGCATTGGGTATTAGGCGTACAATGGCATCCACTACAATAGCTGCAGCCAACTCGCCGCCCGTAAGCACATAATCGCCCACAGAAATTTCTTTGGTTATGTATAGTTCTCTAATACGCTCATCAATACCTTTATAGTGTCCACATAAAAACATTAAGTTGCCTTTTAGTGATAACTGGTTGGCAGTTGTTTGTTTAAAAACTTCCCCATCAGGACACATAAAAATTATTTCATCGTAGGTACGTTCGCTTTTCAACTGCTCAATACACTTGGCTATGGGTGCTGCCATTAGCACCATACCCGCACCGCCGCCAAAGGGATAATCATCTACTTGTTTGTACTTGGTGGTGGTATAGTTGCGTAGATTGTGCAAATGTATCTCTACCAGCCCTTTCTCTTTTGCTCTATTCACAATAGAGTGATTAAAAGGGCTTTCTAATAATTGCGGAACTACGGTAAGTATATCTATACGCATTTTTATTGACCTAAAAGATACTAAGCCTTATTTTAAATATCTAACAATCCATCGGGCAGCTGGGTATATATAGTCTCATTGTCCCAATCAATTTTTAGTATAAACTCGTCAACAAATGGGATAAGTATTTCCCTTCCATTTAGTAGCATATACAAAAGTGTTTGGGCTGGATTTTCCATATAGTTATTTATAAAGCCTAATTTCCCATGTTCAGTATCAATAACGGTAAAGTTTAGCAAATTGGCTATCTCGCTGCCTTCCTCTTCCTCCACCCATTTTTTTGATGCAAAAACATCAATACCAATAAGTTCTTTTGCTTTTGCTTCGTTATCTATATCATCAAAATGTAGTATAGGGCTTCCCGTACTTTCTTGCCAACTGGTATAAAAAAAAGGAACCAGTTTTTGGCTTATTTCCAAAAAAACTGGTTCCTCACTGCCTTTCGGCTTATTTAGCGTTATGCTTTTTTTAATATCAACTCTAACTGCGCCTTTGTAACCGTGCGTTTTAGCTATTCGCCCCACACAAATACAATCTTGCATATCAATATTATTTGCCTTCTTCTTTTGCTTCCTCAGCAGGTGCATTAGCTTCTGCCTTTGGTTCTTCTGCTTTCTTTTTATCAGCAGTAGGTGCGGCTTCTTCGGCAGGGGTTCCTACTTCTGCTTTGGTTTCTTCGATTTTTTTCTCAACTACTGGTGTAGCTTCCTCTACGGGTGCTTCTACTTTCTCGGTTACAGTTTCTTCAACCACAGCTTCGGTGGTAGTTTCTTCAACCACAGCTTCGGTGGTAGTTTCTTCAACCACAGCTTCGGTGGTAGTTTCTTCAGTAGCAACTTCATTTGTTGGCTCTTCAACAACTTCCTCAGCAGGAGGCGTGTTTTTTTCTGCTATTTTAGCAGCACGGTTTTCACTAATTTTAGCTTCACGAGCTAAGTCTGCCAAACGTTTGGTTTCTTTAGCACCGCTTAGGCTTTCGGTTTTAGCAACAACTTTTTCAGTTTTTGCATTCAACCATGCTTGAAACTTCTCTTCTACCTGCTCTTCGGTATGTGCACCTTTTTTAACACCGTTTAGTAGGTGATGTTTCATCATCACACCTTTGTATGATAATATGGCACGACAAGTGTCAGAAGGAATTGCACCTTGTTGTATCCAATTTAATGTGCTATCGAAATTAAGGTTTATTGCTGCGGGGTTGATATTTGGATTGTAAGTACCCAACTTCTCTATAAACCTTCCATTTCTAGGAGCACGACTGTCCGCTACCACAATATGGAAGAATGCGGATTTTTTGCGTCCATGACGCTGTAATCTAATTTTTACTGACATTCTATTATATGTTTAAAATAAACCGCTGGTTCTCCAATTTCCAAACGGGGCTGCAAATTTCAGCTATTTTTTTGATTTATACAATAGTTAGCACTGCTTTTAGCCTCTATTTTTGGCAAATATATTTAAGAAATAAATAAAGAAAACCGTTGCAAGATGAAAACCGTAGCTTTCCTCCCGCCTGAACGGCACGGGCAGGTCTGTTTATGCCAGTTATAAGTACTGTAATTTTAATAAGCGGTAGGTTTCAACTTATCGCTTTAAAAGAAATATAACCCTTGCAACGGTCTTTAAAGTTGAACTGTTTTATCTTTGCCGCCCATGAAACTAAGTATTGATTTAGCCTGCAACTCTAACCCTGAATGGGTAAATACCGTTTTAAACAATTTTGATAATTTTTTGCAAGACCATGCCAGTTGTGAACGAAAAGCCAGTAGTATGGCTATGAGTTTAATAGCAAAATACCCTGATAGGTTAGAAATAATACCCGAATTAATTGAAACTGCCGTTGAAGAGTTGGAGCATTTTAGAGATGTATATGCTTTGATGAAAGAAAAAGGCGTACCATTAGCCAAAGAAATGACCAAAGACTTATATGTACAAGAGCTGTTAACTTTGCTTAGGTCTGATACGATGAATAGGTTTATGGACAGGCTACTATTAGCAAGTATAATAGAGTGCCGAGGTGCTGAACGTTTTAAACTAATTTATGAAGCATTGCCCGAAGGGGAATTGAAAAAATTTTACCATAGACTATGGATTAGCGAAGCAAAACACGGAAATATTTTTGTGAAAATGGCATTGCACTATTTTGATAAGGAGGCTGTATATAAACGCTTGAACGAACTGGTAGCCGCTGAAGCACCAATTTTGCAAGCCTTGCCACTAAAGGCTGCTTTGCACTAAAGAAATTATTTTTTTAAAAAAAAGTGTCACTCAATTAAACCATTACGGATTACAGGCATCTTACATCGGTTAATATATAAAATGCGAATAAAAATTATAGCACTGCTTTTTATACTGGGAGCGGGAGTAGAGGGGTTTTCACAAAAGGTTACAATACAAGGCAAAATTGCTGATAGCACTACCAAAGAGGCTTTAGTGGGAGCTACTATTACATTTTATAAAGTTAAAGATACTGCCACAAGGTGGTATGCAACAACAGATATAAACGGTGTTTACAAAATAAGTCTTGCCAAGGGAGGATATAATATGCAGGTGCGCTATGTAGGATATACCCCTATTATAGCCCCTTTGCAAGCCAAAGAAAATGGAATAGTAGGTGCTATATATTTAGCAGAAACTATATATAAAGTAAAGGGGGCTGAAATTGTGAAACGCATACCGCCAGTAGTTATAAATGGCGATACAACAGAGTATAATGCCGACGCATTTAAAACCAACCCTGATGCTACTGCCGAAGATTTAGTAACTAAAATGCCAGGGATAACAATTGAAAATGGAAAAGTACAAGCCGAAGGTGAAGACGTGAAAAGGGTACTGGTAGATGGTAAAGAATTTTTTGGCGACGACCCCAAGTTGGCACTAAAAACTATACCTGCCGAGATAGTGAAAAAAGTGCAGGTATTTGACCAAGCTAGCGACCAAGCAAAATTTACAGGAGTTGATGATGGGAAATCTACCAAGACAATAAATATTATTACCAAAAAAAATAAACGCATAGGTACTTTTGGGCGGATTTATGCTGGCTACGGTACAAAAGATAAATACAATGCAGGTGCTATAATTAATGTACTAAAAGAGAACTCAAGATTTACTTTCCTTGCTTTATCAAACAATATTAATGAGCAAAATTTTTCTGTACAAGACCTTTTTGGGCTAACGGGCGGTAGAAGAAGCGGTTATAGACTTCCTACAGAAGTTACTGATTTTTTGGTAGGTCCACGAAACGGCGTAAGCACCACCCACTCACTAGGGTTTAATTATAGCGGTAACTGGGGCAAAAAAATGAAAGTAACGGGCAGTTATTTTTTTAATACATCAGATAATGAGAACAACCAAAGCCTCACCCGTACCACTTTTGTACAAGGAGATAGCAACCAGTTTTATAATGAAAGTAGCCTGCAAGAAAGCCAAAATTTTAACCACAGAGTAAACTTGCGGTTAGAGTATCAAATAGATTCTAATAACTCTATAATAGCTACGCCAAGGTTTAGCCTGCAAGCTAATAATAGTAAAAACAACCTAAACGGACTAAGCAGACTACAATCAGAGCAAGCTATAAATAGCTTAATAAATAATAACGGAGCAACAGTTAATGGCTATAATTTTAATAATAACTTATTGTTTCGCCACAAATTTGCAAAACGTGGGCGCACAATATCACTCAATATTGGTACTGATTTTAATAACGTAAATACGGACAACTACCTACTATCAATAAACGAGTTTTATAGAGTTCTTGCTACTAGCGACTCCATAGACCAAATTGCCGATAATATTAGCAATGGTAACACCCTATCATCAAGGCTCACCTATACAGAAGGTATTGGTAAAAAGGGCTTATTACAGGTTAGCTATGATGGGAGTAATAGATTTAACAAAACAGATAGGTTTACCTTTGCCCAAAAACAGGGAGAGTACACCGCCATAGATAGCACCTTGTCTAACGCGTTTACAAATGATTATGCAACGCATAAAGGGGGGATAGATTATTCTTATACTGTAAAAAAAGGTACTAGCATTTCTTTGGGTGCTGATTACCAGTATGCTATTTTAAATGTCGCTCAAAATTTTCCAAGCAATACTACTATAAATAGAGTTTTTACTAATATACTGCCCAATGTGAGTATTAGGTATGCTATTAGTAAATCAAAAAATCTTCGTATCCGTTACCGTACCCGTACCAATGCCCCCAGCGCAACCCAGCTACAAAATGTAGTAAATAATACCAACCCTGTATTACTAAGCACTGGTAACTCTGCTTTGCAACAAGAGTATAATCACTTTGTATTTAGCAGGTATAGAATATCCAATCATGAAAAAGGGCGTATGCTATTTTTTATACTCATGGGCTCGGCTACTCAAAATTTTATTAGCAACTCTACCATTATAGCTCGAAACGATACGACAATAAATGGCGTGGCACTTAATGGCGGTACACAACTAATATCACCTGTAAACCTATCAGGAAACTGGAATGTAAGAGGTTTTGTAATTCATAGTTTTCCTGTAAAGTTTATTAAGTCTAATTTAAGTACCCGCTCAGGGGTGCAATACTCAAGAGTACCTGCATTGATAAACAATCAAACCAATTTTAGCAATACTACAATACTTACAGAGAAGGTTACTATAAGCAGTAATATTAGCAAAAAAATTGATTTTACTTTAGGGTATAGTGCCAATTATAATATTGTTAAAAACACCATTTTGCCTGTGTTAAACAATAATTTTTTCTTTCATTCCGCAACCGCAAAACTTACTTGGATATTTGGGAAAAATATTGTGTTTAGAACGGATGTTAACCAAACCCTGTATAGTGGCTTGAGCGATGCTTTTAATCAAGATTATTTACTATGGAGTGCCTCAATTGGTAAGAAGTTTTTAAAGGGCAACGCTGGTGAATTTTCGCTAAGTGTTTTCGATTTATTAAACCAAAACAATAGCATTAACCGCTTGGTTACACAAACTTTTGTTGAAGATACCAGAACCCAAGTATTAAACAGGTATTTCATGCTCACTTTCACCTATACTTTAAGGGCTTTTAAAGGAGGTAGTAAAAAAGAAGACCAAAATATGAACCGCCAATTCAATAGGTGGAAAAAACACAGACATTAACAACCTAAGTTGGTTATAACTCTGTTTTTAGTTAATGGTGTTTAGCATAGCTTTGTTTGTTCCGTTTTTATAAGGTGTGAAGTTAAGTTTTACACCTCCCTTTAGCCCCTCCTTGCCCACTCACAAGCAGCCCAAGTAGGGAAACAGCCGCACAGTTATGTCCGTGCAGTCATTGTTATATAGGCTGGGAGGCTATGCTTTTTCCTCTTTCAACGGTCTTAACTTTTTAGTTTATAGATTTTCAATTTATACGACACGAGAATTGAAAATAAGGTGAACAAACTTATTTAAAAAAGTATATCTACATTTTTAAATCAATCCCCTTGCCTTCAGTTCCAAGTATTTATTAATAGTATTTACCGAAAGGTCTTTGGGTGGGGTGAGAATGCTTTGTATGCCATATTTTAATAACTCGGCAGCTATTTGTTTTTTCTCATACAGCATCTTTTCGGCAATTGTTTTTATATATACCTGTTCTAAATCTTCGGGGCTACTTTCTGTTAAGGCGTGCAATTCTGTATTTTCAAAAAATACGACTACTAATAAGTG
The DNA here is from genome assembly GCA_964584305.1 of uncultured Burkholderiales bacterium. Lineage (GTDB taxonomy): Bacteria > Bacteroidota > Bacteroidia > UBA8524 > UBA8524 > SB11. Next base: position 89,267 of record CAZOZL010000004.1, read on the forward strand.
GTTTTTTGCCAGTTTTCTAAAAAAAGGCAAACGCCTATGTAGTGACGTAAGCGACTCAAAATTGGTATAAAACAGTAATAAACTACGCTGTTTTATTTGGTGGCGAATAGCGGTAAATAATAACTCGAAATTACTTTCTAAATAGCGTGTTTTTTGCCTATATAGCAGTTCAAGTATTTTACCCATTTGGTAGGGCTTGCGGTTTGCTTGTAGTATACTTGCCTTTTCTTCTGTAAAGGTAATTATGCCCGCTTTATCGTATTTTTTTATAGCAATATTGCTTATTACCAAACTGGCGTTAATAGCATAATCCATTAGGCTTAACCCATCAAAAGGCATTTTCATTACTCGCCCTTTATCAATAATGCTATATACCTGCTGCGATTTCTCATCCTGAAACTGGTTTACCATCAACTCGTTTCGGCGGGCTGTTGCTCGCCAGTTAATAGTACGAAAATCATCGCCTTGTACGTAATCGCGTATTTGCTCAAACTCAAAATTATGCCCAATGCGGCGTATTTTCTTTATCCCTGCCATTACCAAGCGGTTGCTAATTGCTAATAACTCGTATTTGTGCATTTGGATGTACGAGGGATAAACAGGCACTGCTACTTTTGAGTTAATGGTATAGCGGCGCGATACTATGCCTATAAAACTACTTACAAATATGTTTATGGTATTAAACTCGTACGAGCCTCTTTTTGTGGGGCGCAAATCATAGGTAAAAGCCCGTTTTTCATTCGCTTTTAGTGATAAATGGGTAGTGTTTTTCCTGAATTGGAATTGTATGGGTACTTCATCAATTATTTCTGTGGAAACAGCAAAAGGGTAGTCGTTTTCAATATCAATTTGTATGGCATTAAGGTCGCCGTTACTTAATTTATCAGCATGGGTACGTTTTGCAGTTATTGCATTGCGTTTGCCTTGTAGTAAAAAAATATCGGTAAAGGTTACCATTAAAAACAAATAAAACGAGGCTTTGGCAATGGCAAACAGGGGAGGGGCAAAAAAGCCAAAAATTAAAAACACAACTATGCCTGCACCCACATAAAAAAAACGAGTGGGTAGGTATATTGATTTTATAATTCTGATTAGTATCAACTAATTATGTTTTTTGGGTGAAACGTTTATTTTAAAATTATCTAGGTACTTCTACTTTTTCAATTAATTGGCGTACAATATCGTTAGCATTAGCACCTTCCATTTCTTTTTCGGGGGTAAGTATTACACGGTGGCGCAAAACAGGGTAGGCGGCTTCTTGTATATCATCAGGGGTTACAAAATCACGCCCACGCACTGCTGCAAATGCTTTAGCGGCATTCATAATGTTTAGCGATGCACGGGGAGAAGCCCCCAAGTATAAACCCGCAAAATTGCGCGATTGTTGCACCATGGCGGCTATATAGGTCAATAGTTTTTCTTCTATTATTATTTGCCTCACGGTTTTTTGGTAGGCTAATAATTCTTCTCTGCTTATAACAGGGTTTATTAGTTCTTCGGGTTTTAATGTAGTTTGTACATTAAAATTGGTGAGTATCTTAATCTCATCATCAAGGGTAGGGTATTCTATTTCTATTTTAAATAAAAAACGGTCAAGCTGTGCTTCGGGAAGCCTGTATGTTCCCTCTTGTTCAATAGGGTTTTGCGTAGCAAATACAATAAATGGCGGGGTAAGCACTCTTGTTGTTCCATCGGTGGTTATTTGCCGTTCCTCCATCACTTCAAACAAGGCAGACTGTGTTTTTGCTGGCGCACGGTTTATCTCATCAATTAGCACAATATTGCTAAACACAGGTCCTTTTCTAAATTCAAATTCAGTAGTTTTTTGGTTAAATATAGAAGTCCCTATAATATCACTGGGCATTAAATCAGGGGTGAACTGAATGCGCGAAAAATCAACAGAAAATGTTTTTGCCAGCAACTTGCTGGCAAGTGTTTTTGCAACACCTGGTACGCCCTCAAGCAAAATATGCCCATTTGCCATAATAGCCACAATCATTTGTTCTATCATGCTATTTTGCCCCACTATTACCTTGCCCATTTCTTGTTTAATGTTTTCTATGGCTTGGTGAAGCGGGTGGGTGTCTATTCTATTTTCAAATTCTTCCATTATAGTATTATTTAGCTGTTGTATAAAAATGGTCTATTTTTTTGTTTAGTTCTAATAACTCATTAGGGGCTATGCCCTTCTTTTTTCTTATTGCGTTTATTTGTTTAATTATATCTATAACATCCCTTTCTGCTACTCCGCTTTTTTCAGCAAGGTGTTGCACAAATTCAGGGTTTTTATTGTCAAACCGAAGGTTATACCTGCTATGTAGGTATTGGCTAAAGTACTGTATTCTTTTTAAAGCAATATCATGGTGGTTACCTTTGTTAAAGTATAATCTACCAATAGTTTTAGTAAACTCAAGCGATGTATTGGCAAGTGGGGTAACTATGGGTATAATTCTTTGTCGGCGTTTTGCTCTGAAAATAAAAAACAATAAAGCACCTAAAAGTAGCGTATATAATGCCCATTTAAGCGCAGGCTGTGAAAGCATAAAAGCTAAGGGGCTGCTTGACTCTTGTTTGGTAACAGGTAAATTTTTATAATACTCATCCCAAATGGTGGCTTGCTGCGGCAGGTAGGATAAGGCGGCAAAAGTATAATTATAGTTGTTTTTATTTAAAATATGGATATTGCTGAATGCGGTAGGGTTGGCGTGTAGGTATATATTGCCCTTGCCTATTTCGTATTTAATAAAATCGGGGTAAAAACCGTTTACAACACCGAGCGTGGTTATATTATCCGCCTTTTTAGTTAAATTGAAATAAGAAATTTCGCCTACAAAGAGACTACTATAATTTGCCTTTTTATCAAAAACATTGTCTAATAAGCGACCTCTAAAAACGGTATCATCTGTTAATATATTTTGCAACCTATTTATTGCTATATCCAAATCTTCTAAAATATCTGTACCCAAGCTGTTTGAAGCAATAAATACGGTATTTCCGTTTTGGGCAAATTCTTTTATTTTATACCATTCATACTCATCTATATACCCTTGCGATTGGATAATGATTAAATTAATAGGGCTTTCTTTTAAAATACCCTCGGTGCTATCTATATACTCGTAAGGGTTTTTTTTGATGGTTTTAAAAGGATATTTGTTATTTAGTTTTTTAAGCTGGTCATGCACTATATAACCACCAAAAGGTATTTTATCTTTTTTAGCGTATGTCTTTCTCCAATTAATGGGTTTTGGTTTTGATAATTCGTTTGCAAATAGCAGCCCAAATAATACTGCCACTACAAATATATATTTATGTATGGCTTTCAATGGGTGGGTGTTGTTTTAAGGTGGGCAGATAGTAGGTGGTATTGTTCTTCTGTTTTTAAAAAAATGTTTTCAGTAGCTTCAAACTCACCATAAAAAATATAATCAAAGTAAAAGGTAAGTTGCTTAAAAGGCTGACGAGCTGTGTTTGCACTAAGTTCGAGCAAGTACTCATTATTGGTTTTATCTATTCTAAACTCTACAAGCCCAGTATCTATCAAGTTTTTTAAAGCTAAGGTATAATATAGTCTAATCGCTTCAGCGTAATCTTTTTTGGCTATTGCATTTTGTAGCTTTGTTTCAAGGGTTATTGTATCGTCTGTTAAGTCAACAAAATTAGTGTCAATTGTTTCACTATTTTTTATGTTTCTTTTCCCCCAAAAGGAGGCTATTTCATTTTTAAAAATAAAATAAATTATAGCACCTACTGCAATGCCTATCAAAATCCACATTATGGTTCCCAAGTAATCAAAAGATGTAATTTTTGGCAGGTTAAAAAAATTGGCAAGCCATTCTTTTATCCATTGTTTAATATCATCCCACCAGTTTGTATCTTGCTGGTATACGGCTTCATAGTCAAAATCACTGGTTTTTTTATACTCTTCAATACTCTGTTTTGTAGGAATACGGGGTGTGATATTGCTACTATTAGCACTATCCGTTTCCGTTGCATTTAGTGGTGCAAAACACACAATAGCAGTAAGAAAAAATAATATTTTAAGGTGTTGTTTCAAGATAGGTTAATACTCTTCGGCGGGTTTGTCGGTGTTTTCTTCGTTAATGCTTTCAACTTTCATTTTCAAGCCCACATGGTCTAATTTTTCAAGCAAGCTAAAGTAGGTAAAGCTGTTAATACTGAATTGAAATATATATCCTAAAAATAAAACTAAAGGGGCTATGATAGCAAAAATGAGTATAAGTATTTTTATTAATCCCATATCAGGCGATTCACTATATAGCCCAAAGCCACCCATAAACATGGTAAATATCATGTACAATCCCATAAATACAAATTGTACTAACATTGCTGCTATTATAGTAATACCCGTTGTTTGCCAAAAACTACCCCTAAGTAGTGTTGCTGTTCTTGATAAACTTCCAAATATGCCTGCCTTTTCATAAAGAATAACGGATACTAAAACACTTGTATAGGTAGTGGCTAAAAGCAGTAAAAAAACAATCCCTAAAACCATAATAATAACCCCTATGACAGATATTGAAGATAAAACACTAAGAAGAAGACCCAATAAAAAGAAAAGCAACCAAATAGGGATAATAAAAACTATACTATGAACAAAATAGTAGCCAAATAGCTTTAAAGCTAATCTTCCTGCCTTTTTCCAAACCTCGTTGGGTAGTATTTTTTCATCAGTGGTTCTTTCGCTATATATTTTTATATAACTATATATAGTAGTTATGGCTAAAAAAAAGGCTGCTATATACAATAAATAAATAACCGTAAAGCCCAATAAATTAGCTTTGCTTGCTGGTACAGTTTGGCTATCGTAGTTGGTTAACCCACTATTATTAGCATTAATTAAATCAATAAACTGTGAGGATAGTAAAGAAACAAGCACCGTAGCTATGGTGTAAACAGGTATAACTATAAAAACAAAACTTTTTAGTATAGGCTTAAAGTGTGCTTTTAAAAAGTTAATGCCATCACTAAAAACGCCACTAAAATCTCTTTCTTTATGTATTTCAAATTGTTTTTCCATGGGTTGCGTTTATTTTTTTAGGAAGTAAAATATAATACCAAATAATAAAGGGTAGTGTAATGCCTATGCTTAAATAGCCTACCCATATATTTTGATAATGGCGAGTAACAAAACTTTCTAAAAAACCAGCAATAATAAACATAGGAATTAGACCTATTGCTATTTTTGCAGCAACCTTTCCTGCTTTTTTTAGTGACTCTTTGCGCGAGTATGTACCTGGAAATAATATACTATTACCCAATAGTATGCCTGCACCGCCTGCTATTACAATGCTAGACAACTCTATAGTGCCATGTATAAATACCGTATTTAAAGCCGTAGCTAATACCCCCTCTTTATATAAAAAAGAAAAGAACACGCCTACCATTACTCCATTAACAATCAGTATATCATAGGTAAGTAGTGAAAATAATATTCCCACAGCAATAGCCCGCAATGCTACATAAACATTGTTTAGGGTAATCCTAAAAAACATATCACTTTCGGCAGAAGTGCCATATATACCCATAGGGTTGCCTGCCTCTATATTACTTAATGTTCTGTTTACATAGCTGTCTCCTAAAATATAGCGGGGAAAATCAACATCATAAAGAGTAGAAACAATACCTATAATAATAGATAATAAAAATACGGCTAATGCCATAAACATAGGTTTGCGAGCTTGATATATAGCATCAGGAACTTCACGCAACCAAAAACGGACAAACCGTCCTTTTTTCTCTTTTTTGTTTTTGTAAATACTTTGGTGGGCAGCAACGGCAAGCTGGTTAAGGTATTGGGTAGTTTTTGATTTTGGATAATAGGTTTGCGAAAAGGCAAGATCGTCAGTAACTTCTATAAAAAGGGTTGCCAACTCATCAGGATGGACACTTCCTTTTTGAGCAATTTTTTGCTCAAAAGATTTCCATTTTTTATTGTTTTGTTTTGTAAAAGCTGCCTCGCGCACTAAGTGATTTTATTTTTCTTGCCAGTGCAAAATATGAATTTACTATTAAAATTTACGGAAGTATGGAATAATAAGCGTAAAAATAGGAGGGGATAGTAATTTTTTACTCAATAACTTCCTCTTCGCCTTTAATATCCAAATTATAAAAAATACCTACTTGTATACCCCCTGATACTAAACGGTAGCCTAAATCTCCTGATGTGGCAGGCAGTAGCGGTATAGTAATAATGGGTTGGGTAAAAAAGCCCATTTTATTACTATGATTATAGTCGGCTCTAAAACCTGCAATAAGGCTGATATTAAAAAATTTAGAACTTAAATAAGTGTTGGGGAGGTTAAAGGCTCGTTCCCCATTAAGGGTAAACCCTTTTAGGCGCACTGCTACACGGTCTTGCAATAAAAAATTGAGTGATGCGCCGTAAGTGCCATAAAATTCCCAGTGTTTAGATTTTTTAGCTAATAATCTCAATTTACTATTAAACAAAACGGGAATGTCTATATAGTCGAATACGTAATGCAGCTCGGCTGTTGGCTCGGGGAGTGCGCCAATGGTTTGGTCTATCCTGTTCAAATCAGCGTGTAAAATGGTTCTAAAAGTTAAGTTTTTAGCTTCTCTTATAAAACCAGTATTGGTATAGGTAATACCTGTTTGTAGTTTTAAGTTACGCCCCAGTTGCTTCTCAAAGTGAAGAGATATTGCAAAACCGCCTCTGTTTTTTTGCATAGCCCCTAATGAGTCTCTTACTCTTGAGTTTTGGGCTGAAAAGGAATGAAGAGTATATTGCGGCTGAAAACTAACTGATAAATATTTGTATTTATATTTACTTTGACCTGATAAGGAGAAAGCAAAAAACAGTAAAAAACATACAATTACATATTTTTTCATACACAGGTTTTTTAGGTAAGAGCGGCTAAGTTTTGGTTTAGTAGTTTTAATTTCACTTCCGCATCCGATTTTTTTTGTCGTTCACGTTCTACTATTTCAGGTTTGGCATTGGCTACAAAACGCTCGTTACTTAGTTTTTTATCTGCTGATTGTATAAACCCCATCAAGTATTTTATTTCTTGGTTTAGTTTAATTTTTTCAGCTTCAACATCTATTTCTTCTTCCAAAAATACATAAAGGGCATCATTGTTTACCAATAGTTGTACTGCACCTTCGGGCTTATTTTTTAAAATTTCAATAGCTGATACATTAGCTAATTTACGAATTAGAAACTCAAAATTTTTATAAATGTGGGCATTATTGTCGTTTTCGCACACCAAAGCTACTTTTAGTTTTTCTTTGGGAGATAAGCCTTTGCTATTACGAAGGTTTCTAATTTCAGTAATAAGTTCAATAGCTAATGAAGATATTTTTTCTGTTTGATTATTATGCGTAGGGTAATCTTCAATAATTATAGGTTTTTCAGGCTTACCGTCCATTAAATCGTGGTATAACTCCTCTGTAATAAAAGGCATAAAGGGGTGTAATATCTTTAGCAAACTATTAAACAAACCAATTGTAGCACTGTAAGTACTTTGGTTAATGGGCTTACCATATTCTGGTTTTACCATTTCTAAATACCATGCGCAGTAGTAGTCCCAAACCAGTTTATAAGCTACCATTAAAGCCTCACTAAGGCGATAGTCTGCCATTTTACTTTCTATCTCCTTTAGCCCTTCGTTTAGCTTATGTGCAAACCATTTGTTTGCCAACTCATTAGCGGCAATAATCTCATTGCTCACCTCACTATCAGCTACTACTTCCCAGCCTTTTATTAGGCGGTAGGCATTCCATATTTTGTTACAAAAGTTTCTGCCTTGCTCTACTTGGGCAAGGTCAAACATTATATCGTTTCCTGCTGATGAAGAAAGGAGTAAACCCATACGCACACCATCAGCACCATATTGTTCTATTAATTTCAAAGGGTCGGGCGAGTTACCCAATTGCTTACTCATTTTGCGGCGTTGTTTATCCCTTACTATTCCTGTGAAATACACATTTTTAAACGGTATTTCGTCTCTATACTCGTAGCCTGCCATTATCATGCGAAGTACCCAAAAAAAGATAATATCAGGTCCTGTAACTAAATCATTGGTAGGGTAAAAGGCTTTTACATCAGGATTTTCAGGATTTTCAAAACCATCAAACACACTAATGGGCCACAACCACGATGAGAACCAAGTATCCACAACGTCCTCATCTTGTTTCAACTCTCCAAGTTTGAATTTCAGATTTTGGAGTTCAAATTTCTTGATAGCATCTTTTTCGGTTGCTGCTACTACATAGTTGCCTGCCTCATTATACCATGCAGGGATGCGCTGCCCCCACCACAACTGGCGAGAAATACACCACTCACGGATATTTTCTACCCAGTGGCGATAGGTGTTTTTAAACTTAGCAGGATGAAATTTTATCTCATCATCCATTACAGCTTGTAGCACTTTAGGGTTTTTATCAATCATCCCTTTCATATCTACAAACCACTGCTTGCTAAGTTTAGGTTCTATAACGGCATTAGTACGTTCGCTATATCCAACGCTGTTTTTTATGTCTTCTACTTTATCAAGAATATCAAGTGCTTCAAGGTCTTTAACTATTTGCTTGCGTACAGCAAACCTATCCATACCTATATAGTGCTCTGCTGCTTGGGCAATAGTACCATCTTCATTAAAAATATCAATGGTTTTTAGCTTATGCTTTTTGCCTAACTCAAAATCATTAATATCATGGGCAGGAGTAACTTTTAAGCAACCTGTACCAAATTCAATATCAACATAGTTATCTAATATTATGGGTATTTCTCTATTGGCTATGGGTACTATTACTTTTTTGCCGTGCAGATGGGTAAAGCGTTCATCAGCAGGATTAATACACACGGCGGTATCGCCAATAAGTGTTTCGGGGCGAGTAGTTGCTATGGTTACAAAACCATCTCCATCTGCTATTTTATATTTTATATAATAGAGTTTTGATTGTACGTCTTTATGGATTACCTCTTCATCACTTACTGATGTGCGTGCCGAAGAGTCCCAGTTTATCATTCGCTCACCACGGTACACCAATCCCTTCTCATGCAAATCAACAAAAACCTCAATAACGGCATCACTTAGCTTAGGCTCCATGGTGAAACGGGTACGTTCCCAATCACAACTTGCGCCTAATTTTTTAAGCTGTTCTAATATTATACCACCGTACTTTTCCTTCCATTCCCAAGCGTGTTCCAAAAACTTCTCGCGCCCAAGTTCTTGCTTGCCAATGCCTTTTTCTTTTAGCAGTTTCACTACTTTAGCCTCGGTAGCAATACTTGCATGATCCATACCTGGTACCCAGCAGGCTTCTTTGCCTTGCATACGGGCACGGCGGGTAAGAATATCCTGAATGGTATTGTTGAGCATATGCCCCATATGCAGCATACCTGTTACATTAGGCGGTGGGATAACTATGCTATATTTTGGCTTGCTGCTATTGGCATCAGCATGGAAATAGCCATTGTCCAGCCAGTATTTATACCATTTATCTTCTACTTCGGCGGGATTATATGTTTTTGAGAGCTGCATTATCCTGCGAAAATACACATAAGCAAAGAAAATTAAGCGGCTTGCTTTATCTAATCAAAGTAAAACTACTGAAATAAGCATTTTGCTTCCTGTTTTCTCTATTGTTGAGATAGTATAACAAGACCGTTGTAAGGTTTTTTTAGCTATTGGCTTTTAGCCTTTGTAATGTAATGGTAACAGAATAAGATTTTAATCTTATTCTTATAGGCAACATACCACTTATACTTACTGGCATAAGACCCTGCCCGCATCTTCCTGTTAATGCTTAAAAGCTAAGAATGAGCAACGATTTTGATATATGAATAACAGCGGGTTTTAAACCCGATGAAAAGAATATCAAAAATCTTAAAATCAACAAATCAAGGGATATATTTGCACTGTGCAGCCAAAACTCACTATAATTACCGTTACCTACAATGCCGCAAGGTTTTTAGAACCTACCATAAAAAGTATTGCCGCCCAAACCTATCCAAATATTGAGTATGTGGTGGTGGACGGGGAAAGTAAAGATAATACGGTAGGTAGTATAAAAAAATATCCTAATACAGTGAGTCAATGGGTAAGCGAGCCTGATAGCGGCTTGTACGATGCTATGAACAAGGGGTTGCAAATGGCAACAGGAGACTATATAATGGTGCTAAACGCTGGCGACTTGCTAAACGAACCCAATACTATTGAAAAAATTTTTGCACAATACAATAACGAGGATGTGCTGTATGGCGATACCAAAATAATAGATACCGACTACCAATTTGTAGGGATGCGGCATTTTACACCTCCTGAAAACCTAACATGGGAAAATTTCCAGCAAGGCATGGTAGTATGCCATCAGTCTATTATTAGTAAAAAAGAAATTACACCTACCTACAACCTAAACTATAAAATTGCTGCTGATATTGACTGGGCAATACGCCTGCTAAAAAATGCTAAAAACAGTAAAAACGTACATGAAGTGATTACCCAATTTATGCAAGATGGGGTAAGCACCCAACACCGCTGGGCAGGCGTACGAGAACGCTTTGGCGTAATGATAAAGTATTTTGGTTTTTTTACTACGCTGTTTAATAATATTTCACGGGGGCTGCATTATTTTTTTACATTAAGATTTTTGAAAAATGTGAGGAGGTAAAATTATGAGTGTAATAAGAACTCGTACCTTACTCTTTCACCCAGTGGCGTAAATTTATAAGATTTATTCAAAATATAAGTTTAGCAATTCTTTCAAGCCATTCAAAAATCAGCAAATCAAAACCAATTCAGATTTTAAAGATTTTATAAACGATTTGCATCAAAAACGTTGTTCCTGCTTTGTAGCACTACAAAAAGCCTTTGAGCATATCTATAAACAAAAATAAAACGCCATAAACACTGCACTATAAATCACCGTCAATACAAAGGGCAATAAAAGCCTGTTAAATATAGTTGATAAAGCATAATTTTGGCACAAATTTGAAGTTAGTGTATAAACATAGTACTTGGGTACTGGTAATATTGTTTTTTGGGGTGGGTATTTTCGCTCCTTCTTGCAAGCGAGAGCGGTTTGATAGTAGCCCTTCGGCACAATTAGCTTTTGATACTGATACGGTTTTGTTTGATACCGTGTTTACCACACTGGGCGGCGGTCCTTTCCCCCGTTCGGTAAACAAAAGGCTAAAAGTATATAACCGCAATGCCAATACCATAAAAACCGACATTCGCTTGGCGGGTGGGGTTGCATCTGCCTACCGTATTAATATTGATGGGCAAAGCACCACACAAGTTACCAACTATGAAATATTGGGCGGCGATAGCATTTTTATTTTTGTAGAAGTAAGCGTTGACCCTAACAATACCAACAACCCATTAATTATAAAAGACTCTATTACCTTTACTACCAATGGTAATATACAAGATATTAAACTAATAGCATGGGGGCAAGATGCGTACTATTTTCAAGATTCTATTTTGGGCTGCAACACCGTTTGGAATGATAATACCAAACCTTATGTAATACATCAATCGGTATTAGTGCCAGCGAATTGTAAGCTAACCATAGGCGAGGGCGTAAGGGTATATTCTGATGTAAACTCTACTATTTTTGTACAAGGAACATTAGAAGTAAACGGAACAGAAACTAACCGAGTGAAGTTTCAAGGCGCACGTTTGGGCGTAGGTTTTGAGGATATACCAGGGCAGTGGAATGGGCTTCATTTTCTTACCACAAGCACAAACAATACAATTAAATATACTGATATTATAAATGGAGTAGTAGGGATTCGGTGCGATTCTCTACCCAATAATAGCAACCCCAAAGCAGTTATAGAAAATACATTGATACAAAATATGAGTGCCGTAGGGGTATTAGGTTTTACCACCCAAATAAGGATGATAAATACCTGTATAGCCAACTGTGGGCAATTTACCTTTGCAGGAGACTTGGGCGGAACCTATGAGATGATACACTGTACCTTTGCTAATTTTGCAGGTACATTTTCACGGCGTGAACCCTCGTTTGCACTTAGCAATGCCGATTTGGTAAATGCAAACGGAGTACTTATAGCAAACAACCCGCTTACCTATACCATACGCAACAGTATTATTTATGGCAGCTTGCGTGAGGAAATTTTGTTGGTACAAGAAGGTGCAGGAACAATTACCAGAACTTTTGAAAACAATATTGTTAAAAGCCAGTTACAAGGCTTCCCATCAAGTAATATAATAAATATAAGCCCTAAATTTGAAAATATAAACGATTTAGATTTTAAATTAGATACACTATCACCAGCACAAGACAAAGCCCCTCTATTAAGCCCATTAATTACTAAAGACCTTGAAGGCACAAGCCGTGATGCACAACCCGATATAGGCGCATACGAAAGAGTAGAATAATATTACTTATTGCACATTTTTATTTTTTTTATATATTGCGGTATGAAAAAAATTACATTTATTATTTTATTAGTTGTAAGCGTTGCTTATACAGGTTGTAGTGATGGCGGTAATGTTGTAACTGCTGATACTATTGTTGGCACATGGAATATAACCGATGCAGGTATTGACATGAAAAATATGCCCGAAGGTATGGAAGCAATGCTACCCATGATGGAAAAAGCGTTTCTTAAATCAGTGTATGAGTATAAAAGCGATGGTACATACTCTATGAAAACCATGATGGGTAATACTACTGGCAAGTGGACTTATGATGCTGATAACAACACTATAAACCATACTAAAGAGGGGAGCGACAATACTAAAATATTCCAAATTAAATCTGGCGATGAAAGTAGCATGAAAGTGTATGAAGATAAAGGCGAAGATGGCTCTATAACACTTATTTTAGAAAAAGCAGAAACCTCAGAAACAGAAGATGATGGCGAGTAAGTCTATTTATATACTTTTATCCATTCTTTTACTGTTTACTTCTTGCCGAAGTTGCTCAAAAAGATTGGGAGACACCTTAGGTGAATCAGTGGGCGAGTTTAGTGAGGGTGTAGCCAAAGGGGCTGAAAAAGCCTTTGATATAGAGGTGATTTTTTCAAAAGAACTGAAAGAAAAGGGTATTTCTGTGGGCAAAGTATTGCTAAGTAGTGATACTGCCGCAAACAATGCAGGACATGATAATAAGCTGTCTATTTATCTTATTTTTGAGAAAGATTATAAGGGTGTAGTGCAGGTGAGAGTTACTGATGCAAAAGGCTTAGAAATTGGCAGAAGCAAAGACTCTGTTGATGCTAAAGCGGGTGATGCTGGATACTTTGACTTGATATTTGATAAGCGCACTAATATTGATAGCGATAGCAAAATAAATATAGAGTAAGTACAAACCTTTTATGTGCTAACTTCGTTTGAGATAATAGATATGAAAAAAATTATAGTAGGTATTGCCATTGTGTGCAATACCTTTTTTTATTGCGGCTGTAAAAGCACAGAAAATACAAAAATAGACACTGCTGCTTTTGTGGGGACATGGGTAGGCGAAAGCTATTCTACTGATGTTAAACTTGTGAGTGAACAAATACTAAAGGCAGGTGAAACAATGACCAAAGCCACAGCGTATAACCTGAAAAGCGATAGCACTTTTACCGAGAAAGTTTTTGGACTTGAGAGCTGGGGAACGTGGGAATACACAACTGATAGTAGCGTTTTTATTATTAAATATATAGAGAAAAAAGGACCAAACGATAGAAAAGAAACTCGGTATAATGTAGTGAGTATAAACGATTCATTGCTGGTTTTACAGTTTCAACTAAGCGAAAATACCACCGAGTTATATACTTATAGAAAGCAAAAGTAGGCAAGCCTAAAACATATTATTTTTTAAAAATATTCTCTAAGCAGTATTGTATTCCATTTGTTATGAGTATTAGAGTTGAAACGCCAAGTAGTTCTGATAAACAAGAGTGGCTAACACTTTGGCAAGATTATCTTGATTTTTATGCTGAACAATTGCCTGGTGAAATTACCCATTGTACATGGGATAGAATGCTTGATGCTAAAGAGCAGATGTACGTATTTGTTGCTTACAATGGTGGTGAAATGGTGGGGTTTGTACATTATGTATTACATCGATCAACATGGGCAAAAGGATATTATTGCTACCTTGAAGATTTGTTTGTTACTGCTAATGCCAGAAGTAAAGGAGTGGCGCGCGCACTTATTAGTGCCGTACAAGAGGCAGCAAAAAATAATAATTGCGAACGACTTTATTGGGTTACTGGCGAAAGCAACATTATTGCTAAAGCACTATACGATAAAATGGCAGAGAAAACGGAGTATTTTCAGTACCGTTTAGGCTTAGACTAATTTACGGGATAAAACTATGGTATGTGCTGTTATTTTGGACTATAATTCTTATAATATTGATAATAAGCTGTTTGTTTGTCAATTTATTTCAGGACGGTACACATACATAAGAACAAAAAAGCAGCCATTGGCTGCTTTTTTTATATTTATTTGGTATTTGGTAATAAAACTAATCTCTTAAAATAGCTCTCGAAATTACTATGCGGTTTACCTCACTTGTGCCTTCATATATTTGGGTAATTTTTGCATCACGCATCAAACGCTCCACATGGTATTCTTTTACATAGCCATAACCGCCATGTACTTGCACTGCCTCGGTAGTGGTTTTCATAGCTGTTTCACTGGCAAATACTTTTGCCATGCTACTGGCTAATGCGTAGTCTAAGCCATTGTCCTTTAGCCAAGCAGCCTTAAAGCATAATAAACGTGAGGCTTCAATTTCTGTTGCCATATCAGCCAATTTAAACTGTATAGCTTGGTGTTTAGAAATTTCTTTGCCAAATGCCTTACGCTCTTTACTATATTGTAGTGCAAGTTCATAAGCACCACTGGCAATACCCAATGCTTGCGAAGCTATACCTATACGCCCGCCTGCAAGAGTTTTCATGGCAAATTTAAAACCAAAACCATCTTCGCCTATCCTGTTTTCTTTAGGTACTTTAACATCCTGAAACATAAGCGAGTGTGTATCGCTACCACGTATGCCCATTTTATCTTCTTTTTTACCTACCTGCACACCTTCCCACTCTTTTTCAACTATAAAAGCATTAATCCCTCTATGTCCTTTTTCTATATCTGTTTGTGCTATTACTAAATATACCGAGCCACTGTTTCCGTTGGTTATCCAATTTTTAGTTCCGTTTAGTAAATAATGGTCGCCTTTGTCTTCGGCAGTAGTACGTTGCGATGTGGCATCACTTCCCGCCTCAGGCTCGCTCAAGCAAAATGCACCATGTATTTTTCCTTGTGCTAAGGGTATTAAGTATTTCTGTTTTTGCTCTTCTGTTCCAAAAGTTTCTAATCCCCAGCAAACCAGCGAGTTGTTTACCGACATTACTACCGATGCCGAAGCATCAATTTTAGAAATTTCCTCCATTGCCAGCACATAAGATATAGTATCCATGCCACCACCACCATAGGTTGGGCTAACCATCATACCTAAAAATCCTAACTCGCCCATTGCCCGTACTTGTGCAGTAGGAAACTCTTGGTTGGTATCTCTTTCTATAACACCAGGCAATAATTCTGCTTGGGCAAAATCACGCGCGGCTTTCTGTATCATTAAGTGTTCTTCTGTAAGCTCGAAATTCATACGGTTAGGTTTTAAAAGTGTGCAAATATACGTTAATAGGTGTAAAGATGAAAAGAGCAGCAAAGGCTTGTTTTCAAAGAAAAATCTTGATTTTTTATAGATTTAAAGCTAATTAATTCATAACGAGATAGAAAAAACCGCTGCTTATATAAAACCACTTTCATATTTTTTATAAACCGCCTTATCTTTACACCATAAAGTAGCTAAAAGTACTATACTCAGTATTATAAGTAAGCAAACTTTATGATGAAACTGAAGAAGTGTTGAGATTAATAATTACATACCTGTTTTGTGTGTGTTTTGCCATTTTGCAAAACCCTTTACAAGCACAGTTTTTCAATTATCAGAAATACGATATTGAGAATAGTGCCGCCGAGGGTGATATTGAGCAAATACAGCAAGACCATTTAGGTGCTATGTGGTGGGTAAACGATGAGTATTTTACCCGATACAATGGTATTAATTACAAAACCATAAACTACGGCGATTTTTCTGTAAACTACCAAAGGGTACTCCCCTTTATTGATAGCCATGGCGATTTATGGCTATGTGCAATACAAAACAAAAAAATAGAAATATTAAACTATGCCCACGGCAAGTGGGAGAAGCAAAGCACATTTGTTTTAAACGAGGGGGAAACTATAAAAAATTTTTATGCTACCAAGCTAAGTGGCAATGTGTGGATAGTTTTAGCTACGCAAAAAAGAATGGTGGCTTGGGAAAATAATAACTGGGAGGAACTTCCCCTTGATGAGACCACACAAATTTTTTGCCAAGTAGCAGCAGGCAGTACCCTGTACACCCATACGGATATGGGCTTGTTTATTACCCGATATGGCAAAGCACCCTATAAAGTAGCAATACCCGATGAGGTTGTTAAAAACATTAAACTGTTATCAATTCACGAAAATATGTGGCTAAACGGTAGTGAGCCACAACTGTGGATACTTACCAATAATTTTTTGGGCTCTATCAGAAACAATGCACTTAGCGTGCAAAAACTTTTTGATAACAGTCAATACAATTTTATTAAAATAAAAAGTACGGGTACGGGGCAACTGTTTCTGGTAGATAACAAAAACCAATTGTGGTTGCTTGATATAAAAACGAAGCTATTTACCCAGCTTAAAGGTGTTGGAGAACGGGGAATAATACAAGAAACCGTAAACCAATTGTTTATTGATAGAGAAAGCAACTTATGGATAACCGTTGACGATGGTTTGATAAAAGCCGCTCGCCAAAATATTAGCTTTTTGACTAAGAAAAACGGCATGGGCAGTTTGCCCATACAAGCAGTAGCTAAAACGGGTAGTAAAATTATTTCTGCTGGCTCAAAAGGATTAAATGTATTGCACAACGATGGCAAAATAGAGTATTACCCATATACCAATAAGGTGCTTACAAACACCCGCCAAACTATTCGCCAGCTAAAAGGCGATACTATGGGTAATGTGTGGATGTTGAGCAATGTAGAAGGTTTATGGCATACCACCAACTATACCCACTGGACAAAACTGGGCAAAGGAAATAATATAACTGCTTTTGAAATAACCCCTGATAAAAGAATACTGGTAGTTGCTACTACTGGTTTGTTTGAAGTTACCCCCAGCGGGCAAAAACTTATTGCACCACTACCAAAAGGGGTAAAACCTAATGCTATTGTGTGGCACAACAATGCTTTGCTACTGCTATCATCAAAAGGGGTGTATAGGCTTAGTGGTAAACGCTGGGCAACACTGGTGTTGGATGATGGACAAGATTTTTTGATGCCTGTTTATGCGCTCGAACGGGTATATAGCAACCTTGCTATTTTAGGAACTGAAAAAGGAATTTATTATTTAAAAGAGTTCGACTTAGTAAAATATGCTAACGATACCGTGTGGGGAGAACGCCCATACTACGGTATAGCAATTGATGGTAATGGTGCTGTTTGGCTAACATCAGACACGGGAGTGGTGGTAATGGATAAAAAGGGTGCGCCAAAAACACTTGCTTATAGAGGAATGCAGTTTAAAAGAGTATTTAATAGCTCGCTAATAACTGACGAAAAGGGCGATGTATATGTGAGCATGCGTACAGGGCTTATGGTATATCGCGCAAATGAGAAAAAACGAGGAATTACCAAGCCAATGCTGCGGGTTAGTGCTATTGAGACAAGAGAAGTTTCGCAAACAGATTTTAATACATCATCTATTATTAACTTAAAAAGCGAGGATAATGATATAACCTTTTACTTTGATGCTAATAGCTTTATAGATGAATCTAAAAACAAGCTACTATATATTCTTGAAGGATATATGAGCGATTGGGAAGAAATAACCAAAACAAACACCAATTCTATTAGTTTTAAAAATCTACCCTCGGGCAAATATGTATTAAAAATGCAATTGGTAAATGCCAATGGTTTGGCAAGTGATATTGTATCCAGCCCAGTTATAAATATTCGTAAACCTTTTTACAACCAGTGGTGGTTTTATGCTATTGCCATTGTTGCCTTTTTCGGTATGTCGTTTGCCATATTTTACCTATACGGACAAAAGAAATTTGAGAAAGATCTTATATCTGAAGTGGATAAACGTAGCCGTGAATTACGCGCATCAGAAGAACGCTTTCGTACTCTTTGGGAAAACACCTCTGATGCTATTGCACTGTACAATCTTAAAGGCGATATAGTGCTACACAACCAAACTTTTTTGCAGTTGTTGGGCGAAACCAATAACAATACAGACTTGGTGGGCAGCAAAATATACGACGTACTAAAAATTAGCGGGGGAGAGAAGACCGAAAAAGAATTTAGGCAAAATCTTGAACTACAACAATTAAGCCCAAGGTTTGAACTTGAGGTGAAACAAGGAGACCAAACCATAGTATTAGAATACTCTAATACTTATTTGCAACTGCCTAATGAAAAATCGTGGGTGATGCTATCGTTGTTACGTAATATTACACAGCGCAAGCAAACCGAAGAAAATCTTATCAAAGCTAAAAACGAGGCCGAACAAGCATCACGGGTAAAAAGTGCATTTTTGGCTACTATGAGCCATGAAATTCGTACCCCATTAAATGCTATAATAGGGATGAGCTCGGTAATGCGAGAAACACGCCTATCTGCCGAACAAGACAACTATGTAAACGCCATAAAAACTAGCGGCGACTCATTACTATCTTTAGTAAATAATATTCTTGACTTTTCTAAGATTGAAGCAGGTATGATGATGATAGAGAAGGTAGATGTGATGCCCGAAGAGTGCGCTACCGAAACCTTAGAAATTTTAGGCAACCTTGCCAATGAAAAAGGGATATACCTGTATTATAGAATACACCCCGATGTGCCTGCAAAAATACTTTCTGATAAAACACGCCTACGCCAAGTACTTATAAACTTGGTAGGCAATGCTATTAAATTTACAGAGAGAGGTTATATAGAAATAGCTATGAAACCAGCAGGCAATAACCAAATAAAAATTAGCGTAACCGATACAGGCATAGGCATTCCAAAAGAAAAAATTAATGGCTTGTTTAAGGTATTTTCACAGGTAGATGATAGTACCACCCGCAAATATGGGGGAACAGGCTTAGGGCTTGCTATTACTGATAAGTTGGTGAACCTTTTGGGCGGGCAAATAAAAGTAGCCTCAAAACAAGGCAAAGGCTCTCAGTTTACTTTTACCATCAAAGATTTTTCGCAGGGAAAATATCCTACTCGCAGGGGAGATACTTTACAAAAGTACCCAGGTGTAAAAATAGTTGTAGTTACCCCTCGCCAAGCTATTGGGCATATATTTAGCTCGCTTAATGATGAGCGTTCAATAGAAACTATAGTAGTAAATAGCCTTGCTGATGCTATTCCATTAGTAGATAATATAAACTCTATTTTGGTAGATGCAGAGCAATTACGCGAAACTGAAATACCTAAAGAATTGCAAAACAAGGAACTGTATGTTATTAAACGCAACTTACAGCAGTTGCCTGCAATTATAAGAGATGTACTTTCAATAGATGATAAACGTACTATTAATATCCCCATCAGTTCTAAAGATTATCAACAAGTGCTGGATAGAGTGATAAAACTAAAAGAAAATAAGACTGCACCGTTAAAAAAAGTGTCTAATGCTAAGTTAGGTGATACCCTCTCATTAACCACACTTGTAGTGGATGATAACAAAGTGAATTTGATGATGATGGAGGTGATAATGAAAAACTTAGGCTATAAAGTAGATTTTGCCAATAACGGTAAAGAGGCGGTGGCTAAGTGTGAAGAAACACAATACGATTTAGTATTTATGGATTTGCAAATGCCCGAAATGGATGGTATTGAAGCCACTAAAGTAATTAAAGAACAAAAAAGTGAAGAGGATTTTCCTGCCATTGTAGCCCTCACAGCAAACGCCTTCCCCGAAGATAGGCAAGCCTGCCTTGATGCAGGAATGATAGATTTTTTAGCAAAGCCAGTAACTATTGATGCTATTAAAACATTTATAACTAAAACCTTTATAAAAGAAGAAGCCGAAACAATAGTTTAAAAAACTAAAACCCCTTTCCCTTGCCTAATTATTTCAGGCTCACTACCAGTACAATCTACCACAGTGGATGGCTGATTATCGCCAGCACCCCCATCAATCATTACATCAATACGTTTTTTATAGTTTTCATAAATCTCTTCAGGGTCGGTAATATAGTCTAATATTTCATCCTCGCTATGTACTGATGCTGATACCAACGGATGGTCTAATTGCGCTAAAATAGCTTGGCAAATAGCATTATTGGGCACTCTAATACCCACTGTCTTCTTATTGGCTTTAAAAATTTTAGGGACATCGCTATTCGCCTTTAAAATAAAAGTAAAAGGACCTGGTAATGCCTTCCGCATCATTTTAAAAGTAGAAGTATTTATAGGCGTAGTAAACCCTGATAGGTTGCTTAAATCTTTACAAATAAGCGATAAGTTGGCTTTTTCTGGCTTTTTACCCAGTATGCGGCACACCCTTTCAATAGCGCGAGTATTAAACGCACTACACCCCAGTGCATAAACACTATCAGTAGGAAAAATGAGTATTCCCCCCTTATTTATTACCTCTACAACTTGCTCAATAAATCTTTGCTGTGGGCTTTGCTCGTGTATGGTTAACAGCATTTTAGGCAAATAACGGTAATTAAAAAGCCAAAACCCACTATTAAAGGTATAAGCAGTTACCAACATAGTAAAACTGTAATATTTGTTTTAAATGGATGATATATAATAAGTTAAGTAATATATTTCCCTATTACTAATGCCTTATTTTATGACACTTACCATCCTTTCTGAAAAATATGAATAATATTAACACAATTTTAGGCTTCAATTCTTTACTTTCGTTGTATAAAACATCCCTCCTTAGTGAAAAAGTTATTGGCTGTTGACGATGAAAAGTCTATTTTGATGATTTTGAATCATGTATTTGAAAAGAAATATAAAGTGATTCAGAAAACCAATGCAAAAGAAGCACTGGATTGGATGCAACAGGGTAATATACCTGATGTGATAATAGCAGATATGAATATGCCCGAAATAAGTGGATATGAGTTTATCCATCAAATACGTTCGAGCGGATTTTTTAGAGATGTACCATTAGTAATGCTATCGGGCAATGAAAGCACAACCGATAAAATTAAATGCTTAAAAGCAGGTGCTGACGACTATATGGTGAAACCTTTTAACCCCGAAGAGTTAGAAGCACGTATTGAAAATATTTTTCGCAGAATAAAAGAATGAGCAATACGCAAGAAAAAACTACCCTTGCAAGCATAGCACTTATACACCCTGACTTAGCGTATGCCGAAGACATTGTGGCGAGGTTTGCGCATAAGTACGAAATAATTATTTTTAAAAACGGTTTCACTTTTTTTGAGTGGCTAAAACCCAATAAACATTTTGATATAATACTTACTTATGGAAGTATTAATGGACCTAATACCGCTGGTTTGCAAATGCAACTTGCGGCATCACACTTGTTAGAGCATACATCAATGGTGGTGGTAGTAGATAAAATTACTCCAGCAATACGTACCGAAGGCATTGCCGCAGGTGTTGCCGAGATTTTTGATGAACAAACCTCCGACAAAGATTTTATTTATAGAACAGACTATTTGGTGCTAAACCCGCCATCAAAAATAGCAGATACAAGCCATTTGCCTGCCATACCAGAGTATTCTATGCCATGGAATAAACGCTTGTTTGATATTTTGTTCTCAGCGGTTGCGCTTCTTATGCTATTGCCCTTATTTGTAATGGTTGCAATAGCTATCCGTATAGAGTCTAAAGGACCAGTGTTTTATTACTCACTTAGGGTGGGGACGGGGTTCAATATTTTTAGATTTTATAAGTTTCGCAGTATGTTTACTAATGCTGATGCAAGACTTAAAGATTTAAAACACCTTAATCAATACCAAGCAAAAACAGATGTTGTGGAGGAGAAAGCTAAGGTTGATGAGCAGCCAAAAACTAATGTAGATGAAACGAAACCTTTGTTGTATGCTGATGATAAAGTAATGACTGAGGATGAATATAAACTATACCGCCAACAACTTGATGGTAGTACATTTATAAAAATTGCTAATGACCCACGAGTAACCAAAGTGGGTAAAATTATACGCAATACCAGTATTGATGAGTTGCCTCAATTATGGAATGTACTAAAAGGTGATATGAGTATAGTAGGCAACCGCCCGCTACCTTTATACGAAGCCGAAAAACTAACTACCGATAGGTTTGCACTACGTTTTATGGCACCCGCTGGCATTACTGGCTTGTGGCAAGTAATGAAAAGAGGTAAAAAAGGCGATATGAGCGAAGAAGAACGCATAGGATTAGATAATGATTATGCCCGTAACTACTCGCTTTGGTTTGATATTAAGCTAATATTTAAAACCATTCCTGCCTTGTTTCAAAAAGAGAATGTATAGCCTTTCTCTTTTAATTTTTAATGGGAGGTTGAGATAAAAGACTTTAATTTACTTATAAGTTAAAAACCTTTAGCAGCAGGCACAAATTTACTGCTATACTAAATGAAATTGGAAAGCAAACAATCCCCACTATAATTTACTGTTAAATTAACTTTTTTTTTCCGCCTCCTCATTCACGCCACCTAATTCGGTTATTCCACCTGTAACAATAAATTTCATCACATCTGATGGATTAGCATCAATAGGTTTCACTTTCTCTTTAGGGGCGAAATACACATTTCCTGAAAAGTTATAACTGTGTGGAAAATATACCGTTACATACCCTTCTAATGCTATAATTGATAAGTTTTTTTGGGTAACAAACCCCATTTTATATAAGCCATTGTTCATTTCCACTATTACAGGCTCTTTAAACTTGCGTTTATCCCCCATAAAGGCTTCTAAAAACTCTTTTATTGATGAGTATATTATCTTTACACCCGGTACTCTTTCAAGCAGGTCATTAATCATATCCAGCAAGGGTTGTACTAACAAACCTGAGCCAAAAAAACCAATTAAAGTAACGCCAACCAAAATAATAGCAGCCCCTAACCCTGGTACATGGGTTACGCCTAATATGCCATCTATTTTAGTAACTAAAAAATAGACTAACCATGCCGTACCCACTACTGGCAAAATAAGGAGTAAGCCCCTTAAAAAATATTTTATAATTCGTTGCACTATCAGCCCTACTATGTTTTTTGCCCTACTCATTGTTGTTTTTGTTTATTGTACATTGCCATTAATATCTTTGCCAATATCACTGCGATAATACTTCTTTTCAAAATTTATCTTTTCAGCCACCGCTAATGATTTTTTTATTGCCTTGTCAATAGTTTCTCCAAAACTGGTAATTGCTAACACCCTTCCTCCGTTTGTTACTATTTCAGCACCTTGCTGCTTAGTACCCGCATGAAAAATAAGGGCTTCGCTTTGGTTATCTATACCCGTGATTACCTTTCCTTTTTCATAACTTTCAGGGTATCCACCCGATACTAATACAATAGCCGCCGCCGTTTGTGGGTTTATTTTAGGGGTAATGGTATTTAACCTTCCATTGGCTACGGCATCCATTACCGCTACCAAATCATTCTGTAAACGGGGGAAAACTACTTCTGTTTCAGGGTCGCCCATGCGGCAGTTATATTCAATTACATAAGGTTCGCCAGCCACACACATCAATCCAATAAAAATAAACCCTTTATACTCAATTGCTTCTTTTTGTAACCCTTTAATAGTGGGTTCAATAATTTTTCGTTTTACTTTATCCAAAAACACATTATCAGCAAAAGGTACAGGAGAAACAGCACCCATACCGCCTGTGTTCAAACCTTTATCGCCTTCTCCTATGCGTTTATAATCTTTTGCTTCTGGCAATACAATATAGTTCTCTCCATCAGATACTACAAAAACAGAAAGTTCAATACCGTTTAAAAATTCTTCAATCACCACCCGTGCGCTGGCATCACCAAACTTTGCGTTTTCAAGCATTTCTGTCAGTTCTTTTTTAGCATCCGTCAAATTGTCGGGGATTACTACGCCTTTTCCCGCCGCTAAACCATCTGCTTTTAAAACATAGGGCGGTTGTAGCGTTTCTAAAAATATAAAGGCTTCTGGCAAAGTATCTTTTGTAAAAGTTTTATAGGCAGCAGTGGGTATAGCGTACTTTGCCATAAACTGTTTCGAAAAATCTTTACTTCCCTCTAATTGTGCCCCTTGTTTTGATGGACCTATAACCTGTATATGTTGTAACGCTGTTTTTTCTTTAAAATAATCTGTAATACCGTTTACCAAAGGGTCTTCGCTACCAGGTATTAGCATGGTTATATTATTTTCAATACAAAATTTGCCTATGGCATCAAAATCATTAATTCCTAATTTTACATTAGTTCCATGCTTTGCTGTGCCTGCATTCCCTGGTGCTATATATAGTTTATCACTACGCTGGCTTTGTGCAATTTTCCACGCAAAAGTATGCTCTCGTCCTCCGCTTCCTAAAAGCAATATGGTATGTTTTATTTCGTTCATTGCCTATATCTAAATACAAACCGCAAAGCTACTTTTTGTTTAGCAAACTTTATAAAGATGAAAAACATACATTGGCATTATAAGTGCAACCGTATAATCCTTTTCATAGGCAACGGAAATATGTTATTTTTGCCCACTTTCTACAAGAGATTAAAACATGATTAACTCGATTATAAAAGGTTTCTCAAAAATTTTTGGTAACAAATCCGAACGTGATATAAAGGAATTGACACCTAGAGTGGATGAGATTAACAAGCACTTTAAGCAGTATAAAAGCCTTAGTAATGATGAACTAAGAGCCAAAACACTTGATTTTAAAACACGCATTGCTGAGTATCTGCAAGATATTGACAGTGAGATAAATCAGCTAAAAGAAAAAGCAAACACCCCTGAAATTAGTATTGAAGATACTGAACAAGTGTATGGCGATATTGACAAGCTGAAAAAGCGAAGGGACGAAGAACTTGAAAAGGTGTTGGATGAACTACTGCCCGAAACTTTTGCAGTAATTAAAGAAACTGCCCGCCGATTTACTGATAATGAAACGCTTGAAGTAACTGCAACAGATAACGACCGTGATTTGGCAGCCAAAAAAGTCAATGTAACCATTAAAGGCGATAAAGCATATTATGCCAACAGTTGGGATGCAGCAGGCAACATAGTTACTTGGAATATGGTGCATTACGATGTACAACTTATTGGAGGGATGGTATTGCACAGCGGTAAAATTGCCGAGATGGCAACAGGTGAGGGTAAAACCCTCGTATCAACCCTGCCTGCCTATCTTAATGGTCTTACAGGCGAAGGAGTACATATAATAACCGTAAACGACTACTTAGCCCGCCGTGATAGCGAGTGGAACGCTCCCTTGTTTGAGTTTCATGGCTTAACTGTTGAGTGTATTGATAAATACCCATCCAACTCGCCAGAACGCCGCAAAGCATACCAAGCAGATATTATTTATGGCACAAATAACGAGTTTGGTTTTGACTATCTGCGTGATAATATGGCGCACGATATTGAAGACTTAGTGCAACGCAAGCACCATTTTAGTATGGTGGATGAAGTGGATAGTGTTTTAATTGATGATGCACGTACACCTCTTATTATTTCAGGACCAGTACCCAAAGGAGACCAGCAAGAGTTTACCAACCTTAGACCCAGAATAGAAAAGTTGGTAACCACTCAACGTAAATACCTTACCACAGCCCTTGCTGATGCAAAAAAATTGATAGCAAGCGACAAAGAGAAAGAAGCGGGACTACTATTACTTCGTTGCCAGCGTGGTTTACCCAAAAACAAGGCTTTTATAAAGTTTATGGGAGAGCAAGGAATGAAACAATTGCTGCAAAAAACCGAAAATTACTACTTGGCAGACCAACAAAAAGAGATGCCTAAAGTAGATGAAGAACTATATTTTGTAATAGAGGAGAAAAATAACAGTATAGACCTTACCGATAAAGGGACGGAACTTATTACCTCATCAGGAGAAGATCCTCACTTTTTTATAATGCCCGATGTGGGTGCAGAAATAGCCAACATTGAGAACAGTACTGCCGATGCAGATGAAAAAGTGAAGCAAAAAGAAACTTTGATGCGAGACTACTCAATAAAATCAGAACGCATACACTCTATAAACCAGTTGCTAAAAGCATACTGTATGTTTGAGAATGATGTGGACTATATTGTTGATGGAGGAAAAATAAAAATTGTTGACGAGCAAACAGGGCGTGTATTAGATGGGCGTAGGTATAGTGATGGACTGCACCAAGCTATT
Source organism: uncultured Burkholderiales bacterium (assembly GCA_964584305.1). Taxonomy (GTDB): domain Bacteria; phylum Bacteroidota; class Bacteroidia; order UBA8524; family UBA8524; genus SB11. Next base: position 115,674 of record CAZOZL010000004.1, read on the forward strand.
GAAGCCAAAGAAAATGTAAAAATAGAAGCCGCTACACAAACCTTTGCCACAGTTACCCTGCAAAACTATTTCCGTATGTACCACAAACTGGCAGGTATGACGGGGACGGCAGAAACAGAAGCCGGTGAGTTTTGGGAAATTTATAAACTGGATGTAGTAGTAGTACCTACCAATCGTCCTATTATTAGAAAAGACGAGAACGATTTTATTTATAAAACAATACGCGAAAAATACAACGCTGTTATTGATGAGGTGATAAAGCAAACCCAAGCAGGTCGCCCTGTTTTAGTAGGTACAACATCGGTAGAGGTGTCAGAATTATTAGCTAAAATGCTATCCTTCAAAAAAATTAAGCACAATATACTTAATGCGAAGCAGCATCAACGTGAGGCAGAAATTATACAAGAAGCTGGTTTAGCGGGTAGCGTTACCATAGCTACCAATATGGCGGGTAGGGGTACGGATATTAAACTAGGTGTTGGTGTGGTAGAAGCAGGCGGGCTATCCATTGTAGGTACAGAAAGACACGAGTCTCGCCGTGTTGACCGCCAGTTGCGTGGGCGTTCTGGTCGTCAAGGAGACCCAGGTTCATCGCAGTTTTTTATCTCATTAGAAGATAATTTGATGCGTCTTTTTGCATCGCACCGTATTGCGGGTGTTATGGATAGATTTGGGCATGAGGAAGGGGATAATATCCAACACTCCATGATTTCTAAATCCATAGAGTCAGCACAGAAAAAGGTAGAGCAAAACAACTTTGGTATTCGTAAGCGCTTGTTAGAGTATGATGATGTGATGAATAGCCAACGTGAAGTTATTTATTCACGCCGCCGCAACGCATTAATGGGCGATAAGCTGAAACTTGATATTAACAATATCATATTTGATACGGCTGAAGATATATCGGTAAGTTTTCAAGAAATGGGCGATTATGAAGGCTTTAAAATGGAGCTTATTCGTTTATTTGCCTACGATACCACCATTACCGAAGAAGAATTTAGCGAGTTAAAAACAGATGCCCTTGTTGACAGGGTTTATAAAGACCTTAGTGAATTGTATCAACGCAAGTCGAAACAATTTATAGAAACAGCACTGCCTGTAATAAGCGATGTGTACAAATCGCGTGGCGAGAATGTAGAACTCATCTCAATACCTATTACTGATGGTATAAAATCGTTACAAGTGCTGGTTAATCTTAAAAAAGCATACGAAAGTAATGGCGCAGAAATGGTAACCGCATTTGAAAAAATGACCACACTTGCCCTTATTGATGATGAATGGAAGGAACACTTGCGTGAGATGGACGATTTGAAAACATCAGCACAAAATGCAGTTTTCGAGCAGAAAGACCCCTTACTAATTTATAAATTAGAGTCGTTTAATTTATTTAAAAATATGTTGGGTAGGCTTTCAAAAGAAATCTTAACCATACTGTTTAAAGGACAAATAGCCGTCCAAGATTCTGATAATGTGCAAGAAGCACACCAACGCAAGCGTACCGATATGAGCGGTATGCAAACCCGCCGCCCACAAGAAGTTGCAGCAACAGCTAATAGCGGTGGTGATGCCGCAAACTCCGAAGAGCGTGTACCACAAACCCCTATAAAGGCAGATGTAAAAGTGGGGCGTAATGAGACTTGTCCGTGCGGCAGCGGAAAGAAATTTAAAAACTGCCACGGCAAAGCGTAACCTATTATATACAGCACTAATATCATTTAATGGATTTATCACAATTTATCGAGCATACGCTACTAAGACCTAATACTAGCAAAAAAGATGTGCTATCACTTTGTACGCAAGCAGATAAGCACAATTTTTGGGGTGTTTGCATTCCGCCATACTATGTAAGTGTAGCCCGTAAAGCAATTAGCGATGCTGGCACAGACACTAAAATAGCTACTGTTATCGGCTTCCCTTTTGGCTATGGGCGTACTTCTGCCAAAGTAGAAGAGGTGAAACAGGCGTTGCGTGATGGTGTTGACGAGATTGACGCAGTAATTAATATTGCAGCAGTAAAATCAAACGATTTTACCACCGTAAGCAATGATATTGATAGTATGATTACGGCTTGCCAAATGCAAAACAAAAAGGCAAAATTAATTTTTGAAGTAGATTTGTTAAACGACAAAGAAATAACTAAACTTTGTATGTTGGCAGTGGAAGCAGGTGCTGATTTTATTAAAACATCAACAGGTATGTTGCCTGGCGGTGTAACAACAGAGATAATTAGTAAACTAAGAAAGCAGCTGCCCGAAAAAGTGCTGATTAAAGCCGCTGGAGGAATTAAAACAGCAAAACAAGCTCAAGAATTAATAGCGGCTGGCGCAGCAAGAATAGGCACATCAAACGGGTTAAAAATTATAGGCAACAAATGAGAAAACTACTTTTAATAGGCATATTGGTGTGTGTAACACAAATAGTTGTTGCCCAGCAAGACACTATTAAAAAAGGCTCAGTTACCATTAATGTTGATAAAAGAGTAAGCGATTATATAAAATACAGGAAACTTGCCAAACAGGAAGATTCTTTAACCAAAGGCTACCGCATACAAATAATTATAACAGATAAGCGGGTGGATGCTAAAAAAGCAAAAGAAAAATTTATCAATATGTTTCCCAAATGCCCTGCCTATTTATTGTTTGATTCACCACATTTTAAAATACGGGTAGGTGATTTTAAAAACAAAATAGAAGCACAAGCCTTGTTGTTTAAACTAATAGAAGAGTACCCCACACTTTTTTTGGTTGACGATATGATAAATCCACCCCCAATTGAACCTTGTTATTAGGCACACAATTATCAGTGCTAATTGCTAAAATTATTGTGCATTTTTTGAATTTTAATACTTAACTTTGCACTCCTTTTAAAAGAAATCCCATAGTAATGGACTTGATAAAAATAGTAGAAGCAGAATTTATAAAAACCGACTTACCAAAATTTGGTGCTGGCGATACAGTAACGGTAAGCTATACAATTAGAGAGGGTGTAAAAGAACGTATCCAACAATTTCAAGGGGTGGTTTTGCAACGTCGTAATACGGGTGCAAGTGCTACTTTTACTGTTCGTAAAATATCGAACGGTATTGGTGTTGAACGTATTTTCCCAACGCATAGCCCTTTTATAGATAAAGTTACCGTTAACAAACACGGTAAAGTACGTAGAGCACGTATTTTTTATCTGCGTGAGCTTAAAGGCAAAAAAGCACGTATCAAAGAAAGAAGATTTACCAAATAGGTACAACTACATTTAGATAACAGCCCCAAGAGTTTAACTCTTGGGGCTGTCTTTGTTTAATTATACTTGCAGCTTTATTAGAACGGGACGGGTACGGCAACCCACCGCACTAATGGCAAATAGCTAAAAGCCAAAAATTAGTAAATCAAAAATGTACTATTCTTCCCTAAATAGAATAACTCACCCTTGACTATACAACACACCCTCTCTTATAAGAGAGGGGAGGCTTTGATAAAGTGGGGATGAAAGTATATTAGGGGTGAGTTGAATATAATTTTACTTTTGGCTATTGAATATTTGTCAAACTTTTAAAGTTTGACAAATGATCAAATTTTTTTTCCAAACTAAAAAGTAAAGTAAGAAATAAAAGGTATTTCAGGTGGTCTTGCTTTATAAGCCTCACCCATATTTATGGTGAAAGTTCATTTGCCTCAAACTATGTTGCTGTGGTTTCTTGGCATAGTAATTACAAGTTAGCTTTTCTTTTCAACTTTTGCCAAAAGTTGGGTTTTTTATAGTTAATAATAGGTTGCCAATTAAAACTATGCACCGCTTGTATTTTAGCATCAATACTTTTACCCTCTACACTGTTAAAAAACTCTGCAATGTGTTTTTCGGCACTACCACAAAATTGCCAATAATGTTCAATAGTATCATCACTTCTATGGGGTATAAACTCTTTTTGCAGGTAGTAAGAAAATGCCAATTGCTCCATAACGTGTTTTTGATACGCCAACAACATTTCATCAGTAAGCTGTAACACCTTTTCTATTACTGGTTTCGCTTGGGTAGGTAAACCAATAACACCCGCATTCCACATAAAATAATTAGTAGGTATCTTCACCTGCTCACCACTATTTAGTGTAAAGCTATGAGCCTTAATAAAGCGATGTATTTTTTTTATAATGGGGTTGGCATTACTTTTAAATGGTGCTTCAGGTAAATGTAATACGGCATTGTTTCCATCAATAATATCAAATAACTGTTGGGGCGATTTTTTAAACCATGTATCGCTATCTAAATATAGAAACTTGCCCTCATACTTACTCACAAAATCCAATAGCATCATCACTTTTACCCGATGTATAAAATTGTGTTTGCCCTTCCACTGCTGCACTGTTTCAGGTGGCATAGGTTCAAATAAAACATACTCCTTTATATCCTCAAAAAACAAAGGGCTATCGGTATATAGTACTATAGTGTAATTGTCATCATCTTTTATAAACTTTAGTACTGATAATACACAAAACTTTGCCTCACGCAGTGTGCTCTCTCTACCATAACATTGTATTACAAAATAGTTCATACTTTATTCAGGCAAAGAATAACGTTCTAAAATCCATTCGGGTATTTGTGCGGCTTTGCCTGTTTTTAAGTCGGTCATTACGTAATCAAATGTGCCTTTGCAGCTTATTTTGTTAGTTTCTTTTTTTACTATTTCAAACTCAACGGCAGCAATATTTCTTTCAAGTGCGGTAAGGCTTGTTTTTACAGTAAAGGTTTCTCCCATTAGTAGTGGGCGTTTAAACTCTATGGTAGTTTTACGAATTACCCAGCCCAATCCATTTTCTATAAACTCTTTCATACCCATACCATAGCACCGCCCCATTTGGTCGTACCTCGCCGCCAATACATAATCTATGTACTTGCTGCTATGTACGTGCATAAACATATCTATATCATCAGGGCGTACCTGCATCTCTGTTTCGTATATGTTTGTATTTAATTTCACTTTTTAATTGTTAAATTGTTTTTCGTCAGATGGTTAAAACAATTAAATCACTTTAACCATAAGTCTTTATATATTCCATTGCCAACTCTACATATACAGCGGCGTTTTTCTTTATTGCTTCTATATGTTCAGGGCTAAGTTGTTTCACTACTTTGGCAGGTGTACCCACTACCATACTATAATCGGGTATTTGCATACCTGCTGGTACCATAGCATTTGCCCCAATAATACAAAAATTGCCCACCTTAGCACCATTCATCACCACACTGTGCATACCCACCAATACATTATTGCCAATGGTAGCCCCATGTATTAAAGCCAAATGCCCAATAATACAATCATTACCAATGTTTACGGGGTCGTTAGGGTCAACATGAAGCACTGCATTGTCCTGAATATTAGTTCTATCGCCTACGGTAATAGTATCACTATCGCCTCGCAAAACAGCCCCAAACCAAACAGAGCATTCATTGCCCAATTTTACATTACCTATAAGGGTTGCAGTAGGAGCAATAAATACATTTTTGCCTAACACGGCTTGCTTTTTTAAAATAGCTTCCATATTTGTGTAGCAAAGATACTAAATACAAATTCGACCTTCGTTCGTATCTTTGAAGCCTCTATGCCTACCTTAATTACCAATATAAAATCGCTTTACGGAGTACTTTCTAAAAATACCATCCTAAAAAAGGGTGCTGAAATGGCTGATTTTGCTAAAATAGACAATGCCTACCTTTTGGTTGAAAATGGCTTGATAAAAGAATTTGGCTCAATGGCTGATTTAGAAAAATCAGCCAATCATCAAATCATTAAATCATCAAATAAGATAAATGCGGAAGGAAAATTAGTACTTCCCACCTTTGTTGATAGTCATACACATATAGTATTTGCAAAAAGCCGTGAAGAAGAATTTGTACTAAAAATAAAAGGAGCAAGCTATGAGGAGATTGCAGCCGCAGGGGGAGGTATCCTTAACTCTGCCCACCGATTGCAAGAAACCACCGAGGATAAATTATTTAACAGTGCATGGCATCGCTTGCAAGAACTAATGCAAAAAGGCACGGGAGCAATAGAAATAAAAAGCGGTTATGGACTTACTGTGAATGATGAGATAAAGATATTAAGAGTTATAAAACGCTTGAAGGAAAAAGCACCTATCCCTATTAAGGCTACATTTTTGGGCGCACACGCTTACCCTGCACAATATAAACAAAACCACAAAGCATATTTAGATTTAATTATCAATGAGATGTTGCCTGCAATAGCAACAGAAGGTTTGGCAGACTATATTGATGTTTTTTGCGAAACAGGTTTTTTTAGTGTGGATGAAACCAGCCAAGTATTGGATGCAGGCGAAAAACATGGGCTAAAGGCTAAAATTCACGGCAACCAGTTAGATTATAGTGGAGGTGTACAGGTAGCCATAAAACACAACGCTATAAGTGTTGACCATTTAGAACATACTGGTGATGCTGAAATAGAGGCATTAAAAAACAGCAATACACTACCAGTAGGCTTACCTGGTTGCTCATTCTATTTAGGATTACCCTATACGCCCGCCCGTAAAATTATTAATGCAGGCTTGCCTTTTGTTATAGCAAGTGATTATAACCCCGGTAGCTCCACCGCAGGCGATATGCGTTTTATAGCCGCCTTAGCGTGTTTAAAAATGAAACTTACACCCGAAGAAGCCTTTAATGCCACTACTATAAACGGTGCTGCTGCTTTAGAGTTGAGTAACGAAGTGGGAAGCATAACAGAAGGGAAACACGCCAATTTTATTATTACCAAAAAAATACCCTCATTAGCTTGGATACCCTACGCCCACCAAAGCAACTGGATTGACAGTGTTTTTATTAATGGTGAAAAAGTATGAGTATAGTATAATTTAGCACCCATAATCATAAATTAGCATAGTGATAGGTAGAAACCTACCACTTATAATAATTATATTGCAAAGGCGGACTTAAGTCCGCCTTTGCAATATAATTATCGGTTTACTATGAGCACTACAACCCTGCAATAGCTTTATCTTTAGGGTATTTTATCTGGTAGATAAATTTAATTTTCTTTTTCTTTTTGGCTCTTAGTTTCACCTTCCATTTTAGGCTGCCTGTTTCTTCATCAAGGGTCGCTCCATCACCATCAATCAATGTTATTTTTATTAGTTCTGTGCCCACTGCAACGGGTATTTGGTCTTCCAGTTCAATAGCAATACTTCTGTTTTTCATATTGCGTACGGTAATTTCAATAGTGCGGGTTTCTACTTTGTTACCGTCCAAAAACTTGATTTTAATTTTCTCTTTAATTTTTTTGCGGGTCAGTGCTATTCTCTTATCCCTGCCAAGGCTAAATTTCAGTGTATCCTCATCGGTAAAGGCATCAAAATACATTTCGCCCACATAGCTTTGGTCAAAATACAAGCGCGCCTTGCCAGGTATTATATTCATATCCTCCCAGTTGGTTATTTTGGCTAATAAAAAAGCATCAGCACTCATTTTGGGTACAGCCGCATATTCTAATGCCATAGGCATTTTACCTTCATTTATAAGTACTTTATGTACCAATCCATCGGCATTAATGGTGTAATTTAGCTTTATAGCATACTCCGTACGAATAATATTTTCTGAAACATTAATATAGTCTATCAAAGAGTTAATATCATCACGCATTTCTAATTTGCTGTCCTTAAATTTTAGTGTTTCTCTGCTTAGTGGAATAGCTGCGTTTGAAAGAGAATTGTTAAACTCCATTTTATTTCTAAATGCCATAAAACTTAACTGCCAAGGGCTTAGTTTGGGTTTGGTATTGTTTTGTGTAGGTGTTGATGTGCTAATGGTTAGCTTGGTCTTTTTCCAGTCCAGTCCTGTGGTTTGCACTATGCCTGCAAAATATTTCATAGTTAGCTTGTTATTTACTGATGATGCTTGCAAATCGTAAGAAGGTAACCAATGCGCATTTTTGGTAAAGTAGCTAAAACTTACTGAGGTATATACGGTTGTTTTGGCATATACATTTATTACCAACTGATGCACAGGTTCAGCATTAGTATTGCTTTGCCTGCCCCTGCCTTGTTGTAATTGTATTAGTGTATTGTAGCGTTTATTTAGCTTTTTTATTTGTTTAACAAGTTTGTTTTTTGCTCGCTCCAGCTTCAATTCTTTGGTGTTAATAGTATTTAGTGTTTTGCGCACCAGTGCCATAGCACCCTCTAACAACTGCAAAGAGTCTTTTTTATAATTTCCTTTTATCAAGCGGTTATTAAGCAGCATATTTTTCTCCACAGTCAGTGCATTTAGCTTATTGTCAATATCCTTTTTGCTGTATCCTAATTCGCTAATAGAGTCTAATACTTGCGCTATTTTTTTAGCATACAAATGCGGATTTTTCGGCTTCTTTTTTTCTTTGTACTTTATTTGGTGGCGCACATCCATTACTGTACCCAGCCTGCTTGATGCATTGGTGGTGGAAGCATTAATATAAGGTGATATATTCTCGAAAATAAAAGTATTATTGCCTGCCTTTAGCTGTACATTTTCAGAGTAATACAGGTTTGCGCCTTTTAGATATACAGTAACAGCATCTAATTTAGCTTTAATGGTTCTGGGTTTTTGTGCTTGAACCACGCTGCAAGTAATAAATAAAATGAGGGTGATAAGTGTTTTCATAAATAGAAAAATTTATTTGGTTTTATATTTGATGCAGAAAAGAGTAGAATTACACACACAGCCTCAAAAAAAATAATTTTTTAACTAAAAGTGCCTTTACTGAACAACCACTTATCTGATGAAGAGTTGATAGAACACTATCAAGCTACTGGTGATAAGCAGGCGGTTGGCGAGTTGTTTAAGCGGCATTCATTAATGTGTTTTGCCGTTTGCAATAAATACTATCGTGATACTGAAAAAGCAAGCGATGCTGCAATGGCAGTTTTTGAGAAACTTTTTACTGATTTACAAACCCACACCATAAAAAACTTTAAAAGCTGGCTGCATACAGTTTGCAGAAACCATTGCCTAATGCAATTGCGGAAACCCGAAATGCTAATACCATTAGATAATATTGCTAATGAAAGTGAGGGTACTTTTATGCAATTTGATGATTTTTTGCATCAAGAAGATAAAGAACAGAAATTACAAGAACTTGAAAAAGCTATGACTTGGCTAAACGATAAACAACGCCAATGTATAAATTTGTTTTACTTGAAAAAAAAAAGCTATAAAGAAATAAGCGAACAAACAGGCTATACCACCAGCGATGTGCGTAGCCAAATACAAAACGGAAAACGAAATTTAAAAGAAACTTTAAAACAAAAAGGCATTACATTTTGTGCTGCCATACTGCTATGTTTACAACACACTGCATAAATAACGAGACATGGACACTTTATGCCGCTAACAAATTAGCGGCAAAAGAGTTGGCAATCTTGCAAAAACACGCCAAAACCTGTGAGTTGTGTAGTGATGTTAAAGATGGTATTGATGCAATGCCCAACCCTGCACTACTTAGCCAAAAAGTAGCCATACTAAACCAAAAAGCAGAGGAATATTTGACCCCGAAAAAAACTAAAAAAATCGCCCTTTGGTATTGGAGTGCAGCAGCAGTTTTATTACTTTCTGTGGGAATAGGGTGGATGTACACCAAAACTAATTTCACCGATAAATTAGCCGTGAAAACCAACCCAACTGTTGAAAAAATGGCTAAGGATACACTCACTAAAATACAAGCAAAAAAGAAGCAAGTTGAAATAATACCTAAAAAAAATGTTGTCCCTAAAAAAGAAAAAACTAAACTAACAACGCAAAGTGAAAATACCGAAACCAATCACAAAAATGCTACTGAAATAGAGCCTCTAAAATTTAAAAGTACTGATTTTAATAACGACTACGAATTTTTAGAAAAAGCTGACAAAGAGAACATACCTTATACCCCCGCGCCCAATACAGAAATAATAGATACAGCAGCAAAATGGCGAGTGATGAGCACACGTTCTAATAAAGATATGGCTACAAGGAGTTCCCGAAAAGAGAGAGAACTTCCAGTAGCAGTTCTTAATAACTACTTTAGCAATAGTAATATAACTATTGAAAATAGTAGTTTTAATAGGGATGCTATGACATTAATTACCGACTCGCTCAATTATTATGAGGCACTTCAAAATTTCAATAAAAAGTTGTTTGCTATATGTATTACAAATCTCGATTCTGTTATAGTAAATACAAACTCTATTTTTTATGAAAAAGCAATGCTTTTAAAAGCAAAAATATATATCAAACAAAAGAAAAATAAAAAAGCAAAGGAGTTATTAAATGCGGTGCTTCTTATCAATGGAAACCACAAAAAAGAAGCTGAAAAATTATTAAACACTTTAAAATAGTAGCCCCCATGGTTAACGAGTATGTAAACAATGCCCATTTTCAGAAAAAAAATTACACAAAAAAACCTTTGCCACAGGGAGAATACGAAGACTGTGTTTTTACTGAATGTAATTTTGAAGATACAGATTTATTTGAAATAACGTTTGTGGAATGCTCGTTCCAGTATTGCGATTTTAGCAATGCTAAGTTTCACAAAACAGCATTAAAAGAGGTGATATTTAGTAATTGTAAAATTTTGGGAGTTGATTTTAGCGTCTGCAATCCTTTTTTATTAGACATAGCTTTTAGTGATTGTCAACTTAACTTAGCATCATTTTATAAGTTAAAACTAAAGGGTACTAAGTTTATCAATTGTACCATGCAAGAAACTGATTTGGTAGAGGCTAACCTTAGCAATGCCGTTTTTAACAATTCTGATTTAAGAGGTGCCACTTTTGAAAAAACCCTTTTAGAAAAAGCCGATTTTAGAACAGCATATAATTATATTTTCGACCCTGACTTGAACCAAATAAAGGGAGCGAAATTTTCTAAAGAAGAAGTGGTGGGCTTACTATCAAAGTATGCCATTAGTATAACATAAGGGTACAAAGTGTTTTTTATAAAAGCACTTAGCACAAACCAAGTTTTAAATTTGCTTTACGCAACTTGTTTTCGCAAAAAGTTTAGCCTTCTTGCTATCACCTCCTCATCTATGCTCAAGCTAAATTTTGTTTTAAAATAACGTTGCAATGCCTTGATATCTACTTTCGATTCATGGGCATACTTTCTAAGTGTTTCGCTAATTAGGTCTCTCATTGTAAATAGTTTTTTATGTGTGTGTGTGTTGTCAATTATAGTCAAATAATTAAATACTTTGATAGCATTTTCATATATAAGAACGATTTTTTCTACTAAAATGTTTTACTAAGGTATGTATTAATTTTAAGTTAGAAGTAATAACTTTTAACAAAAAAGTAAAAACATATAAATTTTAGCACTCACATTACCTTTTCAGTGTTGATAATTAAGCCTCCTTATTTTATATATAACGTTGGTAATCATCCAAAAGTTTATTTTTTAACAAAAATAAAATAGTAGCGTAGTAATTATGCACCCTTGCAAGTACAGTTATTTGCCACTTTTAAAGCCCAACGCCCCTTTCTAATAAACAAGTTATAAAAAAAAATGTAAAAGCTATTTTCTCTTGCTCTTTCTTATAAACAATTAGACGTACTGATTTGTGTAAAGCTAAGACCGTTGCAAGATGAAGACCTTAGCTTTCCTGCCCGCCTGTGATCTTTAAGCGGGTTGTTTTTACATCTCCCTTAGTCCCTTCCTTTACAAGCCGCAACCCCACAGCAAGGGGGGGGTAGCCACACTTGCTTACTCTACGGTAACTTTAGGACAAGCCCGCATAAATGGTAAAGCCAAAAAATATACCGTACTTAGGCTATTTTCGATATGCCCACACAATATCGTTTTCTACTTTAACTATAAATCCTTTTTGTGCTAAAAAGTTTACCAAATGGTCTCTGTTTTCACCTTCTTTTTTTCCTAAGTGTGTTTCAATAGAGAGTGCTCCAATTTTTTCCCAAATAGCATTATCAATAGTGTATAAAATGCTGTATTCAGAGCCTTCACAGTCTAATTTTAGTAAATCAATTTTTGCTAAACCATACTCATTAATAATATGCTCTAAAGTAGTAGTTTCTACTTTTAGTGTATCGCTACCTATGCTAGTATCAAAAATACTGGCACTTGTAGTAAAAGAGTCAGTGGCATCGTATTGCAAGGTTATATGTCCTTTTTCATTGCTTATAGCTTTGTTTATAGGGGTAAAGTCCAAATTTTTATTTTCGGCACTATATTTCTTTAGCAGTGTAAAATTCATTGGCATAGGTTCAAACGATAGTACCTTAGCCTTAGGGTAGCGCATTAATGAGAATAAAGAAAAATAGCCTACATTAGCACCAATATCAATTATTACAGGATTTTCTACAAACTGGTTTTTGGGAAATTCTTTATAGTAAATCTCATCTAAAAAACACTCTTTATAGGTTTGTATCATTCGGGCAGGCACAGTAATGTTTAAGCCACTCCTACATTTAAAAGTAAGGGCTTCTTTATTTTTTTCAAAATACTTGTACTTATAGTAGCTGCACCAGTTACTATGTGTTTTAATTAAGTTTATCAGCCTCATTTTTGGCTTAGGTTTATAGTTGGTGAACCAAATATAAACAAATAGGAGACAATAAAAATTATTCAGCACACAAGGTTACTTTAAGGTTAAAAGTACGTTTTTAATTAAGTCGAATCTTGAGGAAGAAAAAATAATATATTTGCAGTCTACTTGCGGTTGTGGTGAAACGGTAGACACGCCACCTTGAGGGGGTGGTGCTTTAGGGTGTGGGGGTTCAAATCCCCCCAACCGCACGCAGTAACCTATTGATTAACAAAGATATGTAGATTTAAAAAAGCTAAGAATCCGTTTTGCGACAGTACAAGCGAAACTAATTTTTTAAAGTAAAACTGAAAATGGGCGAAGCTAACCTAAGAAGCATATCCCGCAATGGCTGTTTGACTTCCCAATGTACTTGCCTACACACTTTTCGCCTTTGCTCAAGATGACAAAGCACGTACTAAAGGCTAAAAGCGAACAACAATAAACGTTCTGCTATTCAGTTGTTTACAAAATATATTTTATAGTACACTACGGGTTACAATACTAAATTTTTATGTTTTAAAAAGGCACATCATCAGCACCATCATTCATTTTAGATTGAAGTGTGATAGTTTGGACTCCTTGGTCTTCGCTAAAACTAAAATCGCCCCCTTGGTTAGGCACTCCAATGCCGTCAATATCCGCAAATTTGGCAAACTCGCCCTGAAAACGAACCCTAAAATCTCGTACTGCACCGTGCCTATGTTTTGCCAACATAATTTCTGCTAAACCTTGCGTGGGCATTCCGTCCTCAAACTCTGTTAGCTGGTAATACTCTGGTCTATACAAAAACATAACCATGTCCGCATCTTGTTCAATAGACCCTGATTCTCTTAAATCACTTAACATTGGTTTTTTTGTTCCGCCCCTCACCTCTACTGCACGACTAAGCTGTGCCAATGCAATAACGGGTACGTGAAGTTCTTTTGCCAACCCTTTTAGCGAGCGCGATATATATCCAATTTCTTGTTCACGGTTGCCTTGTCCTTTGCTTTCTTCACCCCGCATCAACTGTAAGTAATCAATAATAATCATATCAATACCTTGTTGTGCTTTCAGTCGTCTGCATTTAGCTTTCAGTTCAAATACAGAAATAGCAGGGGTATCGTCAATAAACATTTTTGCATCAGCCAGTTTGGTAATTTTGCTATTTAGGCGTTCCCATTCTTGGTCGTTTAAATTTCCGTTACGCATTTTTTGGCTAATAATTTCTGTTTCACCAGATATTAAACGCCCTACCAACTGTTCACTACTCATTTCTAATGAGAATACCGCAATAGATTTTCCAAAGTCAACCGAGGCATTTCGTGCTACTGTAAGTGCAAATGCTGTTTTACCCATCCCTGGGCGAGCAGCAATAATAATAAGGTCAGATTTTTGCCAACCACTCGTCTCTCTATCTAATTCTACAAAACCAGAAGGCACGCCTGTAAGTGTATTTTCGTGTCCTTTAATGCTTTCAAGGTTTTTAATGGCTTTCTTTAAAATATCTTCAATTTTTACAACATCACGGCTGATAGTGCCTTCGCTCACTTCAAAAATCTTTTGTTGGGCGGTATCCAACAATCCCAGCGCATCTGCCCCTTCTTCTGATGCTTCACGACCTATTTCGCCACTAATTCTTATTAATTCACGTTGTATATGTTTTTCAGAAATTATGCGAGCGTGGTACTCAACATTTGCTGCTGATGAGACTCTATTGGTAAGCTGGGTGATATAATATGCCCCTCCAACACTGTCCAATTCACCACTTTTTCTTAACTCATTAGTAACTGTTAAAATATCAATAGGGTCGCCACGTTCAAACAAATCTTTACAAACATTGTATATAATTTCGTTTTTAGGGTCGTAAAATGCTTCAGGTTTTAAAATTTCTAAAACTGCTGTATAGGCATTTTTTTCTAACATCATTGCGCCTAAAACTGCTTCTTCTAAATCAGAAGCATTAGGGGCTATTTTACCACCAAGCAATAGCAATTCTTCTTTTAGTTGCTTCTTATTTCTATTGATGGTGGTTTGTTTTGTCATTGGCTTTGTTTAGGCTTTTGTAAAAAAGGGCTACGAAGATACGTTCATAGCAATCAAAAAAATACTTAAAGATATAAGTTTCTTAAGTCTCCTTTCTTTATTTGAAACAAAACAAAATACGAGTACTTATTAGGTAGTTATCACCAATTTTTTAAAATTGTTAATGCTTTGTGTGTATCTCATTCTTCTCTGCTAATACTAAGAGCATTAAAAATGTGAATAAGCCTAATATTTTTTAAAATTTACAGGGTAAGTACCAATATTTACCTTTCGCATCAAACTTTTGAATATTAGAATAAGAGCTGTGTGAATAACTGAATATCAGTGTTATTATTAGCTGTTGGCTATTGGCTTTTAGCCTTTATGTATAGAATAGGCATAAATGCCCATTCGGTTGGGCAGGTTTTGCAAAACCCAGCAACTATTGTCATTGCGAGATAACCTTCTTAGGTTAGCGTGGCAATCTGTAGCCTTGTTCTACTTAAAAAAGAACCTTCACCACAAAATGGGGTGAGGTGCTAAGGAAACAGGCGCAACAACAATATTAAAATATAAATTACAGAATAATGCACTACGGGTATAGTTTAATAATACGATATTTGTAATTGCATGATAAAAGTTTTTGGCGTACTCATTTTTTCACTACTCAGCATTTTTAGTTACGGGCAGGTTGTTCCTTTTGCACAGCAAGCCACTGATATTGGAAATATTGGTTTTGCAGTTAGTAATACGGGTACGGTTGGTCGTCCGCAAGTAATAAACAACCCACAAGGTATGCCAAGTATGGAGTATCCTATTGGTTCGGGGGTAAATCATTTATTTGAAGGAGGATTGTGGATTGGTGCAAAAGTAAATGGACAAACGCGCGTTTCCACTGTTGCTGATGATGCGCCAACAGGGTATAGGGCAGGGCTTGATGGGTTTGAATTTACGGCAACAGGTGGCATACAACAGCGTTCTACATTAGCAAGTAGTGGATTTTTTAGCTCGTCTGCAATATCGCATCAAGATTTTATTACTAAATATACCGATAGTAATGTGGTAATTCCTGGCACAGTTACGCCTATACAACAGCACCAGTTTCCTTTAAAAGCAGAGGTGAAAATGAAAACCTATGCGTGGAATTTTAGCTTTGCTGATTATTTTGTAATTGTTGATTATGAAATAACCAATAGATCCACTGATGTGTGGGATAGTGTGTGGTTTGGGCAATGGAATGATTTGGTGGTGAGAAACCTAAACGTTACACAAGATGGGGGGGCTAATTTTTACAATAAAGGCGGCGGCGGTTTTTTAGATAGTTTTGGGGCATTATATGTATATCAGGTATATGGTGATGATATTGATTTTACACAATCGTATGGGGCGTGTGTGGCATTAGGTGCAGAATGGCGCAATGAGTTTATACACCCCTCTAATACTGATAGCCTGCTTGCAAAGGGATATAGTGCGCCAAGTATAAACCCTAATTTTTGGATATTTGGTTTCTCTTCTCTTAATGATTTTGTGCCTCCCGCTGATGATGTGGCAAAGTATGCAAGGCTTAGTAAAGCTATTAATTTGCAAGATGCTACGGTGTCTCAACAACTTAATGTGGGGACTAATCTTATACAACTTATTTCTTTAGGTCCTATACCGCAAATGTTACCTAATGAAACCGCCCATTTTACCATAGCCTATGTTGCCGCAAGGCAGCTTAATGGTGCAACGGATAATGTAGCAGCACGTAGAGAACTTTTACGCAATCTTAATTGGGTGCAGCGCACATATAGGGGCGAGGATGTGGACGGAAAAGGGGAGTACAAGGCAGAGTTGGACTTAAACGGTAATGGAAAATTAGACCGTTATGTATTGCCCGAACCTCCTAAAACGCCAAAAGTTAAAATTATACCGTCAGAAAATAAGGTAGATATTTATTGGGATGCTTCTGCGGTTAACTCCATTGATCCTATCTCTAAAAAACAAGATTTTGAAGGGTTTAAAATATACCGTAGTAATGTAGGAGATGATAAAGGAACTAACTTAATAGCAGCGTCAAATTTGGTGGTTCAATGGGACTCGGTAGGTAATAAAATTGGCTTTAATAATGGGTTTAGCTCTATTAAACTAACACAACCTAAGTTTTTTGACGGGGACACTACTGCATATACTTTTCACTACCAAATGAATGGGTTGCTAAATGGCTGGCAGTATATGTTTATTTTAACAGCTTTTGATGAGGGCGATCCTGAATTAGGCTTAGAAAGTCTTGAATCATCATTCACCGAAAATGATTTTAGGGTGTTTACAGGTACAGGTATAAACAATAACTTTGAAAATAAAGGTGCTGCAAATAAAGTGGGCGTATATCCCAACCCTTATAAAACTACATCGGCTTGGGATGGTAATACCCCACGAACCAAAAAAATATATTTTTATAACCTGCCGCAAGAGTGTACTATTTCTATATACAATATTGCAGGCGATGTTATTACTACTTTAAACCATAATGCGGCAACATATAGGGGGAATGATATACGGTGGTTTGATAATTTTAGCAACCCTGAAAATAGTGTGTTTTCTGGTGGCGAACACGCTTGGGATTTACTTTCATCCACAAAAAATGCAATTAGCACAGGCATATATATGTTCACCGTAAAAGACAATAAGACAGGGCATATACAGGTGGGTAAATTTGTAATACTTAAATAAAGCATCCCTCAACCTTTATAAATAAAATTAGGCATTTCATGCCTGTTACTTCATTCGGCAGGTTGAAGCCTGCTGCAAGAAAACGCCTGAACGGCAGGGGCGTGGCTAAAAGCTAAAATTTTTCCCTTGCAACGGTCTCCTGCCGCTATTCATAACCCTACAAACCTTTATAAATGGAATTAGACATTCATGCCTATTTGTTCCTATTTTCACCTTTATATTTGAACTTATGGAATTAGAAGCCACTATTGCTGAACTAAAGGCAAATGCTATTTTACGACTTAATGAAAACACCCCACGCATAGAAAAATGCCTTGCCCTGTTAAATGAGAATGAAACATGGCACAAACCCAATGATAACCTAAACAGTATAGGCAACTTAATACTACACCTGTGCGGAAATATTACCCAGTATATCATTGCATCAATAGGTGGTGAGATGGATAATAGGGTGCGTGATGATGAATTTACACTTAATGGCAGCTATACAAAAGTAGAATTGCTGGCAAAAATATCAGAGGTAGTAAAAAAAGCCTGTTCTATTATGGAAACTATGAGCGATAAAGAGTTGATGAAAGTGCGAAGTGTGCAAGGGTTTTCCTATACTGGTATTGCTGCTATACTGCACGTTG
The DNA here is from genome assembly GCA_964584305.1 of uncultured Burkholderiales bacterium. Classification (GTDB taxonomy): domain Bacteria; phylum Bacteroidota; class Bacteroidia; order UBA8524; family UBA8524; genus SB11. The sequence goes on from CAZOZL010000004.1 coordinate 133,569, forward strand.
TAGAGCACTACTCGTACCATACTGGGCAAGTAGCATTTTTAACCAAACTATTAAAAAATAAAGACTTGCAGTTTTATGGAAATATGGATTTGAACATCAAAAACCAATAAGCATAAAAAAAGCCGCCCGATTTATCGGGCGGCTTTTGTAATTTTCTAGTAAGGTATCAGACTAATATCTTCCGCCGCCACCGCCACGGTTAAATCCGCCGCCCCCGCCTCCTCTGTCGTTAGACTTCGGGCGTGCTTTGTTTACTATTAATGTGCGTTGTAAAAAATCAGTTTCATGTAATTCTTCAATGGCACGGTCTATACCTGATTCGTCTTCCATTTCAATGAAAGCAAAACCACGTGAACGTCCTGTGTCCATGTCTTTAACTATTTTAACTGAAGAAACTTCACCATAAGATGAAAAAAGGTCGCTTAAATCCTGCTCACTTGCCTGATAGCTAAGGTTACCTACGTAAATTGTCATTTTTTTGCTGTTATATAAATAATATTATTAGAAGGTGCAACGGCTACACTGAACAGTTAAAACTATACAGCGTATTAGTATGCCCCCACTAATGCTCGCAAAGATAGACGAATATTTTATATTTTTACTTTTTTTTTAAAAGATGAGATATTTATGCAACTGTATATGAAAAAGTTAGCTAAAAAGTCTTTTAAAAAAAATAAGACCATTAAGTTTGCCGCTCTGTACGGTTATGCTTACAAACAAAACAAAAATACTGCGCATTAGCATTGGGCTAATATATATATGGTTTGGTATGCTAAAATTTTTTAAAGGGTATAGCCCCGCTGAATCTTTAGCAATAGATACTATTGCTATTTTAACTTTTAAACTCATTCCAAGTGCCGTTTCCATTATATTATTAGCTATTATAGAGGTAGTTATAGGCTTACTTTTGGTGTTTAATACATTTGCCAAACAAGCTATAATTGCCACACTTATACACCTTGCCTGCACATTTGTACCCTTGTTTGCTTTTACTGATTTGTCTTTCACAAAAGCACCCTATGCTTATACCCTTTTGGGGCAATACATATTTAAAAACATTGCTTTAATGGCTGCACTTTGGCTTATTTATCCTACAAAAAAAAGTGAATCTTAGTTAAATCCTGCTTATTTTGCCTTAAGCAAATGATAACCTACCACCGCTATACAAAACAAAGTGCTGAAAAATTTAGCATATTACTGCCCAGTTGGAACAACTTGCCTTACCTTAAAAAATGTATTGGGAGTATAAGAAAAAACTCAAGCTATGCACACCAAATAATAGTACATGTAAACGAGGGTGCTGATGGTACAATAGAGTGGCTAAACCAAGAAAAAATTGATTATAGCCATAGCAAAGAAAATATAGGCATTTGCTACGCACTTAATGCCGCACGCAGTTTAGCCCATACAAACTATATAGTATATATGAACGATGATATGTATGTGCTGCCCCTTTGGGATAAAGTACTACATAGTGAGGTGGAGAAAGCCAATACCACCCTCTTCTTTTTCTCATCTACTATGATAGAACCTATTTATCATAACAACCCTTGTGTGATAGCACCGCACAACTATGGTACAGACCTAAATAGTTTTGATGAAGAGGGCTTGCTAAATAATTTTGAAACTTTTGACAAAAAAGATTGGATGGGGGCTACTTGGCCGCCCAATATTGTACATACTACCACTTGGGATTTAGTAGGTGGTTATAGCATTGAGTTTTCACCTGGTATGTATAGCGACCCTGATTTTAGCATGAAACTATGGCAAGCAGGTGTGCGCCTATTTAAAGGTGTAGCGGCAAGCCGTGTGTATCACTTTGGCTCAAAATCTACTCTTAGGGTTAAAAAAAATAATGGCTACCGCCAGTTTATAAAAAAATGGGGCATTACCCCCAGTTTGTTCAACAACGAGTATATAAAACGAGGCGAAGCGTTTACTGGCGAGGGAAAACAACCCACTGAAACCACAGCCATAAAACTACAAAAACTAAAAGCACGCCTTAAAAGTATTTAGTTCCTAATTCTTAGCACCACACCCGATTTAATTGTGCCTGTGCATCTTTCTTGCAGCAGGTTAAAACCTGCCGCAATTCATACCCTTGACTTTATGTATAGAATGGGCATTTATGCCTATTCTGTCTAAATTATAATCTTCAAATTAGCACAGAAAGCAGTCAAATATTATCTACTCCTTCATTATTTAGGCAACATTGCTGTAAAAGTCTCGTTTAAAAAAAGATTAATTTCGTACTAATTTTTTAAATGGAATATACCATGAAACGTATTTGGAAAGTACTCTTACTGTTGTTTGCCTTTAGTATAGCTTTATTCTCGTTGCTATACACACAAAAGTTGGCGGGTAAACTGGCAGAGCAAGAAAAACGCAATATGGAGATTTGGGCAAGAGCCACCACCTTGCTCACCCAATCTGTAAACTACGAAGGCGATAATGAAGAACTTAGCCATTTTATAAACGAGGCTAATAATTTTTGTTTGGATGTTGTGGTGAAGAAAAATAGTACTATCCCCGCTATTATGACTGATAACGAAGGGAATATAGTATCGTATGTAAACCTCGATTCGGCAAAACTTGCCGCCAATAGTAATTATAAAGAAAAGAAGCTAAAAGAGATGAAAAACAATGGTAATGATACTATTGTTATTGATTTCTCAGAACAAGACAAGCAATATATATACTTTGAAAACTCTACTTTGTTAACCCAATTAAAAGCCTTTCCTGTTTATCAGATAATTATTATTGGCTTATTCCTTTTAGTCTCATATTTTGCTTTTAATGCTTCGCGACGAAGTGAACAAAATCGTGTTTGGGTGGGATTGGCAAAAGAGACGGCACACCAATTAGGTACGCCTATATCATCGCTTTTGGCATGGGTAGATTTGTTTAAAACATCAGAAGGCACTATTGATAAACAACTGATTACTGAAATGGAACACGATGTGAAACGATTAGAACGGGTAACCGAGCGTTTTTCTAAAATTGGGTCTGAACCAGTATTAAAAAATGAAAATATTGAGCAAGTATTAGAAAAATCTGTTGGCTATTTAAAAAATAGAGTCTCTAAAAAAGTAAATTTCTCTATTGATACCTCAAAAGCACCCAATGCCCATGCACAAGTAAATATTCCCCTGTTTGAGTGGGTAATAGAAAACCTATGCAAAAATGCCATTGATGCAATGAACGGCAAAGGCGATATCAGTTTTACAGTAACACAAACCAATAAAAAACTATATATAGATGTGCGAGACACGGGTAAAGGCATTCCTACATCAAGTTTTAAAGCAGTGTTTAAACCGGGTTACACTACCAAAAAACGAGGGTGGGGTTTAGGCTTATCATTAGTGAAACGCATAGTTGATAGTTACCACAAAGGGCATATATTTGTGAAAGCCAGTGTAGTAAACAAGGGTACAATATTTAGAATTGTACTAAACAAATGAAACAGATAATATTTTTTGCTTTATTACTCATTTCCAGTATTGGGTTTAGCCAAGCAGATACTTTAAAACAAGGTGTTGTATATGTAAAATTTATGGTTGAACTGCGATAGCAGTCTTAGCAATATATATGTTATAAAAACTTTTGATGAATATTGTGCTAAAGAATCGTGAGGGTAGTAAATTTAATGAAATGGAGTTCTGCTGAAAATAAAGGTAAAAAAGTAAGATGTTGGGTAGTAATGCCTATTGTATTTAAATTACGTTAATTATGAAAAAAATAATATTTCTATTATTAATTACTATGCCACTTTTTGGAATAGCCCAAAAAGACAGTACAATTATTGAAGATGATTTTGAAGAAATTATAGATGCTCCACTACCTCCTCCTTATCCAGATAAGAAGGAAGTTGTTGTTCAAATAGTTGAAAAAATGGCAGAATATCCCGGTGGTAATGGAGCGATGAGTAAGTTCATTCAAAAAAACTTAAAATACCCTAAAAAAGCTCGTAAAAAAGAAATTGAAGGACGAGTAATTATACAATTCGTTATTAATAAAGAAGGTAAAGTTACCAAAGCGAAAATATTGCGTGATATAGGCTATGGCTGTGGCGAAGAAGCCCTTAAAGTGGTGAATAAAATGCCTAAATGGAAGCCTGCAACACAAAGGGGGAAACCAGTAAAAGTGATGATGACTTTACCGTTTAATTTTAAACTGGAATGAAGGGAGTATCCTTACTCTTTTTCAATTTTTAGTATTTAAAAAACTGTACCCTAAACTTATACCTGCATTTACCGTTGGTATAAATATACTAATATTTGTGCCATAAAAATAAGAAATACCCAATCCTGCATTTTCCCTAATAGAAAAACGTTTTAAAAAGCGTTGCTCAAAAAATATATCATACATATTGTACGCAGCACTGGGGGCATATAAAACCGATATTTCAGGAAATATCGGTTTTATACGGTATATCGCCTTGTGTGTACAAAAATTTTACTCCAAACCACCATAAACTACTTTTATAAGGGTTATTTAGCACCCACTGATGACCAATATAATACCCATTTCTAAACCCTGTATAAGTGGGCTTTGAAAAAGGAAAGGGCTTACTACGATAAAAATCTTTTATCAAGCCTATTTCTATTGCTCTTCTTGGAGTATATCTATACCGTACTTGTAAATTGCCTAATAGATAAAGGTCTCCAAAACTTATTAGTGCTATACCTCCAGCACTAATATATATCCTTTCATAGTGTTTTATCGCCGCCAAGTCTTTACTTTGCCCTTGAACTTCTCCACCCAAAAACAAAAACATCAATAAAAAAATTATATAATATATAGCGTTACTTTTTTTCAACTTTTTCTATTCTTTTGGGTCTAGGTTTTTTCAAATTTATAAGTATTAAACAATATTCCAAATACCGTTACTTACTTTTGTAAAGTAAAATTATTATGAATACTAGCATCCTGTTTTTGTACCCACTACTAAGTACTACTTAAATGCCCAGAATTATAGCCATAGACTACGGTACTAAGCGGGTGGGGCTTGCCGTTACTGATGCCTTGAAAATTATAGCTACCGCCATTGATACCATACACGCTAAAGATGTAATTGAGTATTTAAAAAAATATTGCACTGAAAATGAGGTAGAAACCTTTGTACTGGGACTTCCCAAACAAATGGACGGTACTGCATCGCAAAGTGAAAGGCAAATACAGGGCTTTCAGAACGTTTTACGAAAAAATTTCCCTACTATTCCCATAGTACGGTATGATGAACGTTTTACCTCAAAAATGGCATCACAAAGTTTAATAGATAGTGGCGCAAGCAAAAAAGACCGTAAAAACAAAGGGCTTTTGGATAGTATTAGTGCTGTGTTAATTTTGCAAGATTATTTGAAAACCCAATAATGATTTTACCCATATATGCCTACGGCGAGCCTGTACTAAGAAAAGAGACAGAAGAGGTTGACGAAAACTACCCCCACCTAAAGCAACTACTGGCTAATATGTACAAGACCATGTATGCCTCGCATGGGGTAGGTTTGGCGGCTTCGCAAGTAGGTGTACCTATCCGTTTGTTTATAGTGGATGCTACTCCTTTTTTAGAAGATGAGGAAAATGAAGCTACTAAAAAATTTAAACGCACGTTTATAAACGCCTATATAATAGAGGAAGAAGGCGAAAAATGGAATTTTGAAGAAGGGTGTTTAAGCATTCCACACATTCGTGAAAACGTATCTCGCCACCCAAAAATTACTGTAGAGTACCAAGATGAAAATTTTGAGTGGCACGAAGAAACTTTTGAAGGTGTTATTGCACGAGTAGTACAACACGAACACGACCATACCGACGGTATTTTATTTGTTGACCATATAAAAGCCCTGAAGCGCCGCTTGCTGAAAGGAAAGTTAAAAGATATTAGCGAAGGAAAAACAGAGGTAGATTATAAAATGCGCTTCCCAAAAAAGTAACTTACTTAATTATAAACTCCTGCTCTTTGGTTTTATATTCAAAATAGATAATGCCGCCCTCGTCTGTACCTTCTTTAAGCATTATTTTATACCTACGGGTAATAGTGATGCGTACTTTTCCGCTTAGTTTTTTTAGCACCATTGCTGGAAGAACAAATTGTTTTTTGGGTTGCTGGTCTTGCACTTCATACAAAACACTGTGGGTGGTATCTTTTAATGCAATGCTAATTTTTTCGCCATAGGCTAAAGCATTTGTTAGCATAGTAAATTCAAGCGGATTTCCTTTGTTTATCTCTGCAGGTATTTTACTAATAAGAACGGGATTAAATTTAACAGAATTGGTGTATTGTTTCTTATCTGTATCGGTAAAAACAAATGTACACACTTGCCCACTGGCTAATGATTTGCTTTGAGCAATTTTATAATAAGCACCTACAAAATCACTTTCGTAGCGGGTCATACTTTTACCATTAAAGGTAACCTTGCTGGGCGGTGTAAGCACTAAAGTAGTTCCGTTTTCACCACCAAATCTATAAGTTGCCTTTATATTAGTTTCATTAGTATTGCCATTATATAGTATAGAGTAGTTTTGATAAATTTTATCTTGTTTCACATCAATGGAGTTAGCAATTTCGTTTGATGCACAACTTGCTAAAATAAGTGAGCCTATTAGTATTAGAAATATTTTTTTCATAGTGCTGCTATTTTTAATACGCACCATTTCTACGCCGCAAAAACCACTCGGCAGTTAGCAAAGCTAATAAAATAAAAAACAATCCTTTAAAATGGATAATATCTTTAAACGTTGTTTGCATATAGCTAACGGGTTTAATGTCTTCCCGCTTTTTCATCAAATTGTTTAGTTTTTCAATAGCATTAGGATATACCATTTCGCCGCCGTTTTTTGTTGCCAAATTTTGCATAAGCTGGTGGTTGGCAACCGTGTTTAGCAACTCTACTTGTAACGGTACTATGGTAAATTTGCCATTAATTCTTTCTACTCTATTGCCCACCGTTACGCTGGTTTGGTAGGTATAGTTGCCTGCCGCAAAAAAGCCTGCATTTAGGCTATATGTATTCTTATTTTTGCTAAAAGTATAATTAAACACTTTTTCATTACTGTTTTTCACTTCCATTTTCACATCAGGTTGGGTAATGGCTTCATAGCTTTCGTTATATACCTGTGCATTAAAAATTACCCGTTCATTCTCATTAAAAATATTTTTAGCAGGGCTTACTCTAAACTTTCGTGTATCGTTTTTAGCAGCAAGGTATTGTATGGTTTTCACCAAAATCTCGTCCACTGCATTGTGGTTTTTGTTTCGTTCAAAATCATGCAAACGCCACCGCCAAATACCGTCGCCTATTATTACCCCTACCCGTCGGGTAGTGTTAGGGCTAAAATAAATGAGTGGCTGCCGTGTTTTTACCGCTCCAATTTGCTGATACAATAATGTATTGGCTGTTGCCACACTATTGTATGTGCCGAAAGGCGATTTTAGTGGCGGTAAATAATTTAGCACTGCTTTCGTTTCATTGCTTAGAGTAAACAGGGCAAAATCATCGTTTTTGTAGGGCAAAACATCATTTACATTGTATCTGTAATTGCTAATTATAATACCTGTACCCAAAGCGTTAAAGGCAGGTATAGATGTTTGTGTACCCACTATTGATAAATAGGGCAGCTTTGCATCGTCAATTTTATCGGTAATAAATTTTAATGGATGCTCGAAACTGGGTAGTTGATGAAGTATAATTAGGTTATAGTTTTTTAATTCTTTGGCTTTAAAATCTTTTGCATATTCAATTTTCACCTCATAGTTTTGGTTGCTCTCAACGGCTTGTTTTATGGCCGTCATATCAGGGTGTGGACTTGTTGCCAAAAGCAAAATTTTAGTTCGTCCATCCAATACTTCAATAAAAAAATCTTTTCTGTTATTTATATAACTCACCTCGCCGTTTATAGTACTTAGGCGCGCTATATAGTGTTGTGTGCCTACTTCATTAGCCTGTAAAATAAATTTTTCAGTAATTTGGTAATTATCTTCTGTAATATCCAACTCTTTGCTAAAAAGTGTTTTGCCTGCCTTGCTAATACTTAAAGTTGTTCTTTTACCTTTTAGTTTTCCTGCATTCACGGTTACTTCGGCAGGAAACTCATTTCCTAAATACGCTATTTTATTTTGCCTGATATTTTTTATCAAAAGATCTTTTGGGGTAGTAGTATCGCCCAAAGCAATAGTATAAATAGGTGCTTTTATATTTTCGGCGGCATAAATGGGGTTTGTACCTGCATTATAAATGCCATCCGAAGCTATGATAATTGCCCCTAAATTTTGGTTTTCGTACTGCCCTGCAATTTCTGTAAACAAGGTAGATAAATTGGTTTGTTTGCCTGTAAAATCAATTGCTGCGCCTTTGCCCACTCTATCTGCAAGGCTATATACTTTTACCTCATAGTTTTTGCGTAGTTCAGCCGTTAACGATTTTATTTTTTGGGGATATTCTGTTTTGTAAAAAGTAGAGTCTTTATTAGCCTTCACAGACTCGCTATTGTCTAATGCAATAACAATAATGGGTTTTTGTACTTTTTTGGTGCTACTTTTTATAAAAGGTGCTAATAGCAGAAATGCCAATGTAAATATTGTAGCAAAACGCAATAGCATCAAAGTAATATACAATGGCGACCGTTTTTTCACCTCATCACCAAAAGGATTTTTGGTATATAACAACCACGCTACAACCAAAGCTGCTAAGAAGCAAGGGACTAACCACCAAAGAGAATATACTGTGTTTATTTGCATAATAAATGCCTATGGGCAAAAATAGCCGTTAGCCTGCTAAAACCTAAATTAGGCTTATCTTTTTCTTATAATCATTAGGTAAAAAAGCAGCTAAAACAATTGTTTTATACAACGTAGTGCTATCCCTGTAAATTGTACGCTACTATAAACTACATTTTTATTTTTTTTTATACCAAATACAAAATTGGCATCTATTTTGAAATGTAGTAAGCAACTATAAACGATGGGATATTATTTATAGTTCTAATAATTAAGCAATATCAGCTTAGTAATTGGTTTATAGGTTAGTTCCCCGTTGCAAACTTTGTGGCGGGGTTTATTTGTTATAGGACAAAAACTACTTTGAATGCTACCCAATAAACCTTGAATAGGGTAGTAGTGAGTGAAATTTACGTTAAAATAAGTTTTCTAATAAATTAAGAGAAGAAAAGGTTTTAAGGTAAAAATATAATGTTCTGAATCATTATATTAACCTTCATTAGTTCGGTTTGGGCTTTTGGTGTATTTTGCAGTGTATAATCAATTTTATATCGGCAGGTGAGTACCGTATTTTTGTTAGCCACTATCCATACAAATATTTTGGTTTCCTTTCCCTCAACAATCATCATAGTGTTATAACTCAGTATTGTTTTTGCTTCGTTAAACTGGTATTTGGCACTGGGATGGCTAAAACTTTCATTATCCAAATAGTGCATTATTTGGCTACTATCGCTAAAATCACGGCTTTCTTTTATTTCAAAATCACCCGTTTGTATAGTAGCATTTTCAAAATGATAAGTGCCATTGGGGTTTTCGTTCACATTCCACCCATCGGGGTAGGTAAGTTTAAAAAATTTTCGTTTCGAGGTAAATTCTCTGTCCGATGCGTTATTACTTTGTGCAAAAATGCAAGTTGAGAACAATACTAAAATGAGGGTAGAAAACAATTTCATATTTAAAGGTAACAAATCAAGATTTTAAATCCAAAACTTAAGCCCTAAATCTTAAAACTATCAAAGCACTTTGCGCCAGTTTATTTCTTTTGCAATAATGGTTTTAAGGTTTTCAATAGCTACACGCTCTTGCAACATAGTATCACGGTAGCGTATGGTTACTTGGTTATCTTCTAAACTTTCATAATCTACTGTGATACAAAAAGGTGTTCCAATAGCATCGTGGCGGCGGTAGCGTTTCCCTATAGAGTCTTTTTCTTCGTAGTGGCAATCAAAGTCAAACTTTAAATCGTTCATTATCTCTCGTGCTTTTTCTGGCAAACCATCTTTTTTGGTGAGCGGGAAAATAGCTAATTTTATAGGGGCTAAAACAGCAGGTAGTTTAAGCACAATACGCTTTTCGGTTTTCTCGCCATTAGTTATATCCTCTTCAGTATAGGCATTGCACATTAGTAGTAAAAACATACGGTCTAATCCTATGCTGGTTTCTACTACATTGGGTACATAATTGCCATACGGTTTTCCTTCATTGTTCAATTCAGCATCAAAATATTGTAGTTTTTTGCCACTATATTCTTGGTGTTGTTTCAAATCAAAATCAGTGCGGCTGTGTATTCCTTCTACCTCTTTAAAACCAAAAGGAAATTCATATTCAATATCTACGGCAGCCTTGGCGTAGTGTGCTAATTTGGTATGTGTGTGGTAGCGATATTTATCTTCTGGAATGCCCAATGCTAAATGCCATTTTTGGCGGGCTTCTTTCCAGTATTCAAAATATTTATCTTCAGTTCCAGGGCGTACAAAAAACTGCATTTCCATTTGCTCAAACTCACGCATACGAAAAACAAACTGGCGTGCCACAATCTCGTTTCTAAAGGCTTTACCCGTTTGGGCTATGCCAAAAGGTATTTTCATTCTGCCTGTTTTTTGCACATTTAGGTAATTCACAAAAATACCCTGCGCCGTTTCAGGACGCAGATATACGGTATTAGCCTCATCAGCTACGCTACCCATTTGGGTACTATACATAAGGTTAAATTGGCGCACATCTGTCCAGTTACGTGTGCCACTTACCGCACAGGCAATGTCATGCTCAATAATTAAATCATGCAATGCCGCAAGGTCTTCATTTTCAAGGGCAGTATCCATTGCTGTTTGCAAGGCATTTGCTTTATCGGTTTTGTTAGCTTTTCTATACTTTTCAATTCTGTCTTCCAAAAGTTGGTCGGCACGGTAGCGTTTGTTACTGTCTTTATTGTCAATCATGGGGTCGCTAAAACCACCTACGTGTCCGCTTGCCTTCCATACTTTAGGGTGCATAAATATGGCAGTATCAATGCCTACAATGTTTTCGTGCATTTGCACCATAGCCTTCCACCAATACTCACGTATATTTCGCTTAAGTGCTGTGCCGTTTTGCCCATAATCATATACGGCAGCCAAGCCATCATATATCTCACTCGAGGGAAAAACGAAACCATATTCTTTACTATGTGATATTACTTTTTTAAAAATATCGTCGGTATTAGCCATATTTATTGGGTTTTAGCCTTATTTTGTAGTGTGCAAAGCTAACTATAATCAAAAAGCGCAAAAAGTTTTTCTTTTGTTAATTTTAAGAGATATATTTGCAGCCCTTTAAGAAAAAGACAAATAAGCGACATGGCAAATCATAAATCGGCGAAGAAAAGGATAAGAAACAGTGCCACCAAAAGGCTAAGAAACCGCTACCAAGCAAAAAGCACACGTACGGTAATAAAAAATATACGCAATAGTAAAAACCGTAAAGAAGCGGATGATTTACTTACCAAAGTATATTCTATGCTTGATAAACTGGCTAAACGTAATATTATCCATAAAAATAAAGCAGCTAACCAAAAATCTAAACTTACTAAGTTTGTAGCTAAATTATAACTAATTTTTTGCTACCTTATAGGATATTTATGAAGCCTGTAACATTGTTACAGGCTTTTTTTATATTTTGCACATTGCAAGCTACAAATGGAAAATAATTTAGCACATACACCAATAAAAAAATGGGCGGAGGAGGATAGACCTCGTGAAAAGCTGCAACTGCATGGTAGGCAAACACTTAGCAATTCAGAGTTGTTAGCTATACTAATAAGCACGGGTACAAAATCAAAATCGGCAATAGATTTATCACGAGAAATATTAAAAAAATGTGATAACAATTTAAACGAGTTGGCTAAATTATCCGTTAATGATTTAGTAAAGATTGATGGAATAGGGAATGCAAAAGCAATTACCATTGTTTCGGCAATTGAATTAGGAGGTAGAAGGCAGGTTGAAACAGTGAAACAGAAAAAATATATTGGGCATAGCCGAGATATTTACGAGTTGTTTAAACCACGAATAGCCGATTTGGGATATGAAGAATTTTGGGTTTTATTATTGAACAGAGGATTGAAAGTGATAGGGGAGAAGATGGTGAGCGAAGGAGGGGCGAGTAGTACAACGGTTGATGCTAAAAAAGTATTTAAAATTGCGATAGATGAGGGAGCGGTGAGTATTGCCCTTGCACACAACCATCCATCGGGAGAAATAAAACCAAGCCAAGAGGATATAAATTTAACAAACAAACTAAGCCAAGCAGGCAAGTTATTAGATATAAATGTGATAGACCATATTATTGTTACACAAAAAACATATTATAGTTTTGCTGATGAGCAAAAAATATAGCTTTTATTGTCTTTTATAATCTGCATAGCCATTAGTTTACATTATTTGGAAAATGGCTTGTCATTAGTTAATTTGCGCCACTTACATAAACAAAGCATACATGAAAAAAACTGCTACTATATTTTTATTTTCACTAACATTAGTATTCTCAAATATTGCCCTTGCCCAGCCAGGGGCTTCCACGCTTACTTTGCCTGCCAACAACAGTGTTAAGGTAGCTACTAATATTAATTTAGTATGGAATTCGCCTTCGCCAGTGGATAGCTTTAGGGTACAGGTTTCACTCGACACCTCTTTTACAAGTTTTGTTATAAACGCTATACAGGGAGATGCAAATGTATTTTCTGTGCCAACCAGTACGCTAAGTAATTTTGTAACGTATTACTGGAGAGTTAGAGGGAAAGATATAAGCGGATATGGAGACTGGTCTGATACGAGTGTGTTTAGAACCATTGATAGGGTTTCCCCATCGCCAGCTTTAATAACACCTAAAGATAATAGTAAAACATCACCAATGCTGCCCGATTTTTTATGGGGGGCAGTTGTCAGAGCACAGAGATATCAGATACAAGTTTCTGAAAACTCGGGTTTTACCACACAACTGGTTGATACTGTTTTTGGAAACTCAACCAATGCTTTTACATATACAAAAGACACTTTAGATTTGGGTAAAGTATATTTTTGGCGCGCACGTTCAGAAAATGAAAATGGTTGGGGCAATTGGGCAACCCCTTCATCATTTGAAGTTTTATTTTTACCGCCTTCAGCGCCTACCCTTCTCACGCCAGTAAATGGTGCTACCAACCAGCCTTTAAATCAAAGGTTAGATTGGGGAAATTCAAACCAAACCACTAGGTACAGATTATATTTAAGTACCAGTCCAGCACTCACAAATGCTTCTATTTTTTATAGAGATTCATCACTGTTAAGGTCATTTTTTGATTTACCAATAGCAAACTTATTACTTGATTCTTCAAGAACATATTACTGGACCGTAGCGGCGGGCAATGACGATGATTTTTATAGTAGAAACTCAGATACTTTTAGTTTTACTACAATAAACTTATTGCCACCATTACGCCCAACAAATCTAAGCCCTAAAACAGCATCAGTGCAACATTCTCGTCGCCCAATATTTACTTGGAGAGATAACAGTGTATTTGCCCCTGATAGTTTTTACTTACATATTTCAACATTCTTTATTTTTACCGATACAGCGGCTTTAATAAAAACAACCACCCCCAACTATACAATGCCAGCAAGTGGGCCATTAGGCTTTGATACCGTTTTTTATTGGCGAGTGGCAGGTAAAAATGCGGCTGGGTTTTCACCTTGGTCTTTCTTTTGGAATTTAACCACATCGCTTAAAAAACCAATAAAAGATGCCTTTAAAGCAAACCTTTACCCCAACCCTGCAATAACTGCAACTACTTTCGATTTTGAACTTCACAAAGCACAAAACGTACGCATAGCTATAATAGATATAACAGGTAAAGAAATACTAAACATATATAGTGGGCAGCTTAATGCCAATAAACACAGTATGCCTATTGATATTAGCACATTGGCTAATGGCAACTACTATATAGCCATTGCAGGTGAAACTGCTATGCAAACCATCCCATTTATAAAACAATAAACAGTTTTTAAAACTATACTAAAACAGGTCTTGGTGAGTATCGCCAAGACCTGTTTTGTGTTAGTCATAATTCGTACGCCATTTTGGCGTTTAAAGAGTAATTTACACTTAGTTTAGCACACTATTTGATACAAGATGACTATATGTTGCCAGCAGGAGGTATAAAATGTGCTTAACAAAGCCCCCCATATAGCACTTAGTAATTAGATTTGTTATACATTAAATTTGATAAATATGTTTGAAGGTGATGATTTTTTAGGAGAAAATACCAAATCAGCCGCTGAACGATATGAAAGAATGCTTGCCTTTAATGAGCCTGCATTTTTCGATTCTGAGCAATTAGAAGATTTGATAGATTATTTTTTTAACGAGAATAAAATAAAAAAAGCCCTTCAAGTAATAGACTTTGCAAGGCAGCAATACCCCACATATATTGTTTTTTTTTTAAAGCAGGCGCAAATAAATTGTATGATGGGCGATTTTAATGATGCCCTTATTGCTATTGAAAAGGCAGAAAGTATTGAACCCTATAATTTTGAGGTATTTGTTGTAAAAGGTGAACTGTATGACCAAATGGAAAACTTTGAGAGTGCCATTTTAATGTTTGAAAAAGCGCTACAACTTGCCGATGAAAAAGCCGAGATATATTTAAACATGGTATATACCTATCAAAACTGGGGGAAGTACGAAGAATCGTTGCAGTTGCTTTTAAAAATACTTGAGCCAGAACCTGATAATGAACAAATACTTTATGAAATAGCCTACTGCTACGAAGTAATGGACAGGCTTGAGGATAGCGTTAAATTTTATGAGCAGTATATTGATAAACAACCCTACTCGTATGCCGCATGGTATAATTTGGGTACTATATTTTATAAATTAGAGAAATACGAAAAATCTATTTGGGCATTTGATTTTTCCATAGCTATTAATGAAAATTTTAGCACAGCATACTTTAACAAAGGAAATAGCCTTGTAGAGCTTGATAAATACAAAGATGCGATAGAATGCTACAAACAAACCATTAAACTTGAGGGAGCAGATGCCATAATATTTTGCAATATAGGGGGCTGTTACGAGAAGGAGGGGATGATGCAAGAGGCACGTAATTTTTACAAAAAAGCAATAAAACTGAATTCAAAACTGGCTGAGGCTTGGTTTGGTATTGGCGTTACCCACGAGGCAGAAGAAAGATATTTAGAAGCCCTTAGCTTTATGAAAAGGGCTATAAACCTTGAAGATGATGATGCCGAATACTGGTCCTCATTAGGCGGGGTACACTACCATTTAAACCAATACGAGGAAGCTAAAAGAGCCTATGAAAAATCAACACAGATAGACCCTTATGGGTTTGAGATATGGCTGGATTGGGCGTATATATTAGTAAAAGAAGATAAAGTACAAGAAGCCATTGACTTATTAGAGGATTACCAAAAATATTCTGCTACTTGCCACCAAATACTTTATAGGCTGGCAGCCTATTACTTCAAACACCAAAATTCAACAAAAGGGATGGAGTATTTAGAAAAAGCACTAAGTACTGATGCAACAGAGTACAACTTGTTTTTTGAGTATGCACCATGGCTAAAAAAATCAGAACCAATACAAAACATTATCAACGCATATTTATAAGCTGCTAAAATGCTTATAAGTAATTATTTTAGGGCAAAAAACTTACATTTGCAGCTATGCCTAACACTTATAATTTTGATATAAGCCACTTACCCGATAGAGCCGAAAAACCTCGTGAAGAAGGGTTGACTATGGTTATGGATAAGGGATTAAGCCTGCGCCAAGCGCAAGACTTTATTGAAACATCAGAAAATTATGTAGATTTAATAAAATTAGGTTTTGGAACATCCATAATCACCCCTAATTTAGATAAAAAAATAGATTTTTATCATGAAGTGGGAATACCTGTATATTTTGGAGGAACGCTATTTGAAGCATTCATTATTCGTGATAATCTAAAGGGCTATACTGATTTATTAAAAAAATATAAATTGCAGTACCTTGAAATTTCTGATGGTTCATTAGAAATGACACAAGACCAAAAATGTGATTATATAAAACAACTGGCAAAAGAATATATAGTGATTTCGGAAGTAGGCTCAAAAGATGCTGAAAAAATTATACCCCCCTATAAGTGGATAGAAATGATGCGGAGAGAAGTAGAAGCAGGAGTTTGGAAGGTAATAGCCGAAGCGAGAGAAGGCGGGAATGTAGGGATTTTTAGAGGCACAGGCGAGGTGCGTTCGGGATTGGTAGAGGAAATTTTAACCAAAATACCCCAAGATATGATAATTTGGGAAACACCACAAAAAGAGCAACAACTTTGGTTTTTAAAACAGTATGGTGCAAATGTGAGTTTAGGAAACATACCACCACAAGAGGTAATAGCATTAGAAACTATGCGTATAGGGCTGAGAGGAGATAGTTTCCACTTTTATTTAAACAAATAATAATATGAATTTTTTTGAAAAAATAAGTAAAGAGTTAATGGCTTCTATGAAAGCTAGGGATGCTGTGCGCACGCGTACATTGCAAAGTATGAAAGCCGCGCTGCTTATACTTAATACCCAAGAGGGTAGGAGTGTTGCCCCTACTGATGATGAGTATTTGAAGGCGGTACAAAAAATGGCAAAACAGCGCAAAGACTCGTTAGAAATTTTTGAAAAAGAAGGGCGTGAAGATTTAGCCAAAAAAGAGCGAGAGGAATTAGCAATACTTGAAGAGTATTTGCCTAAACAAATGGGCGAAGCTGAAATTAAAGGTATTTTAGAAAAAATTATTACTGAAACTGGAGCATCAAGCCTTGGTGATATAGGTAAGGTAATGCCAATGGCAATGAAAGAAATGGGGGGCAAAGCAGATGGTAAAACAATATCAGCGGTATTAAGAAGTTTATTACAATAATATACTATGGGTAGTATTATAAAAGCATTGGTAACACTGCTTTTTTTGTTTTTGTCAAACCTAGTGTTTGCTCAAATTATTAAAATTGAAGCTATTGAAGAAAATACTTTCAAAAGGATAGAGTATTTTTCGATAATTGGTTTTAGTGAAGGCAAGCAAAAAAGGATGACCAATAAAATACCTTACTTAATATTTACCACCTACGACTCTATACTAATACAAGCCTTTGGATATAAAAACAACTGGATAACGGACTTTGCCTTGCCGCAAAATATACCTGCTTCAAAGGTAGTGCCTTGGGGGGTGATGCTTATACCTTTGAATACTGAAATTAACGAGGTAGTTATTTCGGCAGGGAAGTTTGAAGAGAAAAAGAAAGACATTGCCCAACAAATTAATGTCATTAAACAAAAAGACATTGAATTTTTAAGCCCTTCTACCACTGCTGATGTATTGCAAAATAGTGGCAATATATTAGTGCAAAAAAGTCAAGCGGGCGGGGGTAGCCCTATAATAAGAGGATTTGAAGCCAACAAAGTACAAATTGTTATTGATGGCGTACGAATGAACAATGCTATTTATAGGGGTGGGCATTTGCAAAATGTATTACGTATTGATAATAATGCGTTGGACAGGATAGAGATAGTACAAGGGGGAGGCAGTGTTATTTATGGAAGCGATGCACTGGGCGGGGTAATGCACTTTATTACTAAAAAGCCAAAACTAAACACGGATACAGGGAAAATTTTGTTTATGGCAGGGGCAAACACACGGTATGGGACAGCGAGCAATGAACTAACGGGTAGTTTCAATTTTAATTTTGGTTGGAAAAAAATAGCCATACTCACCAACCTTAGTTATAGCCAGTTTGGAGATTTAAGGCAAGGAGGAGTGGGTTTTGGTAGTGATAGGGAGATGTGGAAGAAAAATTATATAACAGCGAGATTTAAAGCTAAGGATACTATGCTGCTAAACACCTCGCCGCTAGTTCAGGTAAATTCTGGGTACACGCAATTAGATATTTTACAAAAAGTGCTTTTTAAGCAAGGCGATTTGCTGGAGCATACCATCAATTTTCAATATTCAACAACGGGAGATATACCCAGATACGGTAGGCTAAATCAAACTGATTCAGGCAGAAATGCTACCGTACTCGCAAATAGATTTCTTGGAGAAAATCCTACATTAAACCCTTATAGGTTTGCAGAGTGGTACTATGGTCCTGAAAGTCGCTTATTGCTTTCTTATTCTCTTAATATTAAAAAAAAATCACATAGAAGCACTAAAGAAAACGTAAAAACTACTGATTTTGGAAAAATAACAGTGGCATGGCAAGACATAATTGAGAGTAGGCACACACGTAGGTTTAATGATGTGATAAGAACCGATAGAAGTGAAAAAGTACAAGTAGCATCATTAAATGCTGATTTTCAGAAACAAAAAAATAGAAACGAGTTTAGGTATGGGGGCGAGTTTATATATAATAATGTAAAGTCTGCGGCGCAACAGGTAAATATTCTTACCAGTGCAGTATCAAAGGCAATAACTCGCTACCCCGATGGTGGTAGTAATATGCTACATGGGGCAGTATATGCAACGCTTAACAGGGAGTTGCGAAAGGGGTTTATACTTAATAGTGGGGTACGGTACAACGTGGTAAGCCTTAATGCCAGTTTTAAAGATACCTCACTTACTAAATTTCCTTTTACTGCTGTTTCACAAACAAACTCAGCGTTTAATGGTAATATAGGTGTGGTGTATTCAACACCCAAAGGCTGGCGATTTAGTGGCTTGGTTTCCTCTGCATTTCGTGCGCCAAATGTGGATGACTTAGGGAAAGTATTCGACTCTAACCCTAATGATTCTATTGTAATAGTACCCAACCCTACTATACAACCTGAATTTACATATAATGGAGAGTTAAGTATTGGTAAACTGCTGGGCGAAAAGGGTATAATTGAGGCTACTGGATGGTACACATTATACAAGCAAGCCATTGTTACACAGCCCTTTAGTTTGGATGGCGCAAACACTATTATTTATGATGGGGTGCAGAGTAGGGTTTTTGCTAATCAAAATGTGGGCAATGCCTTCTTATACGGAGGTTCGGTAAATTTAAGCTGGCGGGTATACAATAGCTTAGTAGTGAAAGGTACTGTAAATTATACCTATGGCAGAAGCGAAACAGATAGTACCCCTTATCCTTTGGCACATATACCGCCTGTTTTTGGGAGGGTATCTGCCAGCTGGAAAATAAAATTATGGCAGTTAGAAATATTTAGCCTTTTTAATGGCGCAAAAAAAACCCGTAATTATAATATTGTAGGAGAAGATAATTACTATGAATCAACTTTAGCGGGTATGCCTGCTTGGTTTACTTTAAATATTAGAAGTAGTTACCAGCTTAGTAAGCACTCATCAATACAAATTGCTATTGAAAATTTGGCAGACCAAAACTACCGTGTATTTGCATCGGGCATTAGCGCAGCAGGGCGCAATTTACTGGTAACTTTTAGGGCGTGGCTTTAACAATTTTTTGCTATAACCTGCTCTAACTGATGGGCAGGCATTGCGCCTGATTGCCTCCATTTTACTACTCCTTTTTTAAATAAAATAAAAGTAGGCACTCCCTTTACATTAAAGGCATTGGCGGCTTGTGGGTTCTTGTCTATATCAACCTTAATTATTTTGACTTTACCGTCTAATTTTTCGGCAACATTTTTTAATATAGGCGACATGGTTTTGCAAGGTCCGCACCATTCAGCAAAAAAATCCACTAATACAGGCGTGTCTGATTTAATGAGCTCTTGAAATGATTTCACTACTCTTTGTCTTCTTTATCATTAGTTTCATTGGCTTTGTCGTTCTTATCCTCTTTTTTAAATGATGAAAACAACAAACCACCCATTAATGCGCCATAGGCAGAGCTATTAAAAGGTTTTGAGGTAATGGCACAATTTCCACTGGAACAGCCTATAAAATTCCAATATAGTAATCCAGCTATTGCACCTACTGCTACACCAGCTATTACCCACTTATTTTTTATAATAAAATTCATACTTATTTAGTGTCAAAAAGTATGCCTTGGTGAAAAAGTCCTATTAAAGGTAGTTATTGTTCACTAAAAAGGCAACTAATTCTTTCAATGCTTTTTTATGAAAAGGAGAGGAGGTATGGAATGTGTCTTTTTTCTTGAGGCTGATAATCTCAATTTCCCAATTACTGCTACCCATACCACCATTAGTAGCTATAATTATATCTTTCCAATCAGGAGATTTAATAGTAAAGCGTGTTTTGTTATCTACTACATCTTGCGAGTAAGATGTTTTGTTGTAGCGACCTATTATTACACCATTTTGGCGAATGATATAATTGTTTATCTGTATAGAAAAATTCTTATTGCGTATTACTGGTTGGTAATGAGCCGTATCCTCTTTTTTTTGAATAAGTTTTGGTGTCTCTTTTCCCACACTATCTGTGTTTACAGTACTGGTATATCCTTGTTTGTTTTGACTACTATGAATAAAAAGTAATTTTTTTACGGCTATCATATTACCAGTATTATATTTAGTAACTAAATCGTTTTTTACTATAAAATTGGGTAGGTTACTTACTGATTTTTTTGGAATGCTTAATTTTTGTTTTTCAAGTAGAAATGAAAATTCTACGTTAGCAGCAATCGTAATTTTGCTAAGTAGTTTTTGTATATTACTTGGCTCTTTAATATAGATTAAATCATCACCATTAAGTCCTTGTATCATATATTCATTTCCCTCTTCTGATTGTACTCTGCTTTCGAGTAAACAATAGGGCGCACCTTTTTTATAAAGTGTATCATACATCCACAATGCGGTATTATTTTTTTTTGCCTGTTGTTTTCTGCGGTTTAGTTCTTTTTCACCTTTAGCATCAAGTTGTGCCCAAACGGGGAGAACTAATAGGGCAAATAGAAGTGTGGCTAATAATTTTATTTTCATTGTTTGTTCTAACCTCTTAAAAAAATTAATCGTTTTCCTAATTGGCTTTCATTAATTATGCCATTATTGTAGGCTAAATGTCCGTTTACAAAAGTATGGGTAATGCTGCTTTTAAAGGTATGCCCTTCAAAAGGACTCCAGCCGCATTTATACAAAATATTCTTTTTGTGTACAGTATTGGGTGCGTTTAGGTTAACCAAAACTAAATCGGCGAAATAACCCTCACGTACAAATCCCCTTCTATCAATACAAAACATATCAGCCACATTATGGCTCATTTTCTCTACTATTTTCTCTAAACTAATTTTACCCTGATGATAAAAATCTAACATTGCTAAAATAGAGTGCTGCACCAAAGGTCCGCCTGATGGGGCTTTGGTATATGGATTTTGTTTTTCTGCTAATGTGTGTGGGGCGTGGTCGGTAGCAATAACATCAATTCTATTGTCTAAAACAGCTTTGAAAATGGCTTCACTATCGGTTTTCTTTTTCACCGCAGGGTTCCATTTTATAAACGTTCCTTTAGTATCATAGTCAGCATCATTAAACCATAAATGGTGTATGCAGGCTTCGGCGGTAATTTGTTTTTCTTTTAGTGGGATAGTATTATCAAACAAGGCTAATTCTTCCTCGGTAGATATATGTAGAATGTGCAAACGGGTATTGTGCTTTTTTGCTAATGCAATAGCTTCTGATGATGATTTATAGCAGGCTTCTCTGCTTCTTATTTGTGGGTGGTATTTTATAGGGATATTATCACCGTATTGTTGTATATATCGGTCTAAATTTTTCTTAATCATGGGGTCGTCTTCGCAGTGGGTGGCTATTAGCATATTGGCATTAGCAAAAAGACTTTCAAGCGCACCATTATCTACCAGCATATCACCTGTTGATGAACCCATAAATATTTTTAAGCCGCAAACATTTTTTGGGTTTACCTTACGCACCTCATCAATATTATTACTATTTGATGAACCCATATAAAACGAGTAGTTAGCCAATGAGCATTGTGCTGCGCGATTGTACTTTTCTTCCAGCAAATTGTATGTAACGGCACCTGGCACGGTATTGGGCATTTCCATAAAACTGGTTACACCGCCTGCTACTGCTGCTTTAGCTTCGGTATAAATGTTTCCCTTGTGGGTTAACCCTGGTTCACGAAAATGCACTTGGTCGTCAATTGCACCTGGCAAAAGGTAGTTGCCTTCCGCATTAATAATTATAGCGGTAAGGTGGCTAATATTCGAGCCTATTTTATCAATAATACCATCTTTTATTAAAATATCATGCTCGGTAATTTTATTCTCGTTAACAATGCGGGCGTTTTTTATCAGGTAGGTTTTCATGGCTATATGTAGCTTCAAATTTAGTGCATCTTATTACAAGATGCTGAATCTATAAGAGAGATTTTAGATTTAATGTCATAATAAGATATGGGATTTTTGTTTAATTAGTTAGTTTATCGTCATCCGTTTGAGAATATAAACACAAGGTATGAATGCCTATTCTATTCATAAAGGTTTCGTTAAGGCTATAAATTGCGGCAGGTTAAAGACAAGCCCGTGCGGCTGTTCCCCTCCCATAAAGGAGGGACTAAAGGGAGGTGTAAAACTAAACTGTCCCCTACTTAGCAAGAGAGAGTATCCGTATAATCCAAGCTAAAAGCCAATAGCTAACAGTACATCCAACACACGTTTATTAGTTACTTATAATGCAACAGATAATGCACTGCCAGCCTATACCCATCCAAGCCCATACCGGTAATAATCCCTGCACATTTTGATGCAGTTATCATGGTATGCCTGTATTGTTCACGGGCATATACATTGCTAATGTGCACTTCGATAACAGGGGTGTTTATGGCGGCAATAGCATCAGCTATGGCAACTGAGGTGTGCGCATATCCACCTGGGTTTAGTATTATTCCTTTACAGTTCTCGCTACAATTATGAATTTGATTAATAATTTCACCCTCAATATTGCTTTGAAAATACTCCAACTCGGTGTGGGTATGTTTACTTTGCAACTGGGCTAAATATTCTTCAAAATTTGTTGTACCATATACTTGTGGTTCACGCTCGCCTAAAAAATTTAGGTTTGCACCATTAATTATGGCAATTTTATAGTTTGTTTCTCTGGGCATAATCAAAGGCTAAAGGTACGCAACAAATTTTGTACTATAAAAGTAGGATATTGAAACATAATTTTCATATAGGGATGTAGTACCTTTGTGCCAACAAATCATAACATGGTAGATGATATAAAGCATGAATGCGGTGTTGCATTCATAAGGCTTTTAAAGCCCTTAGAGTATTACAAAGAAAAGTACGGCACTACTGCATACGGGTTGGACAAGCTGGCAATGCTAATGGTGAAGCAAAAAAACCGAGGGCAAAACGGTGCTGGGGTAGCCACTGTAAAGCTGGATATACCCGAAGGACATCAATACATACACAGGTATAGGACTGCATCAAAAAACTACTTGCAAGATACTGTTGGGCATATTCGTGAACCCTACAAGCTGCTTACTGATGCACAAAAAAACGATGTTAATTACCTAAAAACGAATGTACCTTATATAGCCGAGCTAATGTTGGGGCATTTGCGCTACGGAACTTACTCACGAAATACTGATGATTTGTGCCACCCTTTTTATAGGCGCAATAACTGGATGAGCCGTAATTTGGTTTTGGCAGGTAATTTTAATATTACTAATATTAATGAACTGTTTGACCAATTGGTGGGCTTAGGGCAACACCCTAATGAAAAAGCCGATACAGTGTTAATGTTAGAAAAAATCGGACATTTTTTAGACGAAGAAGTACACGAAATATACCACCGCTACAAGGGCAATATGACCCAACAAGAAGTTTCTGACCGAATTAGGGATGAAATTAGTATCCCCAATATATTAAAACGCTCGTTTAAGTCTATTGATGGTGGATATACCATGATAGGGATGATAGGACACGGTGATACCTTTATTTTAAGAGACCCCAATGGCATACGCCCCGCATTTTACTATCAAAACGATGAAATATGCGTTGCCGCCAGTGAACGCTCACCCATACAAACGGTATTTAATGCCCCCATTGATGATGTTAAAGAAATTACCCCTGGGTGTGCATTAATTATTAAAAAGAACGGAAAAATTACCGAGGAAAGAATATTGGCTGCTGGTAAACCTCTTTCTTGCACTTTCGAGCGTATTTACTTCTCGAAAGGGAACGATAGAGATATTTATATTGAACGCAAAAAACTGGGCTACTTAGTAGCCGATAAAGTGTTAGAAAAAGTTAATCATGATTTTAAAAATACCGTTTTTAGCTATATACCTAACACCGCTGCCACTAGTTTTTATGGCATGATGAATGGCGTACGCGATTATCTTAACAAAGCAAAAAAGGAACACATTATTGCCCATCCTGATATTTCGGAAAAGGAGTTGGAGGATTTATTGGCGATGGAACCCCGCCGAGAGAAATTAGTGCACAAAGATGAAAAACTAAGAACTTTTATTACTGAGGATAGCAATCGGGAAGATCTTATTGGGCAGGTGTACGATATTACTTACGGTTTAGTAAACCCTACCGATAACTTAGTAGTGGTTGATGACTCTATTGTGCGCGGAAATACGCTGAAAATGAGTATTTTAAGAATTTTAGATCGCTTAAAACCTAAGAAAATTATTATTGTATCATCAGCACCACAAATACGATACCCAGACTGTTATGGTATTGATATGTCTAAACTTAATGACTTTGTTGCTTTTAGGGCAATGATTGAGTTGCTTGAAGAAAATGGACTACAAGAAAAATTGGATGAAGTTTATGAAAAGGCAGAAGCTGAACTTAAAAAACCAGCCGAAGACATGGTAAATGTTGTGAAAGAATTGTACGCCCTTTTTACTACTGACCAGTTGACAGAGCGTATTGTAAAAATTGTAACACCTGATAATATAAATGCGGAAGTTGATGTGATTTATCAATCAATATCAAACCTGCATACAGCATGCCCCAACCACAAAGGCGATTGGTATTTTACAGGTAACTACCCCACCCCAGGGGGTACAAAAGTGGCAAACAAGGCTTTTGTAAATTACTATACAGGAAGTAACGAACGAGCCTATTAAACTTATGTGCCCCGTCCTAAAATAGGTTTACATCTATTTAGGTGTAAAATAGTTCTTTTAGTATTTCATCTTGCAAAATTACTAACAATAATGCAAATTGCCAGTGAATGAAAATTGAGTTTTATGGAGCTGCTCAAGTGGTTACAGGCAGCAAACATCTTATTACCACAAAAAAGGGAACACGTATTTTGTTAGACTGTGGTTTGTTTCAGGGGGGCGACCAAGATAGCAATTATATGAACCGCCACTTTGGTTTTGTTCCCTCAACAATAAACTATGTTATCCTTTCGCACGCACATATTGACCATACAGGGCTGTTGCCAAGATTGATAAAAGAGGGCTTTGCAGGGAAAATATTTGCTACACCAGCTACAAAATCGCTGTGCGAAATAATGCTGATGGACAGTGCGTACATACAAGAAAGTGATGTGAAGTATGTGAACAGAAGGAGAAAGAAAAGAGGTGAGCAACTACTCGAACCTTTGTATGATGCAGATGATGTGCAACGTACTTTAGCCTTGTTTGATACGGTGCGCTTGCACAATGAGTTTGTGATTAATGATGAGGTGAGTTTTCACTATACTGATGCGGGGCATATTTTAGGCAGTGCATCAATTCACCTAAGTATAAAAGAAGATAGGGAAAAGAAACTAACATTTACAGGCGATATAGGCAGACCAGGGGATATGATACTACGCTCGCCACAGCAGTTTCGCCAAGCTGATTATATTATTTGCGAAAGTACATACGGGGATAAACTACACGAAGCAATAGAAGATACCCAGAAACACCTGTTACGAATAGTGCATGAAACTTGTGTGATAAAAAAGGGAAAACTAATTATTCCTGCTTTTAGTGTGGATAGGACACAAGAATTAATTTACCAGTTAGACCAATTGAGTAGTGCTGGAAAGTTGCCAGAAATTAAGGTATATGTAGATAGCCCTTTATCGGTAAAAGCTACTATGGTAATGAAAGAACACGATGAGTGTTTTAACCCCGATATTTTAGAATACATAAAAAAAGATGGTGATGCTTTTGGTTTTCCCAACTTGCATTATATATCAAAAGTAGAAGATTCTAAAAAAATTAATACCTCAAAAGAACCCTGTATCATCATCTCCTCATCAGGTATGGCAGAGGCGGGGCGTATAAAACACCATATTGCCAATAATATACTAAACCCCAGCAATACCATATTAATTGTGGGTTACTGTTCGCCCTCAAGTTTAGGAGGTGCTTTGAAACGAGGGGAGGAGGAGGTACGCATTTTTGGCGAAAACTATAAAGTAAAGGCTACTGTTGAAAGTATTGATGCACTTAGCGCACACGCAGATTATAGTGAAATATTAGGATATTTAGATTGTCAAATCCCTAAAAAAGTACGCAAACTGTTTTTGGTACACGGCGATTTAGAAGCCCAAGAATCATTGCAAGGAAAACTACAAGAAAAAGGTTTCAAAAAAATTGAAATCCCTGAAATGGGGGAGGAGTTTGAAGTATAGTGTATTAAAATTTAACGTGAGTTAATTTAACACTATTAGTGGCTATGCTCGTGGTGTTCTTTGTTGTGTGCAGTAATTATATCATAAAACTCCTGCATAGAAACTTCTTTTTCCTCAATAGTTAAAACTTCGTTTTTCACTAATTGAATAATAACTCTATTCATGGCTATATCAGCCATTTTATTTCGGTGTTCTTCTTTGTTAAGTTGTTCTTGGCTAAATGCCTGCACACTTGCAGCATCAGGGTTAGTCATTCCGTATTGTGCAAAAAGATTGTAGGTATAACCCAGTGAAGCATTTTCTATATCCTCTTGTTTTACTTCAAGTTTATGCTCGTTTTGTAAACGCTCACGAACTAATGAGTAGCGGATGCCCGCTTTTTCTTGCTCGTATTTTTCGTCTATATTTTCAGCCTTGTAAGTATCGGGTTGTGTCTCTACCAGCCAACGTTTAAGGAAAGCATCGGGCAACTCAAAACTGTGCTTATCACCAATAATATGGCTTACCTCATGCTCTACATGGTTGTTACTCTCATTATCATAATAGCTTTCAACATTTTCTTTTATTTTTTCATGAAATCCCTCTTCGGTAGTAACCGTACCTTTATCAAAAATCTTATCAAATAAGTCTTGATTTATTTCAGCATCAACATAGTGCTTAATTTCTGAAATTTTAAGTGCAAACTCTTTGTTTAAATCGTTTACACCTTCTTTAGGAATGTTTAATGTATTACTAATAACGGTTTCATTATCATTAAACAAAGTAAAAATATTTACCGTTATTTTTACCTCTTTTTCAATGCCTATAAGCTGTTTTTGCAATTCTTCGTTTTTTATCAAATCAGCAGTAAAAGACACTGCTTGATTAAGAACACCTCCTTCAAATGGTTCTCCTTTCTCATCCAGTTCGGTAACTTCGCCATATATCACATCTTTTTCACCCGCTTTTTCTACATCAGTTACTTCTGCAAAACGTTTACATACATTGTTCACTTCCTCTTCAAGCATTTCATCAGTAATAGTAACTTTATATTTTGTTACCACATCTTCATTGCTCAAATTCACCTTAAAATCGGGTGCTAAACCTAAGTCAAAAGCAAAAACAAAGTTCTCTTCTACTTCAAAGTTTATTTTGCTTTCGGCTTCTTTACTCATTAACGGTTGACCTAAAAAGTCAATTTTCTCATCACGTAAGTAACCAAAAAGTTTATCAGAGGCTAAACGGTTTACTTCATCTACCAAAACATTACGCCCGTGATTTTTCTTTACCAAGCCCATAGGTACTTTACCAGGGCGAAACCCTGGAACAGTTACTTGGCGTTGCACTTTTTTAAGTTCAGTTTCTACTGCTGGTTTATAATCTTCAGGAGTAAGGGTAATAGTAACTGTTGCACTTAATGTGTTATTGTTGGCTGGGGCAAATTGTACGTCCACGCTATATTAAATTTATTAGTAAGTATAAGCCTTAAAAAATGGCTGCAAAAATAGCTTTTTACATTTACAAAAGCCAATTAGTATTTCATCCATATTTTAGGCGTGTTTAACTCGTAAATAGGTTTTTAACAATAATGTGTATAGCTATATGCCTGTTTGCTAATGCTGCAAACTAAAACAACTTACCTTTGCACTTATGAAATTGACTATTTGGGGAGCAGCCAAGCAGGTAACAGGCAGTATGCATATGCTGCAATTGCCTAACGGCTATACTATACTAATAGACTGTGGGTTGGACTACGAACAGCAAAAAAGATTTGGGAGTTTGGGCGATGTTGAGTTTCCTTTTCATCCTTCACAAATAGATGCGGTAATTCTTACACACTCGCATATAGACCATAGCGGAAACTTGCCCTCGCTGGTGAAGCAGGGTTTTAATGGAAAAATTATTTGTACTGCTGCAACAGCTGATATTACGGGACTGCTATTAATAGATAGCCTTAATATTATGGAAATGGAGCGCAACAAAGGCAATAGAAAAGGTGGGAAAAAGGAAACTAAAAAAATGCCTTTTGGCTATAAGCACTTGCGTGAAACTGTAGATAGAATGACACCTTGGAGTTATGCTAAACCGTTTAGATTTTGTGATGGAGTGGAAATGGAGTTTCATAAATCGGGGCATATTTTAGGTGCAGCCAGTGTATTGCTAAAAGTGGTTAGCGGAGAAAAAGAAACACGTATTGGTTTTACGGGCGATTTGGGTAACTATGGCAGCCAGTTAGTAGTAGATCCCCAGCCTATGGATAATTTAGATTATTTAATATCGGAAAGCACCTATGGTGGGCGCACACATATTGCCCAGCGCAGCCCCGCCGATGAATTATTGCACTATTTAGACTTGGCTTGTGTACAGCAAAAGGGGAGGCTTATAATACCCGCTTTTAGTGTAGGGCGCACCCATGCCATAGCCTACACATTTCACCAATTGTATAGCGAGGGTAGATTGCCCGATGTGAAAATATTTGCTGATAGCCCGCTGGCAATTAAAACAGCACGCTACCATCACAAATATGTTGATACACTGAACGAGGAAGCTAAACAACTTTATAAACGTGAAGGAGATTTGTTTGAGTTTGAGCAATTAGAATTTGTTGAGGATGCTAAAAATAGTGATTGGCTGAAATACGAAAATGACCCATGTGTGATAATTTCGGCGGCAGGAATGGTGGAAGGTGGTAGAATACAGCAACATATCCGTAATAATATAAGCAGAGATACTGCCAGTATATTAATAGCTGGTTTTTGTGCCGAGGGAACTTTGGGGTACAGATTGTTGCAAGGGCAACCCACCATTACTATTAAAGGTAAAGAGTTACCCGTTCACGCAACTATATATAGAACAGATGTTTTTAGTGCTCACCCTGATAATGATGGTTTAGTACAATATATTACAGCATCAAACAATCCAAAACTTAAAAAGGTGATACTGGTGCATGGCGAAGAAAAAAGTATGATAACTTTACAAGCCAATTTAAAAACGGAGGGTATGCAGCAAGTTGTTACCCCTACTAAAGGAGAAACCATTGAATTAGAATAATTTTAAGAAATATAGCGTTAAACTATTTATATAATATTAAGAGTTTTTGATTGTGATGAAGAGATTTTTTGCAGGGGCGGGCATTGTAGTATTACTAATATCCTTATCAGCGTGGAGTGGGTTTAATCTTAAAAAATTAAGATTAAGCAAACGCTTTGTTGCCACATACAACTGTGTGATTGATGAACACTATACCGTAGATAAAAGCGAAGGTGAAACAATATATAAAGAGCGGGTAGCAAGCCATGTGAAGTTAAATTTGAGCCAAGAAGTATTAAGCAAAAAGAAACAGCAGTTGCAGGTGGACTATATACTATTAAACTATATGCGGAACGATAGTGTGATGCAAGGGAATAGTATTGATACAGCCAGTAACAGAGGTGAGATACCAAGAATAAAGAATATCTTATTTTTTAGTGATAAAGGTAAATACCAAGGTACAGCCTTGCAAAGTAAAGCACCAAAACTACAAACCCGCGATTATAAGTACTTTTATAATACGGCAAAACAGTTAGTATTTCATATACACGACTCGGCATTGAAAAAACAACGGTGGACAACTACAAGAGTTGACACAGTGCTTACTACTGGTTTTCATTTAATATTTAGCTACCCTTTGGAGTGGAACATTGGCAACCAAAAAGATACTATGGGTATGCACTGTGTAGAATTGATATATAACTCGCCAAGTATGCCCTATTTTACTACCAATAGTATGATGAAAGCATTGGGCATAGAAACCTATCACAAAGGAGTTGCAGCTATAAATGGCTCAGTTTTGATTGAAGAAAAAACAGGCAGAATAATTAGGCTTAATGAGCAAGGAGACTTTATAGGAGATATGGAAATGAAATCAAAACAGATAAATTCTAAATGGTCTTCTGTATATCACTACAATAAAAGTTTTGTGCTAAACTCATTGATTAAAAAACCGAGAAAAAAGTTTTTAGGTATTTTTTAAAAAATTCAGCCCTTTTTGCTACACATTATTTAGTAACCCATAAAACAATAGGCATATTTGTAACAATGCTAACTCCCAACCAAGTACTTCACGGATATAGTATGGGCATTTTCCCGATGGCAGACCCTGAGAATGATGATGTGGTACACTGGTACGAGCCAAAACTAAGAGGAGTAATTCCATTAGAAACCTTTAAAATTCCTAAAAATTTACGGCGATTAATTAGGCAAGGCAAGTTTGAGGTTACTATAAACCAAGATTTTGAAGGCGTAATGAAAGCCTGTGCCAAACGAGAGGATACATGGATATCAGAAGAGATAATATACGTTTATACCAAATTGCACGAGGCGGGTTGGGGCTATAGTTTTGAAACTCGTTTGAATGGCAAATTAGTAGGAGGATTATATGGTGTAGCAATGGGTAAAGCATTTTTTGGCGAAAGTATGTTTCATACAGTTACTGATGCTTCAAAAGTTGCTTTAGTGCACTTGGTGAGCTGGATGAAAGATAATAATTCATCACTTTTAGATACCCAATTTATTACAGACCATTTACGCCAGTTTGGTGCGATAGAAATACCCCAGAAAGATTTTTTAGTGCAGCTACAAAAAGCCCTATAAGCTAACATAGCGATAGGTTGAAACTACCGCTTATAGTAGAACATCGCAAAGGCGGACTTAAAGTTTGACTAATCGTTTAACAATTTACAAGGGACAGTACGGCTGTTCCCCCCCCTGAAAAGGAGGGAGAAAGGGAAGTGGTGTTTTCTTGCAGCAGGTTGAAACCTGCTGCAATTTATAACCGTTAACAAAAAACTTTATGTATAGAATGGGCATTCATGCCTATTCTGTTTTTTTTAATAGGGAAGCCACATAGATACTAAATCAAGTTTAGAATGACTGCTCCATCGCACTAAAGGCTAAAAGCCAATAAGCTAACTGCTAAATAATCAAAAAATGCTTATCACTTTAATAAAGTAATTGCGCCGCTTATTTTTTCAACACCGTTTTGTGTTATTTTTACCATATAAACACCCTGCGGATATGTTGTTTTAGTTTTGGGATTAATACCATCCCAGCAATTGTTTAGGTCTTTGCTTTCCCACAGCAGTTCTCCCCACCTATTATACAAAGATATTGTACCCTTTATAACGGCTGTTTGCTTAGGAGTAATAAAACAAGCTGTTTCATTTTTTCCATCCCCATTGGGCGAAAATGCCCCTGGAATTACAAAAGCGTAGGCGGTGGGTTGTGCAGCCTCTTTTTTTGTTTTGCAGGCAGTAATAGTAATGGCGAGTATAGTTATTATAAGTAGTTTTCGCATTTATCGTATTAGTGTTACCGACCCTGTATAGTCTAATTTATCTCCTTTTAAGCGTTCTAAATGGGCAACTACAAAATACACCCCTGCGGGTAGTTTTTCCCCATTATTATAATGGTTGCCATCCCAACAAGCAGCGGGGTCTTCTGTTTTCCAAACCAGTTCACCCCAGCGGTTAAAAATATCAATCTTTATTTTATCACAATCTACCAATAAGCCTTCAAACATAAAACAATCGTTTAGTCCGTTTATATCTGCTGGAGTAAAAACATTGGGAAAACTCCAATCGCTATTAGCGTAATCTTTTAGGGTGATAGATTTAGTAAGCGAGTCTTGGCAAAGTGAATTAGGGTTGGTTATTAGTGTTACATTATAAGTGCCTGATTGTGCAAAGGTATGTTTTGGATTTTCATCCGTGCTTACTTCCCCATCACCAAATCGCCATAAAAACCCTAAAGCATTAGCCGATTGATTGGTGAAGGTAGCTTTTTCGCTTTCACAATCCTCTTGACTAAGGTCAAACTCTGGCGGGGTACTTTCTATTACTTCCACCGTTCTAAAAAAACTATCGGCAAGGTTGCAGGAGTTGGGGTTACTAATAATTAAACGGATGGTAAATTTCCCCGCTTGGGTATAGGTATGTGTAGGGTTGGCTAAGGTATCGGTAGTGCCATCGCCAAAATCCCATTGGTAGTTTAAAGCATTAAAACTTTTATCGGTAACATTTACCGTCATTGGGTTACAGCCTAAAATAGGGCTAACATCAAACTTTGCATCCACTGCATAAGTTATTTGAAAATCTAATTTAAAAGAGGTATTGCTGCAACGGGGGCTAAGGTTGGTTTCGTACACTGCCCCTGTGGTAGTGGGCATATCGCTCACAAAGTTTGCCGCACTTCTGTTGCTGGGGCAGCTACCACACACACTTTGATAAATTACCCCACGTTTGTCAAATCGGCTGGTGCCTCCATCCACATGGTCATCCGTTTGTGTGCCACCAAAAAAAGTAGCATATAATAAGCCTTGTGCATCAGGAGTTAATACACCTACCCAAAAATCTTGTCCATCTGTTGTGGCTTGTATTGCGGGTGGGTTGGTGGTAATGGGTAAACCCGTAGTTGAGCCTGCATGAAGATTAGGATCAATATTAGAACCCCAACCCGAGATATATATATTATTACAATTATCTACCAAAAATGCAGTGGGCGAAATATCTGGATTGCCTATACGGTTGCCTACGGTAGTGTTTAGTAATAGGGTATCCAACTCTCGGCTAAGTTTAGAGATAAATTGCCCTGTATTGGGTTGCCCATAAGTAGCCCCTTTTATAGGGATATTCCCTTCAGTTTGCCCAGCTACATATATTAGGTTTTCACGGTCAATATCTATAAAGTAAATTTGGTCGTAACCAGCACTACCATAATAGGTAAGGTATTTTAAATTTTTATCAGCCGATGAGTCAAAAACGGCTACATAACCGTCGGCACGTCCACCCAAATAGTTTTTGTGCAATGCGTTTGTAGATACATCCAAATTGATACTGGTAGTACCACCACCCACCACAATATTATCATTATCATCACTTTTTATAGAGTATAAGGCATCGCTTCCGTCGCCCCCCAAATAGGTACTCCAAATAAGGTTTTCAAGCGTGCTATCTAACCCAAAAACCACCCCATCATAGCCTGCGCCTTTTGTAGTTTGTGCTGCTTTTACTTTGGGAAAATTGCCAGAATTACTACAAGTGGCTACTAAAATATTTCCTTTAAAATCTACTAATACATCGCCCCTAAAATCATCAGCAAAATTATATACCAAAGTACCTGCATTTATCCCATCGTTGCCATTTCCACCTATATAGGTAGAGCCTATAAGCGCCGTTCCGTTAGCATTAAATTTTACTATAATAATATCAGCATTGTTAGTGCCATTTGCCTTTGATGTATCGTACCCGTTTTTAAGCACAGGAAAATCAATAGAATATGAGCTGCCCAGCATTACCAATCGGTCTTGCTCATCCACAATCAAACTATGGGGGTAATCATTATCAGTACCTCCAATATAGGTGGCGTATAAAAGATTTTGCCCGCTTGAATCGTATTTGCTTATGGCAATATCGCAAGGAAAGTTAGAGTATGGTCCGTTAGAACTATTATTACCTTTAAAATTTTGCTGAAAAGCACCTGCCGTTGTGGGGTATTTCCCGTTAGGCAAAATAGAGTACGGGGCAGTAACGTTCCCCCCTGCATACAAATTTGCTTTTGAGTCGTAAGTGGCAGTAAAACCAAAATTATCAGTCGTTGAGCCACTATATGTAACAAATACCAACACAGGGTCTATTACCAAAGGGTAACTCTTATTATAGTCTTTTGCTTCAAAACCCAATACTCCATTCTTTAGGGTATAGTTACATTTTACGGGTACTTTCTTGTTGTTTATATACTGGTAGGCTTCGGGTATATTTTCGATAATGGTATTTACTGATGTTTTTATCAGTAACCTGCCATTTTCAAGCACCATAGCTTCTTGCCCGCTATACCGTAATTGTATAGTGTTTATAGGGATATTAGGTGAGAGTATAAAGTCGTATTTTAAGCCCATGGGCGAACTATACAATTTCATATCAATACCGTCCCACACATTTTCTTTTTTTATTTGATAGTAGCCTTTTACACCCGTTGCCCAATGTTCGGGGTGCTTACCAAAATAGTAATTATAGTAGGGTTTTGAAGGGGAAGAGGCTGTAATGGTACTGACGGGGTTGGCATTAACAAAATTGACCTTTAAAATATGGTATTTGTAAAATTCAGGCACATTTTCATTCTCATCGTGGTTATTATGATGGTGTATTATTTTACCAAAAGCGGCATCATCATAAAAAAACCAATTAAACCCGTTTTGCTCTAAATGCAGATAACCTGAGGGAACTTTAGCCCTATAGAGCACCCTATTGTCCCATTGTCCATTATTTTCAATAAACTCATATTGTGCCAAACTGATATTGGCAACAAGTACACCTATAATTGTGAAAACTATATTTTGTATGCTCTTTCGCAATTCTATTTATTAAAGACCTTTTGATATTTACAAAGGTTGCCCTTATGCAAATATAAGGTTTGGACAACAGGAATATAGACTAATAAGTATAATAACAACGAAACACAAGGAGGAAGGTATTTACAGGTGTTAAACTTTATATACACTTTATTTGCCTAATGTATAATTTAGCCTAACGTATATATAACTTTCGGTATAGTTATTTATAGGGTTCATCTCTTCTGTATACGGGGTGGTGGCTGCTTCAATATACTTTTTGTACGGGGATAACTTCAATAAAAGCAGTTACGCCTGCACCTGAAGCCGCCACCTCAAAAAAATTGTAGGTCAAGGTAGTTCCACTATTTATAAGTTGTATAGTACGCATACCCGTTGCAACTCCAGCAGCTATTTCAATTTGGGCTCTAACGGATTGATTTTGCAAAACCTCTGTACTTTTTACAGTAATTCCAGCACCAAAATCAACCGAAGCGGTAGGCTGAAGAAATACACCCGTTGTAGTTACCAAAACCGTAACTTGGCTATTGGACCTAACCAAATTTGGTGTAACCGAAATTATTTGTTGCCCTGTTGTTTGTAGTGCAGAAAACACTATTACAATAATGATATATAGGTTTTTCATAGGCTTAATTTTTTTAAATTATTAAATAAGGTGCAAGCCAATTTTGTTTTTTATATTAAAATAGCAACTTAAACTATTTTGATGGAGGGTAGTTTATATTTGAACCCTTTGTGAAATCAGATTATCTTCGCACAAATTTTTTTTAAGTTGATGGAATTAAGCGAACAAGAAGTAATCCGCAGGCAGAAATTAGACCAATTGAGGGAACTAGGAATCAATCCATATCCCGCAGAATTGTTTGATGTAAATACCACATCCAAACAGATATTGGATAACTATAAGGGTGATGAAAATGCTGCGGAGTTTAAAAACGTGTGCATTGCAGGGCGGGTGATGATGGTGCGTGATATGGGCAAAGCCAGTTTTGCTGTACTACAAGATAGTGTGGGCAAAATACAACTTTACCTAAACCGTGATGCAATATGCCCAAATGATAACAAAGACCTATACAATAAAGTATATAAAAAACTAACAGATATAGGCGATATAATTGGCGTAAAAGGCTATGTGTTTACTACCAAAACAGGCGAGACCAGCATTTATGTAAGCGAATTTTATTTTTTAAGCAAAGCTTTGCGCCCGCTACCTGTTGTAAAAGAAAAAGAAGGCGAAGTATATGACGCATTTAGCGACCCTGAACTGCGCTACCGCCAACGCTATGTAGACTTGATAGTGAACCCACACGTAAAAGAGGCTTTTACAAAACGCTCGGTATTAATGAAAACCATGCGTGATTTTTTTAATGATAAAGGATATATGGAGGTAGAAACTCCCATATTACAGCCTATACACGGCGGTGCAGCAGCTCGTCCATTTGTTACCCACCACAACGCATTGGATATGCCTTTGTATTTGCGTATTGCGAATGAGTTGTATCTGAAACGCCTTATTGTTGGTGGATACGATGGCGTTTACGAATTTGCCAAAGATTTTAGAAACGAGGGGATGGATAGAACCCATAACCCTGAGTTTACAGTGATGGAACTTTATGTAGCCTACAAAGACTATAACTGGATGATGGACTTGGTAGAGGAGATAGTAGAAAAAATAGCCATAGCACTACACGGTACTACAAAAGTAAAAAATGGAGAGAACACCATAAATTTTAAACGCCCATGGAAACGCTATACCATGTACGGTGCTATACAAGCCTTTACGGGGATAGATATTAGCAAAATGGAAGAAGCAGAAATGGCAAAAACAGCCAAAGAACTTGGGGTACAAGTAGATGATACCATGGGGCGGGCAAAACTGATAGATGAAATTTTTGGCGAAACCGCAGAACCAAAACTAATACAACCTACTTTTATTACTGATTATCCCGTAGAGATGTCGCCATTGGCAAAAAGCCATAGAACAGAAAAAGGACTGGTAGAGCGTTTTGAAGCTATTTGTAACGGCAAAGAAATTTGCAATAGTTTTAGTGAACTAAACGACCCTATTGACCAACGCAAACGTTTTGAAGACCAGTTAGAACTGGGCAAACGTGGCGATGATGAAGCAATGGTACTTGACGAGGATTTTTTACGAGCCTTAGAATACGGTATGCCTCCCACCGCAGGGCTTGGCATTGGTATAGACCGCTTGGCTATGATAATGACCAACTCACAATCAATACAAGATGTGCTGTTTTTTCCGCAAATGCGCCCCGAAAAGAAAAGCGAAACAGTGCCACTAACTGTTGAAGAAAAAGCAGTACTTGAACTGTTAACCAAAGCCAACAAAATACCACTGGACGAACTAAAAACAGCATCAGGATTGAGTAGTAAAAAATGGGACAAAACCATTAAAGGGCTTACCAAGCATAATTTGGCTAAAGTAAGAAAAACTGATGATGCGCTAACGGTAGAATTGGTTTAGCAATAATAATAGGTTTTGTAAAGGCAACTTAGTCCAAAAATATCGTTTCTTATACCGCCATATATAGCAGTGGAAGCCCTGTATTTGTTCCGATTTTGAGTGGTTTGCAAACTGCTTACAAGTTTTGTATTCTATTAGAAATTTAGGATAGGTTTTGCATTATTTGTCTTTAGATTTGGTAGGCGTTTTTTTTAATTTTATTTGTTAATACTGCATTTGCTTAACGAGATACTTATTTTAAAGCACTTAATGAGAACAAGCAAGTGAAGTTAGTAGCGAGTTTCGAGTACCTTTCAGGAGTGATGGTTTTTATTGAGAACCCCGATATGTAAATACAGCCTTTTTTACAAAAAAAAGGAGATAATTACATGATGCAACGTATTGTTGATACATCAGCAATTTTATGGAATAGTGGACTATATTTTCGTTTTAAACCCAAACCTATAAAAGAAGTTAACTTGGTGCAACAGTTGGATAGCGTTCCTTTGAATGGTGAACAACGGTTAGTGTTTAATGTGAGCCAACCCGGCAATTGGATATTGCTTTACAAGTATCAAAATAAAAGCCCTGTACTAATTAGGGTGCAAGATGGTGATACCAACCTTGACCTTGAATCTCTACCAAGTGTTGTTGAAATAAAGTTGGATAGAAGAAATTTATCAGGTGTTAAGATATATGAAATTCTTGCTGCCGAAAGTAATTATCCAATATATATGGTGAATGAAGAACTGATAAAGAAAGCAATTAGAATTCAATTTAAGGTGTATTAATCATAGGTGGGATATAGTTTTCTTAATGTTAATGTATTGATTTCTATTTTATAGAGTTAGATACTCTGTTATTTCTTGCTTCGGGGTGATGGCTTATTATTTACCTTTTACTTAAGTAAGAAGCTATTATATATTATTATTAGTAGGGCTTGGTTGCGAATAAATTAGTACCTTTTTATACCAAATTCACGTTAGTTTAATACCCATATTTCTTTTTCCATCGATCCTTTAAAAAACGTCTTGATTCATTTTCACGGGCATTGTTGGCAGGATTGTACAATGCTGTGCCGTCTATTTTTTCGGGTAAAAAGTCTAATTCTACAAAACTGTTATCGTGTTGGTGAGCGTACTTATAACCTTTACCATAGTCTATATTTTTCATCAACTTGGTAACAGCATTACGCAAATGTAGCGGGACAGGCAAATCGCCCGTTTTGCCTACTAATTCTTCTGCGTTTTTAATAGCCATGTATGAAGCATTGCTTTTGGCTGAGCTGGCTAAATACACCGCTGTTTGCGATAGTATAATCCGCCCTTCGGGCATACCAATTTGGGTAATAGCTTGGAAGGTATTAGTAGCTAACAATAGCGCATTTGGGTTGGCGTTGCCAATATCTTCGCTTGCTAAAATCACCAACCGTCGGGCAATAAATTTTGGGTCTTCGCCTCCTTTTAGCATACGTGCCAGCCAATATACGGCAGCATTAGGGTCGCTACCCCGTATAGATTTTATAAAAGCAGAAATAACATCGTAGTGCTGCTCGCCTCCCTTATCATACATAGCTACTTTGTTTTGGGCGGCATCCATTACAGCATCGTTGGTAATTATTTTTTTATCACCAGTTTGTTGGTTTACTGCAAGCTCTAAAAGGTTCAATAATTTTCGCCCATCGCCACCGCTAAGATGAAAAAGAGCATCCGTTTCCTTTATCTCAATATCCAATTCCTTTAGCACCTTATCTTGTGTTAAAGCCCGTTGTAAAATCTCATTCAACTCCTCATCATCCAAAGATTTTAAAATATATACTTGGCAGCGAGAAAGTAGCGCAGAAATCACCTCAAACGATGGATTTTCAGTAGTGGCACCCATTAATATTATTTTACCTTTTTCAACTGCTGATAGTAGTGCATCTTGCTGTGCTTTGTTGAAACGGTGTATCTCATCAATAAATAAAATACTTTTACCTACCGTTTCTGTTTCCTTAAATACGGCACGCACTTCTTTTACGCCTGCCTGTATGGCACTCAGCCCAAAAAAAGGAAGTTGCAAATAGTTAGCAATCATTTGGGCAAGTGTAGTTTTTCCCACCCCTGGTGGTCCCCAAAATAGTAGCGAGGGTACAGTACCACTCTCGATGGCTTTACGCAATACAGCATTTTCGCCTACCAAATGCTGTTGACCTGTATAGTTATCAAGGGTTTGTGGGCGTAAACGTTCAGCTAATGGGGGGAGGTTTATAGTATTCATTGGACATTTATCATTAAACTGTGAGAATATTATGTTTAAAAAGTAAACATAGTAAGGTTTGAAAGTTAAAAAACTTTAATTTTGAAATACAATATTTTTATCCTTCATCTTTATCAGAATTTGATTCTGTATTCTCTTGTTCAGTGAAATAATTTACGTCAGAAACATATTTTATAATCCTTTAATAGTCTTTAGTTCTGGGTTTGTTACTAAGACAGTATTTATATTACATTGCAATTCAACGAAGTATAATGTATTAAATGTCATCAAATTTTTGAATAACGTCATGAGCAGTAATGGGATTTCGGGTGTTAATTATTGCGTCAATGATTTCAGCAAGTTGTAATTGGTCTTTGTTCTTATATGCCAATAAATGCAATAGTGCATCTGACCTCAAAAGAGGGAATCTTTTAATTTCTGTTTTCCAAGTTATATCATCAATGAAATCTTCAAACTCTGATTTAAAAGAGTTACTTATTATTATGAAGCCTAATTTGTTAATACCGTCCTTTTTTAAATTTTGGCAATAGTGTACTATGTACTCTCTAATAGCTCTTTCATCATTAGCAAGCATCATATAGCCATTTGAATAAGCCTTTGCATCAACAATAAAAGCAACATTTTCTTCTTTGTGGATTGCTATTAAATCGGGCTCTCTACCTGTACCTTGCCCTAAAGGTTTAACATGGAATCCTAATTGTTTGAAGACTTCACAGACTGCTTTTTCAAATTCATGTCCTTTTGCTGCGCTTGAGCCTTCGGTTTCTTTTCCTAATTCAATTAGGTTTGAAATAATGGGGGGTAAATAATCGTTAATATTAAAACTGGCAACTTTAAGGGTAGATACTGTATTATTAGTTACTATTAGCGGTGCCTCTATCTCTTTAGCTTTTACATCTTTTTTAGGCTGGACTGTAACCGTTCTAAAGTTCCAAAAAGCGTGTTCAGCTTCCCAATTATTGATATTTTTGCCTGTATGGCTTGAAAATATCTGTTTTATTTCTTCATTCAAGTTATAGAAAGTATTGTAATCTTGTTTAGATGCGGCTGAATCTTGCCATAAACCAATGTGGGTAAAAGACCCAATCACCGAACTATACATAATAGGCCAATGCTGATAATCATGTATTTGCCAAAAGTAGGATAGGAAATAACAAATTGAATGTGGGTTTGGAGCTTTGCGTTTATTGGGTGCTTTGTTGAAAATTGAAGAGGTGTATTTATCCAGTGCCTCAATTTTGCTTAAAGCATCAGTTATGTTTTTGGGTTCTGTTATACATTCCTTTAATAGTTTTGTAAGTCTTTTGTTTTGCGCCTCGGTCGTAGTTGTTTTAAGCAAAAGGTTAAAAAACATTTGTCCCTTAATAGATCTAAAACCCCAAAGGTTATTTTGCTTGTTAAAACTATCTATATCAGTTTTAAATTCGGCAATGTCTATTTTGTCAATTAGAAAATCATCTATTACGATGTTAAGGGTTTCAATAGCATCTAAACGTTTTTTATCTATATCTTCAATATCATTGCCTTTAGTGTCCTGCACTTTTTTATTATCTGCAATGTATTTATCCCAAATGGATATAATTTGCTTTTTTTTCTTTCCTGTAATCATTTGCTTGTTCCTTTGATTATACTGTTTTTGCATCTTCCAAAATCCCAATATACTTAAATACTCTTGCTTTTAATGCTTTTCATCACTATATTATAATGGGTTATAAAACAATGAATTATAGAGAAGGAAAAAGTATATGAAGACAAAGAAAGAGATAGTAGAGAATTGGCTTACCCGCTATACCAATAGCCCATTGGATAATTTTGGAGAATATATTTTGCTTACCAATTTTAGTGGTTATGTAGTACGTTTTGCAAAAAAATTTGATGTAAAAATATATGGTAAGGGTAAAGCCATGCAAATGGCAACTGCCAATAATATAAGTATAATAAACTTTGGTATGGGTAGCCCCAATGCTGCAACAGTAATGGATTTGCTAACGGCTATCCACCCAAAAGCAGTACTGTTTTTGGGCAAATGCGGTGGGCTGAAACGCAAGAATAAAATAGGCGATTTAATACTACCTATTGCCGCTATACGTGGTGAGGGGACATCAAACGATTATTTACCACCCGAAGTGCCTGCCCTGCCTTCGTTTGCTTTACAAAAAGCTATAAGTAGTACTATAAGAGATTTTAATAGCGATTATTGGACGGGGACAGTTTATACCACCAATCGCCGCGTTTGGGAGCATGATAAGGAGTTTAAAAAATACCTTCGCATACTTAGGGCTATGGCGGTAGATATGGAAACGGCTACTATTTTTACCGTAGGTTTTGCCAATGAAATACCCAGTGGTGCATTACTATTGGTAAGCGACCAACCTATGATAGCTGAAGGAGTAAAAACTGCTGAAAGTGATAAAGAAGTAACCGAAAATTTTGTTGAGAAGCACATACAAATAGGCATAGAATCGCTATGTAAATTACGTGATGATAATATTACAGTAAAACACTTGCTGTTTTAAGATTTGTAACTGATTCATTTTTCTTTTGTAGGAGTGATGGGGTATATGGTGTATGAAAGCTCGAAAAATATACCAAAATAAGATTAACTATTGTGAAATGTTAATACACAAAAAAAATCCTCCATAAATTTTTTATGGAGGATTTTTTACTTGAAACTATTTTGAATAGATTAAACTCCTTGCTCCATAGCAGCCATCGATTTTTTTTCGCCTAAGTATCTTTCAGCATCCAAAGCAGCCATACAACCTGTACCTGCGGCTGTTACTGCTTGGCGGTATATTTTATCTTGTGCATCACCACAAGCAAACACGCCTTCAATATTTGTTTTAGTACTATCAGGCTGAGTAATAATGTAGCCCTGCTCATCCATGTTTATATAGTCAGCAAATATTTTAGTGTTGGGGGTATGCCCAATAGCCACAAAAAAGCCATCTATTGCAATTTCTTTCTTCTCGCCTGTTTGGTTATTTACTACACGCACTCCTTCTACCACTGCATCACCAAGCACTTCATCAGTTTCGGTATTAAAAAATATTTCTATATTAGGTGTATTTTTAACACGGTGCTGCATAGCTTTACTTGCCCTAAACTCATCACGACGCA
Organism: uncultured Burkholderiales bacterium; assembly: GCA_964584305.1. GTDB lineage: Bacteria > Bacteroidota > Bacteroidia > UBA8524 > UBA8524 > SB11. The sequence continues at coordinate 176,318 of CAZOZL010000004.1, forward strand.
CCAACATATATACTTTTTTGCAAATTTTTGCTAAGTAGCTGGCTTCTTCGCAAGCGGTATCACCAGCACCTACTATGGCAACTTCTTTACCTCGGTAAAAAAAGCCATCACAAACAGCACAGGCAGAAACTCCGCCACCGTTGTTTTTAAATTTCTCTTCGCTGGGTATGCCCAACCATTTTGCCGAAGCACCAGTAGAAATTAGTACACTATCAGCGGTTATGTTTTTTGTTTCATCTACCACTACTTTATGCGGTGTTACCGAAAAATCTACCGAGGTTATCATGCCAAAACGTACATCAGTACCTAAGCGTTTGGCTTGTTCTTTGAATAGTTCCATCATTTGCGGACCTTCAACCCCATTTGGAAAACCAGGGTAGTTTTCTACTTCAGTAGTAATGGTAAGCTGCCCACCAGGTTGCATTCCTTCATATAAAACAGGTTTCATATCTGCACGTGCGGCATATATAGCAGCAGTATAGCCAGCAGGTCCAGAACCTATAATAAGGCATTCTACGTGTTCGTTATTTTCAGTACTCATAGTATTTTGTATTTCACAACTTTTTGTCAAAGATGGGCAAATTTCTTACCAAGCCTTCAATAATCCAACTTTGTGATATAAAAATCAAAAAATGTGCAAGAATGCTGGTTTTTTCAATGCTGATTGAGAAATTGTAATATTTATGTGCAAAGCCACGATATTAGCCATTAGTCCATTACTACGCCTATAATGGCTATACCTTACATCTAAACTTTTAAATGTGGTAACACTACTTCTTGTATAAGGAACTTTAAAACGCCCTATACCATACAATGGCGATAACCTAAAACCAACACCGTATTTAGAACTATTTAGCCCTGCTAAATCAAAATCAGAGGTATAAAAATCTTCTGATATAGAATGTGTTTTATATTCACCAAAGTATTTTGCTGCCGTTTGTTCATGGTATCTATAAAATGGATATATTACTAAAGAGTTTGATACTTTTATAGGGAGTTCTATATTAATTGTATTGGCATTTACGCCCCAGTTGTCCCAGTAATAACGGTAATATGCCCGCAATACAAAAAAATCATTAATAAAATAATTGAACCGTAAAGCCACAGGAAACTTTACCCTACCAGTGGGTAGGAGCTCAATTTTAGCGGTATCTTGTTCTTTAAAATATACTCTATGAAAAGGGGTAGATAATAAACCTGATTGCAAAACAACATCAGACGATATTGATGCTTGAATTTTTTTGCTCAATACAAATGAACCTGTGGTAGAAAAATTAAATGTTTGGCGCACATTGCCTGCTACCTCATCAATACCATTCCCTCTAAGCTCAAAGGGGTAAAAAACTTTCCAAACATCGTAAAAGTAGTTAGCATAAAACGAGATTTCACGATTATTATTTTTTGATGCTTTGCTATATGACCCGCCTATCTGAAATGAGCTAACATCATACTCTTGCGAAAAACCTAATGAAACCCCTTTGCTGGTGTTTTTTTGATTGTTTTTAATCTTGCCTCCAATAGTAAAATACGACCTTGTATCATCACCTGATGCGCTCGAAATATTATTGGGGTCGGTCTGTCCAATATCAATATTATTTGATGATGCTGATGTATAAAAATCTACTCCGCCAGAAACAAATAAACTTCTTATAGTATCTATGGGTACATTTATAGTAATAATATTGGCAATATCTGATAACTTCTCCGTACCTATTCCGCCTGTAACGGGTGAGTTGTTTCCATCTTGTTCATAATAACTTGATACAAAGTCTATGGTTATATCATCTAAATGTATTTTAGCACTGTCTGCCTTTTGCGCGCTTGCTTGTATCCCAAAAACAACGAGTAGGAGTATAAAAATTATATTTTTTAATTGCACCCACATCCTCCTCCTGTTTTTCCACCATTTCCGCCTGCTGCGCCCTCCCTATATGTTTCAAAGCTAATTTCTCCCACCTCTATGGGTTTATCAGCAAGCTCCATATCTTTATCGTTTAAATACATTTTTTGGTATTCTTTTACGCTTACACAGCTTGAAAAAGCCATGAGTACTATGGGTATTAAAATAATGAGCTTCCTTTTTTTAGTCATTCTTTACAAAATTAAGTTTAATGTTTTTTGAGTAATGTATTTTATTCCCCTCATCAATAATCATACATTCTACACCTGTTAATTTATTTATTAGTTGCAGCCCATTTTTTACTCCCAATACAAAAACTGTTGTTGCTAATCCGTCAGCCAATTCAGCAGTTTCACAAATAGTGGTAACGCTTTTTATGCCCGCAACGGGCCAGCCTGTTTTTGGGTTAACAATGTGGCAGTATCTTTTTCCATTAATGGTGATATACTTCTCGTAATTGCCCGATGTAGCCACAGCCATATTACTAATGTTTAACCACGAGAGTACATTAGTTTTATTATTAGGGTTGGCAATACCAATAGTCCAAGGTTTACCATTCAATTTTTGTCCCCAAGAAATTAAATCGCCCCCTGCATTAATAACTCCTGAATTTGCTCCATTAGCTTGCATTAGCTGCTTTGCTTTATCAGCGGCATATCCTTTTCCTATTGCACCAAAACCAATTTTCATTCCCTTGTCTTTTAAAAAAACAGTTAGGGTGGCAGTGTCTAATACAATATTGTTATAGTTGATTTTACTAACAGATTGTTTGATGGCATTTTTGCTCGGTAGTGTGGTATAAGTACTATCAAACCTCCATATTTTATCTAATGATGCAAAGGAAATATCAAAATACCCATTTGAAATTTGAGATAATTTTTTAGCCCTGTAAATTAGATTAAACAAATCTTTACTTACTATAACAGGTTTAATCCCCGCATTAGTATTTATTAAAGTTGTTTGCGAACTTGCTTTCCATGACGAGATTTGTTTCTCTATCCTTGTAATTTCACTTATCCCAATAACAATACTTTTTTTAGCCTCTACATAGTTTTTATGAACGGCAGTAATTTTAAAAGCCACCCCCATTAGTAATGTATCTTTTGAAACGGTAATTAAATTTTGAGCGTTAGCTATATTTAATCCGCAAAAAAACATGAAAGTTAATACTACTAAACGCATTAATTAGCACTGATAATCGTTTTAATATTAGCTATATACTCATCAACGGTGTTTAGCGGGTATTGCATCACCTTTATAAGATTGCCATTATGGTCTATAACCACCGTTTTTGGGAAAGCCCCTTTAGTATTGTACTTTTCAGCAAGTTGTTCATTTTGTTGAGTTAATTCTTTAGACAAGCGATTTTTTCTTTTTTTAGGAAAATCAGCAACAAGTAAGACAATACTTTTTTTGGCAAAACTTAAAAAAGCCGAATCATTAAACAATTTCCGTTCTAATTTTATACAGTTGCCGCACCAGTCAGAACCTGAAAACCGAAGTAAAATATACTTGTTTTGCTTCTCGGCTAATTCCGTAGCTTTTGAATAATCGGTTAACCAATCGCTTGTACCACCAGTGAAACCTAATGTTATGCCTAATAGTACACAAAGAAATATAAACGTAGCCTTACTCATAGTTTGTTTGAAATTATATGGTATGTACTAACCCATATACATAACTGCAAAAATATATATAAAATTGTAATCACAGCTACCCTACTACTTCGAGGTTATGTTAAAATGCAAATACCATAAGCAAAAGTCCTTTAAGGTATCTATCTCAAAGGACTTTTAGTATTATTCAATGTTAGGTTAGAAAGTATAGCCAAGATGCACGGCTGCAAACATCAGAATTGGAGAGACATCGTACTCCGAACTTCCAAGTTTATTTTTCCCGCCAGTTTTTGAAGTGTAAGCCATACCTGCCCATGTTTTTATGTAGAAACCATTATTTTTGAATGGCTTGAAGGTGTACCCTGCGTAACCCATTGCTAAAAAAGTGTTAAATTTTTCTGAACCAGTTTCGTTATTTTTTTCTATTTTATATGTGTGTGTAGCAAGCTGAGTACCAACAAAAAAGTTCTTGTTGACCTCTGAAAAATGATACTCGCCAAATAACCCTACCCCTTGTAACCTTACATTCCATCCTTTGTTTTTGTTTTTGGGATTAAAACCTACAATCAAGTCAGGAAAATCCATAGCATAAACACCAATACCAATTAAAAGATGTTTGCTGTTTTTGGGTTTAACTCTTAAATGAAATGCGTACCCCTTAAAAGCAAAAGTTGCAGGGTCAATTTCTATTGAAAATTTTGTTTTACCTGTTTCAGTAGTTTCTTTTTGTTGAGCAGAAACTGAAATGCTCATTACGATTATTAGCGTTGCAGCTAATATTACTTTACTAAATGTTCTCATTTTATTTGTTTTTAATTGTTATACTATATATTTATTATATTTAGATTAGTTAAAAAAAATTAGTATTCTAACACCTCAAGTTGAGCAAAACCATTCATTATAATTTGTGATTTATAATGCAGCTTGTTTTCATTAGCATACTGCTTTAGGTATTTATTGTTTGTCCAAAGTACTGCACGATTTTTTGTAGCATTAAACCATACATAAATACCTAAGTTTTTAAGTGAAAAGTACCTTCTTGATAGGGTTACTATATTTCCTTTTCCCGTTGGTGTTAGTACAACTATTTTACCCTCTTTTTCTAATACTCTTTGAGCATCTTTGAGCATAAAATCGATATTTTCTTTTTCTAAATGGAAAAGAACATTGCAAATTGTAACATAGTTGAAACTATTACTCGCAAATGGAAGTTCTTTATTCGCTTCAATTTTTAATACGCTAACGTTAGTTTCTTTTAGCTTAATTTTAGCTTCTTCAAGCATTTCTACATTTGTATCAACGCCAATACAATCAATTCCATTTTCGGTTGCTAATATTTGGATTAATTTTCCTGAACCCGTGCCAATGTCTAACAGTTTACCTTTTTTATTGATTTCATTAATCACCGGATTTAAGAAAGAACGATACCATGGCTCTTCTTGAATATTGGAAAAGAATTTTGAAAATTCCATATTTATTTACGATGTATTTAGTATATTAAGTTAAGATAAAAAAATTAGTTATTCATTTCAGTCAAAATTTCTGCAATAGTCTTTTTTGCCAATTGGTTTTTTAATTTATTTTCAGCATCAGTTAAAATATTCTTAATTGACTTTTGGGCATTATTTGGTCTTTTTCCTTCGGCTAATATGTTAAAAGATGTTTGAAATAATGGTTTGCCTTTTTCCATTGCTTCTAAAATCTCTAATACAGTGATTTTTGATGGGTCTTTAATTAATCTAATTCCACCTAATTTACCTTCTCTAGTTTCGATGATATTTGCAATACTTAAATTTTTCAATATTTTTACTAAAGTGGGTTTAGGGATACTTAAATATTTAGAAATATCGGCAGTAGATAAAAATTCAAATTGCTTTTGTCTGATTTTATCAGAGATAAAAATGACCACTAATATAGATTTTGTAAAGGATAAAGAGTAGCTCATACTTGATATTCTAAATATTTAGTATGCAAACTTACACAATATTTCTATTCTTCCAGTTTTTTTCAAATGTTTTTATTTAGTGCAAGTCAAAATATTGCAAAAAATCCAATAGCTATGTAAGAGGTACATAGCCTAAAATTAGCCTTGCAACAGTCTTAAAACCAAAAAAGCGCACTATAAATACGCTTCATAAAGATAAAATATAAGGTTGAAGATAAGCGAAGTTAGAATTATGGTACTGTTTTTTACAAATTATTACCAATGGCTACATAGTAGGCATACTGTGCCTGATTATAAGCCGCTACGGCTTTTAAATAATCTAATCTTAGTTTAATATAAATTTCTTGTGCTTGTACTATTTCTAAAGGACGTACTGTACCCAATTGTTGCCTTTGGATGCTTTGCTGCATGGCTTGCTCTGCTAATTTACTTCCTTCCAGTGCTATGTTTAATTGTTTTTTGGTGATGCTAATTTGTTGCCTTGCTGCAATCACCTCCTTGTTTATTGTAGCTTTGGTTTGTGCAATTTTATTTTCTTGTAAATCAATTTTTGCATTAAATTTCTTCAAATCTCCTTTGCGTACAAGCCTGCCCACTGGAATTCTCCATAGTAGTGATGCGTTAACCTCTGCGGTGGGGTTTATGGGTGTAAAAACATCTCCAAAATACGAAGTATAAGTTCCTACCCTTAGCTGGGGCAGTAAAAGCCCTGTGGTAGTCGTTCTTTTCTCTACCTTTAATGATTGTGATAGTAATGTCATCCCTTTCAGTTCGGGTCTGTTTTGATATACCGAGTCAAAAGAAACAGTATTTGTTTGGATAGATACAAGATTTAGCGGTGCTAAAACACTATCGGTTACTATTAGCTTTACTGTGGGGTCAATATTGAGTAGCTGGGTTAATATTGCTGATTTGTTATTATATTCTGTTTTTGCATTAAGCATTTCTATTTTTAAATGATTAAGGTTGCTTTTTGCCAACAACTCATCAGATTTGTAGCGTATTCCTGCGGCAACTTGTACACCCATTTGTTGTGCAATAGTATCGGCTTGGGCAGCCATTTGCTGGTAGGCGTTGTACTGTAATTGTGCTGTCAAAAAATGGTAATAGGCTTGCACTATTTGTAACAAGGCTTTGTTTTTTTGTGCTACCGATTGATATACCGTTGCTTTAGCTCTTAGTTTGGCAGCATTTGCCTTAAAAATACCCTCTCCAAAATTCCATGAAGCATTTAAACCCATACCCCCCCAAAAACTTTGGCGATTTACTTCGGTAAACACCTTTCCGTCTCCATTTAGGGTATTACCCCATAGCTGGTGAATAGCTATTCCTGCATAAATATTGGGCAGCCACCACTCTTTTGCTTTAACCACATTTGCCATTGCCAAGTTTTGTTGCAATTTGTACTCTTGTATGGTAAGGCTGTTTGCTCCGCCTAATTGCAAAACCGTTTCAAGGTTGATAGGCTGTATTTTATCCTGCGCTTCACTTGTATATGAAAACCCTGCAAGTAAAATAAACAGTACTACTATATGTTTACTAATATATGTTTTCATAATTACTTGCTTTTTATAACAGGTTTAACCGTTTGCCCGTGTTGTACTAATCCTTTTCCTTGAACAATTACTAAAGTATTCTCTGTAATTTCAGGATTTAAAACTTCAAAATAATCTTTGTTTGATAAGCCTTTGCGTAAAGCAATACGGTGTACCTTATTATTTTTTACTATTAATACAAAGGGTTGGTTTTGGTATATCCACTGTGCGGTTACAGGTAGTGATACCACACCCACACGGCTACTTATTTGCATTAGTGCTTTGGCATACATACCAGGTTTTATATGCCCCTGTGGGTTGTTAATATCAATTTCTACTTGCATGGTTTTTGATGCAGGGTCTAATGCCCCTGCGGTACGGCTTATTTTTGCCTTGAAAGATTTTTGTGGCAACTCGGGAAAAGTGATAGTTACTTCTACCTTTTTATCTATTGCGGCAATATCTGCTTCGGGCAAGGCAATGGTTAACCGAATAGGATTAGTTTCTTGAATTTCAACTATCCCTTGTGGGTTATCTTCTGTTAATCCACTTTGCACCAATGCTCCGTTATCTACCATTTTTTTAGTAATTTTTCCGTTAAAAGGGGCTTTAATATTCAAAAAAGATAATCTATCCCTAATACTACTAACAGCCGCCTTTGCAGAAAGATAGCTTGCTTCAGCATCTTCAACTGTTTGTAGCGGCGTAAGTGAAGGCGTTTTTTGATATACCGATTTTAGTCGCTCGTAAGTAGATTTTTTAGCCTGTAATTGGGCTTGTTTTTTTTCGAGTTCCCTGCTTAAATTGGGGTTGGCAAGTACTGCAATAATTTCGCCTTTACTCACTACATCGCCAATATCCTTAGTTATTTTTTTAATATAACCACTTTCCATTGCGTAAATTATTACCTTTTGATTGGGCAATGCAGTACCTGTAATTAGCACCTCTGCAATAAAAGAACGTTGCTTGGGTTTTTCTACCTCAACAGATTGTATTTTTATGTTTTCTGCTGCCGTTTCTATACCGCCTTCTTTAGGCTGTTTTTTCCCGCACGATACTATTAAAAGTAGTATAAAAAGCAGGCTTGTTATATATATACGTTTTGTCATTTTTAGTTATTGTTAGATTTTGCAATTAGCAAGTACAAAATAGGGATGATGTATAAAGTGAGAAGGGTTGACATAAACGTGCCTCCAATAACTGCTATTGCAAGCGGTACATTAGCTTCTGACCCCGCATTTGTTGCTAATGCCGTAGGCAGTAAGCCAAAAATTGTAGTTCCCGAAGTCATTAAAACAGGGCGAAACCTATCGGTTGCACCGTTTATTATAGCCTCCATTTTGGCTTTCCCTTCTTTTATTAAACCATTAATACGGTCTATCAATATATTTCCGTAAGAAACCGCTATGCCTACCATCATTATAATACCCATAAGCGATTGGATGTTTAGGTTTGTACCCGTAATCCACATAAGCAAGGCTACACCAATAATACCCAGCGGAAATGCTACTATAATAATTAAGGGCTGCCTAAACGAGCGAAACAAAGGCATCATAATTAGAAAAGCCAATACAATAGCCAGCCCCATTCCTAAACCCAAGTCTCCAAACGAGCTTTTCATGGTGGCTACCTCGCCCTGAAAATTTACTTTATAACCTTTGGGAAAGTCCATTGCATTTATTCTATCTTGTATTTTATCAGAAACAGCACCAATATCTTCCCCTTCTACATTAGCATATACATTAAACACCCGTTGCAGCTTGTAGTGGTTAATTTCCACAGGGTTTGTAGATTCACTTATTTTAGAAAAATTTCTAAACGGTACAGGTTTATCATGCGTTTGGCTGGATACATTTACATTTTTTAAGATATGCTCATCATTAATTAAAAATTCGGGATAGGTAACTCCCACATAATAGTGGTTTCCATTGCGTTCATCTATCCAAAAAGCCTTATCAAATGTAGCTGACGAGTTTAATGCCGATACAATATTTTTGATAGCGTCAACAGGTTCAACCCCCAATTCTGCCGCTTTAATACGGTCAATATCAATATCTTTTGTAGGCTGGTCTATCCGCTGCAATATCCGCACATCTCTTGTAGAAGTGATAGCAGAAATAGTATCTCTTAATCGCTCCGAAATTTGGCGTAATATTTTTAAATCATTTCCTACAATCTGCACATCAATGGGGGCAGGTTTACCATCATTTAGCGCAGCAGTGATAAGTCCGCCCGTATTAAAACTAATCTCTATTCCAGGGAACTGGCGGTTTAGTTTTTCTCTTAATCGCGAAGCATAACTAAAAGTACTAATAGCATGGTTTTCTGTTAGCTGAATTCCTATAAAAGCATCTTGTGTACCCGAGTTAGGAGTATAAGCTGCGGGAAGGTCATACACCACTCCAATATTAGAAATAATTTGTTGCAACTCATTCCCCAACTCATCCCTAACTACTTGCTCCATTGCTTTTATAGTTTTTTCTGATGTTTTTAGTGGAGTGCCTGATTCCATCCTCACCTGAATTTCTAATTGTCCTACATCGGATTGAGGAAACAGCTCGTATCCCAATTGGGTTTTCATTATAAATAATGAAACAATGAACAAACTTGCCACCACTGTTAGTACTCCCCATTTATATTTAAAAGCCTGCACCAAACTGCGCTGGTATCTATTTTTAAGCCTGTCAATAAAGCGTTGAAAAAAACCTAACATTGATTTTTTAGGTCGCTCACCAGTAGGCAATTTATTTCTAAATAGGTAGGCAGCAATAAGCGGTACTAATGTGAGTGAAAATATATAAGAACCCAGCATAGCACCCGCAACAGTAATAGCAAGCGGCGAGAAAAGAAATTTTGCCATTCCTGTTAAAAAAATTACAGGCAAAAATACCACTACTATTACCAACGTTGAGGCAAGTACAGGTGTGGCAACCTCTAATGCGGCATCTAATGCTGCTTGCCATGCAGACTTGTTCATTTTTAAATGCCTGTCAATATTCTCTAATACTACAATAGAGTTATCTACCAATAAGCCCAGCACCAAGGCAATACCACCCAATGTAATACTATTAATAGCTTGCCCCGTAAACGATAATACCAAGAAAGCAAACAATACCGACAAGGGAAGACTGATGGAGACAATGAGAGCAGACCGAAAATTACCCAAAAATAGTATAAGCACTATAACCACCAGTACAAGCCCGCCCAAGCCCGCAGTGGTTAAACCTGAAATGGCATTGCGTACGTATGAGCTTTGGTCAAAAATTACGTTTAGTTGTACATCATCAGGCATTCGTTCTTTTAAGCTAGGGATAGCTTTTTTCACTGCCTCAACAGATGCAATGGTATTTGCCCCTGGGCGTTTAAAAATAGGTAAATACACTTGCTCTTTCCCATCTACCCGAGCAATATTGGTTTGTATTACACTGGCATCAGAAGCATAGCCCACATCTTTTACATATATGGGATTTCCATTTTTATAGGCTATTACTATATCATCAAAATCTTTTACATTAATAATCATTCCCTTTGCGTCAATAGCGTAGTTTATCATACCTATTTCTGCAATACCCGAAGGAATCATAGTAGTATTTTTTTTGATAGCATCATTTACTTGAGTTTGCGAAATACCACGTGCCTCAAGTTTTAGCGGGTCAACATAAATATGTATTCTCCTTTTAGCCCCGCCATAAGCCGCAGGTGCAACAATACCAGGCACACCACTTAGCATTTGCCGCAGGTTGTAATAGGCTATGTCATACAATTCTTTTCCACTTTTCACATTACTACTCACCGTTAAAAGCATTAGTGGTTTACTTGCCGTAGGGTCAAAAGGCTGAACCATAGGCGGCAATGTACCCGGTGGCTGGTAGTACATATCACTCATAGCATACGCCGATGTATTTGCCATAGCCTCGGCAGGGTCAACATCTTCGCCGTAGTAATTGGTTACAATACTCACCCCCATTAAACTTTTGGAGAGTTGCTTCTCAATACCTGGTGATTGTCCCGTCCACCGTTCCATTCTGCTGGTAATGTCTTTTTCTACTACTTCGGCGGGCATACCTGGGTATAGAGTAAGAATTTGCATTGCCGATTTTTCAAACTTGGGCAAAATATCTACCGCCATTCGGGGAATTAATACCCCAGCCAGTACCATTACTACAACCACCAGCACCAGTACCAAATATGGATTTTTGAAAGACAGTTTTATCATTGCTAATTTTTATATTTCTCACACAATACCAAAAAAACAAGGGGCTTTGTGAGATTTACAAGCTATATAATTTTAAAAGGTCTGAAAGATATTGATTTTCCGCACTTCATGCGCCACTTATTTTTATCGAAGGGCTTTAGCCCGCTGCTATTTATAATGTGTTGTCATTCCTTATGAATTGGAAGAAGTCGGCGGTCTAAAGCCCACCGCTATTTATAATAGGTTATCATTCTTTATGAAATAGGGTAGGCATTTATGCCTATCGGCAGGGAATTATTTTATAGTTCTTTGATTGATTTTAGTTCGTTTTCAAAATTTGTTTCTTTATGATGCTCTTCTTGATTTTTAATATATTCTCTAACAGCAGCAAGTTGTGTTGGGCTTACTGAAAAGGCTGCAAAATCATCTTGCCACTCAAAGTATTCTTCGCTTAAACCGCTTTTATTTACCCAATTGCTACTTATACCTTTTAAATACTGTACTACTTGGCTTATTGATTGTTTAGGTTGAATAGATACTAAAATATGTGCATGGTCGTGCACACCATTAATAAAATCGAGGCGAAAATCTTTCTGGTCAGCAATTTCTCGCATTTTGTCATACAAAGGTTTCTTTAACTTATAATAGATAAGAGGTTGCCGATTTTTAGTAGTCCACACAAGATGTATCCAAATAGAAAAATAATTTTGACTCATGATATAACGCAATATAAAATATTATGCTAAAACCCCTCGCTATTTATAATGGGTTATCATTCCTTATGAATTGGAAGAAGTCGGCGGTCTAAAGCCCACCGCTATTGATATAAACCTATTAGAAGATTTTTTGAATCTTCTTTTGCCATAAGTGGGAAAAATAGGTTTTTTGAGAGATTTATAATGTGTAGTTAATAATAAATGTGAATAACAGATAGCTAATGTTAATAAAATGGACAGTATCGTGTTGAGAAAGAAGAAATTTATAATTATTTTTGGATACGAAAAAAGTAAGCTAATGGTAAGAAAAACAACAAAGTACCTTTTAAAAAAGGGGAACAAAATTCTGTATGCTGGAATCACTGATGATTTTGATAGAAGATTTAACGAACATGAGAAAACCAAGGAGTTTGGACATATGATACAGGTTGGTAGAAAAACTACAAGAGCAGGTGCAGAAAACTGGGAATCAAAACAAATTGAACGTTATCAAAAAAATCATAATGGAGCAAAACCTTCTTTAAACAAAACAAAAAACGGTAGGTAAGAACTTCAGAACTGTTTTTTTTGCTTTAACTGTGTTTAAAAATAATATTAGTGGATTTTAAACACGTTCAGGATTTGAATATCCTGAATAGCAAACATTCCCAAATACTTCTCAATCCCCTCTTTTTCACTTGATGCTATTTAGAAAGGTTGCCATTTTTTATGAATTAGGTAGGTATTTATGCCTATCTATTTATAGAGTTGACGGGCTTTAGCCCGCTGCTATTTTATGTGTTGTCTTTATGAATTAGGGTAGGCATTTATGCCTATCGGCAGGGAATATTCCTTCTCAACTCCCTTCACCTTTTTTACCCATTTTATGCCTAAAGCATTGGTGGTAAATATTTCGTTTGTCTTTTCAAGGTCAGCAATTTCTATGGGTTGCTCTTTTACAGCAAAATTCTGTTGGGGCAAGGTGTTTAACAGATGGCGGCGCATTACCCCGTCTAATGCCCCCTCGTTAAGAGGTGGAGTTATAATCTCATTACCAAGCACTAAAAATATATTACTGCTGCTACACTCGGCAATTCTGCCATAGTGGTTTAGTAGTATAGCATCATCAACGTTTTGCTCTTTTGCCCAAATACGGGAAAGGGTATAGGTGAGGCAACCTGTAACTTTTAGGTTCGCTAAAAAATCGGTATTTTTAAAAGTGTCTTTATAAATGCCTAAGGTTAACCCCTCTTTGTTCAATTCAAATGGTTTTGTGGGTATGGGTGTAGTCTCTGTCAAATAAGAAGTGGTATTTTCAGTAGGTAAATAAGTTCCCTCACCATTGCGCCAAAAAGTGATGCGTACTTTGGCTGTGGTATGCCCTTCTTTCGCTATAAAATGTAATAGTAAATGTTTAAAATTTTCTTTTGTGAGCCCTTCGGGAGAAGACATTTTTAATAAAGAAAAAGTTTTTACTGCTCGCTCAAAATGTAAATCAAACAAGGGGATATCGCCCTTATGGTATAGCATAGTCTCAAAAAAAGCATCGCCATACTTAAAAGCTCTATTGCTGGTTTCTAAGTTTAGATTTGAGATAATATTTCCGTTGAGTAAATACATTTACTGTTAAAAAAAAGCGATATAAACTTTAAAGTAATACTTACGTTGGTATTGGCAGCAAAGTAAAGTAATTTTGCGCCTTCTTTTTTATGGCTAAACAGAATAACATTTTCATAAAAGGTGCGCGCGAGCATAACCTTAAAAATATAGATATAGAAATAACGCGTAACCAAATAACTGTGGTAACGGGGGTAAGTGGGAGTGGAAAATCGAGTTTGGTGTTTGATACACTCTATGCCGAGGGGCAACGCCGATATGTTGAGAGTTTATCATCGTATGCTCGCCAGTTTATGGAGAAGAGAAACAAGCCTGATGTAGATTATATCAAAGGTATTTCGCCCGCCATAGCTATTGAGCAAAAGGTAAATATCCGTAATCCACGCAGCACTGTATCTACCAGTACAGAAATATACGACTATCTTAAACTGCTGTTTACCAAAGTTGGTAAAACTATCTCGCCCGTTAGTGGTAAGTTGGTAAAACGCCATACAGTAACTAATGTAGTAGATTTTATCACAAATTTAGAAAAAGACACAACGGTACTTATTTTAAGTCGCTTAAATACAGAGCGTAAATTAGGCGAGGAACTAAAAGTACTGCTACAAAAAGGTTTTACCAGAATATTGACTCAAGCAGGGATGGCGAAAGTTGAGGAAGTACTGGAGCAAAGCGCAAAAGAACTCAAGAAAATTAAGCCCAAAGATACTTGTCTGATTATAGACCGTATTTTGGTGGATAGCGATGATGAAGAGTTACCCTCACGGGTGGCAGATAGTGTGCAAACTGCTTTTTTTGAAGGGGACATGGAATGTTTAATACAATCTACATCACCCGAAGGGGAGAAAAAAATAACACAATTTTCCTCACGTTTTGAAGCTGATGGAATAACATTTGAGCAACCCAATACTAATTTTTTTAGTTTTAATAATCCTTATGGAGCTTGCAAAACCTGTGAAGGTTTTGGGATGGTAATAGGCATTGACGAAGATTTGGTAGTGCCTGATAAAAGCCTTAGCGTTTACGAGGGAGCAGTTGCCCCTTGGCGCAGCGAAACCATGCAGGAGTGGAAAAAAGAATTTGCCGCTACATCAATACACAAAGATTTCCCCATACACCGTAGTTATTACGAGTTGAACGAAGCTGAAAAAGACCTATTGTGGCAGGGTACAAAAGGCGTACAGGGAATAAATGATTTCTTCAAAATGATTGAAGAAAAGATTTATAAAATACAGTACAGGGTAATGTTGAGCAAGTATAGAGGTAAAACTACTTGCCCTGATTGTAGAGGTACACGTTTACGTAAAGATGCTACCTATGTAAAGTTAATTGACGAAGCAAATGGAGGCGAAAAAAAATCTATTACAGATATTGTGCTAATGTCTGTGAGCAATGCCCACACGTATTTTGAAAACCTGAAACTTGGTAAAACTGATAAAGAAATAGCCCACCGAATATTAAAAGAAGTACACAACCGCCTTACTTTTTTAAAAGAAGTAGGCTTGGGATACCTTACCCTAAACCGATTGAGCAATACACTTAGTGGTGGCGAGTCGCAGCGTATAAATTTGGCAACCTCATTAGGTAGTAGCTTGGTAGGCAGTATGTATATATTGGACGAGCCAAGTATAGGCTTGCATAGCCGTGATACCGAAAACCTTATCCGTATATTAAAATCACTTAGAGATTTGGGCAATACTGTGGTAATTGTTGAGCATGATGAAGATGTGATGAAAGCTGCCGACGAGTTAATAGATATAGGCCCTTTTGCGGGGCGTAATGGTGGCGATTTGATTTTTAAGGGGAAATACGATGCTATGCTGGTGGATGAAAATAGCTTGACGGGCAAGTATCTATCGGGTAGAGAAGAAATCCCTACTCCTACTCACCGCCGCAAGTGGAGTGATTTTGTAGAGATAAAAGGAGCAAGAGAAAACAACCTAAAAAATGTAGATGTAAAAATACCGCTTCATGCTATTACAGCAGTAACTGGGGTAAGTGGTAGCGGAAAAACATCACTGATAAGAACAGTGTTATACCCTGCATTACAAAAAATTATAGGCTCATATTCAGGAGGTAAAACAGGCGCACACGACAAACTGGAAGGCGACTATAAAAAAGTAACACAGGTAGAAATGGTAGATCAAAACCCGATAGGGAAATCATCTCGTAGTAACCCTGTTACCTATATAAAAGCATACGATGTTATTAGAGATTTGTATGCCTCACAGCCTTTGGCAAAATCACGAGGGTATAAAAGCAGTTTTTTTAGTTTTAATGTAGATGGCGGACGATGCGAAACTTGCCAAGGCGAAGGCGAAACTACCATAGAAATGCAGTTTATGGCAGACCTTCATTTGCCTTGCGAAACCTGTAAAGGCAAACGTTTTAAAGAAGATATACTTGAAGTAAAGTACCATGATAAAAACATTGCTGATGTGTTGGCAATGACTATTGATGAGGCAATGGAGTTTTTTAAAGAGGCGAAAGCATTGTACAATAAACTTAAACCATTGCAAGAAGTGGGTTTGGGCTACGTATCGCTTGGGCAAAGCAGTAGCACACTTAGTGGGGGAGAAGCACAACGGATAAAATTAGCCTCATTTTTGGGCAAAGCCAGTAAAGACCAACATATACTATTTATTTTTGACGAGCCTACTACGGGCTTGCATTTCCATGATATTAACAAGCTAATGGCAAGTTTTAATGCCTTGGTAGAGCAAGGGCATAGTATTGTGATTATAGAGCACAATATGGATGTGGTAAAATGTGCTGATTGGGTGATAGACATAGGCGCAGAAGGCGGAGATGCTGGCGGAAATATTGTATTTGAAGGCACACCCGAAAACTTGATAACGGTAAAAGAAAGTTATACCGCTAAGTATTTAGCGGAGAAGTTGAAGATTGTTACAAGTTCTGTTTAAAAAAACGATGAAAATGCAGAATAAGATTTCAATCTTATTTATAATTATTGCCCAAAAAGTAATACACTTACTATTCTGTTTTATAAAGCTGTCCACATACGGTGCTACAATTCATTTGCTAAACACCATAAAAATGGCTTGCTTTGCTTTAGTTAGAACTACCTATGGCAAAAATTAAAGTTTTAGAAACTATACGACAAGGAAAGATAGGTGGAGGAGAAAGCCATGTACTTACCTTGGTAAAAGAGTTGGATAAATCCTTGTTTGTGCCTGTGGTACTATCGTTTACACCTGGTCCAATGGTGGATGAATTGGAGAAATTAGGAATAAAAACCTATGTTATCTATTCAGAAAAAGGGTTTGATTTTTCACTTACCAAGCAAATAAAACAATTGTTAATTGATGAAGGTATAGAGCTGGTACACAACCACGGTACACGTGCCGCATCAAACCTTTGGCGGGCTTGCAAAAACCTTAACATACCCATGTTATACACTGTACACGGGTGGTCTTTTCACGATGACCAAGGTTTTTTTGTTAAAAATTTACGCATATTTTCAGAGAAGCTACTTACCAACCAAGTAAAGCAAACTATATCCGTTTCACATTCCAATCAAAAAACAGGGCAGCAATATATAAAAGGGTTTACATCAGAGGTTATTCGCAACGGTATAGACCTTGATAAGTTTAACCACAAAATGGGTCAATCTACTATACGTAAGGAGTATAATATTCCTGACAATCATGTATTAATAGGGTATATAGTGCGGATGGATATACAAAAAGACCCTATCACTATGGTGAGGGCTTTTAAACAAGTGTATGACCAATATGATGATGTTACACTTTTAATGATTGGTGAAGGCCCGCTACGGGAGGCAACAGAGAATTTAGTAAAAGAATTAGGTATTGGCGATAGACTTATTTTAAACGATTTTAGGCAAGATGTACCTAATGTATTAGCAGGTATTGATATTTATTGTTTACCCTCGCTATGGGAGGGCTTGCCCATTGGTATGCTGGAGGCTATGGCTATGAAAAAATGTATTGTTGCCACGCGTGTTGATGGCTCGAAGGAGATTTTGAAGGATATGGAAAACGGACTATTAATAGACCCTGAACAACCCGATATGCTTGCCGAAGCCTTATTGAAAGTGGTGAGAAATAAAGAACTGCGAGATTCTACTGCTGCCAATGCTTTCCAAACTATTAAAGATGAGTTTACCGCCGTAGCAATGACTAAAAAAGTAGAAAAGCTATACTTTAAGGTGTTGGGCAAGCAAGTGCCTGCTATTTCAGCCAAACAGTCAAAATAATATTTATAATGACCAGTTTGATAATTATATTGCCAATATTTTTTATTGGTACTATTGTTGAAATATACTGTGCAACTATAAAAAAAATCTATGAAAAATATTATCATTTCAACCTATAGGTACATTGTACTTATAGTATCTGTTTCATTATTTACACCCATGTTTGGGCAACAGCTTGTAAAAGATATTTGGGCAGGCAAAGGGAAAAGTTCGCCTACAAGTTTCGAGGTATTTAACGGTAAACTATATTTTACGGCTGATGATAGCACACACGGGCGTGAAGTATGGGTAACTGATGGCACAAGTACGGGTACAAAACTATTGCTTGATATACTTAGTGGAACGGCTACATCTTCTCCTACTGAACTTACTGCGTATAAAAATCACTTATATTTTTCGGCAGGGGTAACCAGCCTTAGATTGTATAGAACAGACGGTACTGCTGCGGGTACAAAAAATATACTATCGTTTTGGCCATCGGCAGGCGTAAATAGAACGGATGAAATAGAAACCAGCGGAGACTTTATTTACTTCAATGGATACAATAGTAAAATAGGGTCTGAAATTTTTGTAAGCGATGGCACTGAAAGTGGCACAGATGGTAAAGATGTTTATCCCTTTAAAAGTTTTGGAGGGTCGCCATTGTCATCAAATCCTGATGGTTTTGAGGATGCCAGCGGGACATTGTTTTTTAATGCCACTTACCAAACTAAAGGAAAAGACCCATACTACTTAAATAGTAAAACCCTAAAAGGCGCAGTGGATGTAAACCCTAATTTGGGTAATAGCGTAGCAAGAGATTTTACTAAAATGGGCAACTATGTTTACTTTTCAGCAACTCGCAATAAAAAAGCATCAATAGGTGGTCCTGCTAATGATGAAGGAAATGAACTGTGGAGAGTGAAAGTAGGATTTTCTTCGCCACAGTTGGTCAAAAATATATACACTGGGGCATACAAAAACGCTAACCCAAGAAATTTATTTAGCTGGGGAGATTCTATTATTCTTTTTAGTGCTACGGATGGTGGAAATATAGGGTTATGGAAAACTGACGGAACTAATGCGGGTACTATATCCGTTAATAGTGGTGCTACATCTCCAAAGTGGTTTGTTAATTTTAAAAACGAAATTTATTTCGTATCTCAAAATCATTTATGGAAGACTGATGGAACATTTAACGGTACTGTGGTAGTTGATAATACAGTGAATATTACTTCACCATTTACCAAAATAAATAACCGTTTGTACTTTACCAGTTCTGATATCACCCATGGAGAAGAACTATGGGAAACTGATGGCAGCAAACAAGGCACTAAACTGATAAAAGATATTTATGAAGGTACAAATTCATCATCACCCAAAAACTTTGCTGTTTTAAACAACATCTTATATTTTACTGCAACTGATAGTGTAAATGGGGAAGAACTATTCTCTTATACTGATACCTGTAATGCTTATGCAGGCGGGTTAAACTTTAATGGTAATGTAGGCTTATGTGCTGGAGACAGCATAAAACTAAAGGCAAGTTCTTTTAATTCTTCTGCCATTTTTTCGTGGTTGTATAATGGAAGTAATACCGCAACTAATATTGATAGCTTATCAGCAAATAAAGCTGGAGATTATAGGCTAATTACTAATAATGGCAGTGGTTGTATAGATACCTCAATAGCTGTAACAGTTAAATGGTTTACAAAACCATCAAGCAAAATTTTAACGCCAAATGGTAACTCAATGTGTAAAGGCGATGTTACTTTAATTAGCCTTACTCCTGAAAGTAGTACTTCAAAATATAAATACCAGTGGATTGAGAAAGGAGTAGATTTTCCTAATGTGAAAGATACAGCCATAAAAACCAACCGAACTTCTAACTTTCAGGTACGCATTACCAATGGTAGTTGCACCATAACTACTGATACTGTATTTACCTACCTTTATGAGCTGCCTGTGCCTGCTATTCCTACTGCCAATATTAGCTTGTGTGCGGGTAGTAAACTAACGCTTAACCCTGGTACTTTTGATAAGTATTTGTGGGAAACAAGTAATGATACCACAGCAACTATTGAAGTAGCAGTGGCTGGGAATTATAAAGTAACCGTTACCGATGGTAACTTATGCAAAAAAGCAGGAACATTTAAAGTAGTGCTAAGGCAAAAGCCTGTGGTAACTTTAGCCAAATTTGGCAATACATTTGAAGCTAATAGCGGTGCAGGCAATACATTCAAATGGCTACGAAATGGAAGTATTATTAGTGGTGAAATAAAAAGCACCTACTCACCAGCACAAGCAGGAAACTATGCTGTAATTGCTACCAACCAATTTACTTGTGCAGATACAACAGCAGCACAAGCCTTTGTACTGTCTATAGGCGAGTTTGCCCAACAAAACATTAGTATTTATCCCAATCCTGTAAAAAAGGTATTAACTATTGAGTTAGAAAATAATAGTAAAGCTACTGCCCGCATTACCGATATTCAAGGCAAAGAATTGAGAAATTTTACAATAAATGGAAAATCTACTATTAATATAGCTGATTTAACTCAAGGCATTTACTACATACAAATTAGTAATAGCAAAGGGAGTAGAACAATAAAATTTTTGAAACAGTAAGGGAACTAAAAAAGAAATAGAAGAGTTAAACGTTACTCAAGCCGCACTTTTAAAGTGTGGCTTTTTTGTTTAAAAAACGGATGCTTTTACAAACTCTTGTAATACCTCGCTATCGGCATTTGTAATGTCGTTTTTGCTACCTTCCCAAGCCTTATTGCCTTGGTATATATATACTATATGTTCGCCAATATCAAACACGGTTTTCATGTCGTGGGTGTTAATAATGGTGGTCATACCATACTCTTCAGTAATTTCTGATATTAAATTATCAATCACTCGGCTGGTAATAGGGTCAAGTCCACTATTGGGCTCATCACAAAAAAGGTATTTTGGGGTCATGGCTATTGCACGGGCTATTCCCACACGTTTTTTCATTCCTCCGCTTATTTCAGAGGGCAATAGGTTGTTTACATTTTCAAGATGTACCCTGTTTAGGCAAAAGTTTACTCGGTCTATTTTTTCTTCTTTGTCCCAGTTGGTAAACATATTTAGGGGAAATATTATGTTTTCCTCAACAGTTAGTGAGTCAAACAATGCCGCACCTTGAAATAGCATACCTATTTCTCTGCGTATAGCTTTTTTTTCATCGTAGCCTATACTTGTAAAATCTTGTTTTTCGTATAGTATCTCGCCTTCATCGGGTAGCATCAAACCTACCATACATTTCATTAACACACTTTTTCCGCTTCCACTTGCCCCTATTATAAGGTTCGGTTTTCCTTTTTTAAAGATAGCCGAAATATCGTGCAACACGTGTTTGTCGCCAAAACTCTTATTTATTTGTTTTAACTCTATCATTATTTATAATAGCAGTTGTGCCAGCATATAATCTGCAAATAAAATCGCTACACTACTATATACTACCGCCCGTGTGCTTGATGTGCCTACTTCTAATGCTCCACCAACAGTATAATACCCTTGGTAACACGATATTGAGGTAATTATAAAAGCATAAACAGCGGCTTTAATTAATGAGAATGCTACTGTAAACCCTCTAAACGATGACCGAGCCCCACGCACAAAGGCTTCGCTGGGCAATATTTCAGTTAAATCTCCTACTAACATTCCGCCCCAAATAGATAGCCCCATTGCCAACATTATGAGGCAAGGAATCATAAATATTGCAGCAATTATTTTGGGCAAGGCTAAAAAGCCCGATGAATTAATGCCCATTACCTCTAAAGCATCCACTTGTTCTGATACCTTCATAGTACCAATTTCTGATGCTATGTTAGAGCCTACCCTTCCTGCTAATACTAAACAGGTGATGGTAGGGGCAAATTCTAATATAGTAGAATCACTAACTATTGAGCCAATAATAGAACTGGGTACTGCACCGCTCACCAACTGGTAAGCTATTTGGAGGGTAGTAACCCCGCCAATAAAAAGAGAAATAATAGCTACAATAGGTAATGAGCCAATACCAATGGAGTTCATCTCCATTAGGGTTCGCTGGTAGTAAATGGCAAACCTCTCAGGACGAGAGAACATACTTTTTAGAAATAGCAGATACCTGCCAAAATGATAAAAAACGGTCATGGTTGTTTACGGCGGTAAAGATAAAGATTTTGTGCTGGTAATAATTAACTATACCCTACCAATTGTACTAAATTGCAGATTAACTGTTATTTTTATGCCATGAAAATAGCAGTAGTAACAGGTGCAACCAAAGGTATAGGGAAAGCTATAGCCGAAAAATACGCCTCAGAAGGCTTTGGAGTAGCCTTTTGTTCACGTAACAAAAACGAGGGAGACAAGTTGGCTAAACAACTTAGCGATATATATAAGGTAGATATTTTGGCAATGCACTGCGATGTAGGTAATAAAAAACAACTACAAGTATTTGCTGATGCTATTAAAAACAGGTTCAATAAAGTGGATGTATTGGTGAATAATGCAGGTATTTTTATGCCTGGAAAAATTAGTACTGAAGACGATGAAAACTTTGAGATACAAATGGCTATTAATCTTAATGCCCCTTACTATTTCACACGTATGTTGCTCCCTTTAATAAGGCAAGAGCCCCACAGCCATATATTTAATATGTGTTCAACAGCAAGTATAGTAGCTTATCCTAATGGAGGTTCATATTGTATAAGCAAGTATGCCTTGTATGGTATGACCAAAGTATTGCGTGAAGAATTGAAAGAAGAAAATGTAAAAGTAACAGCAATATTACCTGGGCCTACGCTTACCAATTCATGGGATGGGGTAGACCTTCCCAAAGAACGCTTTATCCCTGCAAAAGATGTTGCCCAAGCAATTTGGAATGCTTACGATACCTCCCCATCAACAGTGGTTGAGGAAATACTTATTCGCCCACAATTGGGTGATATTATTTAAAGTGAGTAGGGTATAATTGTAATTTAACAATGTGTAAAATGATAGTATAATAGGGGGTAGCTAATTATATAACTTATAGCAAAGCAATTTTTTTTATGAAACCTACAACATTTTAAAGTACTATAAAGTCTCTGTAGAAAAGAATAATCAGCAACAATATATTTATTTCAAACGAATTACTTATTTTTGCTCAACTAAAAAAACCAATATGATGAAAAAAGTACTATTACTAGCCTTAGTAATTGCAACTTACAGTTTTGCTTCTGCACAGAGAACTGTTGATTTGCCAAAGAACTACAAAGACTTCCCTTCAACTGATAAATTTACTCCTACAAAAGGAGCATTTTCTAAGAGCGGAGGAGATGTAAACGGGTGGTTTTCACCTGATGATTTTATCCGTAACAATGCTTCTGGCCCTTTTACAAATTTTGTAAGTCTTGTTTTTCCTGATTCTACTGTTGTTAATGTAAACCAAGCCAACGAAGTAAACAGTGTATTCTCACACGCATGGGGGCACTTATTTGATTTGAGGCACGGTAACTGGGTAGCTGTTCCTAGTGACCCTGACTTTCCAATTCAAATTTTTGCTCAAAAAGATAACTACACTTGGGATTCTTTAGCATTTAGGTATATATACCGTAGAAACAATGCTAATACTAATGTTGTTGACACTTGTTTTATTACTTACTACAAAAATTCACTTACCAATCAAATCCGTAATGGTTCAATTATTTTTGGAAATGGCGATACTATGTTAAATGCTCGCCCTACTGGTTTAAACCAAAACACATTATCGGGTACTGGTTTTTTTGACAGAGATACAATATTATTAGTTGCTGAAGATACTACCACCTTTGGGTCTGGTGGCTGGGGAAGCCGTTATAGAGTTGTACCTGTAGGTACTGCTATTGCAGGTACTAATGCTGCTAATATTAGCCGTAACCCACCCAGTTGGTTTGCTACTACTATTACTTTTAAACCTGGGCATCCTTGGACACCTGGTGATACTATTGAGTCAAGAGGTTTTACCCGTCCTGCTACTGGGATTAACTATTTCGGTTATGGTTTTACTACCATTGAAGCATCAAACGGTGGTTTGCCAGTAACATTGCGTAACCGTAATTATGCTGATAATTCTTTAATTCTTTATAGCCAAACCCGCTACGGGCAAACTACTACAACTAACTGGGATGGTTTTATGCCAGGTACAGCTTTTAACTCACCAATTTTCGCTGATGTTCAAGCATTTATTAGTGGTACTTCTTCTGTTAGTGTAAGAGAAATTGATGCGTTAGGTTTATCATTAGGTAAGGTATATCCTAACCCTGCAAATAGCGGTCAATCAATATTTATTGAGTACGGTGTTAAAAATGCAACCAATGTATCTATAGAAATATATGATATGGTGGGTAAAAAAGTAGCTACTGTACTTAACAATGAAAAAGTTGAAGCAGGCGAGCATAAAGCTGCTGCTACTTTAAACCTTAATCCTGGTATTTATTTCTATACTTTAAGTTCAGGTAATACTGCAATAAGTTCTAAGAAATTTACTGTAACTCGTTAATTACATACAGTAACTAAATAAAGTTTAAAGAAAAGGCTGCAACGAAAGTTGCAGCCTTTTTTTGTTTAATGCTTCATCCTACTGATATCTTTCTTTTCTATGTTTTTTTCTTTGCTGTTGAATTAAGATAATAGGTACGCAAAAATGGAGTGTTGTAAAAGACAGCATTCTCTTACGCCTATCCAATACATTGTAGGCTTATCATATACCAAAACAAGTAATTAAACCTCACAGGTGTGTAGTTTTTTATTCAGTGGTAAGTTATATTTTGTACACCCGAATGAAGAAATAACAAACGGAAGTAAAATTTCATAATTTACTAATTGTATAAACGCCTTTGCTATAATACCTTTGTACAATTGGCCCCGTAGTTCAATGGATAGAATAGATGTTTCCTAAACATTTGATATAGGTTCGATTCCTGTCGGGGCTACTTTTTTAAATCTTAGCCGTACCTTCTTTTAATATTAATTCTCCTGTGGCTATATAGTGTATTGTATAAAGGTAAAAAGATAGAGAACGTAGGTATAAATTGCTGATTGTTAGTGAAATAATAAAGTAAATAAAATTTTCATGTTTTGAAGTAAACGATAGCAGCACCCCAAATAAAGGTAGCTAAAATTACCCCTCGTGGGGTCATCTCAAACTTTGCCCAGTACAATAAAAAAAACGCAAGCAAGTTGGTAAGCAAGCAAAGACTTATAATCGCCGCCATCTCATTCACATCATAGTAGTGTTCTATCATTACTGCATAAGTGGTATAAGAATAGTTGTAAAAGTAAAAACCAATACTAAACAAAAAAGGGGCTAGTAAACCTATTATAACTCCTGATAAAATATTGTCAAATCTCTTTCTTAACATTTAATTTTCTGTGAATAAAGGTGATACGGGTTATCTAAAAGCGATGCTTTTGCATATTTTTATAAAAGTAGGTTGGTATTTATCAAAAACACCCGCTTCTGCAGAACAAGAAATTACGTAGGTTTTTTTATTTACCATGTACAAGTACACTAAAACTTTAAGGTGCAATTTCCCAAGGGTATGTTTATATATTATTGTAGCAGCTTTTTGCTTGTTGTTAGATGTATCTATACCTTTTGAAACTATGGAAAAACTTGTTAAATAAAGGCGTAACATTTTGGTGGAATTATCTCTATAAGTCGTCAAATCCATGCTACCTACATTAGTAGTATCAATAACAATATTAACGTTTTCTGAAAACTGGTCGGTTTCATCTTCTTTAGGAGATATTGTCCCGAAAGTTATAGCTGGGATGAATTTTATATCCAGCAATACCCATTTTTCAGGATAATTTATTGAAAAATGTTGTTTTGCCGATGTGAAAGTTTTTACCTGTGCAGTAGTGTAAAAAAGGCTGCATAAAAATAGGCAAAGGCTTAATATAATTTTTTTCATAGTGTTTTTAAATGGCTAAAAGTTCACGTGCATTTTCCATTGCTGACTCTGTGGGGCTATCGCCACTTAACATTTTGGCTATTTCTTCAATACGTTCGCCTTGGTTAAGGGCTTTTAGCTGGGTTTCGGTAGTATTGTTTTTTACTTCTTTATATACAAAAAAATGTTTGTGTCCTGCACCTGCAATCTGGGGCAAATGGGTTACGCTAATTACTTGGTGCTTACCTGCCAGTTGCTTCATTAAACGCCCAGTTTTGGCAGCTACCTCGCCTGAAATTCCAGTATCAATTTCATCAAAAATTAATGTAGGTAGTTTAATATTATCTGCTACTAAAGATTTTATGGCTAACATCAATCGTGATAACTCCCCGCCCGAGGCTACTTTGTTTAGCGGTTGCAAAGCACTGCCAAGGTTACTGCTAAATAAAAAGTTTACCGCATCACTACCCGTATCATTTAGCTCATTATTGGGCAGGTTAAATATATTTACCTCAATAATGGCATTAGTCATACCCACCTGTGCTAATAATTGCGAAATATTCTTCTCGATAGCTTCTTTTTGGTGATGGCGGTTTTGGCTAAGGGTATTTGCCATTTTGGTAAGCTGTTGGTACATTTCAGTACAGTGCTGTTGCAGCAGTTCAGTTTCTTCACTAAGCCCTTCTGTTTTATTTAACTTGCTGGCTATTTCTTGCTGCACTTTCAATAGTTCAGCCGTAGTTTTTACTTCGTGTTTTTTTAATAAATTATAAATAAGGTGTAGCCGTTGGTCTATGGTGTATAAGCGTTCTTCATCGGCTTGCACAGTATCGCTTATAGTACTTAGTTCGGCAGCAACATCCTTCAAATCAATTAAAGTACTATCTATGCGTTTTGCTAATTCTAATAAGCGTTCATCATTTTTTCCTACCGTTTGCAAAAGCGTTTTGGCTTGGTTTAGCAAGTCAATAGCGGGTAGTTCACCCTCACTTAAAATGGTATAGGCTGTTATAGCACTTTTTTGTATTTCCTCTGCATGGCTAAGGGTTTCTTGTTCTTTTTCTAATAATTCTAATTCATTTTCATGCAGTTGTACTTCTTTTAATTCATTATATATAAAAGTGGTATAATCTATATCTTTTTGGGCTTCTGCTTCTTGTGCCAATAGGTTTTTTAGCTTTACATCGCTTTGTTTATAAACGCGAAACAGATTTTTATATTCCTTTAATAATGATAGATGTCTCGCAAATGAATCAACTACCGATAGTTGAAAATTTTTGTTGTTAAGCTCCAAAGTTTCATGCTGGCTGTGTAGTGATACTAACTGACTGCCCAATTCTTTTAAAATAATAAGTGGCACAGGCGTATCGTTTATAAAAGCTCTTGATTTTCCTGATGCTGTAATCTCACGGCGTACAATGCTGCTATCATCATAGTCTAACTCGTGCGTATCAAAAAACTCTTCCAGCCCATATCCTTTTATGTCAAAATAGCCCTCAATTACACATTTTTTATCAAGGCTGCCTAATGCTTTCACATCGGCACGCTCGCCCAATATTAAGCCTAAAGCACCTAATAGTATAGACTTGCCTGCACCTGTTTCGCCCGTTATAATATTCATTTGCGGGTGAAAACTGATGTTAAGGTCTTTTATCAGGGCGAAGTTTTGTATGTTTAGCTGCGATAGCATAAGCCCCAAAGGTAATGAATTGTTGTTTTTTTGGTAAACAGATTTATACACCTTACTTATAGTAAAAATACAATGTCTTACTTTTGCATAAAATGAAGTATTATTTAGTAGCGGGAGAGGCCTCGGGCGATTTGCACGGAAGCAATTTGATGAAAGAACTAAAACGTTTGGACGTTGATGCTGAATTTCGCTATTGGGGTGGCGATTTAATGGAGGCGCAAGGCGGCAATTTGGTGAGCCACTATAAAGAACGTGCATATATGGGATTTTTAGAGGTGATTTTGCACCTGCGTACCATATTGGGCTTTATGAAACAGTGCAAGGCTGATATTGAGGCATGGCAGCCCGATATCTTAATTTTGATAGACTACCCTGGTTTTAATCTTCGTATTGCTGAGTTTGCATGCAAAAAAAACATACCTGTTCATTATTATATCTCGCCGCAAGTATGGGCATGGAAGGAGAACAGAGTGAAAAAATTTAAACGCTTTGTAAACCAGATGTATGTGATACTGCCTTTTGAAAAACATTTTTATAAAAATCGTTGGCAGTATGATGTACATTTTGTGGGGCATCCCCTGTTAGATGCTTTAAAAATTTTTAGTACGGAAGAGGGGTTTAGAGAAAAAAATAAACTTGATAAAAGACCTATTATAGCATTGTTACCCGGTAGCCGCAAGCAAGAGATTACTAAAATGCTGGGGGTGATGCTACAAGTAATAAATAGTTTCCCAAAACACCAGTTTGTTATTGCGGGTGCGCCTTCGCAAACCATGGCATTTTATGAAACATTAATACCCCATGAGGTGAAAAATGCGGTTAAGGTGATATCCAATAAAACCTACGATATATTAAGTATTGCCGAAGCTGCTTTAGTAACTTCGGGTACGGCAACCTTAGAAACGGCATTGTTTAACATTCCTGAAGTGGTTTGCTACAAAGGGAGTAGTATTTCTTATCTTATAGCCAAGCAGTTAATAAAAAACATTAAGTATATATCGCTGGTAAACTTGGTAATGGATAAGGAGCTGGTATGTGAACTAATACAAAATAATATGACGGCAAAAAATATTAGCAAAGAGTTAGCTTTTATTGTTGAAGGGGGAAAAAAACGAGAATTAATGCTCGAAGGGTATGTGGAGTTGAAAAATAAATTAGGCAATGAAGGTGCTTCGGCAAATACGGCTAATTTAATTGTACAATCGGTTAAGTGAGCAATAAAAAAAGTCTGTCAACATCCCTGCTAACAGACCTCAAAAAGTGGAAAATTTTAACTACCCTATTCCACAATTGTTTTGCCAATGAAATTTCTTATAGAAATATCTAATCATAAGACTCTTGTCCCTGTATAAACGTTGCATACAGCCCAAAGGTTGGATATTTTAGTTGACCTACGTGGTATAAAAAACACACACTCATTGTATGATTGCGAGCACATAAGGAAGCATTTTATCCATTTTGAATGAAGATTTATGAGTTCACAGGGGTGTGGGGGTAAATGGCAATCGTAAAATTACGCTAAAGCAGTTTGATGAGTCGATTTTTTTTATGAAAGCGAGTTACAAGAAGATTAAAAAAGAGTGGTGGGCAATAGCGTATTATCTAAACAAAGTAAGCACACCTTTGTAATTGTGGTAAAAGCCATAAACATCTCTTACCAAATAGATGTAAGTATATTGCCCTTCTATACAATTTTTGCCTTTGTATGTACCGTCCCATCTTTCTAATGGGCTTTTTGCTTCAAATATTTTCTGCCCCCAGCGATTGTATATATTGAGGTTATACTCTTGGTAATAAAGTGTTCCTTCACCACCATAAGTAGGGTTTAGAGGGTCTTTATTGGGGGTAAATGCGTTGGGTACATGAAAAAAGAAATCGGGTGCTACAAAAATAGATTTACTTAGCGTATCAAAACAGCCTTTGGCATTACTAATTATTAAAGTTACGGGCAAAGTAATAGTATCATTATATACTACTTCGGGGTTTTGTATGGTACTTAAATTGCCCATGCCCAAATCCCAAAACCATTGGTTAGCATCAATAGATGAATCTATAAACTTGATAGTAGTATTTTTTGCATCAAAGTCAGTTTTTTCAATTGTAAAGCGAGCTTGCGGAAGTGGTTTTACCTCTGCTTCATTAACTTTAGTGGCTTTGGCTTCACACCCAAAATTTGATTGGATACTTAATGTAACGGTGTAATTGCCTGTATTAGCATAGGTATGTATGGGGGTACTATCGATGGTTACTGTGCCATCGCCTAAATTCCAACTCCAATTAGTAATAAACCCAGGTGAGCTACTACTTTTATTTTTAAATTCAGAAGGCTGAAACAAGCAAGTAGGGTCAACAGAGAAATTAGCTATTGGCGATGGAAGTGTTCTAATTCCTACGCTGGCAGTGTCTGTGCAGTTATCATCAGTAATAATTTGTAGTAGCACAGTAAACGTATCAGGGTTTACATAAAACTTACCTGGTGGGTTTTCTCCAAAATCAATAGTACCATCTCCAAATTGCCATAAATATTCTTTTATGTTTCCACCGTTAGCAGTTGAGCCATTGGCAGAATAGGTAAACAAGTTCTCTTCAAGGCATTGTGTATCATCATCAACAGCAGCAAAAGCAACGGGTGTTGGATAAAATTGTATAACTCGCTGGGTTGAGTCTATACAACCTTTGTTTGAAACCAATGTTAATAGTACTTTTTTGCTACCATCACTTGTAAAAATTTTGGGCAGTGGGTCTTTTATATTACCAGTACTACCGTCTCCAAAATTCCAATTATAAGTATCAATAGTTCCAACAGGAATAAACGAGGGTGCTGCTGAAAATGTAAAGCTATGGTCTTTGAAGCAGCTAATCATTTTATCAACTGTAAAGGCAGCCTTCGGCATAGGGTTAAGTAAAATATTTTTTGAGGTAGAGTCTGTGCAACCCTTATTAGTTACAACCCTAAGTTGAATAATGTATGCGCCATAGTTGGCGTAGCTTTTGTTTAATCCAGTATTACCAATAGGGCTACCATCACCAAAGTTCCAAAGTTTGGTTTGTACAACTCCTTTCTCGGTAAAAGTAGTATCTGTAAAATCAAAAATATTTCCATCCAAGCATTGTTCTGCATTATCAACAGAAAAATCTACAAATGGGTCTCCGTGAATATAGATATACTTTTTAGCGGTATCGTGGCATCCAATTCCAGTACTCACTTTTAATGAAACTAAGAATGAATCAACAGTGGTATAACTTCTATTAAAAATAGGCGGTAAAGTTGTTCTATCATCAATAGGCGAGCCATCACCATATGTCCATTGGCGTGAGTTTATAGTGTCATTGTTGTAAGAAGAAGTGTCAGTAAATTCAAAAATATTTGCCGATAGGCATTGGCTGGTATCATTGATAGTAAAACCAGCTTGTGGTTGCTCAAATATTTTTACTGTTGCTAAAGCAGTATCCCTACAATCTTGGCTCGAGGTAACAATTAAAGAAATATTATACTCGCCAGGTTTTTTATAACTTTTTGTAAACTGCTTTAAACTGGTTTTAAATCCATCACCCAAGTCAAAAGCCCATTTTTCCAGTCCACCTTGTCCAAATTCAATGGTGGTGCTGTCTCTAAAAGCAAAAACATTATTGTTAAAACATTGCTGAGTGGAATCAATAAAAAATCGAGCTTCGGGATGTTTCACTACCAACACTATACGTGTTAGTTTTGCTTTACAGCCGTTACTACTTTGGGTGGTCATTGTGGGATAAAAAGCACCATTTTGATTAAATGTAACATTTACAATTTCGCCAGTTTGCTGTCCGCCAGGTCCAAACTCCCATTTGGTAGAGCCAGGTTTTACACCAGGTATTGATGTGTTTGTGAATTTAAAATTATTGTCCTGTAAGCATTGCAAATTATCATTAATAATAAACCTAGGTGTTATAGAGTCGTGATAAACAACCATAGTATCCCAAGATACGCAACAATTCCAAGATTTTTTCACCCAATACTTACCAGGTATATCAGCTTTTAAAAATTCAGTGTTGGCAAAAGGAAATTTAGGGTTAATTCCCATTTCACCCTCGGGGTCTCCCATGGGTGCATTAAGTGTGTCATAATACCAATCGTATTCTGCCCCTGGGTTATTTGCTGATGATGCAAAAAATGTAATCAATCTAGGGGTAATACACAATGTAGTATCCCCATCTCCTATATTTAGGGTAGGTGCTTCTTTAATTCTAATAACTTTATTGTTAGTAAATGTATTCCCCCCTGAATAAATGGTGAGTTCCACATCATAACACCCAATTGTGGAGTAAAAGTGTGCGGGTTCTTCAACAATACTAGAATCTTTTGAGCCTGATAAAGGATCTCCGAATACCCAAAGCATTGAGTCTATTTTTGCACCCCCAATGGCAGGTTCCCAAGATTCTAATAATATTTCAAAATGGGTAGAATCGTTAGAGCAAATTTGAGTTTCTTTAAAAGGTTTATAATCTAAAAACCAACTTTGGTTAAAAGTGGGAAAGAATAAACCTGATTGTGTTTCAAGTTGTATTGCATTTTGTTCAAGGTCAGCGTCAGAACCTACTTCTTCGGGTTTGTTAATTACATTTAGTGTAATACCATTATCTTCTTTAATAATATAAATTTTTCCATCGGGTCCAAGCTGCATCCCACCCTTTGCCTCATGTTGGGGAGCTATTGAGATAATAGTACTTTTAAGCACACTGGTATCAGTAGCCGTTAAATTAATTTGCCATATATTATTATTACCCGAGTTTGGTCCCGTAAAACCATAATTATTAAAATATAGCTTACCACCACTGGGAGAAAAAGCAATACTACTTCCGTTTCCAATCCAAGGGGTTCCCTCAAAGCTAAGGTAATTCTCAATTTCGCCCGTAGTATTATCAAACTTAAATATTTGTAAAGGTCTAGCTATAACTAAAAAATTCCCATCGGGGGAGATTTTCATTTGCCCTGATTCGTCTCCAGAAATTCCTGCGAGACTTATTACGGGAATAGTATCTGGACCGCCTATACCATGCGATATGTGGTAGGAACGAAACTCGCTTTGATTTTTAATTTTTACGACCACCCAATAGTCTATTCCATCCGAGTGGTCTATTGCGGCAATCATTTCAGTAGTATTGGTAGATAAAACTTGATTTGCCTTACCTGCTGAAAACGTGCCTGGCGCTGTAGCTACTGCCTCCATTTGCGTATAGCTAAGTCCATATTGGTTGGCTATGGTGTCATCAATAGTAAAAATCCAATACCTGCCCAAAGTAATTCTACTGGGTAAAATTAAAGAAGATTGTGTTGAAAATTTTGAGCCGTTAAGCGGAAATACTGTATCTTGATACACAAAATGACCAAAATGCCAAATAGAATCTCCATCAGTATAAAATTTTAAATCGCCGCATCTGTCGGCAATACTAGCACTCCCTTTTTCTATACTCACATTTCCAGGGGCGGTTACCTCTGGCGGGTTGCAATTAAAGTCTAGTGCAAGTCCGTTACCAAACATCCAATAATTAGCAGCCCGTTGTGTTGTATGGTGTTGAGACTTTTGCGAAAAGGCAACAGAATACACGCTCATAACAAATATGAGCAAAAAACATTTTCTAATTTGCTTATGCGTTAGCATTAGTTTATATAAATAAGACAAAACAAGTCTTAAAAAAGTTGCCTACCCTTTTGTTTAAAGTAAAATCAAATATACGAAATTAGCTTGTTAAAATATAACGTTGGGTGCAATGTTCTACTAGTGGGTAGCGATTTTTTATCAATTTGGCTAAATAAAAAGTGTAAATAATCTCTTTTTTGGTGTGTAGTTTTAACTTTGCACAGCATTATGGATAAAATAAATATAATTGGCGGTGGGTTGGCAGGCTCTTTAATGGGCGTGTATTTAGCAAAAAAAGGGTTTGATGTGCATTTGTTTGAGCGCAGACCCGATATGCGTAACCAAAAAATATCGGCGGGTAAGTCTATAAATCTGGCACTTTCAACACGAGGTGTTAAAGCACTGGAAAAAGTAGGCTTGGCAAAAGAGATTTTGAAAGATGGTATTCCCATGTATGGTAGAATGATACATGGTTTAGATGGTACACTAAGCTCCCAGCCTTATGGCAAAAAGGGCGAGGCTATATATTCGGTATCTCGGGGAAGACTTAATATAAAACTACTTGAGTTGGCTGATGAGTATCCAAATATCACCCTATATTTTAATCATAAATGTACTGATGTTGATATAGAAGAAGGCATAGCTTATTTTGAGGATGAAAACGGGAATACCGTTACCTCAAAAGCGATAAGAAATATTGGTACTGATGGGGCATACTCTGCCGTGAGAGAGAAAATGCAACATGGCGACCGTTTTGACTATTCGCAATCGTATTTAAAGCATGGTTTTAAGGAGCTTGAAATACCTGCGGGAGAAAACGGTAGTTTTTTGATGGAGAAAAATGCCCTGCATATATGGCCCAGAGGAAACTATATGATGATTGCCTTGCCTAATCCTGCGGGAGATTTTACCTGTACACTGTTTTTACCGTTTGAAACGGGTGAACATAATTTTGAAAACCTAAACACAAAGGAAGATGTAAGCAGTTTTTTCAAAAAACAATTTCCTGATGCTGTATCTTTAATGCCTACATTACTTGATAATTTCACAAAAAACCCTACATCGTCATTAGTAACAGTAAAGTGTTTTCCTTGGGTTAAAGGTGATAAATTAGCTTTGCTGGGTGATGCTGCCCATGCCGTTGTTCCTTTTTATGGGCAAGGCATGAATTGCAGTTTTGAAGACTGTGATGTTTTAGATGACTGTATAGACCAGTTTGGAGATGACTGGGGTGCGATTTTTAAAAACTATCAAGAGCTGCGCAAAACAAATGCCGATGCAATAGCCGATTTAGCAGTACAAAACTTTATTGAAATGCGAGATTGGGTAGCCGACCCTAAGTTTTTGGAGAAGAAAAAAATAGAACACAGTTTAGTAGAATTATATCCCAATGAATTTAAATCACAATATGGGTTGGTAACCTTCTCTACCGAACCGTATAGAAAAGCCTTTAATCAAGGGATAATAAACGATAAAATATTGAGCGAAATAATGAGTGAGAATATTGATGTGAATGATGGAGAGATAATACTACCATTAATTAAAAAAGCCAACGCATAAACAATAATGGCAAAATACGGAAAATGGATTGGAGGGGGATTGGGCTGGGCATTTGGTGGACCAATAGGCGGGATAATTGGCTATGTGGTAGGCTCTTTGTTTGATAGTAGTGATGATAAAACACCTATTGGTGCTGGGCAGTATCAGGAGCAGGCAGGCAGAACACAATCGGGAGATTTTGCCATTAGCTTAGTAATACTTGCGGGTGCAGTAATGAAAGCCAACGGCGAGAAGCTAAAGAGTGAATTAGACTATATAAAAGGGTTTTTTAAGCAAAACTACGGCGTTGAGAAAACTAAAGAGTTGATGCTGGTATTGCGTGATACTATTGATAAGCCCTACTCACTACGGGAGGTGTGTTTGCAAATAAAATCACATTTAACCCATAGCGTACGCTTACAACTATTTCATTTTTTAGTAGGAGTAGCGCAAGCTGATGGAACTGTTGATGCCGCCGAGCTAACTGTTTTAAAACAAATAGCAGGATATTTAGGCATTGGTAATCATGATTCTGAGTCTGTATTAGCAATGTATGTGGAAGATACCAATAGTGCCTATAAAGTGCTTGAAATTGAACCTGAAGTTACTGATGATGAAGTGAAAAAAGCATATAGAAAAATGGCAGCTAAATACCACCCTGATAAGGTTGCCCACTTGGGCGAGGAAGTGATAAAAGGTGCGAAAGAGAAGTTTCAACAGTTGGTTGCAGCATACGAAACAGTTAAAAAACAAAGAGGAATTAAATAAAATTAGCAACTATGAAATCACAAAAAAACATATTTAGGTTAGGTTTCTTTACCATACTATTAGTTTTTGTTTCGGTAGTAGTAAATGCGAAATCAAACGATAGTGCTGAGATTAAAAAAGTGATGGATGCCCAACAAATAGCTTGGAATAATGGCGATTTGGAAGGCTTTATGCAAGGCTATTGGAAATCGGACAAGCTACGCTTTATAAGCAAAAACGGAGTTACCTATGGCTGGCAAAATACGTTTAACAGGTATAAAAAAGCCTACCCTAACAAAGAAACAATGGGTAAGCTAAAGTTTAATATTCTTTCAATAGAATCATTGGACAATAAAAATTTTCATGCGATAGGGAGAAACCCATTAAAAGAAAAAACCTTTATGGTAGTGGGGAAGTGGGAAACCAGCGAAACAACTAAAGCTGCAAAGGGTTTTTTTACTCTTATTTTTAAAAAAATAAATAACAGGTGGGTCATTATTGCCGACCATACCAGCTAAAACCATGCGTTACATACTTAAATTAGCGTATGAAGGGGGGAAATACCACGGCTGGCAAATTCAAAAAAATGCCAACTCTATACAAGCAGAAATTAATAGCGCACTCACAAAATTTTTACGACAAAAAATTGAAACTACAGGCTGTGGACGTACTGATGCTGGGGTGCATGCTACATGTTTTTACGCACAATTTGATTTTGAAAACTCAATAACCGTAGGCATTATTCATAAGCTAAATAGAATATTGCCTAATGATATTGTTGCTTACAAGCTGTATTCCGTTACCAATAATTTTAATATCCGTTTTGATGCCACATATAGGCGGTACGAGTACCACCTTCACCAAAAACTAAACCCTTTTATAGTTGAGCGGAGTTACTACCGCTACGATATACTTAACTTTGAGACTATGAACACCGCTGCACAACTACTAATGCAGCATACCGATTTTGAGTGTTTTAGTAAAGTACATACTGATGTACACACTTTTAACTGTACAATAACAAAAGCAATTTGGGAACTAAAAGCCAATAACGAGTGGGTTTTTACCATACAGGCAAATCGGTTTTTACGCAATATGGTAAGGGCTATTGTTGGCTCGCTTATTGAGGTAGGCGCAGGTAAAATAAGTGTTGCAGGTTTTGAAGCGATAATAAAAGGTAAAAAACGTTCGGAAGCGGGGCAGTCTGTTCCTGCACACGCATTATATTTGGTAGATATAGGATACAACTTTGAAGCGAATAAGTGGCATAATATAGATGGCTAACGATACAAAAAAAGAAGAGAAAAAAAGCAGCAAAGGAAGTTGGTCATTATTAGGGCGAATATTTATGTTGGCTATGCCGTATAAAAAGTTCGTTGTATTATCAATAATACTTACACTTTTGGGTGCATGGTTAGCCCCGTTTAGAACCAACTATATACGCATAATGCTGGATGACTATGTAGCAAAAGGAGATGCGGAGGGGCTAATACGGATAACTTATATTTTAATAGGTTTACTACTGTTAAATGCCTTTGTAAACTTTGGGCAGTCGTGGGTTACAGCATTTTTAGGGCAAGCGGTAATTAAAGATTTACGCCTTAGGGTATATGAGTTTGCTACCCGATTAAAGTTAAAATATTTTGATAAAACACCAGTAGGTACTGTGGTTACACGAACAGTGAGTGATATTGAATCGCTCTCTACCGTGTTTTCGTCGGGCTTTATAATTATTGCTGGTGATTTACTGCAAATAGGGGTCATATTGTATTTCATGTTTAGCACAAACTGGCAGCTTACTTTGGTATGCTTGTCAGTACTTCCTTTTCTTATTGTTGCTACCTATATTTTTAAAGAAAAGGTAAAAACATCGTTCACACAGGTACGCAATGCAGTTTCAAATCTTAATGCTTTTGTGCAAGAGCATATAAGCGGTATGCAAATAGTACAAATATTTAATCGTGAAAAGGAAGAATACAAACGTTTTGAAGGTATTAATACCTTGCACAAAAATGCCAATATAAAATCGGTTTTATATTATGCTTTATTTTTTCCTGTGGTTGAGATAATTACCGCCACAGCAACTGCTTTGGTAGTGTGGTATGGCATACGGCAAAGTATTGGCGGTAGTAGTATTAGCTTTGGTACAATAGTATCGTTTATACTGTATATAAACTTGTTTTTTAGACCCCTTAGGCAAATTGCCGACCGTGTAAATACGTTGCAAATGGGCATGGTATCGGCAGAACGTGTTTTTAAACTAATTGATAGCAAGCAAGATGCTGAACCCAGTGGAACATACGCCCCTGAAACTATAAAAGGAAATGTTGAGTTTAAAAATGTGTGGTTTGCCTATAATGATGAGGAATGGGTATTAAAAAATATATCGTTTAAGGTAGAGGAAGGAAAAACCCTTGCCTTGGTGGGGGCTACCGGTGCAGGAAAATCATCAATTGTTAACCTTATTAATAAGTTTTACCAGATAAATAAGGGGGAAATATTGGTAGATGGTGTTAATGTTAACGAGTATAATACCAATACACTACGTAGTAATGTGGCGGTGGTATTGCAAGATGTGTTTTTATTTTCGGGTAGTGTGGCTTCAAATATTCGTTTGTACGATGAAAATATAAGCAAAGAGCAAATAGTAGAAGCATCAAAATTAGTAGGCGCACATAGTTTTATAGAACGCCTTCCCAATGGTTACGATTTTAATGTAATGGAACGGGGTAGCTCACTATCAGTAGGGCAGCGGCAAATGGTCTCATTTATTCGTGCTTTGGCGGTAAATCCTAAACTTTTAATTTTAGATGAGGCTACAAGTTCTGTTGATTCTGAAACAGAGGAGTTAATCCAAAATGCCATTAAAGTATTAATGAAAGGACGCACAAGCATAGCCATAGCCCACAGACTAAGCACTATACAACACGCAAACCATATTTTGGTATTGGATAAGGGCAATATAGTTGAAAGTGGTAACCACGAAGAACTATTAGCTAAGAAGGGATATTATGAAAAACTACACAGCTTTCAGTTTTCTGTTAGCTAAAAAACTATTCAACTATAATTTTTCTTGTGGTTGATTGCTCGCCTTGAGCAATTTTAATAAAGTAAAGCCCTTTAGCAAATGCAGATACATCTACGGTCATTATTGGGTTTTGCGAATGAGTAGTGTAAACCACTTTGCCCAAAACATCGGTAATAGATAGTGTAGTTTCAATTCCTGCTTTTAAGCCACTAATAGTAAGTTGTTTCTTAGCAGGGTTAGGATAAAGTAGGATACCGTTTAGCAATAATTCCTTAATACCTACGGTACTAATAAACACATTGTTTGAAATACTACTACAGGCTGCCGAGTCTATAATTTCTACCTTGTAGTTTCCTGTTTGGTATGGGCGTATAGTTTTTGTAGTATGGTTTATACTAAGCGTATCATTAAAATACCAACGGTAAATAAAATTACCTGCGTTGTGTACCGCCTCTAATGAATCTAACCTTTGGTTTGTTGACACCACAGGAGGTAAGGGAACTAAAATTGCTTTTACGGTTACTGTATCAAAACAACCTTCACTGGTAATAGCTTTAGCTTGGTAAAAAGTATTTTGTACGGGTTTGTCTCCCAAAACAGAATCGATAATAATTTTATTGGTATTAATATTTAGCCAAACAATACGATCAGCACCCCAAGCAATAAAAAACACACTGTCTTTAGGGCAAACGTATTGTTGTGTATCACTTACTATTATTTTTGGTGGCACAGCAACTGTAACATATTCTTTTAGTAGCAATGTGTCGCCTCCTAATACATTAGAGGTGATAAGTGTAACATCAAAACTGCCCGTTTGCTTATAAGATATTCGTGGATTTAAACCATAAGCAGTATCTGGTGTTCCTCCTTCAAATATCCAAGTATGAGTATCAGGGTATTGAGTACTCGTAGAATTATACATTATCGAGTCGTTGGTGCAAATAGTTGCTTTAGAACTATTAAAACTGCTTTGCGCTTTGGTCAGTATTGCATCACCGCAATTTGTGAATACTCTAATATCATCAATATAAAGATTGTTTCCGCCATTGTAATAGGCTTCAAATTTTAGAACAATATTTTTTTTACCCGCAAAAGAATCTAAAGAAATAGAAGGGCATTTGTTTGAATTTAAAATACACCAATCATGATTGGTTACTGGTATGAAGTTGCTAAAGTAGGATCTTGTATATATTGTAGGTAGATCTTTTGAAAAAATGGTATAAGGAAAGGTTTTACCGCTATCTGTTGAAAGATAGACATTAAGGCTATCATTGACAGAACTATTTCTTCCAAATGCGTACTGAAATGTGAAAAGGGGTTTCAAAGCCCGTCTTAAATCAATAGGTTGTGTAATAAAAACACTTCTTTCTCCTCGCCACAAAAAACTTGAATTATAATAATCTAATTTTAGGGCAGAATTACTGCCATTATTAGTTTTAGGAGCATTTGTCTTTTTCCAGTTTATATTATTACCTGAACTAATAATTGAATAATTTGGTTTTTCGTTTTCAAAAGTTTCTAAGTAAAAATTAGTTTTATATAAGGCGTTAACCTGAATAAATTGATTTAAGTAAATTGAGTCTTTACCATATTTATCATAACCAACAACTGCTATACTGTATGCAGAATCACTCTTAAATGAGACTTCAATTTGTTCTCCTTTTAATATTTCGGTAAATCCACGTCTGAAAACGTACCATATTGCACTGTCCAAGGGGCGTTTGTAACTTTCGGCTGTAAGAATAACTTTTTCATTAGGGCAGATATAGTTCTTGCTTGCATTAGCATTTATTGTTGTTGGCGATTTTTTTATAGAATCTACACATTGCAAAGCTCGTTCTGCATTTACTCTGCCACTACCTAATTTACCGATGTAACTTGGGTTAAGATTATCAATATTATCTGCACTATTAATCAAGCATTGCTCTAAATCATTATTTTTAATAGAGGGCATATAGCTTTTCATTAATCCTAATAAACCAGCTGTGAGCGGGCAAGATGCTGATGTACCATTAAAAGACACATAATTTCCATCTTTTAAAGTTGTTCTTATCCGCACCCCTGGGGCAGTTACGGAAATAGAATTACCATAGGTAGAGAATGAAGCTTTTTTATCATTAATTTCTGATGCTGCCACTGAAATTACATTTAGATAACTTGCAGGATAATGGGCGGCAGAATTATTATTATTACCTGCACTGGCAACAATAATACTCCCTTGTGCAGAAGCAAATTTTATGGTATTTTGTGCTGTTGATGAAGATATACTACCTCCAAAAGAACAACTTATTATATCTGCTTTTATCTGTGCCGCGTAGGCAATCCCATCATAGGCATAGGTTATGAAATTATTTGTTTGATTATCAGAACTCGCTTTTACAGGAATAATTCTAAGGTTAAACCCTATGGATGAGATACCAATGTTATTATTTGTTATTGCAGAAATAAGACCTGCACATGGTGTCCCATGGTTTAGTATAGAGTTATTATAGTTATTAGGGGTGTTATCATTATCAGCCACATCCCACCCATGAACATCATCTACATAACCATTGTTGGGTATTTCATTAGGGTTTGTCCAAATATTGTCTTTTAAATCAGGATGGTTAATATCAACTTCTTGGTCAACAACTGCAACTGTTATATTGGTATCACCCTTGGTAAAGTCCCATGCTTTAGTAGCTTTTATTTTGTATAAATGCCAAACATCATTGTAGTTATTTTTTCCAAAATCATTGGGTGTATATGTGGGATAAACTAACGGTATCTTTTCAGCATACTCTATGTATGCTAATTGCTCAAAGTACTTTATTAAATCATCAGCTTTTTCATGTTCAGTAAATTTTAGCCTAACAGTTCGCTGTAGCTTAATATCAGATATTTTGTTGAATGAAAAACGGGCTTGTATTATGCCAAATTCTTTTACTAATTCTTCATTTAAACCCACCAAACTTTGTGGTTCAACAAACTGATTAGAAAAATCAATAGCGAAATCATCGTTATACTTGACATAGATTTCACCATCAAAAAAGTCTTTATTTACTGTTTGACTATATGAGCAAACGGTAGTAAAAGAGAAAAATAATAGTAAAAATAGGTAATTAAAGCACTTTAGTTTCATGGTTTACTTACAATAATTTTTTGGGTTTGGTTTACCC
This sequence comes from uncultured Burkholderiales bacterium, assembly GCA_964584305.1. GTDB lineage: Bacteria > Bacteroidota > Bacteroidia > UBA8524 > UBA8524 > SB11. Next base: position 217,751 of record CAZOZL010000004.1, read on the forward strand.
TATTATTGTGTAAAGCTATAAAATAAATACCACCTTTTAGCTGGCTAATATCTATTGCTTTAAGTTGGATGCCTATTTTAGTAGTAATAATGGTTTTGCCCAAGTTATCAAATATCCTGATGTTTAAAGGGCTATCAGAAGCACTATTATCAATAAATAGGGTGTTGCTTGCAGGGTTGGGATATAGTTTTATATTGGTAGTAAGTATTTCTTTAACGCTAACGTTAGTTTTTGTGAAAAAGAAGTTGAGCGAGTTATTCTCGCAACCCGATGTATCGGTAGCAACTGCTCTGTAATTACCTTGTTGTGTAGGGAGGTATTTTTTGCCCTGCGCGCCGTTTATATCAGCACCATTAAACTGCCAGCGAAATATTACTGTTGCATTGCTATTATTAGCTATCAAGCTATCGCCTACTCTGGTAAGAGTAGTTATTCCTGGTCCTGGTAATATTGTTATGGTAATAGCTTCTGTATTGGTGCAGCCATTAACTGAAGTACCTTTTACAGTGTAAGTAACCGTTGAAGGGGGATTAATAGTAACAGAGTCTCCTTTTGTAGAACTTATTGCAAAAACTGGCGACCATGAAAAATCTTGAGCTCCTGTGGCGTATAGTTTTGTGCTTTTGCCTCTGCATAATATTGTTTCGCCTGCACTTATTGCAACGGTAGGAATAGCATTAGCTACTATATATTTTTTAAGCTCAATGGTGTCAAAACCAAAAGTATTACTCGTTATTAGTGTAACGGTATATGCCCCAGCACTATTATATGAAACCTCTGGGTTTTTGGCTGTTGAGGTAGCAGGTGTACCGCCTTCAAAAATCCATTGGTAACTGGTAGGGAAATTCTCACTATTGTCATTAAATTTCACACTACTGGGCAAGCAAAATGTAGTATCATTATTAACAAAACTGGCAGCAGGTTTTTCGGTATTATATCCTGAACAAAATGCGTTTACAGCTATATTATCTATATAAAGGTTGTTTCCAAAATCGTTATAGGCTTCAAATTTTAGCATCACATTTTTCTCACCATCAAAATCACTTAAATCAATTTCGGCACAGGGTGCACCTGCTAATGTTGAGAAACACCACTGTGTTTCATTAGTAGGAGTGAATGATGAAGTTTGGGGTGAGTTTGTAGCAAAGCTACCCATTGAAGCTACTCTATACGGAAATGTTTTGCCACTATCTGTTGACACATATATTATTAGCGAGTCTTTTTTGGTAGCATTTCTTGCCCTATAAGCATATTGAAAACTTAAAACAGCATCTGCATTTTGGCTTAAATCTATAACAGGAGTAATAAGCCCATCACGCTGCCCTACTTGGTTATAATTATAAAAGTTCATTCGCAGGGCTTTGGTACCGTTTTGCGAACTATTAGTGGTAGATACATTCCATGTTATTCCAGCATCGGGGTTTTCTGTTGTAAATCCCATAGTGCTAAGTGTGCCGCTTTCAAAATTTTGGCTATACAATGTTTCACTTCCTTTTGCAGCAACATCAATATAGTCTTTTAGGTAGATGGAGTCGCTTCCTTCTGAATTGCTAACTACCAATGCTACATTATATTTACCTATATTAGTATAGCTTACTATTGGGTTTGCCAATGTAGAAGCGGCAGGCGACCCATTAGGAAAATACCATTTAAAACTTTGCGCTTTCCCTTGTGATGAACTACTGCCTGTAAAAGCAACATCTACACTTGGGCAGGTAATACTTATATTAGATTGAACTTGTGCTTTTGGTGTAGCTATTAAGGTTTTATCTACGCAATCCATTGCCTTTTGGGCGTTAATTCTACCGCTTCCTAAAAAGCCTGTAAAGGCAGTATTAAGCCCGTATATATCATCTGAACTGTCTAAAAGGCATTGCTCTAACTGTGCATTTGTAAGTTGTGGGTTGTGTGATTTCATTAGCCCCATAAGCCCAGCCACCATTGGTGATGACATGGATGTTCCGCTAAGAATAGCGTAACCATTATTAGCCGCTATTGTACTGCGAATACGGCTACCTGGTGCAGTAATATCCACCCAAGTACCGTAGTTGGAAAAGCCTGATTTTCTATCGTTTATATCAGAACTAGCTACAGCAATAACACCCGCGTAGGCGGCTGGATAGCGACGCTGATTTATACCGTCGTTACTGGCGGCAGCAATAATAATACATCCCCTTGAAGTAGCATAATTTATAACGGCTTGCGCTGTTTGGCTAGAACTTGGGCTGCTCCATGAGCAATTAATAATATCTGCCTTTGCATTTGCCGCATAGGTTATACCTGCATATCCTTGTGGTATAGATGTGGGCGATGCTTGAGCATCAAAAGTACATTTAACAGGAATAAGAGCAATATTAAACCCTATGGAAGCTACCCCTCTTGCATTATTGGTAACAGACCCAGCAATACCTCCTACGTGTGTACCGTGGGTAAAACTTGTTTTTGGGTGTACGGGGTTATTATCGTTATTACCAGCATCCCAACCATAAATATCATCTACATAACCGTTGTTGTCATCATCAATTTTATTACCAGCAATTTCACCAGGGTTGCGCCAAATATTGTCAAATAAATCAGGATGAAACATACTTAGCCCATCATCAACTATGGCTACTGTAATGGTGGAATCTCCTTTTGAAATATCCCATGCTTCACGTGCTTTTATTTTCCATAAGCCCCATTGCCCACTGGTAGAATTGGATTGCATATCATTAGGCTGAAACTCGAATGTGTTGTAAGGTACTGGCTCCACATACTCAATATACGAGAAGGCAGAAAGTAACTCTATCAATTCATCAATCATTGATGGTTCTTTAAAAGAAACCAATAAGGTTTGATTAAGCCCCTTATCAAATGCCTTTTTAAAAGGTATTGTAATACTATTAATACCCATGTCTGCGCTAAAATTAGCATCTAAACCAGGGAGTATTGGCTGGGCAATAAAATCTGTTGGGGTAGTATTGTTAAGTGCACTTAAATCGTAAGTGTTTTTGTATTTAACATATATTTCACCATCAACCTGCGTTGTATTATAGGTTTGAGAATAAGAGGTGGCTGAAATAAAGGTAAAAATTATAAGGCAGAAAAATTTCAATCTAATCATCATATTATCCGAAATATATTAAATAAAAATGTAACCGAAATGCTTACGAAATAAGACAGCGAAAGATAGGGAATAGTTTGTTAGCGAATAATATTCTTGTGCGTATCCCAAAGGGTCATAATTAAACCGTCTTTTAAGCCACCATTGGGTGCAAGTATTTGACTTATGCCCGCCCAATCCATAATTGATATATAAATGCCTGCAGCGTGGTCTATCACATCGGCACGGTCGGGATTAAGTTTTAGTATATTAATCCTATCAATAATGGGTATAGTGCTAATATGGGTATAGAGTTTTTTTAGCGTGGTAATGCTCATGGCTTCCCCATTTTCATTGGCAGCCATACTATAAAGTTTATTAATATTGCCGCCAGTACCCATTGCTATCGCCTTGTTTTCAATGGTATTGTTTTGTTTCACCCAAAGTTTCATCTCTTCCCATATTTCGGGGTTCACTTTGTTTTCTTTTAAACGAACTGAACCTACTTTGAATGATTTTGCACTAATTATTTCTCGGTTTTTAATTACTGTTATCTCTGTGCTACCGCCACCCACATCTATATTAATAAAATTGCCTTTTTCAGGAAAAGAAGACATTACAGATTTTAGTATCAATTCCGACTCTTTTTCGCCAGAAATAACATCTATTTTAAATTTAAACTTTTTTTCTACCTTTTTTACTAATGAATTACCGTTTTTAGCCTCTCGCATGGCACTTGTGGCACACGCCATATAGTGTTTCACCCCGTGTATATCTAAAATAAGTTTAAAGGCATTCATGGTCATTAAAAATAACTTTTCTTTTTCTTTACCTACTTTACCTGTGCTAAACACATCATCGCCCAAACGGAGGGGAATACGTATGAACTCTACTTTTTTAAACTGAGTAGAATTGTCATTAGTAGGTATAACACGGCTAATGAGTAGCCGAATTGCATTAGAACCTATATCAACTGCACCAAATTTCACGCAACTAAAATAGTTTTGTGTCTATTGGCAATGGGTGCTATTGTTTCCACACCTGTTGAAAAGAATACTATTTTGAAGTGTTAAGGCTTAAAATTCCCCCCTTCTTTTTTAAAGAATTTCTCTAAAAATGAAACACTTTTGTCCTCAATATCATTTAGTTCAATTTTTAATGCCTTTGCCGATATGGTTATTTCCCAGACGCTCAGTGTGAGTGAGATAACCATTATAAACATACTTGCGCCAAACAATATTTTTGCCCAATATATGTCATTAATAAAAAGCACAATCATACACACTACACTTAGTAGAAGGCTTATAACGCCTAATAATTGCATATTACGAATAAGGGTAAGCCGCAGCCGTAAATTTTTTATTTGACTTAAAATATGCTCTTCAGGCTTATTTATGTATTTATCATGCAAATCACGAATTAATTTGGCAATGGCTAAAAACCTATTGGTATAGGCAAGCATAAGTAATGATATTGTGCTAAACAATAAAGCGGGGGTGCTAATTTGCAGTTCCATAGGTACAAAGTAACAAATAATGTTTGTGGTACTGTTAAAGCAAATTATTGTACTTTCGGGTGAATATGTTTTATAGGTGAGATTTTTGTTAGTTATAAATTATGGATTGGTATTTACCTTTAACACTAATATCAGGCAATGGGCTGATAATAATGTCTTCAGCCTCGCAAATAGTATCTTTAAATGAAGAGATAGAGAGATTGTCAGATGATAAAGATTATATGGATATAGTTGAGCGTAAAGTAAGGCAACTTAAAAAACTAACACTGTCTGTGGCTTGTCTTTATTCTTCTGTTTTATTTATTGTAATAGCAGCTTTAATTGGTGCTACAGAGTTACCCTCATTACAATCATCTGGCTTTTATGTATTAATGGCGGGGATATGTTTTATGCTTTTAGCAATAATTTTTTTAGTTATATATTCTGTTATATCTGTAAAAATAAGACAATTGCAGGTGAATATTGCTATTAAAAAACACTAACTATGCAAGTACACAAAATTATTTGTTTATTATTATTTTTAGGTGCTGGCTTATTACTCCAAGCACAAGAAAACGAATATCATCATTGTTTTTTACCTAAGAAAAGTTACAGTATTGGTGGGGGAATGGCTTACCCGTCGGAGTTTGCTACAACAGGTATAAATATTAGAGCATATAGAAACCTAAATCATAACTTTTGTTTTGGACCAGAGGTAAGCTATTTCTCGAAAAATGCCGATGAAAACCTACTTGATTTTGATTTTGTAGCTCATTATATATTTGAGATTAAGCCCATAGAAATTGGTTTTTACCCTGTGGGAGGGATTAATTATGCTATTGAAAATAGAGGGAACAACCATGAAACAGAAACAGCTTTTGGGGCTGTTTTAGGAGCGGGATTACACCGTAATTTCAATAAATTCACATTGTTTGCAGAGTATGGACATATTTTTAGTGCATTAAAAGAAGACCAATTTATGGTTGGTTTTTTATATACTTTGAAATAGTCTATAATTTTCGCGAAAAAATAGCTATTGTACCTATAGGTATTGCTATAAAAAATAATAACAGCAATTGTGATTTGGAACTACCCTTATTCTTTTTATTTGGAGGGAGCGGTTCTGTTTTCTGTTTTAGTTTAGTTGGTTTTTTATTTATTTTTAGTGGCTTCTTTTTTTGCCCCTTATTTTTAACATCCGATTTTTTTAAACGTTTTAGGCTATCCATTTGGTGCCTGCTATTAATGCTGTCTTGCTTTAACTTTACTTTTTGAGTACTATCGTATCTGCGGCTCATTTTACGTGCCATATCAGGTGATAACCCTAAGTTGTCCATTTCTATTAAAGCGTAATGTAGTGCGTTGCCACTGTGGCTTCTATGGGCAATGCGCTTGGTTTGTGCAAACATACTTGCACTAAAAAACAGAATAAGTAACAGAAGTAAAGTAAATTTTTTCATCTCCTTTTTTATGGCTGTACACTCTGCTTTTATAAAGGTTCAAAAAAAAAATGAACTTTCATCACCAAGTGTTGTACTATATACTGAAACATCAATTTGATGAACGATAGAATAATAAAAACTATATATTTTGGGATAGCATTTTTTGTAATACTTTTTATGCTTTCTTTTCCCTTTTCAGTAACACATATCCCCAATATACCTTTATGGGTTTCTCCATTTTTTGAACGATTAATTACATGGTCTGCTCAAAATATATTCCATATTGAACAACCCTTCACAGCAAAAATTATTTCTGATTCTACAGGTTTATATATTCATGTTTTTCATTTATTGCTTATCTCTACAATGGGCAGTATTGTTTGGGCTTTTGTGGTGCGGCGGGTTAACTATGCTAAATTAAGCTATTGGTTTAGTGTGGGGGTAGCTTATTATCTATCAGTGCAGCTATTTATTTATGGTTTAAATAAAATGTTTAAGTGGCAGTTTTATTTGCCAGAGCCTAATACCCTGTTTACAACCCTTGGAAACACGCATTTAGATATATTATTTTGGAGCACTATGGGAGCATCATATCCCTATACCGTTTTTTCGGGGATAGTTGAGATATTACCCGCTTGTTTATTAGTGTTTAAACGTACAAGATTACTGGGGGCTATAACTGCTTTGGGCGTAATGATTAATGTGGTATTAATTAATTTTAGCTTTGATATTTCTGTAAAAGTATTCTCACTATTTTTATTATTACTTAGTTTTATTTTGACACTTCCTTTTTTAAAGAAGCTAATACAATTATTTATTTATCAAGAAACGGTGAACCTTAAACTGTGGCAGCCTACTTATTCTACAAACAATAAGAAAAAGGGGTATTTGTTTTTAAAAACAAGTGTGTTAATACTCATTTTGTTTGAGGTTTTTTCACCCTACTACAGTGGTGCCAACTATAACGATGATACACAAGAAAGACCATTATTGCACGGTGCTTATACTACAACCTTGTTTGTGAAAAATAACGATACTATACAGCCCCTACTCCCACACAATACATACATAAAAAGAGTTTTTGTACATAGACGGAACTATTTTATTATCCAAACAATGGACGATAAAATGGTAGACTATAAAATTACTTATGCAAAAGGAAATAAATTAGTGCTAAATAATTATCGCACCAATGATAATAGTGAGTTAGTATATTCTTATTATGCAGATTCTACAATGGTTTTGAAAGGTATTATTAATAATAATTTTGTAGAATTAACGGTTAAAAAAATTAATTTACGGCAACTACCATTATTACAAAAAGAGTTTAACTGGACTATTGATGGGTACTAAATAGTAAGGGCTTGCACTGCATTTGCATAGTCGTGTTGTATATCCTCGTGTAAGGGGCTAAGTGCTTTTTCTATTTTTTGTATTTGGCGGTGGTAGATATTATGTAAAGCAATATGCCTTTCGAGGGGGAGTTCCAACGCTTTAAACTTTGTGCAGTAATAAATAAGCAATTCAGCCTCGGTTTGTTTGTTGCCAGAGTATTTTATAAATTTATTAGTGCTGCGTAATATTTTGCGTAAACTTTTTTTTATGTAGTAAATACTACTGTCGTTAATAGTAGTAAACTGGGCATCTATATCATTTTTAATAGCATTGATATAGGCTTGCTCATCATCCGCTTCAAACAATAAGTAGGTAAGCAGTTCCTTATTCTCCTTTTTGTATTTGCTTAGTGTAATACACAATTCTGTCAATTGCTCGGCAGGCAAAGTTTTAAGCTCCTTTTTAAGTGTATTAAGTGTTGCTGCCTTCATTATTGTTTTTCTTTCAAAGGGTCTAGTAAATATTCTAAGCCGTTTAGTTTTATCTCGTACATGGTTTGTAATTGTTGTCCCAATTTCCCTTTGGGGAAGCCTTTGCGGTTAAACCATTCTAAATATGAAACGGGTATATTACACAAAACTGTACCCTTATACTTGCCAAAAGGCATTCGTATTTTAACTAAATCAGTAAGTAGTTGAGGATTTAATGACACATGGGCAAGTTAGAATTTTGAATGAAAAATGCAAAAATTATGTTCTATATGGTACTATCCCCGTTCGAGCGGTATCCAGTCAGATACTATAAAGCCTTTAATTTTTCTTTCGATAGGCATAAATGCCTACCCAATTCATAAAGAACGATGTGGATTTTATAAATAGCGATGGGCTTTAGCCCTCTAAAATCTTTCTTTTTATTATGTAGGTATAAAACATTTGCAAAAACTTGTGGCCTTATCAGGAATCGAACCTGAATCTTGAGTTCCGGAGACTCACGTACTATCCCCGTCCGAACGGAGTTCATCCGGGCGGGCATTGTACTATAAAGCCTTTAGTTTATTTTTCAAAAATCGTCTTCCTGCCGAAGATTTAAAATATTTTTCTCTTAGTATAGCTTCATTACGAGTTTCAAAAGTTTCGTAATAAACCACTTTAAAAGGGACGTAATGTTGAATAGATTTAGTCATTCCACTATTATGCTCCTTCAATCTTTTATCTATATTTTCACAATGCCCTTTGTAGTAATAATTGTGATTAATACTTTTTATTATGTAGGTATAAAACATTTGCAAAAACTTGTGGCCTTATCAGGAATCGAACCTGAATCTTGAGTTCCGGAGACTCACGTACTATCCATTGTACTATAAAGCCGTGTTTAAACAATAGCAAAGGTAGTTGAAAAAATTGGGCGAACTAAACAAAACCAACCCAAAAAAGGCGGGATTTTACACGCGTTATTTTATACCTTTGAAATACTATGCAACGTAATAAACTGTTTATCATTTTAGGTGTAGCTTCTACTATCGCTATTGGTGGTGTGGTGTATAAGTACTTCACATCAAACATATCTAATACCGAGAAAGAAGTTTTAGGAGATGATGCCATGAGTTTTAATCTATCGGCACGTGAATCGTGGAATTTAGATAGATTAAAAGATCCTATTACAGGTATAATACCTGAGGGTATTCGCAAAAAGGAGTTGGCATTTGCTGCTCAACTGCCCCATGCCAATATATTTCGAAAAGCAGGAGAACCATGGGAATCAATAGGCCCTTGGAATATAGGAGGGAGAACTCGTGCTATTGCTATTGATAGTGATGATGAAAATATTTTGTTGGCAGGCGGTGTTAATGGGGGTATTTGGCGAAGTGAAGATGGCGGACAAAGCTGGACTAAAACAACAAGCAAAACTCAAATAAATGCAATAACATCTATTGCCCAAGATACCCGCACAGGAAAAACCAATATATGGTACGCTACTTCGGGCGAACGGTTGGGTTCCAGTGCTTCAAAAACAGGTGCATTTTTTACGGGAAATGGGTTTCTAAAATCAATAGATGGTGGGAAAAGTTGGGCAGCAATATCAAGCACAGCAGTAAATACACCTCAATTTGATTCGAATTTCGATTTAGGTTGGAATATTTTAGTAAATCATACGGTAGCAGATAAAGATGCTGTTTTTGCGGCAATTTATGGAGGAATTTTTCGTAGTTTAAATGGTGGAGATAACTGGCAGCGTGTTAGGGGGGGAACTGTTGGGGGCAATACTACTCAATATACAGATATTGCTATAACCAAAGGAGGTGTTTTATATGCTACACTTAACAGTGCAGGCGGGCATGGCGGTATTTGGCGAAGTGTTGACAATGGAGATACATGGACAAATATTACTCCTGCAAACTTTCCAGCCGTGTATGAACGTATGGTTATAGGCTTAGTTCCTCAATTCGAAAATCAGGTATATATATTAGCCTATACTCCAAATGCAGGGCAAAAAACCACTAATTTTAGAGGAGATGAAGAGTGGAATAGCCTTTGGAAATACACCTATGTTTCTGGTAACGGCAGTGCTGCTAACGGATTGTGGGAAGACCGTTCAGCAGGTATCCCAAATTCAACAGGTGAATTTGAGGCTTTTAATGCACAAGGGGCATATAATTATGTAGTAAGAGTACATCCCGCCGATACAAATATTGTAATAATAGGTGGTACGAGCTTATTTCGTTCAAAAGATGCCTTTAGGTCTCTTAATAGTATCAAGCGTATAGGTGGATTTGCCGTGGGAACAAAACGCCCTGATTTTCAGTTGTATAAAAACCACCATCCCGACCAGCATAATCTTGTTTTCTTCCCTTCAAATCCTGATAAAGCAATATCTACCCACGATGGTGGAATTTCATTAACACAAAATATAAAAGCAGATAATGTAGAGTGGAGTTTTTTGAACAACGGGTATGTTACTACACAATTTTATACCGTTGCTATAAACGAGAGTAAAGCAGGCGATAATGTAATTATTGGGGGATTGCAAGATAATGGGACACTTTTTACAGATAAATACGATAGAAAAAATCCTTGGAATTTGATTTTTAGCTACGATGGTGCTTTTTGCCATGTGGCTGATAATGGAGAGGACTACTATGTAGCAAAGCAATTGGCAGGTTTGTACCGTATAAAATTAGATGCTGATAATAATAGGCTACTAAGTGCACGATTAGACCCACCAGGCGTGTATAATTATTTATTTATAAACCCGTGGTGTGTAAACCCAAATGATGATAAACAAATTTATATGCTTGCAGGCAATGCCATAAGTAGAAATACTGATGTTACATTAGAACCATTGGATAATTTTTTAGATTCTTCTCGCCAAAATACGGATTGGGATACGCTAATTAATAGTATAGGAAGTAATAGATTATCAGCAATAAGTATGTCTGTAAATCCTCCTAATATTTTGTATTACGGTACCCAAGCAGGGCGAATTTTTAAAATGGAAAATGCCCATACTGGTCAACCTGTGGCAGTAGATATTACTAAACCAAATATGGTGGCGGCAAATATTAATAATATTTGTGTACACCCTGATGATGCTGATAAACTGATAGTAGTATTATCAAACTATGGTATCCGTAGTTTGTTTTATACTGATAATGGAGGGCAAAGTTGGACTAATATTTCAGGAAATTTAGAAGATAACTCTGATGGTAGTGGTAATGGACCATCGTGCCGTTGGGCAGCGTTTGTAAAAACAGAAAATGACTACGGGGTTTTAGTTGCAACAAGTGTTGGCTTGTACGGTGTACCTACTTTAAACGGCGAAAACACTATTTGGATACAACAAAGCCCTGATGGTATTGGCAATGCTATATGCGAGATGATAAAAGTACGCCGAAGTGATAATAAAGTTGTGGTGGCTACACACGGTGCTGGAGTGTACATAGCCAATTTATCTCGTAGCTATCAACTTACTGGCTTAGAAGCAAGTGGTATAAAACAACAAATTGAGTTTACTGTTTATCCAAATCCCGCACAAGACGAGATAAATGTTACTATTGCTGATGATGTTATTAAATCTTCAACTATTAGCATATATAATAGCTTGGGGCAAAAACTTATTGAAGAAAATAGTAATACTCCTGAAACTAAACTTAAAATTGGTTTATTGGCGCAAGGCACTTACTTGGTTAGAGTGGAGACAAGCAAAGGGGCTACATCAAAGTTTTTCATCAAGAAATAATAGTAGTAAAGGCATTAAAAATAAACAGCCCGTCTCCCGACAGGCTGTTGTGCTATTTAGGAATATTACTGAAGAATTTTACTCTTCTGTCAACAAAGCTAATTTTTTACTTTGAAGTAGAAACCAATAGAATCTTAATGACCTGTTGATAACTCATATTGACAAGACAAATATACGGTAAATTCTATATAAAACAATAAAATTTTAAAAAAAAATGCCCAAAAATTAAAATACATATTTTTTTATAATTATCAGTAAATCAAGATATTAAATATATATATTAGTAAATAGTGTAAACAAAGTGCTTTTTTGTAGTAAACTAAGTACAGATTTTCATATCATTTTTTTAAAATGTGAATAGAAACAAATACAGTAGCAAAAAAGCAGTGTTTAACCCCATTATAGGATAACAAAAACTAAAATGCTTGCACAAACTTAAAGACCGTTGCAAGGTAAAAACCTTATTAGCCTCCTTGCCCGCCCATTCGTTCGGGTAAACCGCCTGAATAGCACGGGCGATCCTATCAATACGGCATAGGTAAGCCTGTTTATGTGAGTAAAGAAGTGCTGTGTTTTCCTATAAGAATAGGAGGGGTGCAGCTATTTCCCTCCTGCAGTTAGGAGGGACTAAAGGGAGGTGTGATTTGCTGGGCTTACAACAAAAAATTGCACTATGGTCTTTTATTTTCATTTTTTGATATAACTGGATATACAAACTTATATTTGAATGGAAAATAAAAATAGAATATGAACAGAACTTTATGCCTCGTTATTGTGGTTTTACTTGCTGCCTGCGGAAATAAAAAAGAAACCAAAGTAACAGAAAAAGATACCATAGAAAATAGGGGTGAGCAAACCAATGCCTTAACAACTAAAACAAGTACTGGTGGAGGGGAGAATACGGAGAAGGCTAAAAAAGAAAAAGCAGATACTTTGCTTGTAAAAAAACTATTGAAGATGGAGAGTATTCAAGGTAACTGGATATTGCTTGATTTTGTGAGAGAGGGCAGTGATTTTGAATTAAAAGAATGTGATAAGCAAACCGTTTGGCAGTTTAGGGTAGAAAAAGCAAAACCTATGGTTGATGGCACGGTGATGTATAAACTTGTTGCCAAAAATGGAGCTGACTGTAATAAGGGATTTAGGTTTGAAAGCTCGTGGGTAGTGCATAGGGGAAAACTATTTATTACCTTAAGTACTATTGGTGGTGTGGAGGCAATAACACACGCAGGTGTTTTTGATAGTGTAGTGTTTGAAGGTGATAAAATGATTTTAACAACAACAAAATCTACTTATACTTTTCAAAAGAAAGCACACTAAATAGTGAAAATTACAGTATAGGTTTACAATTGTACCTTTATCATAAATCGGGTGAGGTTATGAGGGTTTTTACTTTTAGCCTGTCGCTGCCAGCAGCGACTTACAACAAAAAACGGCACTACGGGTTTAGGATATGAAATTACACTACTACTCGTTTGATACTTCTTCCGTTTGTTGGTCTAACATATATTTCTTTATCACAAAATATACTACCGATACCATAAACGATTTTAATATTGCCCCTGGCAATAAAGCATAAAAACCTGTATCAATAGTGTTATACAAAGGTAAATCTTTATAAAAAGCACCCCATGCAGTACCGCATACTAGTATTAATGCGTGTGCCATTAATAGCCATGAAAAAATGGTGAACCAATCTTTATATTTAGCTTTGGTGCTGGTAATTAAAATAGCTGCTAAGGGAAAGCCCAATACATAGCCTGCATTATAGCCTTGGTAAAATTCTTTGCCAAAAACATCACCACTAAAAACGGGGAGATATAAACCCAGTACCATATATATAAGTGTACCTAAAAGGTTGGCTTGTCGGCTAAAAAACAATGCGGTTATACACAGCGATAAGGTTTGTAAGGTGAAAGGGATAAAACCAGCTTCAAGTTTTAGTTTTGCTCCCGCTACTAAACCACCCACTACGATAGCCCCTTGCCACCAACCGCTTTTTTCTAACCTTAAATTAAACTTCATTTATTAAAGCGCGAAAATACACCTTAAAAGCCAAAAGCAAATAGCTAAAAGCCTATCACAAATAACATTTAAAATTTGCACATCTTCCTATTCTCACATTTGCCCATTGAAACCTATCTTTGCCATCGCATGAAAATTTCGTACAATTGGCTAAAAACCATTATAGATATAGAGCAAACGCCTACCGAGTTAGAGCCTTTGCTAACCAACTGTGGCTTGGAGGTAGAAGGCATGGAGCAGGTAAGCAGTGTAAAAGGAGGGCTTAAAGGACTTGTGATAGGTGAAGTGAAAGAGAAATGGCAGCACCCCAATGCCGACCGTTTAAGCCTTGCTAAAGTAGATGTGGGTAGTAATGAGTTACTGCAAATAGTTTGCGGAGCAACAAATTTGGAACAAGGGCAAAAAGTAGTAGTAGCTACTATTGACACAATACTTTACCCAACGGTGGGGGAAGCCTTTACCATAAAAAAAGCGAAACTACGGGGCGAGTTATCAGAGGGGATGATATGTGCCGAAGACGAAGTAGGCTTGGGTACAGAACACGATGGTATAATGGTATTAGACCCCACTGCAAAAATAGGTGCTTTAGCAGCCGATTATTTTAATATAGAGAACGATACTATTTTCGAGATTGGTTTAACTGCTAATAGGGGAGATGCGGCTTCGCACTTTGGCACAGCAAGAGATGTAGCAGCACTCACAGGCAAGCAACCCCATATTAAGTATAAAGAAATTCCTGCCCCGCAAGGCGATAATATAGTTTCAGTAACTATTAATGATATAGAAGGCTGCCCACGATATAGTGGCATAAGCATTAGCAGTGTAGAGGTAAAAGACAGCCCTGCGTGGCTGCAAATTCGTTTAAAATCTATTGGGCTTAGCCCGATAAACAATATAGTAGATATTACTAATTATGTGCTGCACACTTTGGGGCAGCCCATTCATGCTTTTGATGCTGATAAAATAGTAGAGAACAAAATAATAGTTCGCAAAGCTACCGAAGGAGAAAAATTTACCACATTGGATGAGGTGGAACGTACCCTTACAGGGGTTGAACTATTAATTTGTGATGCACAAAAACCTATTGCAATGGCGGGGGTATTTGGCGGTTTGCATAGCGGTGTAACTGCACAAACTAAAAATATTTTTATAGAAAGTGCTTTTTTTGATACGGTAACCGTACGCAAAGCAGCAAAAGCACACGGATTAAATACTGATGCCTCATTTAGATACGAAAGAGGTACAGACCCTGAAATTACAGTTAATGCACTGCAATTGGTAGTGCAAATGGTAATAGAATTAGCAGGTGGCACAGTGAGTAGCCCTGTGGTGGACAAATATGTAAAAAAAATAGAACCTTCACAAATTACGCTTCGGTATAAAAAATTAGAGCAAGTATTAGGGCAAAGCGTATCGCCGCAGCATATAAAAGCAGTAATGAAGGGCTTAGACATCACTATAAAAAAAGAAAGTGATGACGGTTTGGAATTAGAAGTCCCTGCCTACCGTGCTGATGTAACCCGTGAAATTGATGTAATAGAGGAGTTTATCCGCATATATGGGTTTAATAATATTGCTATGCCTGAAAAGCTTACCCTATCGCTTAGTACAACAAAAGGGGTAAATGTAGAAAAACTGTATAACCGTGCTGCTGATATGTTGGCAGCGCAAGGCTATTATGAGTTGGTTACTAACTCGCTTACTAAAATAAGTTATTATAGCGATAAAGAGCTGCAACAAGGTATAAAAATGCTAAATCCACTTAGTGCAGATTTGGGGGTGATGCGTATGAATACCTTATACTCTGGTTTAGAAGTAATTGCGTACAATAAAAACCGTAGAGTAAATAATCAAAAGTTTTTCGAGTTAAGTAAAACCTATCGTAAAATAGGCGATAAATATGTTGAAAAATGGTGGCTAAGTCTTTGGTTGTGCGGTGATGAGAAAAATAGTAATTGGAAACAAAAAGCAAAGCCAACCAACCTTTATACCTTAAAACAAAGTTGTGATAACTTGTTTACCCATTTAGGTACTCATGTAGATTTTGGTGAAAGAAATATAATTAGTATGCCCGCAGAAATAGAAGAAACTAAGCTATTAAACTATGGGCAAGTAGATGCAAGTATTATAAAACGTTTTGATATTGAAGGCGATGTTTTTTATGCGGTGATGGATTGGGATAAACTGGTGAAACGAGCCACAAAAGAAAAATTTACCTTACAAGAAATTTCAAAATTTCCCGAAGTTCGTCGTGATTTATCATTAGTAGTAGATAAAAAAGTTACCTTTGAGCAACTGCATACTATTGCTCGCCAAGCAGAACGTAAACTGTTGAAAAACATTGATGTGTTTGATGTGTATGAAGGTGATAAGATAGATGCAGGGAAAAAGGCATACGCATTAAGTTTTATTTTACAAGATGAAAATAAAACGCTTAAAGATAAAGAAATAGATAAAATTATGACCCGTTTAATGCAAGGTTTCGAGCAACAAGCAGGGGCAATAATTAGGAAGTAAGGGTATGAAGCTAAATTTATGAAGTACTTAAAATTAGCCCCACTAAAACAAAAAAAGCGATGGAAGATAGGTTGGTAGAACAACTAAAAACCATACAACAAAAAGTAGGAAAGCTGGCTGCCATTAATAGCAGCTTGCGGGAAACGAATGCCCAATTGATAAAAGAGAACGGTAGCATGAAAGAAACCGTTGATATTCAAAAAAATACAATTAAAGACTTAGAAGAGTATAATAAAATTATTAAAATTGCAGGAGGGTTACATTTTTCAAAAACTGATGCTCGTGAAGTGAAATTAAAAATTAATGAGTATATTAGAGAATTAGATAGATGTATAGCAAGATTAAGTGAATAAAGAAAAAGAAAGTTTGTGGAAGATATTTTGATAAAAGTAAGCATTTGCGATAGGCATTACCCCCTACGTATAGAGGTAGGACTTGAGGAGGATATGAGGGAGGGGGCTAAATTAGTTAATGATAAAGCTAAAGACCATACCAAGAAATACTCGGTAAAAGACCAGCAAGATGCGTTAGCAATAGTTTCGCTGGATTTAGCCACCGATCATATAGCTGCGAATAAACAAAATAATTCTATTTCAACACAAGCCTATGAACTTTTAGCACAAATTAACCAAACACTGGATAATAAGCTAAATTAGTAATTTTCTTCTCTCAAACACACTTGCCCCTTTTGTATTAAAAGCCAAAAAAGCCAAAGAAATAAAACATGGACAATACTATTCTTATCGTATTCATATTGGGAGCCCTTGCACTGGGAGCCGTAATAGCATGGATACTACTGAACCAAAAAAACAAAAGTGCAGGCAATGATATAATTAGAGATGCCAAAAGAGAAGCTGAAATTTTAAGAAAAGATAAGCGGCTTGAGGCTAAAGAACACTTTATTAAGCTAAAAATCGATCATGAAAAAGCGGTGAATGAAAAAGACCGCAATATGCAACAAACAGAAAACCGCATAAAACAAAAAGAACAAAGCCTAAACCAAAAACTTGATAGCTTTAGTAAAAAAGAGCAAGAGGTTGATAAAATAAAAGAAGATTTGGGTAACCAGTTAGAACTGGTATCTAAGAAAAAAGAGGACTTAGATAAGTTTCATCAGCAACAGGTGAAACAGTTAGAAAAAGTAGCAGGAATATCTGCCGAAGATGCCCGTGCGCAATTAGTAGAAACCTTAACCAAAGAGGCGGAAACAAAGGCTTCGGCAAGGGTAAAAGATATTGTTGACGAGGCTAAACTAACGGCTACTAAAGAATCTCGCCGCATTATTATTCAAACTATACAACGTACCGCAGCCGAGCAGGCAATAGAAAACTCGGTATCGGTATTTAATATTGAGAGCGATGAAATAAAAGGGCGAATTATTGGGCGTGAAGGGCGTAATATTCGTGCATTAGAAGGAGCAACAGGTATAGAGATTATTGTTGATGATACCCCCGAAGCTATTATACTTTCTGGTTTCGACCCTATTAGGCGTGAGATAGCCCGCTTATCGCTACACCGTTTGGTTACTGATGGGCGCATCCATCCTGCACGTATAGAGGAGGTGGTAGCCAAAACAAAAAAACAACTTGAAGAAGAAATTATTGAAATAGGCGAACGTACCTGTATAGATTTGAATATACATGGTGTGCATCCAGAATTGGTGCGTATGGTGGGGCGTATGCGTTACCGTTCGTCGTATGGGCAAAACTTATTACAGCATAGCCGTGAGGTAGCTAATCTTTGTGCTACAATGGCGGCTGAAATGGGTTTGAACGTAAAATTAGCAAAACGTGCGGGATTACTGCACGATATTGGTAAAGTGCCTGATGATGATGCTGAAACTCCACACGCATTACTGGGTATGAAGCTGGCAGAGAAATACAAAGAACATCCACAGGTAGTAAATGCAATAGGTGCTCACCACGATGAAATAGAAATGACTTCAATGTTATCGCCCATTATACAGGCGTGTGATGCTATTTCGGGTTCTCGCCCAGGTGCACGCCGCGAGGATGTGGAGAATTACATGAAACGCTTGAAAGATTTGGAAAACCTTGCACTTTCGTATGATGGTGTAAGCAAAGCCTTTGCTATACAAGCGGGTAGAGAACTGCGTGTAATAGTGGAGAGTGAAAGAGTATCGGACGATAAAGCCGAGAAATTATCGTTTGATATTAGCCAACAAATAATGACTGAGATGATATACCCTGGGCAAATAAAAGTAACTGTAATACGTGAGCGTAGAGCGGTTAATTTTGCCAAATAATATTTTATACAACACTTTATTGAAAAACCCCAGTTATTTAGTATAACGACCTTAAACACCTTCCCGCCAATATTAGGCTGAACAATTACGAGATTTTGTAATTCAATACACACTAAAAGGCTGCTAATGTTTTATACACCAGCAGCCTTTGTTTTACTAAAATACCTTCTTACAACCGTTCTAATGGTACGGTATAGCAAACTTATAGCACAGTGAGGAAATTATTATTTTATCCTTGATAGCTACCCCCAATTCCAAATCTCAAATTCTAAATTATACACTCAGCTTCTTATACTTCACTCTTGTGGGTGCGGCATCGCCCAATCGTTTTTTGCGATTTTCTTCATAATCACTAAAATTACCTTCAAACCAATATGCGGTTGAGTTTCCCTCAAAAGCTAATATATGAGTAGCTACACGGTCTAAAAACCAACGATCGTGGCTAATAATCACCGCACAACCTGCAAAGTTTTCCAATGCTTCTTCCAAAGCACGCAGGGTATTTATATCAATATCGTTGGTAGGTTCATCCAGTAGCAATACATTACCACCATCTTTAAGGGTAAGTGATAAGTGTACACGGTTACGCTCACCACCCGAAAGAATGCCTACTTTTTTGCTTTGGTCGTTGCCGCCAAAATTAAATTTAGAGATATAGGCGCGAGAGTTTATTTGCTTATCGCCTAACATCATAGTATCAGTTCCGCCTGCAATTACTTCAAAAACTGTTTTATCAGCTTCAAGCCCATCGTGGCTTTGGTCAACATAAGCAGTTTTTACTGTTTCGCCCACTTTAAAAGATCCTTTATCGGGTTGCTCTAAGCCCAAAATCATTTTAAATAGTGTTGTTTTTCCTGCTCCATTAGGACCTATCACTCCTACTATTCCTGCTTTGGGAAGGTTAAAACTTAAATTTTCAAACAACAATTTATCGCCAAAGGCTTTGCTCACCCCTTGTGCTTCTATCACCACATCACCCAAGCGAGGACCCGCAGGGATAAACAATTCTAATTTTGATTCTTTTTCTTTTCCGCCTTCACTCATCAGCTTATCATAGGCTGCCAAACGTGCTTTCCCTTTTGATTGACGTGCTTTTGGAGCCATACGTACCCATTCTAACTCACGCTCCAATGTTTTTTGACGTTTGCTCTCCGTTTTCTCTTCTTGCGCCATACGCAACGATTTTTGTTCTAACCAACTGCTATAATTTCCTTTCCAAGGGATACCTGCGCCTCTATCCAACTCTAATATCCAACCCGCTACATTGTCTAAGAAATACCTATCGTGGGTAACGGCTATCACAGTCCCCTTATATTCTTTTAAGTAACGCTCAAGCCATAATACACTTTCTGCATCCAAGTGGTTGGTAGGCTCATCTAATAATAAAATATCAGGCTCGCTCAACAATAAACGACACATAGCCACACGCCGACGCTCACCACCCGATAAATTTTTCACAGGTGCATCTCCCTCGGGGCAACGCAAAGCATCCATAGCTACTTCAAGTCTTTGGTCTAATTCCCAAGCATTGTATTGGTCTATCTTTTCCATCAACTCGGTTTGCTGCTCAATCAGCTTCATCATCTCGTCATTGTCAATAGGTTCAGCAAGTTTTAGGTTCACTTCATCATACTCTTTCAATACATCAACAATATGCTGCACTCCTTCTTCCACTACTTCTTTTACTGTTTTGGTATCGTCCAACTCTGGCTCTTGCGCTAAATACCCAATTTTATAACCTGGGCTAAATACCACCTCACCCAAATGGTCTTTATCTAAACCTGCTATAATTTTTAGTAAGCTCGATTTTCCTGAACCGTTTAAACCTAAAACACCAATTTTAGCACCGTAGAAAAACGATAAATATATATTTTTAAGTACCTGCTTTTGTGGAGGGTAGATTTTACTAACCTTCTCCATTGAGAATATTATTTTTTCAGACATATAGTTTTGGGTAGAAATTTTGAGAGTGCAAAGTAAAGAGAATTTCTTTCAACTATTTTGGAATATAAATTATCTGCACACCCTCTTACCTTCTCTCTTTTTAGGGAGAGTACCACACAAGCCATTACTTATTTTTAAAAAGGGTAATGTGTGCAGGCTTCCCCCTATTAAGGGGGAACACAAGGGGGTGTTAAAAAGCCACAGAGTTTTAATATTTCTATCAATGAATTAGTGAACTTACACCCTCTTACCTTCTCCCTTTTTTAGGGAGAGTATCGCACAAGCCATTACTTATTTTTAAAAAGGGCAATGTGTGCAGGCTTCCCCCTATTAAGGGGAACACAAGGGGGTGTTAAAAAATTTGTTTACCCTCAAACCTCTCTATAAATCCCATAATTTCTAATAGCACATTATTAATATCTTTAAATATTCTTTCATCCAGAAATCGAAGCATTGTAAAACCTAATTCATTCGCATAAGCATCTTTAGCTGCATCGTTTTCAATTACTTCCTCAAAACGGTGCGAATATCCATCCAACTCAATTACTAATTTTAGTTCGTAACAGTAAAAATCATATATAAAACGCCCAATAGGTTTTTGACGATGAAAATCATATCCGCCCATTTTATCATCTTTCAAATATTTCCATAATATCTTTTCTGATTTAGTGGGATTATTTCGTAACTCTCTCGCCAATTCTCTTAAATGCTTATTGTAGATGATTTTCACTTATCAAAAATAAAAATAATTACTTCTTTTTTCCTTTTTTTTTAATTGTATGCCCTACACACCCTCTTACCTTCTCCCTTTTTAAGGAGAATATCGCGCAAGTCAGTGCTAATTAAAGGGCAATGTGTGCAGGCTTCCCTCTATTAAGGGGGAATACAGAGGGTGTTAAAAAGCCACAGAGTTTTAATATTTCTGTCAATGAATTAGTGAACTTACACCCTCTTACCTTCTCCCTTTTTTAGGGAGAATATCGCGCAAGCCAGTGCTAATTTTAAAACTCTTAAAACTCCATAAGCCAAAAGGCATCTTCAATATGGTGTATCTCTTGTTTGTTTTTATTTAGTATTACCGCCACAATATCAAAACGTATTTCACCCTCAATAGGGTTTGCTTCTACATACGCATTAGCAGCTTTTTGCAATTGTTTTTGTTTTGCTTTGGTTACTGCCTCTTCTGGGTAGCCAAAATAATCTGTTTCACGGGTTTTCACTTCCACAAACACCCAATCGTTCCCTATGCGGGCTATAATATCTACTTCGCTTCTGCCATCTCGCCAGTTTTGGTGTAATATTTCATAACCTTTGCTTTTAAGGTGTTCAGTGGCAAGGTTTTCGCCTTGTTTTCCTAATGCAATATGTGGGGCATCACTCATCACAACAAAAATAACTAATTTTGCAACAATGGTAGCAGTAGAGAAAATAGACTTAGGTATAATAGATTATAAAGAAGCATGGGACTATCAGGAAAAACTGTTTGCCAAAAATGTGGAGCTAAAATTTCAGCATAGGCAGAAAGAAATTTCAGTGTCCTCAGCAGTCAACGGTCAACAGTCTACGGAGAAGCCTGCTACTAAAAACCATCTGCTATTTTGTGAACATCCTCATGTTTATACTTTAGGCAAAAGTGGTAAACCTGAGCATTTATTGGCAGATGAAGAGAGACTAAAAGCCATTGATGCTACCTACTATAAAATTAATCGTGGGGGGGATATTACTTATCATGGGTATGGGCAAATGGTAGTATATCCTATTTGGGATTTGGAAACCTATTTTTATACTGATATTCACCGTTTTTTGCGTGAGTTGGAAGAGGCTGTAATACAAACTATGGCAGATTTTGGCATTAAAGCAGGCAGAGTAGAAGGCTTAACTGGTGTGTGGATGGACGGTGATAATCCCGCTAAAACACGCAAAATATGTGCTATGGGCGTGCGGTGTAGCCGATGGATTACCATGCACGGCATTGCACTAAATGTGAATACAGACCTAAACTACTTTAACCACATTATACCCTGTGGTATTGGCGATAAGGCAGTTACCAGCATGAAAAAGGAACTAAACCGACAGATTGACCTGACAGAAGTGAAGCAAAAATTCGCTTATCGGTTATCACAGCAGTTTGGTATAGAGTTTATAGCTTAAACAGTGTAATAATTATATATTGCACCTAATAAAATTTTAAACTACCTCAAAAAAGATACTATGAAACGTTCTACCATTATTATTATAGCAGTTATTGCCCTTATAGCCATCTCTTTCTTTTGGGTAAAAGGGACTTATAATGGTTTTATAACCAAAGACGAAGTTGTCAAAAAAGCATGGGCAGATGTGCAAAGTTCTTATCAGCGCAGAGCAGACCTTATCCCTAACCTGCAATCTATTATAGAAGGAGCTGCTGATTTTGAGCGTGGTACATTAACTGATGTGGTTGAAGCTCGTGCAAAAGCTACACAAACAACCATAAGTGCCGATGCTTTAACGCCAGAAAATATACAAAAATTTCAAGCTGCGCAAAGTCAACTAACTGGTGCTTTAAGCCGACTATTGGTAACTGTTGAACGATATCCTCAATTAACTGCAACACAAGGTTTCAGAGATTTTCAAATACAGTTAGAAGGCACAGAGAATAGGATAAATAGAGCACGTGATGTGTTTAATGAGAAAGTACAGCACTATAATATTGCAACCCGTAAATTCCCTAGCAACATTTTTGCGGGTATGTTCGGCTTCTTTCCTAAAGGAAATTTTGAAGCTGATGCAGGTGCTCAAAATGCTCCTAAAATTGATTTTAAAAAAGATAAAAAATAACTATGTTTTTTGAAGGAAAACCAATGCTTACCAAAGAGCAGCAAGAGCAAATTATTGCCTCTATTGAGGCTGCTGAATTGCAAACCAGTGGCGAGGTAAAAGTGCATATTGAACCTTATTGCAAAACAGAACCTATGCAAAGGGCTTTGCAGGTGTTTGATAAATTAGAGTTACACAAAACAAAACAACGTAACGGTGTATTGTTTTATATGGCTTTTAAAGACCATAAATTTGCCATTTTGGGCGATAAGGGAATTCACGAAAAAGTAGGTCAAAACTTTTGGGATAGCACCAAAGAACTTATGGCAGGATATTTTAAAAACAAGCAAGTGGCAGAAGGGATTAGTGAAGGTATTAAAATGGCAGGTGAGCAATTAAAAAACCACTTTCCCTACCAAAGTGATGATACAAACGAGTTGGATAACGATATTTCATTTGGAGGTGCTGATGCGTAAACTATTACTTGTTACACTATCATTGCTATTTATATCTCCAATTTTTGCAAAAGAAATTCCTAAAAAATCTAATAAGTTAGTTAATGACTATGCTAAAGTTTTAAGCAAAAATCAAAAAGCAACACTTGAAAATATGTTGCTTGCTTATTATGACAGCACAAGTAACCAAATTGCAATAGTGATTGAAAGCGACTTAGGCGGCGATGAACCTTTTACCCGTAGTGTTGATATTGCAGAAAAATGGGGCATTGGTGGTGAAGAGAATGATAATGGTGTGCTGGTTTATGTAGCTATTAATGAACGTAAACTGTTTATTCAAGTAGGGCGAGGCTTAGAAGGTGCTATACCCGATGCACTTGTAGGCAGAATTATAGATTACGAAATTAAGCCTAATTTTAAAACGGGTAATTATTATGAAGGGCTTTATGCTGGCGTTGACGCTATTGCAAAAGCTGCCGCAGGAGAGTATAAAGCTGGAAAAAGAAAACATAAAAGAAAGAAAGGGTTTCCTAAAGGGATAGTCTTTATACTTATTATTGCTGGTGTTGTACTTCTTGGAGGTGGCAGAAGAGGTGGAGGGTCTGGTACTTATGGAAGACGTAGCTACGGTGGCGGGTTTGTTGGCGGTGGTTTTGGTGGTAGCGGAGGCGGTGGCGGCTTCGGAGGATTTGGCGGAGGTAGTTTTGGCGGTGGCGGTGCAGGTGGAAGCTGGTAAAATAGTAGTAGTACCCTTTTGTGGCTAATGCCAATTGCCAAATAAATTAATACCATGTTAGACAAGATAAACTTTGAAAAACTATTGGTATTGGATATTGAGACAGTACCTCAGCAACCCGATTTTCATGATTTAGATGAAAAATTAAAAGAACTTTGGGTAAAAAAAGCGGAAACGTTTATAAAAAATAATGAAAGTCCTACCCCTGCCGAAGCCTATAACAGGGCAGGTATATATGCTGAATTTGGTAAAATAGTATGTATTTCTTTCGGTATTTTTGTACAAGATAGTGGTACAGAGTGTGGTTATACCTTTCGTATAAAATCAATAGCCAATCAAAACGAAAAAGAGTTATTACAAGAATTTGCCCACCTATTAAGCAGTAAATTTAATAGAGGCAATGATTTACTGTGCGGGCATAATGCTAAAGAGTTTGACTTCCCCTATATGTGTAGGCGTATGTTGGTGAATGGCATCAAAATCCCATTTATACTTAACAATCAAGGTAAAAAACCTTGGGAAGTACCACATATTGATACTATGGAACTATGGAAATTTGGCGACTATAAAAACTATACTTCCTTAGAACTTTTAGCTACTATTTTCAACATCCCTACACCCAAAGATGATATTGATGGTAGCATGGTGGGTGATATTTTTTGGAAGTTAAACGAGTTAGACCGCATAAAAACATATTGCCAAAAAGATGTGGTTACTGTTGCACAATTGCTACTTCGCTATCGTGGTTTGCCTTTGCTTAGTGATGAAAACATTACTTTTGCCTGAAATTTTTAGAATACCTTGAAACTAATTACCCCAAAACACTGGCAGCAGTACGAACTGATAGACTGTGGCAATTTTGAAAAATTAGAACGTTTTGGCAGCCATGTCTTAGTTCGCCCTGAACCACAAGCCATTTGGGATAAAAAACTATCAAAAAACGAGTGGAAAAAAATACAACACGCCCATTTCTCGCAAACGGCAAGCCATAAAGGCAATTGGAAAAAAGCAAAGCAAATACCTGATAACTGGACTTTAGAGTATGTTTATAAAAACAAAAAACTATGTTTTAAACTTGCTCTAACAGCTTTTAAGCACGTGGGCATATTCCCCGAGCAGGCAGAGAACTGGGATTTTATTATTGATAGTATTTCTAAGTTTAAAACAAAAGAGCCTAAAGTATTAAATTTATTTGCCTACACTGGCGGGGCATCATTAGCAGCAAAAGCTGCGGGTGCTGATGTGATACACGTAGATAGTGTGAAGCAAGTGGTGGGTTGGGCAAAGGAGAATATGCAGTTAAGCCGACTGAACAATATACGGTGGACGGTAGAGGATGCCGCTAAATTTGTGAAACGTGAAGTGAAACGAGGCAAAAAATACAACGGCATTATTTTAGACCCGCCTGCTTATGGTATTGGTGCTAATGGTGAACGCTGGAAATTAGAAGAAAGCATAAACGATTTATTACGAGATGTAGCACAGCTGCTTGACCCTAAGGAAAATTTTTTGGTACTTAATACTTACTCATTAGGTTTTTCAGCCTTGATAATCGAAAATTTAATGAATAGCCATTTCTCGAAATTTAAAAACCGTGAGGTGGGCGAGTTATATCTTAATACAAAATTGGGAATAAAATTACCATTAGGAGTATTTGCACGGTTAAATAGCTAATTCTTTGGCATTTTTTTAGCAATAGTCTATTCACTATGAAAACTATAATTAAACTATTGCTAATTAGTTCACCCCTTATTATTCTTAACAGTTGTCTTATTACCTACAATAAAAGTGGGAGAGAATACACTAACCCAAGCTACCAAAAACTCTCTTATGATACAGTGTCAGTTTTGTATTTTACTCATTTACAGCCTAATATAAGTAGTTTGGCGACTACTGAAGTTGAAAATATTTTAAAGGAGTGTAATAACATTATAACAATAAACGCTTATAAAACTGAAGAGTACTTGCAAAGGGCAGGTTTATTTGTATTGCCCCAACGTTTTACAAAAGTGCTTGCGGACTCATTAAAAAATATACTTCCTAGCAGGTACTTGCTTAGAGGTAATGTTAACCAATGGGAAAACCCAATACTCGGTGATATTCCCGAAGGACCTAAAATAAATATTACTTATGAGTTATGGGATTTGCGAAAAGGAGAATTAGTATGGACTTTTTCTGGTGGTGAAACATCAACTTCTTCTGCATTTTTAATTATTAGAGCTAGAAAAGCATCCACTCAAATGAATCGACTAACAAAGAGAGCCTTTAAAACATGGCAGGGTTTATGTGTTTTTCCAGTAGAAGAATAGGCTCAAATATCTAATACATCACTATACCCTATTATCTTGTATATGTATGGATTTATGCTTGAGTATTTTATCTCTACTTCTATGTTAAAATCGCCATAATATTTACTTCCAATATCTAAATTTTTTATAATAATTTTGCCATCCACTTTATATTTCAAATATAAAATATCAGCCTTTCTATCATTATACATAATACCTGTTGTGGTTTTCCCAAAACTACTTAGCTGCAACTGTTTGTAATATGTGGGGGCGTTAAAAGAAAAACTCATCATTAAAAAAATATACATCATAAAAAAAGCGGTAATTCTATTACGAATATTAAACCCAAAAGGTTTCTTACTATTTTGGGCATTCCACTTTAAAAATAGCGATTTAAGAAAAAATACCAGCACATGTAATGAAAGTATATAAGCCGAAAATATCTTAAAAAAAGCTGCTTGCATACCATTATCCCCATCATATATATACCAGTTGTTTAGTATTACTATTAGTGAAATAATTGTGGCTATAATTGCTATGCTATATCGCCACTTATACGGTATTTTTTGTTTGGCTTTTTCGTACGCCTGTTGTATTTCTCGTTTCTCTTTTTCTTTTATCCGTTGGCGCATTCGTTTCACTTGCGCACGCCTTTTTGCTTTTTTCTCTTCTTTGGTTTCTACTTTTTGGTAGGTATAAAATCCTGATAGTTTTAAATCATAATTCCGTTTTTTCTCCTCATCGCTCAATACATTATAGGCAGCTACCATCTCTTTAAACAGTTCTTCCACTTGGGGCTTGTTCGGGTTTCTATCAGGGTGGTATTGCATTGCCAATTGCCTAAATTTTGCCCTCACCTCATCAATTGAAGCATAGTTTTTCAACCCTAATATGTTATATAAATTTTCCGATTGGGGCATCCGCCTATAATAAGATTTGTGGTATTTTTGTTTTCAAAGTTATTAGTTACCTTATGATTATTAAAACACAACGTACAATATTTTCATACATTATATTTATATCATTAATTACCTTAGTTTCTTGCAAAATGTTTTCTACCCACAAAAATAACGCCCCAAGAGGCACACACACTCGTGAAATATTAAACGATACTGCTACCTGCCCCTGGTATGCAAGCGGTTATAGTGATTATACACCTGATGCAGAAGCTGTAACCCAGCTAAACAATGGTTTTACTGCCGAGCATGAAATTTTAGTATTTGGAGGTACTTGGTGTGGTGATACTAAAAATTTATTGCCCAAGTTTTATAAGGTTATGGATGCTATGGCTACCTCACCAAAAATAAAAATGGTATTAGTAGATACCGATAGAGAAAGCGGTGAAGGCATTGAAAAAAGTTATGATATAGCCTTTGTTCCTACTTTTATAGTGTTAAAAAATGGGAAAGAAATTGGGCGAGTGATAGAAACTGTTACCAAAAGTATTGAAGCTGATTTAGCAGCTATTTTACTTAAATAGTATCGCCTTCATCGTTTTTACGGAAATGGTAACGGTATAGCTTTATGGGCTTGCGGGGTTGTTCCTCTTTTTCATCCATGCTGTCTTCAAGCCAATAAGGGTCGCTATCATCAGGTTCTTCTAAAATAATTTCTTTTGGTGCAATCGATGCACCATAATGGCGATAAAACCATGCCGTTACAGTACCCGCAAGAGCCCCTGCTAAATGTCCCTCCCAAGAGATATGCTCTTCAATAGGGAAAATACCCCAAATTAAACTTCCATACAGAAATACCACCAACAACGATAAGGTGAGCAAATTGGCATTACGACGTATTAACCCACTAAAAAATAAAAAGGCTGCCAAACCATATACAAAACCACTTGCACCAATATGGTAAGAAGGTCGGCCTATTATCCACAGCCACAAACCCGAAGCCACCCATATATAAATAGATACTTCCCAGCTTATTTTTCTATAAAAATAAAACAGCATAGTACCCAATACCAATAAAGGTACAGAGTTATTAAATAAGTGTAAAATATCTCCATGCACAAACGGATATAAAAATATGCCTTTCAAGCCTGATACTGTTCTTGGATAAACGCCATAATCTCCAAAGTCAAGATTAAATAAAGTTTCTACTCCAAATATTCCCCACATTACTGCAACAAATAGTAAAGAGATTAAAAAACTATCTTTTATTTTATTAAATTCTTTTTTCACAACTAAAATCTTATCAATAGCAATTTACTAAAACTATGCTAAAATGCCTACAAGATGTAAATTTGCAATAAAACTCACTATATGTTTGGAAAACTGGCAGAAACAAAACAAAAAGCAGATGAAATAAAACAACGTTTAGACACCATTACCGTAATGTGAGAAGCACAAGCTGAAGCGGTGCAAGTAGCGGTAAACGAAAGGTGAAGCACATAATAATAGCCGATGCTTTGCTTACTGATAAAGAAGGCTTGCAAGACATATTGGCGGTAGCGGTGAATAATGCAATATAAAAGCCGACAAAGTGGCTGAAGCGGAGGTGCAAGCCCTTAGCAGCCAACTTTTACCCAACTTGGGCAATCTATTTAGGATAAGGATAGTTGTGCTTTCTGTCAACCGTCAACAAGAATTAACTGAAAACCGTAAACTATAAACTGAAACTAACACATGGAATACAACTTAGGCATAGGCTCACGTATAAAACACCCAAAATATGGTGATGGGGTGCTAATAAACTTCACATCATCAACCCTTAATATAACTTTTATTGGTAGCGGACTAAAAGAAATACCCAATACAGATGAGTTTGAGGTGATAGATGAAATGGTACCCGATACCGACTTGGTAAGTGCATACGATTTAGAACGTACGCTTGCCAAAATATTAAAGAAATGGGGCGATTTTACCGAAACTGTGCCTTTGGGCGAGAAGTGGACAGGTGGAAAAATGATACTACAACCAGGGCGTAAAGACCTTGCCAGCAAAGAAATACCTATTGAGCAGTTTTTTCATAAAATAGTGATGTTACGCGACCGCCTGCGCACTATGGAGCAAAAGGTAAACAGTAGCAAGCTGGACGATGAAACCAAAGTAGATATACAGCAGTATATTACCCGCTGCTATGGCAGCCTAACCACTTTTAATATATTTTTTAAATACCCGCACGATAGTTTTGTGGGGGAGAAGAGTAAGGGGTAAATTTTACTATGTCATATACGTAGTGCATTAATAATATGGCTTTGAATAGTAGTGCTTTATATGCCTATTAGCCTTTAGCTGTTTTCCCTCCTTGTGGTGCTTGTGAGCGGATAAGAAGCCCTCCCGTGCCAGTTCGGATGGGGAAAGGGAGGTGCAAAACCTTAAGCTCTACCAATGTATTGCAATTTTTACCTGTACCACAATTTGGCTTCCCCTTAAGGGGAAGGGTACTTAGTTGCTAATGCTAATAAGTTAATTTGGAAGGGGTTGTTATTACTGACGCAAACGAAATAGGATTGAAATCCTACTTTGCTTTAGACTGTAATTTTAAAAGAAACTAACTTGAGCCAGTTAGAACTTAAATTCCATCAGAAAAAGATATGTAAATGTGAGTTTGCTAATAAGTGATTTCAAAATAGAGTTACTTGTTTAGTTACTACAAGGTTGTTTTTTTTGGAAGGTAATATTTCTAATAAAATATCACCTGTTTTACAAACTTGTGTTAAATAGTGCTATGGGTATTTAAAAGTTGTAAATTGCAAGACTATTTAAAAAATGAATCAAAAATTAGCCAAACAAGTAGATGATGTTTTAGAAACCATGCGCCCGTTTTTAACTGCCGATGGTGGAAATATAGAGCTGGTGGATATACAAGAGGATAAAATTGTTACCCTTCGCCTTTTAGGAGCGTGTAGCAATTGCGAAATGAGCCACATGACCATGAAGGCAGGAATAGAGGAGGGGATAAAAAAAGCAATACCCCAAATAGAAACTGTTATTGCTATCAACTAATCTTGCTTACTATCGTCTTATTGCAATAAGATAATATCATTATAAAAAATCGCATAAAACAAATATTTTTGCACACTCAAAAAAAAAATTGATAAAGAAAGAGGAAATGAAAAGGATACTGTTTTTACTATTACTAATTTCAGCAGGTTTATCACAAACCGCCCACGCACAAAAACTATTCACTTTTGGTAAGCACCACGCTCCATTAAGCGAGTTTGAGCGTCAGTTTTATAAAAACAACCCCAAAGAAAGTATCACAAAAGATACCGCACGCTACTATTTGGATTTGTTTGTAAACTTTAAGCTAAAAGTACAACAAGCCAAAGACTTGGGCATGGACACCGCTGCTGTTTTTTTACAAGAAATGGGGCATTACAAAAAGCAATTAGCGCAACCGTATATGGTAGATACATCTGCTACCGAAAGCCTAATTAGCGAAGCATATAGCCACCTTAAAGAAGAAGTGAAGGTGAGCCATATAATGGTGAAAATTGGCTATGATGCCCTGCCAAAAGACACCCTTGTAGCTTACAAAAAAGCATTAGACATAAAGAAAAAACTAAAGCATGAACCTTTTGATTCAGTAGCAGTTAAATACTCTGAAGACCAATCAGCAAAAGACAATTATGGCAGTTTAGGCTATTTTACTGCCTTTGATATGATTTACCCTTTTGAAAGTGCTGCCTATAATACTAAAGTAGGTAGTATTGCAGGACCCTTTCGCACACAATTTGGGTATCATATAATTAAAGTATTTGATAGGCGTGCGGCAAGAGGCAAAATTAAAGCAGCACATTTATTAATTAGGTTAGATGAAAATGCTAAGGACGAAGAGATTTTGCGTGCCAAACAAAGAGCAGACTCTATTTATGCTGAAATAAAAGCAGGCAAAGGCATCTTTGATGAGATGGTAACCACTTATAGTGATGATGTGAACACCAAAGGCAATGGCGGACAAATAGGCTGGATAGAAAGTACCAACCGTAAATATCCCAAAGATTTTAGGGAAGCTATATTTAAACTAAATAAAGATGGTGCATATAGCCTGCCCATAAAAACACCGTATGGTTTCCATATTGTAAAACGCATAGAACACAAAGGCGTAGCACCAAAAGATAGCCTGTACAATGAGTTGAAACAGAAAGTATCAAACCCTAGGGATGAGCGTTATGGTATTTCTAAGCAAGTAGTTATTAATAGAATTAAAAAAGAGTATGGCTTTAAAGAAAACAAAATCAACTTGGCTGCCTTTACCGCAAAAACAGACTCGACACTACTATTGGGTAGATGGACTAATGCTGACCATAAAAACTTAAACTTAGAACTATTTACCCTCGGCAAAAAAAGTTTTGATGAGCATGATTTCTCTAAGTTTATTGAACTTAACCAGCAAACGGCGTTAAAGAAAACTAAAAAAATGATTGTTGACGGTTTGTACAATAGTTTTGTTGACCAATATGTGTGGGAATATGAAGTGAATAACCTTGCAAACAAGTACGATAAATACCGCTACTTGATACAAGAGTATAACAATGGTATTTTGTTGTTTAATCTTTCTGAAAAACGTATTTGGAACAAAGGAATAACAGATACCACAGGATTAAAAAAATACTACCAGGCAAACAAAACCAGCTATATGTGGAACAAAAGAGTAGATGCCACAATATACGAATGCCAAAGTAAGGATATTTGCAAAAAAGTATCGAAATGGGTGAAGAAAGGCAAAGCCGATACAACTATATCGCGCATGGCGCATCAAATACACCCCTTAAGTTTAGTAATAAAAAACGGTAAGTATGAAAAAGAAGACCATCCCGTGCTAAGTATGAAATGGAAAAAAGGAAGACGTAGTGTAGAAATTGATGGAAAACACTATGTAGTAGTTATCCATAAAGTATTGCCATCAAAACCAAAAGAGTTGAACGAAGTACGAGGACCAGTTACCTCTAATTATCAAAATAAATTAGAAAAAGAATGGATTATTGAGTTGAAAAAGCAATATCCAGTAACCATACACCAACAAGTGTTAGATGGCTTTTTAAATAAATTACCAAAATAAAAATTGTTGAGTAATATAGTAAGCCCGCTACAAAGCGGGCTTTTTTGTAAAAATAAAATAAGATGTTTATCGTTAAAAGTTAATGAATTGCATATTTTTTGCAAGCATAACAAAACAACCTTTTACTTTAGCGCATCCAAAACATATTAAATATACATACACACTTTGAAAATCTTTGTAAAATATACGCTGCTTTGCGTAGTACTTTTTGTAGGAGTACATACTACAAATGCACAGAAACGTGAAGGCAAAATAATAGATGAAATTGTAGCAATAGTAGGCGATAACTATATACTAAAATCTGATATTGATAAAGAGTTTGAAACCCTTGAAGAGCAAAGCGAGGCTACTTTTACTGCTAATGATAAATACAAAATACTAAGCTCGCTGATAGCAAAAAAACTATTGCTTTACCAAGCACAGCTTGATAGTGTTACGGTTGCCCCTGAAAGGGTAGATGGCGAGATAAACCGCAGAATGCAGTATATACTAAGTCAGTTCCCAGGTGGCGAGGATGATTTTATTAAATACATTGGTAAGTCTATTGAGAAGTTTAAAGAAGAAACACGTGCAAAATTGTATCAAGAAATGGTGATACAAGAAATGCAGCAATCCATAGTGAAGGATGTAAAAATCACCCCAACAGAAGTGCGAAGGTATTTTAAATCGTTAGCAAAAGATAGTTTAAAACCTGTTGATGCTGAGGTGGTTGTAGCACATATAGTACGCTATCCTAAAATTACACAAGCTGAGAAAGACTACGCACGCAAAAAGATTGAGAAAATTAGGCAAGAGCTTTTAGAGGGCGCAGATTGGGGCATAACGGCTAATATAGAGTCTGACGACCCTGGGTCGGCGGGTAAGGAAGGTGAAACAGGTTTTTTTGGGCGTGGGCAAATGGTACCTGAGTTTGAAGCAATGGCTTTTAAAATGAAACCAGATACAATATCAAAAATTATTGAAAGTGAGTTTGGCTTTCACATACTTAAACTTATAGAACGTAGGGGAGAAAAAGTGAATGTGCGCCATATACTTATTCGCCCAAAAACCAATGCCTACGATTTAGTATTAGCACGTACTGCGGTAGATACTCTTTTAGTATCTATAAAAGCAAATAGATGGACGTTTGAAGAAGCTGCTAAAAAATACTCAGATGATGAGCGTACATCACCCAATGGAGGTAAATTTGCAGACCCGCTGGGCAATACAAAAATAGCTATTGACCAGCTACCAAAAGATGTTTTTACAGCAGTGGGAAAAATGAAAAAAGGCGGCTATTTAGGTCCTGAATACAACCGCTCGCAAGATGGGAAAGATAGCTACAAAATATACTACTTAATAGATATTACTGAACCACACTTGCCCAACCTTGACCAAGATTGGGTTAAAATACAAAACGCAGCATTGGAGAGGAAGAAAGTAAAAACATTAGATAAATGGATAGCCAAGCATAAAGAAAAATTTTATATAAAAATTATAGATAAATATGTAGGGCATCCTGCATTGCAGCAATGGTCTAACAAGTAGTAGTATAGTTTCAAAAAAAAACAATAGCGGTTTAAATGATAGAATATAAAAACGATGTGGAAGCGGCTGATGCCTTTACAGGTATTATAAAAAATCTTAATGCAGAGATTCATAAAGTTATAGTAGGGCAAGATAAAGTAGTAGAAAATGTGCTGATAAGCATGTTTTGCAATGGGCATTGTTTGCTGGTGGGTGTACCAGGGTTAGCAAAAACCTTATTGGTAAAAACCATTGCTGATGTGATGGATTTGAGTTTTAACCGCATACAGTTTACTCCTGATTTAATGCCCAGTGATATTATTGGCAGTGAGATTTTAGATGAAAACAGGCATTTTAAATTTATTAAAGGACCCATATTTGCGAATATTATTTTAGCAGATGAGATAAACCGTACCCCGCCCAAAACCCAAGCCGCTTTGCTTGAAGCGATGCAAGAAAAAAATGTAACCACAGCAGGGCAGGAGCACGTACTTGACAAACCTTTCTTTGTATTGGCCACCCAAAACCCCATAGAGCAAGAGGGGACTTACCCGCTGCCCGAAGCACAGTTAGACCGTTTTATGTTTAATGTGATATTAGACTATCCATCGGTGAGCGAGGAGATTGATATAGTGAAAGCTACTACAACCGATATTTTGGCAACGGCAAATACAGTTATCTCTAAACAAGAGGTGCAATACTTTCAAAATTTGGTACGTAAAGTTCCCGTGCCTGATAATGTGATAGAATACGCGGTGAAACTGGTAGGGAAAACCCGCCCAAAGTCTATTGGTGCAAGTGATAAAGTAAAAGAATATTTAGAGTATGGTGCAGGCCCTCGTGCCAGCCAATACTTGGTAATGGGTGCAAAATGCCATGCCTTATTTAGAGGGAAGTACTCGCCTGATATTGAGGATGTGCAAGCCGTTGCAGAGCCTATTTTGCGCCACCGCATAGTGAAAAACTACAAAGCAGAAGCCGAAGGCTTATCACCCGAAGATATTATTAAAACATTGTTGTAGGAGTAGCTTAATGCTGAACCAGCATTTTTTCCTTTGCTATTAGCACATTTTTTTCTGAAATGATGGTGTACATATATACGCCATTTTTCAAGTTTATAGCAGTAATATTAAACGTATTTTTAGTACTGGTTTTTTCCAATACCTTTTTACCGTGTAGGTTATACAGTATTAATGTATGACTTTGTGCTGATGATTTGGTGAAAACTATTTTCCCATTTGCACTTATAGGGTTGGGGCGTATTTGTGATGTGCCTTTAAAAATACCCTTAACAGTGATAGGTATAATTTTAGAAGATCCTTGTGTGCCAAACTCTAAGCGGTAATAGTAGGTATTGTTTTTACTCAATTTTTCATCTACAAAGCTATAATCAATGGGTTCGGTAATGCTACCGCAAACACCTATTATTTCGCCCACTTGGGTAAGCTGTGTACTGTCCGTACCTCTATAAATTTGAATGCCATTGCAAGTGCTGCCTCTAACAATTTGCCATGTAAGCAATACCTTGCCTTGTGTTTCATTAGCTTTAATAAAGCTGGTAATATCTATTACCTGTGCCATACCCACAAGGGTACTCACAAAAAATAATATAGTTACTATTACCAGTTTTTTCATAACTCGTATTTTAAGACGTTGATTTAATAGAATACGTGCTACAATTGTGCATATTATCTATTGATTTTGAAAACACTTTTTACCGTGCAGTAAATACTATTGCAAGAATGGACTTACTATATTTGAGAGGACTATAAGTTGAGGGAATAGCCTACCACAATTCATAATCTCAACAAAACCTTTATGAATAGAATAGGCTATTCATGCCTATTTGTTTTATTTGATGATAACAGATGTCATGTTAATTATAGGTTTTGATGTATCTGGCTTTGATATGTAAGGGGCGTGTATTACTTTCCGCAAAAAAGCGCAGGCTATGTTAATTAAAACTTTTGGAAGTGCTGTATATGGAGTAAATGCCCTAACAATTACCGTTGAGGTAAATATTGGCGAAGGGACAGGGTATTTTTTAATTGGTTTGCCCGATAATGCTGTTAAAGAAAGCCAATGGCGTATTGAAACGTCTTTTAAGAATAGTGACTTAAAATTACCCCGAAAAAAAATAGTAATAAACATGGCACCCGCCGATATAAAAAAGGAGGGGTCGGCTTATGATTTGACCACTGCTGTAGGTATTTTAGCGGCATCGGGGCAGGTGAGTGATGTTGAAAAAGTAGGTAAGTATATAATAATGGGCGAGCTTTCGCTTGATGGAACTTTAAAACCCATAAAAGGTGTTTTGCCCATAGCAATACAAGCACGCAAAGAAGGTTTTGAGGGTTTTATTTTACCAAAACAAAATGCACAAGAGGCGGCTATTGTTGCCGATTTAAAGGTATATGGAGCAGAGCACTTGGGCGACGTGGTAAGTTTTTTTAATGGCGATGAAGGGGCATTAGAACGTTTTGAAGTGGATACCCGAAGAGAGTTTGCAGAGCAACAAGCCAATGCAGGATTTGATTTTGCAGATGTAAAAGGACAAGAAAATATTAAACGTGCTTTAGAAATTGCCGCCGCTGGGGGGCATAATGTAATTATGATTGGCCCACCTGGAGCGGGAAAAACAATGCTGGCAAAACGCTTGCCTTCAATATTGCCGCCACTAAGTCTGCATGAAGCGTTAGAAACTACAAAAATACACTCGGTAGCAGGCAAGTTGGGTACTAATACAGGTTTAACGGCTATACGCCCTTTTCGTTCGCCACACCATACCATTAGTGATGTTGCTTTGGTAGGAGGGGGAGTAATTCCGCAACCTGGCGAAATATCGTTGGCGCACAACGGGGTATTGTTTTTGGATGAGTTGCCAGA
Organism: uncultured Burkholderiales bacterium; assembly: GCA_964584305.1. Classification (GTDB taxonomy): domain Bacteria; phylum Bacteroidota; class Bacteroidia; order UBA8524; family UBA8524; genus SB11. The sequence goes on from CAZOZL010000004.1 coordinate 254,772, forward strand.
GTTTAAACGTAGTGTATTAGAGGTGATGCGGCAACCTTTGGAAGAGCGTAGGATAACCGTTAGTCGTGCAAGGTTATCCGTAGAGTATCCTGCGGGTTTTATGCTAATTACTGCTATGAACCCTTGCCCCTGTGGTTATTATAATCACCCTGAAAAGGATTGTGTATGCGCCCCAGGGATAGTGCAAAAATACCTTAGCAAAGTAAGTGGCCCTTTATTAGACCGTATTGATATACATATAGAAGTAACACCTGTAAGTTTTGACCAATTGAGTGGTGAACGCACTGCCGAAGAAAGCGAGGGTATTCGCCAGCGTGTAATTGCTGCCCGTGAAATACAGACCGAGCGGTTTAATAATAGCAAAACACAATATTGTAATGCACAACTTGAAAGTAGGCAAGTACAAGAAATTTGCAAACTAAACTCATTGGGACAAAAACTACTAAAAACAGCTATGGAACGTTTGCAGCTTTCTGCCCGAGCATACGATAGAATATTGAAAGTAAGTCGCACCATTGCCGACCTTGCCGAAAGCAAAGAGATACTGCCCGAGCATATTGCCGAAGCCATCCAGTTTCGTAGTTTGGATAGAGAAAACTGGGCAGGATAATGAAGATGAAAGCAGCTTTATTAGGTTATCTATAAGTGGGTTTTGCCTTTTTTTTACCATCAGGGTGAAGCATCATAACTGTTTCCTCCGCCATTTAAATTACGAAAGTGAAGTTTAATTCTGAATAAGTAACTTCTTAATAAAACGATTTTTTTCTGTTTTAATAAATAAGAAATACAACCCGTTTTTTATATCTCCTAAAACCAAAGTTCCATTGAAGTTAGAAAAAGTTTTCAGTCGCCTTCCATCAACTGCGTGTAAAGATATTTCCTCAACTGTTTCAATAGGCAGCCCTGTAATACTTACATTATTTGTAGCAGGGTTAGGGTAAATAGTAATAGTATTCTCTATTTCATTTACCGAAGTAAAAACATAATTCACCGTGTCAGAGTAATTATTACAATCATTACTATCAATTAAAATAGCATAATAGTCTCCATTTTTTGTGGGTGTTATAAAATAAGATGTTTGTCCCAACACCTCAACCCCATTGGCATACCATTTATAGTTTTTACCTGTTTTGGGCAAAGCTGTTAGCACGGGGAAGGTAGTTTGAATATTTACTTGTGTAGCAGGCAATATTGTGGCAACAACTTTCACAGGCACACTAATAGCTCCGCCTGCTTTTTGCACTACGTAATAGGTGGTGGTAGCGGTAATAGGAAATTTATCGCCTACAAATACTAAATTGGTCAAGGCACTATCGCTATACCACCTTATTCCAGCACCTGTTGCGGTAAGCTGCTTATTAAGCTCGCTGCCACAAAAGGTTTTATTTGTAGCAACTGGTTTGGGTACTGTAAAATTTTTAAGTAGGTATAAATCGCCATTGCCTAAACTACCAATATTTTTCCCATCGATAGTAGTATTAGGTTCAGCAGTGTACTTTCCTCCTACAAACCAATTGCCCTCACTATCAACATCCAAAGCACGGATATATGTCCAGTTAACTTGCCCTAAAGAGTTAATCCATAAAGGATTTCCTTGCGTGTCCACTTCCATTATAGCAGGGTAGCGTTTGGCACTTACTCCATCGCCCACATTTATACCTCCATAAGCAAAATTAAAGGCATAAAGAGCTGCAACGGCAATAGTATTATCAGGGGTAAACTCTATATTAATTCCCGATGCATTAACAGTTGAAGAATTTTTTGCCCAAAGTAATTTCCCACTTTTATCATAAGAAATTAAGAACAACATATCTCGTTCTACTGGATTGGGTAATGTTATATTTTCAACAAAAATAGGCTTGCCGTAACTTCCCGTAATTACTACCTGATGATTTTTTGAAACTGTAATAGCATTAACATGTTCAGTGCCTAAAAAAGAACCCGTTATCCCTTTCGCCCATTTATACTCGCCTGATGTATTAAACTTTGCCACCATCATATCACAGTCTTTTAATGTATCAGTACCCACAACAATATCAAACTGTGTATTGCCAATAGCGTACACAAAACTATCTCTAACAGCAATTTTGCTTATTTGGCTGGTAACCGAATTACTTGCAAAAGTTTTTATAAACCTACCTGTTCCGTTTGAATCGAGCTTGGCAATAAACATTATTGGTTTATTTTTAGGATCAATAGCAGGTAAATTATCCAACTTAAAAGGTCCTTTATTAAATGAGCAGCCTATCCAAGTATAGCCTTCATCATCAATCGCTATACTTCCTATTCTACCATTAAAAGCATTTATTCTTTTCTCGAAAAGTTGCTTACCAGTAGAGTCATATTTATAGTAATAACTGGGTTTATACAGCGACATATATACATTATGGTTTTTATCAATTGCTACACCGCTAACCCTATCCACAACCGTTGCTCTAAAGTTATGTGCCCAAACATATTGCCCTTGTTTATTAAATTTTAGCAAAAAATAATTGTATATAGAACTTGAGCTGCTCCCTATTTTTTTAATCACAGTATCGGCAATATGCAAATCTGCATTCACTCGCCCAGCGACATAAATATTACCCTCATCATCGGTTTCTATTATATGTATATCCTCAACATTATCACCTCCAAAAGTTTTAAGCCAAGTGTTTTGGGCATTGATAGTTCCAATATAAAAAACTGATAGTAAGGTAAAAAGTATAGCTCTTTTCATAGTAGTTAGTATAGTAGTTCGCAGCAAAGGGGCAATAACTATTCCAAGTATTATTTAGCTTAAAACTAAGCTCGTTTCTCCATATTCTTTACCATTTACTACGATGGTTATTTTATGCTCGCCCGCATAGTGTTTACGGGTTGATAAATCATGGAAACGTAAGGTTCTGTTAAAGTTTATTTTCTTGTTTGGTTCATAGGTGTTTTCGGTAATTTTAAACAGTTTTCGGTTAGTACTTCCATTAGCTTTTACATAATACACCCCGTATTCTACTCGCAACTTGGTGGTTTTTTTTTCTTTTAGGCTAATGGAGAAGTCAAGCGTAGCACTATCGCCCATTTTTATTTTTTCAGGATTTATTTTAATGTCATTCACCACTACTTTTATATTTTGTGGCATTCCAAAAATATTTAAAGCTGTTTCATTACCTTGTTTCAATAGGGTGCGGCTTCCGTGTTTTATCACCCAGTTGGTAGTTACGTGTTTCCCTTGCCAGCGTTTTATAATGCGTATAACAGTTTCGGGATTATCTTTAGCAATATCGTTTAGGTTATTGGCTACACTTCGGCGCACGGTTTCAGCACCATCTTGTTTTAGGTTTTCTAAAATAGGTACAATAAGAGTGGGGTCTTTTTTAAATACTGACAAAGCCATTGCCCATGGCAAACGTGGGCGGCTACCCTCACTACTCAATCTGCGTACATAAGGGTTGGGGTGTTTACTCCATGCCAACATTTGCACCATAGTTTGAGGGTATTTTATTATAAATGGACGTATGGCAAATTCTGCACTGGCATATTGGGTAATTTTTTCCAATGCTTTCATGCTATTTTTATAATCATCAATGCCGTATAGTTCTACATAATCAGGCAAAAACATATGTAGAAAATCTAATTGCCCTTCTTTCCCGTTCAGCAAGGTGTCAGTTATATTAATAAGCTGTTGCGATGCTTTTTCAAAATCAGTTGATAAAAAATTGTGCAGTACCACCGCTACATGGCGCATACGTTGTTTCAACTCAAAGATATTCCACTCTTTGCTAAATATTTGTTGGGTAAATGCTTGTTTATCAAAGCCTTTTATTGTTTTTAATAATACGTTACCAAACGTATCAAAAAAGGTGGGGCTATATAGGTTTTTTAAAGGTTCGGGCATAGTGCAAAGATAATTTTAGAATTACTCAGCAAACATTTTAGATGGTTTTTTAATACACTATTTTAAACTTACCCTGTAAAGTATGCTCGTTTGCTTCACACAACAAATAAATTCTATAAACACAAACCTGTAAGTATGGGTATATATCTATAAATTCGCAGAAAAATTACTCAAAAAAATGACTTCTTCAGCTTCAACATTCAACATAAAAGAAATACTAAATACACTTGGCGTAAAAGAGTTAAACGATGCTGCCAGTACTGGGCAAGTTTGGGGACACCCAATGAACCCTGAAATACGTGAAATATACTCGCCTGTTGATGGTGAGTTAATTGCCAAAGTGAGCATGGCAACTGAAAATGAATACAATTTTGTGGTAGGCAAAGCACAAGATGCCTTTGAAATATGGCACAAAATGCCTGCCCCAAAACGTGGGGAAATTGTGCGCCAATACGGTAATAAATTGCGCGAGTATAAAGACCCATTGGGTAGGCTGGTAAGTTATGAAATGGGTAAAATATACCAAGAGGGCTTAGGGGAAGTACAAGAAATGATAGATATCTGCGATTTTGCAGTAGGCTTATCTCGCCAGCTTAATGGGCTAACTATGCATAGCGAACGCCCAAACCATAGAATGTATGAACAATACCATCCACTGGGTATAGTGGGTATAATATCGGCTTTTAATTTTCCTGTGGCAGTGTGGAGTTGGAACGCTATGATAGCCGCCGTTTGTGGTGATGTGAGTATATGGAAACCATCAGAAAAAACACCTTTAACGGCTGTTGCTTGTATGAATTTGATGGCAGATGTATTAAAGGATAATAATTTACCAGAAGGTATTTTTAATATGCTTATTGGTGATTATAAAATTGGTGAATTAATGAGCCACGATGAGCGGATGCCTTTAGTATCAGCAACAGGCTCTACCCGTATGGGTAAAAAAGTAGGGGCAGCTGTGGGTGCTAGGTTAGGAAAATCATTGTTAGAACTGGGCGGAAACAATGCCATTATTATTAGTGAAAATGCTAATTTAGATATTGCCCTTCGGGCAGTAATATTTGGTGCGGCAGGTACTTGCGGGCAGCGTTGCACATCAACCCGCCGTATAATAGTGCATACAGATATTTATGATAATTTTAAAAATTTATTGGCAAAGGCTTACCCGCAATTACGTATAGGTAATTCGCTAAATCCCGATACTTTGGTAGGTCCTTTAATTGATAAAGATGCCGTAAATAGTTATACTAATGCTATTGCCCAAATTAAAGAACAAGGGGGCACTATACTTTGTGGTGCTGAGGTATTGAGTGGAGAGAAATATGCTTCTGGCTGCTATGTAAAACCTACTATTGCCGAGGTAGAAAACCATTACCCAATTGTGCAAGCCGAAACTTTTGCGCCTATTTTGTATATGATTAAATATACTAACCTTGAAGAAGCAATAGCCCTACAAAACGGAGTGAAACAAGGATTAAGTTCGGCTATATTCTCTACCAATATGTTAGAAACCGAGCAATTCCTTACACATTGGGGTAGCGATTGCGGCATAGCTAATGTAAATATAGGCACATCAGGTGCTGAAATTGGAGGTGCTTTTGGTGGTGAAAAAGAAACAGGCGGAGGGCGCGAAAGCGGCTCTGATGCTTGGAAAATATATATGCGCCGCCAAACAAATACTATAAATTACGGTAGCGAACTTCCCTTGGCACAAGGCTTACATTTTGATATTTAATATTGTTTTAGTGGGTTAATGCCTATCACAAAAAAGCATATCGTTACTTGCACTATTGCATTTATTCTTATTTTGACTTGCTACAAAAGCAAAGCTCAAAATATAGAAAAATGTGGTATGCGCCCATACACCCCTTTACAGGTTTTGTATGGGCGCATACCCCAAAAATAAACAACCTTAAAGCATCTATTTATGGTAGCAGTATTGATTTTAGATTTAAAACTGCTACCTATAAACAATGGCATAGACTATACCAGCAACCCACTTGGGGCGTGCGGTTTTATTACGCATATTTGGGCAGTCCCAATATAGTAGGGGCTGCTTATGGTATTTTACCCTATATAGAACTACCTGTTATTAAAAAAAATAAATGGGCATGGAGTATTAGAGGGTCAACGGGTTTGGGCTATATAACAAAACCTTTTAATGCGGTTGATAATCCTACTAATGCTACTGTAGGTTCAGCCATTAATGCTAATATGGGTGCGCACGGTGTTTTAAGTGTTTTTCTTAACCCACATACAGAAATCACGCTAATGGGGGGTATTACCCATTTTTCTAACGGTAATACTAAGCTACCCAACTGGGGCTTAACTTACCCGATGCCACATTGGGACTCACCTATTATTTAGGCAAAAAAGTAGTGGGAAAGGAAGCACCAGATAATCTGGATATTTTTGACACGTTGAAACACGAGTATAGCATTACTTTAATAGGTGGCGGTAAAACACTAGTTTTTTATATACCAATTGGGTAATACCTGTATCGTTTCAGTTTAAATATACCCGTCGTTTATCAACCAAAAGTAAACTGGGCGGTGGTATAGATTTGTTTTATGATGAAGGAAATTTCTTTTCAGAACAAAATATAAGAAGAAATGGTTTTGAAAACGCATTTGAAGCAGGTTTAAAAATCTCGTATGAATTAAAAATAAATCGCTTATCGTTTATAAGTGATGCAGGCATTTTCTTGCAGCAGGTTTCAACCTGCCGCAATTCATAACCTTAAACAAAAACTTTATGTATAAAATGGTCATAAATGCCTATTTGCTAAAGGCTTATTTTTTTTTGGTCTTTACTTTTTTGCTTGTTGATATATTAATAACAATACAACCCTTACCTGAACGTTATTCTTATAACTTCGCAAAACCTATGCGCACTATGATATGGCTCGTTTTATTTCAATTTATTGCTGGTGCAATGAATGCACAGTATAAAGACTACCCCAAACTTGAAAAACTTTTTTTGGCAGAGAAGTACAACAAGTGCATTAGCAAAGCAGGAAAATATGCTAAAAAAAATCGTAAAGAATTAATACCACAGGTATATATAATGAAAAGCTGGCTAAAAATTAGTGAGGACTATAATCACAAAGCCTATAAAAGAGCGATAAATAAAGCCATAACAGCAGCACGAAGAATTAGACGTAAAGATGTTGATGATGTACTTTACGATAAATACACTGATGATTTTATTGATTTACAATTAAAAGCCTTTGAAAAAGCGGATGCTGATGTTGCTGATGGAAAGTGTAACAAAGCCATTAGAATTTATAATAAATTAAACGAAATTTTTGACGATGCAGCCAGTGCCTACAAAAAAAGTGTATGCCTTTTGGAAAATGATTTTAAAAAGAAAGAAGGTTTTATATTACTACGCAATACCATGCTGCGCTTGTATAGCCTCTATAAAAAAGGAGAATACTATGCTACATTGCCCGCAGGGTTCGCTCGCCTGTCAAAAGAATACTTAGCCCGTCGGTATTTTGTAAATGCCGAAGGAACGCTAAAAAGAGGAGTCGAGGTTTTTCCAAACGATACATCGCTACGCAACGAAGCAGTGCGACAAGCAACTTTGCAGTACAATGCACTTGTAACATCAGACTATGAAAAAGATTTATTAAAACTACACACAAAACTACTTTGGGTAAACAGTAATTTTAAAAACTACCCTCCCGCCGAAGCCATGTTAAAGGAAACGGACAGGCGCATTATACTACAGTACATAAAGTTTGAATACACCACCACCGATAAAGTAATGGGTTTTATCCAGCAAATACAAAAGCAAAACCCACAACAAAATACTCATGATAGCATTAGCGAGTACTTAATATCGCTCTACAACCACAAAGATATTCGCCGTATTTACGGTGCATTAAACAATCTTACCAATACCCTAATTTCTTTTAATAAAACACCTGCTACTAAAGCTAATTTGCCCATAGCCAAGTATGTTTTTAATTTTATTTTAAACAAAGGTAATTATGAGGTAGCCGCCCACTTTATTAAACAAGCGAAAAAACTATATCCCAAAGACAGAAAGATGTTAAAAGCCATGCAACAATCGCTTGAAAATATTTTAATAGAGTTGCTTACTGATATAGAAAAAGATGAGGTTGCAATAGACTTGGCAAAGAAGTTTACAAGCATTGCCCCAAAAAATAAAAAATTAACACAATTAGAACAACAACTATATATTGATGTATTAAACCAGCATAGTAGTGACAGCAATTACTCGGCATTTTTTACCATAGCCAATAGAGGTTTAGCTCGTTTCCCAACCAATGCAGCCATAAAAAAGCTAAAAAAAGAAATGGTGGTAAAAGATTTTAAGCAAAACTATATTCCTAATCTTATTACCAATTATAAAGAGATGAAGGTGATTACCCATACACCCACCTGCACACACGGTAAGGTAGCACCTGCGGCAAACACTAAATTTATTAATTTATTAAACTATTTGCGTCGCCAAGCGGGCGTATATGATAGTTGTTTTTTAGATGGTGAATTAAACGAGATGGCGCAACAAGCATCGCTAATGATGAAGATAAGAAATACCATAAGCCACAGCCCCGATAGTACTTGGAAATGCTATACATGGAAAGGGAAAAAAGCAGCAGGTAGTAGTAATTTATCGTTTGGTCACGCTGGTACAGATGCTTTATTGGGGCAAATGGAAGATAACGGACTTGGTAATGGCTCGGTGGGGCATCGCAGGTGGATATTGAACCCGCTAAACAAAGTATTTGGACATGGCAGTACCAGCAATACCATGACTTTATACGTTTTTGGAAAATACTTTAAAAATGACCCTATAAAAAACCAAAACCCTGATTGGGATGATACGCAATTTATAAGCTGGCCACCAAAAGACTATGCCCCGCTTACCTTAGTGCCCAAGCGTTGGAGTTTCTCATTAGAAAACGCCGATTTTGGCAAAGCAAAAATTAGTGTAACAAAAAAAGGGAAACGTGTAAAAATTAGACCTGAAAAAGTGAGTAATGGCTACGCCCTAAATACCTGTGTATGGCAAATGAAAACACCTATAAAAGCAGGCGATGTTTACAAAATAATTATTAAAAATGTTGGGGTGCTAAACCAAAGCAAACCTAAAACATTTACCTATACTATTGAGGTGTTAGATTTGTAGAGTATTATTTCCCTCTACCCTGCACCATTATTAATACTGTGTAGATTAAGATTTTAATATCTACTGCAAGGCTAATATTTTCTATATACAAAAGGTCGAACTTTAGGCGTTCTATCATCTGTTTCACGTTTTCGGCATAGCCGTATTTTACCTGCCCCCAACTGGTAATACCAGGGCGCACTTTGTGCAAATGCTTGTACTGGGGTGCTTCTTTAACAATTAAGTCTATAAAATGCTGACGTTCGGGGCGTGGACCTACCAAACTCATATCGCCTACTATTACATTAAAAAACTGGGGAATTTCATCCAATCGGGTTTTACGTAAAAAACGACCTATTGGGGTTACTCTGTTATCTTTTTCTTTTGCTAACTGTGGTCCACTTTTTTCGGCATCTACCTGCATACTGCGAAACTTAATAATTTTAAACGGTTTACCGTGCCAGCCTATACGTTCTTGCAAATAGAATATCGCTCCTTTTGAAGTGAAACGAACTGCCAGTGCTATTGCCAAAAACAACGGAAATCCTACCAGTATAACAAAAATCGAGAAAAAAATATCAATCAACCGTTTAGCAGATTGCTGCCATACAGGCATTATTTCTGTTTTTATTTCAATAAGCGGTGGTCCAAGTATATGATTTACCCGCACAGTACCCGATATAATATCGTACATATCAGGAATAATTTTAATTTTTACCCTTTCGCCTTCCAGCTCGTTCATTATGCTTTGCAGCAAATAATGCTCTGATGTTTCAATAGCTATAATTACCTCTTGTATCTCTTTATCAGTAATTACCTTTTTTATATCTAATACGCTACCCAAACAGGCTAAATACCCTCCAAACTTGCCTTTTCCATCTTTTTCAGTTTTTATAAATCCTTTAAAAAAGAACCCTTCTGATTTTTTTCTCTCTTCCAAATCATTATATAAATCTAAAGCTCTTTGGTTGCTGCCAATTACCAACGTATTAAAACCATAAATACGTTTCTGTATTTTTCGTTTTGTGCTTGTAGCTATGGTATAGCGGGGTATAACTGTTAAAAAAAATTGCAGACCAAACAATACTAAAAACGATTTATAATAATCGGTATAGGAGTTTACATAATCATCTAACAAAAGAAAAAAGAATAATAATAAAACCCCTAAAATACTGGTGTTAAAGGCATATACAATATCTCTTAACCGTGAACGCACAACTATCTCTTTATAGTTGCCCGTGAGTGTGTACATTATCAACCAACAAAGCGGTACGAACAATAGCCCCTTAAACAGGGTAGTATCATTAGGTTCAAATGGAATATCAAACCCGAAAATTGATGATTCAATGTATTTTTTGCGGTAAACAAAAAATAATGTCCATGTAGCTGCCGAAGCTAAAAAATCCCAAAATATGTAGGTAAAGCGCAGTTTGGCTTTATTCACGATACATTAGTTTTAAATTATCTAAAAACACTTCTCCCAAAATACTTTCATCGCCATTTACAGCTCTAAAATATACTCGATACTTTGTCCCTGGGGGAGCATTTATTAGCTCATCGTTTAGATATACGTATGCTTTTTGCCATGTACCATTAGTAGCAAATGGGCGAACCGAGGGTAAAATAGACCTTGAGCCCGATGTGGTATGCTCAACTAATCCCACCGTAATAGCTATTGATGATTTATAGTGAAATTCTAAATAAATATCACGCCTATCACGAGGCAAGGTAAACTGATCTTGTGTTTCGATACTAAAAAAAGGGTCTATAATATTGCCCATATTTATATAGGCATATAGTGAGGTATCTACCCCAACCCCTCTACTTTTAGTAATAAAAATAGTATCAATAGTACTTTGGTTAGTATCTACCATTATAGATTTGGTGTTGGCATTAAAATCATCCAACCACTCAAATTTTGTATTGCTTTGATACCTAAAAACAGGGCTAACGGTATCTACTTCCCCTTCTACCAAAACGGCACTTTCAAAATAGCCACCCATTAGGCTATAATTTACCAAACCTTCGCGTGCAAAGCGTTTTATAAATGGGCGTACTTCTATTGTGAAACTTCCTTTTCTTAATACTGGAAAGGTAACTGGGACTTCAAAAATTCCTTCTAAATTATCGTTAATATAAATACCCACATGGTTAATATTTTGCAGGTCTGTACCTTGCCCGTTGCCTACCTTAAATGTTGGTTTTTTAACGTGTATATAGGCGGGTATCTCAATATCTTTTTTACAAGAATTAAGAAATACGCCAAAAGAAAACAGCACTAAAAAAAAAATATTTTTACGCATAAGGGATACAAAAATATGATTATTTAAACAGACAACGAAAAAACAATGATTGTGGACTACACACGCATCATATTTATTTTATCTATTATTTCATAGGCTACCTGCATAGCATTATATCCATCTTCTATGGTTACGGCTGTTTGAGTATTGGTGGCAATGGATTGGCTGAATAACTCCAACTCCTTTTTAATAGAATTTATGGCTTCAATATCAGGCGATTCAAAATAAATAATTTTTTTACCTTTATCTTCTCCTAAGTCTAAAACAACTGAGTAGGGGTTTTCTTGCCCTTTGGCTTCCTCTAAACGAAAAACCTCCATCTTCTTTTTCAAAAAATCTATAGTTATGTAGGCATCTTGCTGAAACATACGGGTTTTACGCATATTTTTAAGCGATATACGGCTTGCCGTTAGGTTGGCTACACAACCATTGTCAAATTCTATTCTGGCGTTGGCAATATCAGGCATATCACTTACTACTGAAACTCCGCTGGCACTAATACGCTTTATATTTGATTTTACTACACTTAGCGTAATATCAATATCGTGTATCATCAAATCTAATACTACGCTCACATCAGTCCCTCTGGGATTAAATTCAGCCAAGCGATGCGTTTCTATAAACATAGGTTTCATATCGTATTGTTGTGCTGCCAAAAAAGCGGGATTAAACCGCTCCACATGACCTACCTGCACTTTCACATCGGCTTCGTGTGCAAGTGCAACTAAGTCCTTTGCCTCCGCCATATTATTGGCTAAAGGTTTTTCTATAAAAACGTGTTTGCCTAATTTTATAGCGGTAATAGCACTCTCGTAATGGTTAAACGTGGGGGTTACAATATCAACAGCATCTACGGCTGCTAAAAGGGCATCAAAACTATCAAAACGAGGAATTTTATACTCTTCGATAACTTTCGCCGAATTTTCGTCGCTATTATCTACAAACCCTACTAAATCAAACGCTGGAATTTCTTTTAACAAACGAATGTGGATTTTCCCTAAGTGTCCTGCTCCTATTACTCCGATTTTTATCATACCTAATGGTTTACATTTGCAAAAATGATAATAAAGCCCGTACAAGGTTTTATTTATTTTCAACTTTTGTGTATAAACCAAGTGATAAAGGACACCTATAAATATAAAGGACAGCGCAAACGGCTGGTAGAACTACTACAAAGTAAGGGTATTACTGATGCTGTTGTACTAAATGCTATGCTACAAGTACCTCGCCATTTCTTTTTTAGTAAAGAGTTTGAAGACTTTGCCTACGAGGATAAAGCATTTCCTATTGAAGATGGACAAACAATTTCACAACCCTATACAGTTGCCTACCAAAGTCAACTATTACAACTAAAAAAAGGATTGAAAGTATTGGAAATTGGTACAGGTAGTGGCTATCAGGCTTCTGTATTGGCGCAAGCGGGTGCGCAGGTTTTCACTATAGAACGCCAAAAAGGATTGTATGAAAAAGCCCAACCTATGCTAAAAAGTATGGGATATAATAATATACATTTTTACTACGGTGATGGCACAATGGGCTTATCAGAGTATGCCCCCTACAACCGTATAATAGTTACGGCAGGTGCGCCTGCTGTACCCCGTGCGTTGGTAAACCAACTAAGTGAAAACGGTGTACTGGTGATACCCGTAGGCACTGCTGAAACACAAAAAATGCTGCGTATTACCAAACTACCCAATAAGGAACTGAGAAAGGAAACATTTAAAAATTTTGCATTTGTACCCTTATTAGGTGAGGATGGGTGGTAAAGCTAATGTGGGTTTGGTATAATTTTTTCGTTTGTATTTTAATAATGTTGCGATGCTTGTACAACGCTTCCCCTTCCTTAGGTAAAGAAATTGCCTACATTACAAACTCTATATTAGTACTGCACAGATTGCCACGCTAACCTATTCTGTCTTTCTTGCAACAGTCTTATTTCCTTTATCCAATAATTCTAAAACCTTTTGTGGGCTAATATTTTTATACGCCAAGCGCAAGCGTTTGTGGCATAAAAACCCTTGCGGTAAAGTTTCAATATTAAACTGACGGTTCAATACCCTACTACTTAGCCCAACAGTGTAGGGTATGCTATCTAATGTTTTCATAGCACTAATAGACTTGTAGTAGTTGCCATAGTTTAGTGTAACAATGTTTATACAATTACCATACTTGTGGTGTATTTGGCTAAGTATGGCAGTATCATTATCAAAATTTGGGTTATCAAAATTATAGAAGTAGATATATAGTCCCTTACGTTTATATTTCTTTATTTTCTTTTTGGTTTTGCTATCGTGCAGGTAAAAAGTGAATTTAGGTATTTTTTTACCTATTCGTAATGCTCGCTTTGATATGGCATTTTTATCCCAAAAGAATTTTATAAAATTCCCCGCAGGGTCAAATTCAGTTATTTTATATACTTTCTCATTCCATTCAAATTCATTGTTTTTAATTCGTTCATCAATTGGGGTAGAGAAAACATCTAAAAATATGCTGTCGTTCTTTTTGGCAACAAAAATCTTATCATACTCGGCACTATTATACAAACCATCGTAGTTACCATCATACAGCGCAATTCTAAATGTATCAGTACCATTTATATGGGTTGCGCCACGCATATTTATACGGTTTTCTTTAAAACTATAATCAATACCTGCAAATACTTTATTGCCTTGGTTGCTGCGATAATATTCATCCATCAAAAAACGATATTTAGTATCTTTATTAAGATTAAACCTACTTAAACGCACTGAATATTTTGCAGTAGGATATTTTGGATGTGTGAAATTAATATCAATATGGGGGGTGAAAGCAGTAAAAGTATCCGCCGCACCATCGTCAGTAAAATCAAGGTTGTTATTTCTATCCACATAAAAAATGGCGGGCTTCACCCATCGGCGATAATTGTTGACCAATACGGTAACATAGCCCCTGTTTATATTTGAGGGTGCGCCCGAGTAGTATATAAAACCATAGGCAGTATCTACGGCATCACTCATATCAGGAAATTTTTTGATAGAAAAAGTACCTAAGGGTTTTTTATTTAGCACCCCAAACTTTTCATATTCTTCAATAGCAGTAGAGTGATATCTAAATAGCGGAAATATGAGCTTACTTTTAAAATAACGCTCGTCGTAGGCTTTTTCATCAAAGCTAACCTGTACAATATTTTGCCCAAACTGAAGTAGGGGAACTATAAGAAAAACGAGTAGTAGCAGTTTTTTAATCATCAGCACAAATGTATAAAAGGGATTACAAAGCAAAAACTTTACCTAAAGTACAACTGTTAATAAACTATTAACAACATTTAACTTGTTTGTAATCAATAATTTCTATATTTGATATTATAAACCTTAAACAAATTACTATTATGATGACTGCAAAAATTGGACGATTTCTTTATGCTATCCCAATGGCTATTTTTGGGATATTTCACCTGATTGGTGCTGATAATATGAAAGGCATGGTACCCGACTTTATACCTGGTGATGTTTTTTGGGTGTACCTAACAGGGCTAGCTCTTTTGGCAGCATCTATTAGCATTATTATTAAAAAGTATGATAAAATAGCCACTTTGTTGTTAGCTATAATGTTATTAATATTTGTGCTAACAGTACATTTACCCAGTGCAATGAGCGATAATGAATTGATTGCACAAATGGGCATGGGAAATGCATTAAGAGACTCGGCAATTGCAGCAGGAGCGTTCCTTTTACGCCCATCTGATGATTAGTAAACACATATAGTAATATAAAATAATGAGGCATATTTATATACTTTTTTTTGAAATTAATTTTATATTACATAGCTTCGTTGTATAAATAATAATGTAAACAAACTATTTTATGAAAAAGATTTTTCTTTCACTTATCGTTCTAACTCTTGCTTTTGCAGGCTGTAAAAAGAATGAAGACACTACACCCACTGGCGGTGGAGCTGGGGGCGGTGATGTGGGTATTACCGTTGAAGAAACTAATACCGCTATGGTAGTAAAGCATACTGGAAGCCGTTGCCCGCCTTGTGGTGCATGGGGTTGGACTGCAAACGAAGATATAATTAGTACTAACAAAGGTTCAGCTGCATTTATAAGTGCTTATGGTCAAAACTTTGTAGCGAAGTTATTTATTAACTCAACAGCTACTGCTTTGCAAACGCACACTGGAGCTTCAGGTTACCCAACATGGAGTGCTAACGGCGTAGCCCAGCTTGACCGTGCTGGTGGTGGAGTTAATGTAAATGGTGAGAAAGCAAAAGTAGAGCAAGTTGTAAAAGATCATAAAGCGGCAAAAGTTGTTGCTAATACAGGTTTTACTACATCTGTGACAGGTGATGTATTAACTATAGATACTAGAACTAAATTCTTTGCAGAAGCTAAAGGTCAATATAACATAGCCGTTTATGTATTAGAAGATGGTGTAATGGGCGCGCAAAGTGGGCATCCATCTGGAAGTAGTACTCCAGTAGCACATCACCACGTAATAAGAGGTACTGCTATGGCAGAAGGTTCTACATCAGTTGATGCATTATCAGGTATGAAAATAACTGAAGGTACAACTGCAGCAGGAACTACTTTCGATAAAAAATTTACTTTTGATATAGCTGGTTTCGATAAATCAAACATAGAAGTAGTAGTAGTAGTATGGAAAAAAGACTTAGGAAGTCTTGATTTTGTAAACTCTAGTACCGACCAAAAATAATATTGTTTAATTACAATACTTTAAGCCCCTAAAGCATATGCTTTAGGGGTTTTTTTATTAAATATTAGTGTGTATAGATGCAGCATTTTGCTAATTAGTACTGTCAAAATATAAAAAAGAAACATAAACCCAAGTGATAAGCTTGCAAGAAGAGGAACTGATAGATGGTTGTATAGCGGGAAAACGCTCTGCACAAAACCAACTCTTTGATAAGTACTCTCCAAAAATGTTAGGAGTGTGTTATAGGTATGCACAAACAAAACACGATGCAGAGGATATAATGCAAGATGGTTTTGTAAAGGTTTTTAAAAACCTAAAAAAGTTTAGAAGAGAAGCAGCATTAGAAACGTGGATAAAACGGATAATGATTAATACAGCACTAAACTTTTTAAAAGCAACAGAAAAATTACGTATGGAGGCAGATATAACCGTTGCCGAAAATAGTGTCGATTTCTCAACCAACCAGTGGAATAGTATTGATACAGAGGTATTAATGCAATGTGTACATAGCCTACCAGCAGGGTATCGTATAGTGCTAAATATGTTTGCTATTGAAGGCTACTCGCACAAAGAGATAGCGAAACAGTTAAACATTACAGAGAGTACCTCACGCTCACAGTTTGCAAGGGCAAAAGGAGTTTTGAGGAAAAAAATAGAAGCAATTAACAATTTTGACCAACAATATGAAAGAAGAAGAGTTCAATGATTTTTTGCGAAATCGTGCTGACTCTTTCGAACTGAAACCGTCTTCAGGTTCGTTTGATGCTGCTGTAAGCAAAATAACAAATAACAATAAAAAGAGAAGAGTACTTTTTGTACTTCCATTTTTGGTAGTGGCATTAGGTACCGCCATTTTTTACTATTCAAATAGTACAGAAGCTATACCCAATACCATAGTAGCACAATTGCAAAACAATGATAGCCAAGCACAAAGCACAATTAAACAAATACCCAAAACACAAGCAACTGCAAACATCAATGAGCAGGAGAATAAAAGTTTGACTATGGGTGCATTATCAAACCATAAAAACCATAAAAAACATAATGTAACAGCCAGTACCAATACTTTGCAGGTGAATAGTAAGCGTAAAGCTAATACTTTTGAAACAGGGAATACTAATACTACAATAACCACCAACACCAGTAAGCATAAAGAGCCACTAAAAGCTAAAAAAGACCAACAACAAACTAAAACAACAAGTAAGGATAAAAAAATAAGCGATGTAGATGATAAGGCAGCAATAGAAATGGAAAGTGCGGCTATAAAAAATAAAACAAAGCCTAAAAGCAGTACTTCTAATAAAGAAAGTATGGAGAATAACAAGCACACTATAAGTACTTGCAATAATAAAAAATGGGCTATAAGAGCTTATATTAATCCTTTTACTGCTCAAGGTACATATAATGGAGAAAATAGTAGGGGGGGACAAAACCTTTCACTTGGGATAAACCAAAATGAGAATTTTATTGAAGAAACCCTAAATAATGGAATAAACGTAGGTATTAATATAGAAAGAAAACTATCCAAACGTTGGAGTTTAGGACTTGGTTTGGCGTATTCTAAATGGGATTTAGATGTATCTGACTGGACTAATGAGTTTATAAAAGATTCCGTAGCAAACTATCGCTTTGATACTAGCATAAACCAAGTATATATATCAGGCTATACTATAACGCAAAAAAAAGAGTTAATGGATAGTAATGTAACCAATGTGTCCTTTCAAAGCCTACAAATACCTATTTATCTAAATTTTGAATTAATTAATAAAAAAAGGTTTAGCTTTGATATGCAATTGGGGATAGTAGCGACAACTATTTTTAAAGTTACTCATGTACCTACAAGAAATATAGTCTTTAACCAAAATACTGTTAGTACAACAAACAAAAGAAATAGGTTTTATGAGTATAGAGGTTCTAATATTAACCTTAGTGCTGGTTTAATGGCACACTATACTATTGGCAAGTGCTGGGGAGTGTATGGTGGACCTAATTTGGGCGTATCTCTATTGTCGATACAATTAAAGGAGAGTGGTATTAGTCAGAAGCCAATTTTTTTGGGTTTTGAGACTGGACTTAGATTTAAATTTTAAAAAGTTAAAGTATATACATTGAATCTATTTGAAAACTAAAAATAAATTATGAAAGCAACCAAATTATCTATCGGTAAAGTAGCTACGTTATTACTAATTGTAGCTTTATCTTTTACAGCTTGTAAAAAAGGCAAGCAAACGCCACCACTAAAAGTATGTGAAAACACTGCAAACTTTGTTTTAACCGAAAATGCCGATGGGCAGTATGGCAAATACATTATACGGTTAACAAATGGAGCTTATGTGTTTCCTTGTACTGTTGAAGATAATACCTTTAACAAAGAAATGATTTACGATGGAATGCCCATCACATTATCTTACCAGATAATAGATGAAGGAAAGGAAGTCTGCAAAAGACTTAACCAAGAAAATGATATTGTTTTGTCCAATAGGAGGCGTATGAATAGTAAGCCGCAAGGGGCAAAAATTACCTGTATTTCTGGTGTTGAAGAAGAGGAGGAAGAAGATGTTTGCCTTTTAGAGTAGAATATAGTAAAATTTACTACTGATATACTGAACAATCCCGTAGCTATGCTATGGGATTGTTCTATTTTAGATACTTTGATAATACAAATTGAATGACGATTATGGACGCACTAATTTTTAAAATAAATTAACCTTTTCCCAACCTATTTAATTTTTGTTACGTATTAAATTATAGAAACCAAATACTATAAAAAATATATTATGAAAAACATTTTTTTAAAATCAACTAAACAAATACTATTTGTAGCTGTATTAGCAGCAGGGCTATCTTTTGCCTCATGTAAATTAGATCCTCCTACTGGACCAGGTAGAGGTGGAAATGGTGGTGGAAACGGTGGCGGTAGAGACACTACTAGGCATGGTGGAAACGGTGGTGGACGCGGTGGAAATGGTGGCGGAAATTAACCACGTTAACCATATAAGACTATAATTAATATTTTTAAAAAGGGTCGATGAAAATCGACCCTTTTTTTATGTAATAATTTTTGGCTTACTATGTCAAATTTATGGTGAAATAAAAGGAATGAACTATTCAGGCTATGAAAACAATTAAATTATCATATACAACGACACCTACTGCAGTGCTTCTTTAATATCAATTCAATATAAGTTTTTGAGATTGCTTGCTTCCTCAAGCATCCCTAATTTTCAATGGCACGGGATAGTTTATCCAAACGCATGGCTGGGTAGAAACAAGATACTTCACTTTAAACTACATAGCTACTTTACTGCTACTATACTAATTTCGATATTAGCATTTTTGGGCAAGCAGCTAACTTGTACGGTTTCACGGGCAGGGAAATCTT
The DNA here is from genome assembly GCA_964584305.1 of uncultured Burkholderiales bacterium. GTDB lineage: Bacteria > Bacteroidota > Bacteroidia > UBA8524 > UBA8524 > SB11. Next base: position 274,167 of record CAZOZL010000004.1, read on the forward strand.
TTTCAAAAAAACTTGCATATACCTCGTTTATACGGCTAAACTGTTTCATATCACTAATAAAAATACTGGTTTTTACTATATGGGTATAGTTCATACCAGCGGCGTTTAGTACTGCACCCACATTATCCATTACTTTTTTTGTTTCTACCTCTATACCGTCTTGCACCATTGCGCCCGTTTGTGGGTCAATGGCAATTTGCCCGCTACTATACAGTGTATTGCCCACCAATATCGCTTGGTTGTATGGACCTATGGGTTGTGGAGCATTAGGGATAACAATTATTTTCTTTTCCATTGTGTGGGTATTAGTTTTGTATTTTTTATTTGTAGTACATGAAAATAGGAATAACAGGGTCGCAAAATAGAATAGATGAGTTAAAAGAGAAAACTTCATCGGCAGCAAATTTGCTCAAAATCAAAGATACTGATTTAGAACAAATTGCTTCAATGGGTTTTGATGCCTTTATAGATTTAAATTTTGATGATAACCAGCATCATCTAAGCCATTATTTGCCGCTTAGTATCCCTATATTGTTAAACACTGTAAAAACTCAACTATCAAAGGAGTTAGCGGGCAAAAAAAACACTGCACCCATTTTTGGTATAAATGCTTTACCCACTTTTATTAATCGTAATTTATTAGAAGCGTGTTTTTATAATGAGACAGAGAAACCCCAACTTGAGAGCCTTGCTCAAAAACTGGGATGGGAATGCAAATGGGTGGGCGATAGGGTGGGAATGGTAACCCCCCGCATAATTTTTATGATTATTAATGAGGCATACTTCACTGTGCAAGAAGGTACAGCTACCAAAGTCGATATTGATACAGGCATGAAATTAGGCACAAACTACCCGCAAGGACCTTTTGAATGGAGCGAAAAAGTGGGCTTAAAAGATGTTTTTGAAGTATTAGAAGCTGTTTACCAAGATACACATGACGAGCGATATAAAATTTGCCCCTTGCTAAAAACAGAGTATTATAAAAGCATTTAGTTTAAATAACTTAATTACTTTATTACAAGTTTAAAGGAGGCTAAGAACCTTTGTGTAAAGGCAATAAAAGAAGTTTTTTGGGGCAACACATTGTGCTAATGTTCTCTTTTTTATAGTAAAACTATAGTATTTACTTTCTTTTAGGAGTATATAATATACCTAATCTAAAATCAAAAAGATTTATATCCAGCCCAAATGATGCATTTCTTTTCGGTGCTTCTATATTAACAAAATGGGGTATTGCACTTTGAGTAAAATATAGATTACCTACATTAACCATAAGCTGCCACTTGGGAGTAATGTTTACATATATTCCAGTATTTATATCTACTGAAAAAAGCCTCACAGGGTATCTTCGTCGCACATTAGAGAGTACCGTATCATTTACTGATGAGAAGTTTAGCTCGCTTGCCCAAGTGTTGCCCAGCATTATTTGTCCTTGTGCAAAAAAACCAATAATATTTTTCTCGTTCACCTTAAAATACCGCCTTACTCCAATGCCCGCTTGCACCGTAAAAAACGAAGAAAAACTTTGCCTTTCAGTGCTATTGGTAAAATTATCTATCACCACATCTTTATTATTACTTGTATAACGCAAATCAGCAATACCATACAGGTAGGTATGTTTAGAAATAAATTTGCCGCCTATTATACTGGTATTAAAAACATTCGAGCTTTCATCAGCAAAATCTGTTGTAGAACGACTTATGCTATTGCGTGAGTTAATAAAAGAAAACTCGCCCCCAAAACCCCACTGCCCTTTTTGGTACTGTGCATTAGTAGTAGCAAAGGCTAATACTAATACAATAAATAGTATATTTTTCTTATTTTTCATCATCAGAAACTATTAAAAAATTAACACCTATAAACAAGCCTTTTGCCATATTATTAAAGCTAATTTTATGCCCACGTTCTTTAGCATCAGGCTGGTTATTCCGTACTATTGTGTTATATGTGTATGTGTAGAGAATGGGATTAAAACCCACACTTATAGATAAATTAGGTTTAGCAAAATATTGTAACTGTGTTACCCAGCGTGTAGCTACAAAACGTTCTCGGCTTTGTTGTGGTTTATCGCTTTCAAACAAGACTGCGACTTGGCTACCACTAATAAATGTACCCCAATTGGGTTGTATGCTATTTACCCAATACAAATTTGGGCGAATGGGATAATAGTAGCGCACAAAAAAACCAAATTCAAACTTTAGGTCAAATCTTTTCCTTTCAATACTTTGAGACTGTCCTGCACTATTTTGTAAAGTAAAAATAGATGTTTTCCCTTCATACTCCATCAGTGTATAAAAACCACCTTCCCATCTTTTACTAAAAAAAGCACCCACCTGCGGTGCTAATCTAAAAAAGTTTTTTGTTTCAATACCATTTGCAGGAGTAGAAGGCAGTTGCCCGCGTTGCCTGTTAAACGATAAGCTACCACCCAGCATAAAATCACCAGTTTTTGGCTGCGCTTTCACCACCAGTGATACAACTACCAATAAAGCCAGTATGCTAAGTCTAAGTAAGGGGATTTTTCTTTGATTATCCATATTGTCCTTCATTTTTTTTGCACGGATAAAATGAGCTTATTTTTTACTGTTAAGCATTATAAAAAAGCGATTGCTTTTTTATAACTTACACCTCCTTTTAAGCCACATCCTTATGATTAACAAATTGTATGCCCGTTTTATTGTGTTGTTAGTATTTGCTATGCTAACCTCGTGTTCTCGCAAGCCTGAAAATATGGTGAGTTTTGTTAAAAATTTTAATGAAATCATACAAACCCAGCAAAATTTAATCTTCACGTTTAATCAAGATATTGTTGACGCTGAAAAAATTGGCGATTGGGATAGCGTTGAGTACATAAAATTTTCGCCCGAAGTAAAGGGGCGTTTCAGATGGTCTGCTGTTAATGAGTTGGTTTTTTCGCCAGCAAAGAAGTTTGCACCTAGCACCAACTATGAGGCTGAACTAACAAAAGAAATTTTTAAAAAGGCAAAGAATGCCAAGCTGTACTTGGGCGATGAGTATAAACACATAAAATTTCATACGGCGTATTTATCCCCACAAGAGTTGAGTGCTTTTTGGGCAAAAGGCAACAGTGGCAGCGGCGTAGTGATACGATTGGGCATTAGCTTTAACTATAAAGTGAACCCCAAACAATTAAAAAATTTTATAACTGTTGAAGTAGAGGGCAAGGCAGTTTCTTTTACTTTAGACAATGCCGATATTACAGATAAGGTATTTTTAACTATAAACGGTACTCCATTTGGCGCAGAGCAATCAATAATAAATGTTAAATTTTCTAAAGGCATACAAATAGCAAATGGCGAATATAAAACCAAAGAAGAGTTTGAATTGGCACAAGTACTTTCATCTCGTTTTGATTTGCAGATACTAAATGTTGAAAATGGATTTAAAAACAACAAAGGTTTTATCCGTATAGTCTCCTCACAAGAGATAGAACCCGAGAACTTAGAAAAGGCGTATAGTATATTGCCTAAAGTAGATACCAAAGCAGAAGTAACAGAAAATGGATTACTAATAACGGGGAACTTTATAGTGAACCAAGTATATGTTTTGGTACTGAAAAAACAGTTTTTAAAAGGTACGATTGGTGGTAGGTTAAAAGACGATTCTCGGCACGATGTAAGTTTTGGAGAGTTACCGCCCAGTATTAGTTTCCGTAATAAAAAAGCAATTTATCTAAGCAAATCGGGTAGTAAAAACATAGGTGTTGATATTGTAAACATTCCTGAAGTACGGGTGAGGGTATATAAAATTTATGAAAACAATATTTTAGCCTATATGCGTAGCAATAGCTACCACGATTATTACTATGACTATTACGAGGGAAATTCAGGCGCAAGCTATCGCCTCGATAAGCAGGGAATATATAGTAGCGAGGTATTAGACAGAACTATTAAAACAGGCGATTTTCCGAGAGTAAACGGCATCACTGCCTTTAATTTTGACTTGCCCAAAATTGATAACTTTAAGGGGATATACCTTATTCAAATATCATCAAAAACGGATTATTACCTTAGTGCTACCAAAATGGTATCGGTATCAGATATTGGACTTATTACCAAACAATCTGAAAACGATTTATTTATCTATGCCAATTCTATACTCACAGCCCAAGCAATGGACAATGTTGATTTACACGTTATTAGTACCAACAATCAAGATATTTTTCAGGTAAAAACCAATAGCAAGGGAATTGCCATAGTAAAGGATTTTAAAAAGAAGATAAAACACTTTGAAACGGCAATGATAACCGCCACAAAAGGCAATGATTTTAACTACCTGCTATTTAGCCAAACGAGGGTGGAAACTTCACGTTTTGATGTGAGCGGAAAACGAGACCACAAAACAGGCTTAGATATATTTATTTATGGCGATAGAAATATTTACCGCCCTGGGGAAACAGTGTATTTTAATACTATTGTACGTGATAAAAACTGGGAGCCAGCGGCAGATATTCCGCTAAAAGTAAAGATAATAATGCCCAATGGTAAAGAGTATTCTTCTATCCGTAAAAATACTAATAGTCAAGGGTCTGTAAGTGGTAGGTTTAAAACTTCGGTAGCAGCGGTAACGGGGAACTATACTATAGAAGTTTACAATGGCAACGATATACTATTGTCATCAAAACGAATTGGTATTGAAGAGTTTATGCCCGACCGTATAAAATCTACATTAACCACTGATAAAAAAGAGTATCACCTTAGCAATAATATTACTGCATCTATTGAAGCGGTAAACTATTTTGGACCTCCCGCTGCAAACAAAAATTATGAAATAGATTTCTCGCTTAGTCGCAAAAGTTTTAACCCAAAAAATTTTAAAGACTATAATTTTAATATTAAAGCCAAACAATCTTTTAATAGGATAGTAAGAACTGGCAAAACTGATGATAATGGGCTGGCTAAAGAAGTTATTAAACTACCATCTACCTATAAAGATATGGGGGTGTTGCAGGCAAAACTATATGCCACCGTTTTTGATGAAAGCGGTCGCCCAGTTAATAGAACCAAAAGTGTAGATGTATTTACCCAAAAAACCATGTATGGTATCCGTATGGACGATTATTACTTGGGAGTAAACCAACTGATGAAAACTCAGTTGGTTGCTGTAAATAAAAACGGCAAGCTGGTAAACGGGGCAAAAGCAGAGGTAGAGGTTATTCGCTACGAGTGGCAAAATGTGCTTATCCGCTATGGCTCAAACTATCGGTATAAATCAAAGCGAATAGTAAAAGTAATGAGCAAGAAAACAGTTACTTTTAGGGGGGGTAAAAGTGTAGTGAACTTTATCCCACCAGTATCTGGTAGTTACGAGATTAGGGTAAAACGAGTGGGTGCAGAACGGTATGTTGCCAGTTGGTTTTATGCGTATCGCTGGGGTAGCACACTCAATACATCGTTTGATGTAAATACCGAAGGTGCAGTGGATATAGTTTTTGATAAAGAAAAATACGAAGTAGGCGAAAAAGCTAAAATATTATTTAAAACTCCATTTGTGGGGAAACTACTAATTACGTTAGAACGTAATGGAATACTTGAGCATCGTGTGGTGCAAACGGATAAAAAGTCGGCAGAAATCACCGTAAAAATAAAAAATGAGTACTTGCCCAATATTTATGTATCGGCAACATTAATAAAATCATTAGAAAACAGTGCTATTCCGCTAATGGTAGCACATGGATATGCCAGCCTTAGTGTAAGTAAAAAAGCTACTATTTTACCTATTGATATTAAAGCTGTGGCAAAGTCTCGCTCTTCTACCAAGCAAAAAATAACTATTAAAACCAAAGCCGAAAAAAATATAGAAATCACCATAGCAGTGGTTGACGAAGGTATTTTAGCTCTCAAAAATTTTAAAACACCCAATCCTCATGGGCATTTTTATGCCAAGCGGGCTTTGGAAGTAAGCACTTATGATTTATACCCGTTTTTATTTCCTGAAATGGCTACTAACAGTAGTAGCGGTGGCGATGGTTACGATTTAGACGATTTAGACGATTTAGAAAAACGAGTAAACCCGCTAAGTAATAACCGTGTAAAATTAGTAGCTTTTTGGAGCGGTGTATTAAAAACCAATAGCCGTGGAGAAGCTACCTACGAGATTGATATACCCAAATTTAGTGGCGATTTACGCATAATGGTAGTTGCCTATAAAAACAAAGCCTTTGGCTCGGCAAGTACTAATATGAAGGTAGCAGACCCTTTGGTGGTAACTGCTGGGCTGCCTCGTTTTTTCTCACCAAATGATGAGATAGAAATGCCTATAAACATTAGTAATACCACAAGCAAAAATGCCAATGCAAGAGTGAGCATTAAAGTTAGTGGACCTGTTGAGGTAGTAACAACTGGCAGCAAAAGCCTTACAATTAAGGCAAACAAAGAAAGCCGTGTGCTTTTTAAACTTAAAGCTAAGGCACAAATTGGAGAAGCAAAAATAAAAGTAAGTGTAAAAGGTTTAGGAGAAACCTTTACTGATGAAACAGATATTACTGTTCGTCCATCCACATCATTACTAAAAACATCAGTTTCAGGGCAAATGCAGGCAGGTGAGACTAAAACATTAGAAATGAATATCGATTATATTCCCTCTTCTGTTGAAAGTAAATTGGTGATTAGCAAAAACCCAATGACGGAGTTTATTGACAAGTTTGACCGACTAATAGGCTACCCGCACGGCTGTGTTGAACAAACGGTGTCAAAAGCCTTTCCGCAATTATATTTTGCCGATTTTGTTAAAAACTCAGGTAGTAAAACCAAAATAAAACTACGCAGTGATGAAAATGAGATGAACCCCGCCTATAATGTGCGAGAAGCTATACGCAAGTTACAAGGTATGCAATTGTACAATGGTAGCATGACCTATTGGGCAGGCGGGTACCATGAAACTTGGTGGGGTTCTGCCTATGCAACTCACTTCTTGTTAGAAGCTAAAAAAGCGGGCTATGATGTAGATAATAATGTGCTTAATAAGTTACTTAGTTATATAAATTACAAAGCCAATACTAAGAAAATTTATAGTTATAGATACTACAGTGGTGGCAGATATGCATTGAAAAAATATGTAGCCCGCGAGGTTATTTACAGTTTGTATGTATTGAGTAGGGCTGGGCAGCCCAACCGTTCGGTTATGAATTATTATAAGGGTAACAAAGAACTACTTACCAATGATAGTAGGTATATGCTGGCAGGTGCTTATGCTATAATGAGCGACCGTGCATCGTTCAAAGAAATAATACCCAAAGCCTATTATGAGTTTGATATATACAAAAGCACGGGGGGTAGTTTTTACTCGCCCATGCGAAATTTGGCCATATCACTACACACCTTAGTTGAAAGCGATATAAAACACCCCCAAATACCTATACTGGCACGTAACCTATCTACACAATTAAAAAACAGCAGGTATGTAAATACACAAGAGTTGGCTTTTACCTTTTTGGCACTGGGTAAGCTGGCAAAAAATGCTAACAAAGCCAATGTATCAGCTACTATAAAAGTAAATGGTAAAGTAGTGGGCAATTTTGCCAATAAGGATATCACCATTAGTAGCAAAAAACTGAAAGGGAAAAATGTAAGCATTACCTCATCGGGCAAAGGGGCTATTTATTATTATTATGAAACCGAAGGGCTAAGTAGCACGGGCAAGTACATTGAAGAGGATAATTACTTGCGTGTACGCAAAAGTTTCTTTAATCGCTATGGGCAAAGAATTAGCGGTAATACCTTTAAACAAAACGATTTGATAGTAGTGCGTATATCAATAGTTTCACTGCAAAATATGAATATAAAAAATGTAGTGATAACCGATATGCTGCCTGCTGGTTTTGAAATTGAGAACCCTCGTATTACAGAAGGCAGAGATTTTAAATGGACTGATAACCGTGCCTACCCGCAACACTTTGATGTGCGTGATGATAGGATAAACTTTTATCTAAACCCAAGCAACCGTGAGAAATATTTGTACTATACCGTTAGGGCAGTTACCAAAGGCAAGTATAAAATGGGGCCTATAAGTGCTGATGCTATGTATAACGGCGAGTACCACTCATACCACGGTGCAGGCGAGATAATAATAGAATAACGTAGGTTAAAAAATTGTGTTTACTAAACATATATAGCGTAAACAAATTCTTTAACTTTGTTTAATTATAAATGCGTGCCTTAGTTTACATACTGCTTTTTTTTTTATTTGCAATTGCAAGTAGTACTGTTGCTGCAAATACAATACCTGCCACACCACTAAAAGATAGTGTAGTAATTACCCGCCACGAGAATGGGAAAGTAAAACAAAAAGAAAAGTATAGAAACGGGCAAAAACATGGTAAATGGATAACCTACAATGCTAACGGGGGAATTATAAAAATTGTAAAGTATAAGAAGGGGCTATTTTGGTGGGAACGCCTATACAAAAAGGGGAAATTAAGCCAAATTACAACCCGCAAGGGCAAAATTGTGAAAATGAAAGATTGTGGGTGTTAAAAAAATAGTGTGAACAAGTTTATCAGTTCATTCTAAAAGGAGATACCATTCTAAATTCAGGAATATCAACTTCAAACAATTTGTCATCGGCAAGTCTTACAAATTCATAAACACCGTACATTTTACCCATATCGCTATGCAAGTTACAAGCTGATGAGTAGTTGTGTTGCTCGCCCGATTCTAAAATAGGTTGCTCGCCCACTACTCCATCGCCTTTAACTTCATGGTATTCACCGTTACTATCATAAATATGCCAATGCCTGCGTAGCAGCTGTACACTATAATCGCCGTGGTTTTCAATCCTTACATGGTAGGCAAACATAAACAGCCCGCCTTTTGGGTTAGAAAACTCGGGTTGGTATTCAGTTTCAATAGAAACTTCTATTTCATGTTTTACGGCTGATGTCATTTTTTACTTATCGAGGGCAATTTATGGGTTTGTTTTAAAAAACCTAAACAGTTTTTATAAACGGACACAAAATTTATCTTAACACACGAAAAACCTATACGTTTGGTGGTAGGTATATTTCAACATCCCTTTTTTAACGTTACAAAAGCGCGAACTTTGCAAGCAATGCTGCTGCGCCGCCTACAACTTATTAATTTTAAAAACCACCAAGAATTAACATGGGAGTTTGACCGTATTAACTGTATTACAGGTAATAACGGGGTAGGGAAAACAAATGTTTTGGATGCTATTTACTATTTATCGCTTTGTAAAAGTTTTTTTGTAAGTAGCGACCAGCAAAATATTAGGCACGGCGAGGGCTTTTTTCTTTGTGCAGGAAATTACGAAGAGAGTAAAACTACATTTTCAGTACAATTAGGACTTAAACGCAATACCAGAAAAAGCCTGAAAAAAGACGGTATTGAATATGAAAAATTGGCGCACCACATAGGTTTAGTTCCTTTGGTTATTATTACTCCTTTTGATATACAACTGGTATATGAAAATGGGGAGGAACGCCGTAGATTTATGGATACCTTGTTATCTCAAACTGATAGTGGGTATTTGGAAAGTTTACAGCAGTATAACCGCTTGTTAGACCAACGCAATAAACAGCTAAAGCAATTTGCCGAGCGCAACTTTTTCGACCAACAACTATTTGACACTCATAATGAGCAGATAGCCCCCTTTGCACAAACGGTTTATGCCAAACGAAAGCAGTTTTTTCAAGATTTTTTGCCCTTGTTTAAAGAAAAGTACATACTTATTAGCGGTGATGCTGAAAATGCAGGAATAAGCTATGAAAGTAATTTACATGAGATAGATTTTTTAAACCTGTTGATTGAAAACCAACAAAAGGATAGGGCTATGGAGCGCACCACAAAAGGCATTCATAAAGACGATTGGAAATTTACTATTAATGAGTTGGCGGTAAAAAAATACGCCTCGCAAGGGCAAACCAAGTCTTTTGTAATTGCGTTAAAATTGGCACAATATGATTATCTTAAAAATAAAACTACGAAAAAACCACTTCTACTATTAGATGATATTTTTGAAAAACTGGATGAGAAAAGAGCAAAACAGCTAATGGAATTGGTAGCCACTGACAATTTTGGGCAAATTTTTATTACTGATACCCATAAAGAAAGACTGGAAGGTGTTTTTGAACCTTTGGGCATTACCCCCCAGTACTTTTTTATTAAGTAACTTGCAAACCACCACCACACCATGATTAATACTAATGAAAAACCGCTAAAGCAAGTAATAGACAGTATGCTTGATGTGTACAAACTAAAAAATGGTGTTAACGAAGTACGCATTGTTAATGAATGGGAAAATGCAGTAGGTTCACATATCTCACAAAAAACCGATAAAATATTTGTGAAACGGCGTAAGCTATATGTTTATTTAAGCTCATCAGTAATAAAAAATGAATTAATATACGCCAGAGAAGAAATTATAAATCGCTTAAACACAGCCGTTGGCGAATTAGTTATTGACGAGTTAATAGTACGATAGTTTTCCCTTAATAAAGTGTTAATAGTTAATGCTATTTACAGCTTAAATTCGTGGCGTTGTAATGAAAACTACTTTTAAAAAAATTATTGGTATACTGCTGCTGTTATTTCCAATAGTAGCAATAGCACAATCGGGTACTATAAAAGGTGAAATTACCGATAGAACTACTAATGAGGAACTTATAGGAGTTACTGTTTTAGTAAAAGGGTCAGCATTGGGAGCGGCTACAAACTACAATGGTCAATACACTATTAATAATGTTAAAGCAGGTACTTACACGTTAGAAATTAGGTTTGTGGGCTACCAAACGCTTTTAATTACGGGTGTTAAAGTAGAAAAAGGAAAAGCCACGGTAAAAGATGCTTCGCTTAAAGAGGCATCGGTAGAGCAAGCTGAAGTAGAGGTAATTGGTAGAAAACCACTGGTTGATATTGAAACACCCCGCTCAAAAAACACAATAGGTAAAAACCAGATTGATGGAGCACCAGTACGTCAACTACAAGGTATTATTAATACTCAACCAGGGGTAGTAAGTACTCCTGCGGGGGTATTTATCCGTGGTGGACGCACCTATGAAACAGGTTTTTTAATTGATGGTGTATCAGCCAAAGACCCTTTAGCAGGCACTGGTTTTGGTATTGATATTGGGTCTAATGCTATTAGCGAAATAGATATTAATACGGGGGGTGCAACTGCTGATGTGGGTGATGCTACATCAGGAGTAATAAATGCTAAAACACGCTCAGGCGGTGATAGTTTAGAGATTTCTATACTGCATAAAAGAGATAACTTCGGGTTTAATAGAGATTTACATTCTACATGGAATGCGCAGGTAAGTGAAATAACTATTGGAGGACCATCAAAACTTTTTTTTCCAAAAAATCCTAAACGCCTTCGCTATTTTGTGGCTTTACGAAGTTTCTTTTCTGATAATTATACTTTAAACCCTCCCAGTCAAGTAGTATCATCACTATACCCAAATACCAATTTCACTCCTTATTTAGACAATCGGTGGAGTGCTTTATTAAAACTTAATTTTCAAATAGATAGCACCAAAAATATAAGCCTCACCTACAATAAAACGGTGGCTATAAACCAAGACGTTAATATGTTGCGTATTACGGGCAATGATTTGCCTTTTGCACCTGGGTATCAATTTGCTTTTCAACAGCAAATGGATAATGCCAATACATTTACGCACGATGCTAATTTGCTAATAGTAAACTTCAAACACTTGGTGCGTAAAAAAGTAAACTACCAAATAACGGCTTCTCGTTTTTTTGCACGTTTACGTGCTGATGCTAATGGCAGAGACTGGCGACCCACACAGGTAAATAGCGAGTTTGACCCTCGCTCAATAGTCTCTTTTCCTGCCGAAGTTTTTAACCCAGGTGATAATGTAGCTTTTGTAAACCCTGCCCCAGGGTTATATAATAATGGAGGTATAGCTACCCTATGGCACGACCATTTTATTGAAGAATATACTATAAAAGCAGTAGGCAATATATTATCTGTAAATCCAAAAGATAACTCGCTAAACAAACTATCGTTTGGTGCTGAAGTTAAAATACAAGATTTACAATGGATAGATATAGGTCGCCCTTGGATTGGTGCACCTATACAATTGGCAAATGGAACAAGCACACAATCGTTTAGGCTGGGTGATTATAGCGAGGCTTGGCGAGTGAAACCCTCCAGAGGAGGTTTGTTTATTACTGATAGAATACGATATAAGGGATTGATAGCTGAAATAGGTGCGCGTTTTGAGTATTGGATGCCGGGTAAATATGTTGATGATGCCGTTGCTAACCCTCGTGCACAAATACGTGATGAAATTCGTCAAGAGTACCTCAATAGTTCTACCGCTATTTTAGGTAGGCGATTTAAATTTCGTTTCTTGCCCAAAATATCTGCCTCTTTTCCTATCAACACAAAACAAATGCTATTTTTTAACTATGGACATAGCACTATTTTGCCTCACCCATCCTTTGTTTACACAGGTTTAGACCCTTTTTATAGCGACCGCTCAACGGTGGCACGCTTGGGTAATCCCAACCTAAACCCCGAGGTTACCATAGCGTATGAATTGGGCTTAAAATCAGTTATTACTGATAATGATGTTTTAACTACATCTGTCTATTGGCGTGATAATTATGATTTTATAACTACCACCAGCCTTTTGGTAAAAGATGTTACTGGGCGTGAGGTGGCTCGTTCAGTACGTATAAATAGCGATTATGCAAGAATACGAGGTATTGAAGTAGGGTACTTAAAGCGTATTGGTAAAGCATATCAGGGGCAGCTTTCTGTTGCCTATATGGTGGCAACAGGGCAAAGCTCATCAGCATCAGAAAGTTTAAAAGATATTTTAGGAGAAGGTAATCGAGAGGATACCAAAGAGTTCTTTTTGCCATGGGGTAGCCCTTGGGATATAAAAATGAACCATGTATTTATTTTTAATAAAAAAGGAGGCTATTGGGGTAAAAAATGGCTTAATAAAATGTCGTTTTATGTGGAAGGTATTTTTCGTACAGGTATTCGCTACACGCCTTATATATTAGAAGGTACTGAACCCGCTACTGGTCGCCCTATATACAATCAAGAGCAAAACCCTAATGCTCGTTTTTCAGAATTAGGGAATTCTATATGGTGGATAGATTTTAACTTTAAAAAATGGTGGACGGTTAAAAATTTTCAAATTGCATGGACTATTGAGGTTACCAATGTGTTTAATACGGTAAACACTGCCCGTGTAAACCCTGTTACAGGCAGGGCATGGCAACAAGGCGACCCTGTCCCCAGCCAATGGAGAGACCCTAACTACCCCGACCCTCGCGACCCACGTTCAAACGGTATCCCTCCAAACGATCCCTCACGGTTTAGAGCGCAACGCCATATAATGACGGGGATTAACATTAGGTTTTAGTGCTTTCTTAAGATTATTAAAATACATACTGGAACGATTGTTCCAAAAAGAAACTATATACTATCTTAAATTTAGTGGTTAATACTGATTTTGGTGCCTGCTCTTACCAAACTATATACCTCGCTAATATCTTTATTTTTTAGTGATATACAACCTAAAGTCCAGTTTTGCCCAATGTCAATGGCTATATCAGCACCTTTGGGTACACCGTGTATTCCTATTTCACCGCCAATTTTAGCATTCTTAGGTATTATTCCTTTCTTTTTGCGTTCGGCAAACTTCTTTTTACTTTCTGCATTCGGGTAGTCAATCCAAATAAATTTGTTCCAACTTTTGTGCGGATATTGGCTACGTATTTTGAAAGTACCTTCGGGGGTACATCCATCACCCTCTCTCATTTTATCATCTTTAGGATTAAAGCCCAATACCATAGGGTAACTTTTTATAACAGTTTTGCCTACTTTTAGAAATAAAGTATTTTTAGATTTTTCTATTTGGATATAAATTTTGCGTTTATCCAACTTTAAAGAGTCGATAACCTTTTTTGCGGCGAGGTGATAGTTGATGTGTTTTGAAGTGCTGTCAGTTTGTTTGTTGTGGGTATTTTTTTTTGTTTCAGTTTTATCATTGGCTTGGTTGTTATCAAGTTGGCAAGCCAAGCAGCCAAACACAAATAGAATAAGAAGTAAACGGTTTAGTAGCATAGAGTTACAACGCAGTAATTAAGATAATAGATATACTCGCTGATGCTTTTTTTTAATGTTACAACAACAAAACTAGTAAACCTACTGTCTGTTTAGTATAAATAAATCATAGGCTTTTATAGGAAGCTAAAAACCGTCGGGATGATAGTTTTAGCTTTCTTTTTTATTCTACCTCGTGTACCAGCAAGCCTGTTCTTAGTTTGGGTTCAAACCAAGTAGATTTTGGGGGCATAATTAGGTTATTATCAGCCACTGCTACAACATCTTTTATATCCGTAGGAAAAAGAGAAAAGGCAATATCAAAATCATCATAATCTACCAATTCTTGTAAGCGTGAAATGCCTTTAGTGCCATCAACAAAAGATAAACGGTGGTCAGTTTTGCTATCCTCAATTCCTAAGATAGGCTTCAAAATATAATCTTCTAATATGGATACATCCAAGCCTTGTGGTAGTTTAGTTTTATCAATAGGTTGTTTCATATCCAAGCCATACCACGTTTTGTTTACATACATTCCAAATTGTGCATTTTTCTTTTTTACTTTCAATTTGGATGTGCCTATTGTATGAACATCAAAATCAGTTTTCAGTTGTTCAATAAGCTCACTTTCATTTAGCCCGTTTAAATCTTTTACTACTCTATTAAACTCAAATACTTTCATGTGATCAAACGGAATCATATATGCTAAAATACCCTCGCATAATGTATTGCAAGTCTCTTTTTCTCTTTGCATTTCACAATAGCGTGCCGCTGATGCTGTGCGGTGATGCCCATCAGCAATGTATAAATCAGGCACTTTTGCCATATTTTTGGTAATAGTATCAATGGTGCTATCCGTGTTTATAAGCCATACACGGTGGTGTAATCCATCGTCGCTCGTAAAATCATATTCGGGGGAAAAACTTGTAACATGAGCTACCATTTTATCGTACCAAGTGCCTGCTTTAAAAGTGAGTAGTACAGGTTCACCTACGGCTTTTACATAATCTATATGTTCTGCCAAAGCGGTCTCTTTTTGGGGGAGCGTATGTTCGTGTTTTTTTATGTGCGAATCTAAGTAATCGTCAATATGGGCTAAACCCACAATACCATTATAGGTAGTATGTTTAAGGTTATCGGTTATTTGGTAGAGGTAGTAATTGGCAGTAGCTTCTTTTTGTAAAACCCCTTCTTTTTTTAGTGCTTCTAATTTTTTTCGAGCAATGGGGAAATGCTTTTCGGGTATGCGGATTTCCTCGTTAAAGGTGAGGTGTGGTTTGGTGATGTGTAGGTACGAGTACTCATTATTATTCATCACCTCCAAGCTAATGTGGTTGTGGTTACTATCGTAACTTCTACTGCTCACTACTTGTGCCAACTCGGGGCGAGGACGAAGTGCTTTAAACGGTTTTACTTTTGCCAATTATTTGTAGTTATTATAGTTGTAGGTTATTGCGGTTGCTAAGTTATGAGTTTTGTTGGTTTTTTCTTTGTTCATCAAAAGAAGCTTTGAGGTGTGGATACTCATTTGTTAATTCATATGGTAAACTCCAAAACTCCTTTCCTGTACCATCTGTATACCACTTGTAATATCTAACATTCAGAATTAGCTCATGTTTTTCAATTAACTCTTTAAAGTTTTTTCCATGTTTTGATAAACCATAGAATGCAATTAGTGTTTTATCAGCTTCGTTGAGTATTGTTTTTATATAGCTAATGTAAAATTTATTTTGTTCCAAGTCGGTGTTTCTATTACTATCAATAAATTTAATAATAAATTCAAGTTCTTTAAAATATTTATCTAACATATTGTAATAAATCCCGTAGTTAACTTCAAATTCTTGAGTGATTTTTCTTAGTCTTTCGTTAGTATTAGAACCCTGCACGGCCTTCATAGCAAAAACAATTTTTTCAAGAGCTTGGCTACCTGTAAATGCTATGGTGTGGGCATAAGATTCTATTTCATTAATTGAATTTTTAAATGATGTTATCAGTTTGAAAAACTTGTCTTCAAAGTTTTGTTTATCTAAGATTTCCTTTTGTAATCTTATTTCTGCTGTAGTTTGTTGCATTTCCAAACGTTGCAACGTCATTTCTTCTTTTTGGAGTTTAAGTTGTTTTATAGAGTTTTTTAGTTCTTGTCTTTGAATTTTTAAGTCGAGTCTTTGTAGAAGTATCGCTAAAATAACTCCGCCAGTTGCTAATCCTGAAAACAAAGCATTCACAACACCATACATATCTCCAAAAGCTCCTCGTGTTGAATCATTTGCTCCTGATAGATTATGAATAATGACGGGAGCAATAATCATAATTGCTATTGCACCTGCTAAAATTCGATAGAATATTTTGAATGTCTTTTTTTCTTCTACTTTGTATTTATCATTACTATAGTCTTCCATATTTCAATAGTATAAAGGTCAATCTATTAATCTTCAAACCAAAAAAATTACTAAACAATAAGCCCATCTTTCATCACCAATTTACGGTCGGCACTATCAGCCAGCACTTCATTATGTGTTACAATAACAAAGGTTTGTCCCATCTTATCCCTAAGGTCAAAAAATAATTGGTGCAAGCCCTCTGCCGAAGCCGAATCCAAATTGCCCGATGGTTCATCAGCCATTACCACAGCAGGGTTGTTTGCCAAAGCACGGGCAACTGCTACACGCTGTTGCTCGCCACCCGATAGGGCTGATGGTTTATGATTGGCACGCTCGGTCAATCCCATATAGCTCAACAGTTCGTTAGCCCGTTTTTCAGCATCATTTTTACTCATACCCGCTATAAAAGCAGGAATACAAATATTTTCCATTGCTGTAAACTCGGGTAGTAAATGGTGAAATTGGAAAACAAACCCTAAGTGTGTATTACGAAAACGGGCTAATTCTTTCCCTTTTAGTTGATTAACAAGGGTGTTATTTATTTCTACCTCGCCTTGGTCAGCATTATCTAAAGTACCTAATATTTGTAGCATTGTACTTTTACCAGCACCTGATGCACCAACAATACTCACTATTTCGCCTTTTTGTATTTCAAGGTCAACCCCCTTTAAAACATGGAGTTTCCCGTATGATTTATGAATGTTTTTTGCCTTAATCATGCACTGCGAAGATAAAGGACAGTTTTTAGTTTACAGTTTTCTGTTTAGAAAATTTACTATTTCTTTTATACTGAAAACAAAAAAATTGAGATTGTTGAAAAAGCAAATCAACAAAATATAATCGCATAGGTATGAATAGCAGCAGGTTTCAACCTGCTGCAAGAAAAAATCATTGCGAGCGAACAATTATTCGTAGCCAATTGTCAATTTATACATTAATCACCTACTTTTGCGCCAACATTAATCATCGAAAATAATAGTACATGAATATTCACGAGTATCAGGCAAAAGAAATACTAAAGTCATATGGCGTTGCTGTGCAAGAGGGCATAGTAGTAGATACCCCTGAAGCGGCAGCAGAAGCAGCTAAAAAAATGCAAGAAGCTACCAATAACGATTTTGTAGTTTTAAAAGCACAAATACACGCTGGTGGACGTGGTAAAGGAAGTATAATAGGAAACGGACAAAAAGGAGTTGCAGTAGCCAAAACGGTTGAAGATGCTAAACAAATAGCCACAAACCTTTTGGGTGGCACTTTGGTAACTATACAAACGGGTGCTGCGGGCAAGCTGGTAAGCAAGGTACTAATAGCGCAAGATGTGTATTACCCTGGTGATGGTGAACCTGACGAGTTTTATATGAGTGTATTGCTTGACCGTGATAGTGGCAAAAATGTAATAGTTTATACTACCGAAGGGGGAATGGATATAGAGCAAGTAGCGCATGATACTCCCGAAAAAATAAACAAAGAAATAGTTGACCCTCGTGTAGGGTTGCAAGGATTTCAAGCACGTAAAATTGCTTTCAACTTAGGTTTAACGGGTAATGCCTATAAACAAATGGTAAAATTTGTGAGTGCATTATACAAAGCGTATGATGAGATAGATGCATCAATGTTTGAGATTAACCCTGTATTAAAAACATCTGACGATAAAATTATAGCCGTTGATGCTAAAGTGAGTTTAGATGAAAATGCATTGTACCGCCACAAAGACTACGAAGCACTGCGAGATGAAAATGAGGAAGACCCTATGGAGGTTGAAGCTAAGAAAAGTAACCTTAGCTATGTAAACCTTGATGGTAATGTGGGCTGCATGGTAAACGGTGCAGGTTTGGCAATGGCTACTATGGATATTATTAAACTATCGGGGGGTGAGCCTGCTAATTTCTTAGACGTGGGAGGTGGAGCAAATGCCGAAACGGTTGAAGCAGGTTTCCGTATAATATTAAAAGACCCTAATGTAAAAGCAATATTAATTAACATTTTTGGTGGCATTGTTCGCTGCGACCGTGTAGCATCGGGAGTAGTTGAAGCCTACAAAAAAATAGGTGATATTCCTGTACCTATTATTGTGCGTTTACAAGGTACTAATGCCGAAGAAGGTAAAAAGATTATAGACGAATCAGGCTTGAAAGTATATTCAGCCATATTACTTAAAGATGCTGCCAACTTAGTAGAAAAAGTAATAAAGGAAGCCTAAATTTTATACCTATAACATACTACTAAAAGCCGCCTTGTGCGGCTTTTTTATTGTTTTTTCTTTTAAAAATAGCTACATTAACGAGATTGATTGATTTTGAAACAACCCTAAATGAAGATAGATAGCCACGCACATATATTGCCCAAAACTTGGGAAAACCTTAAAGATAAATACGGATACGGAGGATTTATAGAATTAGACCACCACAAACCCCACGCCGCACGTATGATGCGGGATGATGGAAAGTTTTTTCGTGAGATACAAGAAAATTGCTGGAATTCCGAAGCTATTATAAAAGATATGGACGATTACGGAGTAGATATGATGGTATTGTGTACCGTACCCGTATTGTTTAACTACTGGGCAAAGCCCGAAGACACCTACGATTGGAGCATTTTTCTTAACAACCATATTGCCGATGTACAAGCCAAGTACCGCAAACGCTTTATCAGCTTAGGTACATTGCCCATGCAAGATATTCCATTAGCCATAAAAGAAATGGAGCGTTGCAAAAATGTATTGGGACTGCACGGTATAGAAATAGGCAGTAACATTAACGGTAAAAATCTTGACCATGAAAGTTTTTTTCCCTTTTACGAAGCCGCCCAAGATTTAGGCATGGCGATATTTATACACCCTTGGGATATGATGGGTACAGACCAAATGCCCGATTATTTTATGCCTTGGCTGGTGGGGATGCCCGCTGAGGAAAGTCGTGCTATATGCAGTTTAATATTTGGCGGAGTGTTTGATAAATTTCCTAAACTGCGCTTTATGGTAGCACATGGTGGCGGCTCTTTTCCTTTTACCTTGGGCAGAGTGGCGCATGGCTACGCCTGCCGTCCCGATTTGTGCAATGTAAACAATATAAAAAATCCGCGCGAATATGCTCGCCGTTTTTGGGTAGATGGAATAACCCATGATAAAGATGCTTTGCGCTATCTAATACACCTTATGGGTGATGATAAAATAATGTACGGTACAGATTATCCTTTCCCTTTGGGCGATTTGGAACACGGCAAGTTTATTGAAGAAATGACCGACCTAAGCATCCAAACCAAACAAAATATTTTTCAAAACAATGTATTGGACTGGTTAGACATGGAAGTAGAAGAAGGAGTAGGGGTTAGAGCTCGCATTTAGATTTAACAAATTTTAAAAGTTTGACAAATCGGGATAGTGAATAAATGTCCGACTTAATCACCGAAACTAAACATTAAAAGCTAATATGAATTACAAATGCTGATGGCTATTGTACAAAAGCACTTTTGCTAAGTTTTAGCAAGTTTTGGCTTTTGTTTTGTTATTAAATTTAAGCATTACCACTTAAAATATTAAACTGTTAGAACAATGGAAACGAAAATAATGACATCAATAACCAACGAGCATATAAAAAATGGCTTTTCTTATGATGAGTTTCGTCAATTGGGCAAAGACCTTTTAGCGCAAAATAAAACTACGGGCAATAACCAAGGTGAAACATATATACATTTTAGCAATTTAAATAACCGCCGAATGGATAGGTTGGACAAAACAGTAACTATAAACAGTGAGGTAATTACCGCCTTGCGAGCTATTAAACGCCCTATAGTTTGGGTAGTACTTGTGGAGCTTTGGTGCGGAGATGCAGCACAAAATGTACCCATTTTAGCTAAAATGGCTGCTGCCAGCAAAAGCAAGGTACATTTATCATTATTATTACGTGATGATAACCCTGAAGTGATGGACGCTTATTTAACCAATGCCGGTAAATCTATACCTAAACTAATAGCACTTGATGGTGAAACACGGGAAGAACTATTTACTTGGGGACCTCGCCCAAAAGAGGCGCAACAAATTTTAAAAGACTTTCGTGCAGCAGGCTCTCCCGCTGATGTTGATTATAAAAAAGACATACAAGTATGGTATATAAAAGACCATGCACAAAGCTTACAAAGTGAGTTTTTAGAAATAATTAAACCCTATACTATTTAAACAAACAATTTAGTACCCTTCTAAAATTCGTAAACCTTCCTATTTTGGCAATGCCTAATAGAAAGGTGTATTTTAATGCTGTTGGCTAATGCCTTGTTGAATATAAAATGGTTGTTTCCTTATTGCAAATGAGTTAAAGATTGCCACAACAGCCTAAGAAGTCTGTTTCGCAATGACGATAGTTGCTGGATTTTGCAAGCCTTCCCACGCCTGAAAGGCACGGGCAGCTAATATGCTTGTTCACCATTCCCAAAGATTGCCTGCCCGAAAGCAACAGGCAGGCTACGTTTGCCTAAGAAGGCACACTTGCAATGACGATATTTAAAGTTTAGTATTAATGCACCACACACCAGAGGTTAACCCCTTTATTGTTAATACAAAAAAGAGTTTTAAAAGTTAGTTTGCTGAAACTGATTCAGGGGCGAGTTCCTCTTCCATATAGTTTTCCATTGGCGGGCAATCACAAACAAGGTTACGGTCTCCATAGGTATCATTTATTCTGCTCACAGCAGGCCAAAACTTATTGTGGCGCACCCATTCAGTAGGATAAACTGCTTTTTGGCGAGAGTAAGGACGTTCCCAATTCTCTGTTAAAACTACATCAGCTGTGTGTGGCGAGTGTTTCAAAACATTATTGTTTTTATCAGCATTGCCTTTTTCAACATCAGCAATTTCATTACGAATGTGAAGCATAGCATCTATAAACCTATCCAACTCTGCTTTGGTTTCACTTTCAGTAGGTTCTACCATTATAGTGCCTACTACTGGAAACGACATAGTTGGGGCATGGTAGCCATAGTCCATTAATCGTTTTGCAATATCGGTGGCTTCAATACCTGCTGTTTTCTTAAATGGGCGGGTATCAAAAATCATTTCGTGGGCGCAGCGTCCATTTTTACCTTTGTATAATACATCATAATGTCCATCCAATTTTTTGGCAATATAGTTGGCATTAAGTATTGCCCACTTAGTAGCATTGGTGAGACCATCACCCCCCATTAGCCTAATATAGGCATACGATATAAGTAGTATGCTTGCGCTACCCCACGGGGCTGCTGATATGGCTGAAATTGCTTGGTTTCCACCTGTTTCAATTACGCTATGCCCTGGCAAAAAAGGTTTTAAGTGCTCGGCAACGCAAATAGGTCCTACTCCAGGTCCACCGCCACCGTGTGGAATGCAGAATGTTTTATGCAGGTTTAAGTGGCACACATCAGCACCTATTAGCCCTGGGCTGGTAATGCCCACTTGTGCATTCATATTAGCACCATCCATATATACTTGCCCGCCGCATTGGTGTATTAGTGCTGTAATATCCATAATGGCCTCTTCAAATACGCCGTGTGTACTTGGATAAGTTACCATAAGGCACGCTAAAGAGTCTTTGTATTTTTCTGCTTTAGCTTTAAGGTCGTCAAAATCTATATTACCGTTTTCATCCGTTCTTGTAACTATTACCTTCATGCCTGCCATTACAGCACTTGCAGGGTTTGTTCCATGTGCCGATGCGGGTATAAGTGCAATGTTTCTATGCCCTTCATCTTTAGATTTTAGGTATTTGCTAATTATCATTAGCCCAGCATATTCTCCTTGTGCGCCTGCATTGGGCTGTAATGATGTAGCTGCAAAACCAGTAAGTTCTGCTAAGTAGCTTTCAAGCTCGGTAAATACTTGGGTATAGCCTCGCGCTTGCGATACTGGAACAAATGGATGTAGTTGATTAAACTCAGGCCATGTAATGGGTATCATTTCTGCGGTAGCATTTAGTTTCATTGTGCAAGAGCCTAACGAAATCATGCTATGTACTAATGAGAGGTCTTTGTTTTCTAAACGCTTAATATAGCGCAGCATCTCATGCTCTGTATGGAAACTATTAAATACTTTGTGGGTTAAGTATTTACTTGTACGAATTAAACTTTTCTCCCAAGTAATTTCAATATTTCCAGTAAAGTCTTCAATATCAACAGTTTTAGTTGCAGTAGCTTTTGCAAATAAATCTACTAATAGTTGTACTTCATCTAAAGTAGTGGTTTCATCTAACGATATGCCTACCGTTTCATCATCAAAATAGCGGAGGTTTATCTCATCTACTTCTGCCATTGCTTTTACTTTGGCAACATCAAAACCTTCTAATCTTAATGTATCAAAATAGTTAGCATTTGTGTTTTCTACATCAAAGGTTTTAAGTGCTGCTGCCAATGCTTTGGTTTGCGCATGCGTTTTTTGTGCAATTTGTTTTAAACCTTCAGGACCATGATATACAGCATACATACCCGCCATTACAGAAAGTAATACTTGTGCGGTACAGATGTTACTGGTAGCTTTTTCACGTTTTATGTGCTGCTCACGGGTTTGTAGTGCCAT
Source organism: uncultured Burkholderiales bacterium (assembly GCA_964584305.1). Taxonomy (GTDB): domain Bacteria; phylum Bacteroidota; class Bacteroidia; order UBA8524; family UBA8524; genus SB11. The sequence goes on from CAZOZL010000004.1 coordinate 297,156, forward strand.
GCGGTAGGCTGTATTGCCTTGTACATCCACTGATACACCAATAATACGCCCAGGCATACTACGCTTAAAGGCTTCTTTTGTGCCAATATAACCTGCGTGTGGCCCGCCATATCCTAAAGGTATGCCAAAACGTTGCGAAGTTCCTACTACTATATCAGCACCCCATTCACTTGGAGGGGTTATTAGGGTTAGTGCTAATAAATCTGCCACTGCAATAACTTTAGCATTTACATCGTGTGCTTTATTTGCTAAACTTTGATAGTTGTTTATTGCGCCACTATTGTTGGGGTATTGTAGTATAACGCCTATATATTGCTCGGTAGGTTCAAAAGTACTGTAATCTCCCATTACCAATTCAACACCTAAAGGGGTAGCACGTGTTTTTAACAGGTCAATAGTTTGCGGGAAAATTTCTTCATCAACAAACAGCTTGTTGCCTTGTGTTTTTGGTTTCAAGTCTATGCACATATGCATAGCTTCGGCTGCGGCTGTTGCCTCATCTAAAAGCGAAGCGTTAGCAATCTCCATTCCTGTCAAATCCATTATCATGGTTTGGAAATTGATTAAGGCTTCTAATCTGCCTTGTGCAATCTCTGCCTGATAGGGAGTATAAGCAGTGTACCACCCTGGGTTTTCAGTAATGTTTCGTAAAATTACTAAGGGGGTATAGGTATTATAATAGCCCATACCTATATAGGTATTAAATACCTGATTTTGGTTTCCTATGCGGCGTAATGCGTTTAAAAACTCGGTTTCGCTCATTGCTCGGCGAAGATTTAAAGGCTCTTTAGACCTTATAGCAGCGGGTACAGTTTGTTCTATTAACTGCTCCATACTTTCAACACCAATGGTGTTAAGCATTTCAGCCAAATCTTTATCGTTTGAACCGTTGTGGCGATTTTGAAACTTATCGTAGTGATGAATAGGAAGCGACATACTAATACTTGTTAGCTTTTTTAAAAAATTGCACAAATTTACTGTTTACTTTTCAGTTTACAGGTGAATGTTGTTTTTGTTTTATGAAAAAATAAATCTACTATAAATAATTCACTTTTAGTGCAGTACAAACTGTATGTACTTTATGTTCTCACCCTTTTCGGTGAATATTTTTTCGTAGGTGGTTTTTATCGATAAATAAGCATCTAAAAAAGGGGCTGTATAAAGGTTTTCACTTTGCCTTATAATAGGCAGTTCCATTTCTTCAAGTACTTCTTTAGTAAAATTATACAACAAAGTATTGTCGGTTTTAAGGTGTATCTCGCCTCCTTTTTTAAGAATATTTTTATAAAGGTTTAAGAAACGAGGATGAGTGAGCCTTTTTTTTGCCTTTCCATCACGTACTTGCGGGTCTGGGAAGGTTATCCAAATCTCATCAATTTCATTAGGAATAAAGTACTGGTCTATTTTTTCTATTTCAGTTCTTAAAAAAACAGCATTTTTCAATTCCTTTTCAAGTACTTGTTTTGCGCCTTTCCATATTCTATGCCCTTTAATATCAACACCAATAAAATTTTTATCAGGAAATGCTTCTGCTAAATTAACGGTGTATTCCCCTTTACCACAAGCCAGCTCCAACACAATTGGATTCTTATTTTTAAAAACAGTGGTATTCCATTTTCCTTGCATATTTTCAGGAAACTCAAATACATGAGGAAATGTGAGCAGTTCAGCCCATTGTTGTAGTTTTTTTTTGCCCATTGCGCTGCAAATTTACTATTTTAGCCCTGTGGGATTAAAAGAAAAAATAAAAGGAAGTGCAGGTTTAAAGAAACTGGTACTTTGGATGCTAATGCCAACCAACCAAGCACGCCCCCGTTTGTGGGTGCAATGGTTTGTAAATCCTTTCTATCATAAAAAAGGAAAAGGCTCAAAAGTTTGTCGTAGGGTGAGAATGGATGTACTGCCTTTTAATCCTTTTGAATTAGGAAAAAATAGTACTATCGAAGATTTTAGCGTAGTAAACAACGGAGTTGGGGCAGTAACTATTGGTAATGATACGCGTATAGGCTTGGGCAATGTACTTATAGGTCCTGTGAAAGTAGGTAGCCAAGTTATTTTTGCCCAAAATGTAGTGCTTTCGGGTTTAAACCACGGATATGAAGCCATTGACACACCCATACGTTTACAAAAAGTTACTACCACGCAAATAGTAATTGAAGATGAGGTGTGGATAGGAGCAAATGCAGTACTAACCGCAGGTATTACTGTGGGCAAGCACAGTGTTATTGCTGGCGGAAGTGTAGTAGTAAAAAATGTGCCACCATACTGTGTTGTAGGCGGAAACCCTGCAAAAATACTGAAACAATACAATGCTGACACCAAACAATGGGAACGCCCTGCTAAATAGGTTTTAAAGGCTATTATCAATTATTAAAACATCTAAATAAGCATTTTTTTTTGCTTTTAATAAAAAACAATATACCTTGCAACTATAACCATCGCTATATAGGGGAATTACTGATTGGATTTTAATCTATCTGTTAAAGTTGACAAAACTTGAAACGTAAACTATATTCTAAAAACAGTAAAATGAAAAAATTTTCTTTCCTTCTTGTCTTTTTGGCAGGGCTTCTTTTTGTAGTACAATCTTGTAAACGTAAATCAATAGTTCAGGATGACACTCCTCCAGATATTATTTCAATTAATATTGATGATTTAAAAGCTCCCGAGGGGTTTAATTTTGAAACAAGTAAAGACTTGTACGTCCGTGTTAAGATTGCCAATCCAATATCACCCACTACCAAGTATTTAATACGAATATACTCCAACGTACCAGGTACGGGCGAGTTGGTAACAACAGGATTAACGAATAAAGATTTTGAATACTCTACCAGTGTAAGGCTACCCGCTGGGCAGGAATTTTTGTGGATTGAAAAGGTTGACCCTGATGGAAGTAGCGAGTTTAATGAAGTTGCGGCAAGCACTTTTGTAACCAGTATGTTTAATAGCAAACCCGAGAATGTTTATACTTTTCAAAAAAGAGGTTCGGGTATGAATTGTAAAAGTTCTTGCAACACTACTTATAATAACCACAAAGGGAACTTAAATTTCACCAAAAAAGGAACGTATTGTATTACAGGTGAATTTAATGGTAGCATTACCGTAGGTAAAGACGTTACTGTAAAAATATGTGCTAATGGAAGCATTACTAATTTGATCCTTAATAGTAAAAAAAGTAAAGTATATATATTAGAAGGTGCAGAACTAAAAATTACAAATTTAGTTACTAATAACAAAGATGCCGAAGTGGGTAACTGGAGTGATAGTGTAATAGTATTAGGCTCGATGTCTCAAAATGGAGAGATTAAAAACTACGGTAAATTTTATGTTAATGGAAGCATGACTATAAACTCTAAAGGTGAGTTTAAAAATTATGGAACTCTTAGCGTTGGTGGTAGTATGAGTATTAATGATGATATGGATAACTACCATTTTATGAGCGTTGGCGGCAGTGTTTCAATAAATTCTAAGGGTGAGTTGAAAAGCTACTGTAACTTGACTATTAAGGGTAGTATTACCATAAATGATGAGTTGGAAATAAAGGGTGGATTAACAAAAATAGGCGGTAGTGTTACTGTTAATAGTAAGGGAGAAATTAAATTAGACCGTAGTGCTGTGCTCACCTGTGATGATATAACTATAAATGGCGAGGTAGAAGGTAAGGGAAGTAAGCTAAATATTATAAAAGTAGCGGACAGAACTGTTATTAATAGTAATGGAGAACTAAAAGGCAAGATAAATCTTTGTGATAATGATGGGGTTGAAATTAATACAGGTAAATTAAAATCAGGAGCAAAAATTTCTTGTGATGGAAGTATTGCTAAATCAACCTGTAACCCTGAAGGGTTTAGTAATGTAGTAGTAAAAGATGATGACAATGATGGTATTGTTAACGAACAAGATGCTTATCCTAATGATGCTAATAAAGCATTTGACGCCTATTATCCATCAGCAAGTACGTATGTAAATATTGGTTTTGAAGATTTATGGCCCAACAAGGGCGATTTTGATTTTAACGATATGGTGATTGCATACAATGTGCACAAAATACTTGATGCTGACAAGAAGGTAGTAGAAGCTATATTTAAAGTTAATGTGCGTTCCGTAGGTGGTTCTTTTGATAATGGTTTTGGTTTTAGGCTTGATGATATTCAATCATCGGTAATATCTACTGTTAGTGGCTATACATTATCAAAAAATATTGTTAAACTAAATGCAAACAAAACCGAAGCAGCACAAGACAAAGCTGTAATTATTTGTTTTGATTCTCCAGAACCTACTTTGAACAGGGTGGGCGGTTCTTTTTTTAATACTATAAAAGCAAATGCCAAAGGCACATCTGATACGTTAACTATACGTGTTCAGTTTTCAACTCCGCAAGATGAAAGCAAATTGGCAGCGAGTAAACTCAACCCTTTTATATTTACCAACCAAAGAAGAGGATACGAAGTACATTTAGGTGATTTTGTGCCCACATCATTAGCTGATAAAACACTATTTGGTACTGGGCAAGATGCTTCAAATACATCAACGGGTAAATATTATAAAACTGCGAACAACTTGCCTTGGGCAATACTTATTGAAGAAACATTTGACTACCCTGAAGAGAAAGCACCCATAAATGTAGCCTATAGATATTTTAATGAATGGGCAATGAGCGGTGGTAAAAAACAAGCAAGATGGTATAGAAACTTAGCCTTGCATAGGAATATCAACAAAGTTTTTGAGTAAAATTTTTGGTATAGTAAAAAAAAGTAAGGCGGCTGTTTATAATAAATTATAGGCAGCCGCCTTTTTTGGTAGTTTTTAGCCTAAGCTTTGCAATTGTAGGGAGCACAAGTTATAACCATCAAAGCTTCTCACACGCTTTAGCATATGATTTGATAGTACTTATATTTCGATTGCAAGTAATAACTATCCTTTTTTAATTACTACAACTTATATTTGTAAGCAACTATTTAGGGTTGTAAACTATGATAATGCTTATCGGGGATGAAATAAGACGATTAAGAACTGCTAAATCTTTTAGTCAGGACTACATGGCTGAGAAGTTGGGAATAACGCAACAAGCGTATTCTAAGATCGAAAATCAGATTTCAGAAGCGTCAATCAGTCGCTTGCAGCAAATTTGTGAGATACTTGGTGCGCCCTTGCCTCAACTATTAGGACTTGATGAAGAGACCATTGATACTGAAACTGGTGAGGTGATGAAACTCTCGGAAAGGAAACTGTACCACGAAATTATTGTGAATCAGCAAAACATTATTGAGAAGCAAGAAGAAACTATACGTTCTATTTCTGCATCATTAGTAATGATGCAGATAAAATTTAGTGATTAGATAATTTTAGAACAAGCGGGTAACTAAAAACACCCTTTGTAGTAAGTAGTACAAAAGGTGTTTCTTGATGTATAGAAAAGTTTTTATTGTTTAAAGATTGCCTACCATATCCTCTGGTCGAACCCATTGGTCAAACTCATCGGCAGTAAGTAGTTCCAATGTTATAGCAGCCTGTTTAAGGGTAGTCCCTTCTTTGTGTGCTTTCTTAGCAATTTTTGCGGCATTGTCATACCCAATATGCGTATTTAGTGCTGTTACCAGCATCAGTGAATTGTTTAAATTTTCTTTAATAGCAGCGTTGTTTGGCGCAATGCCTACGGCACAATTATCATTAAATGATACGCAAGCATCACCTATAAGTCTCGCACTGTGTAACACATTTGCAGCAATAAGTGGCTTAAAAACGTTTAACTCAAAATGTCCATTGCTACCCCCTATGCTCACTGCAACATCATTGCCCATTACTTGGGCGCAAACCATTGTAAGGGCTTCGGGTTGTGTGGGGTTTACTTTGCCAGGCATAATGCTTGAACCGGGCTCGTTACTGGGTATTATAATTTCGCCGATGCCACAGCGTGGGCCGCTACTTAGCAAACGTATATCATTCCCTATTTTCATTAAAGAAACTGCAGCTCGTTTCAAAGCCCCGCTTAGTTCTACCATACCATCGTGGGCGGCTAAACTCTCAAACTTGTTGGGTGCTGTAATAAATGGAAAACCTGAAAGATGGGCTATTTTTTCGGCTACTTTCACATCGTATCCCTTGGGGGTATTTAAGCCCGTTCCCACGGCAGTACCGCCTAATGCTAATTCTTTTATTGCCTCGAGTGCATTTTTTATTGCTTTTATACTATTGGTTAGCTGTTGAGCATAGCCACTAAATTCTTGCCCCAATGTTAGTGGGGTAGCATCCATAAGATGAGTACGCCCTATTTTAACGATACTATTAAATGTTTCCGTTTTTTTTGTTAGGGTGGTGCGTAACAATTCCATCCCAGCAAGGGTAACTTCTACTACTTGCTTGTATGCCGCAATGTGCATGGCAGTGGGGTAAGTATCGTTACTTGATTGTGATTTGTTCACATCATCATTAGGGTGTAAAACTTTTTTCGCATCTATAAGGTTACCTCCATTTAAAACGTGCCCACGGTTGGCTACTACTTCATTCACGTTCATATTACTTTGTGTGCCACTACCTGTTTGCCAAATAACAAGTGGAAACTCGTTATCCAACTTTCCCGCTTGAATTTCGTCGCATACTTTACTAATTAAATCGGCTTTTTCTTGAGATAGTACGCCTAACTCTGCATTGGTTTGTGCAGCGGCTTTTTTTAGTGTTGCAAAAGCATATATTATTTCGATAGGCATTTTATCAGCAATGCCCCCAATGTTAAAATTTTGTAAAGAGCGTTGAGTTTGAGCTGCCCAATAAGCACTGGCAGGTACTTCAATTTCGCCAATGCTATCATGTTCTATCCTGTGTTCCATAGTATCTTTTGTGGTGTTTTTTTTAAGGGTTGCTGTAAAAGTAAGCAAACATAACGGTAGGTTGAAACCTGCCGCAGTTCATAACCGTTAACGCAACCTTTTATAGAATGGGCATTTATGCAGACTTAAGAAATCTATATTTAAGTTAAAAATTACTCCTAATTAAGACTAAGCTGCATATTTTTATCCGTATCTACCTCAAAAGTAATGTGCTGTTGCAAAGTAGTTGCCAATGATATGCCAGTAAAGTCTGCTGATACAGGGAATTTTTTGTGGTTTCTATCTGCCAATACCATTGTTGATATAGTTGCCGCATTGGCATTAAAAAATGGATAAATGGCATACACCATAGTGCGGGCAGTGTTTAAAACATCATCAACCACTACAACACTTTTGCCCTTAATTTTATCTGCATCAATACTAATACTGGTAGATTGTTCTGTGGGGTTGTTTTTTTCAATTGTTATATACACTAAGTCCACTTTTAAATCAGATATTTTTTCTAATTCATGTGCAATTTTTTCAGCCAAAAAACTACCCTGCCCCTTTATTCCTGCAATAATAATTTCTTTACTTCCTACGTGCTCTTCATATATTTGATATGCTAAGCGGGTAATAGTACGTACTATCTGCTGGTGGGTTAAAATTATCATACTAAAAATTGTAAAAGCAATATTACACAAAAATAGGTAGTTACAGGTGAGTAATGCTTTGCTTTTAGAGTAAAAAAGGTGCATTTTGCAACGACTAATCTAAAAAAAGAAAACGAATAAGGGTTTATGAGCAAACAAAACGAACAATGGGGAAGCCGTGTAGGGCTTATATTAGCAATGGCTGGAAATGCTGTTGGATTAGGTAATTTTCTTCGTTTCCCAGTTCAAGCTGTGAATAATGGCGGCGGGGCTTTTATTATCCCCTACTTAGTATGTTTCTTACTAATGGGCATTCCGTTGGTATGGATAGAGTGGAGCATGGGGCGTTTTGGGGGCAAACATGGCAACCACAGCACCCCTTTTATAGTTGATACTATGGGTAGGCGTAAATTTTGGAAATACTTTGGTGTATTTGGCATATTTACCAATGTTGCGGTAGCTTCTTACTATTGCTATATAGAATCGTGGACTATGTCTTATGTTATACATAGTATAAAAGGCACATTTAGCGGGCAAAGTTTAGAATGGGTAAGTAATTTCTTTAACCAATATCTTAATGTTTTTGAAACCAGCACAGGATTACCTTACGAGGCGGTGATATTTTTTGTGGCGTGCTTGGCTCTAAATACGTTTATCCTTTCACGAGGGTTGAAAGGGATAGAGTCGGTAGCTAAAATAGGAATGCCACTATTAATTGCCTTTGGCGCATTTTTAGCCTATCGTGGGTTAACATTGGGCGAGGGAGCAACAGGTGCAGTAGAAGGAGCGAGTGCAACCGAAGGACTAAACTATTTATGGACACCGCAATACGATAAACTATCTAACTTAAGCGTGTGGTTAGCTGCTGCGGGGCAAATATTTTTCACCCTTTCAGTAGGTATGGGTACTATACACTGCTATGCCGCCTATCTAAAAGCCAATGATGATGTTGCGCTAAATGGTATTACAGCAGGTTTTACCAACGAGTTTGTAGAAGTAGTATTGGGTGGTGCAATAGTAATACCTATTGCAGCAGGATATTTAGGATTGGACTGGGTGAAAGAAAATGCAGGTTTTGGAATGGCTTTTCAAACTATGCCTTTCTTGTTTGATAAGTGGGGTGATGTACTTTCTGTTTTTGCAGGAGTAACTTGGTTTGGCTTATTATTCTTTGCAGGTATCACCTCATCGCTTGCTATGGGTACGCCTTGGATGGGCTTTTTGCAAGATGAGTTTAATGTAAAACGCACCACAGCGGCATGGTCTTTTGGCTTATTAGTATTATTAATGGGCTTACCTACGGTGCTACTATTTACAGTTGCCAACGGCTCTGTAAATACTATTGCTTTTAATGAGTATGATTACTGGGCGGGTACTGTCTCCCTTGTTGTATTTGCATTAGCGGAGACCGTATTATTTTCATGGATATTTGGTTATAGGAAAGGATGGGATGAGTTAAACTCTGGAGCGGATATTAAAATACTACCTATTATAAAAGGTAAACCTATATTTAAGTATATTATAGGCTATGTAACCCCAATAATGTTGATTATTGTTTTCTTAGGTGCTTTGATAACCCCTGAACAAAACCAGTGGGGCGAGTCATGGTCTAGCATGATGGCGGGCAATGGATGGACATTAGACAAAAATTCTATTATTGGAATGATGAATATGACAGGGCTAAAAGCGCAAATAGCTGCAGCTACCGATCCTGATGTTATTGAACGATTAAATACAGAACGTACCTACACTTATATAGCACGGTTTTTACTTATAGGACTTTTCTCAGGCATTAGCTGGTTGGTATATATAGCCTACCGCAAACGTCAACGTGCTGAATTAAAAGGATAATTTTAATTACTTTAAACAAAAAAAACAATGAACTCAGAAGCATTAACCATAATGATTACAGCACAAGTGATAATTGCAAGCTGTATGGGATTCTTTTTTTACAAAGTACTAAGAGTACCTAAGAAAAAAGAGGACGAGTAGTTAGTTTAACGTAAGTTCGGTATAACTTTTTTGGGGTGGCTTACTCGTTTTATATAGACAGGCTTACCCAAACGGCACGGGCAGATACTGCTTTAGCAGAGCAAGGAAACAGATTGCCACGCTAATCTAAGAATGCTATCTCACAATTGTAATAGTACAGCAATGGTGTTTGCGTTAGTATAACAACCCTTCTAAATTAACTATTAGCACTACTATATAAGTACCCTTCCCCTTGAGGGGAAGCCAAATTGTGGTACAGGTAAAAACTGCAATACATTGGTAGGGCTTAATAACAAGGGAAAAACCGCTGCACAGCCCCTTGATAAAATAATAAAAATATAAAAAGCACGCGTAAATCTACGCTAAAGGCTAATAGCCAATAGCTAAAAAGTGAACCATAGCTACTTGCAACGGTTTTAACTTGTAGCTACTTCTAAAAAAGTAACTTAAATACAAAATTTAAAAACGCTAAAAATGGGCTGTTTTTATGCCTTATCAAAAAAATATACGTTACATACTATAATAAACTTGGCACTAATGTATATACTCAATATTTTTGCACACCTTATTGTAAACCAAAGCATTTTGATAAATAAAAAAATAGATAAATATTACCGTAGCCTATTCTCGCTAATTGGGCTATTAGGGATACTATGTTTTTCGCAATGCAAAAACACACCTGATAAGCCTGCCAGTAGGCTATCTGTTAGAGATAGTTTGGCAGCCGCAAAAGATAAAGGGTCAATGGCTATAGCGCAACTAAATATCGATATAGCAAATGCACCAAACAATGCTGAACTATATTATAAAAGGGCTTTGCAATGGGAAAGAGAAGACCAGCCGCTAAAAGGGTTTGGTGATATAGAAAAGGCGATTAAACTGCAGCCACAAAATCCCTTATACTATTTTACCAGAGGAAAGATAAGTTTTAGTATTGATAGTATTACCAAGGCAGAGCAATCCTTTAAAAAAGCAGTAGCGTTAAAACCTGATTTTGTTGATGCAATGGTGGGCTTGGGCAAGTTGCAAATGATACTTTTTCAGTTTAATGAAAGTAATAAAACATTTGACAATGTGCTTGAAATTGAGCCATTAAATGCAACAGCATTTTACTACAAGGGTAGAAACTATTTAGGCAAACAAGATACTAATAGTGCGCTTACCAGCTATAAAAAAGCAATAGAATATAATAACGATTATTATAGTGCCTACATAGAATTAGGAAAAATACATCGTGCAAAACGGAAACTAAAATTAGCAAAAGACTACTTTACCAACGCAATACGGATAAAAGAAGTAAGTGCTGAGGCATACTACGCTAGGGCACTCACCTATTATGATATGGACGCTTTTAGAGAAGCACTTGACGATTTTGAAAAAGTAATGCGGATAGACCCTGATGATTATCGCCCGTATATAGGTATAGGGTTAATAAACTATAATTTAGACCGTTACGAAGTATCTGTTAATAATTATAGCAATGCCCTTTTAATGAAACCTGATTATGTTAGGGGATATTATTTAAGAGGGTTGGCATATATGTCAAAAGGAGAAAATACAAAAGCGATAGACGATTTTAGAAAAGTTTTAAAATTAGACGATAGCTATACCATAGCAAAAGATTTTTTGAAGCAATTAGGCGCAAAAGACATTAAGTAATAAATGATAAAAATAACTTTTCCCGATGGGGCAGTGAGAGAGTATCAAGTAGGGGTTACTCCAATGGAAATAGCTAAATCAATTAGCGATGGTTTTGCACGAAACGTATTAGCCGCTAAAATAAACGATAAAAAAACAGAAGCATCAACACCCATCACCGCTGATGCAGACCTTACCTTATACACATGGAGAGATACTGATGGGAAAGAGGCTTTTTGGCACTCATCAGCACATTTATTAGCAGAAGCTGTGCAAGCCTGTTACCCCAAAGCAAAATTTGGAATAGGTCCAGCCATAGAAAAAGGCTTTTATTACGATATTGATTTTGGTGATGATGTTATAAATGCAGAGGCATTGCAAAAAATTGAAGCCAAAATGAAAGAATTGGCAAAAGAAAACAATCCATTTGCAATGAGTGAGGTAAGCAAAGCAGAAGCTATTGATTACTTTACCAAAAAAGGAGATAATCTAAAATTAGACCTGATAAAAGACTTGGAAGATGGCAGCATAACCTTTTGCACACAAGGTAACTTTACTGATTTGTGTAGAGGCTTTCATGTGCCTTCAACAGGTTATATTAAAGCTATTAAGCTATTAAACATAGCAGGGGCATATTGGCGGGGCGATGAAAACAACCAGCAGCTTACCCGTATTTATGGTATCACTTTCCCAAAAAATAAAGAGTTAGAAGAGCATTTATACCTATTAGAAGAAGCGAAACGCCGAGACCATCGTAAATTAGGTAAAGAGTTAGAATTATTTACCTTTAGTGATAAAGTAGGGCAGGGGCTACCCCTTTGGCTACCCAAAGGAGCATTAATTCGTGATAGGCTTACCAGATTTATGCAGCAAGCCCAAACCGATAGGGGCTATCTACCCGTTATTACACCACATATTGGCAAAAAAGAATTATACATCACCAGCGGGCATTATGAAAAATATGGCAACGATTCTTTTCAACCTATAAAAACGCCTGACGAGGACGAAGAGTTTTTGCTGAAACCAATGAATTGCCCACACCATTGCGAGATATATAAATACAAACCACACTCATACAAAGACTTACCTTTGCGCTTTGCCGAGTTTGGAACGGTTTATCGCTACGAGCAAAGCGGAGAATTAAGCGGGTTAACCCGTGTGCGTGGGTTTACACAAGACGATGCACATATATTTTGCAGACCCGACCAAGTGATTGAGGAATTTAATGTGGTGATAGATTTGGTGAAATACGTGTTTAATAAATTGGGTTTCGATGATTATACAGCACAAATATCGCTGCGTGATAAAGAAGATAGAAGCAAGTATATAGGCACTGATGAAAATTGGGAAAAAGCCGAGCAAGCCATAATACAAGCAACAGCAGAAAAAGGCTTAGAAACCGTTACAAAATATGGTGAGGCAGCTTTTTATGGGCCTAAGTTAGATTTTATGGTAAAAGACGTGCTGGGTCGCCAGTGGCAATTAGGCACTATACAGGTGGATTATAACCTGCCAGAACGTTTTGAATTAGAATATACTGGTGAGGATAACCAAAAACACCGCCCAGTAATGATACACCGTGCGCCTTTTGGCTCGCTCGAGCGTTTCTTTGCAATACTCACAGAACATTGTGCAGGCAATTTCCCTTTGTGGCTATGTCCTGAGCAAATAGCAGTACTGCCCATAAGCGATAAATTTTCAAAATATGCTAATGATGTTTTAAATTACTTAAAAAAGTACGATATTCGCGGCTTCGTGGACGAACGTGCTGAGAAGATTGGTAAAAAAATTCGCGATGCAGAGGTAGCCAAAGTGCCATTTATGCTAATAATAGGCGAGAAAGAAGTGAATGAAGAGAAAATTTCTGTGCGAAAGCATGGAAAGGGTGATGTAGGAACTTTTTCGTTTACAGAGTTTACAGCATATTTTAATGAGCAGTTGGATATTAATTAATAATTTCATTTTTAACGGAGGTAAATATCGCAATTAAAAAAAGGGGAAGAAGACCATACAGACCCCGTGTTACAGAGCCCGAACACCGGATAAACGGAAGAATAACCGCAAGAGAGGTGCGGGTAGTGGGTGAAACTATTGAGCCAGGTGTATATCCAATAGAAAAAGCATTGGATGTAGCCAGAGAGCTTGAGGTTGATTTGGTTGAAATTTCGCCTAATGCCAGTCCGCCAGTTTGTAGAGTGGTAGATTATAAAAAATTTCTTTACGAGCAGAAAAAGAAAAAGAAAGAAATTAAAGCGAACGCCGTTAAAACAGTAGTAAAAGAAATTAGATTTGGACCTAATACTGACGACCATGATGTTGATTTTAAACTAAAACACGCCATTAAATTTTTAGAAGAAGGCTCTAAAGTGCGTGCCTATGTGTTTTTCAGAGGTCGTTCAATAGTGTTTAAAGAAAGAGGGGAAGTATTATTATTAAAATTTGCCGAAGACTTAGTAGAATATGGCAAAGTAGAGATGATGCCAAAAATGGAAGGCAAAAAAATGATAATAATGTTAGCTCCAAAACCAAAAGGGAAATAAAATTTTTAATAAAAGGATACAGCAATGCCAAAAATGAAGACAGTATCAGGTGCTAAAAAGAGATTTAAAGTAACTGGTAGCGGAAAAATAAGAATGAACCACTCTTTTAAGAGGCACATTCTTACCAAAAAAGAGAAAAAACAAAAACGTAATTTAACTCATTCAGCATATGTTAGCGATGCTGATAAGAGTAATGTTAAAATAATGCTAACCATCGGAAAATAATTTTTTATTGTTTCACCCAGTATTTAGCCCCAAAGTTTCGTAACAAAAACGAACGCTAGCTACTAAAAATTAAAACTATGCCTCGTTCAGTCAACACCGTTGCTTCACGTAGAAGAAGAAAAAAAATCTTAAACCTTGCAAAAGGATATTGGGGTCGCCGTAAAAATGTTTGGACAGTAGCCAAAAATGCGGTCGAAAAAGGTTTGCAATACGCATACCGTGATAGAAAAACCAAAAAACGTAATTTCCGCGCATTGTGGATACAACGTATTAATGCTGCCACCCGCCAAGAGGGGATGAGCTACTCTGTATTTATGGGTAAAGCAAATGTTAAAAATATAGGGCTAAACCGTAAAGTATTAGCAGATTTAGCAATGAACCACCCCGAAGCATTTAAAGCGGTGGTGAAAGCAGTGAAATAAGAAAATATATTTCAAAATAATAAAAGGGGCTAAATTTTAGTCCCTTTTTTGTTGAATATGCGGCTCATAAGTTAACTTTAAGACATTGGCTTAATCATAGCGAACAAACAAAATCGGATACAGCCTATATAGAGATTTATATTTGCGACAAGGGACGATGCCTTTTTAATGATTGAAACAACCTATGGTTCTCTTTATTCTTATTTTCAAATTTTTTGTTTAGTCAAAATTTTGATATATATAATGGGGGGTACAGATGAATACTATCTTTTTGTTGAAGTTCCCAATGAAGTTAATTCTTCACATCCGTATAAGATACTTGAATATAAATGGTAGTGGTTAAAAGTAGTGGGTAATCTATCTAAACAAAAAAGTGAGATGTTTATTAGTTTATTAGCAGAAGTAACAATAACTGCCCACTACTCATAAAACACAGCCACCTCTTCCAAAGGTTTGCGGTGTATATGTGGTACCCAAATTTCGGTGGCAGGATAGCCTACGGGTATTAATAAAAAAGGACGCTCATTATCAGGACGTTTTAATAAATTTTTCAAAAAATTCATTGGGCTGGGAGTATGCGTTAGCGACATTAACCCCGCCTTTTGTATAGCGTGTAATAAAAAACCACACGCTAACCCCACCGATTCTGACACATAGTAGTTATTATTTTTCTCGCCTTCCTTTCCAAACTCAAAAATACGCTTAAACACTATAATCAAGTAGGGCGCAGTTTCTAAAAAAGGTTTACGCCAGTCTGTCCCCAAAGGCTCAAGGTCTTTCAACCAAGTTTTTGCCATGCGCCCGTTATAGCTGTCGTATTCCTCTTTTTCGGCAGCAATACGTATTTCTTTTTTCATTTCAGGATTAGATACTACACAAAAAGTCCACGGTTGTTTATGCGCCCCCGATGGTGCTGTTGATGCTGCTTTTATCAAGTTTTCTATCACCTCTTTTGCCACAGGTTTATCAGAAAACTCACGCACAGTGCGGCGTTGTTCCATAAATGTATAAATATCTTGTGCATTTTCAAGCATTTCATCAGCACTAAGTTCTGCGGGAGTATATCTCACAAAATCGTGCCCATTAATGGGTTTTACTTCACCATACAAATCCATAATACAAGGTTATTTAAAGTTGAGCAAAATAAGTTCTAATTTTGCGCCATCATTTTTTTAGTCAACAATTAATTTTATGAGTTACGAAAACATAATCACCAAAAAAGAGAATGCTGTTTTAATTATCACCATAAACCGTGAAAGTAAGCTAAATGCACTTAACATTAAAACACTTCAAGAAATTAAAGCCGCCGTTACTGCCATACAAAACGATAAAGAGGTGAGCGGTATTATTTTAACAGGGGCAGGGACAAAGGCTTTTGCAGCAGGTGCTGATATTGCCGAGTTTGCAAACTTTAGTGTAGAGCAAGGCACTACTATGAGTGCCAACGGACATGAAGTGATGAATGCCATAGAGCACTCTAAAAAGCCTGTAATAGCGGCTGTTAATGGTTTTGCTTTGGGCGGCGGTTGTGAGTTGGCTATGGCTTGCCATATACGTATAGCAGCAGAAAATGCACGTTTTGGGCAACCTGAAGTGAGTTTGGGTTTAGTACCTGGTTACGCAGGTACGCAACGTTTAGTACAGCTAATAGGGAAAGGTAAAGCACTTGAACTTTTAATGACGGGCGATGCCATAAAAGCCGATGAGGCGAAAACTCTGGGCTTGGTAAACCATGTTGTAACTCAAGAAGAATTGATGAATAAATGCCTTGAGTTATTAAACAAAATAAACACTAAAGCCCCTTTGGCTATACAAAGTGTTATCCGATTAGTAAACACACATTACAATAAGAAAAACGATGGTTTTGAGGCTGAAATAAATGACTTTGGAAACTCGTTTGGCACTAAAGATTTTAAAGAAGGTACTGATGCTTTTTTAAACAAGCGCAAAGCTGTTTTCATAGGCGAATAAATCAATTTTTGAAGTAAGCAGTGCCTTGTGCAATATTCTCCCTAAAAAGGGAGAAGGTGTATAGAGGGCTTACTGTGTGTATGCTGAAAAGTTGGCAGTTCACTTTGAGTAAGTATAGATTTTTAACACCCCCTTGTATTCCCCCTTATTAGTGGGAAACCTACACACATTGCCTTGTGCGATATTCTCCCTAAAAAGGGAGAAGGTGTATGGAGGGCTTACTATGTGTATGCTGAAAAGTTGGCAGTTCACTTTGAGTAAGTATAGATTTTTAACACCCCCTTGTATTCCCCCTTATTAGTGGGAAACCTACACACATTGCCTTGTGCGATATTCTCCCTAAATTTACTTATTACTCTTACTTATGAGTATTTATCGCCCAGTTTAAGTTTTATATTGGTTACAATTTGTTTTACCTCTTGTTCTCGGCTTTTATCACAAATTAGTAGTACTTTATCAGTATCTACTATTATTTTATTTTCTAAACCGTTTATTACCACCAGCTTACCATTGGCTACATTTATCATGCAGTTTTTAGTGTCGTATAGTTCGCTCACATCGGCATTCACGGCATTATCGTTCTCGTCCAGCTCGTGTACTTCGTACAATGATGACCATGTACCCAAATCACTCCACCCAAAATCGCAG
Source organism: uncultured Burkholderiales bacterium (assembly GCA_964584305.1). Taxonomy (GTDB): domain Bacteria; phylum Bacteroidota; class Bacteroidia; order UBA8524; family UBA8524; genus SB11. The sequence continues at coordinate 314,051 of CAZOZL010000004.1, forward strand.
GGTAATACAAATACATTGTCAGCTTTTTCTAAAACACCATAATCAATAGAGATGCTATTGCACAAAGGGTATATACGTTCTATGGCTTCTTTCTCATTAGGTGTATTATAATTAGCGGCTATGCCCTCGAAAATGTTGCTAATTTCTGGTAAAAAGTTTTCAAAAGAGTTAACTATGCTTTTTACAGACCATATAAAAATACCTGCATTCCACAAAAATTCACCACTTTCTAAAAATGTTTTTGCTAAATCAATATCAGGTTTTTCAGTAAAAGTTTTCACTTTGTTTATTCCCTTCACTACTTCTCCTTCTAAAAACTGAATATAGCCATACCCAGTATCGGGGCGAGTGGGTTTAATGCCTAATGCTACTAAGGCAGGGTGGGTGGATGCAAATTGTAATGCATTTTCAATATCAGTTAAAAACTGTCGCTCATCTAATATTAAATGGTCGCTGGGGGCAATTATACAACTTGCATTAGCGTCTATCTGTTTTATTTTATAGGTAGCATAAGCTACACAGGGGGCAGTATTTTTTGCTGCAGGCTCGCCTAAAATATTTTTTTCGGGTAAATTTGGCAAATGTTCTTTTACCAAATTGGTATATTTTTGGTTGGTAACTACAAAAATTCTTTCGGCGGGTATTAGCTTATTAAACCGCTCAAAGGTTTGAGTAATCAACGATTTCCCCGTTCCAAGGATATCTAAAAACTGCTTTGGGTGCGAGGTTTTGCTTAAAGGCCAAAACCTACTCCCAATTCCTCCTGCCATAATCACAACATAATAATCGTTAGCCATCTCTATTTATTTTTTTCTTAACTTTGTGTACACTTTAAAACACTTACCCTATTCGAAGATATTTCTACCTAAAAATTATTTTGATTTTTTATTGTAACTTACAGCTTGAAGTCGGGGACTGCAAAGGAATTAAAAACCGACGTGAAAGTAAAGCATTGTATGAAAATTAAGTTGTACCTACTAAGATAAGACGTGATGGTAGAAAGTTCTGTTAGCCTAAAAGACTCATTGAAAGACTTTTTTGGTTTCGATTCATTTAAAGGAAACCAAGAACCAGTTATTGAAACTGTTATAAACGGTAAAGATGTTTTTGTGATAATGCCCACAGGGGCAGGGAAATCACTGTGTTACCAACTCCCTGCTTTAATAAAGGAGGGAACGGCAATAGTTATATCTCCGCTCATTGCATTAATGAAAAACCAAGTAGATGCCATTCGTGGTTTTGGAAAAACGGATGCAATCGCTCACTTTTTAAATTCTTCACTCTCGAAAGGAGATATATTAAAAGTAAAAGAGGATGTACGCAAAGGAAATACCAAGCTACTATATATAGCCCCCGAAACTTTAAAGAAAGAGGAAACCCTTGAGTTTTTAAAAAGCGTCAATATTGCCTTTGTGGCTGTTGATGAGGCGCATTGTATATCAGAGTGGGGGCATGATTTCCGTCCTGAGTATCGCCGTATTAAAACTATGGTGAAAGAATTGGGAGATATACCCATGATGGCGTTAACTGCTACCGCTACCCCAAAAGTGCAAGCAGATATTCAGAAAAACCTGAATATGAATGATGCTACTGTATTCAAATCATCATTTAATAGAGGCAATCTTTATTACGAAGTTAGAGCCAAAGAAAAAAAGGATAAAGTTTTTAAAGAGATTGTAGCTTATATAAATAAGCGGCAAAGTAAAAGTGGCATTATCTATTGTCTTAGTCGCAAAAAGGTGGAAGAGATAGCACAAATGCTAAAGGTAAACGGAATAAAAGCACTCCCTTACCATGCAGGTTTGGATGCAAAAACCCGTGCCGCCCACCAAGATGCTTTTTTGATGGAAGACTCCGATATTATAGTAGCTACCATAGCTTTTGGTATGGGGATAGATAAACCCGATGTGCGTTTTGTAATCCACTATGATGTACCTAAAAGCCTTGAGGGATACTATCAAGAAACAGGACGTGCTGGGCGCGATGGTTTAGATGGCGATTGTATTTTATTTTTCAATCCCAGTGATATTGAAAAGTTAGAGAAATTTATGAAAGACAAACCTGTTGCCGAGCGTGAAATAGGCACGCAACTGTTGTTTGAAACCTCATCGTATGCAGAATCTGCCCAGTGTAGGCGCAAAATGTTATTACACTATTTTGGTGAGCATTTTGAAGCAGATGATTGTAATAAAATGTGCGATAATTGCCGCCACCCTAAAGACAAAGCAGAAGTTAGTGCTGAAATGGTAAAAGCTCTTTCTACTATTAATGGCTTAGGCAATAAGTTTAATCTTAAACATATTGTAAAAGTACTTACAGGAGTCAAAATACAAGAGGTTACCGACCATGAGCATCATAAAACGCAATACTTTGGCATTGGTAAAGACAAGGATGATAAGTTTTGGAAAGCCATTGTGCGTTTAGGTTTACTAAACCAACTGATTAATAAAGACATTGAAAACTATGGCTTATTAACCACCAATAATGCAGGGCTGGAATATATAAACAAACCTACCCCTGTTGAAATGGCGTTGGATAACTCTTTTGAGAAAATAAACGACCAAGATTTTGACATTATAGCCGTAGAAAATATTTTTGATAAAACACTTTTTGCCATACTAAAAGACCTTACCAAAAAAATAGGCAAGCAAAAAGGATTACCGCCTTATGTGATTTTTCAAGAGCCATCACTGGAAGATATGGCAGGAAAATACCCCATAACCATACAAGAAATGGAAAACATTGTTGGGGTGGGTAAAAACAAAGCCTTCAAATTTGGTAAACCTTTTATTACAGAAATAGCCAAATACGTTGAAGAAAATGAGATTGACCGCCCGCAGGATATTGTTATCCGTACTATGCCCAATAAATCAGGCAAAAAAGTACAGCTAATTCAAAATATAGATAAAAAAGTGAGCCTTGAAGATTTAAGCCGTTCAAACGGTTTATCTATGGATGAGCTGATTAAAGAGTTGGAACACATTGTATATTCAGGCACAAAACTTAATATCAAGTATTATATTAATGATATTTTGGATGAAGACCGGCAAGAAGAAATATTTGATTACTTCAAATCTACCGTAGAAGATTCTATACAAGCTGCTGAAGATGAGTTTGAAGGGGAGTACTCTATGGAAGAACTACAACTAATGCGTATTCAGTTTATTTCTGATATGGCAAATTAAATGCAATCATTCTTAAAAAAACATTTGATTACTACAATCCATTTATTACTTTTGCCACCCCATTGTCCGATGGTGTAACTGGCAACACGTCTGTTTTTGGTGCAGAAGAGTCTAGGTTCGAGCCCTAGTCGGACAACTAAAGCACCTTTATAGGTGCTTTTTTTGTTTTCACCTGTCAAAATAGTAAAGTCACTTGGTAAAAATTAAGTGTATTATTATACTACAACAAGTAAAAAATGGTGTTGCTATAAGAATGGCTGTAATGTATTTATTGGCTGGGCAGGTTTAGTTTTTCTTTTTCTTTTTGCTTTCCCACAATAACTCTTCTTGTTTTAGGTAGTGGTCATAAGTCTCCATATTTTGTGGGGCAGCTTCAAACTTTTTTAAAGCCTCTAAATATTTGGGGTGGTTTCTATATAATATATCCCTTGTAAAATAATGTGGCATAACCATAAAAAATATAGTATAAATAATAGGTACAGCTAATCTGTAAAGGCTTCTTTTAGTAAAATTTTTGGCTTTTATAAAATGTGAAACCAAAACAATTGCAAAACTGAAAAATAATAAAAAAAATGAAATAATTAGCAACTGAGAACTATAAAAAACGCTAAAAGAAGATATCGTGTGAGTAGCCATTACCAAACCTATCAAAGAACCTGCTAAAATTTTGCCACCAGTTAGTAGCGTATAAGCTTCTTTTTTTAAAAGATTATGAATTGAAATACCATTAAAAATAGCAAAGCCAAAGAATAAATAAAGAACTGTAAATATTTTAAAGCACAAGCGTATAAGCCAATTTATATTAGAGTGATAGGGTTCATCAAAAGAATATAAATGGATAATGTGAAGTATTATGTAAACTAAAAATAAGCCAAGTTCAATTATCCAGTTGATATTTTTACTTTTATTAGTCATGATGATATGGTTCTCCTTTTAAAATAGTAAAAGCACGGTATAATTGTTCAGTAAAAACAAGCCGCACCATTTGGTGTGAAAAGGTAAGCGGTGATAATGATAGTTTTCCTTCTGCTCTGTTGTATATCTCATTGCTAAAGCCATACGCACCCCCTATAACAAATACTATTTGCTGCGCGCCTCTGTTTAATAACTTCTGAACATAGCTTGCCAATTGCGGCGAGGTATATTGCCTGCCGCCCTCATCCAACAGTATCAAAATATCGCTGGTACTGGTAGCAGCAAGTATTAGTTTCCCCTCTTTTTCTTTTAGCTCATTTTTGCTAAGGTTTTTGGCGTTCTTAATATCGGGTAGGGTGTGGGTATCAAAACGGCAATAATGGCTAAGGCGTTGGCAATATATGCCAACGCCTTCCTCTATATATTTATCGGCAGTTTTGCCTACCCACAGTAGTTTTATTTTCACTCTCTTTTTTTAATATTCCTTGTCATTGCGAGATTGTCCGCCCGAACCATTCAGGGGGGCTTCGTCGTTCTTTTCCATACGTTTATTTATGAGCCTACGCTTGGTAAACCTTGAGGTATTGAAAAACCTGATACTAATAAAAACGAAATTGTTGGTTTCATAGACACAGTTTTATATTTACATTATTTTTCTCCATTTCAAACGTAGTGAGTTACCTATTACCACTATATCGCTAAATGCCATGCTAAGCGCACCCACCATAGGGCTTAAAAAACCCATTGCTGCCATAGGTATAGCTACTACATTATAGGCTAATGCCCACAGTAGGTTTTGCTTAATGGTGCTGTATGTTTTTGTACCTATGTGGTAGGCGGCTATTAACTTATCCAGTTGGTTGCCTATCAATACTATATTGGCACTTTGGCGGGTAGCATCAGTAGCATTTGAAAGGCTTATGCCTATATCTGCTTGGGTTAGCGCGGGGGCATCGTTTATACCATCGCCTACCATTGCTAATTTACCTTTTTTGCCTAACTCTTTCATTTTCGCTAATTTTTCTTCGGGTAGTTGACTGTGGTAAAACTCTGTAAGCCCTAAACGCTCTGCAACAAAACGGCATTTCTTTTCATTATCACCACTAAGCATCAGGGTTTTAATGCCTTTACTATTCAAAAAATCAATAGTGGCTTTTGCTTCGGGGCGCACATGGTCTTCCACATCAAATGAGGCAACTACCATTTTGTTGTAGCTTAGGTATATATCGGCCTCTTGTTTTATTTCGCCTGTACTATCGCTTATAAATTCTCTATTCCCCAGCCTATATACAATGCCTGTGGCATCTTCTGCTATTAGCCCTTTCCCTTTCACTTCCTCTACTTTGCTAAAATTCATTTGCCCGTTCCAGTCTTTATACTCATCAACAATAGATTTTGCTATGGGGTGATTGCTTACTTGCTCCATACTATAAACTATGGCTTTTGCTATATCATCAGCATAGTTGTAGGTATTAAAATTTTTTACTCTAAATTTTCCAGTAGTAAGTGTTCCTGTTTTATCAAACACTACCGTTTTTAACTTGCCTAATTCCTCAATAGTACCTGCACCTTTTATTAATATCTGGTTTTTGGCGGCACGTCCCAGCCCCACCATTACTGCAGCAGGCGTAGCCAAACCCATTGCACAGGGGCAAGAAATTACCAAAACAGCAATTGCCCGCAATAGCGAGGCTGTTGTATCCACATTAAACACAAAATAAGAAAGCATAAAAGTGAGTAGTGCTAAACCAATTACCACTGGCACAAAAACTAAACTAACTCTATCACTAAACTTTTGGATGGGAGGTTTATGGCTTTGTGCGTCTTTTACTGCCTGCGTAATTTTTGATAGCAAAGTATCCTTACCCACAGCAGTAGCTTGGTAGTGTATTTTACCTTGATTTAGAACAGTGCCGCTTACTACGGTTTTGTCTTTTTCTTTAAAAACAGGCACACTCTCGCCAGTAATAGCGGCTTCATCAATTTCGGCATCCCCATTTATCACCACCCCGTCTACGGCAATACTATCACCAGTGGTGGCTTCTATTATATCGCCAACGTTTATGTTTTTAAGGTCGGTAGTTTCTATTTTAGTCTCATTGGTAAGGGGGTTGTTTATTACTTTTTTTACTATTGATGGTTGTAGTTTGTTCAAATCTTCAATGGCAGTGGTAGTACGTTTAACGGCTCTTTTCTCAAACACATTACCTAATAGTACTAAAGTAATAATGGTAGCTGCGGTTTCAAAAAACAGGTATTCTTTTTGTTGTGGCAAGCCCGCAAACTCTATTGTACCCCAAATACTATATCCAAAGGCGGCTATCGAACCTAAGAAAATAAGAACATCCATATTGGGTGCACCTACTCTGGTAGAGCGGTATGCACTTTTGCCAAAATGGGTTACCCCAATAAGCATTACCGGTAAGCATAGAACAAACTGTACCTCGGGCATATGTAACACGTGCCAAGGTATAAACATATGCAACGCCAGTGGAAGGGTGAAAATAAGGGAAACAAGAAATTTAAGCTCAAGACTTGAAAGCCCGAACATTCTTGATTTTTTTTTACTTTCGTTAGCTGTTTTATCTTTTATCACCTTATATCCCAATCCCTCTATTCCATCAATCAATTTATCAACTTCAACAGTATCGTTTTTAGAAAACTTAGCTTCGTTGGTAGCGTAATTTACCACAACATTTTGCGCTCCGTTACGCTCCAAAACTTTTTGCACACTTAGCGAACAACTGTTACAAGTCATCCCTTCAATCTCTAATTCTATGGTTTGTACTTTATCGTTTTGCATGGTGCAAAAATATGCAAATTCCAAACCATAATTAGCGACTGTAAGCCCATACCTCACTCTTTATTTTTTATTACATCATATTTATGTATTTTAAAATCAGAATATTATAAAGCTAATTTAAAAAGAAATTGTATGTAGCTAATACTATGCTAAACGAAGCACCTAATAGTACTAATATCCATATTATTTTGCACTTTCTATTGCTGTAAGAAGGGAAAATTTAGGAGCAATACCAAAAGATAAATGCAGGTGTTATAAAAAAACGAAAAATGTTTACGTAGTAAAATTTAAAAGCGGGTCATCTCTTTTATCAACCCTTCGTGCTGCGGGTATTTTTTTGATAAGGTTTTATATTCAGCTAGTTCAAAATCTTCAAAATCAAATCCTGGGGCTACCGTGCAACCTACAAGGGCATACCCGTTTTCATCTTCACAGCGTGAGCCAAACCAACTGCCTGCTTTTATAGTTGTTTGAAAGGTTTCCCCTTTCTCAATGTCTCGTCCCAGTTTATGTGTGATAAGACTACCGTTTTTTTCAATTTCGTAAACTGTGAGCGAAGTACCTGCATAAAAATGCCATCCCTCATCAGAAGCTATACGATGAAACGCAGAGAAATCACCACTCTTTAGCAAAAAATAAATGGCTGTATAGGCATTTCGTTCTCCTTTAAAAGTATCGGGCAAGTTTTTAAGCAATAATGGCGAACGATATATTTCCCTGAATGCCCCACCTTCAATATGATTTTCTAAGCCTAATTTCTCTACCCAATAATCTGCAGTTTGCATACTGCAAATATGCTACGAAATCATAGGTCTTTTCGCATTATTTTCTCTGTTCTTTGTAGCACATTCATTTGTGGTGGGGCTTTACAATCTTCAAAACCCAATTTATAATAAAGCTGGTGTGCCTGTGGCATGGTCCGTGTGGTTTGTAGGTATAGCTGTTTTGCTTTATTCTCCACACATCTGTTTATACATCTATCTATCAGCTTAGTTGCTATACCCAGTTTCCTGTAGTTAGGGTTCACAAATAGTTTTGCAAACTCAAATTGCTCTTCATCCAATCTTTTCAGAGCCACACAACCTACCACATCATTTTTATACAAGGCAAAAAATACAAAACCTCCTGTGGCTAAATAGGCTTTATCAGGATTATGTAAGGTATATTTATCTTCTTTTTCTAATTCACCCCTCAGTACTTCTAATAACCAATTTCCTGCTAAGTTGTAAAACCATTTTTTTAAACTTGTTTTATAGTCAACAACAGATACAAAATCAGTGTCAACTGCTTTAATTCTCTTATTAATTGGGAGTTGATTTATTTCTAAATCAATTCTGTTTAGTATATTTATTAAATTAGGATGCCCAGCGTCAAAAACATTTTGCAATACTTTTGAAAACTTGCTCCAAAGCGGTATTAATTTTTTCAGAAGACTTTTCCCTTTTTTTGATAGCTCAACTATTTTAGACCTTTTATCTGATGGATTGACTGAAATATTTACCAAGCCAGCATTTTGAAGTTCATGTAAAACATTTTTTACTGTAATGTGAGAAAAATCAATTTGTCGTGCTATCTCTAAAACTGTTATATCTTTTTTGGCTATTGATAAAACATAAAATACTGAAAACCAACTTGCCTTAAATTCTATATTGGCTTCTTTATATATTTTGTCCCCATCGTGATAGAGTTTCTCGCTAATTCTCCTAAACCGTGTTGCACCCGCTAAGTGTCCCAATTTTAACAATATATCTGTCATACATAATTTATGAAAGTCCTTTTACAAATATATAAAAGTCCTTTCATAAAATCTACTCTTAGATTGATAAATGGATTGATACCCTTATCACCTCACCCGATTTATGATGAAGGTTCATTTACCATAAAATCCCTCTCCAAGCGGAACAGCACCCATAAGTTAGTATGGCTATTATCAAGATATTGTGATAACTTAGCCTGTGCGGCTGTTTCCCCTCCTGCGGGAGGGTAGTGCGGGCAATATAGGAGAGGGGTTTTGGGGTGGTCGTTTAGCAGTACTACCCACTGCGCTAAAGGCTAAAAGCCAATAACTAACAGTTAACAACACTGATAATCAGTTATTTGCACAATACGATATTTAAAGTCATAGTATAATGATTACGGGTTAAATTAAGTATAAAGTAGCCCAATATCCTAAATAGTTTAAAATTCTTACCTTCGCATTCTTTTTAAAACGAGTTAATTTAATGGATAGAGTAGCACTTCAAGATACAGAAACAGTAAAAGATTTTTTACCATTAAACGGTACTGACTATGTTGAGTTTTACGTAGGTAATGCCAAGCAGGCAGCACATTATTATAAAACAGCTTTTGGTTTTCAAAGCTATGCCTATGCAGGTCCAGAAACAGGGGTGAAAGACCGTGTTTCGTATGTTTTAATGCAAGACAAATTACGCTTTGTATTTACCACACCGCTTGATAATAATAATGTCATTGCCGAGCATATTTATAAACATGGTGATGGTGTTAAAGTACTTGCCCTTGCGGTAGATGATGCCCGCCAAGCATGGGAAGAAACAACAAAGCGGGGTGCAAAAAGCTATATGAAACCTATTGTAGAAACAGATGCTGATGGTGAGGTAGTGCGTGCAGGTATCCATACCTATGGTGATACTGTACATATTTTTGTTGAGCGTAAAAACTATAAGGGAATTTTTTTACCTGGGTTTAAAAAATGGGAAAGTAACTACAACCCAACAAGTGTAGGCTTGCTATACGTTGACCATTGCGTAGGCAATGTTGGTTGGAATGAAATGAATACTTGGGTTGATTTTTATGCCAATACAATGGGTTTCCAACAAATTTTATCATTTGATGATAAGGACATAAGCACAGAATATTCTGCGCTTATGAGCAAGGTAATGAGTAACGGAAACGGGCGTATAAAATTTCCAATAAACGAACCTGCCGAAGGGAAAAAGAAATCACAAATAGAAGAGTATTTAGATTTTTATAAAGGACAAGGCGTGCAACACGTTGCCATAGCCACAAATAATATTATAGAAACGGTAACCGAGTTACAAAATAGAGGTATTGATTTTTTGCGTGTACCTGCCTCTTATTATGAAACGGTGCTTGACCGTGTTGGGAAAATAGATGAAGACCTTGCCCCCTTAGCTAAATTAGGTATTTTAATAGACCGAGACGATGAAGGCTATTTACTACAAATATTTACGAAACCCGTTGAAGATAGACCTACTTTGTTTTATGAGATAATACAGCGCAAAGGAGCAAAATCTTTTGGTAAAGGAAATTTTAAGGCTTTGTTTGAAGCTATTGAACGTGAACAAGAGTTGAGAGGAAATTTATAATAAATGACAGATAAAAAGCCGCACAGCAAAGAAGAGAAATTTTTGCTGGAAGGACCACGTAAGCGAATAAGCGAATTAGGATTAGCCTTTAAAGTTTTCTGGGAGTTTGTACGTGGGTTTAGAGTACTACATTTTGTAGGTCCAAGTGTTACTGTATTTGGTTCAGCGCGTTTTAAAGAAGACCACAAATACTATAAACTTGGAGTTGAGGTGGGAAAAGCGATAAGTAAATTAGGCTTTACTGTTATGACAGGCGGCGGTCCTGGTATAATGGAGGCGGCTAATCGTGGGGCTTATGAAAATGGGGGCGTAAGTGTAGGCTGTAATATAGAACTACCTTTTGAGCAATATCCTAATAAATACCTGCACAAATGGGTAGGCATAAAATATTTTTTTGTACGTAAAGTTTTTTTGATAAAATATAGCTACGCTTTGGTGGTACTGCCAGGTGGTTTTGGTACTATGGATGAAATGGCAGAGGTATTTACCCTTATACAAACAGATAAAATTGATAATTTCCCTGTGGTATTAATGGGCAAAGAATACTGGGCTAAGTTTATGGAATTTGTTGATTTTATGGCTGAGGAAAAAACCATTGATGAAGCCGATAAAGACCTAATGTTGCTTACTGATGATATGGAAGAAGCTATGGCATACATACAAAAACACGCTGTGGTTAAATATGGTTTGCGTAAAACAAAACCAAAATCACGCTGGTATTTAGGGGAGTAACAAAACACAAACTAATAGAAAGCAGGTTGCTATTATAAATTTCACAAAAATCAATCATACTGATGAGCAACTTATTACTGAAATACTGTTTGAAGCTATTGAAGTAGATGAAATGGTATTTGCAGAACAGAAAAGAAAAAAAAGGGGTGTTCATGTTTTGTAAAAAACAATACCTTTGCGCCCTCGATTAAAAAAGACTAATGGATAGAAATTCGGTAATAGGGTTATCCCTCATAATGATAATAATGGTAGGGTATTTTTTCCTTACCCAAGATAATATAGATGAGATTGACGCTAAAAGAAAGCGAGATTCCATTGCCCATGTTCAAACAAATGCTTTAGATACAGCCGCAAAAACTGCTGTTGCAATAGCCACAGATAAAACCGTTGGGAACGACACTACTACATTTGATAGTGCCAAACTTAGCCAACCACAAGGCATTTTTGGGCAGTTTGCAACTGGCGAAGAGGAACTGATTACTATTGAAAACGATTTAATTAAAGTAAAGCTATCTACCAAAGGTGGGCATCCTTATTCTGTTGAGCTTAAAAAATATAAAAGAGCACCGCAAGGGGGCGATACTACAAAAAAACCTTTATTACTATTTGAAGGGAATGAAGCCAACTTTAATATCAGTTTTATTTTAAAAGATGGAACTACGGACTCTACACGGAGATTGTTTTTTACTCCCTCGGCAAAAAATGTAACGGTTAAAAAAGATTCGGGTGTTATAAAACTTAAAGTAGCACTGGATGAAAACACCTATTTAGAGCAAGTATATTGGCTAAAACCCAATAGTTATGAGTTGGGCTATACCCTTAATATGAAGGGTATGGATAAAGTGCTTTCTCCCAACCACCGCTTTATGCAAATAGACTGGCGGGTAACCATGCCACTACAAGAGCCTTCGCTAAAAAGTGAAAAAGAAAATTCATCAATATATTACGCAGGTTTAGACTATGAGGTGGATAATATTTCGCCCACATCATACGAAGAGGAAAAACCAGCAGGCGGCGTGCGCTGGGTATCTTTTAAGCAAAAGTTTTTTAACTCCACCTTTACTTGCCTTACCAACGAGGGTTTTACAGGTACAAGCCTTATTACCGAAGAAAATGCAAGCCCCAATTATGTGAAAACAGCATACGCAAGTTCTATTATATCTACCTCTTTTCTTGCGGAAGAAAGCATACCCATGAAGTTTTATTTTGGACCAAATATCTACCAAGATTTAAAAGAAATTGGCGGAGGTATGGACAAACTGGTAAATATGGGCTGGGGTGTATTTGGCTGGATAAATAAAGGGATGATTTCGCCCTTGTTTAAATACCTAAATAAGCTAACGGGTAATTTTGGGCTTATTATTTTAATAATGACCCTTATTATCAAGGCGTTGCTGTTTGGTTTAGTATATAAATCATACCTGTCATCAGCCAAAATGCGTATTTTGAAACCAGAGATTGATGAGCTAAAAGCAAAGCATGGAGACAATGCGCAGAAATTTCAGCAAGATCAAATGGCATTGTTCAAAAAAGCAGGTGTTTCGCCTTTGGGCGGTTGTTTACCGTTACTTATTCAAATGCCATTTTTAATTGCCCTGTTTCAGTTTTTCCCTTCGGCAATAGAGCTAAGGCAACAAAGTTTTCTTTGGGCAACCGATTTAAGTAGTTTTGATAGTATTTGGACATTTGGTGAGGTACCGCTAATAAGCACTATATATGGAGACCATGTAAGTTTATTTACACTATTAATGACGGTTTCTACCCTTATTTATACATTATTAAACAATCAGCTTACTGGCGCAACTGGGCAAATGAAGTATATAGGCTACATTATGCCAATATTCTTTTTAGGCTTTTTTAATAACTATGCTGCGGGGCTTACCTACTACTATTTTTTAACTAATATTATATCAATAGGGCAACAATTTTTAATTCGTAGTTTTGTTGATGATGATGCTTTGCACCGCAAAATCCAAGAGAATAAAAAGAAACCCGTGAAAAAATCAGGCTTCCAAAAACGGTTAGAAGAAATGGCAAAGAAAAGAGGCGTTGACCCAAAAAGAATTAAAAAATAATGGAGTTACTGCGCACATCCATTGGTAGGTTGAGAATTGTAGGCTTTTTTGAGGGGGTATCTTTTTTGGTATTACTGTTAATAGCAATGCCGCTAAAGTATATGTTTGATATGCCAGCAGCGGTGAAAACCGTAGGCATGGCGCACGGTATATTATTTATACTATACATATTTGGGGTGGTACAAGTAAAAATTGAGCGGGGCTGGAATTTTCGCAAAACACTTATAGCATTAGTAGCATCAGTAGTGCCATTGGGTACTTTTTATGCTGATGCAAAATTGTTTAAACCCGAGCAGCAGGCGCAAAAAAACGGCTAATATTCACTATTAGATACAATGCTTTATAATTTGTATCACACTACATGAAATCATTACTAATAAAGCCTAAAAAAGAACGTGCTTTTATAAACCGCCATCCATGGCTGTTTACAGGTGCAGTGCAACGGTTGCCAGAAGCAGAAAATGGCGAAATTGTTGAAGTAATTAGCAATGAAAAGGGATTATTAGGCTATGGTTTCTATAACCCTAATAGTCAAATTTGTTGTCGTATTTTCGAGTTTAGCCAAACACCTGTTGAGATAAACCATGAGTACTGGCGTGCTAAAATTGAAAAAGCCTATAACCTTCGTCAATCTATATTAAATTTAAGCAATACCAATTGTTACCGTTTATTACACGCTGAAGGGGATTTTTTCCCCGGTATAATAGCTGATGTGTATAATAACACTGTGGTACTACAAATACTAATAAAAGGTACTGAGAAGCTACTACCCATTATTGAAGGTGAACTTTTGCGTTTAGGTTTTAAACACATTTATCTGAAAACAAAAAATAGCTCACAAAAAATAGAAGGGATTACAGTAAAAAACTGGAGAACAGAGCCTGCTACAATGCCTGTGGAAGTTTTAGAAAATGGATTGAAATACTACGTTAATGTAGAAACGGGACAGAAAACAGGCTTTTTTATCGATCAACGCAACAATCGTGATATGGTAAAGGGTTTCTCAAAAAATATCAAACTGCTCAATACGTTTTGTTATTCGGGTGGGTTTAGTGTGTATGCACTTGCTGGTGGCGCAAAAGAAGTACACTCGGTAGATATATCAAAAGATGCAATAGCACAGTGCGATAGTAATGTGAAACTAAATGGATTTGAAGGCAAGCATACCTCATTTGCAATGGATTGCTTCGACTATTTAAAACAAACCAATGAAGCCTATGATATAATTGTGTTAGACCCACCTGCATTTGCCAAAAGTGCCAAAAATGTGCACAATGCCGCAAGGGGCTATAAGGAGTTGAACCTTATGGCTATTAAAAAAATAAAGCCCAATGGTTTAATTTTTACTTTCTCGTGCTCACAAAATATTGATAAATCGCTTTTCCAAAAAATTGTTTTTGGTGCTGCCGCTGATGCAAAACGTAATGTACGTATATTAGAACACCTGTCTCAAACGCCAGACCATCCTATAAATATTTACCATCCCGAAGGCGAGTATTTAAAGGGTTTATTACTTTGGGTAGAGTAGTAAAGCAATTATTCACAACTACTTCACGTTAAAAATGGTAAAAAGTTTTGTACTAAGCTATTAGCTTTGTAAAATTATTTACTAAAAAAAACTATGGAAGAAAATAAATCATCGGGCGGTAAAGCAACACTAATACTTTTAGCATTACTGCTATTAGCATCTATTGCTGGTAACTTTTATTTGTATAAAACTAAAAATACAAACGAAGTTGTGATACAAGAAAAAGTAGGCGTAATTGATAGCTTGGTAGAGGTTCGGGTGAGTATTGAAAACGAACTTAATGCAGCTTTAGCGGATTTGGACAACCGTGTAGCAGAAAATGATGAACAAGCTAAAGAAATTGACGAGCAGAAAGAATTGCTAATTAAAAGGAAAAACAGGATTCAGAATTTAATACGTTCTGGAATGTCTAAAAATAAAATTATTGAGGCTTTGAAGTTGGAAAAAGAAGGCTTTGAAAAAGAAAGAGAAGAGTTTTTAGAAAGAATAGATGAGTTGAGTAACGAGAATGAGGAGTTAAAAAGCGAAATAGTGCTAAAAAACATTACCAATGACTCACTAAGTGGAAAACTGAAAAGTGCAGGTGCTTTAAAGGTGGAGTATGTGAAAGTAAAGTCGGTAAGAATTAGATATAATGGCAAAGAGAAAGAAACCAGCCTTGCCCGCCGTGCAGAAAAAATGGAAGTATGTTTTAGTATTATGGATAACAAAGTAGCTAAAACAGGTGAACGCACAGTGTATGCACGTATTATGCAGCCTGATGGTGTAGTTTTAGGTGAGAAAGGGAAGTTTGCCGTTGTAGGCAGGGGAGTAGAAACAGGATATACAGGTAGTGAAACTTTTAGCTATGATAGAAGTAAAAAAGATTTTTGTTTTGATTTTACGGATGAGAAATATAAGTTTCAGAAAGGAACCTATTTAATAGATATTTTTATTAATGGCGAGTTA